>JABACD010000009.1 GCA_014237855.1 Planctomycetota bacterium | reverse complement strand
GGTGGGGCCGGAGAAGGTCTCGCTCGTGGGGGAGCTCTGGGCGCAGGGGGAAGGGGAAGAGGCCCCCGATCCTGGCTCGGAGGCCGTCAGCTGGGGCGAGAAGAAGCGGCGAGGGGACCGCTTGCCGGGGGTGAGGCGTCAGGGGGGCTGGAGGGTGGAGGGAGAGGTAGCTTGGAGCGCTTATCCTCCAGGCTGGCCTTCTCATCTCATCTATCCTCTGGGCAACACGGTAAAAGGGCCTCGCAAGTCAGATTGTCGCATTGTCGCGGAGACTTCTTCGCTAACCACAAGAGCGCCAGCCGCTAGTGCGATAGCGACTGGCGTGGGGGAAGTGGATCGATCGAAGTTTCCCTTGTTGTGGGTGGAATGCGGAGACCAAGCTTCCCGACTTGTCCCCGCTGGCGACAGGATCAGCTTCTCGCCTCAGTCCGCATCGCACGAACTGCAATTGAAGTAGACGGTCAACGTGTGCTTCTGCCCGTACGGTGGGTTGTCGTTCACAATGAGGTAGTCAAAGTCTTGATCTCCGCAGTCAGCGGTCGCGGTAACACCCGGCTTGTCCACCCACTGTCCTGGCATGAGCACATGCGGGCCATTTCCAGCCGTGCCGGGATGACCGGGCAAAGCGTGAATCGTCTTGGGGACAGTTCCAACGTTTTGGACCGTAAACATTCCCGCCCAATGACAGGCAGCGGAGGCCTCTGGGCACGCGTCATTCATGCAGCGGCCCGCAATATCCCAACCGGTCCAGTAGGCGCGGATACCTGCATCGTCCTGACGGTTGAGGGTGATGGATGGGTGGCAGGCACAGGGGTCGTCGGGGGGGGTTTGCCCATCTCCGTCGTCGTCATTGCCTTCGAACATCGGGGCGGAGGGTTGTGCAGGAAGGAGCCCAGCATCTGCCAAGGGGCCAGCCATCATCACGCCGAGGGTAGAGAGTGCCAAGAATGCGAGTGTTGCTAGTTTCATTTGAAGTACAGGGGAATTGGGGTTTGGTATGAAAGGTTTCGAGTTTCAGTTACTGCGCATAGGCAGCGTGAGAGATGCGGCTGGTAACGGCGGCGTGCAGTTCGTTCGGAATCTGCCGCACTTCGTTGGTCAGCGCGTTGAGCGTGGGATAGTCCGCGAGGGCGAGTGAACCCCAGCCTTCCGGGGTATAGACCGGGGTGAGTTCGTCGGTTCTTCCGCAGTTGTGCTTGTCGTCTGTCTCGAACACACCGGCCTCGACAAGGGAGCGAGCAATGTCGATTGCCGCGGTGTGCCGAGCGGTGCTGCGCTCTTCGAAGGTTTGGAGCGCCACTTCGATTTCCAACATGGCGCCGGCACGGAGCACCGGATCTTCTAGCAGAGCACGTTCCGACTCAGTCAGTTTGAGATGGCTCAGGATCACCTCGGGTTCACACGAGAGCATGTGAATGACCTTGCTCAACGCGGGAAGTTCAGCCACCGTGTCCCAAGAGGAAAGTTGAACCGCGAAAACGGGATCCTCTGTTTCCAATTCGACTGCGCTATCGATGGCGGCTAGCGAGGCGCTGTTGATTTCGTTCGGCAGTTGGAGTTCCCCGATATAGAGGAACGCGGAGATGACGCCGACGAAGGAGAGAGTCTTGATGATGTTCGACTTCCGGGATAGGGGCGTCACGTGGTCGTCTGTTGATTGGTGTTCCATGTCTTTGGGGCTCCGTGAGCTTTGAGGGAAAGAGCTCTAGTTAAAGAAGCGCTCCCCGGTAGAGGAGCCACCAAGTGAGTCAGTCTCGCAGCTCGAAAGTGGCGGCGAACCGAAGAAACTCACACTCACGACGATGTTCTTCATCGGCTGGGTGCCTCCGCGGTCGTGGTGAAAGGTCCACCCACCGTCTTGATTGTCGATCACCGTGCTCGAGGTACTGGCGGCGGTGACAGACGCATCTGTATTGATTTGACCGTTCGCGCCGCTCGTGAAGAAGAGGGAGATTGACGCGAGTAGAAAACTGAATACGAGAATGCTGTTACGCATGGGTTGGCTACTAGTGGGCAGTCCTCCCCTACGGGAAGGTGGATCCATCACGGCAATCCATAGACGCCGAAGATGATTGTGTGGCGAGTCAGGCTTGAATCGCTTTCACCTCAACTGGCGCACAATACTCTCCGCGGGTGCGAGCTTTTCTCGGACAATGTGGCCGATCGGTCGAGACGAACGGGCCGGGATCTACCTGGTGCAAAGATGATCTCGAGAGCTGTTGAATGAAGGTGAGGGTGGGGCCGGAGAAGGTCTCGCTCGTGGGGGAGCTCTGGGCGCAGGGGGAAGGGTGAGGGGGGCAGAGGGTGAATGTAAAGGTAGCTTGGATCGCTTATCCTCAGGGCGAGGTGACGATGGGATCGGAAGGGCAGTACCTACTCGCCGCTTCCGACGGTGAGCCCTTGTCGTTCCCTGCGGAGGATGTCGCCTTGGTCGAGACTGCGAACGGGATCGAGCTGAAGGGCGAAGCTTACCCGGTACTCGTGGCCTGGTTGCGACGGTTGAATGAGGACCACCTCACCCTCTTGGATTCTCAGTCCAAGGCCTACTTGAAGAAGCTCTTCATCGGTGAGGTGCAGCGCTTGATCGACGAGGCCGTCAGCGTGGGTATGCCGGAGTCTCGTTTGCAAGAGCTACGTGGGCGCATCGCTGGCAAGATCGAGACCACAGCGGGAAACGCACCACGACAGCTGAAGAAGCTCCGATCCACGGAGGAAGGAGAGCGGGAGAAATTGGTGGGGGCCTACCTACGCGCTGCTCGCTGGTGTGCCTCGGAGGATCTGCGCCAGGTTGCCGCCGCCCTGCTTTCCCACGCGCAAGAACTCTGGCCATGCGAGGAGGCTGTGGAACTCGCGGCGGAATGGCTCCCTGCCGAGTATCCCTTCGTCGTCAACAACGACTCTCCGCAGCAATGGATCCGATGGTCCCGGGAGTTGCTTCCGGCGGGGGCCAGGTTCATCCCCCGTGATGATCCAGCGTGGAAGGCAGTCGCCGGAACGACCTGGGCCAAGAACGTGATCGGGCTGCGGACAAAGAACATCGAGCTGCTTACCCACAGTCAGGATCCGGAAGTCCTAGGCGCCTGTCTTCGTAGCGGGGAAGCCGCGCTCAGGACGCTCGAGAAGCTGGTCGGGCGGGAGGATTCAGAGAGGAGTCGCGAGCGCCTCCAGGTACGAATTCACGCCGACCGCGAGGCGTACCTATCCGAGCACACTCCGAGCCCGTTTGACCGCTCATGGACTGCGGGCTACTACTCTCCGTCCGAACGCGTCTCGCGATTCTACGTCCCGACTAGCCGTCGGGGCGCGGACGCCACGAACCGCAAACTCCACAAGACTTTCGCCCACGAACTCACCCACCAGTACCTCTCGCAGTGTTGGTTGCCGACAAAGGGAACTGCGAGCGGTTCCACCACTACGCCCGGCTATTGGGTCGTGGAAGGTTTCGCCCGGTTCATCGAAGAGCAAGTGGTTGAGCTTGGACGACTCGGGAACGACTTGCAGGATGAAACAGCAATGGCCCTAGACGTGAGCTCTGGCCTGCAAGCTCGTGAAGGCCTGTTGCCCACAGGGGCCCTGATCAAGATGAGTCATGGCGACTTCGATATGTTGCCCAACGAGGCCATCGGAGAGCTGTCCTTGCGACACGCGCTACTGGAGTTGCAGATCACTCCAAAGACCATCTTCTACTCACAAGCCGGCGCGGTGACCTACTTCATGATGCACGAACGGGGGGATGAGGGGCGCGAGGCGCTACTCAAATTCATGCGCCTGTACTACACCACGCCATCAAGAGATCCCGTGTGGGAGACCCTCGGGTTCGAATCAGAAGAGCAGTTGGTCAAAGGGTTCGAACGCTTCCTAGAACGACTTGCAGGGTAGAACCGCGGTCCAGGGATTGCTTGTCGACCCTCCGGGCGCCCGATTTCACGAGCGCTTGGGCGCTCAAGTGAGAAGACTAAAGCAACGGTATCCCGGTCATGCCCTCCGGCTCATCGACGCCAGCCAGCTTCAATAGAGTCGGTGCAACGTCGCCGAGCACTCCCATCGGGCGCGTCTTGGCGCCGATCAAGTCCTCGCCACAGAACACGACGGGCTCTCCTCGGGGTCTTAACTCGGCTGGGCAATCACAGTTGATTCTCCGGGGACCAGCTCGTCCGCGGAGACGTCCAGGATTTTGCAGAGCCGGACGATGAGCCCGCCGTGTAGCCGCAGCCGTCCACGCTCGTAGTCGGAGACGACGGGCTGGGTCACGTCGAGGCGGTCGGCGATCTCATCCTGGGACCGGGCCCGAGAGATACTGCGCCGGACTCACGGAACCCCGCATCTGCCGCAGCCTTGTACGACTCCATGCGAGAGGAGGCGTTGGAGCGCCAGATGGGGCTCGAACCCACGACATTCAGCTTGGGAAGCTGACACTCTACCAACTGAGTTACTGGCGCCTCCGGCCGCGCGGTGGCCGCGCAGCGGGGGAGAGAGGGTAGCGCTTCGGTGGAGCAGATCAAGGAGCTGCAGGGAAGGATCGCCTCCCACCTCCCTCAGGTGTCCTGTGAGGCCTCTTGCAGGGAATGGAGTCATGGAGAGCAGCTGTCCTGGGGCGTGGGTGTCCTAGACTGGTAAGTCCATGACCCCTGAACTCGACGACTTTGCCCGCGCTCTGGCCGCCACCGAGGAGGCTCTCGATTGGGAGCTGTTGGGCACGTTCTACTGCCATGAAGGCGGGACGAGCTTCTTTCCCGATGAACAAGTCGCTGCGATACGCGAGGCGGGTCTCTCCATCGCTGGAGTGCTCGGGGATGAGCTGGCTCGGCTGCCGAGGGGTGGTGGACGAAGCCTCTACGTGGGAGCTGCTGTTGCTGAACTGGTTCCGATCCTCGTCGAGCGATTCGTGCTCTTGCGCGAGGTTGTCGTGACCAATGTGCCCGGTAGAGAGGTGCAGGAGCTGAACCGTGGACTGACCGAAGCCTCGATCAAGACCGGACTCGAGCTGCCGAGAATCACGACCGAGCCGCTGGACTCCATCACCGAGACCTTCGATCATGGCTGGCTCGTGAGCGTGCTCAATGACCCGGAGGCCTTCCCCGCCTTGCACGACGCTCTCTATGGAAGGAGTGGAGAGCTGGCAACCGGTCGGGGCAACCTGACCGAAGACAAGGAGAGGGCCGAGGCACTGGCGGAGGCGCTCCTGGGGCGATTGGCCCCCGAGGCCTTGCTCTCGACGACGGATGAGGAGCTGCCTGTCCTGCGGCCGCTCCTCGCCAGGCGTGGGATGCACATGGTTGCCTCGGAACAGGGACTGCTCACCGGAATCGTGGGTGACCCCCTGCGATTCCTCAGATTGCGTCAGGCATGAATTCGAATCCCTTGAGCTTTCGCGAAGGCCGTCCTTCGTGCACGATCTGAGCATGATGATCGTGCTCTCCAACATATCCCGCCTCTACGACGGCTCCAGCGCCGAGGCTTCCTCCGTCCATCAAGACTGCGACCTGCACATCGACGGCGCCCGCATCGCCAGACTCGGGCCCCACGATCCGGGGCTCGTTGGCAGTGACTCACTGACCGTGATCGACGCGAGTGGTTGGACAGTGACTCCTGGTCTGATTGATTGCCATGCGCACATCACGGTCACTGGAATCACCGGAAGCCACCTCGATGCTTCCAACTCGCCGACCGGTCTGGCGCGTACGGAGAAGATCCTCTACAGGACTCTTGTCGATGGGGGAGTCACGACGGCACGCGACATAGGAGGGGCGACGCACTCGATCAAGCGACTTGTCGAAGAGGGAGTCTTCATCGGCCCGCGACTGAAGATCGCGATCTGCATGCTCTCGACGACCGGCGGCCACGCGGATTTTCGTGGGCCGGACCGCTGCCACGCGGGGCTCTCCAGGCTCTGGCCTGAAGGCCCTGGGCGCCCATCGAGCATCGTGGATGGGCCCTGGGAGTGTCGCAAGCGAGTGCGAGAGATCGCTGCCTGCGGCGCAGACCTGATCAAGCTTTGCACGAGTCCCGGGGTGGCGTCGCCCTCGGATCAGCTCGAGCACACGGACTTCAGCGCGGAGGAGATTCGCGCCATCTGTCACGAGGCTGACGGCAGGGGACTCAAGGTCGCTGCCCATGCGCACTCCAAGGCTGGCATACGCCTGGCCATCGAGAATGGCGTTCACGACATCCAGCACATCTCCTTCATGGATGCCGAGATGGTGGAGCTGGCGGATAAGCGTGGCTGTACGGTGACTCCGACCTCCTGGGTCGTGATGACCTTGCCCCAGGCACCGGGCCTGTCGGACTTCGTGCGCGAGAAGTCCAGGCGGGTCTCCGAGGTGCATCGCAATGCGGTCGACTTTGCCCGCCAGGGGGGGCTGAAGATCCTGGCAGGAACCGACGCTGTGCTCGCGCCAATGCACGGCCGCAACTGGATGGAGGTGGCCACGTTGATCGATGATGGCTTGAGCCCTCTGGCAGCGTGGTATGGCGCTACCGGCCTCGCAGCGGAGGAGATCGGGCAAACAGACACCGGTGTACTGACGGCAGGCAAGCGCGCCGACTTCCTGGTCTCACCGGAGAATGTCATCGATGACCCCCTGCGGTTCGGAAATGGCGGGCTCAGTGAAGTCGTTCAGGACGGAATCGGCCATCGCGGGGTGATTTCCGCTCTGCCCCAGCGCAAGTACGCCGACACGGTCGCTCGAATCCTGGACTGATCGCCCGGTTTGGCGGCCGAATTCGGGTCTGACCAGGCCCCTGGCTCCGATGAGAGTTCGGTACTTTTTTTGTCGGATTCGAAGGAAGCGGGAGTTTCGAGGATGCGATGGGGCTGGTTTGGGCCTAACCTGTCCCCACGGCAGCCGAACGGATCCCGCCTCGGGCGGATCCTGTCTCCGGCACGCCTCACGGGGAATGCCCCCGTGGCGGCCGCTCATAATGCGGCCCGCGGCACTCAACAGGGACCCATCGAGGTCCGCGCCGCACATGCTCCAATCGTTCCTGCCACTGTTGTGCAGGTCCCGATCCCTGGCGTCCGCTTGCGAATCGCGCGTTGACGCCAACGAGAGACCCGAACATCACAAGAATCAATACTGCTGCCCGTCCCCGGACTGGCTTCGACCAATACGACCTCCGTCCCGAGCTCCTTCATGCCGTCCACGATGCCGGCTTCATGGAGCCCCGCCCGATCCAGGCAGAGACCTTGCCACCGGCCCTCGAGGGCCGCGATGTGCTGGGGTTGGCCCAGACGGGAACTGGAAAGACGGCTGCCTTCGTCCTCCCCATCCTTCAACAGCTGCTCGACGGAGCGCGCCGCGGCCCCCGTGCCCTGGTGGTGACGCCGACCCGCGAGCTGGCCTCTCAGGTTCATGCCGACTTCGAGCGCCTGGCGGTACACACCCCGCTGAGTTCGACCTGTATCTTCGGCGGCGTGCCGATCGCGCGCCAGGTGCGGGCCATGCGCGGCCGTCCCGATATCATCGTGGCCTGTCCTGGACGCCTGCTCGACCTCTTGGGTAGCCGTTCGGTGCGCCTCGACGATGTCGAAGTGCTCGTCCTCGACGAGGCCGACCACATGTTCGACATGGGCTTCTTGCCCGACGTCAAGCGCATCTTGCGGGCCCTCCCGACCGATCGTCAGAACTTGCTCTTCTCGGCGACCATGCCCCGGGAGATCCGTGGGCTTGCCGACAAGGTCCTGCACAAGCCTGCGGTGGTCGAGCTGGCCCACTCGAGACCGGCGGACACCATCGAGCATGCGCTCTGCCCGGTAATCGAGAGCGAGAAACTAGGTGTGCTCCAGGGCTTGCTCTCAGGCGACGATTTCCGGTCGGCGATCGTCTTCCTGCGTACAAAGCGCCGAGCCAAGCAGCTGGCCGAGAAGCTATGCAAGCGCAAGCACGCGGCTGTCGCCCTGCAGGGAAACATGTCCCAAGGTCAACGCGAGCGAGCCCTTCGGGGGTTCCGTGAGGGCAAGTTCGACGTTCTCGTGGCCACCGACATTGCGGCGCGCGGTCTCGATATCGCCGGCGTCTCCCACGTGGTGAACTTCGACGTACCCAACACCCCTGATGCCTACACCCACCGCATCGGTCGCACGGGACGCTCGGAACAGACTGGTAAGGCTTACACCTTCGTGACCTCGAACGATACCTCTGCGCTGAAGGCCATCGAGAAGCGCCTGGGTGCCAGGATTCCTCGCCATGGGCTGGGTGAACACGCCCGCCAGGAGACCGATTCCTCGTCCAGCAACCGCGGTCGCCGTCGAGAGAGATCCGAAGCCAGTGGACGGCAGAGATCCCGAGCCTCAAGGCCGGGCCGATCCGCCTCGAAGCCTGCCCGGGCCAAGAGCGTGCCCGCCAGGGCTCCTGTCGTCCGCGCTACGGCCCAGAAGCAGCAGCCCGTCGCAGTAGCGGAGGTTGCCTTCGGAGTCGGAGTTGTCGATGCGCCGAACCCGGGGCGCTCTCAGAGGACTCACAAGAAGAGCGGCGCACACCGACAAGGTCGACGCCGCTCCCGTTCCTGACCAGAAATCCTCCAGCAGCGGGTCGAGAGTCACTCACCCGCTGCCATCATCTCAACCCAGTTTCCCCTGCGCATTCGGATCGTCCCGGGTGTTAGCTCTGACCCAAACCAACCAGACGGCCATGGCAAAATCTTCACCCCAATCCTTCGAGAAGCGTCAGCGAGAAAGGAACAAGCAGAACAAGCGTGCCGAGAAGCTGGAGCGTAGGTTGATTCGTAGTGAGGAGAAACGCTACGAGAGAGCCGAGCGCGATGGCGACGAGGAAGGCATGAAGCGGATCCGCGAGAAGGCCGAGCAGAACGAGCAGGGCTGGTAGCTGGGAGGGCTGCCCAATGGGGCGCTCCCGAAGAACTCCATGTCGAGGTCTCCAAGTGGTATGCCACTCGGAGACCTCGAAGTGTAGGTAGAGCCTGGAGGCTGCCGATCTAGGTATTCGCTCGCTCGCTCTTCTTGCGCTTGTCGGCGTCGAGGATCCGCTTGCGCAAGCGCAAGGAGCTCGGGGTGACCTCGAGGAACTCGTCGTCCTCGATGTACTCCAGGGATTCCTCCAATGACATGATCCGCGGGGGAGCAATGTTGGCTGCAGTGTCCTTGGCGGCGGCACGCACGTTGGTGAGCTTCTTGGCTCTGCAGGCATTGACCGGGAGATCTCCGGGCTTGTTCTGCTCACCGATGACCATGCCCTCGTAGACCTCGTCACCTGGACGGACGAAGAACTTGCCACGATCGGAGAGGGAATCGAGTGCGTAGGTCAGGACCGGTCCGGTGCGGTCCGCAACCAGAACGCCGCCGGTGCGGCGCGGGATGACACCGCCGTCGGGTTGCCAGGAGTCGAAGACGTGGGCCAGGATGGCCTCCCCCTGACTGAGTGTCAGGAGCGCCGTCCTTGCGCCGATCAAGCCCCGAGCTGGAATCAGGAACTCGAGCTTGGTCAGGTGTCCGAGTGCTTCCATGTGGAGCATCTCGCCGCGGCGGCGCCCCAGGTAGTCGATGATCCGGCCTGAACTCTCCGTGGGAACCTCGATTGTCGCGCGCTCATAGGGCTCGCAGGCCTTTCCATCGACCTCCTTGACGATCACCAGCGGCTTGCCAACGGCGAACTCGAAGCCCTCCCTACGCATGCCCTCGATCAAGACGCCCAGGTGCATGACTCCGCGACCCTTCACCTCGAAAGTGTCGGTCTTTCCTGTGGCCTCGATGGTGAGCGCAACATCCCTGATCGAGGCGCGCTCAAGGCGTGTGAGCAGGTGACGGCTCGTGACGTAGGTGCCCTCTTTTCCTGCGAATGGAGAGTCATTGACCGAGAACTGCATCGAGATCGTCGGCTCGTCGATGCTGATGGCTGGTAGGGGATCGAGCAGCTCGGGATCGCAGAGGGTGTCACCGATGGAGAGCTCGTCGATGCCGGCAACCACTGCGATGTCGCCACTGAAGACCTCCTGAGCAGGGACACGCTCGAGACCTTCGAAGCGATACAGGCTCTTCACGTTGGCGTGGACCAGCTGCTCGCGATCGGGGTGGCAGACCAGCACCCGGGCACCCTCGCGCAGGATGCCTCGATTCACACGGCCGATGGCCATGCGACCGACGAAGTCGGAGTGCTCGAGGGTCACTGCCTGGAAGCGCACAGGGCTCTCGAGATCGATATCGGGCGAGGGAACGTGCTGGAGGATGGTCTTGAAGAGCGGTCCGAGGTCCTTTCGCTCGTGCTCGGGCTCGTCCATGGCATAGCCGTCACGGCCAGAGCCATAGACGACCGGGAACTCCAGCTGCTCTGCGCTGGCTCCGAGCTCGACGAAGAGGTCGAAGACCTCGTCGAGGACCTCGTTGGGGCGAGCGTCCGGGCGATCGATCTTGTTGATCATCACCAAGGCCTTGAGGCCGTGCTCGAAGGCCTTGCGCAGGACGAAGCGGGTCTGAGGCATGGGGCCCTCGTAGGCATCGACCAGCAGCAAGACCGCATCCGCCATCGAGAGCGTGCGCTCCACCTGGCCGCCGAAGTCGGCGTGGCCTGGTGTGTCGACGATATTGATCCGCGTGCCCTCGAACTGAATTGAGGTGTTCTTGGCCAGGATCGTGATTCCGCGCTCCCGCTCCTGATCGTCAGAGTCGAGCGCGCGCTCCATCACATGCTGATTCTCGCGGAAGGTGCCCGCATACTGAAACATCTGATCGACCAGGGTCGTCTTGCCGTGATCGACGTGGGCCACGATCGCGAGGTTGCGAATCTCCTGGGCCTTTTGGGTCTGAGGGGGTGCCATTGAGTTCAAAGACTGCCGCTGGGGTGGTCGGAGGTGAGGACTTTTTGCACGCGATCGAGCCGATAGGTCTTGAGCGTGCCGGAGCGCAAGCACTCGGCTTCGAGGTAGCCCGTCTTGTTGCGCTGGAAGAGGAAACGAGGGCGAATACTGAGTCGCGCCGGCGACTCCTGGCCTTCACCGTAAATGAGGATGAGCTCGTCAACGCCGGGAGTCGCCGTCTCGAGGGGGCGCAGGCGTCGAGCAAGGCGTGGCGGCCGCGGCCGTGCGCTCTCGATGGTCAGCGGAGCACCACAACGGCTGGCTAGTTCAGCCGGTCCGATGGTGCCGTCGCCTTCGGTCTCGAGGCGTTCGATGCACTCGGCAATCACCATCCAGCAATAGACGGCGTCGGAGAGAGCTCGGTGATGAGGCCCCTCCTCGAGCTCGAGGTGCTGGCAAAGGGTCACGAGCTTGTGATCGATCGACTCGGGGATCAGCTTGCGCGCCAGAGAGAGTGAGTCGATGAAGACGCCCGGGGGCGGAGTCATGTCATGGCGAGCGTACTCGTACGCCAGAACCCCGGCATCGAAGGAGGCGTTGTGCGCGGCAAACCAGCAGTCACCGGCCCACTCGCGAAAGGAGTCGAGCACCTCTGCGGTCAGCGGGGCGTTTCGGACGTCATCCTGCCGGATGCCATGAATCTCCGTGGCGCCCGTCTCGATCTCGACCTGGGGGCAGACGAAGGACTCGTACTGGTCTTGGATCTCACCGTCAACGACGCGCACGGCCCCCAGCTCCAGGAGATGGGGGGCTCCGAAGAGATTGGCGGTCTCGGTGTCCAGGATGACGAGTGAGGAGTTCATTGGGCGCTTGGTAGCCCGGCATGGTAGCGCCTGAGGGGCCCGGTCGGAGGGGCAAATCGGGTGTGGATCGAGCCGTGGGGGCTGAGATCTCACGTCCGGGGGGCTATGAGCTGGGGTGTCGGGCACCCTGGCTGCCCTTGGTTCTGTGGAATACCACTCCGCGAGCCTTTCCCGCTGGTCTCCCTCTGGCTTACGCTGTTGAGAACTTCCTGGACCATCCACCGGCCTCATTGCCATGAACTACGAGAATCAGAGCTCCGCCTTCACCCAACCTCGCACGGTCATCGACCTCAGCCTGCAGGCGCGGGCCACCTTCATCACCCGGGTCTACACCCACCTCTTGGGCGCGATGGTCGGCTTTGCGTTGATCGAGATAGCGATCTTCCAGGCTGGACTAGCTGGCCCGATGACCGAGGCCATGCTTGGCACTTCCTGGCTTCTGGTGCTGGGTGCCTTCATGATTCTGGGCAACGTGGCCTCGGGGGTAGCCCATCGCGCAACCTCGAAGAGTACCCAATACATGGCGCTGGTGGGCTTCGTGCTCCTCGAGGCCGTGATCTTCGTCCCGCTGCTCTCCATGGCCAACAGTTACTCGGAGATCAAGGGAGGGGGTAGCGTCATCGCCAACGCAGGCTTCGTATCCCTCGCGGGCTTCGCGGGTCTGAGCGCGATCGGCATCTTCAGCCGCAAGGACTTCTCGTTCCTGCGCACCTTCGTCATGTGGGGGTCGATCCTGGCCCTGATCGCCATCGTGATGGGAGTGATCTTCGGCTTCAACCTGGGCCTCTGGTTCAGCGTGGCGATGGTTGGCCTGGCCGGTGCCACGATCCTTTGGAAGACCCAACAGGTCTTGCAAAACTACCCCGAGGATCGATACGTGGGCGCATCGCTGGAGCTCTTCGCCGCCGTGGCGATGCTGTTCTGGTACGTGCTACGAATCTTCATGAGCCGCGACTAGTAGCGACTCAGGCAGCAACGATGGCGCACAGCTCACGGATGTAGTGGGCTAGTGCGCCATCGATCCATTGGCGGCCAGAGAACGGCAGTGCACCTCGCTCGAGGTAGCCCACGTGTCCACCGTGACGCTCAACGTGGAGATGGACGTTGGGGGCGCCTTCAGCCCGGCCGAAGTCCTCGACAGGTACGAAGGGGTCGTCCTCAGCCGTGATGACGACCGTGGGTCTGTCGATCTGATCAAAGAGCTCAAAGGTTGAGCATCGCCGGTAGTAGTCCTCCGCGTCAGCGAAGCCGCCCATGGGGGCCGTGACCACCTCGTCGAACTCCCACAAGGTTCGCACCCGGGGGATGGGGTAGTCCCTGGCCAGGAGTCCGTCCTCGACCCTCTCATGCACGAGTCGGGTGCAGCGACGTACGAAGCGCCGGTCGTAGATGCGGTTGGCCCCGCTGGAGATGCGTTCCGAGCAGTGCCTGAGGTTCACCGGTGGATTGATGGCGATTCCAGCATCAGGATGACCTTCAGCTTCTCGAGCAAGGAGCAGGAGGAGTGCGTTGCCGCTCAGGGAGAACCCCACGGCGAGGTGTCGGCTCTCGGGCAGGACCCTGCGTGCCCACTGGAATACGGCTCCCACGTCATCTGCTCGTCCGGAGTGATAGAGCCCTCGCGCGAGTCCTCGGCCTGGTCCACAGCCACGATGATTCACCGCCAGGACGGAGTGTCCAAGTGCCCTGGCCGCACGTGCTGTCTGCCGGACGTAGTCCGCGCCACTGTCTCCGGAGAGCCCGTGGAAGATTGCGATGAGTGTCCCACTAGTACCCGGCGCGTGGAGAGCTCGCAGGTGATCACCGTCTCCGACCGGGATGTCGTGAACAGAGACCCCGTCGACACCAGGGATGAGCTCTCTCGCTCTCGTCGGCCACAGGTGCGAGAAGATCGTCTGGCCATGGCCTGATCTAGCCCAGAAGGGTGGGCGGCAGGGGTGCCGGTAAGGAGTCAGGCCCAACTCGACTGCCATTGCCCGTAGAGGCTCGTGAGCCTAGCCCTGCAATTCGAGGAACTCGGGCAGACCTCTGAGGACGTCCAGTTCACTCCTGTTGCGGAGCTCACCTTGGATGTAGAGACCTCGGTCGCGGGCACGCGTGAGCTGCTCGATGGCGTCAGTGAAGTCCCCGGTGACTGCGTAGACACAGGCTGCGAAGAAGGAGGTGAATCCGTCCTTGGGTGCAATTGCCATGGCTGCCTCGACATGCTTACGCGCCTCGGTGTAGCTGGAGAGTCGCGCGAGCAGGAGTGCCAGATGAAGTCGGGCTTCCTGGTCGTCCCTGTGCTCCTTGAGGTGGGCTCGTGCAGCTGAGATTCCCTGGTCGGCGATCTCCAGCGACTCCTCGTAACGGTCGAGCCTCTGCAGCACGCTGTAGAGCTGGTCGTAGGAGGGAATGTGAGTTGGCTTGAGGCCAATAGCCTTGCGAAGGTATCCCGCGGCGCTCTTGAAGTTGCCCTGTCGGGCCATGATCGAGCCAAGCAGTCGGTGCGCGCGCCACTCGCGGCTGTCATCCTGGATGGCCATCCTGTACTCACGTTCGGCTTCCGGGAGGCGGCCAGTGAGATCGTAGGAGCAGCCCAGGGAGGTGTGGGCTTCGGCGCAGTGCTTGTCGAGCGCCAGGGCACGCTGCGCCTTCTCGCGGGCCTCTTTCAGGAAGCTCTCATCGCCCTCCCAGTACAGGTACTTGCGCACGAGGGCCTCGGCCATTCCAGCGTAGGCCAATGCACAGTAAGGGTCCTCCTCCTGGGAGGCTCGAAACGAGCTAATGGCTGCCATCAGGTGCTTGGATGTTCCCTTGAGCAGCACGTTGTGGGCCACACGGGCAAGCTTGATGGCGCGCGCCTCGTCGCGCTGATTGTCGCTGATTGGCGTCACCGCCATCTCCTTCAGCCGCTTGCGAATTGTGCGAGTCGCGGCCCGGACGAGGTCCGCCTGAAGGGCCCACTCGTCGTCATCATGCTGCTCGATCCGGTCGTCGATCCTGGGGCCGCTCGGGCCGTTGCTGGAGAATGACTCCAGGTGCAGGTTCAGGACAGCCGTGGGCTCGTTCAGCGTGAGCTCCGAATACAAGATGAAGTCGTACTCACCATCCTGCGGCTTGGTCGAACTCTCGGCGACCTCGACGTCGAGTCCATCCGTGCGTCCTAGCTCTCCTGCGAGGTCTACCCGGAGGCTTCCTCCGATGTTCTTGCAGACCGAGGTCGCCTGGCCTGGGAAGCTCACCGGCATCAGGAGCAGCTTGCCCTCGATGCTAACGGCACTGCCCGCGCCGGGTGGCCTGCGGGTCGAGAGTCCTCGGAGCGCATTCTCGACCTCGTCCGCGGTGGCGTACCGTTTCTCTGGCTCGCGGTTCAGACAGCGAAGCAAGACCTCCTCAAAGGCCTGGGGAAGGCCGGGGCGCACCTCGGAGGGGCGACGAGGCGAGCCATCGAGGATCGCCATGCACACCTCGGGAAAGGACTTGCCAGGGAAGGGGAGCGAGCCGGTCATCATGTGATAGAGGACCGCACCAAAGGAGAAGATGTCCGAGCGGTAGTCGAGGTCGTCACCTCGGACTTGCTCTGGGGACATGTAGAGCACAGTGCCGACGAGCGTGCCGTGCTGGGTGATTGATGACTCGTTGCGGCTACGGGCGATGCCAAAGTCGAGGAGCTTCACGGTGCCGTCCTCGAGCACCATGATATTGGCGGGTTTCAGGTCCCTGTGAATCAGCCCGCCCTTGTGCACCTGCGAGAGAGCCGCCGTTATCTGCAGGGCGATGTTCAGGCACTCCTCGTAACCCAGCCCTGGTGTCTGGTGATCCTTCTCGATCTTGTTCTTCAGGATGACGTCGAGGGTGCGACCCTCGAGGTATTCCATCGCGATGAATGCTGTATTCTTGGCCTCTCCGTACTCGTAGACGGTGGCGATGTTGGGGTGCTGAAGCTTGGAGGCGTGTTTGGCCTCGCGGTGGAAGCGTGTGTCAGCGGCTGGGTCGATCTCAGCGTGGGCACGAAGCACCTTGAGCGCGACTGTTCGGTCGAGCTTTTGGTCCACGGCGCGGTAGACTTCACTGAGGGGACCTTCCCCGAGACAATCGGTCTCAGGGTCGAACTCGAAGTGGGCAAACTTCATATGGGGATCCTGGGAGGAGCGGATCATTGCATACCCGCTCCAACTAGTCATTCTACAACGACACAGGAAAGAACCAGAACCCCCGCATGACCACTCAATCCCCCAGTGATTCGGAACCGCGCCCGGCTGAGGGCACGATCGTCTTCGAGGAGGGGGATCTCCACTCGCTGTCAGATGGCCTCTCCCGGGACCCCCAGTACAACGACAGACGCCTGATTCTGAGGCGAAAGCTGGGTGCATTGGCTCAGGAGTTCGTATCCAGGCCCCGGCGGCCGAAGCTGGCCCTGGCCTCCCGAACCAGCCTCCACAACCCCCACGCCTTCAACGGAAACCGCGTGAAGCGCCTGTGGGCCTACATCTGTCGGGACAAGAAGGAAAAGGCACGGCTCAAGCGGGTGGTTGGCGCGGACCTGGCCAAGGACCTCGATGCAGCCTTCCGCAACGCCTACATCTGCATGGCGGTGGAGTCAGATCGGGTGGAGGTCTCGCTGCGCATTCACTCTGATGCCTGGTTCGATGGGAACAACCTCAAGCGACGAGTGGACAAGGAGGGCCAGGAGGAGCTCCTGAGCGTGCTGAATGAACTCGATGGCTACTTCCTGAGGCTGGCGGACTGGAAAGGTGAGTGGCGCTGTGGGGAGCTGACAGCAAGCAGCTTGAGGGAGTTCTTCGGCTACTATGAACCGGGGACTCACGCGTTGGCGGTCGAGAGAGTCTGGCCTGCGCCCGCCAACCAGCCCGCTGTTCGTGCTGCTCTCTTCGGTGAGGGCGTGAGCACGATGCTGTTGGGCGAGATGGCCAGATTGGAGCCCTTGTATCGATTCGCGGCCTGGTCGAAGGAAAGTGACCACCTCTTTGGTTGACTCATTGACTCCCCGTTCAAACAAGCCCAGCTCTCCTCCGGGAGGCATGTTCGGAGGGCGGGTACTCCGCCTTGGCAGGTTCTTCGGGATCACGATCGGAGTGGATCCGACCTGGTTCATCGTCTTTCTCCTGGTGACGACCTCGCTGGCCGAGGGCTTTGGAGGCAGCCACGAGGACTGGGGCAGCTCCGCCGTGTGGGCGGCCGCATTCTCTGCAAGCCTGTTGTTCTTCATCTCCATCCTGTTGCACGAACTGGGTCACAGTATCGCGGCCAGGCTGGTTGGGGTCTCGGTGCGCTCGATCACGCTCTTTCTCTTCGGAGGGGTCGCGGAGCTAGGTAGCGAACCTGCACGTCCACGGGATGAGTTCCTGATCGCTATCGCCGGCCCCCTGGTGAGTGGCCTTCTCGGTGGCCTGTTCCTGGTGATCTGGCTGGCGACGCCTGATGACGTTCCAGTGGGGGTGGTCTCGGTTTGGCTGGGTGTGACGAATCTTGGGGTGGCCATCTTCAACATGTTTCCGGGCTTCCCCCTGGATGGAGGGCGGGTGCTGCGATCAGTGCTCTGGGCGCTGATGGGGTCCCTGGACCGTGCTACGCAATGGTCGGGGTGGGTCGGAGTGCTGTTCGGACGCATCCTGATCGCCGCGGGAATCCTGATCGCAGTCCTGACAGGCAGCTGGTTCAATGGCCTGTTCCTGGCGTTCATGGGCTGGTTCCTGTCCGGAGCCGCGAGGCGGACGATGATCCAGTCGGTCATGACATCCCGTCTGCGATCGACCTCTGTGGCAGCGGCGCTGCAAGGGGACCTCGAAGAGGTCGATGGCTGGGACACTCTCGAAGACGTGGTCAACCAGGTGAAGTCGGGTACCGGTCCGTTGACTGCACTGGTGGCTGAGGATGGCGAACCCGTAGGTGTCATCGGCGAGCTCGAGCTCTCCACGGTTGCAGAGGGAAAGCGTGCCTACCACGTGGCTCGCCAGGTGATGACCCCTCTCGCTCGACTGATTTCGATAGAATCCGGGGAGTCCTTGATGGAGGCTCTCCGTACTCTCGACCGCGAGGGGGTGGGGCAGCTCTTGGTCTCAGAAGATGGCCGGTTCCTTGGTGTCCTGACAAGAGATCAGCTCGGCCGCGTTGTCAACGCGCGCTGAGCTGAAGGTAAGGACGAGGATGTGAGCGGTTCCTGCTGGTAGAAGTCTCTCAAGCCTCCTTGGCTTGTGAAGGCGGAGAGATTGACAGGATGGAGTCATCAAGGGGTGCCATGGTTCCGTTGGCCAAGCACTCGGGCTGCGGATAGCCCGAATCAAGGTTCTCCTCGCAGAACTCGACCAGGCTCTGCAAGGTCGTCGAGTTCATCCTGATCTGGAAGTTCTCAGCGGCCACCTTCCAGTACTCGTGCATCGGGCAAGCTCGCTCGTCGGTGCATTCCGATTGACCAAGGAAGCATTGCCGGTTCTCGTGGACCAGTTCCTGCGAATCCGCGATATCCATCAGAGTTACCTCTTCAGGTTGCTTGCACAGCCGGAAGCCACCATTGCGACCCCGCTGGCTCTCGAGGATTCCCCTCATGACGAGCGGCTGAAGGATCTTGCCAAGGAAGGGAGCCGGAATTCCAAGCACATCTGCCATCTCGCGTGCGAGGTGATAGCTGCCGCCGTCCTTCTCCGTGGCAAGGAAGGTCAAGGCTCGGATTGCGTACTCGGTTGATCTGGTAAAGGGTCTCACGTTCTTGATTGCTGCGGTCTCTTGTGCCGCTCATGGGGTTTCTGGCGTCCCTTAGAGGATAACCGGACTCATGGATTTTTGTATCGCTGACACTTATGGCGTTGGATTCGCTCAAGCGAGTCTTCTGGATGCAGGTCTCGTCCAAAACCGACTGGCTTTTTCGAGGCCGGAATGTCCGATCCAGGGGGAGCTCCCTCAGTCCCGTGCTGCAGTACAGAATCGCATGAAGCTCGAGAAAATCAGGGCACCCAGGTCTCGACCGTCCCTGCGATTGGCGAGAATTTCTTCATGGTCATTGCCGAGGGACTCATGTCGCTCGAGGTTTCTCTTCACAAGAATTTCACATTCCTCAGGGTCCATTTCCGGGTGAAACTGCAGGCCCCAGATGGGCTCACCCGAGATCTGGTAGGCCTGAACCTCGCAACGACTGGACCGTGCAATCACATCCATTCCTGGAAGCCCAGGGGTCACCTCATCGAAGTGCGAGAGGAAGCAGGTGAACTCAGCCGGGAGCCCCTCCAGGATTGGATTCGAGCTGAGAACGCTGATTGACTCCCAGCCCAGCTCTCCGCGTGGAGCCAGGCGAACTCCGGCTTCGCCATGGAGGGCGGCGGCTATCGCCTGGTGTCCAAAACAAAGCCCAAGGAGAGGCATTTCGATCGATCGAATCTCCCGGATCTTCTCGAGCAACGGTCCCATCCAGGGCTCGGGAGAGCTGAGGCAAGCCTTGGACCCGGTGATGATCACACCACTGTAGGAATCCAGCTCTCCAGGGATCGGGTCCCAGACTGCACGGATGGTCTCGGACTCGGCTTCACCCAAGAGATGCCGGATGTTCGGCGCGGCCCCGCGCTCGTCGAAGTAGCAGTCGAGGATGAGGTAAGGGAGATCAGTCATTCGATGATCTGGTCAGGTGCGGAATGAGGAGGAGGTGCTGCTTCATCGAGCGAGTTCAGCAGTCTGCGCAGGTCGGCTACCTCACGGCAAGGGTCGACACTGGGGAGGAGCTCTTCGCTACGACGGCGGAGTTCTTCCAGGAAGACCGGGTTCGTCTCGCAGCGCTCGAGGAGCTCGAGTAGCGCAGTCGCATCGCCCCGGGCGAAGAGGCCAGGGTGGAGTGGACCCAGGAGCGCCTCGGCTGCGGGGATCCTCGTGGAGAGCACGGGCACGCCGCAGGCAATCGCCTCAGTGATTACCGCCGGACCACCCTCGTTTTCGGAGGTCAGTACCAGGAGGCGTGAAGACGCCAGGACTTCCAACGTCGCTCCGTGTGAGATCGCACCGAGCCACTCGAAGCGTGGATTCAGGCGGAGTTCATCCTCAGCCAGTCTCTGGAACTCGGGGTCCAGGGCCCGGCCGACGTGGCGGACGCGGATTCGAGAGCTGGGAGGGAGCTGGCGTGCGGCACGAGCGGTGAGCAGTGGGTCCTTGACCTCTCGCATGTGGGCTATCACGCAGACATCGAAGCGCTCCGGGGCGGCCTCCATTGGAGTGGCCGGGCCTCGTGCAGACTGCAGGATCACCCGGCTCTTGAGTCGGGTCTCCGGGGAGAGCCGGTCAAGGGCACTCGCTTGCAAGACGACGATCTGGTCGGCGATCTCGAGGGACTGGACCGATGCCGGGTCGGTGTCAATGGCGCCGTAAACGTCTGTGCCGGTCAGGACCAGGATCCGGGGTCTGTCGGGCGTCGTCTCGAGTGAGGACTTGAGGGCCTGGGCGCACTTGCGTGCATGAAGCGCGAAGAGCACTTCCGAATCATCCTCTCGCCACTCGGTGACCACCCGGACATGGTGCCCCAGATGACGCAACAGGGATGCCATGCGCAGCGCTGTCACGCGGTTGCCGATACGCGTGCCCCTTGCTGCGGGAGTGACGATTGTGATTCGCACGAAGGTCAGGTTACCGATTAGATCTCGAATCCGTATCGGCCGGCATACATGATGGCGATGAACTGTATCTCGGTGGTTTGTCCAGCGTATCTCAGGGCCGGTACCGCTGGCAAAGAGAGAGGTCGGGCAGCTTGCGCTGCCCGACCTCCTCATGGTCAATCGGCGGCCGGGGCTGGTTGCCCCTGTCCCGTGGCTCTGACGTAGATGTCGAAGAGCTTCTGCTCGATCGGGAACTCGTAGGAGCCCTTGCGCAGGCGCCAGCCCGCGATCTTCGAGAGGGTCTTTCGCATCCACTTCGGCCCCTCACGGACGTGCTGGTCGTAGATGGCGGCTGTGTTGTTGTAACGATCCCAGGTGTGGAGGACCGACTCAGGGATCGGCGTGTTCTGGGCGTTGTACTTGTACTCGAAGCAGTCTCCCCAGCTGTGGAAGTCGTCGGGCGGCTGATAACCGAGCTTGACTGCCTGAGTGAAGTCCTCGGTGCCGGGGATAGGACGGAAGGGGTAGACCTCCGAACCGGCCAGGGGGTACTGGTACTTGATCGCTGCTGCCCTGCGGAGCGTCTCTTCCATGGATGCCTGGGTCTCGCCTGGGTAGCCGATGATCCAGAAAGTGCCCGGGACGATGCCGCGATCCGCGAGCTTGCCGATCGCCCGCGGAATGTTGTCGATGTCGATGTGCTTCTTGATGCGCTCTTGCATCTCAGCCGTACCGGTCTCGGCTCCAACCCAGAGGAGGTGGCACTTCGAGTCCTGGAGGAGATCGAGGGTGTCCTCCTTGTAGTGCATCACGGTTTCGATCTCGATCGTGCCATTCCAGTGGATCGGGACCTTGTTCTCGATCAGGCCTTCGCAGAAATCGCGGGTGCGCTTCTCTGCAACTCCGAAGTTCGCATCCTGGAAACGCAGCACGTCGAACTTGAACCTCTGCTGGAGCTCCGCGATATCTTCGGCGAGCGCCTTGCCCTTGATGGCCTTCCAGCGACGATCGGTCAGGCCGGGGCTGCAACAGAAGGTGCAGGCCTCGGGGCAGCCGAAGCTGGAGAAGTAGCTGAATCCGCGCGGTGGATTGTCCGGAGTCCACTTGCCAGGGAGGGGGAAGCGGTGCCGAACCTTGTAGTTCGACGGCTTGGTCTGGAGCTCGGCGTAGCGCTCGAATTCCAGCAGATCCCAGGGCACGGGCTCGAGCTTGTCGAATCCCACGATCGCCCGGTGGTCGGTGTAGTGAACTCGCCCGTCACGCTTGACTGCCAATCCGGGGACGTTGGCAAGGTCCTCACCGGAGGCGATGGCATTGACAACGTCTCGGAAGGTCAGCTCGCCCTGGCCGATGCCGACGGCGTCAGCGATGTCATTATCGAGGTACATCTCCGGCGTGACGCTCGGGAACCAGCCGCCCCAGATGATGGGGAGATTGGGGTACTTCTCTCGCACGGCCTTGGCGGCCAAGAAACCGTCGTAGACCTGGTAGCCGAGGATGCAGGAGCTGGCGAAGCACAGGGCGCCATCGCAGGCCTCGAGGAGCTTGCTCATGTAGTCCGGCTCGATCATGGCGTCGATCATCACGATCTCATAGCCGTCGGCCACGGGGCCGGATGCGATCTGCAGGAGCTCCAGGGGCAAGAGGTCTGCGCTGAAGCGCTCACCGCGCTTTGGATCTGCGCGATGAGGCAGGAACAGGACGACTTTCTTGGATGAGTGTCGCTGAATCACTGGACTAGGCTGTGACGCTGGTGGTCGAGGCGGATGACTTGTTGGACCCGAGATCGTTCTGCTGGGTTCGGTTGCCAGAGAGGCGCACGAGGGTGTGGAACAGCTTCTGCTCGATCGGGAAGTCGAAATTGTTGGTACGCAGTCTCCAGCCGGAAATCTTGCGCATCAGGTCTCGGACCAGGCCCGAGCCCTCCTTGGCGAGACCGTCATAGAAGGTCGATGTGACCCCGTAGCGGCGCCAGCGGCGAAGTACGTCCTCAGGGAGTCCGCTCCCGCCGATCTCATACTTGTACTCGAGGACGTCACCCCACTCCTGCAGGGTCTGCGGGGGCTTGTGCCCGTTGCGCAGCGCGATCTCGTAGTCCTCACTCCCCGGGATCGCGCTGAACGGGAAGACGTCGCTCGGCGAATTCGGGAACATGTGCTTGGTCTTGGCGGCCACGGTGATCGTGTCCAGCATCGACTGGGTCGACTCCTCGGGGTAGCCGATGATCCAGGAAACACCGGTCTGGATTCCTCGCTCGTTCAGGCGCGAGAGTGCCGGGGCCAGGTTGTTGCGGATGTCGATCTTCTTCTTGATCCGAGACTGCTGCTCCTCGGTGCCGGCCTCGGCGCCCAAAGCGGCCATGTGGAAGCGAGACTGGGCCAGTCTGTCGAGAGACTCGTCCGAGTAGCGGGCGATGGTCTCGATCTCGTAGGTCCCGTTCCACCAGAAGGGGCTGCCCGCGTCTATCAACGAATCGCAGAAGGCGTTCGAGCGCTTCTCTGCAACGCCGAAGTTGGCGTCCTGGAAGCGCAAGACGTTGAAGTTGAACCTCTCGTAGCACTCCAGGATTCTCTCGCCGAGCACGTCACCTGGAATGGCCTTCCAGCGACGACTGGTCACGCCCGGGCTGCAGCAGAAGGTGCAGGGTTCAGGACAACCGAAGCTCGAGTAGAAGCTGAAGCCGCGCAGCTCTGTGCCGGGCTTCATGTCCCACGGATCGGCGTACTTGTGTCGTACCTTCCACTTGTTGGACTTGTCGTTCTGCAGCGCGACGTAGGCCTCGAAGTCCAGGAGGTGCCAGGGCACGTCGGGGATATCGTTGAAGCCCACCACCTTGCGGTGAGCGGTGTAGTGGGGCTTGCCATCGCGGAGGATGACGAGGCCAGGGACACTCGCGGTGTCCTCGCCGCTCTCGATGGCCTGGATGTACTCCCAGAAGGTGAATTCGCCCTGTCCCAGCGCAACGGCGTCGGCGATGCCTTCGGTCAGGTACTGCTCGGGGAGCACGCTGGGGAACCAGCCTCCCCAGATGATTGGCAGGTCTGGAAAGCGCTGTCGCACAGCCTTGGCTACCTCCGCTCCATGGGCCACCTGGAATCCCAGGATGCAGGAGCTGCCGAAGAGCAGGGCTCCATCGCAGGCTTCTGCGATGCGATCCATGTAGTCATCATGGACCATGGCGTCGATGATCACGACTTCATAACCCTCCCGGTCCGGTATACCGGCGATCTGGAGTAGCTCCAGAGGTAGGAGGTCTGCGCTCACCCTGATTCCCTGGGCTGGATCGGCCCGATGGGGGAGGAAGAGCACGATTCGCTTCTTTTGCAGGATCATCGAGAGGATTGGCGAGCCAGCGGAGGCCCATTATGGAAACCTAACGTGAGCGTAATGCTAACACCCCATCTCCCGGCAGGGGGAGATCATTCGCCAGGTCGGGTACATCGGCACCTCGACCGCCCTTTCTTGGCCGAATCCCGGGCTATTGACGCCGAGGGAACAGCATGCATGGGACTCAAACACTCCCAGGTCAATAGCTGGATAGGACCCATTCGGCCCAGGCTGTGTCAAACTCGGAGTAGCTCATCCCGAGATACTCCCTGAAGATCTTGCGGTGGTGTCCGAGGAGGTCCGAGTTATCGGAAAAACCGTTCTCATCGGTCCGCCCCTTGAGGGCCTGAATGAACCTGGCGAGGCCATCAGGCCGGGTCTGATGAATGAAATCGATCATCGACCAGACCGCGTAGTGGTCGGGGAGAGACAGCTGCCCATACCCCTGTTTTCGCACCAGAGTGGCCATTCTTGGCGCTTTTCCGGTGGTCACGACCTTCTTCGTGGCTGCAGCCCAGTCGGACTTGCGGGAGGTCTCGGGGAGCGAGCCCTCCGCTCCGTCAAAGGTGTTGAAGTTCTCGGTGACACGCCGCTCGGCCCAGTGGGCCATTCCCTCCAGGAGCCAGACTGGGATGTTATAGCTGTAGTGCTCGAACCCGTTGAGAAGGTTCTGGATCAGGTTGAAAGCCAGATGCCCGTGCAGGGCCTCATCCGACTTCAGCGTCCCCTGCTGCGTGTGGATGGTCAGGGTCAGCGTGTCCCGGTCAGGAACGTTGTAGCGCTGGGTGCGTCTGACCTGGAGGCCGAAGTGCTTGTCGAGAAAGGCCACAGAGAGGCCCTCTGAGGGGAGGATCAAGACCTCGTACTTCCCCTTCTGACCGAGGTGAGGCCCCTCACCGCGGTAGGTACCGGTCATATCCCATGGAGCGCTGCCGTCGGGAAAGTCACTCTCGGTCAGCTGAACGAGATCCAGGAACTCGACGTACATCTTCTCCAGTCGATGGGCGTAGAGGTGAGCTCTTAGCCAGGAATCGAGCTGCTTGGTCTTGAGGCTCACCTCAGGAAGTTTCTGACTCAGCTCCGTCAGTTCTATCTGGATGGTCTTCTTCTCTTTTGCTCTTACCTTGTAGGTCCCCAGGGCGAAGCCGAGCTCGAAGTGCTCGGTCTCGATCCAGCGGATGTCCGCGACCGCCAGGTCACGGTCGACGGTTGCGGTGTCGCTCTTGCCGAACTCGAAGCCCCCAAGTGAGAGGATTCCGGCAGCCTCCAGGAGCTCTTTCTGGCCTAGAGTGTAGGGGTCGTTCTGGGGGTGGTTCCTGGGCAGGTCCTTGTTGATCAGCTTCTGTGCGCAGGGCGCTCCCCCCAGAAGCAGGCCGCTGATGCAAGCAAGCGCCAGGCCTCGCAGGGATCTCGACGAATAGCAACTCATCACAGCCGGGCCTTCCACTTGTTGGCTTCCTCGACTGCCTGGAATGCCGAGAGTCTCGAGAGGGGAGGTTCCCCATCGACGATCCCTCGCAGGGCATTCACGGCGCCGATGAGCAGGGAGCTGTCCGGATCATCCAGGAATGGCGCGACCAGGCTAACTGCGGATTTCTGATCGCCGCAGGCATGCAGTAGTCGCAAGCCGGTCAGCTTCCGTTTCCGGGATTGTTCAGCCAGGAGCGGTGCAATCCGCGAGGTGGCCTCCGGCCCTCGCAGGCTGGACAGGGCGAGCAGCAGCACCTCTTCGCGCTGATTCCAGTTCTTCTCGGCGTCTGCAATCAGCACCTCAAAGCCGGTCATGGAGCCAGCAGAGGCGCAGCAGAGTGCAGCAGCGAGGACCTCCTTCGGATCCGCGCCGCGCTTGCGCTTGTCGGCGGCGCTGTAGGCCGCCTCCGCGGCCACACGCACCCCCGGGTCAGGAAATACAGCGACCCGTTCCAGGCACCACACCCGGATGACCATTTGCTTGTCGTCGAATCTGTTTGCCAGCAAGCGGGTGTGCCGAGCATCGGTGATGGCGGCAAGCACGGCCTCGATTCGGAGGGCGGCCTCTTCGTTCTTCTCCTTGCGCAGTCTTGAGAGTAGCAGGGGAGCCGTGCCGCTGCCCATTTCGACCAGGGCCACGTGGGCTTCTTCGCCCATTCCGGGGGTGCGAGCCTTGCGCAAGCGCTCGATCTCGAACTTGACGGCCGTCTCGTCCACCTCTGGCCAGTCCTCGAGGCGCTCGATCGGCCTGGCCTCCACTGAGGGCTCGTCCTCGCAGGCGAGAGCCGTCGTTGGGAGGGCGGAGAGAGCAGCAAGGGCACCGCCGAGACAGAAGATCGAGCTGAGCCAGTCGGTGGTGGGGAGTCTCATTGTTCTGAATGCTGATTGTACTTGAGGAAGCCCGGCACCACCTCTCGCCAGGCAGGGTCGACGATCTCCAGCTTGGCCTGGGCGAAGTCCATGAAGGGCGCCTGGGGATCGTCGACGAAGGGGAAGGTCTCGATACACAGGCGCATCACCTCCAGATTGCGAGTGTGGTTGTCATCGCGCTCCTTGAGCCGAATGACGGCGTAGCGACCGGGGAGCTCGACAATCCCGGTGGTCTCTCCCGGCTGCATGTCACGGGCGACCAACCAGACATCCAGTCCGATGCTGTCCCAGTTGCCCTCGGCCTCGATGCCGAAATCCTCCTCGCCGGGGCCGCCGTCCCCTTCAGCGAGCCAGGCCTCTGCTGAGGCCAGGGCACGCGCTCGTCTTTGAGGGTCCAGGGATTGGGCGTAGGTCCTGGGAAGCGTGATGTTGATGAGCACCAGGCGCCTCCTCTGGGTCTCCACAAAGGCGTTGTCGATATCAAGCATCGCTTCAATGTCTGCATCGACTTCCTGCTCCAGAACGGGCTCGCCGTTCAGCGCCAGGATGGTTCCCGGAGGCCACTCCTCGGTGGGCTCTACCGCGGGGCCACAGCTCGCCATGATCAGACAGGCAAGTGCCCCAAGTCCCAGGCCTCTCCATGGACCCCGGATAGATCCCCAACCTCTGAAAGCGCTCTTCAACTGCTTGCTGGTCGGCTTGGGATGCTCGCGTCCTATTCCTCGAGGCGGAGGTCGAATGCCTGGACAAATGATGAGGCCTTGTCGATCAGGAACGAGTAGGCACTGCTGACGTTTTCCTCGAGGTGTTCGAGTTGATCAGAGACACGCACCGGTCCAGCGGAGCTCTGGTTCTCCATGAAGAGGGTGCGCTCGTCCTGAAAGTAGTTCTCGATCCGAAGGGAGTTTGCCGTGCGGCACTCCTCGCTGGGGGGGAAGTCCATGCGAAGTCCGTAGATCCGCGGCTGGCCTTCAAATGCATCAATCATGTCGCCAAATCCGAATAGCCCGTCACGCATGTACTCGATCGAGTTCCCGAACTTGCGAGGGTTCAGGAGAGTACGAATGGTGATTCGCTGGCCGGCGTAGGCCTCCATGCTCCTCTCGCTTGCCACATCGCCAGCGATACGTCGCACCCGGAGTCCGAAGTCCTCGGCGGTCATGGCCCCCAGCTCCTCGCGAAACTGAATGCGGTCGGGGAGAAAGGCGACCTGGGAGAGAACTCCACGCTGCATGCCGGGATTGGAGAGCACCGGGCCCGCCGGGCTGACGGCGAAGCTGGAGTAAGGTGGATTTCCGTCCTCGAAGTAGCGATTGTGCAAGCGCTGGATCGACTCCGTTGCCGGAGGCATGGAGGCGTGGTAGATCTCGCAAATGTAGGCGATCGTGCGGGTCGGATAGGCGGTCATGAGCCTTGGCGAGGGCGGATTTCCGGGTGGCTGGAGGGCTGAGAGGCCCAAGACGGGTCAAGCGCGTCCGGAGAGGATACCAACCCGGGCCCGCGGTGTTTCGCCAGGGCTACTCGATCCGGTCACAACTGGGATACAGGGATTGGTTAGCCCTAAAGGCCCTCCAGGGGCTGGTTCGAAAAAAGAAGGCTCAAGACTTCGCCTCTTTGGAGGCCCCTCCGTACGCTCTGCCGTTGCTTTTTGGGGCTGCTATGGCCCCATCTGGTACTCCAAGTTCGCTCCTCCGTCGACATCCGCGTTTCTTCATCT
This sequence comes from Planctomycetota bacterium, assembly GCA_014237855.1. Classification (GTDB taxonomy): domain Bacteria; phylum Planctomycetota; class UBA1135; order UBA1135; genus JABACD01. The sequence continues at coordinate 167,335 of JABACD010000009.1, read as the reverse complement.
GTCGCCATGTACCTCTCTCTTCTCTCTGCCGGCCTGAGCCTCGGATTCGTCCTCAGCACGCCGGTTCAGGAAACGACCGTCACCCCCGAGCCCCAAGAGACGATTCCCGCAGATTACCTGGGAGAACCGCTCTACGTTGGGGACGTCCTCATCACCGATGACGATATCAAGCGCTTCCTCATCTACGGGATCTGCCGCCCCGCTCTCGAGTACCGCCGGGTGGTGGCTCTAGTCGAGGACGAGATCCAGCGCCGGATCGCCGGTTACGAGGATGAACTGGCTACCTGGGAGGCGATCAAGGCCAGCGGGGCAGATCCGGGGCCCGAGCCGATCAAGTTCACTCGCGAGGACTTCGTGATTTCCGATGAGGAATTCGAGAAGCATCGCCTCAGCAAGTTCGGCGACTTCTCCGGCAAGTACCCGACCCTGGATCTGGATACCGAGATGCGCCGTGCCTACCGGGCCAAGGACTGGTACGAGCGCGAGCTGCGTCAGGAAATGCTCTTTGACAAGGTGTTTGTTCCTGACAACACAGACTACTGGCCGGACGTCACCTTCGAGGCCATGCGCCAGGAGGCTGGCGATATCCTGATCAAGGACTTCGAGGAGAGCTACGAGCGCCGGAAGACCTTCTACGACAATGCCATGGCCGAATGGCAGGCAAAGAAGGATGCGGGCGAAGATCCCGGCCCCGAGCCTGAGATGGGGAAAGAGGACTCGATGTACCGCTCGATCCTGCGTCAGATCGTTCGTGACACGGTCTACAGCGTTGTCGAGACGAAGACCGCCATTGACGGTATCTCCCCCGAACTCCTGCTCACGATGGACTTCGACTACGACGGCAACATCGAGCTGACCGTCACCAACGATGAGATCTGGGACGATGTCAAGGACACCGTGTCCCGCTGGGATATCAACCAAGCCCGCCGATTCCTCGCCTTGATCGAGGCCACCAGGCAGCGCCTTGCCAAGGAAGGCAAGCTGCTGAGCGAAGAGGATGCGGCTGCACACATGGAAGAGGTCAAGCAGAGCTTCGGTAGCAACATCTTCGGCCTGGGGTCGGTCGCGCTCGGCGCGCACATGTTCCCATCCGTCGAGGCCTACGCCGAGTACATGCCCCTGCTCGAGGCCTACCGAATCTCCGTTCTGAATCAGACCGAGAGCCCGCCGGAGGGGGGGCTCGCCCCCGTGCTGCGCCAGCACCTGAACATCGCCAACCAGGTCATGGGCTTGGCCAAGGTGGATGCCGAGGTGCTCTTCCTGGGCGCCTTCAGTGACAAGGAGTTCCGCTGGCTGCCCGATGGCTGGGCCAACAGTCGCCAGAAAGCGGAGTGGCTCAGGTCCGAGATCGAACGAAACGGCGTTGAGTATGCGGAGTACCGCAAGAAGCGCATGGAGGCTGCCGCAGCTGGAGAGGAGCTCCCGGCGGATGCGGAGGTCATGGAGCCCCATGACTTCTGGTCCCGCCTGATCGATGAGCACAGTGAGTTCTGGGACCCCCCGCCGCCCACGGTTGGCCGCCCCGGCTCTGACCATGGCTACAAGAAGCTGGGTCGCTTTGGCGAGCGTACGAGGAACGACATGCGCTCCTTGCTAGGCGAGAGTCCGTACTTGCACTTCCTGAATGGTGCCATGCTGGTCAACACGATCTTCTTCAAGACGCCCATCGGGACCGTCGCCGGCCCCATTCGCGGCCCCTATGGCTGGTATCTGGCCAAGGTGATGAAGAGGACTCCGACCGCACGTCCCCTGAACATCAATGACGAGCGCCACCTGGGCCTCTTACGTGATGACTGGGTACGGGTCAGCTTCATCGATTATGCCCACCAGGCACTCGCCGAAGCCGAGGTGACCGGACTGCGTTCCGGTAGCCCGGACAAGGGTGTTGATTCCGATTCGACGGAGGAAGCTGCAGCTCCGGTCGAGGGCGACGGCCAGTAGGTCCGTCCCGACACATTTACTGGGGCAGCCCCGGTGCGTGAGCACCGGGGCTGCCCTCGTTTCAACCGGCCTTCCATGTCGGGCCCAGACCTGGAGGGGGTTGGTCCCCGGCCTGTTGGTGGCCTGGTCAGGCGTCCCTGCGATGCAGGAGGCAGACGACCTGAACGGCCACCCCTTCGCCACCCGCCAGGGCTCCCAGGCCTTCGAGGCTCTTGCCCTTGACGTTGATCGCGTCCGGGGCCACCTGTAGCAGGTCCCCGATTCGCGCGCGCATCGCAGTGCGGTGGGGAGCGATACGGGGTCCTTCGGTGGCAATGACGATGTCCACGTTACCCACAACCCAGCCCTTGGAGTGCACCCTGGCGAGTGACTCCCTGAGCAGCCTTGCGCTGTCAGCTCCCTGCCAGGCTGCATCAGTGTCGGGAAACAGGGTCCCCAGGTCGTCCAGGCCTGCAGCTCCAAGGATCGCATCGGCGACCGCGTGCAGCACCGCGTCCCCATCGGAGTGGCCCAGGGGACCTGCGGAGTAGGGGAGTTCCAGGCCTCCGAGGATGCAAGGGCGCCCTTCGACCAGCCGGTGCAGGTCGAAGCCGAGGCCCGTGCGGATGGATTCAGCACTCATGAGCGCGTCCCGGTCGAGGCCCGTGAGCGCAGGATCGCGGCGGCGATGGCGGCATCGGTGGGCGTGGTCAGTTTGATGTTGGTGGAATCACCGCGGACGATCTGAATCGGCCCCAGAAAGCGTTCATGCAAGGCAGCGTCGTCGGTGGGGTCGATGCCCTCGGACTGGGCCTGCTCCAGGAGCTCGAGGATCATGGCCCGGCCAAAGACCTGGGGAGTCTGGGCGGCCCACAGCTGACTGCGGTCGCGGGTCAGGCTGGCTCGCTCGCCGTCCGGGCTCTCCTTGATCGTGTCGCTCACCGGGACAGCGACCAGGCAGGCGCCCTCCCTTGCTGCGCAGCCGACGGCCTGGTCGATCGTGTCCGGCAGGATCAGGGGGCGGGCAGCATCGTGAATGGCCACCAGCTCGCTCTGCTCGGAGGTTCTTGTTACGCCTGCTCGTACCGAGGCTGCTCGTGTCGCCCCTCCGCTGACGGTTGCCACGACCTTGGCGAGCTGTGGGAGATCCCTGGCCAGCCGCTGGATCCGTTCCACATCGTCGCGATGAGCAACGATGACCAGCTCATCCACCGACGCTGCAGCAGCGAACGCCGCGCAGGTGTGAACCAGTACGGGGTGACCCTCGATCTCGAGCAGGGGTTTGCGCTGGCCCTCCGGGAGCTGCATACGGGTGCCGTCGCCCGCAGCCACGATGACGGCGGAGGTGTGGGGGCGATGGCGGGGCTCAGGGCTGGTCATGGGGGCGAACGCCTGTTGGCGAGGCAGCGGAGCCTACAGTCCGGCTCGCTCTGAGGGTACGCTCTGGGCAGCACCTCCCGGTGCCTATCAGCGGCGATGAGTTCCAGCAGCCCCGATCCAACCACCCTCGTTCCCGAGAACTGTCCCTGGGAGATCGTTCTGGGGATCGATCCGGGAACCCGTGTGCTGGGGTACGGGGCTCTCGTCGCGGCTCCGGATGGGCCGCGTCTGCTCAGCGCGGGTGACATCAGGCCTCAGGGAGACCGCGGGGCGGCCAGGCTGGCTGACCTCCAGCGAGAGCTGGAGCTGCTCCTGGCGAGCCTGCAGCCGGGAATCGTGGTGGTCGAGAGCGCCTTCGCCGCTCGAAATGTGCAGTCGGCCTTGCGGCTGGGGGAAGCCCGGGGGATCGTGCTCGCCTGCGCCGGGCGTACGGGGGCTGAGGTCGTCGAGTACGCGCCCGCTGTGGCACGCAAGACCCTGCTCGGGAACGGCAATGCCGGCAAGGAGCAGGTGGCCGCCATGGTCGCCACCCTCCTCGGTCTCGCGGATCCGCCGGAACCTCTCGATGTCACCGATGCGCTCTCGCTCGCTCTCGCGTACATTCACAGGGGGCGGACTCCCGAGGCCCTGGCCCGTCGCAGCTCCAAGTCCCGCCTTCAACCGTGACCCCCCCCCCCCAGCCATGAGCGCGAGCGACCCCCCCAAATCGGACTCCAGGCTCTTCGAACGTGTCGAGCTCGCATTTCCGGAGCTGGTTGGTGGTTTTGAGGTGCTCGAACGCGAGCTTGAATTCGATGGGCGTCCCGTTGCGGATCTCCTGGCTTATTCCCAGGGTCGCTTCCTGCTCATCAGTCTGGTCGATGGCAGCACCGATGCTGCCGTCCTGCGGGCCCTCGACGGCCTGGCCTTTGCGGGATCCCAGTCCGAGATTCTGACGGCGGCTCTGCCTCCGGGAGCGCAGGCCGAAGGCGGTGTTCGAGTCGTGCTGGTCTCGTTGAATGGATTCGCGACGCGCCAGCTGGAACGTCTCGGGTTCCTGAGTGATCAGGGGCTCTGGCTCCTTCGAAGGCGGGAGTTACGGACGAAGCGGGGCACGCACACCCGCCTGGAGACGATTGATGTAGGGGATGGCCGGGATTCTTCACGCAAGCCGGCTGACCTGCCCTCCTGGGCGCTCAGTGAGCCCTACAGCTCTTTCCTGGCCCAGGTGGCACCGGACCGACTCGAGCTGGCAACCACCCTACTGGGCCGACTGCGAGGCATCGACTCCACCTTTGGTTGGGGGCTTCGCGATGGGAAGTTGCTCTGTCAGGTGGGCGAACTCGAGCTCTGCACGGTGGCCTGGGTCGATGGTCATCTGGAGCTCATGGGTGATGAGAATGCCCCGGCTCGGCCCGTTCGGGACCAGGCTGCAATCGACAGATATGTGGACGGGATCCTGGCCGAGTACCTGAGGTACCTGAGCCCGATGCCGACTGTCCCCCGGACTGACGGCCGCCCGGAATTCTCACCGCCAGTCGTCATCCCGGCCCCGGTGCAAGCAGCTGTCAGTGAAGGCGAATCGGTGAGCGCCCCGAGCAAGGGGGCGGATGAGCGTGAGGAGAACCTGGATCAGATCGATCTCTTCCCGGTGCAGCCCGGACCGCTCCTGACCCGCGAGGAAATCGAAGCCTTTCAGGATTGAGCGAGGCTTCGGGTGAGAAAACCCTGATTTGGCGGGGTATTTGGCCAGCGCCGCTTTCTGGATAGGGATTCCCAAAGCGTGAGAATTTTGAATTTCTCACTTGCGAAGGCTTGGATCGGGCTGGTTCGTGGTGCACGTTGAATCTACGCGTGAGAACTAAATCCAAAGTTTTCTTCCTTCCAACTCGGTCTGGTCCACGACCAACAGTCAATCCGGCCTCGCCGATAGATTGGGTGAAGTTGGTCAGCCCTGGACTGCCGGTATGAATTGGGACCAGGCTCGGAAGCTGCTGCACCTGTCGCGCGACGAGCTGCCCAGAGGGCAGGAGCAAGTCCCGAGTCAGCCCCGAATGCAGAGCGAGAGCCCGATGGTTCCCCGAGCGGGTTCTCTCTGCGTTGCGAGCGGGAAGGGTGGAACGGGTAAGTCGGTCTTCACGGCCTCGCTGTCCTCGCGATTGAGCCGCAGAGGTCGAACATTGATCGTCGATGCGGACATGGGGATTGGCAATGCTCACATCCTGCAGGGTGTGGCTCCGGAGCGCTCCTTCGTCGAACTTGTCGCGGGCACGGCCGCGCCCCGCGAAGTGGTGGCACGTTGTGACGACCGGCTCGACCTGATTGCCGCGGGTTCAGGGGTCTCCAGCATGGCGGAGCTCTCGCCCTTTGAGATGCACCGAATCGCTGAGGCTCTCGAGCAGCTAGAGACAGACTACAGATACCTGGTCGTCGATTCTGCCGCTGGAGTTTCCAATCAAACTGTTGCCTTCGCCGCCGCCTCCGACCTGGTTGTGGTGGTGACCACGCCAGCGGTGACGGCGATGACGGATGCCTATGCCTTCATCAAGGTCCTTCTTCGCTCGAACCCCTCGGCAGATCCGCTGCTGGTGGTGAACCGGGCTCACAGCTTTGAAGAGGCTCGCTCGGTGGTGAAACGAATGGAGACCGTGTGCCAGCGATTCCTCTCTCGTTCGCCGCGCTGGATTGGTTGGATCCCCGATGATGATGCTGTGATCCAGGCGGTCAATGCCAGAGCAGCGATCATCAATCACGACCCCTCCGCACCCGCAGCGAAGGCCCTGGAGCACCTATCCATGGTCTTGTTGGAGGAATTCGACCGAACCCGAATGAGAGGACTTGGACGATCGTTACTGAGTAGGGTTAGCTATTCGCCCAAGCTAGCCTAGACGCACATCGTCAAAGCCAGGCGGTTGGGTTACTCTCAACCAAACAATTCAAGACTCTTGGGAGACCTGGTCAGATGCTTGTCCGCTCCTCGAGTCAGGAGAGGAGCCCTTTCCGGTAGTTCAGGACAGGGTGAACCAGGGCACCACTCTCAAGACGGACCATGCCGAGAACACCTCGCAACTAACGACGGCGAGTTGAATTGCTTGGATCGAAAACGCTGAGGGGGAATCGAGCAGTGCTGGGCTGGTTATTGGGACGAAGGAATAGGGTCAATCAGAATGAGATGGCGGTGATCGCGGCGGGCGCCAGGTCTGCAGCGAGGGAGTTAGCTGCCCTGAGAGAGGCCTACCCCAGCATTCGGTATCGGCTTCTAGCGAATGGAACCGTCCTCGAGCGGTCGCAACAACCGGACCATTCCGAGCGCGCGAACGAGGACTCGAGCATTGGCTTCAAGCTCCAGGACCTGGTCACCGAGAGCTTTCGTGAAGCCTTCATGACCAGTCTGCTCAAGGCCATCGAGAGTGGCCAGGCTCAGACCGTGGAGTACCGCTTGAAGTCACCCCAGTGGGATGGGTACTTCGAGGGTCGAATGATCCCGAGCAATCCTGGCGAGTGCCTGCTCTTCGCTCGCGACGTCAGTGCCCGCTACAGGGCCGAGCAGGACCGTATCGAGCTTGAGAACCGCCTTCGACAGCTCTTTCGAATGGAGGCCCTGGGCCAGCTTGCCGGCGGTGTCGCCCATGACTTCAACAACATCCTGACGGTGATCACTGGCCACTCTCAGTTGATTCGGGAGCAGGTCGCGGATGAGAAGTTGATCCTCGAGGATCTGGACCAGATCGATATTGCCACGGGCGGCGCAGCTAGTCTGACCCGACGCTTGCTGGCATTCAGTCGAGACCAGGACATTGCCCTGGAGTGGATCGATCTAGAAGGTGTCATCGGGCGAATCAGGCACATGCTGGATCGGTTGCTCCGCGACGACATCGAGCTGTGCATTGAGATAGAGCCGGACACCTGGCAGGTGCGTGCAGACGAGGGGGCCCTCGAGCAGGTGTTCGTCAACCTCGCTCTCAATTCCGCCGATGCGATGGAGACAGGGGGGAGGTTCACCATCGAGACGAAGAACCTCATCCTCGGCGAAGAAGACCTGGACGAGAGTGAGGAGCTTGAAGCCGGTCGCTACGTCTGTATCAAGATCTGCGATACAGGAAAGGGAATGTCCCCGGAGGTTCGGAATCGGGCCTTTGAGCCATTCTTCACGACAAAATCTCTCGGACGAGGGACGGGGCTTGGGCTGGCATCGGCCTATGGCATCATTCAGAAGTCCAGGGGCTTCATTCGCCTGGAGAGTGAAGAAGGAGTCGGAACGACATTCCATCTGTACCTTCCCGCGAGCATTGCCCAGCAGGCAATCCTGCCCACTGCTCCTGAGACCAGGAGCTCTTCAGGCCGCGAGACGGTCCTGCTCTGCGAAGATGATCCAGCGGTGGGCCATGTCATCTCCGAGAGCCTCAGCTCGAGCGGCTATCAAGTCCTGGCGGCAAGGAGTGCCGAGGAGGCCATGAAGATCGAAGATGAGCTGCACGACCCCTTGCATCTGCTGGTGACCGACGTCGTCATGGCGGGCATCTCGGGGGGTGAGCTGGCTGATCTCCTGCGGGAGAGGCGCCCCGGTCTGAGGGTGCTGTTCGTCTCCGGCTACCCGAAGGAGGTGGTCGCGCATCACTGCAAGCTTGCTGAGGATGACCGCTACATTTCCAAGCCGTTCACTCCTCGCGAACTACTCGAGCTGGTGAGAGAGGTTCTCGACCGAAAGAGCCCGCGAATCTGGACCTGAGCAGCAGGCCGCTCAGTTGCCTGTGCGAAGGGGACGTACTGGGAGCCGTCTCCACTCTCCTAGCTCGAGTCCAGATTGACGGGCAAGGTCGGCCCTGGACATGCCCAGCTCCTCGTAGCCCAGACGCGCAAGGTCCAGCTCGTACTGCAGTTCAGCCTGGAGCTGGGACCCGCCAACGGTGGCCTTGGCCAGTGCGCCAAGGGCTCGCGAGCGTTGCGAGACAGTGCAGTCCTGGCCGGCCACGAAGAAGGCCTCCAGGGAGGCTCCCTCCAGGCTGATTCCAGGCACCAGATAGAGGATCATTGCGCTCGACTCCTCGAGCTGGAACTGTCCGTTCTCGTCCATCTGCGGTAGATCGCCCGTTTGCAAGTCGGCAAACGTCCACAGACCGGAGCTGGGGTCGACGCCCAGCGGGACGAGTTCGAATTGAGGGGTCAGGTTCAGGCCGTCATAGATAGGGAACTCCTCGTGGTCGCCAATCCTGCGTCGCGCTTCCTCCCAGGCTGCGGTGTGGATTCCATCACCACCTGAGCCCCAGGTTTCGAGGGCCTCGAGTCGCTGACGGATGCGGGCCATGCTCCTCTTGAGTTGCTGGCCAGGTCCAGGCTCGGCTGCGGTCCCATCGCTCGATTCGGGGCGCAACTCCTCGAGCTTCGCGGACAGTTCTCCCGCTTCCTCGAGCCATTCTTCAAGCAGAGGGAGCATCTCGGTTGTGGCGGGCCAGAGTCCTAGCTCGCGCTCGATACAGTCACGAGCCTCCAGCCTGGCAGTCATCAGGGCTGCCTCAGCGGAGGCGATTTCCTGACGCTCGCGTTCCTTCTCCAGCTCACGAGCGAGGCCTTGCTTGTCCAGCTCGAGTGCGGACTTGGCCTCTCGCTCGCTCTTCAGGTCACGGGCGAGGCCGTCGCTCCTACCTTTCAGTTCCTGTTTCTCGCTGAGGGTGGTGTCCAGCTCCAGGCGAAGCGCACTGCTCTCGATGGCCAGGAGCTCCTCCGACTTCCTGACGAGCTCGAGCTCCTGGCGCTGCTCCTCCTGCTCCATGGTCAGGGCCATCTTGTCCTGGGCCAGCACACGGGAGGACTCGCGTAGATCGAGGATCCAGGACCCGAGTGCGAGGGCTGTGATCAGGGCGACGACCGAGGTGGTTCTCCAGTGGCTCCTGGTTGCGGGGGGCGATGTCTCCGGAGCCTCGATCGGGGAGGCGCTCTCCGGCTGGGAGTGACCGTCCTTTTCCTCCTCGGAGTCTGGGACAGGAGAGGGCGCGCCTGTCCCTGAAGCCTCGCGCCTGTCCTGGAGCTGGGCGAGCAAGCCGCGAACATTGTCCCAGTCGGCATGCAGGCCGTAGAGCTCGTCCGCCCAGTCCTCGTGATTGGCGCAGAACGCCTCGAAGTCAGGGGCCGTGCCCTCTTCGAGCTGCAGGAGGTACTGGGCGAAGACACTCTCGGCCTGGGCCGAGTACTCGGAGGAGCCGTAGCTGGGTTCGAAGTCCATCTGTCGATCTCGTTGCGTAAGACTCCGCGAACTCGCGGTGAATGGAGCGCGAGTCTACCCCAAGAGGGCCCGGGCTCGAAGGCTCGACGAAAAGCTTGGAGCCGGGCGAAACCAGCTGAACCGGGTAGCGTCCGAAGGGGGCCCGACGGATCTTCGTCAGAGGCACTGCTCATGGCGATCGGATACCCGTGGTCGACGAGGTCCGAGAGTCCAGGTCCCGGCCAAAGGTGCTCCATGTTTGCTCAAGCTCTGGTGATTCCCGCCCTGCTCACGACGATCCCTCAAATCCAGGGTGGCTCCCATGGAATCCGCGGTCAGCTCCCAGGGGATCGCTTTGGTTCCAGCCTGACCGCTGCCGGCGATCTCGATGGGGATGGGGTCTGTGACCTCGCCGTTGGAGCTCCCCGTGCGGGGGTCGAGTTTGCTCATGCCGGCCAGGTTCGTGTCTTTTCCGGGCGCACTGGGGCCGAAATCTGGAGGGTTGAAGGGGACTCGAGATCCGACGGGCTGGGGACAGCTCTCGCGTCGGCGGGGGACGTGGATCAGGACGGCGTCCCGGACCTGATCATGGGCGCTCCAGGCGGGACGCCGCCCTCGGGCAGCGCTCATGTGCGATCAGGCAGGGACGGCTCGATCTTGTGGCAATTCGAGGGCTCTGCGGCGGGTGACCAGTTTGGATCCTCAGTTGCGGGTGCCGGTGACATGAATGGAGACGGAGTCCCCGACCTGGCCGTGGGGGCACCCAGGTCTGATCGCGGTGGGGTCAATTCAGGGGAGGTTTGCACGTTCTCCGGGGCCGACGGCTCCTTGCTCTTCAGGGCGGTGGGTATGCCCTGGGATCAGCTGGGCCGCTCAGTTGCGGCTGCTGGAGATCTGAACGCTGATGGCTGCAGCGACATTGCTGTCGGAGTCCCGTTCTCCGATGTGGCGGCCTTCAACGGTGGAAGTGTCTACGTGCTCTCGGGTCAGGACGGGGCGCGCCTGCTTGACTTTCACGGCCAGGGAATTGGGGATCAACTCGGTTTTGCTCTGGCGGGAGGCGTCGATGTCAATCTCGATGGTACTCCCGATCTGCTCTGTGCCGCTCCAGGGGCAGATGCCCCTGGCCGTCTTGATGCAGGAGCAGCTCAGCTCCATTCGGGCCGGCACGGAGACCTGTTGCTAAGCGTTCATGGTGAGCGGAGCGCCGAGTACCTGTCGGCAGTCAGCTTCTGCTCCGACGTGAACGAAGACGGCCGGCCGGACTTACTCATCGGAGCGGCCAGCTCGGACGCCGGCGCGTCAGAGTCGGGCCAGGCCCGTATTCTCTGTGGCTCAAGCGGAGAGACCCTCCTCGGGGTGGCCGGCCTCGAAGGGGGAGATTGGTTCGGTGTTGCGGTCGCGGGGCTCCCGGACCTGGACCGTGATGGGGTACCAGAATTCGCTGTCGGAGCACCCGGCCATGATGACGAGATTGGAAGCTGGGGGTATGTGAGGGTGCTCAGTGGTCAGGTTGCGTCTCAGGGTGTCGGGGCAGGTCACTAGCCAGAGCGGATCGGGTCTCGATTGGATGTGAGCTGGTGTTCAGGGTGGGCTCTTGCCATTAGCTGCAAGTGCCCTGGCCTGGGTTCGGGGACCTATGCCTCGAACCTCCTCGAGTGAAAACCCCTGGCGGCCTCTCCTCCATCTGAGATCAACGATCCCGGCCGCACGACTTGGCCCGATTCCTGGTAGTCGCCGGAAGTCGCGGGCCGATGAGGATTCCAGGTCAACGATCGGATTGGTCTGGCCCTCGAGATGGGGTGATGGCGAGGCCCAACGCAGACTGGTGGTCGCGAACACCCAACCCAAGGTGAGCAATAACCAGGTAGGGCTTTTTCCCTCGCAGGGCTCCGTCCAGGCGGCCACGCTGCGTCTGGGATCTCGATCAATATCGTCGCTCATGAGTGCCAGGACGTACCAGGGCGGCGGCCGTCACGGGCCAATACATTTCTTCTCTTGGCCCTGGGCTGGCGTTGGTCGTACCCTCTCAATGGTCATGGCGGCCGTAATTCAGAACTCCCTGGAAGACCTCTTGCCTGCAGCGATTCTGGAGGCTCTGGTGGTGTCGGCGATCGATGAGGATCGCGGCAGCGGAGATCTGACCAGCGAGAGTGCAGTCCCGGTCGAAGCACGTGGTCGTGCCCGGCTTGTTGCTCGCCAGGCAGGCGTGCTCTCGGGCCTGCCGGCCTTTGCCCAGACCTTTGCTCATTGCGATCCCAGCTCGACCTTCAGGGCCTTCAAGGGAGATGGGCAGGTCATCGCTCCTGAGGAGGTCGTGGCGGAGGTCGAGGGTAATGCAAGGGGATTGCTCCTGGCGGAACGCACTGCACTCAACTTCGTACAGCGGATGAGTGGAATTGCCACGGCCACTGCCAAGCTCGTGAGCCTGGCCGATGGCCGCGTGAGAATTCTCGACACACGCAAGACCACTCCTGGCCTGCGCAGCCTCGAGAAATACGCCGTTCTCTGTGGGGGTGGTGAGAATCATCGTTTCGGCCTCTTTGACGAGGTGATGATAAAAGAAAACCACATCGACCTGGCAGGCACGGATGTGCAGAGCCTGACCCGCCTGGTACGAGAGAGCGTGGGGGAGTCCATTCGGATGACGGTTGAGGCGCGTGATGCGGAGGAAGCCTTTGGGGCTCTGCGCGGTGGAGCCAACGTCTTGCTACTGGACAACATGACCCCGACACAGCTTCAGCAGCTGACACCACGCCTACGAGATCTAGCTCGTGAGCTTGGGAGTCATGCCGAACTTGAAGCTTCGGGGGGCATTGATGCCTCGAATCTGGCCGAGTACTCGCACTGTGGCCTCGACCGAATCTCGGTGGGGGCCTTGACTCATTCTGCCCCCTCTCTTGACCTGTCCCTCTACCTGGAGCCGTCGACGTGAATGCGGCTGAGAGCGAGGAGCTCAAGCTGGACCTGCCCGCCGCCCACAGTGCCGGACGGATGGCTCGTCAGGTGGTGGGGAAGTTCGCCCTCGAGCAAGGCATCAGCGAGGACGAGGTGGGCACCCTTGAGCTGGTCGCCAGCGAGCTACTCTCGAATGCAGTGGATCACGGGGGTGGCGAGTCAGCCATAGAAGAATCAGATCTGGTCGAGGACGTGCGGATCCTCCTGGAATTGAGGATTGCACCCACAGGCTGGATCCTGAGCGTCTCTGATCAAGGGGGTGGAAACCCGGACGATCTCGCGGGCTTCATGGATCCCGATGCACTACCGGACCTCGAGAATGAGCGTGGCCGTGGGTTCTTCCTGCTCGCGCAGATGGTCGATGAGCTGAAGGTGGAGAGGTCTGCGGACGGCAAGGGGCTCGAATTCATCGCTCAGAAGAGGCTCGAGTCCTGAGCCGGAACCCCGGGCTGCTAGCTGGCTTGCGGCATGTCGGCCAGCTACTCCAACGGATTCCGCGAGGTTTCGGACCGGTCCTCGTTTGTGTCTGGGGGCTGTTCATCTGGAAGCTGAGCGAGCAACCCGGCGACGATGGGCCCAGGTCCTTCCTCCGGAGTTGGCTCTGGAATTCTGGGCACGCTCCCTTGTTCGGACTCCTGGCCTTTTGGGGAGTCTTGAGCTTGCCAAGGGAGAACGGGTGGCCGCGGATCAAGCCCCCGGCAGTTGTGCTGATCTTGCTGGGCGTTCTGCTCTACGCTGCCGTGGATGAGTGGCACCAGGCTCACGCCCCGGGCCGGGTTGCCTCGGTGTTTGACGTGGCCACCGATCTCGCTGGAGCGGCCTGTACGCTGTGGATTGCGGCCTACCTCGGACGGGTCGATGCCACAGGTGGTGGCCTCGGCAAGCGCCTGGGCTGGGGACTGGGGGCCTGCCTCTTGCTTGGCCTGGTGGCGACGCTGGGGACCTAGGCGAGAGCCTGACCAGAGGCTGATCCATGCAGCTGCGGGGGCCGCTCGGGCCCCAGGGAGGCCGCTCGGGTTCAATCTCCAGAGGGCTGCTGGCCTGCAGGAGAGCGGTCGATCGCAGGGGCGCTCCACACCGGCCTCATGGGGCCTTGCCAGGCGGCAGTTCTCGATCGCTCATTCGAGGAGCTAGAATAGCTGGCCCAAACGGGAACCCTCGACCTTGAACCCTCAGGAACCGCGCCGTGACCTCCGAGACCGAGAACTACCAGAGCCCGCTCGCCGGGCGCTATGCCAGTCGCGACATGCGCATGGTTTTTTCTGCTCAGAAGAAGTTCAGCACCTGGCGGCAGCTGTGGCTGGCACTCGCTGAAGCCGAATCTGAGCTAGGCCTGGCGATCACCTCGGAGCAGCTCGATGAGCTACGCGCCAACCTCGAGCCAATCAACTTCGCGGCGGCGGGGGAGTACGAGCGCCAGCTACGGCACGACGTGATGAGTCACGTTCATGCCTGGGGTGATCAGTGTCCGAAGGCGAGAGGCATCCTGCATCTGGGTGCGACCAGTTGCTACGTCACCGACAACACCGATGCCATCATTCTTCGCGATGGTGTGCGTCTGATCAGGCGCCAGCTCGTGAGCCTGATCGACCAGCTCAAGAGCTTCGCGATCGAGTGGCGTGAGCTCCCAACGCTGGGCTTCACTCACTATCAGCCCGCCCAGGCCACGACTGTGGGCAAGCGTGCGACGCTATGGATTCAAGACCTGCTGGATGATCTGGCGGACCTGGATCATGCAGAGGTCATGATCCGCTTCAGGGGAGTGAAGGGTACGACGGGTACCCAGGCCTCATTCCTTCAGCTCTTCGATGGAGATCACGAGAAGGTGCGCGCTCTTGACCGAGCGGTGGCTTCCAAGATGGGATTCGAGCGGCGCTTTGCTGTCACGGGCCAGACCTATCCCCGCCAGTTGGACTTCCGCGTTGGCCAGGCTCTCTCTTCAATTGCGCAAACAGCGCACAAGTTCGCAACCGACCTGAGATTGCTCTCGAATCGCAAGGAGCTCGAAGAGCCCTTCGAGGAGGACCAGATCGGTTCCAGCGCCATGCCCTGGAAACGTAATCCAATGCGTTCGGAACGAATTTGTTCTCTCGCTCGACTGGTCATGTCTCATCTGGACAACACGGCACACACGGCAGCCAACCAATGGCTCGAGCGAACTCTCGATGACTCAGCGAATCGGCGCATCGTGCTGGCTGAGATGTTTCTTGCCACTGATGCTGTGCTGAACCTCTTCCTCAATATCTCCTCGGGGCTTGTCGTGTACCCGGAGGTGGTGCGCAAGAACCTGATGTCAGAGCTACCGTTCTTGGCCTCGGAGGCGCTGATGATGGAGGCTGTGAAGGCTGGCGCTGATCGCCAGGACGTTCATGAGGAGGTTCGCCAGGCGAGCTTTGCCGCTGCAAGAAGGATCAAGGAGGGTGGCGACAATGATCTGGCCGAGCGACTCAAGGCGACCAAGCTCCTGGGGCCTTTTGCTCAGAGCATCGATGCTGCCCTTGAGCCGTCGCGTCATGTCGGCCGTGCGCCCGAGCAGGTGCTCGAGTTCGTCGAGGAGGAAGTCGATCCGGTGCTCCAGCAGTACGCCAATCTGCTTGGGGCCAAGGGCGAAGTTCGTGTCTAGCCAGTCCCTCCACAACACCACGGAGAGCCCTGTGGTGGCCAAGGACTCAGGCTCCGTCGAGCTTGCCTCCAGGATCGGTCGGCGCGGGGAGGTCCTTGGAGAGTGCCTGTCTGCGGTCGATCTTGTGGATCTTCTTGTCGATGCGCCTCATCTCCTTCTCCAGCCGGCCTCTCTCCCTCTTCTTGTGGAAGCGCTGGATGTGATAGGTGATATAGGCAGGGAAGGACCCGACTGCCACTCCCCCGATTCCGGCGAGGAAGGCCTCCAGCTTGTCGCCCATGTTGAAGATCGAGCCCTCGGCAACCCACGAGTGGACCAGTCTCCCGTACCCGAGGTAGTAGAAGAACAAGGCCCAGGCCAGCGAGAGGCCCCAGAGAATTCGAAGCTTCATCCTGGAATGGTAGCAGAGGGGCCTGGGGGTGCGGCGCCCCGATTAGGGTTGCATCTACGACCCCAAAATGGGAAAAGGCCAGCTGTAGCTGTCTATACAACGCCTTTTGTCCTCGTGATGCTCGCCTCGCAGATCGATAGGTGTGGAGATCCGAGGGGTCTCTCATTGTTCGTTTAGCTCCCCCCCCTCTCCGAACCGTGACTCAACCTGGAATCCCCAACGAGTACTCGCTCTCGACGTCCTGCTACGGGACGCGCCTTGCGTCCATTGAAGCGCAGGCCTTTGCTGCCGTTGCGATGGGCTTCCGGCGCATCGAACTCGGACTCAGCGAATCGCCTGTTGCGCTGAACGGCTTCGAGGAGTCACGTCGAGAGACAGGCATCACCGTGGCCTCGATCGTGACTGGCTGCTTGAACCCTCGCGCCGAGCACATGTCCGGCACGAAGCTTGGCTCCCTCGATGGAGAGCTGCGGGAACGGGCCCTGATTTCCTGCCGTCGTCACATCAAGCTGGCTGAGAAGTACGCCTGCCCCGTTGTGATCTTACGCGGCTGTGAGATCGAGGACGTTGATATTGTCAGCGAGGCCGAGGGGCTCCAATTGAGGCTGGACGAGGAAGGCAACCCCGAGGAGTTGCAGAGCGCAGTCGTCGACTTCGTCTCGCGGGCTCAGCTCAAGGCTCAACCTCAGGTCGAGCATCTCTGCCGATCAATTCACACCCTGCGACAGGAGCATCCAGAGGTGCAGCTGGCTGTCGAGCCTGGCAGTACCTTCGTTGACCTGCTCAACTTCGAGGCGATGGAGTGGGTCATGGAGGACCTCTCAAAGACCGGACTCAATTACTGGCATGACACGGGGACTGTTCACCGCAGGGAGTTCGCCGGCCTCCCTGGCCAAGGCGAGTGGCTCGAGAGATACAGTGGGCGCCTGGTTGGTGTGCACCTGCAAGACGCTGTGGCAAATGAGTCCGAGATTCCGCCCGGGTTGGGCGAGGTCGACTTCAAGCTCGTGGCAGAATTCGTGCCTCCCGGTGCGGAAAAAGTCGTTGAGATCAACCCGCGGCACGGGCGATCGGAGATCCTCGCCGCAGTCACGCTCTTGATGGAGCGGGGCTTCTAGCTCGGGTTTCCACTAGACTGTGCCCATCGGGACAGGGGCGACACGCACGGAGCTGTCGCACCAGATGTCCGACGAATACCCGCCAGGGTCCCATGATCGACTCCTCTTCCATGAGCCAAGACGCCGGGTCGGACGGATCGCAGATGCCTGCGAGTCCGGAAGCAACGAGTGACTTCGGGATGGCAGCAGTGCAGCACTTTCGTGAGGTGCTGGAGCAGGCCAGGGCGGCGGCAGGCGATCAACGCAAGGGTCTGTTGATCCTGACGCATCGTGGGCCTGACCCCGATGCAATTGGGGCCTGTGAGGGCGTTCGTCACCTGTGTAGCGAGAGCTTTGGCCTCGAGGCTCAGGTGGCCACGGTCGGCCGCATTCACCGCGCTGAGAATCTGGCCATGGTGCGTGCTCTCGGGCTCGAGTTCTCGACCTACGACGATATCGCGCCAGAGGAGTACTTCGGGGCAGTGCTGGTGGATACGCAGCCGCGTTTCGGTCACACCTTCTTGCCGGAGGACATCGAGCTCCTGGCGGTCTTCGATCATCACGTGCCTCCCGCTGCGGAGGATGATGATGGGGGGCCTGAGATTGCCCATCTCGATGTTCGCCTGGGTATCGGGGCCACAGCATCGATCATCTACGAGTACTTGCGTGATGCCGGGTGCAACTGGAACCGGACGGTCGCGACAGCCCTGTTCTGTGGGATTCGGTACGACACGGCCGATCTCTCACGCAACTCCTCGTCACTGGATGAGGAAGCCTACTACTCGACCTTCCGAGAAGCTGACCGTGGCCTGATCACCCAGATCAATCACCCGCCGCTGCCTCGGGTGTACTACTCCGAGCTGACCTATGCATTGAGCGAGGCGCGTCAGTATGGTGCTCTCGTCTTGTGTCTCCTGGGCACCATCAGCCACCCTGAGTTTGTTGCCGAGATGGCGGACTTCTTCCTGAGAATGAACGGCTGTGCCTGGGTGGTCGTTGGTGGTGCAGTAGAGGAGGACGGTCAGTACGTGCTCTCCCTGCGAACGGACTACGCGTTCGGAAATGCCTACCCGCTGATGGAGAGGGTACTCGAAGGGCATGGTTCATTTGGCGGACATGGCCACATCGCCGGAGCTCGCATCTCGCTCGCCGACATGGGGGAGAGCTCGATCAACAGCGTCGAACGTGGTCTTCGCTCCCGTGCCCTGGCCATCCTCGGAGCCGCGGACGGAGACTCCCTCTTGCCGGAGGGCCGCCCGCTCGCTGACACGCCGTGAACGAGCCGGCCAGAGCAGTGCTCGTGATAGGCGGGCACGACTCCAGCGGGCAGGCAGGTGTGGAGGTTGATAGGTCCGCGGTCGAATCGCTGGACCTCGAGGCGCGCGTGGTGGTCAGTGCCTGGACTCAACAGGGTTCGATGGGGGTCACAGAGATCGGAGCCGTAGACCCATCCCTCTGGCTGGCTGAAGCGCTCTCCCTCCTGGACGAGCAGGTTGGTGCTGTGAAGTTCGGGCTATTGCCCGGGCTCGCTGCGGCTCGAGCGGCGGGGAGCTTGATGCAGGAGGTCGCGCCCGGACTTCCGGTCGTGCTTGATCCGGTGATCGCTGCGAGCAGTGGTGAGCGCTTCCTCGACCACGCGATCGTCGAGGGCTATTGCGAGCAGCTGCTTTCCCTGGGCGCGATCTGGACTCCGAATCTTCCGGAGCTGGCAGAGCTGTGTGATGTTGACCTGGGACTCCTCGAGTCTGACCTGGAGGCCCGCTCGGCGGCCGCGGAGCGATTGGTGGCTGCCGGTGCCCGGGCAGTTCTCGTCAAGGGAGGCCATGGGGTGGAATCCCCCGTTCAGGATCTGGTTCTGGAGCGCGGTGTTCGGCCCTACTGGAGCCGGCGGGAGCGGCTGGAGGGGCGATCACTTCGTGGCACGGGGTGCAGGTATGCAAGCTCCCTTGCTGGCCGCCTGGCCCTTGGTTTTTCCCTCCCTCAGGCCGCTCAAGAGGCCGGAGAATGGGTCGCCGGTTGCATTGAGCGGGGGGGATGAGCACTCATCCGAAGAGTGCTGACCGGAGACTTGCCTTTCTGCGGAGCCGGGCTATCCTTCTCCTCCCAACGCGGCTGTAGCTCAGTGGTAGAGCGCAACCTTGCCAAGGTTGATGTCGACGGTTCAAATCCGTTCAGCCGCTCCAATCAAGCACCCGCCCAGGAGTCCAGGGACTTCGGGCGGGTGTTTTTTCTTGGCCCGGTTGGGTGATCCTCTCGTGGGCTGGTGGGCGCAGCTTCGGTCACCGCCTTCTGCCTGGCGGGGCACGAGGCTTGCAAGAGCTAGAGCACTTGACGTGTGGAGCGATTGGGAAGTCGTGAGCTATTTTATTAGTGTTGCTCATATGAAAGTACCGACACAGGCCTTGCTCCTGCTACTCACGATCATTCTTCCTGGTTGTGCGGCACAAGAAGGATCCTCAGAAGCTCAGGAGGGGGCTTCGGTAGCCTGGAACGAGAGCGATCCTGACCAAGGCCAGCTCTCCGGTGACCTCGCGCAGCCCACTGCAATCACATTGTCCATGGGAGACAACCTCATCATTGGCACCTCGATTCCAGGTGCCGTCGAGGAGTGCGTCGAGTTGCCGGATGGGTCCAAGGCACCGTACTACCCTGTACACGAGACCTATATCGATGCCTTCACCTTCTCATTGCCCGCCGATCAAAGACTCGCCAAGATCATCGCGGTCAAGCTGGACGTCGAGGCGTTTCATCCGGCATGTGGTATGCCACTCGAGGAACAGCTAGGCGCGTTCACGGGCCTGGTCAAGAGCAATCAGATCGACTGGAACTCGGACAGCTTCGAGAACTTCGTCAGATTGCCCAGTGAGCATCCGTTGATTGGTGCGGGCTTCGCCAACATCGAGGGCGAGGACCTGATCTCGAGGTACGAGGCAGGACTTGTCTTTGGCCCTATTGAGGTCGAAGCCATGACGGATGAACTGACTGATGGCACCTACACCTTCTGGTGGAAAGAGGGTGCGAACAAGGTGTCGTACGTACTCAACTTCGTCGTCGAGGGGGTCTAGCCCGACTGTTCAGGGCTCGCCGCTCCACGTGTTCAACCTGCTGGATTTCCACTCACGGAGGAGTGCAGTGACAAGACTCAATTCAAGGGCACGATGGCTTGCAATCGGGCTGCTCGCGCTGGTGGCCTGTTCCGGCGGAGCAGGGAGCGGGTGGGGCTCTCGGGCGCGGAGCATCAGCTGGGATACGAACCTGACTGAAGATCCAGCCATGAGGATCCCTGGAGTGGCGAAGGGCGCAATCACCAAGGTCGACCTCCAGATGGGCGACAAGGGAGTTGTCTGCATCGCACTCTGGACTACTGGGAGCACTCAGAATTGCTCGAGTGGTGGTGGCCCGGCTAGCGGGTGTTTCATGAGAGGTGACGTGGCGGTCAATTCTGTGGAGCCCGTTCCCTTCTCTTTCTTAGCCAGTGATGGAGTCCGAGCGCTGGGGTCGATCGGAGATGAGGAATTCGCGGTGGAGAAGAGCGGCCTGTTCCTGATTCGTGAGGGCGCCGACGGGGTCGTGGTGAAGCAAGTGGATGTTCCTGCGGAGGCGCTCGAATTGTTCGATCTGCTGGAGCCAGCCTCCCGTGCGGCATTCGCCGCCCGGTGGGGTGTGGACGAGTTCTTCAGGGCTGCGTCGGGCCACTGAGCGAGGGTTCTCCCGGCACCCAAGAACGCGGAGGCCCTGTTCACCCGGACCGGCCCTTGAAGCTCGCGCTCCTCGAGTCGTCCACCAGGTGGGGGAGCTGCGCATCGGCCATGATCCTTGGGTTTGGATCACTCCGCCAGGGCCGGTCTGACGGATCGGAACCGAATCGTCAGTTGGGGCAGCGCGGGCCGCGTGATCCGAGCTTTCCAGAGACCCGATCGAGACCCCCCTCCATGCCGTCGAGGATGAATCCATGGCCCACCGGGCCGAGTGAGGCTCTCCCCTCGCTTCCCTTGCCTCCACGCCCTCCGGGGTTGCCCATGCCACCACCTCCGCCGGACGCGCCGTGCGCCGTTGCTGAGCCGCTGTTGCCGCCGAGGCCATTGGCGAAGCCGCCTGCTCCGGAGATGGACGTTGCGCCGCCACCATCAGAGCCATCCTGGCCCCTTGTCGGGCAGCCGCTCTTGCCCATTCGCCCGGCGATACCCTTGGCCGAGGCGGATCCTCCCTCACCGCCACGACTGAGGAGGGCGGCCGGGAATGGGTGGCCAGAGCCTCCCTCGCCGCCCAGAGCACGGGCACTACCGCCCGCACCGTGGGGGGTTCCAATCCCACGCCCCGGTTCCCCACCCGTGGCGCTCGCGACTCCACCGCTGCCTGCCTCCGGGATGAACGCGAAGATCAAGCCTGCATCCGAATAGCTCATACCCAGGCGGCGAACACGCCCGCCCGGTCCCGAGCTCGCGTGAGCGAAGCCTCCGGCGCCCGCGTTGAAGCCCTCACCTCCCAGGGCCACAGCAGGTTGACCTGCTCCGCCCCTCGA
Organism: Planctomycetota bacterium; assembly: GCA_014237855.1. Classification (GTDB taxonomy): domain Bacteria; phylum Planctomycetota; class UBA1135; order UBA1135; genus JABACD01. Next base: position 146,266 of record JABACD010000009.1, on the reverse strand, counting down.
CCACCCAGCGCCCCCGACCTCGTTGGCGATCACCTCGTGCGAACGTCCCCGGAGCGAGATCTGGCGCTTGGCCTTTCCGGCTGCGGGCCTTACCTGATTCGACCCGCCCACATCCCCTGCAACCCCCCCCGAGATGGGGGAGTCGGGGTGCGCGAGAGTGATGAAGCCGTCTTGACGCAGGTCGAAGCTACTCAGCCACAGGTCACCGGCGTCGCCACCCGCACCGGGCAAGGCAGTGGAGAGGCCCGCCTGGACCCCTGTCTCGCCATCGCCACCACGTGCGTGCGCGTCTCCACCTCGGTTGCCAGCCCCAGAGACAATCAGTTCCGGTCGGTCCGCCACGATCAGCGCATCGCCGTGCAAGAGCAGGCGCCCGCCCGTTCCGCCGCGGCCTCCGAAGGCGATGGCGTCGTGGGTCGGATCCGCCTCGGCCTTCGCCTCGCCACCGCGGCCACCAGCTCCGGAGGTGAGGCTCGCGAAGCGGCCGACCGTGATCGCGCCGCTCACGGAGATGGCGAGGTCGCCCGCCTTGCCGCCCGCGCCTGCCTGGGCACTCGAATGCTGGTCCCATCCGCTGGGAAGCGTCTGGGCGTTTTCACCAGCCGCCCCATCGCCGCTGGCGATGGTTCCGAAGATCCTGACGGCTCCCCCCGAGGAGATGAAGATGTCCGCGGGCGGCTTCTCCTTCTCACCCTCTGCGCCCACCAGTTGCCCTTCTTCTTCCACCAGGATCCCGTCGGTCGCAACCAGATGCAGCCATTCACCGGCCGCAACGCTGAGCTGGGCATCGTGGGCGATGTGGATCGTGGAGGCGACCAGCATGCCTGAGAGCTCACCCTCGCCACTCAAGGTCAGTGGCTCGAGTTCCTCGATGGAGAACAGCTTGATACTCGTGCCGGACTCGCCGCCGATCCAGTTCGGGGAAGTGCCGAAGTAGCCGCGCAGTCGTACCTGGTAGATTCCGGGATCCCAGCGGGAAGGGGGCGACCAGCGCAGCGCGCAGGCCTCGCCCAGGAGTAACCCGTCAGCGTCGAGGTCGTGGTCCTTCTCGTAGGAGTGTTGCTCGTCCTTGCCGAAGACGCGCAGTTGATAGCCTGTCGCACCAGGGACCGGATCGAAGAGAAGCTCGAGGGGGACGCCGCTGAGAAGCGGGAACTCGCTCTCGGGCTTGGGCCAAATCAGGCCCGGGCTGAGCTCGCTGCGCGAGGGTCCGAGCTTGGCGTTGGCACCGACCCAGGTTGCGAACCCGTCGGTCATGCCGTCTCCATCAGTGTCCTCGATCCTGTAGTCCGAGTTCGTCTCGCGCTCTGCCAGGTCGGGGAGGCCGTCGCCGTCGCCATCGATGAGCCACTCAGGGTCGATGCCCGCCTCCCGGAGGCCGGCCTCCAGCGAGCGGAGCTTGAACTCGACAGACAGGGTCTTACCTTGGGTGACTCGAAGGTCTCGGTGGAACCCTGCTTGTAGGGGCAAGTCGTTGGCAACGGCGCGCAGGTCGTATTCACCGTGGGTCACCTCGAGCTCGAAGCGGCCGTCCTCGTCCGTCCAGGTACTGGCCACCGCGAACACGGCCTCGTTCAGGGCAACGACCTGCACTCCCGGCAGTACCTGCGAGCTCTCTTCCGTGAGGACCCTGCCCACGAGGTAACCGGGGCGTTCTGTGGCACCGAAGGAGCAGAGCAGAGTAGAAAGAACAAGTATGGCCGTTGAAGACCAGCGAGCTTGGGACTCATGGATCCTTGGGTTCATGGGGCCGTTGAGCTTGTGGAGGTGTCTTGATGTGTCAGGCTCGTTGCCGGGTGACGCTCCCCATGGACGAAGAGGCAGAGAAAACCTTCCTTGGTATTTTGCCTCCTGGGGCAGTAGCCACAGCTGTTGTACCTTGATGGAGTTCTGGATCCATCCGGGGCCGGTTCCTTGATCTGGCGGCCAGGAGCTGGCGCGGCCCTGGGGCAGCGCTTGCCCCACAGGAAGCGCTCAACCGGCCCGGGCATTGTGTGCGAACTTGCTCTACAGGCCCCCAGACTCCTTCAGCCGGGCTGGAAAGCCTGAGTTCCAGCCGTTCGTACTCTGGCACATGAGACTGCCCATCAGAGCACGGTTCTTGCCGGCCAACGAGATTTTTCGCTCGACTGGCATGGGGCTTGCGATTGCAGTGCACGAACACATTCTCGATTCAACACTGACAGCTCGCTCAAACCATGCTCCATTCAAGAAAGCTCGCGCTCGCATGTTTCGCCTCCATCGCTCTCCTGACGACCTCGATGTTCCCCCCACTCGCACGGGGAGCGGCTGCCGTCGTGAGCTCGCAGGGGGGGGCAACCTACGGAGAGATTCACGCACCCAGCTTTACCTCCCTCGGTGACATTCATGGACGCCTGATCGACGGAGCTGGCAACCCCTATGAGTGCCAGGGATCTCTCATGTTCAACAACGACTCTGGTGGACCCTGGACGGGCTACTCTCCCACCGGCACGATCGAGGGTGAGCTCGTTCCTGTAGAGGTCGGCGCCTTGCAGGGCCTCAAGTTCTGGGGCTCCTACGCCATGAAGGAGAGCGGTGAGGGTTCCTTCCACGCATACGTCACGGCACCCGCCGCGGGCTCAGGAGAGCCCCGGGTGCTCCTGGGCTCCTTCTCCGGGCGCTTCATGGATCCGCTCGAGATCGATGTGGCGAGTGGCTGGCCGATCCATGGAGACTTTCGTGGCCAGTGGTCGATCCAGTAGCTGATCGACACGGTGGACCCTGCGCCGACCGGCGCGAGTCCGGACTCGTGGATACGGCCAGGCGGTGAGTTCCCATGGAACGCGCCGCCTGGCTTCATGGGGTGAGGGTGACCGAGTGCTGCGATGCTCTTGGATGCAGGCCAGGAGACAACGGCCTCAGAGACGTCAGATGCAAGCTGACAGTGCAGCCGCCGTTCGCTCAGAGGGACCAGGTTGCGCTGGTGCGGTTTAGGCCCTCCGCTCAGACGCATGCCGGTGAGAATCTAAGATTCTGGGCGGTGAATTTTCGTGGGACCTGGATGATCCTCTAGAGTACGTCTAGAGGCCGGGAGCCGTACTTCATGAGGAGGTCCAGTCCCGGAATTTCGTCTCTCTCGACTCACCTGTGCAGTCCATGTTGCCCCTGCTTCTTTTTCTCTTCGCCCAGGACTTCGAGCTGGAGGAGACCATCATCACTGCGCCAAGGGCGGAGGCAACGGTGACCTCGACCCTCGCGAGGGTCACCGTGGTGACAGGAGATGAACTGGTGGCCACGGGGGCTCGCTCGCTTCCCCGTGCATTGGCCGAGGCAACGGGGGTTTGGATGCAGGAGACCAGCATGGGGGGCGGAGCTCCGGTCATCCGCGGCCTGCTCGGCGCCCACATCCTGGTGATGATCGACGGCGTCCGGCTGAATGATTCGACCACGCGCCTCGGTCCGAATCAGAGCCTGAACACCATTGATCCGGCGATTGTCGACAGGGTCGACATCCTGCGAGGCAATGGCTCGATCCTCTACGGTTCGGATGCCATTGGAGGTGTCGTGGCGATCTGGACCAAGGGGCGCAGAGCGGAGACACAGGATCCCAACGAGTACCTGCGTCCCTACCAGGGATCCGCAGAGGCGACCTATGACACGGCCATCGAGGGCGTGCGCCTGTCCATCGAAGGGTCTGCGGCTTATGGCAATCACGGCGGCCTGGGGGTTGCCAGTGGCTTTGACTTCGAGAGTTACAAGGCCGGCGAAAACCAGAGCGTGGACAACACCGCTTACCACGGACACTCCTACTTTGGTTCCTATGAGTATGCCGTTGGTGCTCAGCAGACTCTCCGGCTTACCGGCACCGTCAGTCGCGACTTCAATGTTCCCCGTACTGACAAGCTGAACGTGGGGTACGGGCAGACTGAGCCAACGCACAGTGACTGGCGCTACTCTCTCCAAGATCGCAATGGGTGGGTGCTCTCCTATACCGATGAAGAACCTGGAGAGGTTGCTGATCGCATGCAGGTGCGCGTCAACCTCAGTACCTATACCGAGGAACGCGATAGAACCAAGACCGGCTCGTCCGTGTCGGTCCACGAGCGCGACGAGGTGGTCTCCGTCGGGATTGGCATGGACTGGCAGCGTGCCCTGGGCACAGGTCATCTCTTCACCTGGGGACTCGATGCGAGCTTGGACGATGTTGATTCCACTCGCGAGGACACCGATGGGGGAGTCACAACCGATCAGCCTGGCGCCTTTGCCCCGGACGCGAACTACTCGCGCTTTGGGGTCTTCGTTCAGGACGAGTTGTTCTCCTACGCACCCTGGTACTTCACGATTGGTGCTCGATTCTCGGGCTACGACTTTCAGTTCGGTGAACGCAATGGCTTCCAGAGTTCCTCCGACCAGTTCAGCTCACTGATCGGTGGAATCGAGGCAGCCAGGGATCTGGGTGATGGAATGCTCTTCACGGCATCTCTCACCCAGGGCTTTCGCGCACCCAACCTGGACGACCTGGCCAACGATGGCAGCTTTGCCAGTGGAACAGAGCTTGCGAACCCTGACCTCGAGCCGGAGGAGAGCCTGACCTTGGAGGGTGCCATCGAGGTGAGTCGCTCGAACTGGAACGGCTCCTTCGGGATCTTCGGCACCCAGATCGATGACTACATCGGTCGGGTCCTGCTCGACGAGGGCAACCCGTCCAAGGACGGGGACGAGGTCTACAGGCGAGAGAACACCGGCGAGGTGCAGCTCTATGGAGCCGACCTGGGCTTCTGGCGCCGGCTGGGGGATGAGCTCTCGGCCTACTCCGTCGATGGGTCGATCGCCTACGTGCATGGTCGCCAGAAGGATCCCTCGGTGGGAAGCGGCTATTTTCCGGCCCGTCGGGTGCCCCCCTTGAATGGCCACCTGGCCCTGAACTATGAGCCCCTGGAGCAGGAGTGGTTCTATCTTCCCAATGCCAGGGCCTGGATTCTGTGGGCCGACAAGCAGGATCGCCTCAATCCCCAGGATGTGACCGATCCCCGGATCGATCCCAAGGGCACTTCGAGCTGGTTGACATACAATTTCGAGGTCTGGGGCGACTTCAATCCTGACGCAACCTGGCGGATCGCCCTGCTCAACCTGACGGACGAGCTCTACCGGGTTCACGGCTCGGGCGTGGACGCCCTGGGGCGGCGGCTCGTCATCGGATTGAGGCTTGAGTTCTAATCTGTAGTGGGTCGGGCACCCGGCCGCAAAATCCGTGGAAGCTGTTGAGACGAAGGAAGAGGAGGGCCTGGCGCTGACTCCTGATCGCTCCGAACCCGCAAGTCGCCCCGTGGGCATCTTTCGGGAGCGCAGCTTCTTGGGCTGGGGGCTGGCAGGGTCGGGGATCCTGCACGTTGTGGGGATCCTGGTCCTGGTGTCCTTCCTCCAGCATCTGGGTGGGGTTCAGAGCCTGCGCAATACGAAACCCCTCGAGGTCCTCCTGGAAGAGCCTGAGCTCACGCCGCTCTTTCCGGATGAGGAGCCCGAGCCCGAGCTGACTCCGGACGAGGAGCCCGAGCCCAATGAGGAGCCCGAACTCGTGGAGCGCCCCGAACCCCCCAAGGAGCTGCCCCCCGATCCTCCAGCCCCTGATCCGCTCGACTGGCTCCCTCCGGTCGACCTGCTGGCCGATCTGGATCCCTGGCTCGATCTGACGGAACCCGAGCCGGTCACTCCCCAGCCGGAACCTCCTGTCCTCGAGCCGCCGGCACCAGCTCCGCCGGTCGTCCTGGAAGGGAAGTCCCTACCAGGCTTCACGAAGTCTCCACGGCCTGACTACCCGAGGATGGCACAGAGGATGGGGTGGCAAGGGACAGTCACCCTTCGGGTTGTCGTCGATGCTGAGGGAGGGGTCGTCAGCGGCGTCGTCGAGCTATCGAGCGGGCACGATATTCTGGACGAGGCGGCGCTGGAGGCTTTCCTCCTGTGGATCTTCGACCCCAGGCGTGAGGGTGAGCCGGATCATCGCATCGTGCGCAAGAAGTTCACCTTCAAGCTACCCTGACGAGGTCTGGGGGCGCTCTTACTTCGGCTCCAACCAGAGGTGTCCGCCGCGGGTCACACGCCCCTTCCAGCCAGGAGGGATCAGTGTCGTGCCGGAGAACTCCTCGACCAGGGCTGGCCCTTCGAGGCGCACGCCGGGAGCAAGCTGTTCGCGGTCGATGACCGGAGTCAGGGCAGGGCTGTTCCAATCGGCTTCACGCTCGCCGGTGATGGCCCCCTTGGGGAGGCGCCGTGCCCGTGGTTGTGGGCCCTCCTCGTAGGAGCGGTGGACGGCTGCGCGGGCGCGTAGGTTCACGAGCTCGATCTCACCGGCATCCAGTTGCCAGCCGTAGAGCTCCTCGTGGCGTCTCGCGAAGGCCTCGGCGACGGAGGCGTCGAAGCTCTCGGGAATCGCGATCTCGAAGGCCTGGCCCCTGTAGCGTAAGTCCAGGCTGTACTCGAACTCGATGCTGCGAGCGCGATGTCCGGCCTCGAGCAGCTCTGAGCGCCCCAGGTCCGCGAGCTCTCGTGCGACCTTGCGGCGATCGCGGGACCCCCAGCTCGCCAGGGGGGCCAGCAGGGTCTGCGAGTGATCGGAGAGAGCGTCCGCCGTCGCCATTCCGAAGGCGGAGAGGCAACCGGGCATGGCAGGAATCAGGGCGCCGGGCATCCCGAGCCCAGCTGCGAGGGCGGCACCTTGGAGTCCACCGGCGCCGCCAAAGGCCACCACCGGAAGGCTGCGGGGGTCCTGCCCGCGCTGCATGGTCTCGACGCCGACCGCCCTGCGCATGGCGGCTCTGGCCACCTCGAGGACGGCCCGTGCGGCCTGGACCGGGGTCGCGGAGAGTCGCTTGCCCAGCTGCTCGAAGGCCCGTTCGACCCCATCGACGTCCAGCTCGAGTCGTCCGCCAAGGAAGTGCCCGGAGGCTATGTGCCCAAGCAGCACGTGGGCATCGGTGACGGTGGGGGCGTCTCCCTTGCCATGGCAGATGGGACCGGGATCGGCGCCAGCACTGGCAGGGCCCACGTGGAGAATGCCTCCCGCATCCAGATGCACGAGCGATCCACCACCACAGCCGATGGTGTGGATGTCGAGCGCAGGCAGGCCGATCGGGCTTCCGCCCACCTCCGCGCTGCTGACACTGTCCTCCAGTCGCGAGCGAGCGTCGTGGAAGGCCACGTCGGTGCTGGTTCCGCCCATGTCGAGGGTCACCAGCCGTTCGAGCCCTGCATCACGAGCGGCTCGAGCTGCACCGACCACTCCACCGGCCGGTCCCGATAGCAGGAGGCGCGCGGGTTCCTGGGCGGCGCGCTCTGCTGGAAGTGTGCCGCCGCTGGATTGCAGCAGCGAGAGGCGCACGTCCGGCAGGGATCGAGCGAGCCGCTCCACGTAGCCGGAGATGATCGGTACCAGGACCGCATTGGCACAGGTGGTCGAGAAGCGCTCGAACTCGCGAAACTCCCTCAGGATGCTGGCAGAGCAGGTGATCGGCAGGCCCAGGGGTTCCAGGGCGCGAGCGACGCGCAGCTCGATCTCGGGATCGGCGTAGGCGTGCAGCAGGCAGACCGCAATGCTCTGGGCCTTCGAGCGTCCGATTCGTCGGGCGAGGGTCGCGAGCTCGTCGGGCTGTGGTGCACGCTCCTGGTGCAGCTTGCCGTCTGTCCCAGGGAAGGAGCGTTGTGAGACCTCGAAGCGTAGCTCGCGTGGGATCAGGGCAGGCCGCTTGACCGGGTGCAGGGCGTAGAGCTCGGGGCGCGCCTGGCGACCGATCTCGATCATGTCGAGGAAGCCCTCGTTCACGACCATCGCGGCGGGTGCAAAGCGCCGGGTCAGCAGTGCGTTCAGGGCCACGGTGGTGCCGTGGACGACCTCGTCGCCGCTCCCCGCTCCGCCGAGGCTCTCGATGCCCTCGAGAACGGCTCGGGAGGGATCATCGGGGGTCGAGGGTAGCTTCTCGGCACGCAGCTCACCGTCCTCGATCAACACGAGGTCGGTGAAGGTGCCGCCGGTATCCACTCCAATCGTCTTCAAGGTCGGAGAAGTCTACGGCTCCTGGAGGCCCTGTCCCCCCCCTGACCTCGATTCGGGCATCCATCCACTGGAATGCTGTGATGGGGGCGACCCCAAAAGAGTAGCCTCCGCCCTGACAGCGATGGATTTCCTCGGCCTGACTGACCCGGGCGGGCTCACCTGGCGGGTGATCCTGGCCTACCTCATCGGAGCAGTGCCCTTCGGGTTCCTGATGTGTCGTGTGATCAAGGGTGTCGATCTGCGCCAGGTGGGGAGCGGTAACATCGGCGCCACCAACGCCATGCGAACCCTGGGGGTGCCCCTGGGGCTGACCGCCTTCCTGCTCGATACCTTCAAGGGCTATGCCCCGGTGTTCTTCCTGGCTGGAGATGATCCGACCTGGATGGTGGCCTGTGGCGCCGCGGCCGTCTGTGGCCACGTCTGGCCGCTGTACCTGCGCTTTCGAGGAGGCAAGGCCGTGGCGACGGGCTTTGGTGTCATCCTCGCCATCGACCCGGGAATCGTGCTGGTGGCTGGTGCCGTCTGGGTGCTGACCCTGCTCTTGTTCGGTTATGTGAGCGTCTCCTCCATCTGCATGGGCCTGTCCTTTCCGGTGACCGCCTGGTGGCTCGGCCACCCTCCTGAGATAATCTTGGGAACTGCGCTGCTTACGGCCTTGATCCTGGTCAGGCATCGATCGAACATGAGGCACCTGCTGGAGGGCAAAGAGAGCCGGACCAGGCTCTGGAAGAAACTCTGGCGCAGGGAAGACCTGCCAGGAAGTAAGTGAGATGAGCGAGAACACGGTGCGCAAGGCCCTCGTCCTGGGGGACGGTAGCTGGGGCACGACCCTGGCTCTGTTGCTGTGTCGCAAGGGCATCGAGACGACGCTCTGGAGTGCCTTCGCCGAGCAGGCTGAGGCCATGGGCGAGAAGCGCGAGAACGAGCCCTACCTGCCAGGGATACATCTGCCGGAGGAGATGAACTTCTCCGCAGACCCCTACTCCAGCGCGGAAGGGGTTGACCTGGTGATCAGCGTGGTCCCCACCCAGTTCCTGCGCAGCGTGGCCTTGAAGTTCGAGGACGCCCTGCACGGATCCATGCCGGTGATCTCGGCCACCAAGGGTCTGGAGATCGAGACCTTCTCGGCTCCCACGGAAATCCTGCGTGATGTGCTGGGTGATCGACCCCTCGGGGTCCTGACGGGGCCCAGCCACGCGGAGGAGGTCGCCCGGGGCCTGCCGGCCTCGGTGGTGATAGCCAGTGAGGACTCCAGCCTGGCGGAGGCCGGACAGCGAGCCTTCAGCTCGGAGTCCCTGCGTGTCTACACCTCGTCGGATCGTTCAGGAGCCGAGCTGGCAGGTGCCCTCAAGAACGTCATCGCCCTCGCGGCAGGCATCTCCGACGGACTCCAGCTCGGAGATAATGCCAAGTCTGCCCTGCTCACCCGTGGCATGGTCGAGATGGCGCGCTTCGGCGAGCAGCGTGGTGGCAAGCAGGCGACCTTCTTCGGTCTGGCTGGATTCGGTGACCTGGTGACGACCTGTTGCTCCAAGCACTCGCGCAACCGCGCGGTCGGAGAGGCCATCGGCTCTGGAGAGACCCTCGAGGAGATTCTCGGTCGGATGAAGATGGTGGCCGAGGGCGTCTGGACGACCAAGGCCCTTTTCGGGCCCGAGTCCGACCTGCGTGGCCTCGAGCTGCCCATCGCCGAACAGGTCCACGCGATCCTGTTTGAGAAGAAGGATCCGCGCGAGGCGGTGCTGGACCTGATGAGAAGAGACCTGGTAGGGGAGATGGACGGGCTCTCAAGCGAGGAGCAGTGATTTCGCCGACCCTTGGATTCCTTGGTTCCCTGGTACTGACGCTGGCCTGCTTGGGTTGCGCCGTGGTGACAGGGATGAAGGCCAGGCGCAGGGCTCACCTCAGCTTTGTTGCCGGGGCAGTCCTGATGCTGGGGACGACCATCTTCTTCGCCTTGGAGCTCGGGAAGCTCTATGACCTCGAGTCTGCGGGTTGGATCACCCCGGTGCACATGTCGATGGCCCGTCTGAACACGGCGGCCTATCTGCTGCCCTTGGTGACCGGTATCCTGACCATTCGCAATCCGAAGTTCCGGGGCCTGCACAGTCGAGCGGCCTGGAGTGTCCTGGTCTTCACCGTGTGCACGGCGGTCACCGGTACGGTGATGCTGCTCCTGAGCGATCCTATCGAGGCCTGAAGGCCGAGGCCGCAGGGGCGCCCTCTCGAGCGCTCTCCTCGGCGAGCTGCGGGGGCTCGAGGAGGTCGGGGATGACGTACCTCAGGCTCAGGAGGCTCCCGTTGGCAAACAGGGGAGCTCCTGTGATCAGGATCCAGGCGAGCTTGGCTCTCAGGGTGAAGATGCCCAGCCCCAGCCCGACCAGGGCGAAGAAGGAGGCAGCGTTGAAGCTGATGGTCGGATCGGGAGCCCATCCGGGCACCCAGCGAGCCACGCAGACCGAGATCCAGATCACGGCCCATCCGATGGTGGCGAGGGTCATGGAGGCCATCCAGGTGCGGTGACGCCTCCTGACCACCCTGCCGATTGCTCTGAGCTGTCTACCCGGACGTGCCATGGGGAGATTCTGGGGGGCGGAGGCTTCAGCGGCAAGTTCCGGCTGCGTCAGATTGACGCTACCGGATCCAGGCCCTATAACCTCCGTCCCTCGGTCGGGGCGTGGCGCAGCCTGGCTAGCGCGCTGCAATGGGGTTGCAGAGGTCGGAGGTTCGAATCCTCTCGCCCCGACCATCTATAAAGTACGGGTCGAGCCCCCTGGGATCCCCGTACGAAGGGTGAAGCCGATTGAGGCAAAGCCGAGCCCCGCGGAGCTCTTCGATGGCGAGAGCCTCATGGCTGGGGCGGCCCGAAAGAGGAGCCCGGCGCTCGAGGGGTTTCTTCGCAGCCCGTGTAACAGCCTGACCGGGTCTCCGCTTGTCTGAATGAGACCGGTAGTGCACTTCGCGCTGTTCCGGCCATTCCTTACCTCGGGTTCGAACACTCGAGGTAACAACCAGATACCGATTCCCCCCATGTGTCGGTGGCCATGAACTGCCTCATGTCCGACTGGCACGTGATACCTGCGAGCGTATCGCTCCCCCATGAATCGGTCCAAACGACAAAGGGACTGCCATGATAATTGCCTCATCCATTTTTCTATTCGCCCCTGCACTTGTAGATAGTCCAGTCATCAGCCCTCAGGAGGCCATCGACAGGTTGGACCTGGTCACCTTGAAGGAGAGCGTCCTGCTTGGAGACGGAACCTACGACCTCGGTGACGGAGACTCCCTGGTGGCCGAGCGCTTCTCGTCGATGCGTCGGGTGCCTCGTGTCGGAGCCAGCCTCCAGCTCTTCGACTGTGTCATCCGCTCTGGCAACCACGAGTTCCCCGTGAAGGCCAGTGTTCGCGATGGAGTCGTCTCAGGAGCGGTCTTTCAACCCTCAGGAGTCCGCTTCTTCTCCGATGCCGATGGAGAGGTTCGCTGGTTGGAGGAGAGTGTCAGCTTGCCGGACTGTGGAGTCGTCGGCTCGTCGGCGCAGGGTTCGGGCCACCTGCAGGGGCCGAGTCCGTCAGCCGGGGGCCGGCAAGCAGCCGGTTCGTCGATCGGCAGCAGCCTCACCTCAGGTGGCTCGACCAACCTGGTGACCAGCCTCCAGTGTGATCTAGCTCTTCAGGCGGACTACGAGTACTTCCTCGCGAAGGGGCTCAGCGTTCAGGACGCCGAGGAGCTGATGGAAGAGGCGACTTACTACGTGTCCTCGATCTACGAGTACTACGTCAACCTTCGGTTCCGGGTCACTGTTCTCGAGGTTTGGACGGCGGAACCGGACCCTTTTGATCCTCTCTTTGAAAATGAAGGTCAGCTATTGTTCGACCTTCGCAACTATCTGGTGACTCGTCACACCGGGGAGTATCGAGTTGCTTATCTGTTCACAGGAGCCAGCTATGTAAACGGAGGCTTAGCAAGTTGTATTGGCTGTGCCTGTACACCCCAATCGGCTGGTTTAGGCAGCCAAATGGAAAGCCTCTCTAAGCGAGTAGCGCTGATGGCCCATGAACTAGGGCACCAACTTGGCGCCAAGCATTGCGACGGTGAACCGGACTGTGGGCTGATGTGGCCGGCGATCGGCAAACCTTCGCTTACGTTCGGATCGAGTACGATCGCCTCAATCTCATCGACAATTTCCAACAACACCAGCTGCTTTGACCTGATCCCCCCAGGCGTGACTCCCTCCCTGGCCTTCGTGAGCCCCTCGAGCGTTGCGGCCTTCGATACGGTTGCGCAGAACACTGTTGCGACGGTCTTGCTGGGTGGTTCCGAACTCGATGGAGTTCATCTGGTTCATGTGGGTGCCCAGCTCGTCGACCTGTCCAACCTCGAGCCCATTTCGTCGGGGCGACTGGAGGTGGAACTACCCAAGCCGACAGCGCTTGGTCAGACGGTGATCACCGCCTCTGCGGGGGCCCCCAGCAACGGGCTCATGTTCGAGTACACCGTGACCGACCCGCCCCGCCACACCGTGGCTTCAGTGGCGATTGCTGGATTTCCAATCAGTGCGAATCTCGGTGGTACTCCAGGCACGACCGCTGTCTTCAGCTACGCGTTGGATCCCACGACCGCACAGGTCAACGGTTTCGATGTGCTGGCGAACCCCGTGAAGAGCAGAACACTGATCCTCGACGCGGTTGGTTTGGGCTTCATTCGAACTCTCTGCCCGAACTCCTGGCAGGGCCAGACGGTCTACTGCCAGATGGTCACGCAGGACTCCGGGGGAGCCTACTTCGCAAGCTCGATCAGCACGATCCAGGTCGATCCCTGATCCAGTGGTCTTGGGGCCTGGCTCCTTGCCATTGGCCCCCGGCTCGGGTCACAGCTGGCACCCCGGACGCTCGATGCGTTCGGGGTGCCTGTGCAGGGCGCTCGAGCCAGTCGCGAGATCGATGAGCCAGGGCATCTGGCTGGTTCACTCCGGTTGAACTAGGCTCTTGGAAGACAACCTCTCGAACATCCAGATCCTGCACAAGATGAAACTGTCCGCTTCCTCGCTCTGCTTGCCCTCCATCCTGCTACTCGCCGCCAGCTCGACGGCCCAGGTTCACTACTTTCCCAATGGTTCCCCCTGGAACCAGCAGGCGAACACGGGGCCTGATGCGGTTGTACCTGGCTGGTACTACAACCTGGGGATCACCGGGCTCCGCATCGAGCTGGTCGAGAACGCTCCCAAGACCATGGTGGTGAGGTACGTCTTTCCCGGTTCGCCGGCGGACGGCAAGATCGCAGTCGGAGAGTCCATCGTCGGAGTCAGTGGTGCCAGCTTCATCGAGGCCCATGAGAACGGCTATGGCGAGAGCGTCTTCGGCGCAAGGGGGCCGGTGGGAGAGTTTGCCGTCGCCCTCGAGGCGGCCCAGTCGACAGCGGGAGGCGGCAACTTGAGTGTCCGTGTCGATGCCGGTGGAGCGGTACGCGACGAGGTGCTGGTGATTGGCCAGGAGTACGGAGCCTTCTCGCCCACCTTTCCCGAGAACTGCCCCAAGTCCGAGCTCATCCTGCAGGAGCTGCTCGACTTCCTCGTCGTGGAGCAGAAGCCCAACGGTTCATGGGGCAACCCCGTCAATGACCTCTACGCCAACCTGGCCTTGCTGGCAGCAGGGGAAGGACTGCAGCATGACCTTGCCCTGAAGAATGGGCTTGCCTTCCTGGCCTCGACCACCTCGACCACCGACAGCAGCTCGCTTCCGAACTGGAAGTACATGACGGCGGCGATTGTCCTCTCCGAGTACTACCTGTTGACGGGGGAGGCCTGGGTGCTTCCGGAGCTGACGGAGGTGCGTGACTTCCTGATGGCCGGGCAGTACACGATGCACTCGCAGGTCGACCCCAATGCCCAGGTCACCCACCCTGGCACCTTTCCCGATGACTACCTGGACTCTCACGGGGGCTGGGGACACAACCCTGGCTTCGAGGGCTACGGTCCGATTGGGATGCTGACCGGTCAGGGCGCGCTGGCCCTCTCGCTGATGAAGCGCTGTGGTCTCGAGATCTCCCGTGAGCACCACGACTTCGCCTACGCCTTCCTGGCCCGGGGTACGGGACAGAACGGCTACGTCTGGTACAAGGACGTGGTCGCGGGTCCGACCAACTGGGCCGATCAGGGGCGCACGTCGGCCTCGGCCCTGGCGAACCGGCTCGCTCCCTATCCCCAGACCCGCTACCGCAGGAGAGCCTTTCACCACCTGGCCATGATCCAGCAGCACCCCGAGAGCTTTCCAGACACCCACGGCTCGCCTCAGCTCGGGATGGGGCTCGCCGCTGCGGCGTCCAGCTTCAAGGCCCAGTGCTTCCGGTCGTTGATGGACGCCAACCGCTGGTGGTTCGCCCTGGCGCAGTGCGGGGACAAGACCTACTACTACCAGCCGAACCGGGACAACGCCATGTACGGTAGCGACTCGCGCGTCAGCGCCAGCGCCGTGACGGCCTTCATGTTCTCGATCCCGCGGGGGTCCCTGGTGATCAGCGGTCGCCTCTGATCGCGGCCTGCCTACTCGGCCTGGCCGGCCTCTGCCTCCTTCCAGCTGAAGGCGGTCAGGCCGTCCAGCTCCCTGACGAACAGCTGATCATCGTCCACGGCCAGGTGCGCCCAGGTCTCGCTCTCGGAGACCGGCAGGGAGGCCAGCAGCTCGTAGCGCTCGGGGTTCGCCGCGACCAGGTGCAGCTCACCTGACTCGGAGAGGGCCAGGATCCTGTCCCCCTGGGCGACCAGTGACCAGTACTCGTCTCCGATCGGCTCGGAGATCCAGGCCACGGTTCCCTCCACCAGGTCCACGCAGGCCAGTCGCTTGCTGCGCTGGTAGATGTAGGCGAAGCCGTCGATCACCACGGGGGTGGACATGTAGCCCTGGGCGCGGTTGGTCCAGGCTTGCTCGGGAACCAGCTCACCGTCCTCTTGCACCTCCAGGGTGAAGAAGTGGGCCCTGCCGCCATAGGCCGAGGTGAAGACGCCGTCTTCCCAGGGCACCGGGGTCAGGATGTTCATGCCGCGAAAGGTCTTGACCGGAACGTTCCAGAGGACCTCTCCACTCTCGGGGTCCAGGCCGTAGAGGATCTCACGCCCTTGAACGATCAGCTGATCACTGCCCGCGAGGGTGGCGAAGACTGGCGAGGAGAAGGCGCCCCGGTTCATCATGGTGGCCTCGTCATCGTGGAGTGATCGCCAGACGACCTTGCCGGTGCTCTTCTCCAGCTTGAAGAGTCCTGAACCGGTGTGCACGTAGACATGCGCGCCCCATACCAGGGGTGAGCAGACGAAGCCGAAGTCCTCGGGCTTGGTGTCGAAGGTGGCGGGGAAGTCCAGCGTCCACTCGACCTCACCCGTCTTCGCCTCGAGGCAGACGAGCACGTCGAGCATTCCAGCCACGAACAGCCGCCCCTCGTCCAGGGCAGGTGTCGATCGAATCCAGGAGCCATTGCGGGCTGCGAAGAAGGGGACCTTCATGGCGCCTTCCCAGCTCCGTGACCACAGCTCTTCGCCGCTCTCGCGGTCGTAGGCGGTGACGACCTCGCGCTCCTCGTCGACTGTTGCGGTGGTGTAAACCCTCTCGTCGTCGACGATCGGGCCTGAGTAGCTGGGGCCAGCCTCGACTCGCCACTGGCGGCTCAGGTTTTGCTCTTTCAGCTCGGCGGGCCAGGCCGGTCCCGGGCAGTGTCCGGAGCGGTCCGGACCCCTCCACTGGCTCCAGCGCCCCGCAGAGCTCTCGGCTTCTTCGGCTGCCTGGGGGGTCTCAGCGCCAGTTTCCTGGAGAGTGAGGAGGCTGAGGGGGGCGAGGACTGCGATGCAGGAGGCGTTGAAGAGGAGCACGGGAGGGTTTTCGTACGGGGCGGTCCGTTAGATGCAGGTCTCGAGGATTGGCTTCGGCTACCTCCACCTGCATCCACGGGTCCGCAGGGGGCGAAGTCTCCGGCAGCACTCTTGGGGCGCAGGTGAAGGACCGGGGAGCTCACTTCGAGTAGCTTTAGGCCCTGGAGATCGTCCGAGATCAGAATGACCAAGAACAACGCAAGCGACTTCGACGCGATCGTCATCGGAGCAGGGCCTGCTGGAACCACCGTCGCCTCTCTGCTGGCCGAGGCCGGGCGCCGGGTGGCCCTGGTGGAGAAGGAGCCGATCGGCAGCTACAAGGTCGGTGAGTCCCTCATTCCCTTCTGCTGGTACCCGCTTCAGCGACTGGGGCTCGTGGAGGCCCTGGACGAGTCGGGCTTCGTGGTTCCCAAGAACAGCGTTCAGTTCGCCGGGATCGACGGCAAGGTCTCTCGGCCTTACTACTTCTTCGATCACACCGAGCACCCCTGTGCGAAGACCTGGCAGGTGGTCCGCAAGGACTTCGACCAGTTGATGCTCGACAATGCCCTGGCCAAGGGCGTCCAGTTCTTCGCTGAGACCGAGGTGAAGGCCTTCCTGAAGAACGCCGGTGGCGGCGTGAGTG
Organism: Planctomycetota bacterium; assembly: GCA_014237855.1. Lineage (GTDB taxonomy): Bacteria > Planctomycetota > UBA1135 > UBA1135 > JABACD01. Next base: position 129,775 of record JABACD010000009.1, on the reverse strand, counting down.
GTGTCAGGTGCACGAACCCGGAGGGTGAGGAGCATGAACTGCAAGCCCCGGTCACCATCGATGCCAGCGGCCGTGAGGCTTTCAGCCAGACGCGCAATGGCTGGCGCGTTCCCGACGAGAAGCTGCGCAAGCTTGCCATCTGGACCTACTACGAAGGTGCACTACGTGACGAGGGGGTGGATGAGGGCACCACCACCATCGCCTACCTCCCCGAGAAGGGCTGGTTCTGGTACATCCCGCTGCCCAATGACCGGGTCAGCATCGGAGTGGTGGCTGAGAAGGAGTACCTCTTCAAGAGATCGAACACGATCCAGGAGATCTTCGAGCGTGAGGTGGGCGTGCAGGAGTGGATCCAGAAGCGTCTCGAGCCAGGCAGGCGGGTGGAGGACTTCAGGATCACCAGCGACTTCTCCTACCGCTCACGGCACTGTGCAGCCGAGGGGCTGGTGCTCGTGGGAGACGCCTTCTCCTTCCTGGATCCGGTCTTCTCATCGGGGGTCTACTTCGCCCTCATGAGCGGAGTGATGGCTGCTGACGCCGTGGAAGCTGCCCTCCAGGCCGGGGACTACTCAGCATCCCGCTTCGAGGACTACGGGACTGCCTTCCGCCAGCAGATGGAGCCCATGCGTCGGCTGGTCCACGCCTTCTACGACGAGGACTTCAACTTCGGTGAGTTCTTGCGGCGCTATCCGGACTTCCGGTCTGATCTGACCGATTGCCTGATCGGGCACCTCGACCGGGACTACTCACCATTCTTCGAGGCGGTCGGTCAGTTTGCTGACGTGCCCGAGCCCTTGCCGCACGGCGGACCTCAGCTCTGACGCCTCGCTAGTCCTCTACTCGGTAGAGGTGAGCCGTGGTCCGAAGTATGAGGGCCTTGCCGGCCACAGCTGGTGAGGCGTAGAAGCCGTTGTCCAAGGTGTTCTCGGCGAGCAACTTCAGCTCCTTCGATGCAGCCAGGACCCTGGTCCTTCCCTCACGATCGAAGAAGTAGACCCGGCCATTGGCGTGAATGGGTGAGGCACTGTGCTCGCCCCCGATACGCTCCTGCCACAGGAGCTCCCCGTTCTTTGCATCCAGGCAGGTCGCGATGCCCGCGTCGTTGGCCATGAAGAGCAGGTCCTCGACGAGGATCGCCGAGGACATCGTGGGGACACGCTTGGTGAACTTCCAGGCCACGTGGGACTCGGTCACATCACCACTGCCGCCAGCTGTGATCGCCCACAGCTGAGGTCGCATGTAGCCGGTATTGATGAAGACGTGGCCGGCGCCGGTGACCGGGCGTGCAGACATGGAGAACCCGGGATGGTTGATGTGCCAGAGCTCCTTGCCGCTCTTGGGGTCGTAGCCGAAGGTTCGAGCCGCACCCGTGCTGATCAGCTCAACCCTGTCCTCGGTCTCCAGCAGGATGGGTGTGGAGTAGGCCTTGCGTAGATCCTCGGGCAGCTTGGCCAGCTCGCTGGAGCGCTCGGACTTCCAGACCGTCTTGCCCGTCTCCTTGTCGAGGGCGATCACGAACTGCACGTCGGCGCCGTCCACGTGAAAGATGAGGAGCCCCTCGTAGATGATCGGGGAGGAGCCCGGTCCTTCGAGGTGCTCACAGTTGATGTCGCTGCGCTTCCAGAGCACCTGACCGGTCTCTTCATCCAGGCAGGCACTTCCAGCTGTTCCGAAGTGCACGTACACCCGACCCCCCTCGAGCACAGCCGAGGGAGAAGCATAGGAGTTCATCTTGTTTCGAATCGGCTGAGGTTCGGCGACCTCGAACAGCAGCTGGTCCCGAAGAAGCTCACCCGACTCCAGTGAGACCGTCAGGACGGAAAGCTGAGCTCCATCGGGGCTGGCGTTGGTCAGCCAGATCTCTTCTTCGGAGATCACGGGCGAGGACCAGGCCCGTCCCTCGAGCGGGGTCTTCCAGGAGATGTTGGAGGTCTCGCTCCAGGTCAGCGGCAGGGCGGCCTCTCCTGCCTGGCCATCGTGTCCAGGACCCCTGTAGTCAGGCCAGAGGGCCTCTTGTGCTGAGGAGCGGGGGCTCAGCAGTACGAACAGGCCGGAGACACCAAGGAGGGCCCACAGCGGGGCACTCCCCGGAGTCAGATGTCTCTTGTTCAACATGAAGCTTGGTCTTGCAAGGCGCGGCGCGCTCGGCTGCGGCTCAGGTCGGAGCGACCGGGGGCCGAGTCTAGCCTAGGTGCGGCAATCCCTGTGCGGTACCTCCAACTGCCACGATGGCTGATGGAGGTGCCAGCAGGTGAGTTTGATGTTAGGCACGCTCAACGCCCTTGGGATGGGAGTACAATCCCGGCCGCAGTCGTGCATTCTTCATCCCGGTTGTCCCGGTACGAGACGGACACGAGTTCGAACGCCCCTGCTGTATCGATCCCCATCACCATCCCCATGTCCGAGGGTGACGCAGTCCTCGACTTCCAGAGGGCAAAATTCAAGACCAAGCTCCCCCGGGGCCGGCTCTACACCGCTGGGCACATGTGGCTCCGCAGTGTTCAGGCCGACCTGTGGCAAATCGGTCTGACGCGCTTCGCACTACGCATGCTCGGTGAACCCGTGGAGCTGGAGTTCGAGACCAGGATCGATCAGCGGGTCGAGACGGGACAGGTGGTCGGCTGGCTGGAGGGATTCAAGGCAGTGACCGACCTCTACAGCCCCATGACCGGAGTGTTTGCCGGCGCCAACCCGGCTCTGGACGATGAGATCGGGGCCTTGCATGTATCTCCCTACGACCGTGGGTGGTTGTTCTCACTCGCGGGTGAGCCGGCCGTCGAGTGCGTGAGCGCCGAGGGCTATGCGAGCTTTCTCGACATGACGATCGACAAGATGCTCGGCGAGCAAGGTGAGGGGGCGGAGCGATGACGGACACTCGTGCCCGCTACATCATGATCGGTGGCTTCCTCGGTGCAGGGAAGACCACGGCGGTTGCGGCACTCGCCAGACGCTTGAGCGATGAGGGCTTGCGAGTCGGCCTGATCACGAACGACCAGAGCACAGGGCTGGTGGACACGGCTATCCTGCGCAGTCATGGATTCTCGGTGGAGGAGATTGCCGGGGGCTGCTTCTGCTGCCGCTTCAACTCGCTGAGCGAGGCGGCCGAGCGACTCGAGAGAGAGCTACGCCCCGAGGTCTTCATCGCGGAGCCGGTGGGTAGTTGCACGGACCTGGTCGCGACGGTCAGCTATCCGCTCAGACGCATCTACGGGGAGCGCTTCGTGATCTCGCCACTGAGCGTGATGGTCGACCCAGGCAGGGCACGACGGATCCTGGGTCTGCAGGAAGGACGCTCGTTTTCCGAGAAGGTCGTCTATGTCTACGAGAGACAGCTCGAAGAGGCGCGACTGATCGTGGTCAACAAGTGTGACCGACACGAGCGAAGGGAAATCGATGAGCTGGTTGCCACTCTCGAGGAGCGTTATCCACGGGCAGAGGTCCTGTGTGCCTCGGCCCTGGAGGGAGAGGGCCTTGATCAGTGGTTCGAGCGAGTGCTGGCTGAGGAGGATGAGCCTGATGTGACCATGGACGTCGACTACCAGCTGTATGCCGAGGGTGAGGCCCTGCTCGGCTGGTTGAACCTGACTGCGTCCCTGACCAGCGACCAGGAGTTCAATGCCAATGAGCTCCTGGTGCAGCTCTCCGACCGTCTTCTGGCAGGGCTCGACGCTCGTGACCTGGAGATCGCACACCTCAAGGTCACTCTCGATTCGCCGGAGGCAGGCGGCCAGCTGGCTGCCTTGAGCATGACGGCCAATGATTCGGGAGCGGACCTGCGCGAGGCACTGCTCGATGGCGTGAGTCGTGGGCAGCTGATCCTCAACCTCCGTGCAGAGACTGACCCTGAGCTCTTGCTCGAGCTCTCTCTGGACGCACTGAAGGGCATCTCCGAGTCCGTCACGGGGCTCGAGCTGGAGGTCGAACACCACGAGCACTTCCGGCCGGCTCCTCCCGTACCGACGCACCGTGAAGAGGTCAGAGCAGGTGGAGGAGCCTCATGAGCGGTGACAAGCGCCTCCTGTACTGTCACTGCGCCTATGCCAAGGTCGTTCCGGCAAGGGTCAAGCACGAGCTTCTCGAGCAGCTCGGGGACTCCGATGGCGACTTCGAGGCGGTGCCCGATCTCTGCGAGATGAGCGCTCGCAAGGACCCGGCGCTCGCGGACTACGCAGGTGATCCTGAGCTCCGCATCGTCGCCTGTTACCCGCGCTCGGTGCGCTGGCTGTTCCACGCAGCTGGGCACGAGCTGCCCCAGGAGGTCGAGCTGCACAACATGCGTGAGTCGAGCGCGGCAGAGCTCTCCCAGGCACTGGGACTCATGACGGACAGGGAGAGTGGAGCATGAAGTCCACGAAGCTGGCGGATCAGGCGAATTCGCAGGAGCTACGTGTGCTGCTGCGTGAACGTCGCGACTCCGGGCGCCTGGAGAGTTCCCGGCGTCACGAGCTCCTGGCCCAGTTGCTGGAGGCGGGCCATCCCGTCGAGCGGCGCTCCTCCGACTGCGCTCGGCCCGCCATGGCGGTCCTGCAGGTTGGAGACGACGAAGAAGTGGTCACCCCGGGGACTCCCTGGATTCGGATTGCAGCGATGACAGCCGAGCAGGTGGTGACCAACCTCGCCGACCTGCGCAGCCAGCGCGAGCTCTCGGATCCGGGGCAGTGGACTCCGTGGTTTCCCGTGATCGACTTCGGTCTCTGCACCAACTGCATGCAGTGCCTCTCGTTCTGTCTCTTCGATGTCTACGGAGCCGATGAGAACGGCCAGATCCAGGTGCAGAACGAGGACAACTGCAAGACCAACTGTCCCGCCTGCAGTCGCGTCTGCCCCGAGGTCGCGATCCTCTTTCCCAAGTACGGAAAGGGGCCGATCAACGGTGATGTGGTCCGCAAGGAAGACATCCAGAAGGAGTCGATGAAGGTGGACATCAGCGCCCTGCTCGGAGGTGACATCTATTCCTCCTTGCGTGACCGAAGCGATACTGCCCGCAAGCGATTCTCCACCGAGAGAGACGAGTCCAAGGCCCTGCTGGAGCGCAAGCGCTGCCTCAAGGAGCTGAAGGAGTCCCTGGACATTCCCGATGAGGTCCTGATGACCCTGCCCTCTGCGGGAGAGATTGAAGAGCGCACCCGGCGCGCCAAGGAAAAGGCAGAGCGGCGTCGAGCAGCCTCGCAGACCATCGCTGACCAGGAAGCGTCGCGGCCTGCACCATCGCCGGAGGAGTGGGACATATGATGATCTCCATGGCAGGGCGCATGCTGCGCTCGACGGACATGCGCGTCCTGTGGAAGTTCGCCTACAACTTCGGCTGGAAGGGGATGCTGAGTGTCCAGCGCTTCAAGCGTCGACTGAAGCAGGGGCAGGTGTTCCCTCCGTTCCTCTACGTCTCGATCATCAACTCCTGCAACCTGCGCTGCACCGGTTGCTGGGTCGATGTCGCTGCGCCCCGAGAGATGATCTCTCTTGACGACTGGAATCGCCTGATCGAGAACGCCAAGAAGCACGGCAATCGGTTCTTCGGGATCCTGGGTGGCGAGCCCTTCATGCATCCCAATCTGATCGAGATGCTGGAGGCGCACCCCGACTGCTACTTCCAGATCTTCACCAATGGCCACCAGATCACCGACGAGCTGGCCTCCGAGCTGCGACGAGTGGGCAATGCCACACCGTTGATCAGCGTCGAGGGCTCCGAGGTGGTCAGCGACGAGCGGCGCGGTCGTGATGGCGTGCTTGACAGGACCCTCAAGGGAATCGAGGCCTGTGTGAAGGCGCGGCTGATCACAGGTGTGGCCTCGAGCATCTGTCAGACCAACTACGATGACCTCGTGACCGAGGCATGGGTCGACCGACTGATCGAGCTGGGGGTGCACTACAACTGGTTCCATACCTACCGCGCAGTTGGACCCGACGCGGCGCCGGAGCTGGCCCTGACTCCCGAGCAGGTGCACCGGGTGCGGAACTTCGCCGTGGAGATGCGCAACGAGAAGCCAATCGGCTTCGTGGACGCCTACTGGGACGATCAAGGTCAGGCCCTCTGTCCAGCGGCGACCGGTATCAGCCATCACATCAGTCCCTACGGTGACATCGAGCCCTGTCCTATCGTTCAATTTGCGAATGAATCGATCCACGACAACGATGGGGACATCTTCAAGACCATGACCGAGTCGAACCTGCTCGCGGACTTCCGCGAGACCGCGGCAGGTGCCACGCGTGGCTGTATCGTGCTGGAGCGACCCGATCTCCTGAAGGATGTCGTCGAGCGCAACGACTCGCGCGACACCACTACCCGTGGCGAGGCAATGGCCGAGCTGCTTTCCATGTCGCACCTCAACAGTCAGCATGACCCCGGAAACGAGGTCCCCGAGAAACACTGGATGTACCGCTTCGCCAAGAAGCACTGGTTCTTCGGCTTTGGCGCCTACACCTGAGCGAGGTCTGTGATGAGTCCCCTCGAGAGTTCTAGTTCTTCAGAGTCCCAGCCCGTTGCGCAAGACGTGCAGCCGGTGGGGGGTGCCGGTTGCGACAGCGCTCCGGAGACCACCAGCGATCCTTCGACGCCCACTGCTGTGCGGAGTCCGCTGGCGGGTGGCGAGAATCCGATCCGTCTGCCGCGGCGGCTCCCGATCCAGCGCGCTCGACCGGCGCAGTCAAACATTCCTGACAGGCGTGCCGAGCGAGATCGCCTCAAGAGCGCGGCTGCACTGCGAATCGCCGAACTCCGCCTGGTGCCCCCGATCTCGCTGGAAGAGCTGCGTACCTACTCCGCCTCTGTTTGTGAGGCGGCCGGACTCGACCTGCGTTACGCCGACTATGCGGCCGTGCTGCTCAACAACGAGTGCTGGCGTGATGGGCTGGCGCAGGTTCCCTATGACCGCCGTCTGCTGCTGCTGCCCAAGTGCCTGCGCGTGGAAGAGCACTGCCCTGCGCCCTTCGATCAGTTCGGAATGCTGTGCAAGGAGTGCGGCCTGTGCTCGATCGAGGATCTGGCACGGGAGGCGGAGCAGCTGGGTTATGCGGTGTTGATCGCCGAGGGGTCCGCCATCGTTCGGGCCATGATCGAGACCGGCAAGATCGAGGGAATCGTCGGTGTGTCGTGCCTCAATGTGCTCGAGAAGTGCTTCCCACACATGGAGGCGGTGGCCATTCCAGGCATGTCGATTCCACTCCTGCAGGATGACTGCCGGGACACGAATGTGGACCTGGATCAAGTGCGCGACCTGATCCACCTCTCCGCCGAGGACCGGACCTATCGTCTCGACCTCGAGGAGTTGAAGGGCACGGTGAGGGACTGGTTCCAGCGAGACTCACTGGAGGAGATCATGGGGCCCTCGCAGGGGATCGGCGCGGAGACCGATGCGATCGCGCGAGATTGGCTGGCGATGGCCGGCAAGCGCTGGCGGCCCTACCTGGCCACCTGCATGTGGATGGCCGTGACCAGCGAGGGCAAGGCCCAGGCACCACGGATGCCGGCCGATCTGAGGAAGCTCGCCGTGGCCGTTGAGTGCTTTCACAAGGCGAGCCTGATTCACGACGATATCGAGGACGGCGATCTCATTCGGTATGGCGAGCAATCCCTGCACGCCAGGCACGGCGAGGCGATTGCCTTGAACGTCGGCGATCTGTTGCTGGGAGAGGGCTATCGCCTGCTGGCGGAGCTGGAGGTCACCGGCGAGGTGCGTGCGGCGCTGCTGGCCGAGGCGGCTCGCGGTCACGTGGCGCTCTCCCGTGGACAGGGGGCGGAGCTCCACTGGACGCGGCACCCCAGGCCCTTGAGCTCCCTCGAGGTGCTCGGGATCTTCCGCGAGAAGACGGCTCCTGCCTTCGAGGTCGCCCTGCGCCTGGGCGCGCTCTTCGCAGGCGCTGACGAGCAGGTTCACTCGGTCCTGGGGCCCTACTCCGAAGCGCTCGGCATCGCCTACCAGATCCGCGATGACATCGAGGACTTCTTTGGCGATGGGGACTCGGATGACCTGGGCGACCTGCGGCCCTCCTTGATCCTCGCGATCGCCCACAAGCGGGCCGAGCAGGATGAGGATCGTGAGCTCCTCGAGGGGCTCTGGGAGCGCAGGCTGGATCCAGGGTCGGTCCGGGAGAGTCTTCGCGGCTTCCTCGGCGAGCACAAGATCATCGCCAAGGCCCGCGAACTCTGCGATGCCTATGAGCACCACGCGGTGGAGGCCCTGAGTCCAATGGGGCATGCCACGGCAAAGGGGCTCTTGCGTCGGGTGATTGGCAAGATATTCGGCGACGAGAACCTCATCGAGGGATATTGCAGTGAGTTTGAGGCTCGAAATGCTGCAGGTGGCGCGGTTGGCGCCGAACCTGCTGGTTGAAGCAACCCCGCTCGTGGCCTCCTTCCTGGAGGGCAAGATCAACGACGACGGCGGTGCCGCCGATCGTTCGGGGAAGAGCGATCTGTACTACACCGCATTCGTCCTCGACAGCATGGTTGCGCTTCAGGCTGAGCCTCCCCGTGAGAAGGTGCGTGGCTACCTGGAGAGCTTCGGGGACGGCAGGGAGCTCGACCTCGTCCACAAGGCCTGCCTGGTGCGTTGCTGGGCGGCTCTCGGAGAGGGGTGGCCCGCTCCCGATTTTTCCGAGTCCATGCTCGCGAGTATCGAGAGCCACCGCTGTGCCGATGGTGGTTACGCGATGATCGAGGGCGCAGCCTGTGGGACGCTCTACCACGCCTTTCTGGCCCTGGGCGTCTACCAGGACATCGGTGCTGAGGTCCCTGAACGACAGGCGTTGATCGAGAGCTTCGAGTCACTGCGGGCCGGGGATGGCGCCTACGGCAACTCCCTGGACATGCTGGTGGGGACGACACCCTCGACGGCTGCGGCCGCTGCACTCCTGCGACAGCTCGACTGGCCCGTGCGGGAAGAGGTCGGAGAGTGGCTGCTGGCGAGGCAGCATCCCCAGGGTGGTTTCATCGCTTCTCCAGAGACGCCCCTGCCGGATCTGCTCTCCACCGCGACAGCGCTGCACGCGCTCTCGGTGCTGGGGCTCACGATTGGCGAGCGTCGAGAGCTGACCCTCGACTTCATTGATAGCCTTTGGAGTGGACGGGGCTTCTATGCATTCTGGGAGGACGATGAGCTCGATGTGGAGTACGTCTACTACGCGCTGCTGGCCCTCGGACACCTGTCCCTCGGTTCATGAGTGATTCATCCCACACGAGCAGCGACGTGAACAGCGAGGCTACTGCGATCGACCGCACCCTCCACAGAGCCCGAGAGCGGCTCCTTGCTGCCCGCAATGCGGGAGGCTGGTGGGAGGGGGAGCTCTCCTCGAGTGCACTCTCCACGGCGACAGCCTGTGCAGCCTTGGCGCTTGCAAGCGCGGACCCGGCTGATCCGGAGCGGGTGGCGAGCGGCCTCAGCTGGTTGGCACGGGAGCAGAACGAGGATGGTGGATTTGGTGACACCACCTGCAGCCCGAGCAACCTCAGCACCACCGCGCTCTCCTGGATGGCGCTTGGACTGGGTAGCTCGAGTGAAGGGCACCTACAGGCGAAGGAGCGGGCAGAGGCCTGGTTGTGCGAGCGGCTCGGAGCGCTGGACGCGGGCAGCCTGGCGCGGGGCTTGCGTGAGGTGTATGCGGAGGATCGGACCTTTGCGGTGCCGATCCTGGTGGCCTGCGCCATCGGAGGCTGCTTCGATCAGCCGGGGAGCACACCGGCGCAGAGGAAGAGCTCCTGGGCGAACATCTCGCGGCTGCCCTACGAGCTGGCGGCCTTACCTCGTGAGCTCTTCAGGTGGCTGGGTCTTCCGGTGGTGAGCTACGCCTTGCCGGCGCTGATTGCCATCGGTCAGGCGATCGAGCACCACCGGCCGAGCCTCAATCCCCTGGCGCGAGCACTGCGCAGCTGGACCAAGGAACCGACCTTGAAGGTCCTGGAGCGAATACAGCCGGAGGGAGGAGGGTTCCTGGAGGCGACGCCACTGACCAGCTTCGTTGTCCTCAGTCTGATCTCCTGTGGGAGGTGTGATCACCCGGTATCAAGGCGTGGGCTCGAGTTCTTGCGCCGCTCCATTCGCTCCGACGGCTCATGGCCAATCGACACCAACCTGGCCACCTGGCTGACGACGCTCGCGATAGGGGCGCTTGGTTCGGAGGCACAAGAGCGCGAGTCACTGGAGCCTCTGGACAAGGCGGGGCGCTGGATCCTCGACCAGCAGCACCTCGTCACGCATCCCTACACTGGCGCAGCACCCGGTGGCTGGGCATGGACTGATCTTCCGGGAGGTGTGCCCGACGCGGATGACACCTCGGGGGCCATCCTTGCGCTGTTCACGCTCGACGCCTCTCCCGCTGCTCGCTGGAATGGAGCGGCGGAGGCTGGCGCTCTCTGGTTGTGTGGGCTCCAGAATGCCGATGGTGGTATTCCCACCTTCTGTCGGGGCTGGGGGAAGCTGCCCTTCGATCGCAGCTGTCCTGACATCACCGCTCACGCCTTGCGTGCCTGGGATGCCTGCATGGATCGCTGGATCGGTGTTGAACGGGAGCAGACCGTTTCTCGACTGCGAGTGTCGATGCTGCGAGCGAGAGGGTATCTGGTTGCCTCCCAGCGTGATGATGGAAGTTGGCTGCCGTTGTGGTTCGGGAACCAGGAGCACACCCAGCAGCTAAACCCCGTCTACGGAACCTCCCGGGTGCTACGGGCCGCTTCGGTTGCAGGTGACGAGGGCTGGCGACGGGCACTCGCTCGTGGGCTTGGGTGGCTCCTGTCCGTACAGAATGAAGACGGCGGCTTCGGTGGTGGAGCGGAGCTGCCTTCCTCGGTGGAGGAGACGGCTCTTGCACTCGAGGCACTTGTGGACTCGGTCTCCGCAGGCCTGGGGTCCAAAGAGGAGCTACGCTCGTCAGTCGAGCGGGCCGCGAGCTTCCTGGTGAAGAGCACGGCTGAAGGCACTCGCTTTGACTCCCGGCCCATTGGTCTGTACTTCGCCAGGTTGTGGTATTCGGAGCGACTCTACCCGCTGATCTTCTCGGTCTCGGCGCTGGAACGAGCCAGGCGATTGATCGGCTCGGAAGAGGAGATTCACCCGTACGCTCAGCCCTTGAGCGCGGGGGGGATCGCGTGAACGATTCATTCATCTACCTCGATCACGCGGCCACCACTCCGCTCGATCCGCGGGTGCTGGAGGCGATGACTCCCTACCTGACCAGCAACTTCGGCAATGCAGCGAGTCGGCAGCACCCGCTGGGCCAGGAGGCCGCCGCGGCCGTGGAGCGAGCCAGAGGTCAGGTCGCCCAGTTGATCGGAGCTGACCCCAGGGAGATCGTATTCACCAGTGGTGCGACCGAGGCCAATAACCTGGCCCTCAAGGGAGTTGCCGAGGCACGAGCCTACGAGCGCAGCCCGAAGCACTTCGTCACGGCAAGGACCGAGCACCACGCAGTCCTTGATCCCTTGAGCTCGCTCGAGGAGCACCATGGCCATGCGGTCACGGTCTTGCCGGTGGACGAGAGGGGTGTCGTTGACCTCGAGCTTGTGGACCGAGCCTTGGGCCAGGGGCCCCGGCTGCTCTCCTTGATGCACGCCAACAATGAGATTGGAACCCTGCACCCCGTGGCGGAGCTTGGCCGGCTGTCTCGCGAGCACGGAGTGCTCTTTCACACGGACGCCAGCCAGTCCGTGGGCAAGCTTCCGGTTGACGTGGATGCGATGAAGATCGACCTTCTGAGCCTCTCCGCCCACAAGTTCAATGGTCCCAAGGGGGTCGGCGCCCTGTTCCTCAGGCGTAGCTCGCCACGGGTTCGTTGCGCGCCACTCATCGACGGAGGCGGCCACGAGCGCGGTCGTCGCTCGGGTACGCTGAACGTCCCCGGCATCGTCGGCCTGGGGGCTGCAGCGGAGCTTGCAGCGAGCGAGATGATGGAGGAGTCAGGGCGAGTAGCGGGGCTTCGCAGGCGTCTCGAAGACGCACTACTCAATCGTCTCGAAGGCGTACACCGAAACGGCCCAGCGGAAGAACGTCTGCCGGGAATCGCAAACCTCTCCTTCGAGGGCGCTGACGCCGAGTCGCTGCTCAAACGTCTGCAAGGAGTTTGTGCCTCGTCCAGCTCCGCCTGCACCAGTGCACAGCTCCAGGAGAGTCATGTCCTGCGTGCCATTGGCGCCACCGAGAGCACCATCTCCAGCAGCATTCGCTTCTCTCTTGGACGATCCACGACCGAGAGCGAGATTGACCTGGCCCTGGACTCCATCGTTGCCTCGGTCGAGGCCGAACGTGCCCAGGGACCCCTGGACTCCTGCCAACTCTGAACACCATGATCCAAGTACTCCTGACCGCTTCCATCACCATCTCTCCGTTGGTCGTCGCGACGAGCCCAGGCTCCTTGGAGCCGGATTGGCCCAGCTGGCGGGGAATTGCGGGCACTGGCCTGGCCGAGGGAGAGGCTCCGGTCGAGTGGTCGGTGGACAAGAACCTCCTCTGGCAGCTGCCGATCGAGGGGCGTGGCGTCTCGACGCCTGTTGTTCATGGCGACAAGCTCTTCCTGACCACGGCGATTGCTCAGGGCGAGGTTCCGAGCGAGCCGAAGAACGAGCGCGGGGGGAGGGGGCGGCGTCGTCCTGGCGGCGCGCTGGTCCCGCACAACTTCGATCTACTGTGTATCGACAAGACCAATGGGGAGCTGCTGTGGCGCAAGACGGCCACGACCGCGACCCCGCACGAGGGCTATCACAAGACCTACGGTAGCTTCGCCTCCAACTCACCTGTCACCGATGGTCAGCACGTCTTTGCCTTCTTCGGCTCGCGGGGGATCTACTGCTATGACCTGGATGGCGAGCTGAAGTGGAAGAAGGACTTCGACATCGAGATGGAGATGCGGCGAGCCTTTGGTGAGGGGGTTGCCCCGGTGCTGCATGGGGACTCGTTGATCCTGAACTTCGATCAGGAAGGGCCTTCATTCATCTCTGTGCTCGACAAGAACACCGGAGAGGAGCGCTGGCGTAAGGAGCGAGACGAGCCCTCGACCTGGGCGCCTCCACTGGTGACGAAGGTCGGAGATCACACGGAGGTGATCGTCTCCGGCACCAACGCTGTGCGGAGCTACGATCTCAAGGAAGGTACGCTGATCTGGGAGTGCTCAGGTCTTGGAACCAATCCGATTCCGGTACCGGTGCGTGTCAATGACAGCGTGCTCGTGATGACCGGCCACAAGGATGTGAACCTGATGGCGATTGCCCTCGGCGGCAAGGGTGACCTGACCGATACCGAGTCCGTTCGCTGGAATTCGAGCAAGGGAACGGCCTACACCGCCAGTCCCGTCTTCCATGACGGTCTGTTCTACAGCGTTTCCGACAGGGGGTTCATCAGCTGCTTTGATGCAGTCAGTGGCAAGGCCCTGTATCTCGAGGAGCGTCTGCCGAGGGGCTTTACCCTCAAGGCCTCTCCCGTCGCAACCCAGGAAGCTCTCTATGTCCTGAGCGAGGAGGGTGAGGTGGCGATCCTCGAGCTCGGAGGAGAGCTGAAGGTCAGGTCGGTGATCCCATCCATGGAGGACGAGCTGTGGCTGGCCTCCCCGATCATCGATGATGGCCGCCTCTACCTGCGGAGCATGAAGACTCTTTATTGCATTGCCGAGGAAGAGAGCGAGTGAGCCAGGGCCTGGAATGCTCCTACCCACTGTGGAGGCCGCCTTCTCGGTGTAAGAGGATTGGGAATCCTGCTCAGTCAACGGTCGAGTCTCAGCCTTTCCGAGGGCTCGTCTGAGTATCATCTGCCCACCCCCGAACTCCCGCCGATCCGATCCCCCCGCTTGCGGCTCATTGAGTCGGAGGCCTCACACGAAACTACGGTGGCGTCATGCACCCCCTGGTACCCATCACTCCCCTGATCGCTCTGGTCGCCGCGAGCTCCTGTGCCTCGAGCACAGCCGATCTCCAGGCGACTGACAGTTCGGCGCACCAGAACTTCGAGGCTCGCGGTTGGCTCAACTGGCGCGGTCCCGGACAGAACGGGGTCTCGCCCGAGACCGGACTGATAGAAGAGCTGACGCTGGATGGAGAGGGTCACCTCTGGTCCTATCCGATCGCGGGAAGGGGTACCCCGGTGATCTCCAACGGCCGTGTCTATGGGCTTGGATACGAGGGCGAAGGAGAGCTGACCGAGGAGGTTCTCTTCTGTCTCGACGAGACCAGCGGTGAGCTGCTCTGGGAGCACCGAGACTCGGACTTCCTGAGCGACATCATCTACCGGCGCTACGGGATCGGTAGCCCGACAGTCGATCCGGAGACGGGCAATGTCTTCTCGATGACTGCGGCCGGCCTGCTGCACTCGTTCAGTGCCGATGGTGAAATGCTCTGGGAGGTCTCGATGGGAGAGACTCTCGGTCGTCTGACCTTCCCGAACGGACGTACCGGAGCACCCTTGATCGTGGGGGACCTGGTGATCATTCACTTCATCTTTGCTGCCTGGGGCCGGGACTTCGGGCCCGCGCGGGACCGCTTCTTCGCCTTCGACAAGGAGAGCGGAGAGGTCGTCTGGGGGTCAACCCCTGGTGGTCCGCCGAAGGACAGCACCTTCTCGATGCCGGTGGTCGAGTACCGCGATGGAAGCCAGCGTTTCTATGCCGGGCTCGGAGGCGGACACGCAGTAGCCGTGGAGCTAAGCACGGGGCGTCCGATCTGGCGCTTCCCCATGGCGGTCGGTGGTGTGAATTCATCGATGCTGATCCACGGTGACCGGCTGATCGCGGTCCACGGGCGCGAGAACCTGGACTCCTCGGTGATTGGCCGCATGGTTGCCCTGGATCTGAATGCTGAGGTCGGCGAGGACGGCGTCCTGGGGCCTGATGCAGAGCTCTGGCGCAGTGATCAGGTGGCATTCACCTCCTCCCCGATCCTGGTTGGAGATCGGGTCTACCTCACGAACCAGACCGGCGATCTGGTCTGCATCGGTGTGGATGATGGGCAGGTTCATTGGCACGAGAAGCTCGGCCCGGACCAACTGCATGCCTCGCCAGTTGCCGCCGATGGGAAGCTCTACATTCCCTTGAACAACGGGAGCTTCTACATCCTGAAGCCAGGTGCTGATGGTGTTGAGATACTTGACAGGGTTCAGCTGGCGGGCGCATGCCTGGCAGCACCTGCGATTGCCAATGGTCAGATCTACGTCCAAACCACGGACAGGCTCTATTGCTTCGGCAAGCACGCTCCAAGGAGCGCTCCAATCTGGCCGGTGGCCTCGGTCACCACGGCTGACTTTCGACCGGCCACAGAGCTACAGCTTGTTCCCGCGGATGCGACGGTCCGCGTCGGCGATCCCCTCGAGTACGAGGTGCGTCAGCTCGATGATCGTGGTCGCCGGGTTGCCCTGCTCGAGTCCGACGAAGTGGAGCTCCTGAAGCCTGCGGTACTGACGGGGCCAGCAAGCGGTGTTGGGGTCGTGAAGGCCACCAGTGGTGAGCTGGTAGGTGCGGCTCGCGTCCGGGTGGTTCCGGCCATTCCGTTTGAAGAGGACTTCGAGGGAGTGGTCCTCGACAAGGGTGGGGATGCTCCCTTTGCCTCTCCGCCAGGCCACTGGCTCGGTGGGGCGATCAAGTGGAAGGTCATCGAGAGAGAGGGCACCCAGGTCATTGCCCGGCGCCTCGAGAACCCGCTCTTTCAACGGACCATGTCATTCATCGGGCACCCCGATGACTCTGGCTACACGGCGCAGATCGACTTTCTCTCGGATGGTAATCGCCGCTCGATGTGCGCGATTGGGATGGTGAACCAGCGCTACCTGATCGTGGTCAAGGGGAACTACCAGGAGATCGAGGTCAGCTCGAACATGGAGCACCTCAAGGTCAGCGCTCCCTTCAAGATGAAGGTGGGCCAGTGGTATCGCCTCAAGACTCGCGTGGACATGCAGCCAGATGGCAGCGCCCTGGTGCGCGCCAGGGCCTGGCCTCGCGACGAGCCCGAGCCCGCTGACTGGACCATCGAAGTGAGAGATCCAAACGGTCACACTAATGGAGCCTTTGGGCTCTATGCATTCACTCCCCAGAGCCGTTTCACGGCCTACATCGACAACATCACGGTAACCCCCAATGAGTAGTTTTCGCCGATTGATTCTCTTGCCGGTTCTCTGCGTCCTAACGGGGCAGGTGGTCGCCCAAGGAGACTGGCCCATGTGGGGCCACGACGAGACACGCAACATGTCCAGCGGCGAGACAGGGCTGCCGGCGGTCTTTGAGGCCGGTGAGTTCAAGGGCTCCAGTGATGAGATCGACATGTCGACGACCAAGAACGTCAGGTGGGTGGCGAAGCTCGGATCGCAGAGCTACGGCAATCCGACGGTCTCGGGCGGCAAGATCTTCGTGGGGACCAACAACGACAGCCCGCGTGGTGATCGCTTCAAGGGTGACCGTTGCGTGGTCTACTGCCTCGATGAGAAGACGGGGGAGTTCATCTGGGAACTCAACGTGCCCAAGCTGGGGACTGGCAAGGTCAGCGACTGGGAGTACCTGGGCATCTGCTCCTCACCCTCCGTCGAAGGGGATCGGGTCTACCTGGTGACCAATCGCTGTGAGGTGATTTGCCTCGATGTCAACGGGCTCGCCGACGGTAATGATGGTCCCTACAAGGATGAAGCTCAGTATCAGGCGGGGCCCGGAAAGGAGCCCATCGCCCTCGAGAAGACAGATGCGGACATCATCTGGATCCTGAACATGATCGATGAGTGCGGGGTCTTCCCACACAACATCACGACGAGCTCAGTCCTGATCGCAGGAGACCAGCTCTGGGTGACCTCCTCGAATGGTGTTGACTACGGCCATGTCGAGACCCCGGCCCCCAACGCTCCCAGCTTGATCCTGGTGGACAAGAAGACTGGCGAGCTGCTGGCCGAGGAAGCCTCCGGGCTCTCCAAGCGGATCTTCCACTCGAACTGGTCCTCGCCGGCCTTCCTGAGGACCGACGAGGTCGCCCTGGGGATCTTTGGCGGGCCAGATGGGGTGTGCTACGCCTTCTCGACAGTACCGGTGGAGGGGGAGGATGGCTGGGATGTCCTGGACGAGGTCTGGCGCTACGACTGCAACCCGGCCGAGTATCGCGAGAAGGATGGCAAGCTGATCCCCTACACGGATCGCTACGGCCCCAGCGAGATCCTGGGTACACCGATCACCTACGATGGATTGGTCTACACCGTCATCGGCCAGGACCCCGAGCACGGCGAAGGAATCGGAAACCTGACCTGCATCGACCCTGCCGGTAAAGAGGTCTGGTCCTACCGCAAGATCAATCGCTCGATGTCGACCATGGCTGCGGGAGATGGCTTGCTCTATGCAGCGGACTTCTCCGGATTCGTCTACTGCCTCGATGCCAAGACCGGTGAAGAGTACTGGGTACACGACACCAAGGGGCACATCTGGTCATCGCCGCTGCTGGCTGATGGCAAGATCTACATTGGCAACGAAGACGGCTTCATGACCGTCTTGAAGGCTGGCAAGGAGTACGACGAAGACGCGATGGTCGAGATCGACATGATCTCACCAATCTACTCGTCAGCAATTGCAGCCAACGGCGTGCTCTACGTGGCAACTCATACACATCTGTTCGCGGTCGCTACAGAGAGCGAGCAGTGATCACTCGATGAGCACACCGGCAAGAATTGCCTGGGGCGTCGTGGTCGCTGCTGGGGTCCTCCACACCGACCTCTGGGCCTGGGATGACGACACCCTTGTGTTTGGATTCATCCCCTGGGCGCTGGCCTATCACGCAGGAATCTCGATTCTCGCGGCGATTGCCTGGGCGTTGGTGGTGCGCTTCGACTGGCCAGGAGGAATAGAGGAGTGGGCCGACGAGGGTCCGGGATCAGATCGAGAGGGGGGCACGAATGCCTGAGTCCGCCGACCTGACCCCTCTCTATGTCGTGCTTGTCTACCTTGGCGCTCTGATCGGCCTGGGTTGCTTCACGAGTTTCCTGTTCCGGGGTACGAGTAACGACTACTTCCTTGCAGGTCGATCGATCGGTCCGGTGCTGCTCTTGATGAGTGTCTTCGGGACGACGATGACAGCCTTTGCGCTGGTCGGCTCGACCGGCAAGGCCTATGAGCTGGGCGCCGGGGTCTACGGATTGATGGCCTCATCCTCGGCCATCGTGCACTCCCTGGTGTTCTTCACGATCGGGATTCGGCTCTGGGCTATCGGCAAGCGCTTTGACTTCAGCACCCAGATCCAGTTCTTCCGTGCGCGCTTCCAGTCAGTGAACCTGGGATTCCTGCTCTTCCCGATCCTGGTAGGGCTCGTGATCCCTTACCTCTTGATTGGAATTCTGGGGGCAGGAGCAGTGGTGCGTGGCGTGACCCAGGGCATGTTCCCCGATACCTTCGCTGGCACTGCCTTGCCCTCGGGCAAGGTCTTGTTTGCTGGTGCCGTACCTCCCTGGGTGACGGGGCTGGTGGTTTGCTGCGTGGTGCTCTTCTACATCTTCACGGGAGGTCTGCGCGCAGCGGCCTGGGCAAATGCCTTTCAGACAGTGGTCTTCATGATCACCGGTGTGATTGCCTTCGTCCTGATCTCGGATGCCCTCGGTGGCGCATCGGCTGCCAGTGAGCAGGTCCTGGCGAACACTCCAGATCTCGTCGGCCGAGAGCGCATCGGCAAGCTGCAGTTCCTGACCTACGGGCTTGTCCCACTCTCGGTGGGGATGTTTCCACACCTCTTCCAGCACTGGCTGACAGCGCGAAGTGCCAAGAGCTTTCGCCTGACTGCGGTGGCCCATCCGATCTTCATCATGATCGTCTGGGTTCCTTGTATTCTCATCGGCATCTGGGCCGCAGGCATGGGGATGGAGGCGCCTGGCGGAAATCCCAATGCGATCCTGCCGAAGATGGTCGGCTCGCTCCTGAAGGATCCCTACCTGACTGGCTTGCTGACCGCGGGCATCCTGGCGGCGATCATGTCGTCCCTGGACTCGCAGTTCGTCTGCCTGGGAACCATGTTCACGCATGACATCGTGCTGCAGATTCGGGGGAAGGACAGCTTCACGGACCGGCAGAAGCTCTGGATGGGGCGCAGCTTCATCGTGGCCATCGTTGCGGTGACCTACGGCCTCTCCTTGCTTCAGCCTCCGAAGATCTTCGATCTGGCAGTCTGGTGCTTCAGTGGATTCGCCAGCCTCTTCCCTCTGGTTTGCGCTGCGGTCTACTGGCGGCGGGCGACCAAGGCAGGTGCCTACGCCTCGATCCTCGTGATGATCACCTCGTGGACCTACCTCTTCTACCGCGGCTTGATCGAGCCCGCGATGAATGGGATAGAGCTCGAGGGAGACTATCTCGTGGGAGGTATGATGCCCGTGACCCTCATCTTCGCCGCTTCCGCGCTGGCCCTGATTCTGGTCAGCCTCCTGACGAACCCGCCTCCGAAGGACCATGTGGATTCCTTCATGATCCCGCGTACACGATGAGTCCCCAATGAGTTCCATCGAAGCAGCCTGCGAAGCTCTGGATGCCCATGTTCGGGAGATTGTTCAGT
Source organism: Planctomycetota bacterium (assembly GCA_014237855.1). GTDB lineage: Bacteria > Planctomycetota > UBA1135 > UBA1135 > JABACD01. The sequence goes on along the minus strand of JABACD010000009.1, from coordinate 110,307 downwards.
GGCACATGTCGCCGGAGACTGGCACGCCAGTCTGGCTGGACTGGGCCAGTGAGCGAGGGGGCGATGCAGCTGGATCGATCGGGGGCTTTGCGGACCTGGTCGAATGCTTCGGGAACTTTGATGGCGAACGACTACGGACCGAGTCCCACGAGTACTGGCGTCCACGGGCATTCGCGGATCGACCGTTCAACATCTTTGAGACGGGCGGGACGACGGGGATGCCCAAGCAGCGCATCGGATGGGATGACTACAAGGAGGACTACGAGGCCTTCTCCGCGACTCTCAGTGATGCCAGCTTTCCCCCCGGTGGTTACTGGTTGATGATCGGTCCTACGGGGCCGCGCAGGCTGCGTCTGGCGATCGAGCACCTGGCGAACTTCAGGGGATCTTCCTGCTACTTCGTCGACCTCGACCCTCGCTGGGTCAAGAAGCTGCTCAGGGCTGGTCAGGGTGATCAGGCCAAGGCCTACATGGAGCACGTGATCGATCAAGCCCTCTCGATCATCAAGCACCGGGACGTGGACGTGTTGTTCACGACGCCGCGGCTGCTCGAGAAGCTTGGCGAGCACATCTCGATCCCTGATGCGGGCATCAAGGGAGTCTTCTGCGGTGGCACGGAGATGTCACCCCAGACCGTACGATTCCTGATTGAAGAGGTCCTGGAAGAGGAGGTGGCCTTTCACCCGACCTATGGCAACACCCTGATGGGGCTGGCGGCGAGTCGCCCGCTCTCCAAGGAGGATGGCTACGCGATCACCTACTACGCTCCGCAGCCGCGTGCTGTTCTGCGAGTGACCAATCCAAAGAGGCCTGACGAGCTGGTGAACCATGGGGAGTGGGGTCGAGTGGAGCTGACCACGCTCACCAGGGAGTTCTTCATGCCGCGCTTCCTGGAGCGCGATGAGGCCCGCCGTTGCGAGCCGACCGCGGATCATCCTTGGGATGGCGTTGGCGAAGTGCGCCCCTTCGGTGCCAGCGAGCACAAGATCATCGAGGGCGTCTACTAACCATGGCCGAGGTGCCCCACATTCCGGTCCTACGAGGCGGCCGCGAGTACGTGAGCCTCGACACGATTGAGCTGTTCAGTCACCGCGAGAGCGGGGGCACGCCGGTGGCCACGGTCAGTCAGGCAAACGCTGGCATCATCCGGCGCGACATGAAGAAGGCAGCCAGGCGAGCCTCACTCCTACGTGAGCGGCCTGTGGCGGAGCTGGTGGAAGCCTGCCAAAGAGCTGCGTCGATCTTCATGGAGGAGGAGCTACCACTTGGAGCGGCCGAGACGGGTGGGGGGAGCCAGGGGCCCGCCGACTACGTCGAGAGCCTCAGCGCAACCAGCGGTCTGCCTCACACACTCTGTCGCGCGAACATGCTCAAGGTCGCGTCGGTGATGGAGAACATGCCCCGCATCTTGAAGGGCTTGATGCGGGGAATGGAACTGGATGTGCTCGATGGTGGTACGGGCAAGCATGGGGACGTGCCAGTCTGGTACACCCCCAACGCCGATGCGCTCGGCGCCGTGCTCCCGAGCAACTCCCCGGGGGTTCACTCCCTGTGGGTGCCTGCCATCGCGCTCAAGACACCCGTTGTGCTCAAGCCCGGTCGAGAGGAGCCCTGGACGGCTCTACGCATTGCCCGGGCCCTGATGGCGGCGGGGATTCCCGAGGAGGCCTTCAGCCTGTACCCCACCGATCACGAGGGCGGGGCTACCGTGCTCGAGTCGTGCGGACGGTCGCTGCTCTTTGGAGATGCACGGACCACGGCCCCCTACGTGAACAATGCTGCGATCGAGGTCCACGGGCCAGGCCGCAGCAAGGTCATCTTCGGTGCAGACGAGATCGCGAACTGGGAGGAGTACCTGGAGGTCCTGGTGACCTCCGTGGCGGGCAATAGTGGTCGTAGCTGCATCAACGCCTCCACAATCCTCGTGCCGTCTCACGCCGACGAGATTGCCGCCGCTCTGGCGGAGCGCCTGGTCGAGATCGAACCAGCCCAGCACACCGGTGATGATGCCCGGTTGGCAGCTTTTGCCAATCCGGCTCTTGCCGAGATGATGGATGCAGGAATCACGGCCGGACTCGAGCAAGCCGGCGCAGTGGACCTGACGGCGGGCCTGCGGGGAGGCGGCCGCCTACGCCAGTTCGAGGGAGCCAGCTATCTGCTTCCCACGGTGATCCGCTGCGAGAGTCTCGACCATGCCCTGGCCAGAACCGAGTACATGTTCCCCTTCACGAGTGTGGTGGAGGTGCCGATCGATGGCATGCTCGAGGCGCTGGGCGAGAGCTTGGTGGTCAGTGCGATCACTCGTGATCCCGAGCTGGTCAGTCAGCTTGGCCGCTCCAGCCAGATTCACCGGCTGAACATTGGCCCGATTCCCACCACCCAGGTCGAGTGGGACCAACCTCACGAGGGAAACCTCTTCGAGTTCCTTTACACACGGCGAGCGCTACAACGCGCCTCGTCCTGGAACTAAGCCAGGGGGGACTGAAGTCATGTCCACTGCGGATCCGACCACAGTCACCAGGGTCGTCGAGGGTGGAGGAACACTCGAACAGCTGGGGGAGATGGCCGCGGAGCTGGGCCGCCGCGCTCTCGTGGTGACCGACCCGGGTCTTGTGGCAACGGGACACATCTCGCGCGCAGAGCGGTACCTGTGTGATGCGGGAGTGGAGGTCGGTCGGTTTGACCAGGTAAGGGAGAACCCGACCACCGAGGACGTGTCCAGTTGCCTGGCTGTTGCCCGGGAGTATGCCCCGGACCTCTTGATTGGAATGGGGGGCGGAAGCAGCATCGATGTGGCCAAGGGAGTGAACTTGCTTCTCTCTTGTGGCGGAGAGCTGGCTCGCTTCGAGGGTCGGGGCCAGGTCGGGGAGCCACTGCTGCCCTTGATTGCGATTCCAACGACTGCAGGGACAGGGACCGAGGTACAGAGCTTTGCCCTGATCGCAGAGCCACAGACCCACCGGAAGATGGCCTGCGGGGACCCTCAGCTGGCGCCCCGTGTGGCGATCCTTGACGCTGCGCTGACCTTGACCCTGCCCCCTTTCGTCACAGCCTGCACCGGCCTGGATGCTATCGGGCACGCGGTGGAGTCTGCAGTGACGAGCGCGGGCAATGAGATCTCGAGTGCGCTGGCTCTCGAGTCGTTCTCGCTCTCGGCAGATGCTTTTCCTGGGGTGATCGGTGAACCGGCAGATCTGGAGGCGCGCTCCTCGATGTTGCGTGCTGCCGCACTCGCCGGGCGAGCTATCGAGAATTCCATGCTGGGAGCGGCGCACTCCATGGCCAATCCGCTGACAGCGCACTTCGGTGTTGCCCACGGACAGGCCGTTGCGATGGCGCTGCCTCACGTGGTGCGCTTCAACGCGGCAGTCGATGAGGTGGCAGAGTCCTATCGGAGGCTGGCGCAGGCCTCCGGCATTGCCGATGGGGTTGAAGGGCTGATCGAGCGACTCTCGGGATTTCTTGATCTCTCTGGATTGCCGCGAGCAAGCGCCGAGTGCGGAGTGGGCAGGGCGCGAAGCGCGGATCTCGCACGAGAGGCTGCGACCCAGTGGACGGCTCAATTCAATCCCCGACCGGTTGATGTGGCTGATTTCGAACAGCTCTTTGAACGGCTGTACCAGGGGGAGGCGAGCTCGTGAGGGCCGCTCTCTTGTTGGCTGCGCTCACTCTGGCCGGATGTGGGGCGGAGGAGACCGGCAGCGGGGAGCAGCTCGAAGTTCTGGTCGAGTCACCCGCCGCGGTCGAAGCTTCCTGGCCAATTTTTCGTGGGACACCAGGCCTGCATGGTGTCGCTACTGGCGAGCTACCGGCAGAGCCCGAGCTACTCTGGACCTTCAAGGCGGGGGGCGCGATCACCTCATCTCCGGTGGTGGTTGGGCAGCGAGTCTACTTCGGCTCGGATGATGGCAAGCTGTACTGTCTCGATGCCCAGAGCGGCAGGGAACTGTGGGCCTTTGCCACCGAGGACATGATCGAGGCATCCCCGACAGTCGTGGGAGAGACGGTCTACGTTGGCTCCAACGACTTCTACTTCTACGCGGTCGACGCCACGACTGGAGAGCTGCGCTGGAAGTACGAGACGGGAGACAAGATCCTGGGAGCGGCGAACTCCCTCCAGACGGAGGCTGGGCTCTGTGTTGTCGTTGGTAGCTACGACACGAACTTGTACGGATTTCATGCCGATAGCGGTGAGCGACTCTGGCAGTACGGGACCGACAACTACGTCAACGGGACACCGGCCATCGACGGTGAGCGAACCTGCTTTGGAGGCTGCGACGCCGTCCTGCATGTTGTCTCGGTTACCACGGGCGAGCGACTGGCGGCGATTGAGCTGGGCCCCGAGAGTCACATCGCCGGCTCTGCAGCGATTGAAGCTGGTCGCGCCTACTTTGGGCACTATGGCAATCAGTTCGTTTGCGTGGACCTCGCCACGGGGGAGCAGATCTGGCAGTACGACAGCTCTCGCTTCGCCTTCTTCTCCTCGCCAGCTATTGGCGAGGATCGAGTCGTGTTCGGCGGCCGCGACAAGCACCTGCACTGTGCCGCCAAGACCGATGGAGCTCCTCTTTGGAAGTTCCGAACAGGCCGCAAGGTCGACGGCTCACCGGTCATTTGCGGTGATCGGGTGGTCTTTGGTTCGGGGGATGGCCGGCTCTACATGCTCGACCTCGAGTCGGGTAAGGAGCTCTGGAGCCATGACATCGGTAAGGCTCTGATCTCTTCTCCCGCCGTGGTTGGAGGTAGGATCTACATTGGTTCGAACGACTCCAGTCTCTATGTATTTGGGCAGCCTGGATCGTCTCCGCAGGACCCTGACGAGCGCAGATGACCGAAGAACGCACCAGAACAGAGCAGGCCACAACGGTAGGCAACCTCTTCATCTCTAACTACCCACCCTACGCCTACTGGTCGGCGGAGGAGGTGGACAGCGCAATGGAGGTGCTCGCAGGTCGACCGGAGGATGCGCCGCCTCTCGGCATCTACGTGCACATTCCCTTCTGCCGGAAGCGTTGCGACTTCTGCTACTTCAAGGTCTACACCGACAAGAACAGCAGCGAGATCCGACGGTATCTCGACGCGGTGATCGGTGAGCTGGATGCCTACCTGCAGCAGCCCTACCTGGCGGGGCGCAAGCCAGGCTTCGTCTACTTCGGCGGGGGGACTCCTTCCTACCTGTCCGCCGAGCAGATGCGGGGCCTCTTCGCTGAGCTCAAGGGCCGAGTCGACTGGAGCGAGGTGCAGGAGGTGACCTTCGAGTGCGAGCCTGGAACCCTCTCTCTGGCCAAGGTCGAGGCCTTGAAGGAGGTCGGCGTCACACGTCTGAGTCTTGGAGTTGAGAACTTCAACGCCGAGATCCTCGAGCTGAACAACCGCGCGCACCGCGCCGAGGAGATCCATAGAACCCATGGCTACGCTCGCGATGTGGGCTTCGAGGCGATCAATATCGACCTGATTGCAGGCATGGTGGGCGAGACCGATGAGAACTGGGCCGAGTGCATCGAGCGCACCCTGGAGATGAACCCCGAGAGCGTCACCGTCTATCAGATGGAGGTGCCCTACAACACGACGATCTACCAGCGCATGAAGGCGGGAGGCCTCGAGGTGGCGCCGGTGGCCGACTGGGAGACCAAGAGGCGCTGGACCGCGGAGATCTTCGACAGGCTCTCCTCGGCCGGATACTTCCAGAGCAGCGCCTACACCGCCTGCCGCGGCGACCAGACTCGCTTCGTCTACCGGGATTCCCTCTGGCATGGTGCGGACATGCTGGGTCTCGGAGTCTCTTCCTTCGGTCACCTGGGCGGGCGCCACTACCAGAACGAGTCGAGCTTCGAGCCCTATGTCTCGCGTGTCGAGGCCGGGCAGGTGCCCGTCGCCAGGGCCTTCTCGCTCGATGACGAGGAGCGTCTGATCCGTGAGTTCATCCTTCAGATGAAGCTGGGCGAGCTGGAGCTCGGCTACTTCCAAGAAGCCTTTGGGGTGGATGTCCTGGCTCGCTTTGCTGCTCCTCTTGAGCAGCACCGCGCGGCTGGATATCTGGAGTTCGATGAGCGCACGGTGCGTGTGACTCCAGCGGGGCTGCTGATGGTCGATCGCCTTCTACCAGCCTTCTTCCTCGAGCGTCACCAGGGGTCGCGCTATGTCTGAGCTGCTCTCAAGATGCGAATCCTCCTGCTGACTCCGGGGACTGGCAGCTTTCTCTGTGGAAGCTGCACGCGGGACAACTCCCTCGGCGCTGCTCTCGAGCGGGGAGGCCACGAGTCGGTCATGGTGCCCCTCTACCTGCCCTTCGAGCTCGAAGAGGGCATGGGAGCTGGCGAAGGGCACCAGGCGGTGGGGAAGACGGATGTGCGGATGGGGGGCATCAACGTCTTTCTGCTTCAGAAGGCTCGCTGGTGGAGGCATCTGCCGCGCTTTGTGCATGACTGGCTGGACTCACCTGCGTTGCTGCGCTGGGCGTCGACCCGGGGGAATATGACGGATCCATCGGGCCTCGGAGAGATGACCATCTCGATGCTGATGGGCGAGGAGGGCCGGCAGGCTCAGGAGCTCGAGAAGCTGTCGGCCTGGCTTCGAACTCAGCCCGCTCCCGATGTCATCCTGCTCTCGAACGCCATGCTGATCGGCCTCGCTCGCCGGCTTCGCATGGACCTTGGTGTTCCGATGGTCTGCACACTGCAGGGAGAGCAACCCTTCCTGGATGCACTCAAACCTGAGGACTCTTATCGAGCCTGGTCAATCCTCAAGGACCGCGCACGGGAGGTGGACGGCTTCATTGCCGTCAGTCACTTCACTGGAGAGTTGATGAGGAAACGGCTGGGCCTTGATCCGGCCAGGGTGCACGTGGTGCAGAACGGAATCGATCTCGAGGGCTTCGAGCCGGCGCCCGAAGCACCCTCGACTCCAACCATCGGCTTCCTTGCTCGAATGTGCTCCGACAAGGGACTGCCGGCCCTGGTGGACGCTTTCATGCGCCTCGTCGATCGGGGTACGGTTCCCGGGGTACGGCTGGTGATCGTCGGCGTTCAGCTCTCCGAGGATGTCCCCGGTATTCGAGAGCTTGAGACTCGACTGATCGCTGCAGGGATTCGGGACCGAGTCAGCTTCCACCCGAACGTGACTCGAGCCGAGAAGATCGAGCTGCTGCAGTCCTTCAGCCTGCTCTCGGTCCCTGCGGACTACGGCGAGTCCTTTGGCCTGTACCTCCTCGAGGCCATGGCCTGTGAGGTCCCTGTGGTCCAGCCCCGGCATGGAGGCTTCCCTGAGCTGCTCGAGGCCACTGGTGGTGGACTGCTCTACGATCCAGCTCAAGCTGACGGCCTGGTTTTGAATCTGGAGGAGCTGCTCCTGGATGAAGAGCAGCGCGCGGAGCTGGGGCGTCGTGGCCGGGAGGCTGTCCGTGGAGCTTTCAGCTCCGACAGGATGGCAGCCGAGGTGGCCGCGGTCTGCGCCCGGGTGAGTTCCCCCCAGATCTGACTCATTATCGGGCGCCTCCGAAGCTGGATGGCACGGTGCCGCCTCGGCGCGGATATCATGTCGCCCCCGGGGAAGCCCCCCTCGAGTCCTGATCAAGACATGCCCCACGAGTACAAGACAACACGCCGAGTCGAGTTTCCGGACACGGACATGGCTGGCATCATGCACTTCACGAACTTCTTCAAGTTCATGGAGAGTGCTGAGCATGAGTTCTTTCGAACCCATGGATTGACCATGCACGACAATGGCGCCGAGCAAATGGTCGGCTGGGCCAGGGTCAGCGCGAGCTGCAACTACCTGCGTCCCGCGCACTACCCCGACCTTCTCGAGGTCCACCTGCTGGTGGGCAAGATGACCGATCGAACGATCCAGTACAGCTTCTCGTTTCGTGTGATTGATGAGGCCGATGGCGGAGAACCGGGGCCGGTAATCGCCAAGGGAGAGCTGGTTGTTTCCCACGTTGCCAAGTCGAAGGACGACGCGCGCATGCGTGGCGCTCTGATTCCTGAAGAAGTAACCCGGATGATTCAGTCGGCACCCGCCGAGTCCTGAGCCAGCGAAACCCCCAGCAATCGATAACGAACGATGCCTGACTCATCGAGTGGAACCGGAAACCTCTGGATCGTCTTCGCCCTGATGACGGTCGCCTCCTGGGGACTGTACGGTGTGTTTCTTCACATGGGCCAGATGGGCATGGGTGATCCGGTCAACGGGCGCTACAAGGCCTTCTTGATGGTTGGCGTGGCCTACATGGGAATCGCAGTGGTCTTGCCGGCCTGCTTTCTCCTGGCCAACGGAGCCTCATGGTCCATGCCCGTGGCCGGCTGGAAGTGGTCCCTGATTGCGGGCACGGTCGGCGCAATCGGAGCCTTCTGTGTGCTCCTGGCCTTCGGCGCCAAGGGGCACCCAGCGGTGGTGATGTCGATCATCTTCGCAGGAGCCCCGATCGTGAACGCCATCGTGGCCATCAGCCTGCACCCACCCGAAGGAGGCTTTGGAGGATTGCGCTGGCAGTTCCTGGTTGGAATCGGTCTTGCAGCCCTGGGTGGTACTCTCGTGACTCTCTACAAGCCCAATCCCACGGCGGCCAAGGCTCCTGCCATGACGATCGATAGCTCAGCTGACCTTCCGCGATGAGCGCCGCACCCGAGCTCTTGCGGCTCGAAGGGGTGGTCAAGAGCTTCTCTTCCACCACGGGTGAGCGGGGTGAGCTCCCAGTGCTCGAGGGAATCGATCTGGCCGTGGCGCGCAACGAGACCGTCGCGATCGTGGGGCCCTCTGGTTCGGGCAAGAGCACCATGCTGAACATCATCGGCAGCCTCGAGCTTCCCGACCGAGGGCGAGTGCTGTTCGAGGAGAGAGAGCTCTCGAGCCTGAACGAGCAGGAGCTGGCTGAATTTCGTAATCGTCGGGTGGGCTTCGTGTTCCAGCATCATCACCTGCTGGCTCATTGTAGTGCCCTGGAGAATGTGCTCTTGCCGACCCTGGCGCAGTCGGATCGAGGAAGATCCAGTGGACATGAAGAGCGTGCTCGTGACCTGTTGGAGCGCGTCGGTCTGGGAGGACGCCTGGCTCATCGACCCTCGGAACTCTCCGGTGGGGAGCGCCAGCGGGTGGCCGTGGTGCGGGCCTTGATCAACGAGCCCGATCTCCTGCTGGCGGATGAGCCGACGGGGTCTCTGGACCGAGCCGCCGCCGCTGAACTCGGTGAGCTGCTTGCTCAGATCACCGACGAGCGTGCGCTGGCCATGGTGGTGGTCACACACTCGATGGCGCTGGCGGCGAGCATGCAGCGTAGGCTCGAGCTGCTCGACGGTCGGCTGGAGAGTGTAGAGGTCCCGGGTTCCCCGGGCGCATGAGCTTTCTCGGCCTCGTGCTGAAGGGGCTTGGCCACTACCGTCGCACCCATCTGGGGCTCGTCGCGGCCGTGATGATTGCCAGCGCAACCCTGGTGGGAGCTCTGGTTGTGGGAGACTCGGTGGGTTACAGCCTGATGCGTGGTGCTCTCGAGAGAGTTGGCAAGGTTCACAGTGCCGTGATCGGGGGAGATCGACTCTTTCGCTCGGAGCTGGCCGCGCAAATCGATGAGTCAGTCGCGCCCGCGATCATGATCAATGGGGTGGCTTCCTCATCGGACGGAGCCAGGAGACTGCTCGATGTCCAGGTGCTTGGTGTGGACCAGCGCTTCTATCGAATGGCGCCAGGAGTTCTCGATGGGATTCCACCGGCAGGGGGAGAGGTGCAGGTCAACACCGAGATGGCCCGACGCCTGGAGCTCGAAGTGGGGGATCAGCTCGTCCTGCGAGTCGAGAGGCCCAGTGCCTTGCCCAGGGACATGGCGCTCTCGCCAGGGGATGTCTCGGTTGCCTTGAGATTGCGGATTGCCGAGGTGCTGCCGGCCGAGGCTTTTGGCGACTTCAACCTGCGGGGAGGATCGAGCGCTCATGCCAATGCCTTCGTTGACCTCCCCTGGTTGCAGGGGCAGCTCGAGGTTGGGGGGCGTGCAAACCTGCTGCTCAGCGCGAGTGCCGATGTCGAGGCCTTGGATGGGGCGCTGGCCGAGCACTGGACTCTGGCCGATGCGCAGCTAGAGCTGAAGGCCCTCGATGATGGTCAGAGCGAGCTGAGCACGGACCGAATCTTCTTTGACGAGCCGATCCTGAGCGTTCTCGAGTCGTACTCGGGGTTGGCGCTCGAGGGCATCTTCACCTACTTCGTGAACGGGCTGCGGGTGAGTGACAGGTCCACGCCCTACTCGATGGTGTGTGCTCTTGGGCCCCTGAACCAGGCAGCTCGTCAGCAACCGTCGGCGGTGAGTGAACTGACGGCTGAACTGGACGAGGCGGGGCTCTTGCTGAACAGCTGGGCCGCTGATGATCTCGACGCCTCGGCTGGTGAAGAGGTCACTCTGGACTACTACGTGATCGATGCGTCTCGTCGGCTGGTCGAACGCAGCGAGAGCTTCGAGGTGGCCGGGATCGTGGCCATGGAGGGCATCGCCGACGATCCCGGGCTGATGCCTGACTTTCCAGGTTTGGCCGACTCAGAGAACTGTCGTGATTGGGAGCCGGGCACTCCCGTGGATCTCGATCGCATCCGGGACAAGGACGAGCAGTACTGGGATGATCACGGCGGAACCCCGAAGGCCTTCGTCAGCCTGGACGCCGGACGCGAGCTCTGGGCGAGTCGCTTCGGGGCCCTGACGGCGGTGCGCTTCGCGAGTCAGGGTGAGGAGGCCCTGCGCGATGGTCTTCGTGAGGGACTGGACCCGGCCAGGCTCGGACTGTTCTTCCGGGACGTGCGTTCACCGGCACTGGCGGGGGGGAGCGCGGCGACGGACTTTGGCGGCCTCTTTCTCGGTCTCTCCTTCTTCCTGATCGCTGCGGCGCTCCTGCTCTCCGCCCAGCTGTTCCTGTTCAGTGTCGAGCAACGTGGAGACGAGATCGGCCTCTTTCAGGCTCTGGGCTTCTCCGGGGTCTTCGTGAGGCGGCTGTTACTCGCGGAGGTGCTCCTACTCGCCTCCGTAGGGGCAGCAATCGGAGCGCTGCTTGGGCTGGGGTACACGAGACTGGTTCTGTGGGGGCTCGCGACCGTCTGGCGTGATGCGATCGCCAGTGTGCAGCTTGAGTTTCACGCTCAGCCCATGACCGTGGTCACCGGGTTTCTTCTGGCCGTTTCTGCCAGCCTGGCAAGTGCATGTTTAGCCCTGCGCAAGGCCCTTGGGATTCCCGCAAGCCAGCTCCTCAGGAGTGCTGGAGGTCTGGAGCTGGAGGGAGCTGGCGCTGGCCCCGGACAGCCTCGGCGCTGGTGGGTGCTTGCGGCGCTGGGCCTCAGCTCGGCCCTTGGGATCGTCCTGGTGGTGGACCCCAGCTCGGGGCCCTCTGCCGGTGGAGCGCTCTTCGCTGCCGGTGCTCTGACGTTGATGAGCGCCCTGGTGCTCTGTCGAATCCTCCTTCGTCACAGCGGGCCTGGACGGGAACGCGGTGGTCATACCCTGATTGGTCTGGGGTTCCGCAACAGCAGCCGTCGACCGGGTCGCAGCCTGGCAACCGTGGCTCTGATGGGGATTGGTACCTTTCTGGTGATTGCAGTTGGTGCCAATCGTCTGGGCCCGACCCTGGATCCCGAAGAGCGCAGCTCCGGTACCGGGGGCTTCACGCTCTTCGCTCGGTCAAGTCTGTCCGTGGTCCATGATCTCAATGATCCGCTTGGACGCGAGTCCCTTGGGCTGGATGCAGCTCTGATGGAGGAGGTGGCCGTTGTCCCCATGCGAGTGCTGCCGGGAGATGATGCCAGCTGCCTGAACCTGGCGCGACCGCAGGCTCCGGCACTGTACGGTGTCGACAGCGGCGAGCTCTCCCGGCGCCAGGCCTTCCAGTTCGTAGAGACCCTCACTCCGACGGATGATCCCTGGGCCCTGCTGGGGGAGCCGCTGGAGGGTGGTGCCGTACCCGCCATCGGTGATGTGACGAGTTTGACCTGGCAGATGCATCTGGGGGTTGGTGAGAGCCTCAGCTACATCGACGAGCGCGGTCAGGGTTTCGAGGTACGAATTGTCGGGGCTGTCGCGGACTCGATCTTGCAGGGAGCGCTACTGATTGAAGAACAGCGCTTCGAGGAGCTCTTCCCAACACTGGGCGGTCACAGGGTCTTCCTGATCGATGCTCCAATCGAGAGCGCTCCAGAGATCTCTGCCCAGCTCTCTCGTGGACTGCGTGACCTGGGGCTCGCGGCCGAAACAACCGGTGAGCGGCTTGATGCCTTCCACGCCGTCCAGAACTCTTACCTGACGATCTTTCAGGCGCTAGGTGGGCTTGGGCTCCTGCTGGGAAGCGTTGGCCTGGGAATGGTTCTCCTGCGAAACACCTTCGAGCGTCGTCGTGAGCTGGCCCTGGCAACCGCTCTCGGCTTCACATCGGCAAGAGTACGGTTGTGGATCTTCTGCGAATATGGGCTCCTCCTGGTGCTCGGGCTGGGAGCCGGAGCCTCGGCAGCACTGGTTGCGATCTTGCCTGTCATTCGCGCTCCGGGTTCGGAGCTCGATCTGACGAGATTCTGGTTCCTGTGCCTGGCCGTCGCAGTGAGCGGAACCGCCTGGTTGTTGCTCGCTACTCGAGTGGCAGTCCAGAGGGTGCCCCTGGCTGTCTTGAGTGAAGACTGAGCTTTACGTCGGCTGTGTTCTGGTCGTGCAAGTTCACTGGCCTTGGGCTGTATATTGCATTGAGTGAGGATCTCCCTGATGCTTGAGTGGTGCTCGCCCCACATCGTTCACAAGAGAGTATCCATGCTGCCCCTGTACCAATTCCTACTTGTGGCCCCGGTTCTTTCTGGCTGGGAGGTTCTTCCTGTCCAGGATGCAGAGCCCGAAGCTGTCAATGATCAACAAGCTCTGATTGAAAGGCGGGAGGCTGACTTCGCCGATCTGCTGACCGGTGCCAGGCTGGTTGGTTTCTTCACCCAGAGCGACAAGCCTGACGAGGCACCGAAAGAGGATAGCTACACGCTCACCAGGGTCAGCAAGGCCGAAGAGGACAGGTGGCTATTCGAGGCCAGCATCGAATTCGGAGCGAGCCATGTGCCGATTCGATTGAAGCTTCCGGTGCTGTGGGCTGGTGACTCTCCCGTGATCTCAGTGACAGACATGTCTTTTCCGATGCTGGGTAGTTACACCGCCCGGGTTCTCTTTCACGGTGATGAGTACGTCGGGATCTGGAGTGGCAAGGACCATGGCGGAAAGATGTGGGGGCGGGTCGTCCGGCAAGAGGAGAAGACAGAGTCATGCATGAACTGGCCCTCCTTTCGCGGGCCCCAGGCCAGTGGGATTTGTGATGGACTCGAGTTGCCAACCGAGTGGGATCTCGAGGAGGGAACCAATGTTCGCTGGCGCCGCCCTTTCCCTGGGCTGGCCCACTCCTCCCCGGTGATCTGGGGTGACCGTATGTTCATCACCACTGCCGTCCGCAAGGACGGTGACCAGGAATTGAAAGTTGGGCTCTATGGCGACATCAAGCCGATCGAGGACGAGAGCATCTTCAGCTTCGAGTTGCACTGCCTGGACAAGCGCACTGGAGAGACGCTCTGGAGCCAGACCTGCTGGGAGGGGGTGCCAGCCGTCCAGCGCCACCCCAAGGGTAGTCATGCCGCTTCCTCCCCGACGGTGGATGCCGACCGCGTTGTGGCTTTCTTTGGTGGGGAAGGGATCTATTGCTACGACCACCTCGGCAACGCACTCTGGCAGCGTGATCTCGGACCCATGGACTCTGGGTTCTACATGATGCCCGATGCCCAGTGGGGTTTTGGGGCCTCGCCCGTGCTCTCCGAAGGTCGGGTCATCTTGCAATGTGACAACCAGGAGAACAGCTTTGTCGCTGCCCTGGATGGTCGCACTGGCGAGGATCTCTGGCGCACAGCTAGAGCTGATGTGCCCACGTGGAGTACACCGACCGTGCACATCACCGAGGACCGCTCTCAGGTGATCTGCAATGGCTTCAAGCACCCCGCTGGCTATGACCTCGAGACGGGGCAGGAGCTCTGGAGTCTGAGCGGAGGAGGGGACATCCCTGTTCCCACGCCAATTGTCTCGGGGGACATGATCTTCATCACCAACGCTCACGGGATGCTGGCCCCGATCTTTGCATTGGATGTCAACGTGACTGGAGAACTCTCGATCAAGCCGGATGAGGAGCCCTTCATGATCTGGGGCAAGGCGCGACGAGGCAACTACATGCAGACGCCCCTGGCATACGGAGACGAGGTCTATTTCTGCAATGATGCGGGTATCGTGACCTGCTACGAGGCTGCATCCGGACAGGAGCTCTACCGGGAGCGCCTGGGTGTGGGGCGAACCGGCTTTACCAGTTCACCGGTGGCTGCCAATGGAAACCTCTACTATGCGAGCGAGGAAGGTGATGTCCACGTGGTTCGCATGGGTGCGTTCGAGGTGCTTGCGATCAATTCTCTCGGCGAGGAGTGCATGGCGACTCCAGCCATCTCCGAAGGCGCGCTGTACTACCGAACACGCGGACACGTCCTATCGATTGGGTTTCTCCCCTAGGCAGCCAGCTCAGCGGTGGTCGCGGCAGACCAGCTGTCCTCCGCTTCCGCGTACATAGATCAGTCCGTCGAGGATGACCGGGGTGGTCCAGTAGACTCCGCCATCCTCGATCACGTGGGTCCGTGAGAGCTCCTTGTACTCGCCTGGGGTCGCCTCCAGGATGATCAGCTCGCCTTGGTCGCTCGTCAAGAGGAGGCGGTTGACCGTCGCACTCAAGGCGCCCTGGCCGAGACCTCGCTCACTCCACTTCACTTCACCCTTCTTGTCGATGCACTTGAGGATTGCCTCGTCGAAGCCATAGAGATAGTCGCCTAGCTGAACGCACCCGTTCATCTTGTTGCGCATGGCCTTGCTCTCCCAGAGGACCTCGAGCTCTTCCTCACCCATTCGGAGCATGGCTCCACCCCTGTTGAGTCCTGAAGAGATGAAGACCGTGTCCCCGTCGATGATCGGGCTGGCGGCGTTGATGTCATACTTGGTCTTCCACTCGTGGAAATACAGCTCCTCTCCATCGGTGCGATCAAGGATGGCGAGTCCCTCGCTGTTCAGGAGGGCCAGAGCGGACCGGCCTCTCAATTCGAAGGGAGTGGGGGTCGAGTAGGAGTGTCCATAGTCGCGGGTCTCCCAGCTGACCTTGCCGGTCTTCTTGTCCATGGAGACCATCTTTCCGATGTTGATCAGGAGGGAGTCTCCGTCGACAACTGGAGAGGCGGAGAAGCCCCACTTTCCGGGTTCTGCACCGAGCTTCTCCGTGACGTCCATCTTCCAGCGCACCTCGCCCGAGGTCGCATCGAAACAGAAGAGCTTGCCCTCGCGATTCAGGGTGTAGAGGGCCTCTCCATCAATGGTGGGGGTCCCAAGGGTCCCTCCCCCGTGCATGAAGTTCCAGAGTGCGGCCTCGTATTCATGCGACCAGATCTCCTCTCCGCTCACGGGGTTGAGGCACCAGACGGAGTCGACACCTTTTTCCTTGTCGTGCCCCATGGTGTACAGCCGTCCGTTGTCGATCGAGACGGCCGAGTACCCAAGCCCTACGTCCAGGCTCCAAAGGTCCTCGGGCTTTCCCTCTGGCTGCCACTTCGTCTCCGTGGAGACTCCATTGCGGGCTGGGCCTCGCCAGTAGGGCCAACTGGCGTCCTCGACAGTCTCCGAGTCTGCGGCTGATGTGAGGGCGAGAGCGGCGAAGACGACGCTGAACTTGATGGAGCGATTAGCGGTGAGCGTCATGTAGCTTTCGAGTTGATCTGGTTCGAGCTGGGTCATCAGTGGCCTTGCTGGTCGACCTGATGACGCCAGGCCTGGTAGCCCATGCCAGGATGGGGTGTGAGGTGCCGCTGAGGTTATCAATTTTGGGCCGTGCCAATGCCAAGGCCCGGTAAGAGCCAGGGGAAAGGTGGCGGGCGGAGCCCCAGCTCTGCTCTATGCTCTCTGCTGAAGCGTTGCCGGCTTGCTCCCAGGCCGACCCTTTTCTAATTTCCTAGCGATGAGCGAATTCTGCATTGTCCAAGTCGAGGACCGGGTGATGACGGTCACCATCAATCGTCCGGAGGTGATGAACTGCCTGAACCCCGAGGCGAACTTCGAGCTGGCCAGGATCTTTGATGCGTTTGATGCTGACCCAGAGCTGTGGGCTGCCGTCATCACAGGAGCGGGGAATCGTGCTTTCTGCGCCGGTCTCGATATCAACTCACAGACGCCAGGAAAGAAGCTCTCTGAAGACCCGGAGACCGGATTTGGTGGACTGACCGAGCGATTCCAGAGCTCCAAGCCGATCATTGCTGCAGTCAACGGGGCTGCTGTCGGTGGTGGCTTTGAGATCGCGCTCGCCTGCGACCTGATTATCTGCTCGGACAACGCGACCTTCTCCCTGCCAGAGGGGCACATTGGCCTGGTGCCGATGGCCGGTGGGATGCACCGCCTGACCCGTCAAATTGGCCTCAAGCTTGGGATGGGGATGTTGCTGACGGGGCGAAAGGTCTCCGCGCAGGAGGCTCTTCAGGTGGGCTTCGTCAACGAGATCGTGCCGTCGGCGGACTTGCTGGGTGCGGCGAGTCGCTGGGTCAAGATGATCATGAGGTCCGCGCCACTCTCCGTTCGGGCGATCAAGCGCTGTGTTCTGGATGGGATGCGCCATGACAGCCTGGAGGCGGCCATGGGGGCCCACTACGAGGCTATCGACGTGATGCTGGAGAGCGAGGACCTCGCCGAGGGCATGCGGGCCTTCTCGGAGAAGCGTCCACCGGTCTGGAAAGGCTGCTGAGGCGGGCTGGACCCCCAAGGACCTCGCCAGGTCAGGATCCCGGAAAGTACAATCCATGCTCAGGACCGAGTACCACGACCAATGAAATCCATGCGACTCATCCCCGCCGTATCGTTGATCCTCTCCCTTGGAGCTTCCGAGGTCTTGGCGCAAGACTGGTCACACTGGCGCGGGCCGAACTTCGACGGCTCATCTGGTGCTACAGGGCTGCCGGACAGCTTCTCGAAGAGCGAGAATGTCAGGTGGAACTCCAAGTTACCTGGTCCCGGTGCGAGCACGCCGATCCTCCTGGGAGACAGCATCTTCCTCACCTGTATCGATGAGGATGCAGGTGCCCTGCTCGCTGTCTGCCTCGATCGGGAGAGCGGTGAGGAGAAGTGGGTCGACGCTGCCGGCAGTGGATACCAGCCGGGAGGAAAAGGTACGGCAACCCAGCTGCACAACAGGAGCAACTACGCCTCACCATCCGCTGTGGCTGCCGGAGATCGAGCTGTCTTCTTCTTCGGGAATGGAGACCTGGTCTGCTATTCGCTCGATGGTGAGAGGGAGTGGGATCGTAACCTGCAGAAGGACTTCGGGGACTTTGCCTTCCAGTGGACATTCTCGGCCAGCCCGACGATCTTCGAGGGCCAGCTGTTCATTCCGGTCTTGCAGCGCAATGAGCCCGCCAACGACCTTGGCGAGGAAGGGGCCGAGTCATTCTTGCTGGCGTTGGATCTGGAAACAGGTAAGACGAACTATCGACATGTCCGTCCATCAAAGGCTGTCAAGGAGTCCCTTGAGTCCTACGCCACGGTCATTCCCCACGAAGGCGCGGATCGCAAGGAGCTGCTGATCGTCGGCGGAGACGTGATCACTGGGCATGATCCTGCGACGGGCACAGAGCTGTGGCGCTGGGGGACCTGGAACGAGGGGCATCGTGAGGCCTGGTGGCGGCTCGTACCGTCGCCTGTGATCGGCGCCGGAGTGGCTCTGGCGTGTGGCCCAAAGGGTGCGCCCGTCTGTGCCGTGAAGCTCGGTGGCAAGGGGACGCTGGACGACAATCAGATTGCCTGGAAGAGTGGGGGGCGCCGTGATCCAGTGACCACAGATGTTCCTACTCCGCTCTTCTACAATGGTGCTTTCTTTGTGCTGAGCGACTTGCGGAATGCCTTGACTCGCGTGAATGCCAGCTCTGGCGAGCATGAGTGGAGTATCTCCCTCCCCAAGGATCACAAGTGGCGTTCGTCACCGACTGGCGCGGACGGTCGTATCTGGATCATGGACCACGGTGGAAACGTCATGGTCGTTGATGCAGAGAAGGGCGACGTCCTGCATCGGGCCACCATGGGCGAGGAGGACAGTGATCTCATCCGGGCATCGATCGTTGCGGTTGGGAATAGCCTCTTCATCCGCACGGATTCACGACTCTACCGAATTAGCTCCCAGGAGTAGGTCGTCGCCGGAGGGCTGGCGGTCTATCTGTTCCGGCCTGGCGGCTCATCTGGGGCTGCTCTGACGACCTTACCCAGCGAAACCGTCAGCTGGGTAATCGGGTTCGCTAGACTGATCGTCTCATACCTACTGACCTGGAGGATCAGCATGTCTCGTTCCCGACTCTTTGGCCTGGCTACCCTTCTTGCGGGCCTACTTTCGTTCTCGGCCCTTGTTCCGCTTGGCTCACACCAGGACGGGGACTTGGAGGCACGACCAATCACCTACAACCTCACGGGTGGATCCAGTGTGAGGGGTGTGATTGTCGGTTCAGAGCCTGGCCGGGTCAGGTTACGCGTCTCTGTGGCCGGTGGGACTGCGATGCGCTGGTACAACGTCTCGAATTTTGATGACGTCTCCCAGGTTCGCCTCGCCCGCGAGCAGGTTCCCGAAGGCGACCTCTCGGCCCAGCTGGCTGTTGCGGAACTGGCCGAAGAGAAAGGGCTGACAGAGATGGCTCGTACAGAGCTGCGGCGCTGCGCCCACATGATTCACGACGGGGAGGCTCTGCCGCCTGCTGTCCGCGAGCGGGCCATCGAGTTGATTGTTCAACTCGTCGATTCCCTCTGTGCAGAGGGCAAGATCTCGGAGGCTCGCAGTGCGGTCACGCGGATCATCACCCGTCAGTCGAGTTCCTTGTCGGTTGAAGAGCAAGATCGGCTGATCTCGACGGTTGAGGCGGCTTCTGATCGCGCTATTGGCGAGCAGAACAAGGCCCGACGTGCCAAGGAAGACGCGCGTGTTGTTGCGGAACGTGAGCGCAAGCTCAAGCCTGTCCTGGCCCGGATGGACAAGGGCAAGGAGCGGCGCCGAAAGGGTCTGCTGAATTCCCGGCAGTTCTCGGCAGCCAGTCGCGACCTGCACGGTGCGGCCAAGGAATTCGAGCTGGCCCTGGCTGATATAGACAGGTTGAGCCAGCAGTTCGCGGATGACCCGCTGATGATTGCGGAGCTTGAAGACCTCGGGGCGCAGTGCAGGACCCAGTGGCATGACAGCCTGCTATCCGCAGCAAGCCTGGAGCTGGTTCGAGGGTCCTACGGTCGGGCCATGGAGAGTGTGAACACTGTCCTCTTGGTCGAGCCCCAGAACGAGCAGGCCCTGGCCATGCGAGCGCGCATCGAGGTTTCCCAGAGTGATTGGGGCTGGCGCTGGCGATGATTCTGCTTGATCCAGGTGAAGGCCCGCTGCATGGGAGAGCCGGTGCAGCCGGGTGTCTTGCTTGGCCACCACTCAAGGGCCGCTCGGGCCTTTGATCCCGTGTTGTTGGGTCAGCCTCATCAAGAGCAAGGCTCCCTGTTCATTCCAGTCTCAAGAGTGGAGGCCCTCGAGCAAGGTGCTCGGGGGTAGTTCCCGGCACGGATCCGCCTGATCCATGAGGGCGAACACCTGCACTCCCCTCGCACCAAGGCCATTTTTCAGCATGCATAGAATGATATCGAAGTGTCCCGCGGTGTTTGCCCTTCTTGTCCTCTCGGGCATCCCGAGCCAAGCCTCCCCGCGAGGCGTTCAGGGGCTCGAGCTAGAACGAGGAGACCGAGTGGTACTCATGGGCAATGGCCTGGGGTCGAGGATGCTGCACTTCGGGCAGTTCGAGACTGGCCTCCAGTTGCGCTACCCGGAGCACGAGCTGGTGATCCGCAACATGTGTGATGAGGGCAACACGCCGAGCTTCCGGCCCCACTCCGGTCGAGCCGATCAGCTGGGCTTTCCCGGGGCGCAGGAGTTCTTTGGTCCCCATGCAGATGACAACCAAGCTCCGGGCATCGGTCACTTCGAGACCGAGGATGAGTGGCTTGCGCGGCTTGAGCCTGACCTCCTTATCGCCTTCTTTGGGTTCAACGAGTCCTTCCAGGGACTTGGCGGCCTCGAGAACTTCTCTCGAGAGCTGGATGCTTTTCTAGAGCACACCCTCTCGACGAAATACAACGGCTCTACACCACCTGAAGTCGTCCTGGTCTCGCCCACGGCCTTTGAGGACAGGTCCACATCACTGAGTGTTCCCGATGGAACGATGGAGAACGCGAACATCGCGGCGTACACCGCCATCATGGAGAGCGTGGCAGCTGAGAATGGTGTTCGCTTCATCAACGCGTTCAACCCCTCGCTTGATTGGTACGAAGAGTCGAGGGCTCCACTGACGGGGGATGGAGCCTTGCTGAATGAAGCCGGCTACGAGCGCTTCTCCAGCTTCCTGCTCGATGAGCTGTTTGGGACCCTGAGTGAGGATCAAGCCGAGCACCGTCAACTCGTACACGATGCGGTTCTCGAGAAGAACTGGTTTTGGATCAATGACTTCAAGATTCCGAATGGCGTGCATGTATTTGGGCGCCGCTATGACCCGTTTGGTCCGGCCAACTACCCCTTCGAGATCGAGAAGATCAGAGAGATGACCGAGGTCCGGGATGAGAACATCTGGGCAGCGCTGAGTGGCACGAGCATCGACCTTGCGAAGAGAGATGCGAAGACTTCCGAACTTCCGCTGGTCGAGACCAACTACAAGCCTGGCGGGAAGAATGGCGAGCTGACCTTCCTCGAGGGTGAGGAGGCCCTGGCCACGATCGAAGTGCCAGAGGGCTACGCGATCGAGCAGTGGGCCACTGAGGTGGAGTTTCCGGACCTGGCCAACCCCGTGCAGATGTCCTTCGACAACCAGGGACGCCTTTGGGTTGCAACGATGCCGAGCTATCCGCACTACCGGCCAGGAGATCCACGGCCAGATGACAAGCTCCTGATCCTGGAGGACACCGATGGTGACGGCAAGGCGGACAAGCAGACTGTCTTCGCTGATGGTCTCCACCTCCCCATGGGCTTCGAATTTGCGCCCGAGGGGGTCTATCTCTCCCAGGGGATCAATCTGGTCCTGCTGCGTGACCGCGATGGTGACGACCACGCGGACGAGCGGGAGATCATCTTCAGTGGCTTTGACGATCACGACACGCACCATGCGATTGGTGCCTATTGTGCGGATCCCTCAGGTGCGATCTTGATGTGCGAGGGGGTGTTCCTGCGCACAAATGTCGAGACCGCTCATGGTCCAGTTCGTGGGACCAATGGTGGGTTCTACCGATTCTCACCACAGCGGCGGCACCTCGAACGTCATGCTCAGCTCTCGATTCCAAACCCCTGGGGGATTGCCTTTGACGAGTGGGGTCAGCACTTCTTCTTGCACACCTCGGGGCCGACTACGGAGTGGATGCTTCCAGGGTCTATCAATCCGCGCTATGGCGTATCCACGCCAGGCAGTAAGAACCTGATCGAGCCCGCTCACCGCGTACGACCCACTTCGGGCATCGAGTTCCTCAGCAGCCGTCATTTCCCAGAGCAAGTACAGGGCGACATGTTGCTCTGCAACAGCATCGGTTTCCTGGGAACCAAGCAGCACGAGGTCATGGATGACGGGACGGGTTACGACACACGCTGGCGACAGGATCTGACCAAGTCATCAGATGGAAACTATCGTCCGGTAGATCTTGAGATTGCCCCGGACGGATCACTCTACCTCGTGGACTGGCACAATCCGCTGATTGGTCACATGCAGCACAATGCCCGGGACCCGCATCGTGATCATGATCACGGCCGGATCTATCGCATCACCTATCCAGGCAGACCGCTGGTGGAACCGGCGAAGGTGGCTGGTGCAACGATCGAGGAGTTGCTCGAAAACCTGAAGTTGCCCGAATACCGCACGCGCTACAGGACGCGGCGAGAGCTGCGTGGTCGAAACGCTGATGAGGTCTTGTCCGCACTCTCTGACTGGATCGCCAACCTGGACCCAGCGGATGCGATGCATGAGCACCACCTTCTCGAGGCGCTCTGGGTTACCTGGGGACTGGATCGAGTCGATGAAGAGCTCTTGCGGCGAATGCTGGCCTCTGAGGACTACCGGGCTCGGGCCGCAGCGGTGCGCGTCCTGAGATACAACGCACACTTGATTCCAGAGCAAGCGGAGCTCCTCGTGGAGGCCGCAAGGGACTCCCACGGTCGAGTCAAGCTGGAGGCCATTGCAGCTGGGTCATGGTTGGACAGGGATGCTGGACTTGCGGTACTGGCTGCAGCGAGTCAGCTCCCCGAGGGCGAGGTAGTCGAGGCTGTTGCTCAACACGTCGTCAGTCATGACGGGGGCAGGATGATCGAGATCAGCCACCCCGAAATTTCTGAGGGAGAGGTCAGCTCATTCCGCATCACATTGCCAGGCAAGGACCGGATCATCAATCTGGCCGAGCTCGAGATCCTCAGCGGTGGTGCGAAGGTGACAGCAGGTGCACACCTCACTAAGTCATCTGGCTACAACGGCGATGAGTTTCCGATCGAGAATCTGGTCGATGGGAACAAGGGTAATTTCACTCACACTTCGACAGAGGAGAACCCCTGGATCGACGTGCAGCTGGCCGAGCCGATGGCTATCGAGGAAGTTGTGATCTGGAACCGCCACGGCTTCGAGGAGCGCTTCAATCGGGCGGTGGTCGAGTTCTTCCGCGGTACTGAGAGTGTGGCCAAGCTAGATGTGCGCGTGCATGATGAGACTGGGCTCCTGGCTGACCCTTGGCTGCGGGCACCGTATAGAACGGCTGAAGCCCACCTGAACAACCAGTCGATCATTGAGGAGGTCGAGGTGATAGTTCCGGATCATCTTCGAGGAGATGCACGCGCACAGTACGTGCGAGGTGCGGAGATCTACGCTCGCGACGGTCATTGCGCAACTTGCCATCAACCAGACGGCATGGGGCTTCAGGCTGGCGGCTTTCCGCCCATCTCCGGGACGCCCTGGGCGACTGGGGATGAGGACCGGCTGATCAAGCTGACACTGAACGGGATGCTCGGACCGATCGAGGTGAAGGGCAAGTCATACCCGGGGCTGGTCCCGATGACGCCCTTTGGCGATCTGTTGGACAACCAGGAGATTGCCGATGTCCTGACCTATGTTCGCAGTTCATTTGGAAACCATTCATCGGTCATCACCCCTGAGAAGGTAGAGGAAGTTCGTGTGGCCACCCAGGGCAAGGAAGGCTTCTATTCTCCCGAGGAGCTCGAGGGCGGTGCTGCTACTGGGGGTCGGCGCTTCGTCAAGATGTGGGAGCTGGGCGACTTTGCAGGTGCGTTTGATGAACCGCTACACGGGCGGAACTTCGAGCGTGGCCGTGAGATGTTTGAGGTTGCCAGCTGCAATACCTGCCACAACATCAAGGGAGAGGGAGAGAACGTGGGAGCTGATCTCTCGAAGGCTGCCGATCAGTACGATAGCGAGGGTCTCTTGCGTCAGATTCTGGAGCCGTCAGTGACGATCAAGGACGAGCACCGATTGTTCTTCATCGAGCTGGAAGGAGATCTTGTTTACAACGGTCTCATCGTGGAGCAGGACGAAGACAGCATCCTCGTCGCTGAGGAACTTCAGGAGCCCGACAAGACCGTGCTGCTGGACCGTGGCAAGATCATGGAGATGAGGCCACTGGAGATATCGCCCATGCCGACCGGGCTGCTCGTGACCTTGAACCGAGAGGAGATCATCGACTTGCTGGCCTACATCGCTGCGAGAGGCGATCGAGAGCATCCGTCCTTTTCTCGCTAGGGAATAAGCCTCTCCGCGGCCCCTGTTGGGAGGGTGGGGGGGCTTCTTCCCGGACCTCCTGCAAGTACTCGGAATTTTGAATCTGGATTTCCCTGTTGGGCGAAGGACAGCACGATGAAGCAATTCAGCCCCACATCTCAGCGCCGGCGAGTTGGAGCCAGGCTCCTTCCCCTGGCCCTGTTGATCGTCGTTCCGCTTGCGTTCCTCTCTAAGGGCTGCACGAGCACCCTCCCGAACCGAAACCCGGTGGGAGAGAGCTTTCCAATCGTCAGTGGCGAGTCCCTCGAGAAAGAGAAGCTCGAAATACCGTCTGCTTTCGCTGGTGAGCCCGCGATTCTGCTGGTCGGCTACCTTCAGGGGACTCAGTTCGACATCGATCGTTGGATCATGGGACTCCTACAGGCGGACGTAAGCGCACGCATCGTCGAGATTCCTACCCTGCCCGGTCTGGCCACGAGTTTGGCCTCTGGCTGGATTGATGACGGAATGCGCTCGGGGATCCCGAAGGAGGACTGGGGTGCGGTGGTGACACTCTACGGTGACTCTGCAAGCCCAGTGGCCAAGTTGACCGGCACAGAGAGTGGTCGCAGGGCGCGAGTCATCGTGCTCGATCCCAGTGGTGAAATCGTCTGGTTCGATGACGAGGGCTACTCGGCAACCAAGGCCATGGCGGTCGCGGAGCTCGTGGCCGGTATGTGAAGGGCTGGAACCAGCACTCCTTGCCCTACCCTGTTCTGGGGACCCTGCTCGAGATCCACAGTCGTGGGGGGGCGAGCTCTGAGGCCTGAGTCTAATTGCGCGGGATGCAGTATCCCTTGCCCGGAACCGTTTGAATCACGGAATGCTCTTCCGTGTCGATCTTCTTGCGGAGACGTGCGATCTGGACTTCAACCATGGCAGTCCCTGGCTCGAAGTCGACGTTCCAGACTTGTTCGAGGAGCCTCTTTCTAGAGAGGACCGCGCCGCGAACCTCGATCAAGGCTATCAGAACCTCAAACTCGCGAGGACTTAGATCAATGCGGCTGTCACCACGCGTGACGGTTCGATGTCCGAAATCGACCAAGAGATCTCGAATCTGGACAATGGGAAGTAGCCTCGACCGTCGGAAGACGGCCTTGATTCTGGCGGCTAGTTCATCGGGTTCGAATGGCTTGGTCACGTAATCGTCTGCGCCAAGCTCGAAACCCTTCATGCGAGAGGACTGTGCATTGTCCGAGGTCACCATGACGACGGGGACCGCGTCACCTGCATCTCGTATCTCCTCCAAGAACTGGAGGCCAGACTGACCAGGCATGGTCACGTCGAGAAGGAGCATGTCATATCCCTCTCCGGCCATTCGATCCCTGGCTTGAGATGTGTCACCTACCACGTCGGCCAAGATGTCTCGATTTTTGAGTGCCTTGGGCAACACGGCGCAGACCATCTCGTCGTCGTCGATAAGGAGAACTTTGATCTTGGATTGCATCAGGTCCTAATGAGTCTCTTCTCGCCCTCTGGGCACCAGTTTGGTGGAACTACGGTTGAGGTGCTGATTCAGTGAGCCATGCAACTCTGGATCCATGAGGGTTACACCTTGTCGCAGCCGTCCGAAGCTTTTTGATCGGTTGGACAATCCTGTAAGCGATCTTACCGATCCGTAATGCGCCATCAAGAAGAAGAACCTCTCGTCATTGGGAAGAGGGGGCTACTTTTCTTGCCAGTTAGCTGCTTGATTGAACCCAACCAGGGTCAGGGATGTGTCGCTCAGGGCCTGACCCAATTCAGGGCTGGGCACCCTCTGCGCCAATCAGGATTATTCGATCTCGGTTGCCCTTGACGATGTAGCAGGTCATGAGTTGTGACTCACGGGCACCCGCAGAGCTCAGATCGATCCAACAATGGACTTTTTGGTCTGGAGTTGGTTCCGTCGGATCGGAATTGGACTCGTGACTAGCGGGGCGCTGGATTTAATCCCTCAGAGGCCTGATCGCTGGAGTTCGGTTGTCGGTTCAAGAGCATGTAAAGCTCGTCACAGAGCCGGAGGCTCCGGAACGGTTTCTCCAGGAAGACCGTGTTCGTCGGTAATGAGCTCGGGACAGCGTCCGGGTAACCGCTGATCAAGATTGCCGGAAGCTCTGGATTGTCGACCCGGATGTCTTGAAGGGCCTTCAATCCACTTTGCTTGGGCAGGTCGATGTCAAGGACGAGACCCTGGATGACCCGATGGTGCTTCTGGAATTGCACCAGAGCGTCCTCCCCGTCCCGGGCAGAGATGACCTCGTAGCCGGCCTTTCCCAGGGCCTGCTGGAGGATGAGTCTCAGGTCTTGCTGGTCTTCAGCGAGCAGGAGTGTCCCCGCGCCAGGTCTTGGCACAATCTGCTTGTCGATCACCCCAGGCTCTTCCTGGGGTGCAACCTGATGCGGTAGGGCGATCGTAAAGCAGGCCCCCTCGCCAGGAGTAGAACTCACGTGTATGTGCCCACCATGCTCGGTGACCAGCCCATGAACAATTGCCAGACCAAGGCCCGTTCCTTGCCCCCGTTCCTTGGTGGTATAGAACGGCTCAAAGATGTGAGCGCGGATCTCATCGGTCATTCCCAGTCCGTTGTCCTCGAAGGTCAAGATGACGCTTGGCTCCTCGCCCCGCGATCTATCAGTCCGGACTCCGATCAGGAGCTCGCCGCCTGTGGGCATGGCGTCTCTGGCGTTGACTGCCAGGTTCATCATGATCTGCTGGATCTGGCTACTATCGACTTCACACCAGGAGTCGTCGTGAAGGTCGATCTGCTCAATGATCTCCAGCGAGGCGGGAAGCATGTGGCGGAGCCAGCGGATCGTCTCTTTCGCGACGACACTTAACCGCTGACGGTCCTTCTTGGATTGGGTCTTGCGACTGAAGGTCAGGAGCGAGTGAGCGACGCTGCTGGCCCGATCCGTTGCTCTCTGAATCCCCTCGATCCCCTCCTTGATCTCGCTGGGCCCAGTTGCGAAGTTCAGCATGTCGGTGTGCCCCAGGATGGCTGTCAGCACATTATTGATATCGTGTGCGACGCCTGCTGCGAGCTGACCGACTGCCTCCATCTTCTGCGCTTGCCGCAGCTCCTCCTCAAGCTCTCGGCAATTGATCTCACCTGTCTTTCGGTCAGTGATATCTCTTGCAAGGCCACAGAGGTAATCGAGCTGACCGCGAGTCTTGTGAACACCAAATCCTCGATCGTGGATCCAGCGAATTGATCCGTCCGCTCTTCGAATGCGGTACTCAAGATCGAAATACCCGGACTCGATCTTCTCACTGTCTCGGAGGCCAAGGAAGCGATCACGGTCCTCCTTGACGATGGCATCAGTCCAGGCGCGACTGTCCGAGTAGAGCTGGTCGGGAGTGAGGCCTAGAATTCCCATGACAGCCGGACTCATGTAGGTGAACTGATCTGCATCCGAGTTCATGACCCAGAAGATCTCCTCCATGTGAGAGGTGATTTGCCCAAATCGATGGCGTGTCGTCTCCAGCTCCGCTTGGGCCTGCTTGGTTGTCAGCACGTCCCGGAGGCGATGGCTTACCTCCTGGAAGAAGTCCTGTTCTTGCCTGGTCCAGAGCCTCTGGCCAGAGCACTGGTGAAGGCTCAACAGCCATGGCTTCCCGATCCTGGGGGTGAGCGATTTAGCCATGCGGGAACTGAGGGCATAGGCTGCCATCAGTGCTGGGAGCTCGCGTGACAGCACGTCCCTTTCCTGGATGATGGGAGCGGAGGAGCTGAGCTGCAATTCCAGGTCGCTCTCGGCTTCCTGGTCTATCGGGAAGCTGCGGCCCAGCCCAACCGCGCCAGTGAAGCCATCACCTGTGCGCTCAACCTTCACTTGAATCGAAGGGGTCTGTGGGTCAGCAGGATACTGGAGCCAAGCTCGATCAGAGTGGAGCGTAGCCTGCAGTTCGCCTAGCACGCTTCCGAGAATACTCTCGACTTCCGTTTCCTCGTGGATGATCTCGCTGATGCGTCTCATTGAGGCGTGGAGTCTGCTGCCTGTCGTCTGGTGGATCTCCTGCTGCTGAATCGTCACACCTGCGTCTAGCAGATTGGCAAGCGAGGCCTGAAAGCACCGATGGACTGCCCGGGTCAGCTCCTCAGCATTCCTGGTCCTGGACAAATGAGTCGCTGCTGCGAATTTTCTGTCTGAACCAGCTGCCGAGTCAGGCGGGGGAGTGGCGGAGCGAACGATCAATTGCGACCCGGGAAGGAGCGCGCAAAGAGCCTGGAGTTGCGCTTGATCTTCGGCTTGGTCAAGTGGAGCTGTAATGACCGCAAGATCGATACGAGCCTCATCGGTTCTATCAAGCGCCTGGCACCAGCTCTCACACTCGACGACTGAGAGGTCCTCTGCTGCGAGTGTAGCCTTCAGCCAGCCCCTCTCTTCGGGGTCCTTAGCCATGATAAGAGCTGTAAGAAGTCGACGTTCGCGGAGGGAATCGGTCTGCATCAAGAGGGGGGGGGCGAGCGCAGTGGGGGGGGGCTCGAGCTGAACGCACCGAATGAGACTAGTTTCTACTATCGGCCTGACCAACTCTACCTCCTTGGTTCAGGAGTTCAGTAACTGAAGTGTCTGAGTTGGGGGCGAGGAACTGCGGGACACATCGCAGCCTGAGGGCGCCAGCTGAATTCGAAAAGAGTGGGACTGAAGTGCCCGATGGTGAGAGCATTCGCAGAGATGAGACTTCAGGCAGATTGCGGACTACTTGTCGGATGCACTTGATCCAAATCCAGATATCAGGACTGAACCATGAGCTTTCTGCACCGGTAATGATTGAATGGAGCGATGTTGGTCTTTCAGACACACCTTGGGCTTCAGGCACAGTGATCATTGGCCTGGGGTGCGACCTGCTAAGCTGGTTGACTCCTTCCTGGACCTGGACAATTGATACACCTCGAAAACGTCAGCGTCTACCACGAACAGGGGCACGGTCGTGCCTCGGTGGCGGCTGTGCGAGAACTCTCACTCGGTGTTGCCCAGGGGGAGACACTCTGTCTGATCGGTCCAAGTGGATGTGGTAAGACCACCTCACTACGGCTGATTAACAGGATGATCGAGCCTGATGAAGGCAGAGTGCTCGTGGATGGCGAGGATGTGGCCAACGTCGAGGCGACGGAGCTGCGTCGGCGCATTGGATACGTCATTCAAAGTGGAGGGCTCTTTCCGCATTTCAGTGTCCGCCAGAACATCGGCCTTCTGGCGGAGCTGGAGGGCTGGGAGCCGGATAGGCTGCGGGCTCGCTGCGACGAGCTGCTTGAGCTCGTGGGATTGGAACCCCAGGAATTCTGCGACCGATTTCCCTCTGAGCTATCTGGCGGTCAGCGCCAGCGAGTTGGTGTGGCCCGTGCACTGACGCTGAACCCCCCAATCGTGCTGATGGACGAGCCATTTGGTGCTCTGGATCCGATGACTCGCAAGCGGCTGCAGAGGGAGTTCAAGGACTTGATTCGCAAGGTCAAGAAGACGGTTGTCCTCGTAACGCACGACGTGAGTGAAGCTCTCTATCTTGGAGACCGTATTGCTGTCATGTCTGAGGGCAAGATCCAGCGGATTGGAACAGGCTCAGAGTTACAGGCGGACCCCGGCTGTGCAGATGCTGCCGGGCTCATGGGGCAATTGGATGATGCTGACTGATTGGCGGAACAGCCTGTATGGAGCGCTCCTCTGCCTGGGCGCATCGATCTTCGTTGCCGAAGTAAGAGCCTCTTCTCCTGAGGAGACTGTGATCATCGGCAGCAAGAACTTCACGGAGTCGAATGTCCTTGGGGAGCTGATGGGGCTCCTGATTGAGGAGCATACGAGTCTGGGAGTTGAGCACCGCAGTGGAATGGGCGGAACACTGGTCTGCTTTACCGCCCTTGAGGCTGGGGAGATCGACCTGTATCCGGAGTACACGGGCACTGGCTGGTCGGCGATCCTGGAGCGGAATGGTCCCATCGGCGATTCATTGGAGACCTTTCTTCTCGTCGAGGAAGAGTCTCGAGCGCGCTTCGATGTCGAGTGGCTTCAACCCTTTGGATTGAACAATACCTACGCTCTCGCGATGAGGTCTGACCTGGCGAGTGAGCTAGAAGTCAGGTCGATCTCTGATCTCGTCCCGCATGCATCATCAATCCGTGCAGGCTTCAGTCATGAGTTTCTCGAGCGAAGCGATGGCTATGCCGGGCTAGGTCCGTACTACGGCCTGGAGCTCGGGAGCGTGAGAGGGATGGAGCATGGGCTGGCCTATGAAGCCTTGGAAGCTGGTCAGCTGGATTTGATCGATGCCTACTCCACGGATGGAAAGCTCCTCCGCTACGACCTGGCCGTGCTTACCGATGACAGGGGATTCTTTCCTCCATACAATGCCGCGCCCCTTGTCTGCGGCGAGAGCCTGCGCCGGTTGCCCCAGTTGCGTGAAGCGTTGCAGCGCGCTGCATTTCAGATCTCGGATGCGGAGATGATGCAGCTCAACCATGAGGCAGAGACAGGCAATCGGTCGATTCGTGAGATAGCACGGGAGTTCTTGGTCTCGAAAGGACTGCTCTCCACAATCGAACCCGGCAGTACTTCTGAGAGGGACGAGTCGTGGTGGTCTTTCTTCTTCTCCCGTTGGCGCGAGACGCTGCGCCTGGTCGTCGAGCATCTGCAGCTGACCGTGCTCTCAGTCCTCCTGGCGTCACTCTTCGCCATTCCTCTCGGGATCTGGATCACGACGAATGACCTGGCCCGTCGGCTCAGTCTGGGCATTGCTGGGGTCTTGCAGACGATTCCCAGCCTGGCCCTCTTGGCGGTGATGATTGCGGTCCCGGGGCTTGGGATCTCGGTACGATCCGCGATCCTCGCGCTGTTCCTCTACGCCATCCTGCCAATCCTGCGGAACACCTACGCGGGCTTGAGCGCTGTCGACCCGGAGTTGATTGATGCAGCTGAGAGCATGGGGCTGACACGTCGCCAGGTGTTACTGAGAATCCAGTTACCAATGGCCACCCGAACGATCATGGCGGGAATTCGCACAGCTACCGTGATCAGCATTGGTGTTGCCACGCTGGCGGCATTCATCGGTGCAGGTGGGCTTGGTGAGCCGATAGTAACTGGCTTGTACTTGAACGATCCCAGGCTGATCTTCTGCGGGGCGCTCCCGGCGGCAACGCTTGCACTGATTGCTGACTTCTTCCTGGCGCGTCTCGAGCTCCTGCTTCAACCGCGTGGCCTGCGAGTTGAGGCCTTGCCCTAGACCTGGCGAGGTAGGGCCGGTCTAACGCTCCTCTTCCAGTCGCTTGACGATTTCGGCCCGGAGTTGCTCCGGGCCTGGAGCACCCGGAACAGCTGCAGCGAGCTGATTGGCATGCTCCAGGGCACGTTCAAGCTCGTCTATTTCCAGGTAGAAGGTTGCAAGTGCATACATGAAGTCCGGTTCGGTGGGCTCCAGGCGCAATGCCCGCATCAGAGCTCCCTCGGCCTCGATTTTCTGGTCGCTCTGGGAGTAGGCCAGCCCGAGGTTGTAGTGGATTCGCGCTCGATCTGGCATGGCAAGTGTTGCCATCCTCAGGGCCTCCACGCTCTCTGCAACCTGGCCGGCACCTGCGAGCAAGAGCCCCAGTGAATACTGCAACTCACCTTCGCGAGGGAATCGCTCGATTGCATCACGGAGAAGCAGGGCCGCTTGATCCACTCTACCTGCGGCGTTGAGCAGATTGGCAAGGTTGAAGATCGCAGGGAGGAAGCCGCTGTCTAGCTCGAGAGCCTTGCGGTAGGCAGCAATGGCCCTGGGGACCTGTCCACGCCGCTCAAAGACCACGCCAAGATTGAGGTGTGCGAAGGGAGAATCGGAGTTCGCCAGCTGTGCCTCTTCGAACTCGATGAAGGCAGCTTCGAAGGACTTCCGCTGCTCGTCGTCGAGTTGGGCCTCTGCTTCTCCAGCAAGAACGTTCGCCGCCTCGATCCTCACGATGCGCGCAGGATCACGAAGAAATCGTGGAACGATGGCCACGAGGAGCTGTACTGGAGCCTCGAGCAGACTGGCCAGCGCCGATGCCCTGAGAGTACTGTCGAGCTCGTCTTGATTGAGCAGGCCAACCGCGACCTGGAGTGTGACCTGCTCTCCGGGGGGGAGGCGATCGACAGCACTGGCTCGAACGATTACTGGTTGGGCCTCGTCGAAAGGTAGAGCGAGTAAGCTTCGAATTCCTACCGGGTCACCGCTCAATACCGACCCCAGAGCGCTGCCATAATGGGCCGGGCGCTCCTGGCCGTACCACTCCTCTATCCTGGCAGAGGCCCATTCGGCGGATTGATCCTCATGGCACTCGTTGCAAGCGTTCGGAGTTCCCAGAGCTTCGGTCAGGTCAGGGCGCGGGACGCGGAGGCTGTGATCACGCCGGGGGTCGATGACCATGTAGGTGGTCTCCGGCATGTGGCAGTTGACGCATCTGGCGCCTTCGGACTCCGGTGGATGAAAGTGATGGGAGGGGTCTGCGTAGACCTTCTGCTTGAGAGTTGGGAATCGATCGAGCGGGGCCTCGGGTGAGTGGCACTGGGTGCAGGTCGAGTCTCCAGGTAGCCACAGACCCAGTCCATGAGGGTCATGGCAGTCGACACAGCTCACACCGGCCTGGTGCATCTTGCTCTGCAGGTAAGACCCGAGGACATAGACCTCCTCGCGGATCTGTCCATCAGAGTGGTACAGGTCGATATCCAGCATGGCCAGGCGATAGTCATCCTCAAACCTCGCGCCAGGCATGTGGCTGTCGGTAATTGCCGTGCGCCGCGAGTGGCAGGCGGCACAGGCATTGAGGACCTCTGGGGCGTTCGACTTGTCCAGGTCGACGAGTAGCCCCAGTGGTTCACCTTCGGGACGGCCTGAGTCCCATTGACGTGCGAGTTCAACGTGCTGAGCTCCAGCGCCGTGGCAGCTCTCGCAGCCAACGTTGATCTCCTGGTAGGTACTGGTGTAACTGTCGGTGCCCTGGTTGTAGTTCTTCTCGAAGAAGGTCGAGTGGCAGTCGGCACACTGCAGGTTCCAGGTTTGGAAACGACCGGTCCAATGATACTCATCTCCCGGTTCGACCAGATCTCCGGGGAAGACATCAAACCAGCGATCCAAGTTGACATCCCAGGCCACGTCGAGGCACTGATAGCGACCGCCGGGAAACTCGATCAGGTACTGCTGAAGTGGGTCCGCACCAAAGGTGTAGGAGATGAGGTAATCAGCGGGCTTCCCATCGGGGCCCTCGGTGTTCACCCAGAAGGAACCGTCCCTGCGGAAGAAGCGGGTGGTCCGACCATCGTGCTCAAGCACGACGTCCGAGAAGTCGCCGAGGACGGTCTCCTCGGTTGCATGCTGCATTGCCAGGTCATGGTGAGAGCCCTTCCACCGTCCGAACTGCTCGGCATGACACTCAGAGCAGACCTGACTGCTCACGAAGTCCGAACCCCGTGGGGCTGAGTCCGAAGAACGGGAGCCCTTGGGGGAGTCCTCGCTGCCGCAGGCCGTGAGGACGGCCATCAGGAAGAGCTTGAAGGGTGCTTTGATCATGGGCAAGTGCCTGGAGTCCCAGGCATTCGCCACATCGTACGGCGACAGGCGCAGTGAAAGAAACCCCTACTCGACGACTTGAGGCCTGCTTGAGGTGAGCCTGGGATGACGGATGTCTTCTGCATCGACCATGAAGACGACATCCTCAGCAATGTTGGTGGCAAGATCGGCGATGCGTTCCAGGCCACGAGAGATCGAAATGAGAGCCACTGCCATGTCTATGGAGTCAGGGTCTCTCTTCATTCGACCGATGAGGATCTGAAAGTGCCTGCGATTCAGCTCGTCAATCACGTCATCCTTGGCCAGGACTGTTCTCGCCAGCGCCGAGTCCTGGCTCACGAAGGAATTCAGACTGGCTCGTAGCATGACAGAGCAGCCTTCCATCATCCTCTCGATATCAGTCGACTCATTGAGGGGGGCGTGGTTTACCGCATAGAGCAAGCGATCTGCGATCGAGTTCGTCAGATCCCCAATGCGCTCGAGATCATTGACGATTCTCATGGCCGCGGCAACGAATCGAAGATCTCTCGCGACGGGCTGATGAAGGGCAAGGATCTTGATCAACTCGTCGTCAATCTCAAGTTGCAGCAGATTGATCTTGCGTTCAGTCTCTCGCAGCTTGCGCGCGGGGACTTCTTCTCGATTCTTGTACGCTGAGAGAGCCAGGCGGAGTGCTTCTTCGGCCAAGGCCCCCATGTCGAGCACATGGCGTTTGACTTCTTGCAGGTCCCGTGAGAGGTGGTCAGTCATGTCTATCCGAAGCGGCCTGTAATGTAGTCTTCGGTCTTCTTCTTCGCCGGTTGGGTGAAGAGCCTGTCGGTTTGATCGATCTCGATGAGATCACCCTGGTACATGAATGCCGTTCGATCCGATATGCGACCGGCCTGTTGAAGGTTGTGTGTGACGATCACCACGGTGTACTGCTCGCGTAGCCCACGAATCAGCTCTTCGATCTTGCCCGTGGCGATTGGGTCCAAAGCCGAGCAGGGCTCGTCCATCAAGAGCACTTCTGGTGACATTGCCAGGCTCCGCGCTATACACAGGCGTTGTTGTTGGCCACCAGAGAGGGAGAGCGCCGACTTGTCGAGCTTGTCCTTCGATTCGTCCCAGAGAGCTGCTTCGCGAAGGGTGCGTTCGACCAGCTCATCGTAATCTCCGAGGTATCCAGCCATCCGGGGAGCCCAGGTGATATTGGCTCGTATGGACTTTGGGAACGGGTTGGGTCTCTGGAAGACCATCCCGATGCGCTGACGAAGCTCGACCGGATCAATATTTGGGCCGTAGATATTGACGCCTTCAAAGAGAAGTTCTCCCTCGAAACGACAGCTGTCAATGAAGTCGTTCATGCGGTTGAAGCTACGGAGGAGTGTGCTCTTTCCGCATCCAGAGGGACCAATGATCGCGAGTACTTCTCGCTCTGGTATCTTCAGACTCACTCCACTTACCGCTGCAGAGTCGCCGTAGTGAATCGAGAGGTTGCGAGCTTCCAGGACGGTGCGGGGTATCACCGGGTTCTTCATGCTGCCTTTGATCGTTCTGCTCGGTTCCTGAGGAGGACTACAACTGCATTCATCCCGAGAAGGACGGCAAGCAGGACGATGATTCCAGCGGCCGCGACGGATTGGAACTCCGGTTGTGGGCGGGAGGCCCAGTTGAAGATCTGAATGGGCATCGCTGTGAACGGATCGTAGACGGTGCTTGGAGTGAAGGCAACGTAGGTCAAGGCTCCCATCATCACGAGGGGGGCTGTCTCGCCTAGAGCGCGAGAGATGGAGAGTACAACGCCTGTCAGGATTCCAGGGGCAGCGGAGGGGAGGACATGGTGGCGTACGCACTGCCAACGAGTTGCCCCGAGCCCAAAGGCTGCCAGCCGGAGGGAGTCGGGCACCGCCTTCAGCGCCTCGCGTGAGGCTATCGTAAGTACAGGCAAGACCAGGAGGGACAGGGTGCAGGTGCCCGCCAGGACGGATCGCCCAAACGGCACCTGAATGCCCAGAAAGGTTGTCGGGTCGGTCGTTGGTTGAAACATCCGCACAAACGCGATCAACCCAAGCATCCCATAGAGGATTGAGGGCACGCCCGCGAGGTTTGAAATCAACAGCTCGATGAACTTGGCGAAGCGCCCCTTTGCAGAGTACTCCTCGAGATACACAGCACCGGCTACGCCGATCGGCACGGTCATCAGCGTGGTGAGTCCAATCACCCAAAGACTTCCCCAGAACGCAGCCTTGAATCCTGCTTTGGAGGGAGTCCTCGATGGGTATCGATCTAGGAAGTCCCAGGAGAGCCAGGGGAGACCTTCAATCAGAATCCCTGTCAGGAGGATCGCGAGTGCAATGAAGCCAATGGACATTGCTACCTTCGTGAGGCTCTTGAAGAGCCTGTCCTTGCGATGTCTCTGGGTGAACCGATCTTGAAAATGCTGACTCCGATTCATGTGTCGTAGCGAACGTAGCGCCGTTGGATCCAAATCCTGAAGAGGTTCAGGGAGAGTGTGATCACGAAGAGCAGCAAGCCAACAGCAAAGATCGACATGTATCCGGGAGTGCCAGCCGGGGTATCGCCCAGGCTGACTTGGACGATGTATCCTGTCATTGTCTGAACCGAGTCGAGCGGGTTCAAGGTCAGCAGTGGAGTGGAGCCAGCAGCCATCGTGACGATCATGGTCTCTCCCAGAGCTCGGCCAATAGCCAGGACATAGGCAGCCATCACGCCTGAAATTGCACCGGGGTAGACAACGCCAACAGTGACCTCTTTCTGTGTTGCACCAAGCCCGAAAGCTGCCTCACGCAAGGCGTTCGGCACCGATCGCATGGCATCATCCGACAAAGACGCAACGGTTGGAATGATCATGACCGCGACCACGATGCCGGCAGAGAGTGCATTGAAGACCTCAACCCCGGGGATGACTGCCCTGAGTGCGGGAGTCACCACCGTGATGGCGAAGTATCCATAGACCACCGTGGGGATACCAGCCAGGACTTCAAGAGTGGGCTTGAGGATGCGGCGTGCACGACTGCTCGCGTACTCAGACAGGTACATCGCTGCAAGGCTACCGACCGGGATCACGATCAAGGCGGCGACTCCGGTGACCAGGAGTGTGCCGACTACGAGTGGTATCACTCCGTAGTCTCGGGGAACCATCAGCGGTGCCCAGTTGGTTCCCGTCAGGAATTCCCAGGGGCTTACATCCTCAAAGAAGGGTAGTGACTCCTTTATCAGGATGAACAGGATCCCGAAGCTGGTGAGAATCGAGATCGATGCAGACGTCAAGAGCCCATGCCTGATACAGGATTCACGAAGGCTTCGCATCCGCGAAGGTCGGAACGCGCTCGGGGCTCTTGCCGCCCAGTTCGCTGTCTTGTCCGTGCCCGCGTCCACCTCTCTCTGCGAGGTGGAGCGCACGGAAATCGCTCTAGAGGTAGAGCTCTTCAACAGTACCGTGTTTGCTGCTTTCACTGCCTACCACGCGACTTGAGAAGCGCTTCCGAAGGGAGTTGTAGATCTCCTCGGGGAAGGGCACATAGCCCACTTCCCCGGCGAGAGTTCGGGCCTCGGTCAAGTAGAAGGTCACGAAGTCCTCTACCTCCGGGCGCTTGGCTGAGTCCGTGGAAACGTAGATGAACAGGGGGCGTGACAGTGGCGCATACGATCCGTTTTCCACAGTCTCCATGCTTGGGATGATGGGGCCCACTCCGGCGTCGATAGCCAAGCAGTTCAGCTTGCTCTGATTCTCGACGTAGTAGGCCAGGCCAAAGAAGCCCATGCCGTCCTTGTCACCGGAAACACCGCGGACGAGCACGTTGTCGTCCTCCGAGAATGTCACGTCGGATCGACAGTTTCCGGACTCACCATTTACCTCATCGGTGAAGTAGTCAAAGGTGCCTGAGTCTTGTCCGGGAGCAAAGAGCTTGAACTCGCGATCCGGCCACTCGGGGCGAATATCGCTCCACTTCTTGGCGGCCGAGTCAGCAGCCCAGATCCGGCGGAGCTCCTCAACCGTTACTTCGGTGGCGAAATCGTTTGCGTTGTTCACAACAACTGCGAGGCCGTCATAGGCCACGGGGAGCTCGATAAACTCACGGCCATTGGCAGCGCAGTGGGCGAGTTCCTTGGTCTTGATGGACCTCGAGGCGTTGGAGATGTCCGTCTCTCCGGCGATGAATTTCTTGAATCCACCACCAGTGCCCGAGACGCCTACCGTGATTCGCACCTCAGGCTGGTCTGTACGGTATTCCTCGGCAACTGCCTCCGTGATGGGAAAGACCGTGGATGAGCCGTCGATCGATACCGTCCCGGTCAATACACCTGCGGTATGTGCCTCTTCATCGGTAGAGCATCCCCAGCTGGCAGCAGCGAGGAGTAGCAGGGCACTCATTCGTCTGTTCTTCATGAGCGCATGTTTGCCACGCTAGATGAAGATGCCGTGAAGGTCTGATGCAGATCTCTCTATCTGAGGTCGATCGCCGTCTCCGTCACTCCCAACCTGATTCAGGGCCCATCCAGGCCGAAGAAAGCCTCGAGCCCGTTCGAGAGCGAGTAGCCGCCTGGCTGTCCAGAGTCTGGCATCAGCGCCTGGAAGCGGAACCCCACTCCCGCCCAGGAGGGAATGTTGGGGAGTGGGAGGTTTCGAGTGGCCGTCCCATTGGGATTGATGGAGAAGCTGAAGTTCCGCAGGACCACATCCACCAGCTGGACGCCTCCGTGTAGCGGGTGCTCCCCGCGCTGCCGTCCGGCCATGACGAAGCCCGTACTGCCCGGTGATAGCGCCCCGGCGATGTCGAATTGAATGGTAGTTCCCAGGTTTGGCGGGGTGGCGGAGGAGAGAGTCAGGCTGTTCGCGGAGCTAGCTCCTGTGCCATAGATCTCCCATGTGCCGTTTGTCCCATCAGGAACGTCGTAGTCCCAGATCCCGCGCCCGTAGGTTCCAAATCGCATCACCGCCGCACTCTCGGGTAGTCCTGGGACGGCTTCGACTGACCAGTACAGGGTCATCGGGGTGTGGCTCTGCATCACGTTTACCCAGGTCTCGGTATCGACGTCCAGATGCCAGGCCCCAGCCTCGGTGGCGGCGTAGACATCACCTGTCCCGTCGAGTGAGTAGGCCAGGTCATAGACCAGGGTAGAGGGCAGCCCGAGGGACAGCTCGTGCCAGGTAGCGCCACCATCTGTCGTGCGACGGACGGCTCCATTCGAGTATCCCGAGCCCCCGATGAAGGCCTCCAGCTCGTCGTGGGGGTTGACCGCCACGGCATTGCCATAGAAGTAGTGACTGTTGGGGCCATCACCGCTAGCCAGGCTCCAGGTCACACCGTGGTCGGTTGAGGAGTACAGGCGCCCGCGATCATTCACGGCGTAGGCTCGGTTGGGATTGGTTGGCGCGAATGCCATGGCCGAGAGGTAGCTTGCTCCACCGTCGTCGAAGGCCTCATTGGAGTGCTGGCTGTCGCTCCAGACTCCTGGGCCTGTCCGGATGTAACGGTGGAGTCGATCTCCGAGGAAGAAGAAGCCCAGGCTATCCAGAGGGTCCGCCACGACCGGCGGAAGCCAGAGATGGTTCGCACCGGCTGGGAAGTCTGCGGTCTTCAAGTTGGCCCCTCCCTCTCCGATGTCAATCAAGATGAAGCCGGGGTAGGTGCAGTAGACGAAGTCGTGGCTTCCATTCGAGCTGGTCAGGTGACCATAGTCGCCACTGATGACCTGATCGAAGTCCGTGGAAGGCCCAGGCCCGGTCGAGGCCTGAAAGTCTCCCAGCTGGAGCCCCTGATCCTGGGAACCCGCGATGATGTGGGTGTTGTCAAAGCTGGAGGTGTGGGTGGAGTAGTACTGGCTGACACCGAGACCGGTCAGGCAGAGGTTCTGGACGCTCTGAGTCTCATCGGTGCTCAGGTAGATGCCGCCGTCGGTGTTGAAGTACCAGAGGTCGCCAATCCCCGGTTGTTGTGGGTCGGGGAAGCAGTTGATGCCCTGCTGGTCCGCATGCAGCTTGCCGGCAGGATTGCTGTAGTACTCACCCCAGCTGTTGATCTTGTCGAAGCTCTGACCGCCATCGGTCGATCGATAGGCGTCCACTCCTCCATAACAAACCAGCGAAGGGTTACTCGCAGAGGCCTCCAAGGCTCCCCAGTAGTCCGGTGGGTCGTAGACGTGGTTCCAGTTGCTTCCCGCATCATCGGACCGAAACAGCTTCCAGGTCCCAGAGATATTCAAGGAGGCATAGAGCGTTGGGCCACCGGCCTCACTACCTGTCAGGAAGCCACTGGTTGCTGCCGGATCGATCGTGCCGACGAGGCTGAAGTTCAGTCCGGCGTCGGTCGAGACTCGCAGTCGTCCGCGGTGAAGCAGGTAGATCGTGTCTTCAGATCCAGGCCCATAGCGCGGACTCCACATGGAGCTGGCCCAGTCAACGGCTCCGGTCCAGCGCGTCTGGAAGCTGTGTCCATGGTCGGTCGAGGCATGTATGGATACGTTTCCATTGAAGCGACCAAGGACCAGAACTGTCCCCGCAGAATCCTCGAGCAGCTGGAGGCCTCGGACACTCCCGAAGTTGGGGAGTCCGGCAGGCGCTTCCCAGGTAGAGCCCTGATCTCGCGTGATCCATACGCGATTCTGTCCGGTGGCTGCGATGATCACATCGGGATCACCGGACTGCTCGCCGGGCAGGACGACCAGATGACGTCCACCGCCGTAGAGGTTGTCGCCGAGGGGGGTCCAGTTCTGTCCATCCGTGTCACCTTTCCAGATGCCGCCCAAGGATGAGCCCGCATAGAGCGTGTCCGAGTCCGGGCTCAGCGTTGCGCAGTGCATCCTCCCTGCCTGATTGCGGCTACCGACCTCGCTCCAGCGGCTCACGGAGAGAGCAGTCTGGGATGTCTGGTTCATCGCCGTGCGTCTGGCCATCTCACGCTCTCCGTTGCGTTGTTCGATGCCCTGCCAATCATCACCAGGAGCACTGAGGTGCATTCCGCGCATCCAGGCTCGTCGGAGGGACTTGTTGACCGACTCTGCGCCGTCATCGAGGCGGTGCTCAGTTGGACGGGGGATAGACGTGAACGGTCCCCCAGCATCGTTCGAGGAGCTCTCCATGCAGGCGGTGGCCAGGAGGGCAAACACCGTGAGGGAGCAGGCAGTAGAGCGTCCAGGGGCTGATTTAATGGTCCTCAACGGTTTGATTGGCAGCGAGGGCGATGGGGTTGATGGCTTATCTTGACGCAAGATCCGGTCGAGTGGATCCCCCAATCTCCCCAATCGAAGAGCGGGCCGAGCATCATCTGATGCCCGACCCGCTCCTTCAAACAACTTGACTTGAGTTCAGCCTAGAAGGTGCCGTCCATGCTCCGGGCGAGAAGGGAGCCAGTGGCGCGTGTCCCTTCTGAGAAGGGAAGGCTGGATGCCATGCTTGGACCAACGATCAGCCCCTCATTGAGCACTGCCAAGACGGAGGGATCAGCCAGTGAAGTGGAGCGGGAGCTGGCAATGGCGCCACTGAGCTCAAACCAGCCATGCTCAAGATTCCCATCTGCTCCGAAGACCTCACCGCTGTCGCTGTTGGTTTGGTCCTGCAAGAAATGCTTATCGAAGGCCTGTGAGATGTCCCAAAGGTAGACCTTCGCCCAGCATTGGAACGTGTACTCAGCCGAGAAGCCTTGCTCGTTATCGTTATAGATCAGCAGGTCAATCGTGGTCGAGAACTCGGCACCACCGGTAAGACCGATAAGAATCAGGTCGGACACAAACGGAACGTGCTGCCCAGTGAACCGGGGAATAATGACCCGGTCAGGTGCTTCTGAATACTCAGTACCGTCCAGGTCACGGAGGCCATTATCGTTCGCATCAGTAGCATCACCATCATTACCCACACCCTGGAAGACGAATGGGTTGGTGGTGCCGACGGGGGCAAGCACACTGATGGAGAGCGATGATCCGACGAGGTGGTTGAAGCTGATCGCATCACCGCTTGGACCATCCTTGGCAAAGGCATAGGCGTAGCCCCGTACCATTTCCGGATTGTGTGCACTGGTCAGGCAGCTGAAGGTGTCAAGAGGAGTCAACTCGATGTTGCGGTTGAATTCCTGGCAGGTATCACCGTCGATATAGACGATCTCGACCGTCACGGAGGACTTGGCGTCCGTGTTGGTCAGCGTGAGGATCTGATAGACCCCTTGCTGGTTATTGAATTCAGGGAAGACCATGAGGCTTCCAGGGCGATTGTCATCGGCGAGAGTTGACCCCGCCAGGGCGAGTGCCGCTAGGCCTGCCAGGTAGACTTGATTGAGTTTCATAGCATTTTCCGGCCTCGTCCGG
This sequence comes from Planctomycetota bacterium, assembly GCA_014237855.1. Classification (GTDB taxonomy): domain Bacteria; phylum Planctomycetota; class UBA1135; order UBA1135; genus JABACD01. The sequence goes on along the minus strand of JABACD010000009.1, from coordinate 68,654 downwards.
CCTGATCGCTGATTACGAGATAGGGTTTAGAAGAAGAGAGTCTTGAGCGGTGTGGGGACCCTTGGGGACTCACTAGTTCTCAACCCTCACTAGGGATACTCCGGGGTTCGCAAGGAAGTCGCAATCTGTAAATCGCGAACTCTTTTTGTCGGAGGGGGGGATCCGGAGGGGCTCCACGGTTGCGGCGTGCACGGCAATATACTTGTAAGTCGTTTTTCAGGTACGGCTTAGCGCCTTGCAGGGCTTGACTGGCAGGATCGCGCGGGCCTGGCGCCTTCCGCACCGCACTCCCGGCTGAAACTCTGCATTAGCTCCTCCGTTCCTGACCTTCGAGTCTGTCGACGTCAGCCCATGAACGAGCCTGCCCGGCGCTCGGTTCGTACGGAGATCAGGGCCTGGGCAGTGCTCAGTTCACCGTCAGGAGCAGGGCTTCCAAGGATCCGGATCCATCAATCTCGAAGCTCTGGAGGGTGGCTGACCCGTCCGGGAGGATTGCCTCTACCTTGAATGCTCCCGGAGGAACCTGAAGGAACCAGGTGCCGTCAGAGGAACGCTCCGAGTCACCGAATTCGAGCACCTCGGGATCCCCTTCAGGGTCACTGATGACAAACAGCTGAGTTCCGGAGGGCGCGGCGACTCCCTCGGCCAGGACCTTGATCGGTACCACTGGATCTGCATTGAGACCCACCTGGAAGTGGCCCTCACTGACTTCCATCACAGGAATGATGCAGCCGCCAACAATCTCCTCTCCTTCAAGCAAGAGATACGTGTAGAGCCCCGGGAGTACCTGGATTGGCTCATCAAGGCCACCCATGCCTTCTCTGATCAGTACCTTGTTGTCCCAGCGTGTACCAAGCTCTGAATGGGCATGAATACGGTACTTCAAATCCTTGTCTTCTACAGCCACGCTCCCGTGGGGGTAGAGCCAGACGGGAGCGGGTAAGCGGGGCTCTAGCTGTAGATCCGTTTCTGGGTGAAGATCAATCGCGCCAAGTGACATGATCCCAAGTCCATCGACCTCGATGTGAGTGTGATAGGTCGCTGGATCGACTGATAGAGCAAAGGTTCCGTCATCCGAGATACGTGCATCGACCATCAAGTTATCCTCGCGGCTGGTGATGACGATTGTGGCGGATAGGCTGAATAGACCCAGATGGTCGGTGACAATTCCCGATAGCTTGCTGTGTTGGGGAGGCATCACCACTAGTTCGATCGGGAACTCCTCTGGGCTCAGATGATCACGACCTGCGAGCGGGGCGCTTCCCAACAGGTCGTCGCTGACAGATATATTGATCAGGATCGGAGGCCAGTCATGGATGAGCACGAGGCCATCTTCTGGAATCTGGATCAGTCGCTGCCAGTTTAGAAAGCGATTCTTCGAGCTGGAGAAGCGTAGCGAGGGGGGGCTGACACTTGAGCTGAGATCACCAACGACCTGAACTTCCAGTGGAGCTCGTTCCAGCAGAACAGGGTTCCAGCTAGCTCGGTCCAGATCACCAGGGGTCATCAGCGCGTGCGCAACCAATGCCGGATCTTGGGAGGACTGAGCCCAGAGGCGCAACTCGACACCTGGCAGGCCTGTGAGCTGGAACCGGCCAAGCTCATCCGTCAGCACGATCTTTGTGATGCCCAGGAGGCGGTGGTCGTAACCTTCAGTCCCCTGAGAAGAGAGAGGCGTGAGGAATTCCTCCGGATCAAACCACACGCTGGCTCCGCCCACAGGGTTTCCAGAACTATCCCGAACAATGCCGCTGACTTCATGGCCTCTCCTCAGCTTCAGCTGGACTTCGGTCTGCCATTCCTCGGTCATACTCAGCTGAAGTGTCGAGTTGAGGAATCCGTCGAGCTGGGCGAGAAGCTCTACAGAGCGGAGCCAGACACCATCAAATTCATAGTGCCCAGTCGCATCGGTGGTGCAGATGAGTGGGGCTAGCGTGGAGTAGTAGCCAGGAAGGGACGAGAACTGCGGCATTCCATCCGACACACCCAGGCTCACCCGTACTCCTGGAAGAGGATTTCCACTCTCGTCGGTTACCTGCCCTCGAACCGCCGAGTACTCGGAATCGAGTGGGATCACGAGTGTGCCCGAGTCTCCTATCCGCTGGATGAGGTCTCTCGATACAGACTGCATGTATCCCCAGGGCCGATTGGGAGCGAAGACACGAAGGCTTGCGAGACCCTCGAGTGGCTTGAACCCTGCTCCATGAAAGTCAGCATCATTGAAGACCGCCGCCGCCTCCCCATCTGTGTTCGAGTGAGTCAGCAGTTCCAATCCATCTTTCCCGATGAGATAGACCTCTGCCCCTTGAATCGGCGCCGTGGTGGCGACATCCACGACTCTGACATTGAGGAGGTATTCGCCCGGACTTCCTCCGTTCTCCTTGATGGCCTTGTCTGCTCCTGTGTGCAAGGCCATCGTAGGCAGAGTGGATTCAATGGGAAGCTCTTCAGATGTCCTCTGCTCATCGGACTGAGCCGCTGGCGTGCCGGCATCTGGCGTTGCAGATCCTGTGGCTAACCCTTCATCCAGGACTGCCACGCGGGGCAGACTCGTATCTCCGGGGGATTCATCCGTCGGTTGAGCCTCAGGGAACAACTGGATGGCAACGATGGTGCACACTGCAAGCAGGGCGCAGGTGACCAGACTCGTGAACCCCAATCCACTCCTGGCGGTCACCCTCAGGCTATGAGCCACCGAAGGGTCGATCGAGACGATCAGTCCAGAGAGCCACGCTGCCCGGCCGCCCGGGGTCTCTCGATCGAGGCGATCACGTAATTGCTGACGCCCCCTCATCAATCGCCAGCGAACGGTGCTCTCAGGGATCCCAGCTCGCCGGGCAATCAGAGAGGAAGGGTTCTCCCTGAGGTAGTAATCGAGCATGGCTGAGCGATAAGGCTCGGAGAGCTCCATGAGTGCGTTCCTGAGGCTCGCCTGCAGGTCACTCCTCGCGATCACCTGCTCCTGAACCTCGTCTACCTCGCCCCGGCTAGCCCAGACCTCGCAGTCGACTCGGATGGTCTCAGAGCGCCAGTGGGAGCGGACTCGGTTGTAGAACACCCTGCGTAGCCAGGCCCGAGGTGACTTCGTCGGTGGCCTCCGCATGGCCGCAATCCAGGTCTCCTGCAGGAGATCTTCTGCGGTATTGGGGTCGCTGACAACCTGTAGTGCCAGTTGCCTCAGCCACGGCTCGTGGTCGAAGATCTCATCAATGCTCGATGCCCGGGCGAAGTCATCATGGAGGGGCTCGGGCGTATCTTGGGGGAGAACACTCATGCTTATCCTCAATGGTCCATCGGGCGCCGGCAAGCGTGAGCAGATTCTCGAAATTTAGGCCATGAGAGCCAAGGCCGAGCCTGCAATTGTCTCCTCAGGATACCTGGGGGGGTCAGCAGTGCTTCAGGAAGAGGCTGAAGCGACTGCCCTCACCAGGGATGCTGTGTAGCTCAATTCTACCGCCGTGAGTGGCCATCACATTCTTTACGATTGCCAGGCCAAGGCCGGTGCCGCCCAGCTTCCTGGAGCGAGCCTTATCAATGCGATAGAAGCGCTCGAAGACACGCTCCTGTTCATCTTCGGGGATTCCCTGCCCGCGATCCTCTACATCGATCCGTGCCTCACCAAGCTCCGCTCTGATCGCAATCCGAACCGTCTCCCCTTGGGGAGAGTAACGGATGGCGTTGGAGACCAGGTTTGATATGGCCATGCTGAGTGCTTCGGCGTCTGCATCCACGGAGAGATCGCCCTCGTAGGGGGCTAACTCGAGACGAATGTGCTTGGAACCGGCGAGGTCGTTCATGTCTTGAACCACCATCTGAGCCAGCTCATTGAGCACCAAGGGCTCGAACGAGAGCTCATGTTCATCTGACTGTATTCGGGAGAGTGAGAGAAGGTCACTGACGATCGCTGTCAGGCGCTCCGTATTGAGGTGAGCTTTCTCAAGGAATGACTTCCGAACACTCTCTGGCATGTCCTCATCTTCGAGCATGGACTCGGTATAGCCCCGCATTGCCGTCAGCGGAGTCTTGAGTTCGTGCGAGACATTGGACACGAAGTCCTGGCGGATTGCCTCGAGGCGGCGCAGTGCGGTCACGTCGCGTAACTCGAGCACGCATCCCTTGTGGGGGCCCTTGGATGCACCCATTGGAACTGCCACCAGCTCGACGAGGTGGTCGCCGCTCTCGCCAGCAATTCGAGTCTCTCCGACCACACGGTCCGCACTCTCGAGGCAGTGCTCAATGACCTGCAAGAGTTCACGGTTGCGCGTCAGTTCCCAGACCGGCGTCCCCTTGATCTGACCCGGTAGCTCTCCCATGAGCTGCCTCGCAGGCTTGTTGATGAAGAGCACTCTCTGGTTCGTATCGACGGCCAAGAGGCCATCAGACATCGCAGAGAATATTGCCTCACGCTCGGTGCGATCACGCACCACGCGAGAAATCTGTCCCTGCAATTCATCGGCCATGTGATTCACGGCCTCTGCGAGACGTCCTAGCTCATCGTCGCTTCTTATTTCGAGTCGTCGTTTCGTGTTATGTGCTCCGATCTCGGTTACCAGGCCAGCAATTTCACTGATGGGTTTGGTGACCCTTCGCGCAAAGAAAATGGCCAATAAGAAGGAGATCAAGATGGCGAGCATCGCCCCGTTGCGTATTGCCTGACCAAGCTCGCTGGTGCGCTCCTCGCGATCATCAGCCGAAACGGCGACACGTGCGTAGCCATTGATCTGGCCTTCTACATGAATCGGGTAGGCCACGTAGACCATGTCCTCGAGCAGGGTGCGGCTAAACCTCGTGACTGGTTTGCCCGTAGTCATGATCTCGGCTCGGTTCTTGTGATTGTCCATATTCTCCGGCCTTTCGCGGCTATCGAAGAGAACCTCACCATCGGCCGCTATTAGTGTCAGTCGTGAGTCAGGCAGTCCTTTTGAAAGGCGCTCCAGGGAGCCAAGGTCAAAGCTGGAGGTGTGTTGATCAAGGGACTGAAAGCAAAGCTCGGAGGCTAGTCGGGCCTCATTGCTTACACGAGTCTCTATGTTTCTCTGAATGTTCCTGCCAATGGTCGGGAGCGTGGCCAGGTAGACGACGAAGGCGGTGATCAGGATCACCGTCACGGTTCCTCCAAAAATCTTCCAGAAGAATCCTGCTATCTTCATCCGCCCTCTTCTTCTGCGAAGCGATATCCGACCGCTCTGACTGTTTCGATCAGGTTGCGCTCCTCTCCCAGCTTCTTACGAATTGTCCTGACATGTGCGTCTACACTGCGATCGAAAGATGCAGCAAGTTCGCCTCGAGCATCCGCAAGGATCTGGCTACGGCTGAAGATGCGCCCAGGATGTCGTGCAAGCAGCATCAAGATACGAAATTCAGTCGCAGTCAGCTCGATCTCAATGTCATTGGTCCAGGCCTTGTGCCGACTCGGGTCGATCTTGAATCGGCCTCTTTCGATCACGCTGCCCTCCTTGACCATGACTGCCATGCCGTTGGCACGGCGAATAACTGAGCGGACTCTTGCCACGAGTTCCTTACGGCTGAATGGCTTTGGGATGTAGTCGTCAGCTCCGATGCCGAGCCCCAGGACGATGTCTGACTCTTCACCCTTGGCCGTGACCATGATTATCGAGATGGAGTTGGTCTGATCATCTGCCTTCAGCAGCCTACAGATCTCGAGTCCATCGATGTCTGGGAGCATGAGGTCCAGGAGCACCAGGTCAGGCCGGGAGCTCCGAACCATCTCCAGGCCGCTCGTACCGTCAGTTGCAACCTCAACTTCAAAGCCCTCGCGTGTCAGGGTGTACTCGAGTATTTCGCGGATGTCCGCTTCGTCCTCGACGATCGCGATTCGATTCTTGGCCATGACTCCCATCCTAGGTCTAGCCTGTGAAGTTCCGGTGAATTGTCCAGCTTCTGCCGCCCGAGTTAGACGCGATAAGCTGGCCGTAAGCGGCTACAATCGAGGCTCAGCGGAACTTGGACCCAAACCCGATCAAACCCTCGATGCCAACCATCTCAACTGGCGCAGTCCACTCAAACTCCATGTACTACGAGCTCTTTGGCGTGGACGAGGCCTCCCTTGCTGCAGTGATTGCAGTTGCCATGGAGCGGGGCGCCGACTATGCCGAGCTGTATTTTCAGCAGTCTAGGGCAAGTTCTATCTCGATGGAGGATGGGATCATCTCCCGTGCATCCAGCTCAGTTGACCGGGGAGTCGGTATTCGAGTCCTGGTGGGTGATCAGACCGGCTATGCCTACAGCGAGGACCTGGATCTCGAGGCCATGAGGCAGGCTGCGCGCACGGCTGCATCAATTGCCGCTGGAGGTGGCGGTGTTCCACCTCAGGGCTTTCGTGGCCGGTCGAGACAAGACCTGTACTCGATTGCTGAACCCTGGGAGGCTATCGACGTGGCTCGAAAGCTTCCGGTGGTCCAGGAGCTCGATCGCCTGACGAGATCCAAGGAGCCGGCGATTTCTCGAGTCAGCGTCAACTGGCGTGATGGGGATAGTCGTGTACTGGTCGTCAATAGCCTTGGTGAAGCCCGGGCAGACTACCGCCCAATGGCTTCAATCGGGCTATCGGTCACTGCGGAGAAGGGCGATGAAATCCAGACCGGTTATGCCAGCCGGGCGGGTCGCTTCGGTGTAGACCACTACACCGATGAACTCCTCACGGAGCTCTGCGAGGAGGTTCTTGACCGCACGATGATTCTCTTCGAAGCACGGAGGCCGCCTGCGGGAGAGATGCCTGTCGTGTTGACTGCCGGTGCAGCTGGAATCCTCCTGCACGAGGCTATCGGTCATGGTATGGAGGCAGACTGCAACCGCAAGGGGGCCTCGGTCTTCTCCACGATGTTGGACATGAAGGTTGCTGAGGACTGCGTCACAATCGTGGACTCCGCCCTTCACCCTTTCGAGCGAGGCGCTATCAACTTCGATGATGAAGGGTCGGACGTGGAGCGTACGGTGCTCGTTGAGAACGGTAACTTGAGGTCGTACCTGCATGATCGGCTGAGTGCCAGGCACTACGGACTCGAGCAGTCGACCGGTTCCGGAAGGCGACAGTCATTCCGATATCCACCAATCCCCAGGATGCGCTGCACCTACATGGAGAATGGCCCGCACACACGAGATGAGATCGTGGCTTCAGTGAAGAACGGGATCATCGCCGAGACCTTCACAAATGGGCAGGTAGCCATTGGTGCCGGTGACTTCACTTTCTATGTCAAGAATGGCTGGCTGATCGAGGATGGAAAGGTCACTGCACCGATCAAGGACGTGAATATCATTGGGAATGGTCCGGAGGCGCTCTCCCGCATCACCATGGTTGCCGATGACCTGCGAATAGACCCAGGCGGCTGGACTTGTGGCAAGGATGGGCAGAGCGTTCCTGTTTCACAGGGGCTGCCGACCACTCTCGTGTCACATCTGACCGTGGGAGGTGAAGATGCGTAGTGAGTTGTTGAAGCAGGCCCAGCTGGCCGTTGAATTGGGAAAGGCTGCCGGGGCTGATGACGTGGTCGCGGGCGTGTCCTGGAGTCGGGGCTTGAAGTTTGAATGGCGGGAAGGCCGGCTGGAAAAGGTTCAGGAGAGTACAAGCCGTAGGCTTGGCCTGGCTGTCTATGTGGACGGGCGGTTCTCTACCTGCAGCACGAACGATCTGGACAGGGATCGTCTCTCTGGCTTTGCTCGCGATGTCGTTGCTCTCACGCGTTGCCTTGAGGTTGATCCTCATCGAAAGATCACGCCCCCCGAGCTCTATGAGGGGCGATCTACCGTTGATCTCGATCTCGTGGACTCGACCTTGGCGAACCTGTCGCGTGAGCAGCGGATCGATTGGTGCCGTGAGATGGATGAGTGCAGCCGGTCTGACGAGATCGTCAAGACCGCCGAGAATTGGGTCTCGGACAGCCATGGAATCAGCGTGCGTGCAACCTCGAATGGCTTCGAGGGAGTCGAGGAGTCAACGGGGGTCTGGCTCTTCGCCGAAGTCTCTGCAATGGACGGTGAGAAGCGGCCCGAAGCCTACTACTACGCTGGGGGACTTCATCTTGATTGTCTTCCTACGCCATCTTCCATCGCGCAAGAGGCATTGCGGCGTGCGCGTGCCCGCATTGGAAGCGAGAAGGTGTCGAGCCGGCGCACAGCGATGGTTCTGGATCCAGAGGTCGGTGCATCATTCCTTGGGCGGATCTTCGGCGCATTGAGCGGCGGTGCCATTCAGCAGAAACGATCCTATCTCGCCGAGAGCCTTGGCAAGCGGATCGGCTCTCCACTGCTGACCCTGGTGGACGATCCGTTGCTGAAGCGAGGGCTTGGCTCCCAGCACTATGATGGCCAGGGGATCACCTGTCGAAAGCGTACGGTGATCGAGAAGGGTGTCCTCAGGACCTATTTCATCGACACATACTATGGCAGCAAGCTTGGAATCGACCCCACCACTGGAGAGAGCTCGAATGTGATCTTCGAGCATGGGAGTGGGGACCTTGCCTCGATCACAGCGGATGTTCGAGATGGTATCTATGTCACCTCATGGCTCGGCGGCAATGCGAACATGTCTACCGGTGACTTTTCCTTTGGGCTGCGTGGCCATTTGATAGAAAACGGCGAGATCGTGGCTCCGGTGTCAGAGATGAATGTCACAGGGAACTACGGCGAGATTCTCGAGAAGCTCGTCGTGGTCGGAAACGATCCAGTGCCGTGGTCGAGTTTTCGCACGCCCACCTTGGTGTTCGAGGACGTGCAGTTCAGCGGCGCCTGAGAAGGACCCGGAGGTCTCAAGAGGAGCGCTCGTGCCGGACGGGCGCATGCTTCGTCCTGGTTGATGGCTCGCCTTACGATCCCGACCATCGATCCTGGCCCTCAGGGGGCTGATGAGGGCGATTCTCAGGTATCGAAGTAGAGGGCTTCACCTCCCAGGAGGGTTGAGACCTGCGTTCCTCCGGCCAGCGGGGGGATTCTACGACTCTCTTTCCGATCAGGGTTGAGTTATGGCAATTGGGAATTCGAAGAGAGAGCCTGCACACGAACCCTTCCCTTTCGAGAATCCCCATGCGCAAGCAGGCGAACTGGAGTGGCCGAATTCTCCTCGGCTCCGGAATTCTTTTCTCGGTGATTGTCATCGCCATCCCTCAGCGTGAGGGAGGCCGTGACCAGCTGGCCCTACGCCCGGACCCCCGACCTCCTGAGGTGCTGTCGAGCTGGTTCGGGCACCTGTCGGGGGACGGGGCCTGCGGATTCGATGGTCTTGGAGCCAACTGGTTCCTCGTGGGCCCTCTCGAATTCGTCGAGTTCGATGACGACACCGCCCACTTGGTTGGGACCTTTCGCAAGGGCAGGACTAGCCAGACCTACCTGAGCGTCGAGGCAATGCTGTCGGGTCGAGAGGCGTCGGTTGGTCAGTATGATGAGGGGCCTGGTTCCTATCGCTACCTCGAAGGTCACGCTCTGGGCAGCGGCGAGCTCGAGGGAGGGTTGATGCGGCTCATGGGTGATGAGGATCAGGCGCTGGAGATCGACGGCAGCCAGGACTACAGCAAGGTGGGTGACGGGTCTCAGCTGGTATTCCGCTGGGAGTGGGTTGAAGCGCCCAACAGGGAAGGCTTCTGGAGCGAGTCGCGACAGTCACAGAGCTTTGATGTCGAGTTCAGGACAGATGCTCCCTGGGAGGTCGAGGACTTCAGCTTCGATCTAGGTAGCGTGCCTGGTGATTATCGCTGGGTTACTGGCGGGCAGTTCGTCGAGCGCATCGACGGAACCGCCAGCCTGACTGCAATCTTGGCCGAGAGAAGCCACCCCGAGCGAGCATTCTATCTCGAGCTTGAGTTCGGCGATTCCTGCAGCACGGGGACATTCAGTCGGAGCTATGGCCATTGGGCTGGACGCCTCACAGGAGTGGACGAGCTCTCGGGGGCGCTGGTCGAATTGCATGGAATTCGCGAGCCGTTCGAGGTGTATCCACAGATAGAGGAAGAAGGTCCAGCATTCCTTGCCTGGGGAGAGTTCTCCAGTCATGTCGAGTCTTGGCCTCAAGAGTCGACACTTGAGTGTCGCGAGGGAGCCACAAACGGCTCCTTGGGCTTCGGCCTGACGAATACGACACTTCGCTTTGCCTACGCTTCCCGGCCAGCAGGGCTTGGCAGGGAGGTCGGTGAGTCGGCCTTGAAGCTGGGGACGCTCGGCGACGATTACATCTTCGAATCAGCTGGCATCTTCCAGGAGAGCAGCAACGGTACAGCCCATCTCCGTGGAATCGTTGTACGACGAAGCGCTTCCGATCACGCCTTCCAGGTGGATGTTGAGCTGAGCGAGAGAATGAGTGACTCGGACCTCATGGGCAGCCCCTGGTTTGGGCTGGAGTCCATGGTCTACGAGGAAAATGGGGGACCTGTTTCTCGCCGCAGCTGGCATTACTACGGCCAGGTAAGAGGCAAGCTGGTGGGGTTACGAGGCTTCGAGGGACTCGAGTTGTTGGTCAGCGAGAACCAAACACCCTTCCAGGTCGGTTACGGGGCCAATGGACGGTCACTCTCCCAGGGGGGCTACTCCAGCTTCCAGATTGAGACACGAGGTGAGGCTCAAGATCTCTCCTATAGAAGCCCCGACTACGGACAGTTCTTCTTCGATCTGCGCGGTGTGAGCGACGATAGCCTTGCCGTGGCGGAGGGTGGTGCGGGCGTCTGGCTCTCCAGTATCGGCAGTGACTTCTTCTTCGTGTCCGGGGGGCGAATCCGTCAGCTGGCGGATGGTACGGCCAGCGTGACTGGCGTCCTGCAGCGCGAGAACTTCTCCGGCGATCGCTTCTTCGTCGACCTGCACCTGGGCGACCGTAGAGACTCTAGCCCGAATTGGCCCGGATCCGGAGGTGCCCTCAATGGGGGACGGCCGGACACTCTCTGGGCTGCCTACAGCAAGGTGTGCGGGACTCTGATCGGCCTGGGGGACTTCCACGGCGCAAGGATTGCGGTCACTGGCCTGAGCTCCGGCCTGGGCTTTGGTCCGGGTGCTAATGGTGTTGACAGCGAGCTTGGTGTGGGTGCTCACATGAGAATGGAGGTACTCGAGCAACCAAAGGGGGAGAGGCGGTTCCCAATGACCGCGAACGAGTGCGGTTTTGCTCTCGACGTACTCTACGAGGAGAGTGGCAGCGCAGAGGAAGCCCTGGCGCTTCCAATGCTGAATATTCCTTCTGGCCACGCCCTGTACATTCCCGGCATTGCTGAGGACTTCATCTTCCCGCACCCTGGGAGATTCCAGGAGTTCGCCGACGGTACTGCCTGTCTTGAGGGACGAATCTCGAGCACCTCGAGGCCAGGGTTGGGGTTTGAGCTCTTGATCGACTTCAGCGGGCGCTACGAGGCAAGCGAATCCTCGCAAGGAGCACGCCAGCTCCCGGCCAGTGCTTATGCCGACCGAGGAGGACCCGTGGACTCGGAACTCTGGCATCACTACCGCAAGTCCAGTGGCATTCTGATCGGTGTCGACGAGCTCGCAGGTGCGGTCGTTGACCTCGATAGTGAGTCGGGTGCTCTCCAGGTTGGCCTGGGAGCAAACGGCCGCAACCTGGAGTACGGAGCATCGGGCGAGTTCGGCCTCAAGCTCCTCAGTCAACCTGTACGAGGGTCGGAGTTCCTTCCGGCTTTCTATCCGGGCGGAGAGATTCATATCGATCTGCCCGCCACGGCGCGGGAATGACCGAGAACCCTGGGGGGTTCTCCGCGCAGCGGCGGCGTGGTCTCGGCGGGTCTACTGACCCCTAGAGGCTGCGCCGCGGTCGCAAGAGGGCGTTTGCAAACAGCAGCCCTCCTACCAGGGCACCTGCAACCTGGGCCATGTCAAAGGCTGACTCCACTCCAGTGAGAACATCGTTGTGGAGCAAGGCACTCATGCTCTTGAAGCCAATCGAGCCAGGAACCAGAAGCATGATGCCGGGCACCTGAATGACAACCGCGGGTCGGTTCTTGATACGTGCGTAGAGGCTTGAGGCGAGGCCCACCGCGAGCGAGCCGATGAAGACACCCAGCTCAGGTCCCAGCACCGAGCTCCCAAGGCGGGCACCGAGGAAGCCAAGCCAGCCCGCGATCAGTACCCAGAGCATATCTCTACGGCGGGAGCGAAAGAGGACCGCAAAAGCGATGGGAGCCAGGGCCAGGGCAAGGCCCAGGACCCAGTCCGGAAGTGGCTCACTCTTCAGAGGCTCGAGCGCCGGAAAGAGGGGCTGGAGGGCGCGCCCAGTTCCAACTCCAAGACCAATCGAGAGGAAGATTGTTGCTGCCCAGGCCAGTCGAGCCGTTCCCGCAACCAGGTGGCGGGTCGCTAGCTCGTTCATTGCCACGGTCAGCGTCAGTCCAGGGATCAGGACGATCAGTCCACTGAGGATGATGACTCCGCTGGAGACGTTTGGAATGTAGGCTGCGGCAAGCGTGGCCACAGAGGTGATGAGGAAGGCGGCCACGCCCTCGAAGACCAGAACTGCGCGCTGGCGTCCACCAACCAGGAGGGCCAGGAAGCCGATGCCGAAACCGGCCAGAGTGGACAGCATCAGGTCCTCGAGTCCGCCACCAAAGAAGCAGGAGGCCGTCCCAGCAGCCAGGCCGAAGGCGGGAACTGTGGTCCAGCGGGGATAGCGGCGTGGAGCCTTGGAGATCTGAGCAACTCGATCAAGACCCTCTTGGGAGTTGAGCGAGCCATCGAGAATGCCTTCGATGACCTCGTCGAGATCCGCCAGGCGACCGATATCAACCGCGCCTGGCTCGACCCGGGCCAGGTGGGTCCGTTGGGCAGGGCCGTCACCGAAACCAAACAGCAGTGAGGTCGGGGTAGAGAGGAACTGCCCTCGAATACCCAGTTTTTCGGCACATTGATTGAGCGCCTCTTCGAGGCGCATCGCTGGCGTACCGTGGGCGTGGAGGAGTTCGCCGAGGCCGACCAAGAATGCACGCCCCTCCTCGTTGCCGCTGGATTCAATGGTTGAGCTGTATCGTGACATCGGGCGCAGAGGATAGAGTTCATCAGCTCCTGCGCCAGGGGGGATCCCAGAATGATCAGGGCCACCAACGCCTGGCGTTGGTGGCCCTCGAGAGTGAGAAGGGTTACGAGGCTTCAGCTATCCCCGTGGAGCCCTCGCTGGACCAGTCCTCCATTGGCTTGGACGCAGAGTTCGAAAGGCAGGTCCGCAGAGACCCCAGCCAGGCCCATGAAGTCGACGAGAACTGCATACACCGCTGGGTTCGGGAGGGTCGTCGCACTCGAGCTTGCGCTGCTCCCATCTATCCGAAACCAGCCCGTCTCGATGCCGGGGGCGCCGAGTAGCTCTGATCTGTCCTGATCGGTGGTCTGGAGAAAGTCCTGCTCGAACGCTTCGGTGATCTCTACCAGCTTGGGATTTGCCCAGCAGCTGAACTCATAAGTCGAGGAGAAGGACTCTTCATTGTCGTTGTAGATCAGCAGGTCGACGATGGTGCTGAACTGGTCCCCGCCCGTCAGGGAGATCAGGATCAGCCTTGAGTGGTCAATGAGCTGGTTGTCACCATGCTGTCCTAAGAAGCGGGGGATCAGGAGTGACTCTGGTGCCATCTCGTACTCGAGGCCATCAAGATCACGAACCCCATCCCCATCCAGGTCTGTAAGCCCACTGGCCCCAATCCCTCCGAACCCCACCGCATTGATGGAGTAGTCAAGGCCCTCATTGATGCCGCTGAGGATCAGCTCCTGGCCAATCAGTCCATTGTGAACCGAGGCCTGTCCACGATTCTTGGCGAAGGCGTAGATGAAGCCTTGATCGACCGCGCTCGGGTTGTGCCAGGAGGTGATGAATGAGAGGGTATCAAGGCCTGTCAGGGTTTCGGTCCGATTGAACTCCAGGCATTGCGAGCTGTCGATGTAGACGTACTCCACATCGGTCTCCGTCGGTAGTGTGTTGGTCACCGAGATGACTGTGATCTCTCCAGGTCCTTGCGTGTAGTACGGAAACAGCAGCAAGCTCCCAGCCTCTCTTCGGTTGGGAGTGGTGCAAGCGAGTCCAGGGACCCTTCCGTTGAGGGCCAGGCCGTAGATTGCTGGAGAGAGGTGACTCGCCTGGGATGAGATGAAGCGCAGATGCACTTCGATCAGGCGCCCGTGAGACTCGAAGGGAACACCTGACTCGACAGAGAAGGGGGCCGCGAGTGCCAGTTCTTCCTGGTTATCACCAGTGCGTACAAAGGTTCGGATCGAGCTGCCGAGAGGGAGCTCGGAGTCCCAGTCCGCATGAGTCCAAACGGTTCCTTCAGCCCCGCTGTCCTCGAGTACGGTCCAGTAGCCACGAGCGATAGCCCACTCGGTGGTCACCGTGGTCGTCAGGTCTCCATAACCTTGCGGAGAGGAGCCGGGGGTCAGGGGGATGGTCAGGTCGACCTCTCCACTCGTGCCCAGGAAGGGCGAGATGCGTTGTAGGTCGCTGGAGTCCTTGCTGACCACCCAGACATTTTCCATGGAGTCGATGTCTACAGCTGTGGGCCGCTGGCCCACGGGAATTGGCGATCCGAGCACGTCTCCACTTGAATTCAGCCTGAACACGACGTCCTCGGTGCTATCTGCCACCCAGACGTTGTCATCGGGACTGACTGCAAGCCCTCGTAGAACACTCGATCCGGGAACAAGCTTGCTCTCGAAGATGATCGTGCCGTCAGGAGCGACCTTGGAGATCATCTTGGTGTTGTGCTGACTGCTCCAGACGTTGCCCTGTGAATCAAGTGCCAGTCCGTAGGCTTGAGGGATGGGAATGCACTGGACACTGCCGGGGCTTGCTGGATCGAGGCGCATGAGCCTTCCAAGGGCGTCATTGGCTGACCAGATGAGCCCTGAGGAGTCGATCAGACCTCCGATGCCGCTGCAACCCAGGGGCCCAGTGTCCTGGAGCACTCCGCCGGTGGTTCCATCAAGCCGAAGGAAGGAGTTGGTGTTTGCCGGCGTGTCGCCAACCCAGACGTTGTCTGCTGCATCGACTGACACGTGTCTTACGAGAGGTGAAGGCACGCGCTGAAAGACGAGTATGCACTCATCGACGGCATCCTCAACTCGAGCGTCCTGGCCGCCATCGCTATCGGTGCCCCCATCCCATGCGAGGATGTCTCCCAGCCCGCGGGAGGTCCGGATGAGGCCGTCGCCATCTCGATCAACGGCGGTGCAATGGAGGAAGGGTGGGCGAAGGTATTGGCCCTCAGGGTCGTCGATCCCGTTCTGGTCGCAGCGCTGCCCTCCGACCACGATGCCGATCTTGACCACGGAGCAGACCTCGTCGATTCGCAGAATGTCGCGGTTACCGACCCAGACGTTTCCCTGGCTATCGATGGATGTCCGCGAGGGATTTGATGCGAGTCCTACCGGAGTGGTGCGATACTCACCCAGGACCACCCCTGTGTCGGTATCAATCCGCACGATCGTCCCTGATGATGTACCTGCCCCGTGGAGTGTTGCCACGTTCATGTACCGGTGAGGGACGTCGTAGGTGTTCAGCCTGAGACTCGCTACGCCGTCATCGTGGATTCCAATGTTGGACCACGTGCCCGAGTGCAGCTCGACATCTGTACTGAACGTTATTTCCTGTGCACTGACCAATCCGCACAACAGAGCGGTCGGTCCGATAAGGGCGTACCCCCCGGTCCGCCTCATCATATTCCAATTGATATTCATTCATCCCCTCCTCAAGGGGCACCCGACCTACACGTTTCTGCGTGGAACAATCGCGTGCGAAGACCCACCGCGGTGGCTGCGGGAATTCCTTACTGCCGGCTCCATGAATAGAAGCGGACAGCTCAATTAGACGGAGGTAAAGGGCTTTCTTCCTGGGGTTTTCCAAGGAAAGTGTATCTGGGTTCTGCCAGTGAGCCTGAGGGGGCCCCAGCCAGGGTGTGGCCCCTGGTTCATCCCAGGCCCAGACCCTGCAATCGGTGCCCCCGGTGCGAGGTTGGGTGCCCAGCGGGCCCTGGGGGTCAGCCCTCCAGGTGCATCCAGGGTAGGGCCAGCGGTCTGGCTTCAGATGAGGATCTTCAGCACTCGATCCTTCACCGATTCCATCGCCACCAGTCCATCCGCGGGTGCAGGGCCGCACTCTCCGAAGGGGAGCGAGCACAGGAACACAGGCCCATCGAGAGGATCGACGGGAGGAAGCCCGTGGCTTCCGCGGACGAGGCTCGCGTCCGTGGAGATCACGTCCATCAGGTAGCGGAAGCCGAGCTTCTTCTTGAGGACCCGACTGGCGATACGAACGGTCGGCCAGGAGAGGCTTGGATCGACGAAGAGTTCGACGGGGTCATAGCCAGGCTTTGAGTGAATGTCGACAGTGGTTGCAAAGTCAGGTCGGGCTCTTTCGTCGAGCCAGTAGTAATAGGTGAACCAAGCCTTGCGATGCGAGAGCAGCACGAGATCTCCTGCACGGGGATGGTTCAAACCGATCTCAGCACGCTCTTCCCCCTCGTAGACATGGGCGACTCCACTGAGCTCTCGAAGGCAGCCAGCCACGGCGGATCTTGTGGCGATGTCACGGGTGTAGACGTGGGCCACCTGGTGGTCGGCCAGTGCAAAGGCATCGCTTGCAAAGGGGTCGAGTTCCTCACCACGAGGAGACTCACGGACCTTGAGGAATCCAGCATTGCGCAGGGCGCGATTCACGTGGACGGGCGTGTCAACCGCATCGATCCCATACTCGCTAACGGCAACGACAGCTGTAGCGTTGGCTTCAGCAGCATCCATCAAGTCCCCGACCAGGCCATCGAGCTCGCTCAGAGCTTGTCGAGAGCGAGCATCATTTGGGCCATAGCGCTGGAAGTTGTAGTCCAGGTGGGGGAGGTAGGCCATGGTCAGGGTTGGCCGCTCACGCTCCAGCGTTTGCATGGTCACGTTTGCAATCCAGCGGCTCGAGGCCAGCCCCGATTTAGGCCCCCAAAACTCAAAGAATGGAAAAGAGCCGAACTCACTCTCCAGGCGGGCCCCGAAGTTGCTTGGAGAAGAATAGGTGGCCAGGACCTTGAGGCCATCCGCGCAGTAGAAGGGGCGAGGAGTGATCGACCAGTCGACCGGAGCCCCCATGTTGAACCACCAGAAGATCTTGGCGCAGGTGAAGCGTGGCACCTGCTTTTTCGCAGCCTCGTAGAGCAACTCACCGCTGATCAGTCGATTGGACTGGCGCCAGAACTTGGGCTCCATGGTCTCTGGGTCCAGCCAGCCGTTACCGACGATGCCGTGCTGCTCGGGTGAGAGACCGGTGAGCATCGTGGCCTGAGCGCTACAGGTAACGGCTGGTAGGGCTGCAGACATCGGGCTGCAGGTCCCGGACTTGGCCAGTCGGGCGAGGTTGGGGGTCGACTCATCGATCAAGCGAGGAGTCAGACCTACCAAGTTGAGCAGGAGGACGGGCTTCATGGCCGCCGAAGATACGGACTGGCCGGTTCCATTGCACTCTCCGGTAGAGGACTGAGAGCCTCAGCGTGCTCCCAGGACCCTCGAGTAGCGGAAGTAGACCTCCAGGGAGAGGACCATCATTGCCGTTGAGTAGACCCGGCCTCCGGCCATCCCCCAGGGACCATTCGGATCCCAGGACCCGCGGGCTGATCCGCTCCGGCATTGAGACTCGACAATGGCAGGTTTCATGGCCTTGTTCCATGCCTTCCAGTACTTCCCACCCATCTGATACATCGCGTAAGTGCCGTAGTACCAGTAGTACACATCATTGGTCTGGCCGTCTTCGCTCCACCGGGGCAGCTGACGGAGCAAGAGGTCAGCGTGCTGCCGCATGCGTGGTTCGTCGTCCGGATTCTGACCCAAGAAGAAACGACAGAGGAGTGCCACGGCGGTCATTGCCTCGGTGGCATTGGTGGCGTAGTGGTCATTGGTGCCCGTGACTCGGGCGGAGGGCGAGCCGATGCTGTCGTAGCCGACACGACCAGTTCGTGGGTCGGTGACCTCATCGAACCAGGTGATCGAGTCAGGAAATGCCTGGGAGTCGACAGTCAATCCAGCCTGACGAGCGGACTCCATGGCGAAGACCATCCAGCCGGTTACTGAGGTGTCGCTGGAGCCCGAAGCTGGCACCGAGTAGCGCCAGGCACCGTAGGGGTTGCGTGCGATTGAGCAAAAGCTGACTGCTCTTTGGGCGTAGCCGTGCAGCACGGGTGACTCCGAGAAGTAGTAGGCTTCGCAAAGTGCCAGAGTTGCGATGCTGTGATCGTATAGGAAAGCGGTGCCGACTTTTTCGCCGATCAGGCCGCTCTCGAAGTCCTGCTGAGCCTTCAGCCACTGGAGGCCCCGTGCAACTTGGTCTCGATACTTGCCCTCATTGGTGGTGTTCCCGTTTCCCATGAAGGCAAGCAGTGCAAGACCTGTCAGGCCCACGTCGTGCTCTGCTCGTCCCGGACCTTCACAATGGTCGTTGGGAGGGTCGTGTTTCATGAACTCATCGCTGTCCCACTTGCCATCGGCATCCTGATGGAGTGCGAGCCATTCAAGTCCGCGATCGATCTCGGCTCGTGGAATCGACCCCCTCGAGCCTCCACCTCCTCCATTGAAGCGCCCTCCGTATCGGCCTCCGGCATTCCCGCCCACGCCGATCAAGTCATTGCTACCGGTGAAGGCAAGGTCGACATCTCCGAGCATCTCTGGATCGCCATCCTCAGGAGCGAAGTCATCACTTGCTGGTGACTCTGTTGGCTCGCTTGCGTCGGCTTCATTCAGAGACGGCTCTTCAAGCGGATCTTCTGTCGCTACCTCTGGTATCACTTCGGGAGGCGGTTCCTCGAGGATGTTCTCGATCATGGCCTCTGGGCTGACGTAGACCACCTTGAGTTCCTCCTTCTCGAAGAGGTTCCAGGGGATCACCGTCAGCAGCAAGAAGAGGACGAAGTGAGCCAGGAGCGAAATCGTGAGCCAGGGAGCTCTCTCCATCCACTCGTAGAGCAAATCGTTGAAGGTTGGAGTCCTGGTCCACTCAACGGGGATCGTGGAGTGCGTGCTGGCACCCTGCAAATCATTGGACATGGCGTACAACGGTTCCAGGGGAACCGCCCTCGGTCGTTCGGGTCATCGGAATGGAACGAAGCGCCTGGCGTCTCGTTCCCTACAACGACCGAGTGCTCGATTGGTTCAGAGCTTGTTCACGTACGCCTGGAGTTCCCTATCCATCTCTTGTAGATCGACACCTTCAAAGGCCTTTTCGATTGCGACCATGTTTGAGTCGCCGGCAAGCAGGCCAGCAAGCAGCTCCTGGTAGATTGCCTTGTTCCTTGCAGATGAGTGCCGCAGGAAGTGCACGAGTGCCCAGGCCTGAGCGTAGTTGTCCTGTCCCTTGCGCATGAATTCCTGTTGGCTGATCTGCAAGAAAGAGGAGAGCTTGGTCATCCTCGCCTGAAGTGCGACTCCCTTGTTTGGAACCGTGCGCAGGTGAGAGAGCCGCACCTCATTCAGGCGACCATCGCGCCAGGAGCCCTGTTTGGTGCGTGCTGAAGCAAAGTATTCGGCCAGGCCCTCGTTCAGCCAGATCGGAGGGGCGTCGAGTACAGAATCGAAGAACTGGTGAAAGCCCTCGTGACGTACGGTCTTCATGAAGGTCTCACGTGGCTCTGAATCCAGTACGAGCAGCTGCTTCAGGTAGCTGGAGTACATGCCCTGAGTGAACTCGCCATGCCCCTCGAAGACGTCCTCGATGTAGTTCAGGTAGCTGGCCTGTCCGGAGAAGGCGAAGGCCTGAAACTTGCTGCCCTCCTGGTGCTCGCCCACACCCATGCGCTGGGAGACGTGTCGATAGGTCGCCTCGAGTTCCATGGCGACCTGGCGGCAGCGCTCCCTGGAGATATCCGAGGAGACTCGGTAGTGACGTGATTCGTAGGTGTGCTTCTCGCCCCAGATCGGGCCGTGAATGGCCTTGTTGGCGGTGATCGAGATGGCCTGAAACTCCTCCGGCGGTAGCCCCGCTGAGACGGCCTTGCCGACCAGCTCGATTACATCATTGAAGCGGCCGCTGACCAGGTAGAGGCGAGCCAGCAAGCTCATGGTCTCCGCGTGATTGGGAAAGCGAGCGGCACAGGGAGCCAGGTCCCCAATGGCAGCCTCTCGCTGACGCAGACCGAGGTGGGCCTGGGCACGGAGCAAGTAGACCTCGGGGACGTCGGGGGTCTGGGCGAGGAGCGCTGTGGTCTTGTTGAGTACCTCCTCATGGTTTTCATCCTCGAGGGCCCGGACCGCCTCGTTCCAGATTCCGATCTGGTCCTGGGAGAGCTGCTTCAACTCGGCACCTGGGCCTGCACGGCTCGCCCCTGCGCTGGCAAGTCTCGTCACAAGCCAATCGGGTAGATGCTCCTTGAGCTTCCACCCGCGCTCGAAGGTCTTCCAGCCCTTGTCGAAGGCCTCGTCGCGCTTCTTCTTGATGAAGGCCTCTGCATTACCCTCGATCGTGATGGTTCCGTGCGGTCCGCCCAGAGGAATGGCCAGGCTGCCCCAGAGGTCCTGGGGCTTGCGCATGGTCAACCGCTTCTTGCCGTTGTAGTAGGCGGAGACGGTGCGGCTGCTGACCGAGACCTTGGCCGTGGTCGACTTGGTGTTGGGCTTTGTGGTGAACTCCTTGGTCTCCTCATCAATGATCAACGTGCCATCCTCGTTGCGCTGCTGGGACTTGATCAATACCTTGCGCTCGATAGCCTTGCTGCGATTGGAGCTTCCTGTTCCCAGGTAGAAGGTGGGCTGGTAGGCCACCTGAAACCAACTCCTGGGCGTCACGCAGACCATGTAGCTGTGAGAGTCCGTGCCCTCGACCTCGATCGAATACGGCCCGGAGAACTCCATCTCGTGAACCAGCGCTAAGTCCCGTACGACGAAGTCGTGTGGCTCACCCTCCTCGTAACGAAGCTTGATCTTGCCGCTCATTGGAGTGTAGGAGAGCAGCTCACCCTTGAAGAGGCTGGCCAGGTCAAGCTGGCCGCTGCTCTCCCAGTAGGTGCAGCGCTTGAGGATCAGCTCGATTTCGCCCAGATTCTCCAGGACATACGGTTGGTTCTCATGAACCTCGAGTGACCGCTCAAGCTGGCTTCGTGCGGACTTCCACTTGCCCTGACCCATCTTCACCTGGACACGTTCGAGTTCTTGTTCGAATACTGCGCTGTCTTGGGTCGGAGCTGTCGCAGTAGCCGCGGCATTCGTCGCTGAGAGCATCAGGTGGGCGGCAAATATGAGCGCGTGGATCATTGAACGTAAGGGATGCAGTTACTCCGAGCCTGGAATGAGGTCTCGGTGGACATACGGCTCGATGGCTAGCAGATGACTGGCAGGGTGATGAGGGCAATGCTAGCCCATACCTCTTGATCCTCCAGTGCATTCCCCCTCAGCGCTGACGACAAGCGCTGCCGAATAGAACAAGCCCCCTGGTTCGGTGAGTCCGAACCAGGGGGCTTGTGAGTGAGGGAACTCCCAGTGGTTCAGCGAGCTCCAAGCACCTTCGCGTAGCGGAAGTAGACCTCCAGGCAGAGCACGGCCAGGGCAGTCGAATACACCCGTCCCCCTGCATGTCCCCAGGGGCCATTGGGGACCCAGGAGCCCTTGGCGGAGCCAGTCCTGTCCTGGGAGTCGACCACGGCCTCCTTCATGGCCTTGTTCCAGCCCTTCCAGTGCTTGCCTCCCATCTGGTACATGGCGTAGGAGCCGTAGTACCAGTAGTAGAGGTCATTGGTCAGACCTTCATCATCATCCCAGACTGGCAGGGTCTTGAGCATCAGGTCCGCATGCTTGGCCATGATCGGTTCCTCGCCGGGATCTTGGCCCAGGAAGAAGCGGCACAAGAGGCCGACGGCGGTCATGGCCTCGGTGGCCTCTCGAGGGTACTGGTCGTTGACGCCAGGAGTCCTCGAGGAGGGCTCACCGATAGCGCTGTAGCCCACGCGGCCGCTCTGGTTGTCCGTGACCTCGTCAAACCACGTGATCGAATCCTCGAAGGCCTGAGAGTCGATCTTGAGTCCAGCCTCCTCGGCAGACTTGAGGGCGAAGACCATCCATCCTGTGACCGAGGTGTCGTTCTCCCCGACCGGCGGGACCTCGTAGCGCCACACCCCGTAAGGGTTACGCGCCTGGGTCACGAAGCTGATCGCCTTCTGTGCATTGCTGCGGATGATGGGGGACTTGGAGAAGTAGTAGGCCTCGCACAGCGCAAGGGTCGCGATACTGTGGTCGTAGAGGAAGGCGGTACCGATCTTGTCGCCGATCAGGCCGTTCTCGAAGTCCTGTTGCTCGCGTAGCCACTTGACTGCCTTGATGACCTTGTCCTTGTAGAGGCCCTGGCGGGTGGTGTGTCCGTCCCCCAGGAAGGCCAGCGTGGCCAGCCCAGTAACTCCGACATCATGCTCGGCATGGCCAGGGCCGTCGCAGACGTCCGTGGCCGGATCGTGCTTCATGAACTCGTCTGCATCCCACTTGCCGTCATCATCCTGGTGGTTGGCGAGCCACTCGAGGCCGTCCTTGAGTGCCTGCTCGGTCCCCGAACCACCGGCCGTGCGGAGATTACGGCGACCGCCGAAGCGCCCACCGAACTTGCCGCCTGCTCCGCCGCCGATTCCGATGACGTCGTTGAGGTTGGTGTCATCAAAAGGAGAGTCGGACATGAAGTCCGGATCACCTTCCGAGGCCATGAAGTCCTGCTCGTCTTCGGTCTCGTTGTGGTCGGAGACCTCGGCGTCCTTGAGTACAGGCTCCTCGAGGGGCTCCTCCTCCTCGATTTCCTCCTCGATCTCCTCTTCGGGCTCCTCGAAGACCTCCTCGATGGGCTGATCGAGCTTGGCTTCCACGGCCTTCTCATCCGGGTTATCAAAGATATTCCACGGGATGACGGCCAGCAGGAAGAAGACCATCACGTGAGCGACCGCAGAGATGGCCAGCCACGGAGTACGACCCATCCAGTCGTACAGGATGTCGTTGAAGGTCACCTCGTCTTCCCAGGGCTTGGGGAGGGAACTCTCGATTTGGATGTCGCCTAGATCTTCACTCATGACGGGTCTGGCCCTCGAATGGGGCCGAATTGCTGTCCTGAAATGGCTGTCATCGCGCTGTTGGCAGGGCGATGTTCGTCAGGAGGGTCGCGGTCGGGAAAGGCAGCCTGAGAGGTGTGCTAGAGGGCCTCTAGTGGCCATCCAGGGCACCCAAGAGGCGGAAGCGTGTGTCTGCGGGAACTAACGCCTCCAGGTTGGAGGGGTTCAGAGTATATCGAGGGAATTGCCCGCAGGCCACGGGCGGGGGGGGTGGCCTGTTCAGGAGCCGGGAGGTGAGTCGGGGGGGGCTTCCGGGGCACCTCCCTGGGGCCTACCTGCTCCCGAGGCCGGCGGGGCTCCCTCGTTGGAACTCGGCTCGGCGGGGGCCTCCTGGGGCTCATTGTTTGGGCCTTCTTGACTTGCCGCATTGCGCCGCCTCGCTTCTTCGATGGCTTGCTTGCGCTCCTCGATGCGCCTCTCGAACTCCGCTTGCTGCTCCTCGATCCCCGGATACCAGATGTACGCCGTGCGTTCGAGGTCCTCTAGAGCCAGCTGGACACGCTGCTCGTCACCCTGATAGCCCATCACCCGAGCCAGCTCTTTCTGAATACCAGGTTGGGTGTAGGGGGGTAGGACCGCGTCCTGACGCCCCAGGAGACGGTAAATGGCAAAGCCAGCGATCTGGCGCTCGCCCGTGGCAGGATTGACCCTGGGGAAGGGCAGTACCTGCGAGTAGCTCTCCAGGTTTCCCTCCATGATGAACTGAACCAGGCTTCCGTCGCCTGGGTCGAGACCGAACTGCAGCTCTTCGATCCGACGAGCACCGGTCAGGCCCTGATTCTCGAAGTTGCCGATGTTCGCGATCAGGTCATCCCATTCCGCCTCACCGCTCTCGAGGGCGGCCTTGGCCTGCTGGGCGACCTTTCGAGCCTCCTCCATCGACCCGTATGTTTGTCCAAGTAGCAGCAGCAGCTGCAATTCATAGGTCGCCGGCTTGGCGCCGAATCGAAACAGCGGGTCCACGTCTCGGCCGGTGCGTTGAATGCGGCGGTAGCGCTGGGCGAGGCTTCCCGGTCTCGAGAAGCGATCCTCGGACGTCCGCGCTCCTGGTGCTGCAAAACCCGCAATCTTGCGCCGCCACTCCATCTCGAGGGTCTCCTGGGTGAGCTCTTCGCGAATCTCGGTGGCAGTGGTCTCGTCCTCCCGCAGCTTGCGAGCCATCTCGAAGGTGCCGCCTGCCTCATCCCTCTGGTCCTCCAGGCGTCCGCGTACATGAGCCTCGACCATCTCCGGCGGAAATCCGAGATCCTCGCCAGCCTGCTTCATGAGGAGGTTCTCGACCTGGGAGCGCTGGGCCTCCTGGACGAGGGCCATGTACTCCTGCCGGGTGGTGACCTTGGCCTCGGCCATGGCGCCTTCGATGAATCTCTCGATGGCTCGACGGGTGATCGTGTCGGAATTCACCACGATGGCGACCCCGTCCAGGGGCACCCAACCCTGGGGGAGCTGGGAGGGAGCGATCGGAGGCCCGACCTGCTCCTGGGCGATTGCGGCGGGGGTGATGAAGAGGAGAGCGAGGCAGAGGAGTCGGGGTGTGTAGCGCATGGGTGGTTTGAGATTGCCCACATTGTCGACGGCCCGCGGGTGGACATCAAGCTCGAGGAGCGTCAAGAACACGTCGGGTTCGACAGGAGCCAGGGTCCATACCGGTCTCGAGGCTCTGGAGACTCTCTGACCGGGCCAGTCGTATGCCAGCTGACTTCAGGCGGGGACGCGCTCGGTCTCAGGCGGCCAGCCCTCGCGATTGTTCCACCGGGGCGCAAGGGGACACGTTGGAGCTAGGTGGGCTCCGCTGTGATCGACTACAGTTGGCGGCATGATGCCGAGCGATCCTGACGCCGCTCAGCCCGTATCCCGGCCAGGAGGGACGACGGTCGAGTTGTCCATCGTGATTCCATGCTTGGACGAGGCAGACACCCTGGGGCTCTGCCTTGCGAAGGTGAACCAGGTCTTCTCCAGCGGCCAGGTGGTCGGAGAGATCATCGTGGCCGACAATGGGAGCTCCGATGGCTCAGCGGAGGTGGCCAGACAGTTCGGAGCCGTGGTGGTCCATGTCTCGCGCAAGGGATACGGGAGCGCCCTGATGGCGGGGATTCACGAGGCTCGTGGCAAGTTCATCATCATGGGAGATGCGGATGACAGCTATGACTTCTCCCAGATCCCGATCTTTCTGGAGAAGCTACGCGAGGGCTTCGACCTCGTTCAGGGATGTCGGTTTCCATCGGGAGGAGGTGAGATCCTCCCACGGGCCATGCCGATCCTGCACCGGTGGTGGGGCAATCCCATGTTCAGCAAGCTGGCCTGCTGGTGGTTTCAGTCCCCGGTCAAGGACATCTACTGCGGCATGCGTGGATTCACTCGAGCCCATGCGCTGCGACTGAACACATTCTCTCTCGGTATGGAATTCGCCGTCGAGATGGTGATCAAGTCGAGCTTGCTTGAGGCGAAGATTGCCGAGGTGCCGATCACGCTACACCCGGACAAGCGCCAGGGGCGCCGTCCTCATCTACGCACCCTACGAGACGGCTGGCGTACACTGCGCTTCTTCCTGCTCTACAGTCCACGAAGGCTGTTCATGATTCCTGGGGCCTTCTTGATCCTTCTCGGTGTGCTGGGGTATGTGCTGGCAATGCCAGCCGTGCAAGTCGGTCCGATGACCTTTGATGCACACACCTTGCTCTTCAGCAGCCTCTTCCTGATCTCCGGGTATCAGGCGCTGTTGTTTGGGCAGCTGATCAGGACTTATGCCAGGGTCGTCGACCTGATTCCGGAGGCCCAGGGGTCTGTTCAGCTGACTCCAACATTCAGCCTGGAGAAGGGCCTGATGTTCGGGGTCTTCTGTGCCCTGGCTGGTGTGGTGCTTCTTGCCTGGGCAGTCAATGTCTGGCGAGTGGCAGGTTTTGGAGCCCTGGACTACGCCAGCACCATGCGTCTGGTGGTTCCAGGTGTCACGCTTGCCTCGCTCGGCTTCCAGACGGTCCTGTGGAGCTTTGGTATGGGCGTCTTGCTCATGGGGCGCGTCCGTTGAGCTCGCAAGGAGGCCAAGGAGGGCCAGATCTCTCGGCCATTGCTCCTGAGGAGTCGTACGGTCGGCAGCTGGAGCATGGCCTCCGCCTGTCAGGGGAGTCGCGCGAGTTCTTCCTCGAGGGCCGCTTGGACTGTCTTGTGAACCAGCTGGAGCGAGTCGGCTACCAGCGAGGGGCGGTGCTCGACTTCGGTTGCGGTGACGGTAGCTCGACTTCACGGATCCTGGACCGACTTGGGGTGCAGGGGCTGGTGGGGGTCGATCACTCGGAGGAGGCTCTCATGCAGGCAAGGCTTGGCTCTGACGGAGATTCCGTAGAGTTCAGACTCCCGGGTGAGCTTGCGAGTGAAGCACGCTTCTCCCTGGCCTACTCGAACGGGGTCTTTCATCACCTCGAGCCCGGCAAGCGCCTGTCCGCGGCGCGTTATGTCTTCGAGCGTCTCCTCCCCGGCGGCCTGTTCGCGTTTTTTGAGAACAACCCCTGGAACCCCGGGACCCGCTGGGTGATGGCCCGTATCCCGTTTGATCGAGGAACGACCCCGCTCTCTCCACCAACGGCGCGCGGCCTGTTGAGAGCTGCGGGGTTTGAGATTGTCTCTGCAACGAGCCTCTTCTTCTTTCCAAGGCAGCTGAGCTGGTTTCGGCCCCTTGAGCGTGCACTCGGGGTCGTTCCGCTCGGCGCTCAGTACCTGGTCCTGGCACGCAAGCCCAATGGCTGACGCTTCCCGATGGAGATGATGCATCGATGATTCACGGGAGCCACGTGGAGCTGGGACTCTGGAGTCTTGCAGCGCTGGTGCTTGGTGCCTTCCTCGCTGGGCGCATGGACCCGGATCTCGATGGCTTCACGGCCAGGCTCCGAGGGCGCAGGGTGGTCCTGCTCCTGGTGATGGTTGGTTCGGGCTCAAGCTGGCTGTTGTGGGGATCTCTCGCGAGCACTCCGCTCGTCCATGACGAGGCCAGCTACCTGCTCCAGGCGCAGATCTTCGCCGGAGGAGACTGGGCGGTGGCTGCTCCACCGCTGGCCCACTTCTTCGAGCAGTTCCATGTTCTGGTGAGTCCGGTGCTGGCTCCCAAGTACCCCCCCGGCCACGCCATCTTGCTGGTGCCGGGAGTTCTCCTTGGGCTACCAGGGCTGGTCCCGGTGATTCTGAATGGACTGACCGGGGGGCTGGTGTTTTCCCTGGTGAGGCGTGTGTGCAATCCATGGGCAGCGCTCATGGCGTGGTTTCTCTGGCTGATCGCGCCTGCTGGCATGGCCTTCCGTCCCTCGTACTTCTCCGAGGTGACCACGGGGTTCCTGATGCTGCTCGCCTGGTGGCAGCTTCTTGACTGGCGGGACTCGGGCAAGCCATTGAATCTCATGCTGGTCTCCTTGGCGGTCTCTTGGAGCGCGATCACCAGGCCCCTGACGGCGCTGGCCTTTGCCCTGCCAATCATCGTGTGTGTGGTCTGGATCGCTCGATCACGAGGGGCCTGGAAGCAGGTAGCGCTGGGGGCGCTCGTGGGGCTGTTGGTCGTCAGCCTCATTCCCTGGCACAACCTCCGGACCACCGGGGACTGGATGCTGACGCCCTATCGGCACTACTCGGAGGTCTACTTCCCCTTCGATGTGCCGGGCTTCGCCACGCAGACTGCCGCGGGCCTGCGTGAGCTACCCGGTGACATGCAGAGGTTCCGGGAGCTCTATCTGCCTTACCACCTCGCTCACACCTGGGGGGCTCTCCCCGCAACGCTCATCGAGCGGGTGCTGGAGATCTGCCATACGACCTGGGGAAGCTGGTGGCCTCTCTTGGGCCCGCTGTCGCTCGTGGCCCTGGTTCGCCCTTCGCGCGAGCTGATCATGGCACTTGTCACGGCTGCCCTGCTCATCATCGCCTATGCGGTCTTCGCTCATCCGCCTGAGTGGGTGCTCTACTACATGGAAGCGCAGGAGATCCTGTGCATGCTGACAGGCCTGGGCGTCTGGCAAGGCTGCCGCTTTCTTACCGTGTTGTTCCGGAGCCGTCGGCCGATTCCTTCAGCCGAGCTCATGTCTCGCACCGCCGTGGCCCTGTGCGTACTGCTGCTTGTGATGACTCCCTTCGAGGTCCAGCACTTCGAGAAGCTCCGCAAGCGCCATCGCTCGAGGGCTGCTCTTCAGGTTGCATTCCGGGAGCAGGTCTCAGCCCTCTCGCAGAAGGCTGTTGTCTTCGTTCGATATGCGCAGGGGCATGACATTCACTCGAGCCTGATCGTGAACGTTCCTGACCTGGAGGCTGCACCAGCCTGGGTGGTCTACGATCGAGGGGCAGAGAATGCACAGTTGCTCGCAGTGGCAGGCGGACGGGAGGCCTACATCTTTGATGAGGAGAGTGGGCGCTTGCTCCGGATGGATCCTGAAACGGGTCGTATCTCGGCGCAATAGCCCTGGGCCTGGTTCTAGCGCTGCAGTACGAGCTTCTCGAACCATCCCAGGGCGCTCTCGGCACTCTTGCACCTGGAGGGCGCGATCAGGTGGGCGACGCCGGTGCGAATCTGGCGGAGATCTATCTTGGGCTTGCCGAGGACGGCCTCCAGGGCGACTCGGTCGTTGTACTGAAGCAAGTAGCGATCGGATTGCCAGGCGATGCGCGTGATGGACAGCTCCTGAAGGCGCAGCTTGAGGCGGAAGGTCCTCAACAGACTCTCGGCTTCAGGTGGAATGCGGCCAAAGCGGTCACGCAGGCTCTCGCGCATCTCATCGTGCTGATCCAGGCTGTGGATCTCGGAGAGATCTCGCAAGATCTCGATCCGTGTGTGAACGTCAGGGATCCATTCGTCGGGCAGGAAGGCTTCGAGTCCGAGCTCTAGCTCGACTCCTGTGATGGTCGGGTCCTCGGCGGATAGTTCATCGAGGCTCATCCCATCCTGCAGGCGTTCAACTGTGGACTTGAGCAGGCGGCAGTAGAGGTCGTAGCCAATGGCGCCGATATGCCCTGATTGCTGGGCGCCCAGCACATTGCCTGCCCCCCGGATCTCGAGGTCCTTCATTGAGATTTGAAAGCCTGCTCCGAGCTGGTTCATCTCCTCGAGAGCCTTGAGTCGCTCGCGAGCGATGTCACGAATCGGCTTGAGCTTCTCGATCAGGAGGTAGCAGTATCCACGTTGAGAGCCGCGTCCGACCCGCCCGCGCAGTTGATGTAGCTCGGAGAGTCCAAAGTGATCGGCATCATGCACGATGATCGTGCCCGCAGCTGGAACATCCAGGCCACTCTCGATGATGGTCGTGGCCACGAGTACATCCACCTCTCCATTAGTGAAGACGCGCATGACCTGTTCGAGTTGACGCCCGCCCATCTGCCCGTGGCCAATCGCAAAGCTGCATTCGGGCACGAGCTGCTGCAGATGCTGAGCGATGGCCTCGATCGACTGTACCCGGTTGTAGAGGTAGAAGACCTGGCCGCCGCGGTTCTTCTCGCGTAGCAGAGCCTCACGGATCTCCTTATCGTCCTCGACGTAGGCGAGCATCGTGTCGATTTCCTGGCGGCCTTCGGGGGCTACCGTGAGAGCCGAGATGTCTCGTACCCCAGAGAGTGACATGTGAAGGGTGCGCGGGATTGGAGTGGCTGTCAGAGTGAGGAGATCGACCTCGGCCCTCAATTTCTTGAAGTGCTCCTTGTGAGTCACGCCGAATCGCTGCTCCTCATCAATGATGACCAGGTTGACGCTTGAGAGCTTGACATCCTTTGAGAGCACTCGATGAGTGCCGATCAAGATGTCGACTTCTCCCTTGCTAGCGCGCTCAAGGGTCTCCTTCTTCTGTTTTGGGGTGACGTAGCGCGAGAGCATGGCCACCTCGACAGGAAAGTCAGCCAGGCGCTGGGTAAAGGACTCGAAGTGTTGTTGGGCGAGAACCGTGGTGGGGACCAGGATCACGACCTTGCCACCACCATTGACGACCCGGAAGGCGGCACGCATGGCCAGCTCTGTCTTGCCAAAGCCCACATCTCCACAGATCAGCCGATCCATGGGCTTGTCGCTGGCGAGGTCGCTTGCAATCTCCGAGTCGGTCGTGAGCTGATCTACCGTCTCGACGTAGGGGAACTCCGCAATCATCTCGCGGACCATCGCGTCATCCTTACCCCAGCTATTGCGCTTCTTCATGGCACGCTTTGCGTGCACCTCGATGAGCTCGGCTGCCAGGTCGTAGAGGGCGCGCTGGACCTTCTCCTTGCGCTTCCGGAAGCTGGTCCCACCGATCTTGTCCAGGGTCGGAGCTGCCGCGCTCGTACCGATGTAGCGCTGGACTATGTCGATGCGACTGACAGGAACGAAGACGCTGACATCTTCTGCGAAGACCAGTTGCAGGTGCTCCTCGGTTCCTTCCCCGCGCTCCATCTTCTTCAGGCCGTGGAAGCGTGCCAGGCCGTGGACCGCATGGACCACGTAGTCACCGATCTTCAGCTCAAAGAAGGACTGGATTGCACGGGTGCGATGGGCCGAGGCTTTCGATCTGGCTGCGCGCTTACCGATAATCCCAACCAGCTCACGATGGTTGACCACGACCACCGGTTTCGGCTGCAGCCGGAAGCCCTTACCCAGGGTGCCGACATGGGTCTGCAGGTCGGGGACCGCACCTCGCTCTTCGAGGAGGTGATGGAAGCGTGCTGCCTCTCCTTCGGTCTGGCATACAACGTGCACCTCGCCACCTGATTCTGTGACTTCACGCAGAGCGCGTGGTGCATCTGACATCCCCACTGACAGGCTCTGGATGGAGAGAGTGTCGAAGTTGATGTTCTCCGCTGGCAGGCTGGCGATTGTCAGGTGCTTGTGCTTGGCGAGTTCACTCTTTAGCTGCAGCAAGGACTGAGAAAACTCGGAGCGTTGAACTCTCAGGCCCTCAGCCACGTCTTCAATCCGCAGTGGCTCTACTTCGACATACCGGGTCTGCGGGGTCAGTGCAGCCAGGGGCTCGATGTGCCCCTCATCCTCGCTGGTGGCTGCGTCGTTGACGAGACAGACCTCGACCGTCTCCAGCTGGTCGACGCTTCGTTGGTCCAGGGGGTCAAAGGTGCGCAGGGACTCGATCTCGTCATCAAAGAGCTCGATCCGGAGAGGTAGATCGCTGGCGAAGGGGAAGATGTCGAGGATGTCGCCGCGCAGACTGACGTCTCCCGGGCCCTCGGCCAGGGGCAAGCGCTCGTAGCCACCCTTGACCAGGCGCTTGAGCAGGTGTTCGGGGTCGAGTCGCTCACCAATCGCCAAGGAGAGGAACTCACGTTCGATATCCTTGGCATTTGGGATTGGCTGCAGCAGCGCAAGTACGGAGGTCACCAGGAGTCGTGGGCGCTCCTCAAGTGGACCGACCAGAAGCTGAGCGACTTGCAGTCTCTGCCGGACGTTCTCCAGGTCAGCGTGTGCGCGCTGTGGCCCAGTTGAGAAGCTCGTGCGGGCAGGAAACCAGAGCGGCTCGGCACCGAAGAAGCGTAAGTCGTCGGCGAAGACCCGTGCCTCCATCTCCGTCGAGAGCACGATGATCCAAGGTTCTTGGCACTCCTCGACCAAGCTGGCCAGAACAAGGGCCTGAGAGCTGCCCCACAGCCCGCCGACAGAGACGTGGCGGCTCGAGTCGATTTTCTTCCGAAGTCGAGCGAGCTGGGGTAAGTCACGGACGGCTTGCAGCCCCGGAATGACGGCCAATCCTGTCGAAGAACTCACTCGGTCTCCGACTCAGATTCCTTCAAGACCAGCAGGGCCTCGTGTGCTGCCCACCGTTCGGCTTCCTTGAGAGTACGACCCCATGCGCTGGGGTACTCATGGCCACTGATGGTGGCAACGACCAGAAAGGCTCGTGCATGTGAGCGGCCGTGTTGAGCGATCGCCCGGTACCTGGGAGGCTTGCCCCACAGCCGCTGGCAGAGCTGCTGCAACTCCTGCTTGGGGTTGAGAGGGCTCTCCTCGTGGAATGGCCGAGAGAGTGGTTCTCGCAGGGTCTCTTGAACGTAGGCCCTGGAGGCGTCCAGCCCTGCATCGAGATAGATTGCACCCAGCACGGCCTCGTAGATGTTGGCCAGGACAGAGCGGGGCAAGGCTCGCCCTTTCATGCCAGAGCCGACCGTGATCTTGGTGTCGAGGCGCAGCTGCCGCGCAGCATCGGCCAGCGTGCGTCGTGAGACGACCTCTGCCTTGAACTCGGTCAGGGAGCCTTCGTTCAGGTCCGGATGCTGCTGAAAGAGACCCTCCGCCACTATCAAGTCGAGGACGGCATCTCCCAGGAACTCGAGCCGTTCGTTGTTCCTGGTGCGTCCCGTGGATGAGTGAGTCAGGGCAAGTTCGAGCAGCTCCTCGTCCTTGAATTGATGTTCTGTGAGGCCCATTGGGGACAGTATAGGATTCCGGCTCGATCACTGCCTTGCGTGGGGCGTTCAATTGATAAGAATCACCCCATGACCGAGCCATTCAAGCCCCGGCCAAACGACCATCTGGTCGAGCCAATGTACACGGCTCTAGGGGAGGAGGTGGACGACGGGCTTCCGTCGAGCTCCGTGACGGGGCGCCGGAATCGGCTGCCGCGCTGGGTGCTGCTGGTGACGCTCTTCCTGGGAGCTGCGATCGCGTGGTACTGGGCCGGCTAGAGCCACTCCTGTCAGGGCCTCTGGGCGAACTCAAGGATTGTGCGGCGTAGGTGAGGCGAGCCACTTGCGGATCGGTCAGGCCATGCGTGTGCCGCTAGCAGCTGCAAGCTTGCGAAGGACAGCTTCCGTGCTTTCCCAGCTCATACAGGCATCTGTGATGCTTTGACCGTAGACCAGAGGAGTCGAAGACGGGTGAAGCTGGTTGCCGGCCTCGATGAAGCTCTCGAGCATCACGCCGAAGATCGCCTCGGCGCCACCGGTAATTTGCTCTGCAACCTCCTCTGCGACGGTCACCTGCCTCAGGTGGTCCTTTTCGCTGTTGGCGTGACTGCAATCGATCATCAGGCGTGATGAGAGCCCGGCTCTCTCCAGGTCTCCGCAGACGGCGGCCACGTGATCGGGCGTGTAGTTCGGCCCACTGGATCCGCCGCGCAGGATGATGTGGCACTCATCATTTCCCCTGGTGGCGACAATCGCCGCTACGCCCTGCTTGGTGACGGAGAGGAAGTGGTGGGGGTGCGCGCTGGATCGGATGGCATCGATTGCGATCTGAACCATGCCGTCAGTCGTGTTCTTGATGCCTACGGGCATCGAGAGTCCTGATGTCAGTTCTCGATGAACCTGGCTCTCGGATGTCCGGGCCCCGATGGCGCCCCAAGAGACCACGTCAGCCAGGAATTGCGGCATGATGGGATCGAGAAACTCGGAGCCGATAGGGAGACCGAGTGCGGTGACGTCGAGCAGGAATTTCCGTGCAGCTCGAAGGCCGTGGTTGATGTCAAAGCTGCCGTCTAGATTGGGATCGTTGATCAGCCCTTTCCAGCCGACAATCGTTCTCGGCTTCTCGAAGTAGACGCGCATGACTACCAGGAGCTCTGACTGAAGTTCCCTCGAGAGCTCTGCCAATCGCCCGGCGTACTCGAGACCCGCCAGAGGGTCGTGGATCGAGCAAGGCCCCACCACCACCACCAGGCGCTGGTCTCGACCAGCTAGAACCTCACCAATGGCCTCACGGCCTCTGGCCACAGTCTCAGCCCCTGCGTCGGAGAGTGGCAGCTCTTCCATGAGGATCGCGGGTGGTAAGAGCGGTCGCAGCCCTTCGATTCTCAGGTCATCCGTTTGGAAATGCATCTGGTGAGACTAACTGCGGATGAAGTCCGCTTCGAGTAGCTCGTTCAGCTTCTGATGGGATAAGCCGGCTGAGGGGCCCTGCCCACAAGGCGTTCGTACTCCTGCTCGGCGAAGCGGTCGGTCATTCCGGCCAGATAGTCGCAGACAGAGCGCTCGGCCCCCTGCTCATCGATCAGCCCGGTGTACCAGGCTGCCATCTCTTCGGGACGGGAGACATAGGACTTGAAGAGCACCTCGAGAATCTCTCTGGCGTAGCGCGAGAAGTCCTGCAAGTACTCATTCTGATAGACCCTCTGCCAGAGGAATCTCTGGAGCTCACCGACCTCCTTGTGAAGTTCCTGAGAGTGCCGGACTTGCATTTGGGGAAGACTCCGGGCTCCCTCGCTGGAATCAACACCAGAGCTCTTGAGGTTCTGGTGGGAGGTCTGGATCAGATCGTCGATGCAGAGACCGAAGAGCTGATTGGAGATTCTCTGCCGTCTTAGATTGTAGTCGTCGCTACTTTCGAGGAAGCCGGGGTGCCGGTCCCGTACCTCCTCGGTAGCCCGTGCCCAGAGAACGCTCCCCGATTCGATGGCGGCATCATCGAAGATGCCGTTGGCCAGACCATCCTGAATGTCGTGCATGTTGTAGGCCGTGGAGTCGGCCAGATCGACGACCTGAGCTTCGAGCAAGGCTTGCCGGGCCTTGGGACGAAACTCGTCCGGCCAGTCATCGTCCTTCTCGTGCTTGAGAAGGGCTTCGCGCACCTCGCGAGTGAGATTCAATCCCATGTAGTCGGGGTGACGGCGCTCCAGGCGATCAACAACACGGAGGACCTGGGCATTGTGACGAAAGCCTCCAAAGTCGGCCATCAGCTCGTCAAGTGCGTCTTCGCCCCTGTGCCCAAAGGGAGGATGCCCGATGTCGTGGGCCAGGGCGATTGCTTCCAGCAGGGGCTCGTTGAGTGCCAGGGCGTTTCCGACAGCCCTGGCAACCTGAGCCACTTCGAGGCTGTGTGATAGACGTGTGCGCTGGTGATCGGCCTGCCGATTGATGAAGACCTGAGTCTTGTACATCAGCCGCCGGAAGGCAGTGCAGTGCAGGATCCGGTCTCGGTCTCGTTCCCAGCAGGTGCGCAGGGGATCCTCAGTCTCGAGAAAGCAGCGGCCCCTGGAGTCCTGGCTGAAAGATGCATGGGGGGCCAGCAAGGTGCGCTCTGCCTGCTCCTTGGTTGTGCGGTTGATAAGAGGGGAGCCAGGAGTCATTGGGTTGCTGGGGGATGGCCTGGATGAATTCTCGAACTCGTCCAGACGGTGCAATGGAGGCCCGGGATACCAGGCCGCTTTGGAATTCCCTCGATGGACGGCCTCTATTCTGTCTCGAAAGCCTTCACAGGCCAACTGCCGGGGTCGGTTCGCTATACTCCCGCAATTGCAAAGGGGCCGCTGGGTGGCTGCTGGCGCATGGCGCGGTTGAGTACCGGCCATGGCAGCTGCGCTTGGCTCCGAGCAGTCATCCCGCTGTCCAGGAATGGACACCCATTGCGCGTTGCAGGCTCAGTCACCCTGACTCGATCCTCCAAAATCGACCCCAAGAAGCCCTCTCATGAACATTGTCTTCAGCGAACAGGCCGAGGAACTCGCCAAGACCGCCCGCAAGATCGCAGATGAGCACGTGCGCCCCTTCGCGGCCAAGTACGACAAAGCTCAGGAGTACAACTTTGACGCTGCTCGAGCCGTTGGCTCGGCCGGCTTGTTTCGGACATTCATCCCAGAGGAGTACGGCGGCAATGGAGCTGGAATCCTGGCTCTTGCACGTGTCACGGAGCAGCTGGCCCAGGCAGACTCGGGTTTTGGAGTGGCCTTTGCGGTCAACGCCCTTGGCTCCTTCCCGATCATCCTTGGTGGGACGGAAGAGCAAAAGCAGGAGTGGTTACCTGCAATCGCCAATGGGGACAAGATGGTTGCCTTTTGCCTGTCCGAGAAATACGCAGGTTCGGACGCCCAGGGATTGTCCGTAACTGCCGTGGAAGACGGCGATGACTACATAATCAACGGTGAGAAGAAGTGGACGACGAACGGCGGGGTTGCAGACATCTACTCGGTGTTCTGCGTGACTGACCCTTCCTCGAAGTCACGCCGCATCAGCGCCATAGTTGTCGAGAAGGGCACTCCCGGGTTCGAGGTCAAGAAGGTTGAGGACAAGATGGGGATTCGCTGCGTCCCCGTGGTGGAGACCCACTTCGACAATGTCCGAGTTCCCAAGAGGAACCTGATCGGGGGTCGACTGGGTATGGGGTTCAAGCACGCCATGGCAACGCTTGACTACGCCCGACCGGGGGTCGCAGCTCAGGCGGTAGGGGCGGCCCAGGGAGCTCTCGATCTTGCAATCGCTTATTCGAACCGACGCAAGCAGTTTGGTGCACCTATCTCTTCTCATCAGATGGTTCAGGCGATGCTGGCGGACATGGCCATGGGGACCGAAGCGGCTCGCTGGCTGGTCTATCGAGCAGCCGCAGGTATCGACAGCAATCCAACTGATGTGACAAACTCGAAGCTCGCAGCCATGGCCAAGTGCTTCTCCACGGATGTGGCCATGAAGGTGGCCACTGATGCGGTGCAGGTCTTTGGTGGTTACGGATTCATGGAGGACTACCCGATTGCCAAGTTCTTCAGAGACGCAAAGATATTGCAAATCTATGAGGGGACGAATCAGGTTCAGCGAATGGTGATTGCCCGTCACCTGATCCGCGCAGCGGGCTCTCTGGAGCACCTCAATGAGTACATCCCGCAGGAGACCCAGCTGACCTACGCAGAGCCGGGCCAGGCAGTCGAGAACCACAACACCTGAGAACAGGGAGGGCCAGAGATGGCCCTCTCGATCCGGGAGCATCTGAGAGCCCCCCGGCCCGGCAATGCCGAGTTGGGGGGCTCTCATGTCAATCTAGGGAATCCGCCAAATTGCCTGCGGGTCCTGGCGCCCGCCGTCGCGTCTTACTTTTACCGAGGAAGGCAGGCACCAGGGCCCTGACCAGAGGTTTCAAAGGTCTCAAGTTCCTATTTAGGAATATTCAAGTTACCGAGTAGTTCCAGGGGATTCCCCGGGGTAATCGACCATGGCCAGGTCTATTCCTGGTCGGGGAAGAGGACCCTGGCAGCCAACTTCACAGGCTGTTCCCCGTAGGCCCTGTAGCCGATCTCGGCAGATGATCGGTCCGGGCGGGAGCGCCTGACCTCGCCACGGCAGGGGGGGTTGGCCTCGGCTCTTCCCACTTCTCGGGGAGGCACCTGGAAGCCTCCCCCTCGGCCGAATCCGGCAGGCGGTTCGATACGAATACAAGCAAGAGAGAGCGCCAACAGGCGCGAATTAATTGGGGAGGAAGGATTCTCAAGATCCGTTCACCCCAGCTCCTTTGGAACAAGGAGCGGTCTCGATCCAATTTCACCTTCGCACAGCGCCTTGCGGGCTCCCCGCGAAGCACAGTCCGACTCACCGAAGGCGGTCCCAGGTCTCAAGGGGCCACTTCGATTGGAGACCACACCGTGAAGCAAACCATCCTGAAGCAGACTGATCTCGACTCTAGGCTGAACGCCCTTCTGAATTCTTCGGCGGATTACGACCAGGGATTGCAGGACCTGGTTACAGAGATTGATCACGCGGGCCTGGCCCTTGAGATTCTTGATAGCGAGTCCTGGTATGGCGAGCCCAGATCAGAACGAGGGGGAAAGGCGAACTCCATCGAGGAGCAGTTCAGGCTGGAGGTCGATCGGATCCTCATTCAGGATCGCGAGTCGGAAGCCAGTCTTGCCCGGCGTATGGAGTTTGCAAGGGTCCGCTTCGATCGCGCTCTCGAGCGCTCAGGCATTGATCCAGAGGACCTGGCTGGGCGACTCCCAACCGCTGCAGCAGCTTCTGCTTCCAACCTGGGAGTTCAGCCGGGTTTTCCTGAGGAGGTCCTGTGTCGCTGGACGGAGTTGCACGCATTGCGCACCGAGCTTGTCGAGCGAAACCTCTACCTGGTGCTCGTGAACGTGGAGCGCTATGCACACCTTCGCGTCAGCCGCATGGACTTGATCCAGGAGGGAGCCTCAGTTCTGTTCAGAGCGGCCGATGGATTCGACTGGCGACGTGGCCTGTTGTTCAGAACTTATGCTGTGCACTGGCTCAACCAGGCCTTCAGGAGCTTTCTCTACAACTTCGGGAACACCGTTCGTGTACCCGTCTATCTCCAGAAGGCGATGAAGCATGTTCGAGATGCAGTCGAGCGGCTTGGAGATGCGCCCCACTCCGTGAAGGAAATTGCCAAGGAAGCTGATCTGGGCGAGAAGATCGTTCAATCAGCCCTGGGCGCCATTCGATCCACTCAATCGATCGATGCTTCCTTCGGGAGTTCGGAGGACGATGGCTTGAGTCTCAGGGAGACTCTCACCACGGACGATGACGAGGGGCTGTACAGAGCCAGCATGGAAGATATTTCCATCGAGGATGGCGTCGAGATGGCCCTGGACCGACTCAGCGAGCGTGAGAGGTACGTGATTGGGTTGCGTTTCGGCCTCAATGAGGGGCGTGAGCACACCCTCGCTGAAATCGCCGCACTTCTCGGGGTCAGCCTCGAGAGGGTGCGCCAGATTCAGGTCAGGGCCATCTCGAAAATGAACACTCCTGGTCTAAGAAAAGCGGTGGATCCTTATCTCCTCTAGCTCTGAGGCTCCCCCAGCGGGGGCTCTTGAGAGCGTGGATCAATAGAACTCTCTCCTCTGGGGCTCAAATTGCGGTTTCGACCGTGGTCTGGGCCCCTCTCCATTGCTGAGTTGAGGCTTGCAGGGTTGGATTCCTTCTGGAGAAGGCTTTCGCCCTTTCTGGGGCAATCACGGCCCCATTCGCTTCCTGGATGATGTTCGGGATGTGGACATTTGGCAAAGGTTCGCCTCCCAAACGGCCCGAAGTACTGATCGAGACCGGCTTCCGTCCTGATGTCGCGAGCTTGGTGTCCAAGCATTTTCACAACTGGATACCAAGGCCCTTACTGATGCGCATGAATGGCTGAGAAGTAGAGCGGTGCAGCTAATACCCCTACCCAACGATGAACGACTACAAAGAGATCGTCCTGGATGCAAAGGTCATCGAGGGCCTTCGAGAGCTCGGAGGCAGTGATGAGCCCGAGCTACTGATGGAGATAATCGAGCTCTACCTGGACGATGCACCTCGGCTCCTCACGGAGATGCTTCGATCACTGGACTGCGAAGACCTTGATGTCATGCAGCGCTCGGCTCATACCCTGAAGTCATCGTCGGCGAATATTGGTGGTGTCCTTCTGAGCAGGGTCTGTCTTGCAATGGAGTGCGCCGCTCGAGAGATGAATCGCGAGGAGTACCGCCGCCTCACGATAGTTTGCCAGGATGCCTTTGGAGACCTGAAGCGGGCACTACGTCAGATCAACTAGGAACTGTTAGCCAACTTCCCCGCGCCTGACTAACGGTGGTCCCTTTGGGACCAGTGATCCCCACAACATGATCAATCAGACCTTTGAAGAGCTGCGCATGACGGGCAAGCTTCCTTCTCCCTCTGGAGTTGGAATGCAAATTCTCCGCCTGACGCAGGGCGATGATTACTCGACCGAAGAAATTGGTCAGGCGATCTCGGCCGACTCGGCGCTCACGGGCCGACTCTTGAAGCTTGCTAACTCTGCTGAGTCTGGCTCG
The DNA here is from genome assembly GCA_014237855.1 of Planctomycetota bacterium. Lineage (GTDB taxonomy): Bacteria > Planctomycetota > UBA1135 > UBA1135 > JABACD01. Next base: position 29,191 of record JABACD010000009.1, on the reverse strand, counting down.
CTGGAGCCGATCACCACGGTTGCCGAGGCAACCGTTCGGCTAGGAATCCGCACGGTACGAAATGTCGCGCTAGGCCTTTCGCTGGTGCCCTCCAATGGATCGAACTCCTGCGCAGCTTTCGACTACGAGCGCTACTGGTCGCTTTCTCTGGCGCGGGCCGTTGCAGGCCAACATCTGAGTTCCGTCATGATGCGTGGGGTTCCTGCGGAGATGTACATCCTCGGACTTCTCTCCGGGGTCGGTGCACTTGCTCTGGCGAGCGCCCATCCCGAGCACTACGCGGAGATCCTGATGGATCCGAACCTGCTGGGGCCCGAGGAGGTCTGCAGAGCTGAGTCGAGTCGTTTCGAGATCAATCATCGCGACGTCGCTGGTTGCATGTTGCTGGATTGGGGACTGCCAGAAGAATTTGCCAGGGCGGTTCACGACTATGAGGCGTGCGAGTTTCGAAGTAGCCAGAAGGCAATTCACACCCTGACTGAACTCTTGAGGGCGGCAGATGTGATCGCCAGGCTCTGTGTCGCCAATGTCGATACGCCGCTTCAGGAGTGGGATCAGCTCTCCAGGGACCTCGCACAGCTAGAGATCGTCTCCGGCTTCGGCTCGGAGCACTTTCGGCGCACATGTAACAACGCCGCCGAGGAGTGGCGAGAGTGGGGTGAGATCCTCGGAATTCAAACGACCAGGCAGATGGACTTCGAACTCGTCGAGGAACTCGCGGAGAAGGCCAGAGAGAAGGCAAGAGCAGACGAGGGAGCGGTGCCCCGAATCGTGAGGCTTGATAATTCAGGCCTTGGCCAAACAGCGAGTGGTCTTTCCCAGGCACTGAATGAGTCCTCTCTCCGAATCCTCACTGTTGATGATGACCCGGTCGCTCTCAAGGTACTGGAGAATCACCTCGTCAAGGCGGGGCACTCAGTAACAACCACGACCAACGGAGATGAGGCCCTGCGGCATGCTCTCAAGGAATGCCCTCAGCTTGTTGTGGCTGATTGGAAAATGCCAGGGCTGGACGGTATCGAGCTGTGCCGCGCACTCCGCAAGATCTCGTCTGGGCAGAAGATCTACTTCTTGCTGCTGACCGGGACCAATGATGACGAGAGTGTGATCAATGCCTTCAACGCGGGTATCGATGATTACATCACCAAGCCGTTCAACCCGCGGATTCTGATTGCACGTATCCACGCGGGCCGCAGGATAATCACCCTGCAAAAAGAGCTCGAGAGAGAGAAGCGCAAGCAACAAAAGCAGATGATGGATCTGCAGGTTGTCACCCGAAAGTTGCGCTCGGCAGCCCTGGCTGATCCTCTCACGGAATTACCGAATCGACGCTATGCGATGAAGCGACTGGCACAAGCCTGGGAGTCCTCGAGCCGCACATCGCGCCCTGTGTCGGTTGTCATGATGGATATCGATCACTTCAAGTCTGTGAATGACACCTTTGGTCATGATGCCGGAGATGCCGTTCTCAAGGGTGCGGCAAGTATCTTGCGATCCTCGTGCCGCGAGGACGAGGACGTTTGCCGGATCGGCGGGGAGGAGTTCGTGGTCATCTGCGCAAACACCACGGCAGCCCAGGCGAAGATGGCTGCAGACCGCCTGAGGCGCGATGTCGAGAATGCTCCGATCTTCTGGCAGGGCCACGAGCACTCGGTGACCATGAGCTTTGGCGTGGCAAGCAGAACACCCGAGACCCAGGACTATGAAGGGCTGCTGAAGGCTGCTGACGAGGCCGTCTACTTTGCCAAGAGTTCAGGCCGCAACCGGGTCGAGGTCGCCGAGATCAACCAGGACGAGTTCAAGAAGTCGGCCTGAGATCTGCGGTGTCAGTCGATGTAGAAGGGGCTCGACCAGGCGAGTGCTCCATCGTTCTGTAGCACGCGTACGTACACGTAATCGCCCGGAGCCAGGGACTGAACTTGGAGCTCCAGCTCTACATCCAACTTGCCCTCGAGTTGGACTGTCTGGGTTGGTTTGCCCTTCTGGATGATATCCACGTACTCCAGGCCGGAAGTTCCCGAGATCTGGCAGCCAAGGGGGACCGAGGCCGCTTCAATCGCCTCGATCGCGATTCGACTGCCCATGGGATGGCCAGCGAGGCTCACATCCATCCAGATTCTCGGGCCGCTCGTGGCGTAGACGTTTCGAGAGCGGAAGGCCTCCAGGATTGCCTCTTCTTCCAGGCGAAGGGCACGGATGGCGGCAAGGCCCCCGTTACCCATGCGCTGACTTGCCCGTCGATTGAGTGGATCCGGCCGAGTGCGCCGGAATCCGGCATTTGGTGAGAGATGTGCCAGGCCAGGGTGCCCATCGTGTCCGTCTCCGCTGCCAATGAACCCGAAGATCAGGCCGCGATCCAGCTGGTCGCGGACCGTGTTTCCTCGGACCGCACCGTAGATCCTGGAGGGAGAGTCGCTCGATTCGCTGCTCCCATGCACACTCATGATCTCCGTCACCGGTTCGATGTGTTCATCGGGTACGAAGCTCCAGTCAGTCGCGACAGGGCCTCCGGCGGAGTGGTGAGCAAAGGTCAGAGCGTCCTTGCCGCGAAGAGCATTCCAGAGCTCATCCGGGGTGGTGGTGGTTCCTCCCACGGAGGTGAATACCTCGCCACTGCCGTCGAAATAGACGACATGTCTGTGCCCGTAGAGCCAACTCGTCCACTCGTAGCCCAGCAGCGCGACAAAGCGACCGGGCTCATTGATGCGCTCGACCTCAGCCTTGATCTCCTCCCAGATCTCCGGTGTGGCATCCATGAATCGCACTCCAAAGTGATCGTGATCCGTGAGCACAGCGACGTCAAGGGATGCCACGTTGCGTGCGTACTCGAAGAACTGTCTGGGGGTGCCAGTTCCATCGGAGTAGTTGGAATGGCCATGCAGATCGCCCCAGAAGACGGGGTGGAGATCCTCCCCGACCTTGAGGGGATTGGAGGTGCAGCTGTCTTCCAGGCTCTCCGATACGAGGTTGGCCTCGATCCTGTAGGTTCCAGCTCCGCCTGCAATAAAGGGGACCTGGACGATTCCCTGGTCCGCATCAGTCAGCTGAACCTCAGCTGGGAGCTGGAGGCCTTCGGGGATTGATTGCAGGAAGACCCTGCCTTCAACCTGGCATCCTGTGCTGGCCATGGCGTCCAGGACTGCGATGGTCAGCCGCAGTTGGCCGCCGGGTGATGAGGTGCTCGCTGTGTGGGCTACCAGCCTGGTCGGTGGTCCGGGAAGGATCTTGATGGCTGGCCGGTCATCGACGAGTTGTGAGACTCCGTCGCCGTCACCATCAACCTTGAAGTAGAACATCGAGTTCTGTTCTGCGTAGTCATCTGCACGGGCTGCTCCGCCCTCAGCGCCGTAGACGATTCGGATGGTCTCGCCTTCGAGCATGTCACGTCCGTCGATCTCCACCTGCATGAGGTTTCGGTCAACAGTGCGGGAGATCAAGAGCAGCCCCTCATCCTCGGTTGTGACCACTGTGTAGCCAGGTCTCTGAGCGTGGTCTGGTTGTGGAGTGCTCCAGCCCCAGAAGGGCGGAACGAGCAAGAACAACGAGCCACCTCGAAGGATGCCGTGAGGGCCGGCTGTGTACTCGAATGTCCAGGTGCCGTACTCGCCGCAGCGCACCGATCCGTCCTCGCCATCTGCTAGCACCATCCGTGCACTCCCACCGCCATCCGAAGGGTGTCGGACGAGCGAGAGGTCCTCAATGAACTGCTGGTGCACTCCCAGCTGAGCTGTGGGGGGGTAGCCGTCGAGTCCAGAGATCGCTCCATCTCCGGTGGGGCCATCCATGGACTCTTGACCTCCACAGTTGATCCCCAGCGCGAGGAGAACCAAGAGGGAAAGGGAAAGGGGTAGTCGTTGATTCATGAGCAAGCCCCTCCGGCTTGGAGGAGGTCATCAGATCTTCTGCCCTTGCAGATTGAGGTCACTCGACTCAGGAGCTGGCGACCAGTTTTCCTGCGGCATCGAGGCGCTGGAGATCGTCGTTGCCCCCGATGAACTCTCCGTCGAGCAGGATGATCGGCACTGTGCGGTGGCCGTGAAGCTTCTTGACTTCCATCAGGCCCAGGGGGTCGCTGTCCATGACGTGATTCTCGACTTCGATTCCACGCTCTTGCAGCAGGGAGAGGGTTGCGTGGCAGAAGGGGCAGGTGCTGGTCGTGTAGATCTCGGCTTTCATGGGGCGGGATGTTGCAGGGACGATCTGATGAGGTGCAGGGGGTCGGGGGGGGGATTCGAGCATGCTCGAATTCCTCTGGTACGGAGGAATCGCATGGCGGCGACTGGAATTCAAGCCCTGGCCCCTCGCACAGGCCCTCAAAAGCGACCAGAATGACTGCGAGTGACTCGGGTCAACGCACCAAGCGGGACAGCCCAAGATACTCTCCCTCGACCTCACCAGACCAGGGCTCAGCGCATGTCAGATCTATTCCGCATCAGCACATTGGCCCTCCTCCTCGGCTCTCAGGCAATCGCACAAGTGAACGATCCTCTAGAAGGCCACCCAGAGGGCCCCAAGAACCATCTGGCGAACGAGACCTCCCCTTACCTGCTTCAGCACGTTTACAACCCCGTGGACTGGTATCCCTGGGGCCCGGAGGCGCTCCAGCGAGCCAAGGATGAGGACAAGCCCATCTTTCTGTCGGTCGGCTACTCGGCCTGTCACTGGTGTCATGTGATGGAGCGCGAGTCCTTCGAGAGTGAAGAGATCGCGAAGCTGATGAATGACTGGTTCGTCTGCATCAAGGTGGACCGAGAGGAACGCCCGGACATCGACGACATCTACATGTCTGCAGTCCAGCGCATGACGGGGAGCGGCGGGTGGCCCATGTCGGTGTTCATGACCCCCGATCTGGAGCCGTTCATCGGGGGGACCTACTACCCGCCCAAGGCCAAGTACGGCCGTCCAGGATTTGACGACGTGCTCAAGCATGCCCACGGCCTGTGGGTTGGTCAGCGCGAGGCGGTCTTGGCTCAGGGTAAGCTCGTCATGGACCAGTTGAGGGCGAGTGCTGCTGAGGCCGGAGCCGGTAAGCTCCCACAGCGCGCTCTTCTCGTCACAGCCCTTGGGTACTCCCGAAACAACTTCGATGCCCAGCATGGGGGCTTCGGCCGTGCCCCGCGCTTTGCTCCGAAGTTCCCTCACTGCACCGAGCTTACCCATCTCCTCAGGGTGGGGAGTCAGACGGGGGATGCACAGGCTGTCGCGATGGCCGCCAAGACCCTGGAGGAGATGGCGAGGGGCGGGATCTACGATCAGCTTGCTGGTGGGTTTGCGCGGTACTCCGTCGACCGTGAGTGGACCGTGCCGCACTTCGAGAAGATGCTGTATGACAACTCTCAACTGGCGCTGGTCTACCTGGAGGCCTGGCAAGCAACTGGGAATCCGTTCTATCGCCAGATCTGTGAGGAGATTCTGGACTACGTGCTACGGGAAATGACCAGCCCAGAAGGCGGCTTCTACTCGACCACCGATGCGGACAGCGAGGGCGAAGAGGGCAAGTTCTTCGTCTGGAGCCGCGATCAACTGGAGGAGGTCTGCGGCGACGACTTTGAGGTTGCGGAGGCCTGGTACGGAGTCACTCGAGCGGGCAACTTCGAGGGCCACAACATCCTGACTGCACGTACCACCCATGAAGCGGTGGCTGCAAGGACCGAGAGGAGCGTCGAGGAGGTGCGCGCTGCCATCAAGCGGTGCCGGGCACTGCTCTACGAGGCTCGAGAGCAACGTATTCATCCGCTCCTGGACGACAAGGTCCTCTCCTCCTGGAATGGACTCATGCTGCGTGCCTTTGCCAGAGCGGCAGTCGTGCTCGAGGAGCCTCGCTACCTGACTGCGGCACAGCGCAATGCTGAATTCCTCCTGACGTCCATGAGAAGGAGTGATGGCAGTCTCTACCGTACGCGCCGGGGAGAGAGGTCCCACCTCGATGCCTATCTCGAGGACTATGCATTCGTCACCCAGGGGTTGCTCGATCTCTACGAGGCTGACCTGGACCTGCGCTGGCTGGAAGCTGCGGTCTCCATGCAGGAGTACGCCGATGAGCACTTCAGGACGGATCAGGGCTCTTACTACTCGACTGCCGACAATACAGAGAAGCTGCCGATGCGAATGAGCGATCCCCAGGAGAGCAGCTTGCCCAGTGACATCGGGGTGGCTCTGCTCAATGGCGCGCGCATTGGGTTGATGCAGGGAGATCTTGAGCAGATTGGCCAGGCTCGCGCAGGTCTGGCGGCCCATGGTGACCGCTTGCACCGTCATCCCAGCGCCTTCGGTCAGCTCTTGCTGCTGACAGACTTCCTGACCAGTTCACCGCCAGAAATCTACGTGGTGGGCAAGCGTGACGATCCCCGAGTACAGGCTGAGCTACGCAGCATCCAACAGCAGTGGCCTCCTTCGAGAGTCTTGATTCACATCGAGCCTGGCACGGAGGAAGCGCTCGTGAAGCTGTTGCCTGCGGCAAGAGGAAAGGTCATGCAGGGGGGCCAGCCGACGACCTATCTCTGTCACGAGGGTGTATGTGAAGCGCCGAGGGTCCTCAAGTAACTTGGCCGAGCTCGAGAAGAAGGTGGTTGGGCCAGGCAGGTTACTGGGCTGGCAGGGTGTGCTGGCCTTGATGGCTGGCTCTCTCGGCTGTGGGGGTGAGGATCTGGGATCCTTCGAGCGAGTGGTCGTCCAGCGAGATCTCCTCGAGGATCTGAGTGACTGGCGAGTGACTGAAACCCATGGTGAGCTGGGTCCGCAATTCGGGGTTCTGACGCCCTCATACTCGGCAAATCATGATGCTGGGGATCTGCCGTCGATCCTGTTGCCGACTGGAACTCGTGTGGCCTACACCTTTCCACAGGGGGAGGGCCCGGCAGTCCTGCGCGCTGCTGCAGGAGTCGATCTCTCCGTGCCGCGCAGCTTGCCTGCGGGCGGACAGCCCCTGCGTGTTCACTTCGAGGCGCACCTTGACGGCGAGGTCGTCCTCGACCTGACTGTCCCCGTGTTGCCGACTCCACCAGGGCCTCGAACGGCCAAGGACCCTCAGGTCTGGCACTGGCTTGGTGGCAAGCAAGACGGTCTTCTCGTCTCTGGAGGACAGACCCTGACGCTGTTTGCCGAGGTGCGTGGCTCACGGCGGAAGCTCCCTGACTTGAAGTTTGGATTTGGGGGCCTGGTGACCGAGTCGAGCCTCGTCACTCCCCGTCGCGAGGCCACGGAGGAAGAGCCCAACATCATTCTCGTCGTTGTTGATACCGAGCGTGCCGATCGGGTCTCCACCGGAGGCTATTCCAGGGTCACGACTCCCAATCTCGATCGCCTGGCCCGCCGTGGCCTGACCTTCGAAGACGCCTGGGTCACAGCGCCCTGGACATGGCCCGCAACCGCCTCGATCCTGACGGGCCTCGAGCCACTTGCTCACGGGGTCACGAGTCACGAGTCCTGCTATCTGAGCCACGAGCTCCCCTCTCTCCCCAAGCTGCTAGCGGAGCGGGGCTTCAGCACTGCTGGCTTCTCCTGCAATCCGCTGATAGTGGCGGACAAGAACTTCGACGCTGGCTTTGAGCGGTTCGAGACGACCGCGGACTTCACACCGGGAGCAGAGGTCATGCCAGAAGTACTGAGCTGGCTGCGCGAGAACGCGGGGAGGCGCTTCTTCCTCTACTTGCATCTGGTGGATCCTCATGACCCGCATCGACCAAGCCCGGAGCAACAGGCTCGATTGGGCGGTCAGAAGCCCGAGGGCTTTCCAGAGCATGGATACCGCAAGCTAGGGGGCCGCCTGCGCAAGAAGGTCGTGGAGGTTGGGCCGAACGGCTACGACTACCATGACTTCGTCACTCCAACAGAGGAAGCGTGGGTGCAGGCAGCCTATGATGCCTGCGTCGCCACTGCGGATGAGTGTGTAGGGCAGCTGCTCGACGAAGTGAGGGAGCTGGGGCTGACAGACAAGACTGTCATCGCCTACACGAGTGACCACGGTGAAGAGCTCTTCGACCATGGTCTGACGAACCATGCGCACAGCCTCCACCCCGAGCTGATGCGCACGCCGCTGGTTATTTCCGGTCCAGGCATTCCCCGTGGAGAGCGCCGTACTCAGCGCGTTTCAAACCGCCACCTTGCAACGACACTAGCCCTCCTGGGGGGAGGCCAGCTCCCGGTCGAGGATGGACTCAACCTGGTCGAACCAGGCCTGGAGCCTGAGGGTGAGTTGTTCTTTCACACGACCAAGGGCATCTGGAACGACTGGGCCATGGTCGAGATCTTCGGCGTCCTGGAGGATGACTGGGCCTTGCATTGGGCCCCCAAGGGTGTGCCCTTCCGGACTCTACCGGAGGTGGATCCCGGAGAGGGGCAGTGGCGTCTGTATGATCGGCGCAACGACCCAACCGAGTTGCTGGATGTGTCAGCCAGGTACCCGGAGGTGGCAGAGCGGCTCAGGGCAAGGATCCTCAAGTGGCGGGAAGCCAGAACCCAGTCGACGTTCAGTTTTGGGGCTGGTGCGGCAACGCGGAGCTTGCTTGAGGGGGTCGGCTACATCGAGCTCGGCGAGGACGGTGAGTGATCGAGGGGCTTCTTCCTCGACTTGCTGCCGGTGTCCTTCCTCACCGATTGCTCTTGGGGCCGGACGCCTGCAGGTAGCGAGACCAGAAAGTCCGTGCTCTCCTGCGGTTGGGCTCGTGTTCCAGGACCACCAGCGCGGAGTCCGGAGGCAGCGGCGGGATCCCCTTGATGGGGATGACCTTCACTGTTGAGCACTCGGTCAGCGGGCGCTCTTTTTCGTCGACGAACAGGACCTGCATCAGGGTTCTGACGGCTTCGTCAAACCTGGGTCCTTGTGGAGGTACCGGCTTCGGGGAGACGAAGATCTTGTAGTAGGTCGGGGACTGGTCTCGGAACCATGCCCGCGGGACGCGTTTCTCGTGGCCTGCTGTACCGGTACCAGCATCAATCTCGCGCCGTGCGACCTCACGATTTACCAGGCCGTTGCGGTCATGGATGTAGATTCCCGAGTAGTACCCCGTGGCGCCGATGGCTCCACCAGTCCAGCTCTCGTCTCCTCTGAGCACGGAGGCCAGCGCACGACCTCGCCAGGTATTCCGCAGGGTGTTGTAGTCACTGGTTGCCCAGCGATACCACTCGCTCTGGTATCCAATCTGGAAGTCGCGGAAGTAGAGCGACTCGCGAAGAGAGCGCGGGATGGGCGAGATGTCGAAGATTGGCAGAACAGCGAAGCCCAATGCCAGCGCTCCAAGGATCACGCGAGGTGTCTCCTTCAGCCTTGCCAGGCCAAGACCCAGGAGGATGGCGAAGAAGGCCGAGGCGGGTGCCATGAATCGGAACATGGGCATCCAGTCGCCTCCCACGGCCAGGTTGTAGACCAGCGTACCTGATGCCATGACAAGGGCTGAGAACCCCAGTGCGCGCTGACGGGGCGTGCTTGCCAGGAGGGGGGAGGCCAGGACGAGGACCGGCCAGAGGAACAGCAGCCCCCAGGTCGCCAGGCTTCGCGCACCGCGGGCGAGAGTCAGGGAGGAGAAGCCTGACTTTGCTTGGACCGTATTCGCGACCCACTCCCCGTAGAAGGAGTGACGCCAGAACAGGTGGGGGAGCACGCCGATGGCCACGACGGCTACAAAGATGATCAATCGCTTCCAGGGAACCGAGGGGCGGCAGGCCACGACTGCCGCCAGGCAGAGACCAGCAATCCAGAGGAAGCCCTCGACCCGGGTGAGCACAAGCACGATTCCCAGGAGGCCTACCAGGGCTCCGCGTCGAACCTCAGCATGGTCGGGGTTCGCGGTCAGCAGGTACCAGCATCCGAACAGAAGCAGGCCAAAGAGGGCCGTCTCGAGCCCCCCGGTAGCCCAGACACCGAAGCAAGGGAGGGCCGCCAGGGCCAGGGTCGCGAGGCCGGAACTCAGGCCATCCAGTTCGAGGCGCCTCGTCAGGAAGCGATAGCAGAGGAGTACTGTTGCCGTAGCCGCAGCAATGGAGAGCACGTTGGAGAGAATGACTGGGCTCGCGCCAGCGAGTGCACCCAGCGTCAGCAGTGCAACCCAGGAGAAGTTGCTGTAACCCTCCACAGGGGCCGATATTCCCGGGTTGTAGACAGGGCCATGACCATCCGCCCAGTTCTTCGCGTAACGAAACGAGATGAAGGCATCGTCGATGAGGAAGTAGCTGCGCCAGACGATGAGAGCGAAGACGATGAGGGCTACGGCAAGGAGAGCCGTGCCCAGCTGACTCCTACGGTCAGTCGGGGGCAGCTTGGTCTCGCTCATTCTTCGACGAAGGGGCAGGCCACCAGGTGGCCATTACCGCGGTCTTGGAACTGAGGCACCTCGTTGGCGCATTCCGGCCTTGCGATCGGACAGCGTGTTCGGAACCCACAACCAGATGGCTTTGCGAGGGGCGTGGGGATATCGCCCTCGAGTAGAACGCGTCCGGACTTGTCCGAGCGCGGGTCTGGTTGCGGTACCGATGAGAGCAGAGCGCGGGAGTAGGGGTGTCGTGGCCTCCTGTAGACGTCTTCTGCGCTGCCGATCTCAACGATGTTGCCCAGGTACATGACCGCGATGCGGTCGGAGATGTGGTAGACGACCGAGATGTCGTGGGCGACGAAGATGTAGGTCAGACCGAAGTCGTCCTTCAGCTCCTGCATCAGGTTGATCACCTGGGCCTGGACCGAGACGTCCAGGGCGCTGACGGGTTCGTCGGCGATGATCAGGTTTGGCCGCGTGGCGAGCGCGCGGGCAATTCCGATTCGCTGCCTCTGGCCGCCGGAGAACTCGTGCGGATAACGCTCCGCGTACTGGGGCTGGAGTCCGACACGATCAAGGAGGCCAATGACGCGTTCTCTGCGCTCGCTGCTCCCCATGTCCGTGTGGATCTTCATGGGGCCTTCCACGATTTGCTGAACGGTCATTCTCGGGTTCAGCGAGGAGAAGGGGTCCTGAAAGATCATCTGGACGTCAGCCCGATAGGGATGCATGTCCTTGCGGGAGAGGCCGTTCAGGTTTTTCTCGGGAAGATCGGTGGACCTGAAGTTGATCTCTCCTTCGAGTTCCACGTCCGGGTACATCGGCTTGTGTAGGTTGATCACGGCACGACCAACGGTCGTCTTGCCCGAGCCTGACTCACCCACGAGGCCGAGGACCTCGCCGCGACGTAGCTCGAAGTCGACTCCGTCTACAGCTCGTACGGTACCGATCTTGTGGCGCAGTATGCCTCCATAGATCGGGAACCAGACCTTGAGGTTCTTGACCTCCAGCAGGGTGTCACTGGTGGTGCTCATGCCCCAGCCTCCTTGGCATCATCTTCAACCAGATGGCAGCGTACGCAGTGCCCCGGTGACACCTCGTGAAGAGCAGGAACCTCGGTCTTGCAGCGGTCCACCACATCTGCACAGCGCGTGTTGAATCGACAGCCGGCGGGGAAGTCGAAGATGCTCGGCACATTGCCGGGAATCGCCTCGAGTTGCTTGCCCTTGTCCTGAGAGTGGGGGATGGAGCGCAAGAGCCCACGGGTGTAGGGGTGGCGCGGTTCGTCGAAGAGTTCCGTGATCGAGGCGATCTCCTGGATCTGTCCGCCATACATCACGATGACCCGGTCACAGGTCTCTGCGATGACTGCCAGGTCATGGGTGATCAGTAAGATCGAAGCTCCGGGGCGGTCGCTCTGCAGGTCCTTCATCAGATCCAGAATCTGTGCCTGGATCGTGACGTCGAGGGCTGTCGTCGGCTCGTCTGCGATCAGGAGCGCCGGCTTGCAGATCAGGGCCATGGCGATCATCACTCTCTGACGCATGCCGCCAGAGAACTGATGGGGGTAGTCGTTGAGGCGTCGTGCTGCGTCTGGGATCCCTACCTGCGTGAGAACCTCGATGGCGGCCTGCCGGGCCTCTTCCTTGCTGATGGTGTCGTGAACGCGCAGGGACTCGCCGACCTGCATCCCGACCGTGAAGACCGGGTTGAGTGAGGTCATCGGCTCCTGAAATATCATCGCGATGTCGCGACCGCGAATCTGGCGCATCTCCTCGTAGCTGAGCTTGAGGAGGTCGCGCTCGCCCATCATGATCTCGCCGCCGGCGATCTTTCCGGGTGGGTCTGGAATCAGTCGCATGATCGAGAGCGAGGTTACCGACTTGCCGGAGCCGGACTCTCCCACGATACCGAGCATCTCGTCCTCGTAGATGTCGAAGCTGACGCCATTGACCGCATTGGCCTCGTGTCCTTCTACCAGGAACTTGGTATGCAGGTTCTTCACCTGCAGGAGCTTCTTCCTACCGCTCGACATCAGCGTAGCCTCGAGAAGACCTTGGGGTCGAAAGCTTCACGGATGGCCTCACCGATGAAGACCACCATCATGAGCGTGAAGAAGAGAGCAGTCAGAGGGAACACGATCAGGTGCCACTTGCTGATGTTCTGGAGCCCCTGGCTGACCATCTCCCCCCAGCTCGATGTGGGCGCTGGGAGCCCAAAGCCCAGGAAGTCCAGTGACACGAGGGACGAGATTGCAGCCACCAGGGCAAAGGGCGCGAAGCTGACGATCGGTGTCAGGGAGTTGGGGAGGATGTGCCTGAACATGATCGATCTGTGGGGCTCGCCCTGGGCAATGGCGGCAGCCACGTAGTCCCTGGACTTCTCCCTGTAGACCTCACCCCTGATGTAGAGGCTGATGCCCATCCAGCGGAAGGTGGCCAGGATTGCGATCAGGATCCAGATCGATGGGGTCACGATCGAGCTGATGATGATCACCGTGTAGAGGAATGGGAGCCCACTCCAGATCTCGACCAGGCGCTGGCCGTAGATGTCCACACGCCCTCCAAAGTATCCCAGTAACTGTCCGACGGACATCCCGACGATGTAGGAGAGCAGCACCACCCCCAGTGCAAAGGTGATCGAGATTCGGAATCCGTAGGCAAGCCGGGCAAGCACATCACGTCCACGGTTGTCCGTTCCTAACCAGTGCTCGCCAGTCGGAAAGTGAGGAGGTCGACCCGGCAGGTTGGGGTCATCGAGCAGCGACTCGTCGGGATGGAAGGGGTAGAGCGGCATCAGCACCCAGTTGTCACCCCCCTCTTCCTCGAACTGCGCCTCGAGCTTGCGGTAGTCAGCTTCACCGATGATCCGCTGCCCGAAGTCCCTGGCCTGATTGAACTGGCCGGTCACTGGAAAGAAGTACTCTCCATCGTACTTGACGGCCAGGGCCTTGCTGTTGATCAGCAGGGGATTGGCCAGGCTTATGGCGTACAGGGTCGTCAGGATCAGGAAGCTGTACCAACCTCGCTTGAGGGTCTTGAACTTCCTCCAGCGACGCTGAAATACGGAGAGGGTCTTCTTGGGCTGTGCCTTGCTCATCCTGTGGCCCTAGTTGAAGCGAATCCTCGGATCGACGAGCACGTACAGGACATCACTGAAGATGTTTCCGATGAGCATGAGCAGCGTGTTGATGACCAGGACACCCATGACCACCGCATAGTCTCTCCCGATGATCGAGGTGAAGCCCAGAAGGCCAAGCCCGTCGATGTTGAAGACCTTCTCAATGAGGTAACTGCCCGCCATGACGAGCGAGAGCGCATGGCCCAGGCCGGTGCAGATGGGGATCAATGAGTTGCGCAGGGCATGGACGAAGATGACCCGCTTCTCGGAGAGCCCCTTGGCGAAGGCTGTACGGACGTAGTCCTGCCCAAGATTCTCCATCAGTGAGTTCTTCGTGAGCACTGTCAGGGTTGCGAAGCTACCGATGGAGTAGGCGATCACCGGAAGAGCCATGTGGTGGACGAAGTCCTTGACCTTGCCCCAGCTCGAGAGCTCATCGAAATTGTCAGCTTCGACCCCTCCGAGGGGGAAGATGTCCCAGAACGAACCACCCCCGAAGAGGACGAGCAAGACCGCACCTAGTGCCCAGCCTGGAATCGAATAGCCGACGAAGACCAGCGCGCTGGAGGCGAAGTCGAAGTGGGAGTTGTGGCGTATCGCCTTGAAGACCCCGAGTGGGATGCAGACGAAGTAGGCCAACAGGAATCCTGTCAGGCCGAAGCGGATACTGATCGGAAAGCGGGACACCACCAGGTCGATGACGGGGACCTCATACTTGTAGGAGGTGCCCAGGTCGCCGGCGAGCAGTCCGGCCCAGTGCTTCGACCACAGGTCGGGGCCGGTGATGGTGGTGATTGCACCACCCTCGGGACGGAACTCGAGTAATGGCTGACCCACCTCCAGCTGCTCCTCGCGTGGAACCACGAGTTTCACGACCTCTCCGGTAGAAGGTGCTGAGATCTCTCGTGAGATGATGGTGGCGTTCGCCCCCGAATCGTCCTCGAGGCCAATCATCCTCAGGCGGGCTAGCGGGGCTCCTGCCTGCACCTGGTCTCCCTCTTCGGCGTACCAGGTCAGGACCGTGATCTCGCTGATCTCATCGCCGAAGACCCCTCGCTCATCGAGGTTCAAGGGACCCAGGAACTGAAGGTACTGGCGCCAGATCGGCCAGTCGAAGTGGTAGTACTTCTTCAGACTGGCCAGGGCCTCGGGGGGGATGTCGACGCTTGACTTCCCATCGCCGCCACTGGCGCCGCCCTCACCACTGCCGGTGTCGCCGGACTGCATCTGCATGATCATCTGGTCGATCGGCCCACCAGGCACGAAGCGGGTGATGGCGAATACCAGCATGGTGATCCCGAGAAAGGTCGGGATCAGGAGGAGAAAGCGACGGGCGAAGTACGCGGCCATTTAGCCCAGCAGGTTCGGGGTAGGGGGGGGCAGTGCGGCGTCAGCCGGTCAGGGCTGACACCGTATGCACGAGGAGGGTCACTTGTGATCGCGCTACTGAGCCTGCGCTGCGTTCCAGTGCTGCCAGAACTTGTGCTGGATGGGCTCGGTCTCCAGAACCATGCTGGTGTCCTTCATGGCCGCCTCAACGGCCTTCTCCTTCTCTGGATCGACCCACCAGCAGTACATCATGTCGTAGCGGTCATTGGTGCGCCAGACACCCCATTCGGGCTGGGAGAACTTGTTCCAGTAGATGACTCGCTGAGCCGGGTTGTACCAGTCGAGCACGTAGGGGTGCTCCGCGAAGACCAGGCCGTCGATTTCGCGAATGATCTCGATGCGCTTGGCTATGTCGTACTCGCGGTCATAGGCATCGAGCAGCTCGTCAACGCGCTCGCTAGAGAATCCCGTGACGTTGTTGTTGTCAACGATTGCCGCAAGCTTGCCAGACCACGACGTCTCGGGGTTGGGAAACACCAGCGCGCCCCAGGCGGTCGAGGTGATGTCGTACTCTCGCTTGCGCATGTTCTGCCAGCGCGTTCCGGGGTCGATCAGCTTCAGGCTCACCTTGATTCCCGCTCTCTTGCAATCTTCCTGATAGATGGTCAGCGAGGGCTCGGACAGGGCGCTGGCATAGGTCAGCTCGAATTCCAGGCGCTCGCCGTCCTTGATCCGGTAGCCGTCACCGTCGAACTCGGTCCAGCCCATCTCTTCGATCAGTTCCACGGCTGTGAAGGGGTCGTACGGCAGCGGCTTGTTCTTGGAGTTCTGATAGGTTCCACCCTGCCAGTAGCTGTTCAACGGGGCGTACTCGTTGAAGAAGAGCTTGTCGATCAACTCCGGCCGGTTTCGCAGCATCCCCAGAGCCTTGCGCATACGAATGTCGTTCAGGGGGGGGCGCGTCGAGTTGAGCGCGATGCCGGACGTTCCGATTGGAGCGTCGTTGAAGAACTTTCGCTTCTGGATCAGGCCGCGCTTGACGGCGTCCACCTTGCTAGGGACCACCATCTCCACCCACCACTGAGCCTTGGGCACTATGTAGTAGTCGATCTCACCCTTCTTGGCCTTTTCGAAGGCCAGGCTGGGGTCCTGGACAACGATGAAGTGGTACTCGTCGAAGTTGTGGACACCCATCCAGCCGGGATTGTCCTTGGCCCACCAGCTGTCGTCCCGGGTCAGCGTCAGGGACTTGTTCATCGCCACGTCCTCCTCCTTCAGGGAGTAGGGTCCGGACATGGCGTGGTACTTGTTCTGATACTCCTTGAGGAATTCGTCGCCAGGTATCGAGATCTGATGCTTGGGGAAGATGGCCATCCCGGAGAAGTACAGGAAGTTACGCCAGTTCTCGTCCTTGACCTCTACCTCTACGATGTACTTCGAGAGGGCCTTGGGCTCGTTCAGCTTGCCGAAGACGAGTTGCTCCGAGGGAAACAGGATGCGGTCATCCATACGGAGCTTGTAGGTGGCGACCACGTCGTGCGCGGTGAGCTCCTTGCCATCATTCCAGCGCGCCTCCGGGTTGATTCGGTAGGTGTAGGTGCGCTTGTCCGGCGAGATCTTCCAGTGAGTGGCGAGATTCGGAATATGCTCGAGGGTCTGCGGGTGCACGGACAGCAGGCTCTCCTGACACAGATCACGCGCTCGGTAGTTGAAGGCCGTGTTGTAGTCCTTGCCCATCAAGCGCAGCGTGGCCGGCCAGGATTCGATGTACATCGTGATGCGCCCGCCCTTGACGGCCTCGGCGCTGCCCCGTGCGGGGAAGGTGAAGTTCGACTCCCAGCCCTCTCCAGTGAAGCCCGGCCCGCCATCCTCGGCGGAGACGCTGGGGTCACCGGCCTGGGGGTCCCACTCGTAGGTGACGTCGGGAATCACCAGGTCGTAGCTCTCCGGCTCGAATTCGGGGAGTTCGCGCCCGTCATCGATCGGTCCTCCCCCAATACCACCGGGAGCGATTCCGCTCGTGGAGCCGCTCCCTGGCCCTTCGGACTCCATCGCGCTGGCGCTGTTGGAGTTAGCGGCGACACCTCCCTGAGAGCTCCCGTCGCCATCACCGCCGCAGGCGCCAAGGATCAGAAGCCCGGCACAGAGCATCGGCGCTAGTGTTCGCGAGGTCTTGGAGAGAGTCATGAAGGGTCCTGGGTCAGATGTACTTGGTCTAGGCGGCGTGTCCGAGGCGGCAGATTCTAGCTCCTGGGTCGCGGTGATAGGCACCTCGCGGCCTCTTTCGGCCGCAGTGGCTCCCCCCGGTTCCCGTTTTGAAGAGTTCCGTGGGGGTATGGATGGTCCACTCATCTCGTCCAGGCCAGGAGAACACCCACGGCGGGTGCACTTCAGGAGACAGATCGGCCCCGGTTGCTCTGGGCCTCGTTCGAGCCCGCGGGTCCTCCAGAGTCCCTCCCGACCCGGCCACCGGCTCAGAATCTCCCATAAGATTCCCACGGGAGTGGGGCGGCCCTTGCTGCGAGACCGCGCGGCGGGTTAGGTTTCGCGCCCGGGGCCCTTAGCTCAGTTGGTCAGAGCAGGTGACTCATAATCGCTTGGTCGTAGGTTCAAGTCCTACAGGGCCCACCAACCAAGGCCAATCACTCCTCGATCCTCGCCATTGCGCCTGCCTTGAGCTGGCGCAGCGAGATCGTCCCGCAGGCGGCGAGGGCAGCCCGTAGCTCGCGCTCGGCCGTCAGGCCTTCGGGAGCTTCTCGAAGCCGCGTTCCATCAGCTCGACGAGCTCGTCGATCTCGGCCTCTTCCATCGCCGTGGACAGGGCCGCGGCGCAGGTGTTGATCATCATCGCGCCGCCGCCGAAGAGGTGGTCGAGCATCAACTTGAGCTGTGCGAGTTCCTCCGGCCCCTGGAAGGCCTCGCGATAATTGAGGGGCGCCGTCGGTTTGAAGTGAACCCGAAACATGGAGCCACCGCCGGTGACGCAGGCCGCAACGCCCGTGCGCTCGATCGCGGCCTCGATGCCGCTGACGGCCCGGGCCTGAAGGGCGTTGAGGCGCGCCACCGCGGTCTCGTCAAAGCGCCGCATGGTGGTGAGCCCGGCCACCATCGTGACCGGGTTCGCCGAGAAGGTGCCCGAGTGCGGAAAGAGCACGCGCTCCGAGAGCGGGTTCATGACGTCCATGACCTCAGCGCGACCAGCCAGGGCGCCCACAGGAAAGCCGCCACCGATGGCCTTTCCGATCGCGGTCATGTCCGGCTCCACCCCGTACCAGGTCTGCGCACCGCCGTACGCGGAGCGGAAGGTGATGACCTCGTCAAACACCAGGAGCACATCGTTCGCCTGAGTCCACTGGCGTAGGGCTTGCACGAAGTCTGCATTCGCCGGCTTGAGCCCCACGCGGTGTGGCATGGGGTCGAGCAGCACGCAGGCGAGCTCGTCCTTGTTCTCGTCGAGGATTTCGCGGGCACGATCCGGATCGTTGAAGGGAATCACGACCACACCCTCGAGGGCCGTCTGGGGCGTGCCATGGGCGACGGGCACACTGGCCGGTCGGGTCGGGTCGCCCCAGCTCTCGGGCCGTGAGGTCTGGCTGACCTCGGCGTAGTCGTAGAGCCCGTGGTAGGCCCCTTCGACCTTGGCAATCTTCGGGCGTCCGGTGAAGGCACGCGAGGCTTTCAGCATTCCCATCACCGCCTCGGTGCCAGAGTTCACGAAGCGCAGCTTCTCGAAGGAGGGGCAGCGCTCGCACAGGTACTCCGCATATTCGACCTCGAGCTCTGTGGCGAGAGCGAAGGCCGAGCCCCGCGTGAGCTGTTCGCTCACCGCCCGGACGACCTCATCATCTGCGTGCCCGAGGACGAGCGACGCCATGTTGTTCGAGAAGTCGATGCGCGTGACACCCTCGATGTCGGTCACGCGGCAACCCTTGGCATGAGCGGCGTAGATCGGGTGCGGCGATCGCAGCACCGTGTTACGGCTGACGCCGCCAGGGAGGGTGTGCAGCGCGCGCTCGTAAAGGGCAGCGCTCCTCGATGTGGCCTTGGACTCGCTCACGTCAGGAAGTGACTGCGCGGCCCTCGCCGATCGACAGGAGCGGTGCGTCGGTCCGCTCTCGCACGTGGTCCTCGTCGATGCCGGGGGCCAGCTCGACGAGCCGGAAGCCCTCGTCAGTCACGTCGATCACAGCCAGATCGGTGTAGATGCGGTCCACGATCCCGCAACCGGTCAGCGGAAAGGTGCAGGCCTCGACCAGCTTCGGTGCGCCCTTCTTCGTGACGTGCTGGGTGACGACGTAGATCGCCTTCACGCCGGCGACGAGGTCCATCGCGCCCCCGACAGCCGGAATCGCATCGGGACTGCCCACGGACCAATTGGCCAGGTCGCCGTTCTGGGCCACCTGTAGGGCGCCGAGAACGCACAGGTCGAGGTGGCCCCCGCGGATCATCACGAAGCTATCGGCGTGGTGGAAGTACGCCGCTCCCGGTAGAGCTGTCACGCGCCTCTTGCCAGCATTGATCAGCTCTGGCTCGCCGCCGCCCTCTTCGGGCGCAGGCCCCATGCCGAGCAGGCCGTTCTCCGTGTGGTAGATGAACTCACGCTCCTCGGGCACGTAGCGCGCGACGAGCTCGGGGATGCCGATGCCCAGATTCACGTAGCTGCCGTCCGGGATGTCGAGGGCGACGCGTGCCGCCATCTCCTCGCGGCTCCAGCCAATGGATGCGTTGCTCACGGGTACGACACTCCCTGAGCGACCTGCTCCGACTCGTGGGCAGGCTTCGCGACGTGCACGACGCCCTGCACGAATATCCCCGGGGTGACGATCGTCTCGGGGTCCAGCTCGCCCGGATCGACGACCTTGGCCGCTTGGACGATCGTTTGCCGTCCGGCCGTGGCCATGATTGGCGCGAAGTTACGTGCTGTCTTGTTGTAGATGATGTTGCCGTGACGGTCCGCCACCGATCCCTTGATGAAGGCGAAGTCCGCGGTGAGGCCGCGTTCGAGCACGTACTCTCGGCCGTCGATGGTGCGGTGCTCCTTGCCCTCGGACAGCATCGTGCCCACCGATGTGGGCGTGTAGAAGGCCGGAATTCCCGCGCCGCCAGCACGGATGCGCTCGGCCAAGGTGCCCTGCGGTACGAGCTCCAGCTTCGTCTTGCCCGACTTGTAGAGCACAGGAAAGACGGTCGAGTTCGTCGTCCGCGGGTAGGAGCAGATCATCTTCGAGACTCGTTCGGCCTTGATCAGCGCAGCCAGGCCGACCTCGCCGCTGCCCGTGTTGTTGTTCACCACGGTCAGGTCTCTTGCGCCCTGATCGATCAGCGCGTGGATCAACTCGATCGGACTGCCGGCCTCACCGAAGCCGCCGATCATGACTGTCGCGCCGTCGAAGACATCGGCGACGGCCTCAGCGCAGCTCGAGATCTGCTTGTCGATCATGGCTGGCTGACTTGCTCAGCCCTCGCGTTGACGCGTGCATATTCGAAGAGCCCGGCCTCGTCGTAGATGACACGGTCCTCGTAGTCGTCGAACCAGACAGCGTCCGGGTTGCGGCCGACGATGCAGATCTTGCCACGCTCGGGGGCGTCCGCCGCGTTGCGCAGCAGCTTGAAGATCACGACGCCGTTCTCGGAACCCGGGACCCCGGGGATCGGCTCGCTGGTGACGGCCGAGACCTCTGTCTTGCCCTTGTAGTGGGTGATCGAGAGCCGCGCATGAGTCTCGACGCCCGAGAGGCCTTTCTGGGAGTCGTTGAGGATCTGCCAGGCCGTCTCGATCGGCACGTTGAAGGCACGGTAGGCGACTATGTCACGCCCGCCGAAGAAGTAGTGGTTGTTCGCCCCCACACGCTTGAGAGCTCGCTGCATGATGCGGAGTGCATCGGGGTCGGCGTTGACGCCCCGGATGATCGGTGCCTGGTTCTCGATGGAGATCCAGCCGCGCGAGGTGAGCCCGTCCATGGCTCGCTTGGTGTCCGGATGCCACTCGAAGATGCCCTGCTCGTCGGGGATGTAGTTCTCGTTGTCGTCCTTGAGCAGGAACTCGTCGGGGTGGTTGAAGTGCACCATCATGCGCAGCCCCACGTCCGGGTAGGTCTCGTGCCAGCTGTCGAGCATGGCGAAGAAGGTGTCGTCGAAGCGGTTGGGGAAGAAGGCCAACTCCTTCGTACCAATGCGAATGGCCTCGATTCCAGTCTCGGCCAGGGCCGCCAGCCAGGTGGCGATCTTCGTATTCGAGAGCACCATCGGGTCGCCGCCCGAGAGCAGGATCTCGCGCAGCTTCTCGCGCTTCGAATCGGGATGCAGACCGCCGTTGGCCTCGACGGCGCCGTTGAACTCCTTGATGTAGTTCACGATGTCGGGGACCTGGGCCATGCCCTTCTTTGCGACTGTGCCGTCTTGGCGCTCGATCTCCTTGCGGGCGATCAGCTCTTCGCGGTAGCAAAAGCGGCAGTGAGCTGAGCAGGTCGAGACGACGTACATCAGGCCCATCTCGTACTTGTGCAGGAGCCCCTCGACCGGGCTGTAGTCGAGCTGGTTGCCGGGATCTTCCGAGCCCTGCAGGTTCTCGGTCTCAGCCGGGGAGGCCTTCACGATGGCGCGAATGGGCGCGCTCTTGGTGGCCAGCTCGAAGTAGTGCCGCGTGATCTTCACGGGCATGCGCGACTCGACATCGCGCTCGCCTCCCTTCAAGGCGCCGAGGGCCTCGAGTTCGTCTCTTGAGTAGAAGCTCAGCACGTCTGCCGGCGCCTTCTCGTTCAGGAAGGGCGACAGGCCGTTGATGCTCTGGCGGTCGTACTTGGTGTCTTCGACAGTCGCCAGGAAGCTCTGCTCGCGCTCGGTGGGCTCGTAATTCTTGGTCATCGCAAACGTTGTGCGGGGTGGTTCGACCCGCCCGGGTCCAGTCGACTCCGGTGGGCTTTGCCAGGATCGGGCAGTCAAGACCCCGAAGGATCCTGTAACGGGATGGACATAATCGGGGGGCAAGTGTAACGTTGTGTTCAGAGTGTCGCAAGCATGTCCATCTCGAACCTCATTGCTGCTGCTGGCCAGCGCCTGACCCCGACGGAGCGACGTATCGCCCAGGCGGTGCTGGAGGAGCCCACCCTTCTCGCGTTCGGGACGGTCTCCGAACTGGCGGATCGGGTCGGGACCAGCCGTCCGTCGATCGTGCGCTTCGCCGCCAAGCTCGGTTTCGAGGGCTATGCCGCCCTCCAGGGCCAGATTCGGAGTGGCCTCTCCCAGCAGCTCTCGCGCCCGACCGAGCGCATCCGCCACGCCGAGAGCTCCATTTCCCGGGCCCGGTCGACGATGGAGGACGCCCTCGCGAGCGTGTTCGAGGCCCTTGGTGACGGTCGTGTGGCCCCGCTTGCCCGCCCACTGATCGAGGCCCGCAGCGTGTGGATTCTGACCGGTGAGACCTCCCGTGCCGGCGCGCACGCACTGCACAGCGGGCTCTCGATGGTGCGCCCCTCCGTCCACCTGCTCGAGGAGCACGCGAGCGGCCGGGACCTCTCCTGTGCCAGCGCCGAGGACGCCGCCGTCATCTTCGACTTCTCCCGTTACCGTCGTCACACGGTCTCCATGGCCAGCACCCTGGCCGACCTCGGCGTGCAAATCGTGGCCGTCACCGACGGACCTCTCTCTCCCTTGGCCTCCCTTACAGACACCTGGTGCGAGTTGCGAGTTCCGGCCACCGGCCCCTTCGATAGTTCGGTGCCAACCGTTGCCGCGGCAGAGTTGCTCGTGGCTCACGTAGCAGAACAACTTCAGGAAGCGGCCCTGGAACGAATCGATCGCACCGAGTCCTTGTGGAAGTCGATGGAGACCTACATGGGCTGAGCCACGGGCCAGCTTCCGTACTGGAACCGGGCGACTCCGTCACCGCACTCCCAGGCTCCAAGTTGTGGGAGCAGCTTGAGTCCCTCGGGAGCTGGCGCAGCGAGCTCGTGCCGAGCACGGCGGGGGAGAGGCGCTGCTCATGCGGTGCTGCAGGGGGGGGCGTGCCCAGCCCTGCCATCGTGACTCGTGGGGGAGCATCAGTTCGAGGGCCGTGGTCCAGGCGTGGCGAGTTCGGTGACCTGCCCCCAAGGCCCTCTGCGGGACCCGTCTGTCGGCCAGGGGGGAATTGCACTTGTAAGTTCGGGTGAGCGCATCAATGGTGTTCATTCGGCTTCCCTTCGCCTGTCAAGCTCACTTCCGAGGAACGACGGCCTGTCTCCACCCCGGAGGCATCTCCTCCTTCTCCACGGTCGCGCCAGGCTTGCTGCGCTGGGGCTGTTTCACCGCCCGGAATCCCGACACCTCTCAATCCGAGATTCTCCAATGCTCGTCACCCACGTTCGCAAGCTCGTACTCGGCGGCCTGCTGGCCCTGGTCCCGTCCACCGCAGCGGCGCAGGGCTTCAACTACGCGGAGGTCCTGCAGAAGTCGATGTTCTTCTATGAGGCCCAACGCTCCGGACCTCTCGCACCCGAGAGCCAGGTCACCTGGCGCGGAGACTCCGGTCTCGACGACGGTGTCGACGTCAGCCATGACCTGACCGGTGGCTGGTACGACGCGGGAGATCACGTGAAGTTCGGCTTCCCGATGGCCTACTCCGCCACCACCCTCGCCTGGGGCGCGCTCGACTTCCGCGACGGTTACCTGGCCGCGGGCCAACTCGGCGAGGTCGAGGCTCACCTACGACACGTGAACGACTACTTCCTGCGCTGCCACACCGGCCCCGAGGAGTTCTGGGGACAGGTCGGCAATGGTGCGGCCGATCACTCCTGGTGGGGATCGTCGGAGGTGATGCAGATGGCGCGTCCCGCCTACAAGATCGACGCCGACAACCCCGGCTCGGACCTCGCGGCGGAGACGGCGGCGGCGATGGCCGCGGCCAGCATGGTGTTCGCCGCCTCCGATCCCCCCTACAGCTCCGAGCTCCTGTCACACGCGCTCGAGCTCTACCAGTTCGCCGACAACCAGCGAGGGGTCTACTCGGACTCGATCGTGGACGCCCAGCAGTTCTACAACTCCTTCAGTGGATACCAGGACGAGCTCTGCTGGGGTGCGATCTGGCTCTACCGCGCCACCGGGGACGCGGCCTGGCTCGACAAGGCGAAGATGGAGTACCTGCTGCTATCCACCGACTCCTCGGGGAACCCGGCCTACTCCTGGGGGCTCTCCTGGGACGACAAGGCGTACGGTTGCTACGCATTGATGGCGCGCCTGACCGGAGAGTCGAACTACATTGAAGATATCGAGCGCCACCTCGACTACTGGACCACCGGCTACGAGGGGTCCTCGGTCACCTACACCCCCGGCGGCCTGGCCTGGCTCGACCAGTGGGGCTCTCTGCGCTACGCGTGCAACACGGCCTTCCTGGCTCTCTACCACCATGACCTCGCCTCCACTCCGCAGAAGCAGGTCCAGTACCACGCGTTCGCGCGCAGCCAGATCGACTACGCGCTCGGGGTGAACCCCCAGGGGCGCAGCTACGTCTGCGGCTTCGGCGTCAACCCCCCGGTGAATCCGCACCACCGCACGGCTCACGGGGCCTGGGGAAACAACGTGAACGGAGATCCGCAGGAGACGCGGCACGTGCTCTACGGAGCGCTCGTGGGCGGACCCGACCAGGCGGACGGATACAGCGACGACCGGGACAACTACATCAACAACGAGGTCGCCTGCGACTACAACGCGCTCTTCTCGGGCGCGCTCGCAAAGCTGACCTTGGACCTCGGTGGCACACCGCTCGCGAACTTCCCCCCCGTCGAGACGCCCACCGGCGAGTACGTGGTCGAGGTCGCCGAGAACCTCGCCGGGGACACCTTCACAGAGGTCTCCGTCTGGGTCCACAACCGCACGGCCTGGCCGGCGAGAATTCCCTCCGATGTGCGCTTCCGGATCTTCGTCAATCTCTCCGAGGGGTACGCACAGGGGTTCGACGTCAGCGACTACCTCGTCTCGACCAACCAGTCCACCATCGTGACAGTGGGACCGCTGCAGCTGTGGGACCCCCAGCGCCAGATCTTCTTCAGCGAGGTGAGCTTCGGGAGCGAGCTGTTCCTGTGGCCCGGAGGCACCGCCGAGTCCTCCGAGGAGGCGCAGGTCCGACTCGGGCTGCTCTCGGCTGCCGCGCCGGCTTCAGCCTGGAACCCGCTCAACGATCCCTCCTTCCTGAACCTCAGCACAACCCTCTCCGCCACCCAGCACATCCCGCTGCACGCGGACGGCGAGCTGGTCGTGGGCGCTCCGCCCCCGACCGGCGGCTTCCTGCCTGCGGCCTACCACCCCTACGTTCCCGGCAGCGGCTGGCCCAGCCTGAGCCTCGACGTGAACAGGGTGCAGATCGCCCAGCCCGGCGGGAGCGAGACGGTGAACGTGACCTCGAACATGACCTGGAGCGTGAGCGACGACGAGGACTGGATCACCGTCGTTCCCGCCGGGGGCAGCGGAAATGGGATCTTCCAGATCGTTGCGGACGTGAACCCGGGAGCGGTTCGCCTGGGGACGGTCACGGTCACGGCGATGACGATCACACGCGAGGTTTCCGTCGTGCAGGCCGGCGACCCGAACGCCGGGTCCTGCGAGAACCCCGTGCCGGTCGCCCTGCCCTACTACCACGACGGTGACGGCGAGTATTGCTGGTCCATCGAGGGCGACGTGGAGTTCGTCAACTCCTGGGATGTCGAGCTCCTCGAGATCAATGGCGTGGACCTGTCGAACCATTGGGTGAGCGGCGCCAATCTCCCCCCCAAGATCAACGGTCGATACTTCGTTCACTTCATCGGCAGCCTGGCCTGGTCTCACTTCGAGGCGGTCGACCAGCAGCCCTGATCCCCGGACGCGGACCCCTCGAGTGGTTCCGAGAGCGCCCGCGTGCCAGTAAGAACGGCCTTGGAGCGCCTACCCTCGAAGAGCTTGTACGTCATCGGTGATGGACTGGGCCGAAGCCATCGACGCGACGGTGACGAGGGCACGGGGGGCGAGGTGAGACATGGTGTCGTCAGTGGTGCGATCGATGGCAGCGGCCTGGTTGCTCCCACGCCTCGCACGATTCTCGAGATTCAGCCACGTAGCTCGTAGCGCGGCTGAATCGTGTCGAGCGCCTCCTGGTCCAAGAATTACTCGATTTACCAGCCAATCGTCACGCAGCCCGCGCTGGATCTCGCAACCAATCGGAGGCGCCCTCCCTTGGTCTTCCTGGTGGTCGATTCGTGGAGCTTATCGACCCCTACATTCGAACTGCGGCAACAGCTTCGGTCACGAACGTAGCCTGCGAAGCATCGAGGCGCCCTCCCACGCGTCCAGCCACCATGCAGGAACACATCACGACCTCGACCGACTCCGTGCTCGCGCTCTCCTGGAGCCTCGGGTGGGCGTCGGTCCTCGCGGGCTTCGCCAGCGGCGCGCTGATCGGCCTCGGCTTTCATCGCGACGAATTCCTTGGAGGCTACGGCTCGTTGCGTCGCCGGATGACGCGGCTTGGGCACATCGCGTTCGTGGCCCTGGGGATCCTGAATCTCCTCTACGGTCTGGCTCCGACTCTTGGGTTGTCGCCGGACTGGCCGGAGTACGGAAGCGTGAGCTTGGCGGTCGGAACCGTGGCGATGCCGCTCGTGTGTTTTCTCACCGCTTGGAGACCCGGCTTCCGCCATCTCTTCTTCATCCCCGTGATTGCACTCGTCGTGGGTGCTCTCTCGGCACTTCTCGGAGGACTCTCATGAGAATCGGACTACTTGCCATGAGCGGCATTCGTGCCACAGATCCCGTACTGCTGGACCTCGGCTTGACGTTGCCAGGCTTCGTCGAGCGGAGCAAGCAAGTCGCCGCGCTGCCCAGCCTCGGGCTGCTCTACCTCGCGGCTGTGACTCCCGAGGGACACGAGTTGGACTACTGGGAAGCGGAGGGCGACGGCAGTGAGCCGCAGGAACTCTACGACTGTGACCTCGTGGCGATCAGCACGTTCACGGCGCAGATCTTCGAGGCCTACGCCATCGCCGACCGCTTGCGCGCCGCGGGCGTGAAGGTGGCGATGGGCGGCTTGCACGTCTCGTCCGAACCGGAGGAAGCCGCGAATCACGCGGACTACGTGGTGATCGGGGAAGGCGAGCGCGTGTGGCCCGACGTGGTGGTGTTGGCCGAACGCGACGCGCCGCCGACGACCTTGCGAGCACGCGACTACGAGCCGGTCGACGTGGGGGAGCTACCCGTGCCGCGCTTCGATTTGCTCGGCGATCGTCCCTACAACCGCTACACCGTTCAATCGAGTCGCGGCTGTCCGTGGCGTTGTGACTTCTGCGCCTCGACGGTGATGTTGCAGGAACGCTATCGGCTGCGCCCGGTCCGCGACGTCGTGCGCGACATCAAGGCGATCCTCGCGCTGCACCCGGGAGCGTTCATCGAGTTCGCTGACGACAACACCTTCGTCGACAAGAGCTGGGGCAAGGAGCTCTGTCGGGCTCTCGTGCCTCTGGGCATCAAGTGGTTCACGGAGACCGACGTCTCCGTGGCGGACGACACCGAGCTCCTCGAGCTGATGGCGAAGGCGGGTTGCCGGCAAGTGCTCATTGGTCTGGAGACGCCGAGTTCGGGGGAGCTCTCCGAAATCGAGCTGGGCGGTCGCTTCAAGCAGCGCCGTCATCCGAGTTACGCCACCGCCATCGGACGCATCCAGGATCACGGAATCACCGTCAATGGTTGCTTCATCCTGGGACTTGACGGTCAGGGCCCGGATGCCTTCGACGCCGTCCTCGAGTTCGCGCAGCGCACATGGCTCTACGAGGTTCAGGTGACCTACATGACGGCGTTCCCCGGCACGCCGCTCTACCGCAGGCTGGAGCAGGAAGGGCGCATCCTCGAACCACGGCGCTGGGATCTCTGCACGCTGTTCGACGTGAACCATGAACCGGACGGCATGAGTGTGGGGCAACTGCGCGATGGGATGTACCGCCTCAGCACCGAGCTCTACGAAGCTGAGGCGATACGCCGACGGCGTGCACCCTTTCTGGCGAGGCTGCGTCGCCACGGACGCTCGGGAGCGCGTGGCGTCCCGACGGGGTGAGTCCTGCAACCATGAATCAGGACGCCTCCGATCGACTCGGACCGTAGGCAAGCCAGCTCGCAATGGAGTCGTTGACTGCTCCACACAGCTCAAGGCACCCAGATCGTGGACCAGGCATTCGTGAAGTTGAACTTGGCTCTGCTGCACTCGTTGCCCGGGGTCCTGGCTCGGAGGCTCTCAGCTGGGTCGAGAGGGAGCGGCGAAGGGGGCCGCTTGCTGTGGGTGAGGCGTCTGAGGGGGGTGCAGGGTGGATGTAGAGGTAGCTTGGAGTGTCTATTCTCAGGAGTGGGTCAGTGCAGGCTGGTCTACGCTCCGCTCGCGGAGACTCTTGCTCAACTTGAGTGACTGATTCGTCCGCTGATCGTCCAGTGTCGGCCATGGCTGCACTCCACAATGATGCAGTCCCCGAGCCAGCTGAAGGAGCTGATTGGGGGCCCGACCTGAGAAGGCTGTTTGAGTCACGAATGGCCCTAAAGCGCCGAAGCCCGCGTACGGTGAAGGCGTATCGTTACTGGATCCGTCGCTTTCTTGTCTACCACGCCTGGCGCGACCCCCGTGGAATGGGGGAGGTGGAGGTGACGGCGTTCTTGTCCCACCTTGCTATCCAGCGGCGAGTCGCCCCCTCGACCCAAAATCAAGCGCTTGCGGCCCTGTTGTTCCTCTATGGCGACTTGCTTGCAACGAAGCTGCCATGGCTCGATGAGCTGGTCCGCGCGAAGCGCCCCAAGCACCTACCCACTGTGCTGAACCGTGAGCAGGTTCGTGCTGTTCTCTCGGAGATGAGCGGTACTCCCCAGCTCATGGCTCGGTTGCTCTACGGGGCGGGGCTTCGGCTCCTAGAATGCGCTCGACTCCGCTTGAAGGATATCGATCTTGAGAAGCACACCTTGCTCATTCACGAGGGAAAGGGGCGGAAGGATCGGCCTGCTGTTCTTCCGGCAAGCTTGGCTGCACCCATTCAAGAACAGCTACTGCGTGTGCGGTTACAGCATGCGCAGGACCTGGAGGCCGGAGCAGGATGGGTGGAGTTGCCCCATGCGCTAGCTCGCAAGTCGCCGCGGGCGGGCCGGTCCCTATCGTGGCAGTGGCTCTTCCCGGCAACCCGGACTTATCTGCACAGCCCGACAGGTGAACGCCGGCGACATCACTTGCACGAGACGGTCTTGCAGCGTGCGGTCCGAGACGCTGCGGCGAAGGCGCAGCTCACCAAGCGGGTCACCACGCATACGTTCCGGCACTCTTTCGCAACGCACCTGCTTGAGCGTGGAACCGACATCCGGACCATTCAGGAACTCCTCGGGCATGCGAGCATTACGACGACAATGATTTACACCCATGTTCTCAACCGCGGGCCCCAGGGCATCACAAGTCCGTTGGACGACCTGGACCTGGGCTGATCTCACTGAATCTTGCAAATAGTGTTAGACAGACCCGTAGAATGCAC
>JABACD010000099.1 GCA_014237855.1 Planctomycetota bacterium | reverse complement strand
GAGGCACTCCTCGGCAGGAAGCGGACACACGGAGGCGAGCTATGAGCTCGGCCCAATCATCGAGCAGCAGATCGAGGTGCGCCGGGTAGGTTCAGTGGAGCTCGAATGCACGAGCCTGGGGGAGAGGGCGCTCAACTGGATCGCGGCAGGCAAGCTGCAGGGCTTCGAGGATGGGCTGCGTACGGACGAGAGCGGCAAGCTCTCGATCCAGGGGATCCCTCACGGCGAGTACCGCTGGACGGCAAACGGAAGCTCCGGAACCTTCGACCTGGCAGCCGGCGAGCTGTTCAACCGGCGCCTGATCCTGCCCTGAGGGGTCGGCGAGGGCCCCTGAAGGGC
The DNA here is from genome assembly GCA_014237855.1 of Planctomycetota bacterium. Lineage (GTDB taxonomy): Bacteria > Planctomycetota > UBA1135 > UBA1135 > JABACD01. The sequence goes on along the minus strand of JABACD010000099.1, from coordinate 213 downwards.
CCTCGAGTGAGGTGATTCAGCCCCCGAGCGCTTTTTCGAGTGTTCCTCGGGGAATCCGAGGTGCTGAGGACTCCATCAGGTTGCGGACAAGATCCATCCGAGCGTGCTCGGCAGTGATCAGTCACCAAGACCGTGGACAAGCGCCTCGAGGTGCTGCCATTCACTCGAACCAGCAGGAATCGTGATGACAAGGACACACAGGGAATCAGCCTC
>JABACD010000098.1 GCA_014237855.1 Planctomycetota bacterium | reverse complement strand
AGGGGGACCCCCAGCGACGCCGTCCCGACATCACGAGGATCGAAGACGGGCTGGGCTGGCGACCGACGACCTCGCTGGATGCCGGCCTTGCGCGGATGATTGAGTCGATGCGGTCCTCGGATTGAGGATTCGGATCAGGCCGAGGACCGGCGCACATCGCGCCTGGCGACCACGGCGTACTTGAGGATGCAACGCAGGGCGGACACGCCGTCCTTCCAGTTGATCTTCTTGCCCTCGTCGTATGAGCGCCCGTTGTACGAGATCCCGACCTCGAACACCCTCCAGCCTCCAGCGGCGACACGCGCTGTGAGTTCGGGCTCGATGCCGAAGCGGTCCTCGGTGAGCGTCAACGACTTGACCACCTCTATGCGGAACGCCTTGTAGCAGGTCTCCATGTCGGTGAGGTTCAGATTGGTCGTCATGTTCGACAGCATCGTGAGGAACCGGTTGCCGACCGAGTGCCAGAAGTAGAGCACCCTGTGGGGGCGATTCGATACGAATCGAGATCCATACACGACATCGCAGCGGCCATCGATGAGTGGCTCGAGAAGTACCGAATACTCGGCT
>JABACD010000097.1 GCA_014237855.1 Planctomycetota bacterium | reverse complement strand
GTTTTGCTTCCCCGGAGAGCTCCTGGGGGCTCGCCTGTGCCCGCCGGAGGGGCTGGCGAGACCCCTGGGTCGGGTTGGTGTGAGCGCGGCCTTTGAGCGGGCTTGTGGTGGGGCGCTGGTGTAGGGGTGCGCTGGAGAGGATTGATGCAGCAAGCTGACTGAGTGGACTGCTTGCAAGGTGCACCGCAACGCTTGTGCAGTTACGACGGCTTACCGGAGCTAGCTTGAAGGGCTTTGGTTTCGCTGCCTTGCTTGCAGGCATTGCATTGCATGGTTGAGTTGTAGGTCGATGAGCGTGAGGTTCGTTGCGTTGTTGTGTGTGTTGTTGTATGCGTCGCACGTGTTGTCGTTAGCTCTACTGCTACACGCTGCGCTGCACGTGTGGCGCTTCCCTTCGATGAAGTAGATGTAGGACGCGCAGGTCAGCACATGGTTGCAGCTTGAATGAACAAGATGTGAGTGAGGCTCAGGCCTGGTGGCATCCCAGACGTGGCGAGATGTGTGGTATGTATCTCGATGTTCAATGCCCTGCATGTCTTCGTGTGTCATTCGTGTTCTCCAATGCACAG
>JABACD010000096.1 GCA_014237855.1 Planctomycetota bacterium | reverse complement strand
AAGGACTGTGCCCGCGGCAATCTCGCAGGCGTCCCCGACGCCTGTGATCTGTCGTCCGCCACGAGCCCGGACTGCAACCTCAACAGTATTCCTGACGAGTGCGAGATCGCTGCTGGAACAGTCCCTGACTGCAACGGTAACGGCGTTCCCGACTCGTGTGACATCCTCCTCGGCGTCAGTACTGACTGCAACACGAATGGCATCCCGGACGAGTGCGACCTCAGCTCTGGCACCAGCCTGGACTGCAACTCCAACGGGGCGCCTGACGAGTGTGAGCTCTCCAAGGACCCCACCCTCGACTGCAACGCCAACGGCATCCTCGACGTCTGCGACATCGCCTCCGGCTCGAGCGCAGACTGCAACCTGAACGGCGTCCCTGACGACTGCGAGGTCGACTGCAACGCTAACGGCATTCCTGACCAGTGCGACATCAGCTCGGGCACCAGCCTCGACACCGACATGAACGGGATCCCCGACGAGTGCGATGAAGTGCCCTACTGCACTTCGAATCCCAACTCGACCGGAGCTGTCGCCGAGCTGACCACCAGCGGTGACTACGTCGTCGCGAACAA
>JABACD010000095.1 GCA_014237855.1 Planctomycetota bacterium | reverse complement strand
ACCCGCAGGGATTTCATCAGCGGTGTCGGCATTGCTCTCAGCGGCAGCCTGGCCTCGTGTACCTGGGCCGAGATCGAAGTGCCGCAGCAGACCAGCGCCCTATACCCACCAACCCGCACCGGTTTGCGCGGCAGCCACGTCGGTTCTTTTGAAGTCGCACACCAACTGAGCAATGGCAAACGCTGGCTACCCGCAGAAATCACCGATACAGGGGAAAGTTATGACCTGGTCGTCGTCGGTGGCGGCTTAAGCGGGCTTGCGGCAGCCTGGTTCTACCGGGAGCAGAAACCCGACGCACGGATTCTCATCCTCGATAACCATGACGATTTCGGCGGCCATGCCAAGCGCAATGAATTCTGGCACGGCGACCGAATGTTGCTGTCTCACGGCGGTACCATCAACATCCAGGATTTCAATGAATATGGCGTTCCCGCACAGCGCCTGATCCGCTCACTCGGTATTACCCCGGAGCGTTACGGAGATTTTGCCGACAAGGATCTATACACTTCCCTGGGACTCAGCAGGGGTGTTTTCTTCGGCAAGGAAACCTTCGGCACCGAGCGCCTAGTCACCGGGGAAGGTG
>JABACD010000094.1:317-601 GCA_014237855.1 Planctomycetota bacterium | reverse complement strand
CATCATGGAGCTCAGCAACAACATCGCGATGGGGCACGGTGGGAAGTCTGTGTTCTGTGGTGTTGGCGAACGGACGCGTGAGGGCAACGACCTCTGGCTCGAGATGAAGGAGTCAGGCGTTCTCGAATCGACGGCTCTCGTTTATGGCCAGATGAATGAGCCTCCGGGGGCCCGTCTCCGGGTTGGACTCTCGGGCCTCACCATCGCTGAGTATTTCCGAGATGTTGAGGGCCAGGACGTTCTGTTCTTCGTCGACAACATCTTCCGCTTTACGCAAGCGGGTT
>JABACD010000094.1:0-307 GCA_014237855.1 Planctomycetota bacterium | reverse complement strand
CGGCGCTGCTTGGCCGTATGCCATCTGCTGTGGGATACCAGCCGACGCTTGGTACCGAGATGGGTGAGCTGCAGGAGCGTATCACCTCGACTGCTTCAGGCTCGATCACATCGGTGCAGGCAATTTACGTTCCTGCCGATGACCTTACGGATCCGGCGCCGGCAACCGCGTTTACGCACCTCGATGCGCAGACCGTTCTGTCGCGAGCCATTTCGGAGCAGGGCATCTACCCGGCCGTTGATCCTCTCGATTCCAGCTCGCGGATCATGGATCCGCAGTTCGTGGGTGAGCGGCACTACAAGGTTGC
>JABACD010000093.1 GCA_014237855.1 Planctomycetota bacterium | reverse complement strand
CCCGACACGATCTCAATCGTCAGGCCAAACGTCGCCTCGATCGATTCGGCGAGCGCGGACAACTCGGCCATGTTTCTACTATCGGGTGATACTCCGCTACGGCAGGCGAGGTTGGTGCCGATGCCTTTGATCGCGATAGACGGGAAGCGAAGCGTCTCACGCACCACGTCCTCAAGATCACCAGGCATGATGCCTTCACGAAGATCTCCAAGCTCGACCATGAGCACGACCCCATGCGTCCGCTTCGCCTTCTGCGCGAAGGATGAGATCTTGCTGATGACGTCCAATTCGGTATTAAAGCTTACATCGGCGTGCGTGACGACTCGGGCTACCTGGCTAAGCATTGGAGAGCGGATAAGAGTCATCGACGCCGCTACATTCGCATGGCACATCGCTTCAATGTTTTCAATGCGCGAGTCGCCAAGTCCACTCGCGCCAGCCTGTAGCAACGAGCGGGCAATCTCGGGTGAGCCAAGTGTAGCCTTCGTGACGGCCGTGACAGAGATGCCACGATTGGCCAGCCGCTGGACCAACGTGCGGGCGTTGTGGTAGATCTTGTCGAGGTCGATCTCCAATCTTGGCCCGCTCAATATGCGCCAACG
>JABACD010000092.1 GCA_014237855.1 Planctomycetota bacterium | reverse complement strand
GAGCAGATTGAACGAGCGGGCGGCAAGGCCGTGCTTGTGGACATTGGCGTGGTCGATCCACCATCGGCAGACCCTGACATCAACCGAGCGGAGATTTGCGCGGCCGGCGGGAGTACCCTCGAAGCGATTTTGCGAAACCCAACTCGGCAGGAGGCATCGCCTGTGATGATTGCTGGCGCTGCAGCACTTCTCGGGGCAGCTGTGTCGAAGGGCGAAATTCACGGTGTGGTGGCTATGGGCGGCACGCAGGGCACGCCCAATTGCACGGCCATCATGCGGACACTGCCATACGGCCTGCCCAAGGTCATGGTCTCGACGATTGCCAGCGGTGATGTGTCTGCCTTTGTGGATATCAACGACATCACCATGATGTTCTCGGTGTGCGACATCCTCGGTCTGAACCCATTGACTCGACAGATTCTTGCCAATGCCGCAGCGGCAGTGACCGGCATGGCGAAGGCGGGCCTTGGCACAGCCAAGTCTGCCACACACACGATTGGCATTTCAAACCTCGACAAAGGCGGAATCCTCGGCTGCGAGGTCATGGTCTTCGCACCGCACTGTTCCAGGAAGCGCGGCCTTGATGGCATCCAAGAACATGTCCTCCGATGACTGGTCG
>JABACD010000091.1:288-624 GCA_014237855.1 Planctomycetota bacterium | reverse complement strand
CCCAGGCCGTGACACCGTCGGGCCCCGCCTTCAAGGCTCCGGTTCCCACGCGCTACTTCGTGACGCCGGATCAGGCCGAGTTTCTGAGCCATGTCTCCATGGTGGACCTGCCCGATGGACAGGGCGGCACCGTGCGCACGGCGCGCATCTCGGGCATCAACGTGCAGGTCGTCAACGGCTCGGGCAAGACCTATGGCACGACAAACGGCCTCGGCAACCTCATCGTCGGCTACAACGAGCTCGGCAATCCGAACGGTGATGACCGCACCGGCTCTCACAACATCGTGACCGGACAGGAGAACAGTTTTTCCAGCTACGGTGGGCTGGTGGCGGGGC
>JABACD010000091.1:0-278 GCA_014237855.1 Planctomycetota bacterium | reverse complement strand
GATGCCTGGTCCTCCGTCAGCGGCGGGCGCCAGAACACGGCGAGCGGGATCTGGTCCTCTGTCAGCGGCGGGGCCGGCAACACGGCCTCCGGCGCCGACGCCTCGATCAGCGGCGGGACTGTCAACACGGCCAGCGGCATCGGATCCTCGGTCAGCGGCGGATTCGACAACACGGCCTCGGGCTACTGGTCTTCGGTCAGCGGCGGGTACACCAACACGGCCAGCGGCAACTACTCCTCGGTCAGCGGCGGGGCCGGCAACACGGCAAGCAACTGGTA
>JABACD010000090.1 GCA_014237855.1 Planctomycetota bacterium | reverse complement strand
GTTTTCGGCCACATCAGTGCGGTACGCCTTGGCCGCCGGAGCGAGTCCGGCCAGCGCGCCCAGACCCAGCATCGCCAACGGTGCCCAGGCCATCACCGGCTGAAACTCCAGCGGGTTGAGCACGATGCCGGTTTCCTGCCGGATAAACCAAGCGGCAACGCTCATGATCACAAAATACACCCCAAACCCGGCCAACGCGCCGAGCGCCGCGATGCCGCTGGCCTCAAGCACCACCACGGCAAAAACCGTCGAGCGCCGAGCCCCCAGCGCCCGCATGATCGCGATCTCGCGGCGGCGCTCGTTCATCGAGTTGTAAATGCTCGCGAGGATCGAGCCGGCCGCCACCAGCGCCACGAGCAACGCCACCGCCCGCAGCACCATCTCGACCGGGGCAATCTTGTTGAACAGCTTCGACATCGTGTCGGCGATGGGCCAGGCGAACGTCATCACGTCGCCCTGCAGGTTGAACTCCTGGTTCATCATCATGCCGCTTCTTTTGCTGCGCAACTTCACCAACACGGCGCTCACGTCCGACGCCGTCTCGGCGTCGTGCCCCGCCATGTTTTGCAGTCCGGCGATCGGGATCCAGATCACCCGATCCGCCGGCGTATTGCTCGGCTCCATGATCC
>JABACD010000008.1:148504-195180 GCA_014237855.1 Planctomycetota bacterium | reverse complement strand
CACGCCGGACGATTGCGAGTCAGGCCCGGACTGCAACACGAACGGCGTTCCCGATGACTGCGAGCTGAGCGGCAATGACTGCAACACGAACGGCATCCCGGACGAGTGCGACCCCGACTGCAACTCGAACGGCACGCCGGACGATTGTGAGTCGATCACTGACTGCAACAGCAACAGCGTCCCGGACGAGTGCGAGCTCTCCGGTAACGACTGCAACACCAATGGGGTTCCCGATGAGTGTGACTTGGACTGCAACTCCAATGGCACTCCCGATGAATGCGAATCTGGCGCGGACTGCAACACGAACGGCATCCCGGATGAGTGCGAGTTGGTCGGTAACGACTGCGACTCGAACAGCATTCCTGACGAGTGCGACACTGATTGCAACTCGAACGGCACTCCGGATGATTGCGAGCTGTTCGCTGATTGCAACTCAAGCGGTGTTCCCGACGAGTGTGAGCTCGATGGTAACGACTGCAACTCCAACGGCATCCCGGACGAGTGTGACATGGACTGCAACTCCAACGGAATCGCTGATTCCTGCGAGTCTGGACCGGACTGCAACTCGAACAGCATTCCGGATGAGTGTGAGTTGGCCGGTAATGACTGCAACACGAACGGCATCCCGGATGACTGTGACACGGATTGCGACAGCAATGGAACGCCCGATGAATGCGAGCTGTGGACAGATTGCAACGGGAATGGCATCCCGGATGGTTGCGACCTGGTCGGAAACGACTGTGACTCAAACGGAATTCCGGATGAGTGTGATGCGGACTGCAACGGTAACAGCACTCCGGACGCCTGCGACATTGCTTCCGGTACCAGTCTTGACGGTGACTCAAACGGGATTCCCGATGAGTGCGGACCCGGTGTGAGTTACTGCTTCGGAGACGGAAGCGGCTCGACACCCTGCCCCTGTGCAAACAGCGCTGCTCCTGGCGAAGGCTGTGCCAACTCCAGCGGTTCTGGTGCAACGCTCGTTGCTTCTGGTAGTGCGAGCGCCAATGCAGATGACCTGGTCCTGACGGGAAGTCAGATGCTCCCGGGCCAGGTGGTCTTGCTCTTCAGTGGCACGACCCAGGTCAATGGTGGCTCGGGCTTGCCCTTCGGTGATGGCCTTCGCTGTGCCGGTGGCGGAATTACCCGCATGGGACTTCGAATCCCGAATGCTTCGGGGGTTGCCTCGTGGGGTGGCGGATTGGCAACAGCTGAGGGTTGGAGCGCCGGCGATGTTCGGACGTTCCAAGGCTGGTATCGAGACACGGTTGGTAGCGCCTGCGGTACAGGCTTCAACCTGACCAACGGTGCGATGATCACCTACACGCTCTGAGATCTACCAGAAATAAAGACTGAGCGCGGGCTCGCCCTTGGGCGAGCCCGCGCTCGTTCTTGAAGGAGGGGAGGGGTTACAGGCCTCCAGTGAGATCTCGTGGCAGCAGCACACCGGGTTGGCTGCAGAGCTCGAAGGGTAAGTCGGCTCCACTCTTGCTGTGCACTGTAAAGCTGTTGATTTTCTCTATCAGGGTGGCGTAGAAGGCGGGATCGGCAATGCTGGTCGAGGAGGAGCTAGCCACCGCGCCGTCGATTCTCATCCAGCCACTCTCAAGGTTAGCGCCATGGATTTCGTCAGGGTCATGGTTGGTGTAATTCCTAAGGAAGTCAATGCTGAAGGCGTTTGAGATGTCGAGCAGGTTGACCTTTTCCCAGCAGTAGAAGGTGTACTCACTGGAGAAGCCCTGCTCGTTGTCGTTGTAGATGATGAAGTCCAGCGTGGTGGTGAACTGCGAGCCCCCACTGAGAGACAAGAGCAACAGCTCGCTTTCAACGAGGAGAGGCAGGGCACGCTGCCCGAGTGCGCTTGTCACACCCTGTCCGATGTACCGGGGAATGAGGATGGAGCCTGGTGCCTGGCTATATTCGAGGCCATCGAGGTCACGTAGGCCATCGCCATCGATGTCGGTGTAGCCACCCCGTCCCAGGCCCTCAAATGGCAGAGCATTGATGCCGTATGCGATGGACGAGGTCGACTCCGCAAGGCCGTTCATGATCAACAGGCTTCCGATCAAGGAGTTGGCAACGATCGGGTCACCGGTTACCGGGTCCTTGACGAAGACATAGGCGAAGCCCCTGCTGTGTTGGGGGTTATGCAGCTTGGTGAAGACCGTCAGGGTGTCATTGGGCGTCAGGTGTTCGACGCGATTGAACTCCGAGCAGGTGTCTCCATCGATGTAGACGAATTCAACAGCCAGGGTTTGGGAGTCGAGGCTGGTATTGGTCAGCGTTAGAACGGTACAAGAGCCTGTCTGATTGTCGAACTCGGGATACACGAGCAGGCTTCCTGCCTGGCGGCGATTGACAGTAGAACAGTCACCGGGATCCACAGGGCCTTGGCCACTGACGGTCAGGTCGAAGAGGATCGGGGACTGCCCCGTGAGCGATGAGCGCGCCAGGTCCACTCGGAGCTCGAGGAATCTTCCAGCTTGGTCCAGACCCGCATTGTTCGTTACAAAGGTCCAGGCCTGTGATTGGAGAGCGCCGATGTCGTTAGCGGCGCGAACGAAGACATCCAAGCTGGCTGCTCTTGGGACAGAAGCGTTCCAGGAAACATTGTTCCAGGAGACGTTGTCCTCTCCTCCGTCGCGAATGACACTCCACTCTCCGGCCGGGAGTGTGTTTGTGGCAGCCACGACCCCGGTCATGTGACTGGGATTGTAGGGTTGCGATCCGGGCTGTAGCTGGATCGTCTTGACGACTGCATTCGAACTTGGGTTGACTCGTTGAACGCTGTCACCGCCTTGGTTGGCAACCCAGACGAAGCCATCCTCGTCGATAGCGACTCCTCGGGGCTGGGAGTCGGTGGTAACGGTTGCTGTCACGTTACCGTTGGAGTCGAGTCGGATCACCTGATCTGTTCCCGAAGAGGCGACCCAGATAGAGCCGTCAACCTGATCAATGGCGATGCCATGGAGCTGAGCCGAACCGGGAACAGAAAGTAGGCTCACGGTCCCTCCATCAGGACTCACCTTGGCGATCTGCGTGCCCCCTGCTGTCCAGAGGTTGCCATCGGGCGCCACAGCGATACCTCGAACGTTGCTCTGGACATCGATGCAAATTGCCGGGCCGTTACCATCGTAGCGGATGACCTGGGCCTCGAGCTCAGAGGTGGACCAGAGAACCCCGGCATTGTCTACCAGACCCGCGTACCCTCCGCAGCCCGGAGGCACGGCGGTGAGGTTTTGGAGTACCTGGCCGCTTGAGCCATCGATGTAATCGAAAGACGTCGGGAAGGTCGGGTAGCCACCGGCCCACAGGTTGTTGGCACTGTCGATTGCAAGGTGCCGAACCCGTTCAGGCGTCGTGCGCTGAAAGATCAGGATGGCCTCGTCGAGGCTGTCCTCGACACGAGCATCCCCTCCACCAAGGCCATCAGTTACATCGGGCCAGGCGAGTACATCGCCAAGTCCTCGCGAGGTACGAATCAGTCCGTCTCCATCGCGATCGACCGCGGTGCTATAGGCAAAGGGGGGAGCAAGGAAGTCTCCATTGCTGTTCGGTGTGCCGTCCGCATTCACTCGAGTGCCACCCATGACGACTCCAAACTTCGCCACAGAACCAAAGGTCTCGCCTCCCTCGCCGGCCTCGACTCGGTTTCCGACCCATGCGTCACCGAGGAGATCGACAGTGGCTCGAGATGGATCTCGGTCATAGCCCTGTGGAGCGGTTCGGTATTCGCCGACGACCTCACAGCTGCTTGTATCAATTCGCACCAGTGTTCCCGTTCCGCCACAGGCAACGCTCAGTGTGGAGACTAGCGTTGCCTCAGTGTTGAGCTGGAGTTGGTTGCTGTTGGGTGCCAGGTGATTGACATTGAATAGGATTCCCTCATCGAAGTCTGCATCGCTTGTATATGTGCGCGACTGCGCCTCTGCGGCTGCGGTGATGGAGAGTGCTACAACCAGTGAATGGGCTGCGAAACGCAGATGCTTCACTGGTAATTGGTGGCGGTGATTCATTGTGATTCTGGCACGCAAGTGGCCGGCTCTCTGCTAGAGGAGACCAGCTCTCGTACTCTGTTGGCTCGATGATCTTGTGAGCGTGGATCGAGAGAGTCTCGATCATCTCTCTGGCTCGGTGGAGCTTCCCGCGGAGGATGCTTCACTGGCCATGACTCCTTCTGGCCGGGCCCCCTCGATTGCGCTGATACGGGTACTGGAGAGGGTTCCTGGCGGCTCGCATGGCTTGCGAGCTGATAGGAATCTTGATTGTTGCTGCCCTGTCCTGTCAAGAGGAAGCGAGCTTGGACGCCCTCAAGCAGGTATGGCGGGTGATTCAGGAGGATCGGGGGATCCTGATGTCCTCGACAAGTTGTTGAATGTGGGCCGGCGGAGGTGGTGTGAAGTAGGAGACCACTCCAGCGACGAGGAAGTTCACCAGCATGCCGATGGTCCCGATTCCCTCCGGCGAGATACCGAACAGCCAGTTCTCAGCCTTGTCCGACTCTGGACTGATGAAGCGGAAGTACAGGATGTAAGTCGCGGTGAAGAGCAGTCCCGTGGCCATGCCCGCAATGGCACCCTCACGGTTAATTCTCTTGGAGAATATTCCCATGATGATGATGGGGAAGAAGGATGACGCTGCGAGGCCAAAGGCGAAGGCCACGACCTGACCGACGAAGCCTGGCGGATTGACTCCGAGGTAGCCAGCGATCAGTACCGCTACGGCAGCCGCCATACGTGCGGACATCAGCTCTTGTTTCTCGGTGATGTCCGGCATGAGTGCGCGCTTGAGGAGGTCGTGGCTGATCGCCGATGAGACGACCAATAACAAGCCCGCTGCAGTCGAGAGTGCTGCGGCCAGGCCGCCCGCCGCAACAAGTGCGATGACCCAGTTTGGAAGCTGAGCAATCTCGGGGTTGGCGAGAACGATGATGTCTCTATCGATAATCAGCTCGTTCTCTTGTTCCGAGGCCGTGCCCACATACTGGATCAGGCCATCACCATTCTTGTCCTCGAAATCGATGAGCCCGGTGGACTCCCAACGTCCAAACCATTCGGGCATTTCCGCGTAAGGCCGGTTGGAGACAGTCTGCAAGAGGTTTGTGCGAGCGAAGACTGCCACGGCGGGGGCGGTCGTGTAGAGGATGGTGATGAAGATCAGCGCCCAGCCCACCGACTTGCGAGCGTCCCGCACTCGCGGGACGGTATAGAACCGGACGATGACGTGAGGGAGACCCGCGGTGCCCACCATCAGTGCGGCAGTGATAGCGAAGATGTCAATCATGCTCTTCGAACCGTCGGTGTACGCGCTGAAACCGAGCTGTTCGTGGAGGCCGTCCAGTCGCTCGAGTAGGGGAGTACTCGTGCCAACCACATCGCCGCCGAAACCCAGCTGAGGGATCGGGGTGTCCGCAATCAGCAGGGAAAGGAAGATGGCGGGGACCATGTAGGCAAAGATCAGGACGCAATACTGAGCGACCTGGGTGTAGGTGATGCCCTTCATGCCGCCCATGACGGCGTAGAGGAACACGATGCCCATCCCGATCATCACCCCGGCAGTGATATCCACCTCGAGGAACCTGCTGAAGACAATCCCTACGCCTCGCATCTGGCCGGCGACATAAGTGAACGATACGAAGATTGCACAGACGACCGCGGTGATCCGGGCTGTCTTGGAGTAGTAGCGGTCACCCACGAAGTCCGGGACCGTGAACTGACCGAACTTGCGGAGATAGGGTGCAAGTAACAGGGCGAGGAGTACATAGCCACCGGTCCAGCCCATGAGGTAGACCGAGCCGTCGTAGCCCTTGAATGAGATCAGGCCGGCCATCGAGATGAAGGAGGCGGCAGACATCCAGTCTGCTGCTGTGGCCATGCCGTTTGCCAGCGGGGAGACATGCCCGCCGGCGACGTAGAAGTCACTGGTGGACTTGACTCTTGCGGCGAAGGCGAGACCGATATAGAGAGCGAAGGTCAGGCCGACTAGTAAGAAGGTCCAGGTCTGGATCGTCATCGGGGTGCTATTCCTCGTCGACTCCGTACTTGCGGTCGAGACCGTTCATGACCCGAACGTAGACAAAGATCAAGAGCACGAACACGTACATGGACCCTTGCTGTGCGAACCAGAAGCCAAGTTTGAATCCGGTTCCTGGCAATTGGAAACGATTGAGCGTGTCCACTAGCAAGATGCCACAGCCATAGCTGACGACAAACCAAATCGACAGCAGTATCGCCAGCCACTTCAGGTTCTCTTGCCAGTACTCGCGTAGGCGTTCCGGGTCAGGCTGCTGTCCTTCTCTGTCCTTGCTCATGGCCGAATCTCGGGTGGAAGTTGAGCGGGATCATAGGGGGCTCGGATTCAAAGGTCGAACTTCGACTGGAGTCCCCGAGAGCTGTGCGAGAGCGAGCCTCCTCGCTGCTCATGAGCCGAGGGTTCGTTCGGATTGAGCGTTTTTGATCTTTCTCGAGCTAGGAAACCCAATTATCGCCTGGACGGGGGATCCTAGAGGGGAGCACACCCGTCAAGTGGCTGAGCCCTGGACTCCCTGTTGCGTTAAGACCCCCATGATGAACCAAGACCCTACCCCTGAGCGCCTCCTCCCTTTGCCTGCTCTCCTCTGCGCGGCCATGCTTGCTGGTACACAGCCCCTGGTTGCGGGTGGAACGGACGAGGAACAATCCATGCCGGTGCCGGGCGCGGTGCCTGTGCTTTCTGCGGAGACAAGCGAACTCGATCAGCCTGAGGTTCGCGTGGGAGAGAAGCTCGATCCGGAGACCGCTTTTGGACCAGCGGTGATCGAGAGCATGGATCAGGTCATGGAAAGAGAGAGGGCCAACCCCTCTCCGACCCACAACCGCAAGACCCGCAATGGAGCTCAGGGGTCCTGGGCGGTGCCCTCGACTCGGAGTTCTTTCCACGCACACTCTGGCGATCACTACCTCATCAACAAGTGGGGCGACACGCTCATGGGGATCGAATTCCAGCGTGAGGTCGACTTCACCGGTGCTTGGATCGCGGGGCATGCTGCCTCCTCTCTCTGGGCTGACGGAGTTCGCTTCATTGGCTACCGAGGGAGCGAGCGCGTGGGTGAGTCACCGTGGCTCGAGAACCTGAAATACGATGCCTCCTGGCTGGCCGCTGACTTCGAGCGTGTGGATCGTCTCGAGGTTGAAGCGCGTGCCGTCTACCAGGGCGGTGGCTGGTATGCCCTCGATGACCTGACCTTCGAGGAGCGACCCGCAAGTGCGTTCGAGAGCTCTCGTCAGGTTGTCATCGACTTCGACGATCTGAGCTACAACACTCGAGTCAGTGGCTCTGGCTATGCTGGGCTCGTGTGGCCGGTCGGAACAGGTGACTTCGATCGCGAGGTCTTTGTGGTCCATCCTCCTGTGACTCCGCCAGGAGCTGAGATGGATGACATCGGGGCGGACTCCACTGCGATGAACAGCTTTTTTGGCGGCAACGGTACTGCGCCGACGATGACGAACTCCTTCGCAGGGCCAAAGCTAGGAGACGCAGGGGCCGGTTGGTTGCCTCCCGATACATGTGGTTCAGTCGGTCCTGACCACTTCGTGGCCGTGGTCAATCAGAACCTGTCGGTGTATGACAAGGTCAGCGGGAGCCGTCTGGTGAACACCGGGCTGGCGAACTTCTGGGGGACCGGGAGCAGCGCGGGCGATCCCCGGGCGGTCTGGGATCCTCACAGTCAGCGCTACTTCATCATTGCCACCGACTTCAACACACGCCTGTGGTTCGCAATGTCGCTGACGGACGACGCCACCGGGAGCTGGTTCAAGACATCAATCAACCTGTCCCAAGGGTCTGATTCTGGTCACTGGCCGGATTATCCGACCCTGGGTGTGGATGCGAATGGGGTCTACTCAGCCTCGTACATGGTTGGCAGCGGCAGTCCGATGAGTCTGTTTGCCATTGATAAGGCGCCCCTGGTGGACGGGTCTCCAAATCTGGGTACGGTGACTGCCTTCCGCGGACTGCCCTGGGAGGGAGCGATTCAGCCCTGCGTTACCTACGGGAACCCCGGTCGTGCGTACTGTGTCTCGAGGCGCAGCAGCACCACGATGCGGCTTCGCTACGTCCAGGGGCCGATGAACAACCCGACCCTTGTCGAGGTTGGGAATCCGACGATTCCCAACCACTCCGGGCCGCCCAACGCGCCCGCTCTGGGAAGCGTGGCTCCCCTCGACGCGCTCGATTGGCGTCCGATGAATGCGGTCTACAGGAATGGCTCTGTTTGGACTACCCACGGGGTGAACTCGGGTGGTCGCGCCGCCTGTCGCTGGTACGAATTCGATGCCAGTAGTGCAACGACAGTACAGAGTGGAACGGTCAACGACTCATCGATGAACTACATGATTCCGAGCATTGCAGTGAACGCTGATGATGCTGTTGTCGTTTCCTTCTCGGGGTCGAACGCGAGCACTTACGGTTCTTCCTACTTCGCCGGTCGCACGGCCTCGGATCCACTCGGTCAGCTCTCTGACCCAGTTCTCTTGAAGGCGGGGAATGCTCCGTACAACACGGTGGACTCCAGCGGCGTCAATCGTTGGGGAGACTACAGTCTGACGAGTATTGATCCTGATGACGACACGACCCTCTGGACGATTCAGGAGCACACGCGCTCCGAGGATGTCTGGGGAACACGAATCGCGAAGCTGGAGTTCCCGATCGAGTGCGATGATCCGGTGAACTACTGTCTGGCTCTGTCGAACTCTGTTGGGCCAGGTGCCAGCATCTCCCACATCGGCTCTGCGAGTCTCTCGGCCAATGACTTGCAGTTGAGTGTGAGTGGACTGCCGATCGGTACGACTGGCCTGATCTACTACGGGCCCAACCAGATTGCGGTGCTCTTCGGTGACGGGCTGCGCTGCGTAGGTGGTGGCGTGATTCGATTGTCACCCATTCAGAGCGACATCTTTGGTTTTGTGAATGTCGCGTTGGATCTGACCAGTGCCCCCTTCGATGCGGGGCCGGGGGCGGCAATTGTGGGCGAGACCAAGAACTTCCAGCATTGGTATCGGGACCCTACTTTCGGGAACTCGGGCTACAACCTATCAGATGGCCTGAGCGTGACATTCTGCCCCTGATAAGCAGGGTGCTGTCAGGGGCGAGAATCGTCCCGATCGGTTAGCTTGGAGGGTCGAATCCCAGCTTCGACCCTCCAAGTTTCATGTTCAAGAATCGTCTTACTCCCTTCCTGCGTCGGTCGCTGACGACAACTCTGGCCGTGGGCCTTGCCAGTGCCCCCTTGCAAGCAACGTGGTCGATCGCCGTCATCAATGTCGCCACGGGTGAAGTGGTGGTTGCCGGCGCCACCTGCATTCCTGACATCAACGTCATAGGACCGATTGCTTCGGTTGCGGTTGGACTGGGGGGGGGAGCTTCGCAAGCGGCCGTGTGGCCGGGCGCAAAGGTTCGCATCTTCAACGGACTGCGCGAGGGTAGGACGCCTGAGGAGATCATGACCGAGATCCTCAACGACGCTCCGAACCCAGCGATTCACCAGTTCGGCGTCGTCGGCCTGCTTGGGCCGCCTCAGACGTACACCGGGGCCAATGATGGTGCTGCTGCGCTGGGTGCTGCTGGGAGCGTGGGGGACCTGCGGTACGCCATTCAGGGAAACGTCCTGGCCGGAGACTCCGTAGTCGACATGGCAGTCGAGGCCCTGGCGAACAGCGAGGGTGATCTGGGCCAACGCGTGATGTCAGCCATGCAGGCCGCTGCTGCACAGGGCGGGGATGGTCGCTGCTCCTGCAGTGCTGGAGCGCCCACGAGTTGCGGCACTCCTCCGCCCGGTCAAACCCACTCGGCTTACACCTCATTCATTGTGATTGCTCGCCATGGTGACACCGATAGCGCGACCTGCGGAATGGGCAGTGCAGCGTGCGCGAATGGTGACTACTATGCGAGGCTCACGAATCTGGGCAACCAGAGTGATCCCGATCCGATCCGCCGATTGACCAGGCAGTACGAGCAGTGGCGTGTGGAGCAGCTTGGACGAGCAGATCAATATCTGACCGAGGTCTACAGCAGTGCTCAACTCGTCCAAGCTGACGGGCTGGATGGGACAACAATTGACATCGCGCTCGTGGATGTCGATGGCAATCCAGTGACGGCGGGAGGACAGACCATCCTGGCGACGGCCGTGGAAGATCCTGGAGTCACGATCTCCAGCGTGACGGACAATGGCGACGGCACCTTCCGATTGACCGTAGTGGGTGGCATGACACCTGGCCCTGCCAGGATTCGCCTCGTGGTCCAAGACGGTATTCGTGACGTTCAGCTCTATCCTGATGTGGAACTCGAGGTGCTAGCACCCACGGAGCTCTTCGCGAATCAAGCTTCGCTCTCTGCGGGCGAAGATGAGCAGGTTCAGTTCGATCTGTTCGATGCCAGCAGCCCTGGGGGTAACTACCTCATCCTGGGCAGCGCCTCCGGAACCAGCCCTGGAACGCCCTGGGGGACGCTGACAGTGCCGCTCAATGAAGATCGGCTGTTTCACTTCATGGTGCTCCAAGCCGGGGGGGCAGCGCTCCCCAACACGATTGGGAGCCTCGACGGAGCGGGCCGTGCAACTGCCTGGGCCAACTTCCGAACAGGTCAGCTGCAGCAGTACGCTGGTGGTCACTTCGACTTTGTTGCTTTCCGACCTGGGTCTCCTGATCGGGTGACCAACCTGGTGGGGATGGACATCACCCCCTGAGGGTCGGTTGCCAGTCGGGCGATGACTCTCTAGCTAGGGGAGAAAGGTCACCTCGATGGCATTGGTCGTGTTGAAGCCAGTTCCGCAAGGCGAGCCCAGTGAATTGCCGTACCAGACCTGGAAGCGCTGCACATCTCCTGGGACCCAGGTTGTTGGAGGGCCCAGGGCCGGCACCCACATGGCGGAACCCACCGCGTCGGCCGGCCGGATGCCCATACGCTTGACGTTCACGCCGACGCATCGAAGACCGTCTCCAAAGAGAAGGCCATGCCCGCCAGCGAGGGCCTGATCTCCCTGGAAGAGAATTGAAGGCTGGCTTGGAATCAGCCCAATGCTGATGAAGTGCAGGTCGCTCTGGGTCACGCTCGACGTGCCTCCAGCAGTCAAGGAGGCGCCCCAACCCATGGAGTTGGCGCAACCCTCTCCACTCGAGCCTACATTTCCGCACGGGCAGCCAGTCGTCGAGCTGTAGCTGTCACAGAAGGGGATGGCGGTAGCGGTGTCATACTCGATGACGTAGCGTCCTACATTGCCAGAGGAGAGGACGTAGTCATTCCACTGATCTGCGGGCCAGTAGCCGGCATAGTGCTCGGTGTTGCCCCCGTTATTGGGCTCACCCGGGTACCAGTTTGAATAGGTAAGAGGTTCACCGGTAACCCACTTCCAGCCACCTGCAGGCTCGCTGTAGCTGGAGTCATTCATGTCCTGGTAGAGGCCGAGCCAGGCATTGCCCAGGGCGCCACCAATCAGATTGAAGTAAACGAAGGTGTCCTCGGCTGAGTCTTCGAGGGTCACCAGGTGTCCTTGCACTCCAAGGTGGCTCACTGACTCCGCCGCGATCCGTGCTTGATCCCAGGTGACCGTGGACTGCACCACCTCGTAGTGGTGTCCATTGGCCTGATTGAACACGATCATTCCTCCGGCCCCTTGGGCTGCGGAAGTCGTGGCCATCAGCAGCAGGGTGAGAAACGCGGCGGAGATCTTGGTCTTCTCGTTGCTCATGAGCCTTGCTTGAGTCACCGATAGAATTAGAAGGGCAGGTCCTTGTCTCTATTCCATCCTACCGTGTTATCTGGAAAGGGCGAGCCTGTAGAGGCCAGGTCTCTTCCTCGTCTGCGGGGCCTTGGAAATTCCCGCTGGGCGACAGTTCAGGAATCGTCTTCTAGCCGCTCCAGGAGGGCGTCACGGTCGACCTGGTCGGTTTCCCACAGGACGCGGCCCTCCATTCCGCCTGCCACTGTCAGAACCTGCCCAGTGACGTGCCGTGCAGCAAAAGGTGAGGCGAAGAAGGCCGCGGCTCTGGCGATTTCAGACGCTCGAGCTAGCTGCCGCAGCGGCATGGTGCGCACGATACGCTCCGCTGCCCCCGGCTCGTCGAGGCTCTTGCGCGCCATCTCGGTGACTGTCCAGCCCGGCTCGATCAAGTTGACCCTGGCGAAGGGATCCAGCTGGACAATCTCGTTCTTGACAGAACGGACCAACCCGTACAACGCGGCCTTGCTCATCGAGTAGTCAGCGTGGCCTCGTTCCCCGAACTGTCCGGCTGTGGAACCCGTGAAGAGCAAGCAGGCACCGTGACCGTCGTCGCGTGGACCGGTCTCTTCGAGGGTGCGCAAGAATGCGCGGGCAGTGAAGACTGCGCCGAAGAGGTTGACGTCGAGGGTGTTGCGCAAGCGTTCCTCACTTAGCTCCCATAGCGGCGAGTCCTCTGCTGGCCAGACCCCGGCATTAGCGATCGCAACGTCCACTCGCCCCCATGATCGGAGGGCCGAATCAAAGGCCCCCTGGATCTCGCTCTCGCGTGTGACGTCTGCGCTCACGAGGATCGCCTGTTCGCACCAGGGCTGCTGCGAGACCCAGTCCCTCAGCTCCTCGCTACGAGTGTTTCCGTGGAGGACCAGTCGAGCGCCTTCCTCGCCAAAAGTCCGAGCCATGGCGCGCCCGATGCCACCCGATGCCCCTGTGATCAAGACGACCTTGTCGGCCAGTTTCATGTCCATCTGCGTTCCTCCTGCTCCTGCCTCTGGACGCTACGAGATCATCGATCGAGATGAAAGCCTGGTCACGGAGTGCTCGTTGGCCTGGCGAGACTGAAGAGCAGCTCTCAGCTCAGCTCGTGAGCTCCTTATGGCCTTGATCCGGCAGGAGCAGCCTCTCGTAGCTCCAGGGCTCGGACCTGGTCGCGGCTCCGCCACCAGAGCCAGGTGGTCTGTAGCAGGCCACCACAGCTAAAGGCCAGAACGGCGAAGTAGAGGCCGGAAATTGGATTGAAGACCACGCCTAGCCAGAAGAGAAGGCTCACCAGCACGGAGTAGGCGCCGACGGCCTCGGGGATAGCTCGAGTCCTCTTACTGGCGACGAGGACGCCCTGGAACCAGCTCTGGGCGACCTGATAAGCGGGCATCAACAGGCACAGAGCGACGCCAATCCTCGTCATGGTGGCCAGCTCTGGGCTGAGGTTCATGACGACCACGAACCACAGGTTTGCGAGGGGAGTGGCAACCAGCAGTCCGAGCACGAGCACGGTTCCGCAGGCAACCACCAGGGCGAATCGTCGGAGGGCTGGCACGCTCCCCGGCTCCTCGACCAGGGCGACGACGACCTCATTGTAGGCCATCCCGATTCCTCGAAAGAGAAACACCAGCCCATGTACAACTGGCCAGGCCGCGAGCGACTGAAGGGGGTCAGTCATGCGTGACATCGCCGCTGAGCCGATCAGCGGGAGGACCAGGGTCATGAACGGGGTCAGAGCAAGCGGCGTGTAGAAGCCTCCCAGGTGCCTCCAGGTCAATGGCTCGACCGACTTGTCGATGTCCTTCAGGTCGTGGACGATCGGTCTGACCATGAATGCGGCGAAGATGGCCTCTGAGGTCACTCCGGCAGCGATTCCGATGGCTCCTACAGCGATACCTGGAGCATCGAGCAGCTCCTTGGCGAGATACATGGCCAGGAGGTTGCTCGCCAAACGTAGCAAGGTACCAATCCCCACCACCTTCGAGTGACCGAAGCGAATCAGGACTCCTTGTTGCATCCGGCGATAGGCGATAGCCCAGGACCAAGGGGTCATGATCTTCATCCCTGTCCGTGCAGGCTCTAGCAGCTCCTCGGGCACATCGAGCAAGCTGGAGCAGATCCAATCGAACAGCGGAGTGAAGGCGATGGCCACGTGGATGATCGTCAGGACCAGCCCGGCAGCCATCATGAATCGATGCAGCAGGAGGTACGAGGCGCGATCCCTCACCAGGGCCGTTGCGGCGGCCAACAACATGATGATGGGGGCTTCCACTATCAGGGATAGTGGAAAGACCACGGACCCGTAGGCAGCCAGATTGATGTCGCCGTCTGCCATTCGCTCGACCACGGCGGTGAGGATTGGCAGCTCCACGCCCATGAGCAACCAGCTTGCCGCGAGCGGCCACCAGGTGCGCAGGATTCGGCCCTGACTCAGGTGAGGGAGAGTGGTGGAGGTCGTCACGGGGCGCGAGACCCTAACCCATCTTTGGACTCACGCCCCGGGGTGAACCAAAGGAAACCGAGAACCCCTTGGATACCCTCAAGCTGGGAGGCGCGAGGGGTCGAAGGCGTGAGCCCAGGGTACCCCTCTCTATTATATGTCCACACACAATCTAAGCAGCATCGTCCATGAGCTGGTTGGTTCGGACGTGCGCGACAAGGACTCCCAGCGCGAGTTCTTTGGCGACCTCGTGCTCGAGGCCGAAAGGATTCGTGCCTACCAATCAGTTGAAGTCGACTTCCTGCTCGACATGGCGACTGGTCTGAGTCGTTTTCTCGCGGAGGGTCGGCAGCCGAGCCTTGAGGAGACTCAGCGACTGGTGACGCGCCTGCTGGTCAATGCTGAATGCAAGCTCCATCGGCTGGTCGAATCTCAAGGCGAGTCGAATCCGGCTGGAGAGCAAGGATCGGCCCAGCCCGGGGATTGTGGCCCGAAGATGGCCGCAGTCACGGGATCTCTCAGCCAGGCGAAGACCGACCCTGGAGGAGTCCCTGAGTTCGAAGCCTCAGGCTCTTCCAAGGAGCTCAGCATGGCTGGGCAGGGCGAAGGGGGCAACTCCGATCAGCTGTCTCAACCCTCGCTTCGTTTGGCAGAGAGTGATCAATCGGCCATCAATTCAAAGGACCTGCGGCAGGTGAAGCTCGGTGATGTCATTCGTGAGATGGGGCTGATGGACTCCAATCAAATCGATGACCTGCTCATGGTGCAGTGCCAGTCCAAGCAGCGGTTGGGCGATATCATTGCCCAGCTGGGGAAGCTGGGACCTGCTGAGCTTCGGACAGCGATCGACCTACACGCGAAGGTCAAGGAGTACGCAGTGATGCGTGCGGAGCAAGATCCGTGTGGAGAGGCCATGCTTCCACTAGCGCGATGGCATGAGACCCTGCTTGGCGAACTACTTGTAATTGGCGAGGTCATCACGCCTGAGCAGCTCAATCAGGCCATAGTGATCCAGCGCGCTACCGGTTTGAGGATTGGAGAAGTCCTCGTGCAGCAGGGCATGTGTAGCTCGCAACAGGTGCTGGAGAGCATCAGGCTCCAGGAAAAGCTGCGCCACACCCGCAGGAAGTCACTGGGCTTTCAAGGTCCGCATGGCGCCTGAGTACGAAGGCCGGCCACTGGTGTACCTGGCCTGATCACGCGATCAGCGGCAGAAGCTCACCTCGAGGCCGTCTGAGAGGTTGAACTGGCCAGGGGCGGTGGCGTCGCGGTACCAGTACTGGAAGTTCCAGATTGAGCCGGCAGTGATCTGCCCCATCGGCTGAGTTGGGTTGGTATTGTCAATACTGCGCTGGTTCGTGCCGGAGGCGTCCGCGAGGGACGCGGGATTCAGCCTGTAGATCGAGCCTCCGACGCATCTGAAGCCATCGCCAAAGGGCAGCTGAATCTGGTTCAAGCCATAGAAGAAGATGCCGACCTTGTTGGGGAGTACGTCGTCAACCTGGAGGATCAGATCATTGGAGCTGATGGACGAGGATCCGTTCGCGCTGATCACTGCAGCACTACCTGTAGAGTTGAGAGTGGAGACGCAGTAGTTAGTCGTGGAGCACTGCTCCTCGACAATCTTGTAAATCTCGCCACCTGCATTGCTCAAGATGTAGATCTCTCCAGCATTGTCCACCGCAAAGGTCGTCGGGAAATCGATTGGACCACCAATATCCGGGATCAGTTCGGCGGTGATCTCTACATGGTCAGTGATCTGGGTGCCGTCCCACTTGAACGACCAGAATCTAGCAGCGCAGAAGTCTGCATAGAGGTAGCAGCCATAGAGAGAGGGGATCTCGGAACCACGATAGACCTCGCCTCCGATGATGGCGCACTTCCCATCCGTATGAGGATAGGTGAATACTGGCGCAACATAGGTTGGATCGTTACAGCTGAGGCAACCAGAGCCAGTGAAGTTGGTGCAGGCGTCTCCCTCGAGGCAGCGCCAGCCCATGTTCTTGCCCGGGGCTGTGCCCGCCGGAAGGATGTCGATCTCTTCCCAATCGAGTGCCCCGACATCTCCGATGTAGAGGTCATCGTTGAGCGGGTCGAAGGAGAAGCGCCATGGTTGTCGTAGCCCGTAGACCCAGACGTGTTCGTCTACACCCGGCTGACCTACGAATGGATTATCAGAGGGGACATAGGGTGCTGGGCTATCGATGTCGAGCCTCAGGATCTTCCCGAAGTTGGTGGAGAGATCCTGTGCGAAGTTATCCACGTTATTGGATACTTCAACTCCGTCACCCATGGAGACGTACATCATCCCGTCGGGGCCGAACTTGACGCAGTCCCAATTGTGGATGTTCGCAGGTTGAGCAGTCGGCCCCAGGACCTGGATCCGAGATGACGGGTCGGCGACCTCAGGGTCGGAGCTCACCTGATATTCGGCCAGGTGCGTGTCCTGGTTGAGGTCCATGTAGAGGACGAAGAAACGACCGTTGTTCTGATAGTCCGGGTGGAATGCAAAGCACGTTCCCGCCTCATTGGTCGTGAGCTCGGCACTCAGATCGAGAAAGAGCCCCGGGTTGGGGACCCCATTCTTGACGATGCGTATTCCCCGGCGTCGTTCAAACACGAAGAGGCGTGTGTCATCACCCGGAGCCTGCGCGAGGAAGCCCGGATTCTGGAGGCCGAAAGCAATGCGCCGGGTCGCCAGTTCTTGGGCACCAGTCAGGGGCGAGATAGCAGCTGTCAGTAGTGCGAAGAAGAGCAGGCGTCTCATGACTTGAAGAGGTTGCTGATCGACGGCAGAGCCTCGACCTGAAGGGCGAAGCCGGACGAATTGTGGGGGACTCTCTCAGTCTACGAGCAGATCTGGTCTCAGGGGGGGAACAGGCTGAGAATCAGCCGCCAACAGGCCCTCTGGGCAGGTCCCAGGCGCTGCTTGCGTGGCCAGAGTGGATGAGGGCTGGGACTCTGCCTTGAGGCGATCGAATCCAGAGAGTGCTCCCGGACGAAGATTGCCTGGCCAGGGCCGGATTCTGGTAATGATTTGGTACGTGCTCCCTCTTTCAGGGAGGTGCCTGGCAGAATCCACAAGCTGTCTACCACACCCAAGAACCGCTCCAGAAGGGCATCCCCATGAGAATCAAGTTATCCGCCGCCGTACTCCTGATGGGTGCGGTTGCCGCCCCCTCCACAGTCCTCTCAGCAGAGACCATTGGCCAGGAGACCAAGGGCCAGGAGACCGAGAAGAAGGAAGATGAGAAACGGAAGAACCTGACAGTTGGCTCCACCGTTCCTGAGAGCCTCTCCTTGCCCAACTTCATGGGAGAGGACACGAGCTTCAAGGACTTGAGAGGCAAGGTTGTCATCCTTCACTTCTGGTCATACCGGTGTCCTGCCGAGCGTCATGCAAATCCAATCTTCATGAAGATGGAAGAGCGCTATGCGGGCAACAAGGACGTTGTGATGGTTGGTATCTGCTCCAATCAGAATGAGCTGGGTGCCAAGCCTGCAAAGGGAGCGGACTACTCCAAGCACTATGAGAGCCTGCGCAAGAAGGCCAGCGACGTCGGCTACAAGCACAAGCTGCTGGTCGATCACGGGAACAAGATCAGTGACCTCTTTCAGGCCAGGTCGACACCGCACTGTTACGTGATCGATAAGAAGGGTGTCATCCAGTACTCCGGGGCGCTCGATGATGACCCTCGCGGGAAGAAGGGCAAGGATGCCACCAACTACCTGGTCGAGGCGACGACCGCGATCCTCGCCGGAAAGCGGCCGGAAATCACCACCACGAAGCCCTACGGCTGAGGTATCAAGAAGCGCTGATTTTCCCGTGAGGAAGATCGAAGTGGATACCTGGAAGGGAGCTGCCTTCTTGCTGGTGCTGTTCTCTCTCTCTGCTTGTGACTCGAGTGGAGAAGAGAGCCGCCCATCCGGTAGGAATCAAGCTGAGCAGGCCCCGATAGAGGTCGTCGATCACACAGAGTTCGAGGCGTCGCTTGCAGAGACGATTGGTGAGGGAGGTCTGCTGCTGAACTTCTGGGCAATCTGGTGCGCGCCGTGCGTTGCGGAATTGCCCGACCTGGTAGAGGTGGCACACGACTATCGCGAGCGCGGTGGGAAGGTGGTGGGGGTGAGCTATGACCTGATGGTCGCTGGTGCAGATGCCAGAGAAGTGGTCCCCGCGATGAGGGAGTTCGTGACCAAGAGGGAGATCGACATCCCCATACTGATCTACGACGGCCTTGACTACGAGGCGATCAATGATCGCTTTGAGCTACCGGGCGAGATTCCCGTGACCCTTGCCATCGACAAGGATGGCAAGATCGTCGATCGTCAGCACGGACAGGCAGGCAAGGTGCGCTTCGACGAGATGATGCGTAGGGCGCTCGGGATCTGAGCGCAGGATGCTGGCGAGGCTTGCCCCACCTAGGGGAAGCGTTTGCACCACTTGCACTTGCACGTCGCGCTGATGATGGGAGCATCGGTCGTGTTGCTCTCCTGGGTGCCAGCAGTGTAGCCCAGTGCCTCCAGCTCCCGAATGGTCTCGGCGTCGGTGAGAGTCTCCTTGTCCCAGTTCAGGTGGCGAGCACTCAGCAGCCACTCAACCAGCTCGGCACGCATGGCACTGGCTCGCTCGAAGTCAACCTCGAGTAGATCGCTCAGGCACTCCGGATCAGCCCTTAGATTGTAGAGCTCAACCGCATGTAGCTCGGGATCTTGGAGCGTCATGACCCCGCCATTGGTATTCATCGAGAGCATCAGGTGCCAGCCATCCTTCGTGATCGCCGCAGAGCGGTGATGGGCTGCTATCGTGAAACGCGGCTCTGTTTCTTCGGCCGTAAGCTCGGAGAGCGCAATCAAGTTCTCGCCCGGGAATTCAGTGCCCACAAGGCCTGCAAGATCCAGCAGGGTGCGTCCGAGATCGATCTGTTCGATCGGGATCGAGCTACGAGCACCCTTGGGTCCACCTGGGTAGCGGATGATCATCGGCACGTGAATCGAGTCCGGATACAGCCCATCGTGGCTGAAGTAGATTCCATGGGCTCCAAGGGACTCCCCGTGGTCAGCGGTGAAGGCCACAATTGCATTCCTCATCACGGAGAGGTCGAGCAGCCTTGATAGCTCCTGATCCAGGTAGCTGATCTCTGCCTTGTACTGAGTGCTGGGGAACTGGATGTCCTTGAGTGCAGGGTCTGGATAGAGCGTCTCGATCACAGCCTCTGGCACTTCATCGACGAACTCACCCCTCGGATCGAAGGCTCGCTCTGGATCTTCGTAGTAGGCCGTGATGAAGGATTCTTCGGGCTCGTAGGGGGTATGGGCATCGAAGAGGTGTAGCCACACGAAGACAGATAGCTCCTCCGACTGCTTCATCCAGGTCGTGAGCTTGCCGATCGTTTGTTCCGCTTCGCTGTCGCGTTTCGATGGTGCTGCTGCACGATCAAAGCCCTGGCCCAGGCCACTGGTCTTGGGGGAGAGGTGCTTGATGCTCACCGATGAGTAGGTCGCAAACCCTGCCTCGTGGAAGGCCTCGGCGAGGGTGGGAGCTTCATCTGAGAGGACCGAGTTGTTGACATTGATGCCAGTATCTCGTGGGCTTGTACCCGTCATCAGTGCCACGTGAGACGGGTTGGTCGTGTTGGTCGAACTGAAGCAGTCTTCGAACACGAGGCCTTCTTCCGCAAGAGCATCCAAGGTTGGCGTGAGGATCTCAACGCCTCCCTTCGAGTGACCAAGGTGGTCATAGCGATGGGTGTCCGAGGTGATCAGGAGTATCTTGAGCGGGTAGCCTTGCTTGTCCAGCAGACTGACCTCCGCCAGAGCACAGGCAGAATTGCCCTTGCCGCTGACCTCCCAGCGAGCCGTCACCGCTGAGTTCTCGAAGGCACCGAGAGGTAGAACTTGGGTCCTCCATAGAACTGGAGAACTCTCTGACCAGGAATGTTGATCTTGAGTGAGCGCGAACATGAGTTTCTGCTCGGCACCGTTCTCGCCCTTCAGGATCAGGTCAAGAGATGTGTCCTCCTGGCCCTCTAGCAGCGGGTAAGGGATGGCATACGAGAAACGAAGGCTCAGCTTGGGGGCCGCGAGAAATGAAGACTCGACAGCACGGTCAGCAAGAACCCCGACTCCCATGCGGGACTCTCCTCCCGAGCTGATGTGGGCGGGTTTGCCATCAGGGGAGGGCAGGCGGCTGGACGGTGGGGACGAGAAGAGACTCATTCCAAACACCGTGACACGGCTACGACAGTTCCTGGTGAGAATCGAGATCTTGGTGATGGACTTCCAGTCGCGAACCTGGGCTGGCACCTTGTATTCGATCAGCTTGATGGATGTCGAAGCTCTCGGCTTGGCGTAGTCGCGGGTGAAGTTCTTCTTGTTGTGGAATCGAACCTCAAAGGTGCACTGTCGACTGGCGTCGACCTCGAGACCCAGGCGATTGAAGCTCTTGGGGTCGAATGGACCGGGGATCTCGATGGTGGAGTTGCCCAGGCCTTCGAGAACAAGCAGGTGCTTTTGATCTGTCTCGTAAGAGGGTGGGACCCTTCGGTAGCGGTGTTTCTCAGGGGCCTCCACGGACCAGCCGCAGTCTGGGCTTGCCTCCAGGCGGCGATAGAGGCTCGGAGCTGGCCGTTCCCCAGCGTTCTCCTGAAGACGCAGCTCAAGGGGCAGGAGTCGTACATGGCTCCCCGATCCAGAGTTGTGACTCTCCGGGTCCGAACAACCGGAGATGAGCAACAACAGCAAGCAGAGGATTCCCAGGAGCGGCGTGACGGGCGGCGAATACTGGATGCGGGTCGTCATGAAGAGCCAATCCTCAGGGCGGTGCACCCCCTCGGCGTCTCTTCCGACGGGGCGACGAACGGCTACGTGCTCAAGTCTACTTTATCCGGGCTTGGATTGTTGCGGGACTGTGGCCGGTCATTTGCAGGGCGGGGCGCCCCTGGTAGGAACGTGCCGGTATCGATTGGTGGAGGCCATGGCGATCCATTTCGGGCAGCCTGCCAGAGCCGCGTTTGGACGAGGCTCCGTGCTTCATCGGTGAATCACTGTGGGCTCGATGTCCGGGCGTCGGGAAGTTGGATCAGACTGTAGTAGACCTCGTCATGGAGCAGAGCACGACCATCGGTGGAGCGAACTCCAGGGGCATGCAGCTCGTGCACGTAGCCCTTCCGCAGACCGCTCACACGCAGCTCGACGGCAAGCCCGTCGGAGCAGGGGCGAACCTCGACAATCTCCAGCTCCTCTGTATGAACTTCCGCGCTCCCATATGGGCTGTGTAGCAAGTAGGTGTAGCTACTCATCGAGTAGGAGGCCGGATCCCCTGCACTCTTACGATCGAGCTCGTCGGTGAACTCCAGCAGGAATCCTTCAGGAGTTGCCTTCATCTCCTTGATCTCGAAGGGGACCTTTCCGGTCCACTGCAGGCGCTCTAGGCCTTCCATCTTGTTTCCCCGCGACCCCCAACCGCGATTGGTCTCACCGACGAACATGGAATCATCCTTACCCCAAGCCAGGCGGAGCGCACCACTCTGGAAGCCGGAGCGGAACGGATAGCAGGCGCCTTGCCAGCGTCCGCCGACCTTCTCCAGGCTCACTCGCATGACGGAGGAGTGATGTTGATCCGCGACGAAGGCCTGACCCGGGAACGGGCCGAAGGCACCCTCGGTGGTGTCCCACAAGATCCCTGCGGGTGACTGCCCCATCTTGTCGTAGGGAAACCAGACCGCGGGAAGCTTGAAGCTGGGTACAGCTTGCTTGACCTCGGGCATTGCCTTGCCGTCCGGCGGGTCCTGGGGGCGATCGTAGGTCCACTCGGGAAGGTCACAGGACTCGATTCCCCACGGATGCCCATGGAAATCTCCTGGTTCCAGATGGCTCAGCTTGGACGCTCCGCACCATTCACCCTGATTGTCCGTGTAGAACATGTCGCCCCAGGGGCTGTTCTGGAGCCCGGCCGGAGAGCGGAGACCGGAGCAGGTCGGGAGCATCTCTCCCTCTGGCGTGATACGAAGCGCGAAGCCCCGCCAGTTGACCTTGCCAAAGGGGGCCGAGCCAAAGGGCTTGTTCGTGGTGATCCAGAAGTTTCCCTCCGGTCCCAGGCGGGGGCCGAAGTTGTACTCGTGGTAGTTACCGCTGATGCGCCACTCGTCGCAAACGGTCTCGATCAGGTCAACCTGGTCGTCACCGTCACTGTCGCGCATCCGCGAGAGCTCGCCGCGCTGAGCGACATAGATCCAGCCGTCGTGCTCGAGCAGGCCCAGAGGTTCCTGCAACCCATCGGCGTAGAGCGTATAGCTCACGTCGTCGCCATCTGGTGAGTAAGCGCCATCGACGAGGTACACCTGCCCCCGACGTGTGCAGACCATGGGGCGTCCATCTGAGAGTACGGCCAGGCCACTCACCTCGAGGCTCAGCTCGTCAGGCTCGGAGAGGGTGACGATGCGATAGTAGTCAGCCTCGACAGGAGCTGGCGAGGGAGAGGACTGGGGCGCCAGGGCGAAGAGCAGAAGGGCGGGAAGGGGGGTCACCATGTGATTCTTGCCTCGAATTTGGCCTGGTAGCCTTGTCCATCAGGGGTGGGGGAGAATTGGATCGCCTGGCGGCCTCCACGGCCCTGAAACCAGAGGCTCTCGACGGGGACCGGAGAGCGTAGCTCGAAGCTACGAGTCAGCCCGCTTGCAGCCTCAGAGACCAGTGGGCGCAGGGACTCCTCGATCTCGATCTCTCCGAGTGCATAGCGGAAGATCGGATAACGATCCTGGTCATAGCGCCGACCGAGTGAGCGCAGCCTCGAGCGCCGTTCGCTCACCTCGGGCCACTCCTGCAACTCGTCGGAGAGCAGGGCGAAAGGCGGTCCCTCCGGCAGGTCGAGCATGTCATCGCTTGCGGGTAGTTCTAGCTGCCCAGCGCGACCGTGCCATGTCCCCCTTGCATTGAAGAAGCGGCCTCTCCAGACCATCGCGAGCCGTGAGTTCTCCATGTCAAAGGCATAGTGCACGTGCTCCGGTGTCCCCACCGCAACGACCCGCGGACTGATGCCACGCATGAAGACTCCAACAGCGAGCGGCGGAGCACCCTGTTCGATGGTCACCTCATAGGTGCTATCTGGATCGTTGATGCCCTTGGGCAAGGGCATCGAAGCCCCCATACTCAGGTAGTTCCAGATGGCGTCGATCTGGTGATTGATATCACCGTCGAGGACATCCTTCACGGGGCTCTCTCCTTCGACCAGGAAGGCGGGCATCCGCGTGTTCATGTTGATGGAGGCGGGATCCTTCAACAGGTCACGGAACCACGGATAGCGAATGCGTTCATGAACCCCCCCAAGGTCCACGGCCGGAATCCCCAGGGACTCGTAGCCGTTGAACTTGTGGCACTGGATGCAGCCGAGGCCGTCCGTGCCCACCAGCTGGCGACCAGCGAGCATCGACTCGGTATTGAAGGGCGTCGGCCAGGACTCCTCGTCCGGCGCATCGGCGACGATCAGGTCGCGGTCCAGCCCTGTGAGTGCGGGGTCACCAAACTGAGGCATTCGAGTGACGAGATAGGGGCGCACGTCTGCGCCCTTGTGCAGGACCTGGACGAGCCACTCGTGCTGGAGCTTCGAGCCGACAGAGTCCAGGTGCGGTGGAATGCGACCCTCCTCCCCAAGGTCCAGGTCTCCGTCTGCAAAGAAATAAGGCCGCCGGGTGGGGTGCGGTCCGCCGAGCCCGTCTCGGCGATGGCAGACGAAGCAGCGATTACGAGCCATGTTGTAGGTGGCGCGCTCGTCCGGCGGGAGGACCTCGAGATTTGCAAGGCCAGCCAGCCATGCGGTTACAGCCTCGCGCTGTGTCGGAGACCAGCCATAGCGGGGTAAGCCAGGGGCGGGCATTGTTGCTGTGCACCCCTGCTCCGCGCCTGGGTCACAGTCGATCAGCGCCGGAGCTCCTGGGGTCGAGGGTGCGTGGCAGGCGATGCACCCCAGGCGCTCGAAGGCCTTGCCGCCCTCTTCGACCCTGCTGGAGTCGAGCTCGAAGGGCTCGCCCTGCGGCGGCAGGCCCAGGGTCAGTGAACGGTGTGTCGCATCGGCTCCGCTGAGGGGCCGCTCCTCGAAGTTCGGTCCGGTCCAGTAGACCTCGAGTCCCTCACCGCCCCCGGCCTCGAAGTAGGTGATGCGCAGGGTGTGTGCCCCGGCCTCGAGCTCGACCCGTCCGGAGCTGGATGCCATTGCGTGGGTACCACCGTTGTTCACGACCTCCTCGCCATCGATCTCCAGCCAGGAGCCATCATCGGAGACCGTGCGGAAGTCGTAGCTTCCCGACACCTCCAGGTGGAGCACACCTGTGAACTCGAACCCGAACTGGTCCGAGCGGTGCTCTGGCAGCCCAAGCTCTTCTTCGAAGATCCCGGCACGGGCTGGGAGGAGCCCTGAGAAATCCATGCCACTGCCCTGGAAGCTGTGCTCGTAGTACTTGTACTGCAGCCCGGCCCGTTCCTGAAAACCACCGTGCTGTGCGGCCTGATCACGCAGCAGGTAGACCGCGATGTCACGAGCTTCATTCTCGCTCAGCTCGAGAGAGGGCATCCGGCCTGAGGGCCGGAAGGCGAGCGGATCGAGAAGAAAGGCCTGTAGCGATGGCAGGTCAGTCTTGCTGGCGGAATCTCCGAAGGGAACATGTGATGGTTCGAGCGTGCCGGGTTCGACGTAGAGATCGGCAGCTATCGATTCCTCAGGTGGGGTGGTGGGAGTCGCGAAGTCATACCAATCAGCGAGAGCATCGAGGGACTCCTCCGGGGTGTGGCAGGCAACACACCCAACCTCGTGGAGCAGCTGGCGACCCTCCTCGAGCATTCCCGTGGAGGCCTCGAAGATCTTCGGCTCGAGGGGGCCGCCACGAGCAGCGAGGAAGTGAACCAGGTCCTCGAGGGTCTCGCCACGCTCTGACTCAGGCAGGCCGCTCAGGACGTCGGGCATGCTGGTACCTGGGCGAACCCCGTGGGGATCGGCGAGAAATCGCCGGAGGAAGTCGGGTGAGCGATGGGCACCGACCTCTTCCAGCCTTGGTGCGAGCCTTGGAGCCAGGCGGGACTCCCAGGGGGCCGCTCCACCGTGGCAGTTCAGGCACCCGAGCTCGCTGACCAGGGCCTCGGGCTCGGGAATCACCCCAGGAGAAGGCAGCCGCACGCCGTCTGCTGTTGCCAGGGGCGAGAGCAGCGCGAGGACCAGAGAGTGTGAGAGGCGGTGAGTCAGCATCTAGTTCGATTCCTGGAGGTTGGCGAGGGACTTCTTGGCCCAGCGCCCTTCGGGCGTGTCGGATCCGTACTCAACCAGGGCTCTCAGGTGAGTTCGGGCTGCGCCGGGTTGGGGGCCGGCTAGCAGCGCTTCTGCCAGCTTCTGACGAGCCCGCAGGTGAGTCGGGTCGATCTGGACGGCCCTGATGAGCGCCGGCCTGATCTGACGGTCGAGGCCAAGCCTTGCCCGGGTCACAGCGATGTTCCAGTAGGCTTCGGCGGAGGAGAGCGGTTGAAGCTGGACAGCTCTCTCGAGGTGGTCGAGCCCACGTTCGAGTGAGTCGGTTTGAACCAAGGCCATGCCCAGGTAGAGCTGAGCGGAGTAGCTGGTGTCACAGCTGGCCACCAGCTTCTCCAGCGAGGAGATGGCTTCGGGAAGGGAGCCGGTCTGGTAGTGCCGGAGTCCGGCGTTGAGAAGGTCGGCCCACTTCGTCAGCTGTTCGGGGCGCCAGTCCTCGCGGGAGACCTCGGCGTCCTCACCGCTGCCCGCATAGCCCAGTCCCAGAAGCTTGCGGGTGGATGCCTGGTCTGGCACGAAGACTGCGCTGCCTTTCGAGTTCACCTCTCGGTCGCGTAGCCACTCGCGCAGGGTCTGAACTCGGGCAACCTCGGAGCTGGCCAGGTTGCGCCTCTCCTGGGGGTCCTGCTCCAGGTCGTAGAGCTCCAGGTGTGGCGCCTCGATCAGCTTGTACTGACCGGAGACTGCTCCGCGCAGGGGGGCTAACCCGAAGTCAATTCGTGCGAGCTCGGCCTCCATGTAGATCGGAGCTTGAGCATCGGGACTGGGGTGCAGCAAGCTGCGCCCGGTCAGGCGCGGCGACTCCAGGCCGATGAACTCCAGGACGGTAGGCAGCACATCGATCAGCGAGACGCTCTCTTCTCTGAGCCCGCCTTGCTCGAGGTCCGGATGGGAGAAGATCAAGGGCACGTGCTGGGTTCCCTGGTAGAGGAAATATCCGTGGGTGCTCTCGCCGTGCTCCAGCTGTCCCTCGCCATGATCGGCTGTCAGGATGACCAGGGTGTTGGTGAGGAGCTTGCGTCCGCGCAGATCATCCCTCAGCCGGCCGAGCTGGGCATCGCAGAAGGCAATCTCGTCGTGGTAGATCTTGTCGAATCTCGCGCTCTGGCCGGGCTGCAGCTCGTGAGGGTAGTGAGGGTCGTAGTAGTGAACCCACAGAAAGAAAGGAGCCCCGTCCTCTCGTTCGTCGAGCCAGGCCAGCGCATCGTTGGTGACCCTGTCTGCCGATCGTTCCGCAACCCGGGTGATCTCCGTGCCAGCCACGTCAATCTCGTCGCCGTAGCTACCGAAGCCCTGCGCCAGGCCGTACTGAGAGTCGAGCACGTAGCTCCCCACGAAGGCGGCCGTGTCGTAGCCCTCCTCGCTCAGGATTTCCGCGAGGGTGATCTCCTCACGGGGCAGGGCGTAGGCGTTGTTCGAGCGCACGCCGTGTTCGTCGGGTGTGCGTCCCGTGAAGAGGCTCGAGTGCGCGGGAAGCGTCAGTGGTGCCGGGGTGAAGGCGTGCTTGAAGCGCAGCCCAGAGGCTGCGAAGTCATCCACCGTCGGGGAGACTCCTGGAGGACCACCGTAGCAGCCGAGGGCGTCCGTTCTCGTCGTATCGAAGGTCACGATCAGGACGTTGGGTCGCCCAGGGCCCGGCTCCGACCCGCAGGAGGGCAGCGTCAGGAGTGAAGTGCCAGCCAGCAAGACCACGACATTGCGGCACAGCCGTCTGCAGCACCCTGAGCGGGGAGGCGTGGTGAGGGTCTTCAAGGTCCAGGGATACGGCGTGTTCAGTTCTCGATGGATGAGCCGGTGGCGGCCAATCTCGGAACTGACCGAGAGTCCATCCGCGGAAGCAGGCTGGCGTCAGCCTAGATCAGAAGTCGTCCACCGAGCGGTAGGCGGTGATCACAGCGCGTTCACCTTCCAGGCCGCCCTGTGAGTTGCCGTGCTCCATTCCGAGCACGCCGTCCCAGCCGCGACCCTGGATGTGTTCGAAGATGTTCTTGTAGTTGACCTCTCCAGTTGTGGGCTCTTTCCGGCCGGGGTTGTCACCAATCTGGAAGTAGCCGATCTCGTCCCAGCACAGGTCGATGTTGGGGATGATGTTTCCCTCCGAGGCAGCCTGGTGATAGATGTCGAAGAGGATCTTCACCGAGGGGGAGTCCACCGCCTTGGCCAGCATGTAGGCGTGATCGCTGCGCTCGAGGTACATCCCTGAGTGATCCCGGAAGTTGAGCGGCTCCATGACCATCACGAGCTCATGAGGCTCGAGGATCTCGGCGCCGCGGCGTAGCATTTCGATGGCATGAGCATCCTGGTAGCCCTGACGGAGCCGGGGGTTGCTATCACCGAGCACGACCGTCATCCACCTGGCGTTCACCCGCTTGGCCACCTCGACGGCCTTCTCCAGATCGGCCTTGAAGTTCTCCTGGAACTCCTTCTTTCCACTCGTGAATGAGCGCTTGCCGAAGGCCGTTCCGAAGTTGCACACGAAGACGCCCATCGTGAGCCCGAGGCGGTCCATGGCCTCGGCCATGCGCTCTTGCTCTTCGATCGGACGTCCGGCCATGCTGTTGTCCTCGAAGGCCCGGAAGCCTTCGGCCGCCATGAATTCGAGCTGCGCAACGGAGTCTCCTCCAGCGTGCTGACTGAACATGCCCAGGTGGGGAGCGTACTTCAGCTTGAATGGCTCTTGCTTTCCTACGCTCGAGTCGTCCTGGACGGATTCAGCGGCCTTGCCGACGAGGGGGAATGCCGCGCCCGCGAGGCCGGCACCGAGGAGAGTTCTGCGTTCGATCATCACGGTCCTGATTGTGAGAGGAGCTCGGGGGTGTTGGCTCATGAGAATAACGAGCCCTCCAGCGCCCAGCCACTCTCACTGGTTGAGGGAGGGTGTTCGCAGCCGAAACCCGTCCGGACCCAGCTCGTGGGTCTGCTTGAGAGGCACGCTTGAGCCTCGCAGCATACGCCCGAAGCCAAAGCGCTCGCGAAGTTCGTCGACCGCATCGTCCAGCCGCCGCTGACGATCAGCGTGGGAGCCGCTGGGGCCCGATTCCTGGGGGGGGCGGTCCGTCTGGGGGTCGCTGAAGAGGCTTCCCTGCCAGCCTGTCGAGGAGGAGAAATTGGAGAGCTCGATCCCCACACGCTTGACCAGGGTCCGGCGGCGGGGGAGCGAGCGGAGCATCTCGAGGGCCATGCGGGAGATTCGATCGGTGGAGTCGCTGGGGGAGTCCAGGGTGCGCCGGACCCGTCGAACAGCACCCTGGAGCTGCTCCTCCTGGCCCTGCTCTCGAGCCCGCCGCAGGGAGGGGGGGCGTGTGTCGACATGGCGCAGCTGCACCTCAAGGGTCGCCACGTGCAATCCGCAGCCCCGTAGCTTGAACAGGGCACGGTCGACGAGATAGGCCAGCATGGCCTCGACGCGCCACCGCGAGCTCTCCTCGGGCTCGAAGGTGCTGTCGCGGCGGATCGACCTGGGAACGCGTCGTCGCAGCTGGCCTCCCTTGTCCGCGAACCAGGTGGGCAGGACGGCCTCGGGATCGATTCCTCGGGCTCGATCGTGTAGCACGAGTCCGAGCCGCCCGAAGGAAGCGAACAGAACCTCACGGGAGACGCGTCGGAGATCTCCGGCTGTCCGGATCGCGAAGCGTTCGAGCAGGCGTCGTGTGCGGTGGCCGACTCCGGGTAGCTGTTCGACGGGTAGGTCCGTGAGGAAGGTGGCCTCGTGACCTGGCCAGATCTCGGCCACCCCGCGTGGCTTCGCCAGCTTGCCTGCCAGGCGCGAGAGGGTGACGTTGGTGGCGATGCCGATCGTGACAGGGAGCTGCACCTCTTCCCAGATCTCCTGCCGTAGGCGTACTCCGACGTCGAAGGCCGCCCCCAGGAGCCGCCCGGTCCCGGTCAGGTCGACCAAGAGGTCATCGATGGAGGCGATCTGCACCACGGGCGAGTAGCGCATCACGACCCGGGCCATCTCCTCGCGCAGACGGTTTGCGGCCTGGGAGTCCCCGCGTCGGAAGATGGCCCGGGGGCAGAGCCTGTGGGCTTCAGATAGCCGCATGCCTGGATGAATCCCGTGGGCCCGGGCCTCGTAGGAGGAGGTCATCACCAGATTGCGCTCGTTCGGCAGACCCCCGATCACCAGGGGTTTGCCGCGTAGCTCGGGGTGCATGGCGCACTCGACAGAGGCCAGAAAGGCGTCCACGTCGAGGTGCAGGATACGCCTGGTACGTGGTGGCAGGTGCTGGTCGCGGTGCTGGAAAGGGTCGTTTCTGGACATGGCTCGGCTGGGAAGCCTAACAAATGCCTAACCTGCGGGGTCGGAGAATCCTGGCCCCCGGGTACGGGAGACGTATGAAGGCGGGGAACTGGCCGAATCTCACTCAGCAAGGGGAGGAACTTCGCGCAGGATGCAGGCGATCCCATCGTGCGCTCCGAGCCGAGCGCGCACCCCTGAACCCCAGTGCCATGAGGAGATTGCTGATGCCTTGCTGGAAGACTCTCTACCGGTCAACGGCCTTCCTGCTGGTTGCCCTCGCGACCACGGCCCAGTCTGCTGCCCAGGAAGAGCCCACCACGGAATCGGAGACAGCCACCGAGTCGGTCGAAGCGGCGAAGGTGGAGCTGGCCGCGGATGAGGCCACCACGAGCGAAGACAGCGTGAGGATCGGCGGAGAGCTGGTGCCCTATCGGGTCACGACCGGTACCCAGCCAGTCTGGAATACCGATGGTGAGCCGGTCGCCTCGATGTTCTACACGTACTACGAGAGGAGTGATGTGAAGGACCAGGCCACGCGTCCGCTGGTGTTCTCCTTCAATGGGGGGCCGGGCTCGGCCTCAGTCTGGATGCATCTGGCCTACACGGGGCCGCGACTCTTGAAGATCGACGATGAGGGCTACCCGGTGCAGCCCTACGGCATCCAGGAGAATCCACACTCGATCCTGGATGTGGCTGACATCGTCTTCATTGATCCGGTCAACACGGGCTTCTCGAGAATCTTGAACCAGGCGGACCGGTCTCAGTTCTTTGGCGTCAATGAGGACGTCGAGTACCTGGCACGCTGGCTCGGGACCTTTGTCACACGGCAGGGGCGCTGGACTTCTCCCAAGTACCTGATTGGCGAGTCCTACGGGACAACGCGGGTCTCCGGCCTGGCAGGGGCCCTGCAGGGCTCCCAGTGGATGTACCTCAATGGGGTTGTCCTGGTCTCTCCCACGGAGCTTGGAATCGACCGAGATGGCCCGGTCGAGAAGGCACTCTATCTGCCCTACTTCACGGCCACGGCCTGGTTCCACGAGAAGCTCGATCAAGCGCTTCAGGCGCGTGACCTCGAGGAGCTCCTGCCAGAGGTGGAGGCCTTCACCATGGATGAGCTTCTGCCGGCTATCGCCCGTGGAGGGTCGCTCTCCGGGGAGGCTCGCGAGGAGCTGTGCTCTCGCTACGCACGCTACTCCGGGCTAGATGTGGCCGTCGTGCGCCAGCACAACATGGCCGTTCCAACCTCCTTCTACTGGAAGGAACTCCTGCGTGACGAGGGGCTCACCGTCGGGCGGCTGGACTCCCGCTATCGCGGCCTGGACCGAGCGGATTCAGGCCCGCGTCCGGATTTCGACCCGGCGCTGACTTCCTGGAATCACGCCTTCTCTCCGGCCATCAATCACTACCTACGTGAGGTGCTCGGGTACGACACGGACCTGCAGTACTGGCTGTTTGGTCCTGTCCACCCCTGGAATCGAGATGGCGACGGGACGGGCCGCACCCTCCAGCGCGCGATGGCCCAGAACCCCTACCTTCATGTCCTCGTGCAGTCGGGCTACTACGACGGTGGGACAGACTACTTCAACGCCAAGTACACCATGTGGAACATGGACCCTTCCGGGCGCTTTCAGGATCGCATGTCGTGGAAGGGCTATCGATCGGGCCACATGATGTACCTGCGCAGGCCCGACTTGAAGGCGGCCAACGACGATATCAGGGAGTTCATCAAGCGCACGATGCCCTCACCCGGCGAGCCGGCCAGGCGGTAGTCCCAGCGGCTACCGAGGACCGCAAATGAAACGAGCGCGCCCGATTCGAGAATCGGGCGCGCAGGCATGTCGAGGGTCAAGCATTTTGCCGGGACCCTCCGACCATTCGTCGATACGAAGATCAGCTCTCGGTGGGGTCTTCCGGCTGGTCGACATCCACGCCCTGCTCTTTCAGCGTGGTCTCGAGACCCTCTAGCATCGGGCGCATGGCCTCAATCATCGATTGGGCTTCGCGGAAGGTGGAGACCTTGTCGAGCATCGCACGGCGGTTGGCGTCGGCCTCGCCGCAGACCTCGTTGAGCTGGCCCGCCAGCTGCTCGATCATGGTGTCCTTGTCGTCGACATCGTGGCTGGTCTTACTCAGCTCCGTCTCGAGCTCGGACTTGGCCTGCTCGACCTCATCGAGCACCTGCCAGAGCTCTTCGAACTCGCCCTGTCGCCTCTCCAGCTCGGTCTGGTGGACCGCGACCTCGTTCCTGAGCTGCTCGATGCTGCCCTCGAGTTCCATGATCATCAGGTCACGCTCCTCCATCTCGTTCCTGGCGTTCGTGACCTCCTCGAGCCTGCTGACGAGCTGCTGCTCGAGACCGCGAATCTGATCAGACTTCTGGGAGACTGCCTGCTCGAGTTCGAAGACCTGCTGTCCACGATCCTTGAGCTCCTCGGCTTGCTGCCTGAATTCCTGGTGCTGTTGCTCGAGGTTCTCCTGGAGCTGCCCCGTGCTCTCGCTGTTCTCACCCAGGTTCTTCTCGAGCCGAGCGATCTCAAGCACATGGAGCTCAAGGTCGGTCTCGTTGTCCGAGATGGCCTGTTCCAGCTGGGAGACTTGCTGCTCGCGCTCCTGGATCACGGAGTCCCGTGACTCGACGGTGAGCTCGAAGGACTCGACCTGGCACTGGAGTTCCTCGATTCGGCCACGAAGCTCCATCTTGCTGTCGGTAAATTCCTGCTCGCGCTGGCGAAGTCTTCCGTGGACCTCGGAGAGCTCGCCGCCGAGTTGACCGATGTGGGACTCCATCGAGCAGCGTTCCTCCATCGATTGCTGGAGACCGTTGCGGGCTTCTTCCAGCTCGGCCTCGAGCTCTTGGGCGAGCTGATTCGCCTGGGCGCGCTCCTCCCGCTGCTGGTTCTCGATCTCGAGCAGGGCGGCTCGGCTCTTCTCGAGCGAGATCAGGGTCTCGGACTCATGACCATGGCTGTAAGAGAGCTGGTGGTCGAGGTCGCTGATCTTCTCCTGAGCATCGATCAGCTGAACCTCGACTGCGTTGCACTGCTCCTTGCTCTCATCAAGCTCGGCCTCGAGCTGCTCAACCCGATAGCCTCCGCTGGCGAGCTTTTCACCGAGGACGGTTGCCTGGCTGTGAGCCTCCTCGAGCTCCATCTCGAGCTCTGCCACGCGGATCTGGAGCTCTTCGAGCTTGGTGGTCCCGAGCTCCTCGATTTCCAGGAGCCTCTCTTTCCAGTTATCGAGAACATTCTGATCGTCGTGGACCTGGCTTACGATCGGTTCGAAGTCGCGCAGACACCCCTTGATCAGCTCTATCTGGGTCTCGTTGGTCTGGGTCAGCTGGTCATGCAGCATCTTGAGCACGACGATTTCCTTCTCACGCTTGCAGAGAGCCTCGGCGACGGGCTCGAGTCCCTGCGTGCGAGTCGTGAGCTGCTGGATGAACTGAGTTTGTTCCTCCACTGCCCTGAGATGCTCGCGTTCGGTCTCCGCAGCCTTGCGATCGACCTCTTCGAAGAGGAAGTTCAACTCCTCGGTGTCGCTGGGGAGATCGACGATCTCCTGTTCCTCAGGCCCGCAGGAGATCGGCTCGAGAGCAGCCTGGAAGGCGCGCTCGAGGTCTTCTTGCTCCTGAGAGTCACCGGCACTGTCGACAGTCATCATGCTGCCGTAGGCGTCGAGGGCCTCTTGCAAGCAGATGATGTTCTCGCGCTGGAAGTTCAGTTTCTGGGCGACCTCGGCGTCCTTGCGGCGCATGGATCCCAGGATCTTCACGACCCGTTCTTCCAGATTGCAGTAGACCTGGAAACTCTTCTCCAGCTCGCAGGTCATCACCTCATCGAGCTCATTGAGCTCCTCTTGGTGCTTCCGATCACAGAAGTAGCGGGCAACGTATGACCCGAGGACCGCGGAGACTGCGGCAAGGCAAACAGTGATAGC
This sequence comes from Planctomycetota bacterium, assembly GCA_014237855.1. Classification (GTDB taxonomy): domain Bacteria; phylum Planctomycetota; class UBA1135; order UBA1135; genus JABACD01. Next base: position 161,534 of record JABACD010000008.1, on the reverse strand, counting down.
AAATTCCATATTGACGGGGGAGGCTTTGGAGCGAACCTCAGGGCTGATCGAAAAGTCGGGGTCCTAATCGTTTCTCTTCCCATTCGTCGTAGCTACGGCATCTGATTTCTGAGTCAGGATTGGATTTCGTTCGCACGAATCCCCTCCTGCTGACGCTAATCGGGGCTACCACGCAGCTCGATGGCCTCCACTTCGGCGTTTTTTGGCCATGATGAACGGATTGGCCGGAGCTCTCTCACGCCTGCAACGGCCTGTTCCGGGTGCCTCTTCTGATGGATCTCTGCCTTTGCAGACAGATTGGGCAATAGACCCGATTCAATCTTCGTCCACCAATGACGAACATGATGCCTGGGTAGCTTGATCTCATTCAGCGCTACTCTCGGGAAGTATCAAGAAGACTATATGGGAGTCGGAAGGAGTTCGGTCAGCTGGTTCGCCACTGACCGAGCTTTCCGCCCCTCCCCGAGCCCAACATTCGGGTTCGAGCCACTGATCCGGTACCCTCCCGCGATGAATGCACCGGCCCATGGCGGGGAGAGCGGGAGCGCGCCCCCTGAGAAGGAGTCCCTGGTTCCCATCGCTGTGCTCTGCGTACTCCTGATGGTCGAGCTGGCGGCTCTTCTGGTGCTGAACGATGGGTATCTGATGTACACCCTCGATGATCCGTACATCCACCTCGCGCTTGCGGAGAATCTACTGGATGGACACTTCGGTCTGAACCTTGCCGAGGTGTCAGCGCCTTCCTCGAGCATTCTCTGGCCCTTCTTGCTCGCGCCCTTCACCGCACTGGGCCTGGTGGAGTGGGTGCCCCTCGTGCTGAATTCCCTCTGCGCGATTCTGACCCTGCTGGTCATCCAGCGTGCATTCACCCTGGCACTGAGGCCTGGGAGCGACGTGAAGATGAAGGGTGCGGTCGTTCTGGCGACAGTACTTGCCATCCCGGCCTGCAACCTCGTTGGGCTGGTCTTCACAGGGATGGAGCACTCGCTTCAGGTACTGCTGGCAGTGCTGGTGGCCCATGGAGTCCTGGTGGCCGGTCAGCAGGGTAGAGCTCCCCGTTGGTTGCTGGTCGCGATCGTCGTCGGCCCTCTCGTTCGCTACGAGAATGCGGCTCTCTCCGCTTCAGCACTGCTCTGGCTCTGGTGGTCGGGTGAGCGTGGGCGCGCCCTGGCGTGCGCTGGGCTGATGACCCTGTGCATCGGTGCCTATTCCTTCCTGTTGCACTCGCTGGGCCTCCACCCGCTACCGACCTCTGTGCTGGCGAAATCGGCGGCCGTGGCCCCGGAGGGAGGTCTGAAGTCCATTCTCTATGGGCTCTACCACAACCTCTCCAGCACCCCGGGGCTCTTGATGTCGCTGGCTGTCGTCGCGCTTCTCGCGACGGGCTGTTCGCCCCGGCGCTCCGAGGTGGAGCGACGCACGGCCCTGTGCTTTGGAGCGGGGCTCTTGCTGCACCTGGTGGTCGGTCGCTTCGGATGGTACAGCCGCTATGAGATCTACGCCTGGAGCGCTGGACTGCTGATCATCGTCTTCCTCTGGGCGCAGCCGCTGCGCGCCTGGATTCTCGGGCAGTCCCTGTTCAAGACAGCCATCGTTGGGCTTCTGGTGGTTGGCATCGGCTGCCGTGAGTACGTCATTGGCCTGGCCAACAATGCCCTTGCCTCCAACAACGTCTACCAGCAGCACTTCTCCATGCATCGCTTCCTGACGGAGTTCTGGGCGGAGCCGGTGGCGGTCAATGATCTGGGTTGGGCGGCGTTCCAGAATGACCAGTACGTCCTCGACCTGTGGGGGCTGGCCTCACTGGAGGCACTCGAGGCGCGCCAGAACAACACGGATGCCGCCTGGGTGGGGCCCCTGGCGCAGGAGCACGGTATTCGGGCAGCGATGATCTACGACAAGTGGTTCCCGGGCTTGCCAGCGGGCTGGCGGCGGGTCGGAGAGCTGAAGATGGGGGGGCCGAGGGTCACGCCCGCGGACAATGTGGTGGCCTTCTACGCCACTGATCCAGCGCACCTCAGCGAGCTCGAAGCTCGGCTGAAGGAGTTCGAAGCCGTCCTTCCGCCAGGATCGAGCTTCGTCTTCGAGGAGCCGGCTGGGGACTGAGCGACCCGCGCTCCTAGTGCGGCCCCTCCGGACCGCGTTGCCAGTCCCCGAAGTGCTCGGCCCCGTCGGTTGTGACGGCGATGATGTCCTCGATGCGAACTCCGAACTCGCCGTAGAGGTAGATTCCCGGCTCGTCGCTCAGGGTCATGCCCTCTGCCAGCACCACCTCGCTACCCGAATCGAAGTAGGGGTCCTCGTGCCCCTCCATACCGATTCCGTGGCCGAGACGATGGGAGAAGGTGCTGTATCCGTCGGTCAGGCCCAGGGCTTCGAGGTACCGCCGGGCGACGAGGTCGATGTCGCCGGAGCGGACCCCGGGGCGGATTGCCTCGAAGGCAGCCCTTTGAGCGTCGTGCACCGCATGCCAGACCTTCGATTGACGCTCCGTGGGGCTCGCATCGAAGACCCAGCTGCGGGTGTTGTCGCTCTTGTAGCCGTGAAGATCTCCGCCGGTGTCGATCAGGATGACGTCCCCCCGGGCGATCTGGATGTCTCGATTCTCCCCATGGGGATAGGCTGCGGCTGGACCGATCAGGGACAGGTCCCAGTGGCTGGTGAGGCCCAGCCGGGTGTGCGCGTGCTTCACGATCTTGCCGATGTCGCGGCCCGTCATGCCCGGGCGAATCAGCTCGCTCGAGGCGCCGAGGGCCTCGAGGGTGAGCTCGTTGGCCCTGCGCATCAGGGCCAGCTCGTGCTCGTCCTTGCGGCCCCGCAGTTCGGTGATGAGTGCCCGTGCGGACGGTGGCGGGGGCTGGTCGAGCGCATCCGCCAGTCCAGCGACGAAGACGTAGCGGATGCTCGGCTCCACGCAGATACGCAGGGCCCGTCGCTGCTCCAGCTCGCTGACCAGTGGAGCGAATGGGTACTCGTGCTCATCCCAGGTGACGATTTCTCCCGAGGGGCCGTCTTCGGCCTCAATTCGCAGCCTGGCCTTCTGCTCCTCGAAGGCTGGGCAGATCCAGAAGTGAGATCCATCGGCGAGGACGACCAGGCCGAACAGGCGTTCCGAGTGCCCCCAGGTGACACCCGTGAGATACCTCATCGTGGCGCAAGGCTCGATGAGCATCGCGTCGTAGCCCGTCTGCGCGAGCAGTTCGCCCAGGCGCAGCCGACGGGCCAGGTGCTCCTCCCTGGAGATGGGCAGCAGCTCGTCGCGGTGATTCTTGAGGTCTGCGAGCTGCTCGTCGAGCCTGGCCTCGTGCTCGAGGTCCTCAGTCGTCGAGCAGGCCCCGAGGGCCAGGCTCGAGGCGAGGCCGGCGGTGGCGGCCATGCCCGCGCTGGTGGAGAGAAACGCGCGCCGAGAGGGGTCCGGACAGCTCTGATCGAAGCTCATGCTCAGAGCTTAGCCAATTGTCTCCAGGGTGACTCCTTCGAGGGGTCTGCGGCACGGCAAGGACTCGCTGCATCTCCCCGAGCTCAATGGGGCAGCCCCGGCGAGTCACTCACCGTCCTCTCAGCCCTGGGAGCAGATGTCATGGGTCAGGGTGATCGGGAGGATCACGATGTCAATCAGGACAGGCAGCAGAGCGATGGCCAGGATCGCCAAGGCGGCCTCGTTGTCGCCGGCACAGACCTCATTGAAATTGAAGACGGGGCTGTCAGAGCAGGCGAGGTTCCTGGACAGCGAGAAACTCCAGGTGTCATTCGAGCGGCAGGAGGGCAGTGCTGGCCCCAGGAGGATGAGGAACGTGATCAGCCGGATCGCGCGCCGGTTGCACCGTGAAGCAGTCCTGGGAGTTTCTTGTTCGTGAGTCATGGCCCTCATGTGGTTCTGAAGGACTGAGCGGCGGTTCCTGTTCGGGACTTGTGGGAGCCAGCGCACGGCCCCGGCAGCCTGTCCGAAGATTCGCGGGCTTTTTCCGCGACACCTCGCGTGGCCATCCAGAACTCGGTCTGGAGCGTTCCTGGGCCGACTCGAGATTCAGCAGGGATCCAGGCGAGTACTGGAGACGTATCCGCTGAGGTCGGCTAGGGTCTGGCCATGAGCACCAGAAGTGCAGGGCCGTTCCGGGTAGGAATCGTCGGGCTGGGATTGATGGGGAGGAGGATGCTGGGAAGTCTCGCTGTCCACTCTCATTTCGAAGCCGTGGCGGGATTCGATCTGGCAGCAGATGTGACCGCGGCGATGGCGAGCGAATTCGGGTTCGAGGCGTGCAGGACCATCGATGCCCTGTTGGCCAGGAATGATCTGGACCTGATCTACGTTGCTACACCACCCGCGAGCCATGTCGATCTCTCTCGCCGAGTCCTCGAGAGTGGCCGGGGCCTCTTCCTTGAGAAACCACTGGCCGTAGACCTGAAGAGTGCCGAGGAGTTGGTGACCATCGCACGCAGCTCCAAACTCGCGGCAGTGATGAACTTCCCGTTCGCCACCCTGCCAGGGTTACGGAGATTCGAGCGTGAACTCCTGGATGGCACGGCCGGTCGCCCACTGCGTTGTGAGATCGTGCTGCACTTCTCTCAGTGGCCGCGCTCCTGGCACAAGGCGGGGCCCTGGTTGGCTGGAGATGTTGAGGGGGGCTTCTCGCGGGAGGTGTTCTCGCACTTTGCTTACCTGACCCAGCGTGTCCTGGCACCCCTGGAACTGGTCCATGCGAGTGTCGACCGTGAGCCAGGGGCGACGGAGACCCGAGTGGTCGCAGAGTACCGTGCGGGTGAGGTGCCGATCTCGCTGCTGGCTGGAGCCGGTGGGGCGGCACCGGACTTCAATCGGTGGACGCTCTTCTGCGAGTCGCGCTCGTATCGAGTCGAGGACTGGGCCGAGGTCTCGATGAGCGATGCCGAGGGCTGGGCGTCGCTGGAGCCGGAGGCTGGGGAATCTCGCGGGGCCGATTCTCAGCTGACAGAACTCGCCGCGCTGCTCCGTGGCGAGCCCTCCTGCCTACCAACTCTCGGCGAGGGGCTTGGTGTGATGCGGGCCGTGGAAGCACTGCTCAGCTGAGTCGCTTCAGGAGAAAGAGGGACGACCTGCGCGGAGTCTCTCTCTCTTGGGCCACCAGGTGGGACGTCAGGACCCCGCGTTGTGTTCCGTCGGCTCTGGAGTACTTTCCATCCAGTGGGCACCGTTCTTGCTCCACCACCTCATCCAGGAGCGTCCGGTGTTGCCTGGATCAGCGCCTGTCAGGCGGCCCAGTGAGGTTCGTGCTGCGCGAGCCTCGGTGGCATAGCTGTACTCGACCACGCCGGAGACGCCCGCTTCGAGCACGCTGCCCTCGAGCAGGACATTCACCTGTGGGTCAGCAACCGCCTGGAAGGTGGCTACCTCCACATCGAAGTCCTGAATGTAGGCCGTCTGAGTACCCACGAAGAGATAGCCATGAGGCACCCTGCCGCCGCTTCCAGTGGATTGAGCTGCTGCGGTGATGTATCCGATGAGGGGCTCGACGGCTGCGGGGTATCCCATGAAGCCCAGGGCTTCTGCAGCCTGGGTGCGGACACGGATGTTTGAGCTGTTGAGTGCGCGCACCGCTGGCGTGATCAGCTCGGGCTGGCGTGCATTTCCCAGGGCCTGTGCAGACTGGCGGCGCACACCAGCGCTGGTGTCCAGAATGGCGTGCTGCAGCAGCCGCCTGGCGTCTTGGCCTGGAAAGAGTCGCCCCAGGGCATGAGCGCTGAAGGCTCGTCGTCGAACTGAGAAGTTGGAGAGTCCTTCCAGAAGCCGCGCATGCATTGCCTCGGTGTCCTCGATCACCCGTAGCTGATGGATGGCGATCTCGCGGACGGCTGGCGGAGAGTTCGAGGCCCAGCGGGAGAGCTTCTCCACGGCTTCGGCTAGCTCCTCACCTGGGACGTTGAGGCTGGGAGTGACGATCAAGCGACTGCCAGTGAGGAACTCCAGTGTGTCGGAGTTGTTCGGCTCCAGCTCGAGGATTGCATCGGCCTCCTTCAGGGCATCCTCGATCAGGCCTTCTGCAGCCGTCCAGCGTGCCAGGGCTACACGGCCTTCGAGGCCCTCGGATGCCTGGGCTGCCTTTGACCGCTTCTTGAGTTCTCGTCGGACCTCGGACTCCCTGGGCGCCCTGCTCACATCTGTCCTGGCGTGGGCATGCCAGTGGCCCTCCTTCGTCTTGACCTCCCAGTGGTCACCGACCAAGCGTGCGACTGCGATCTGGGTTCCACCTCGCTTGAAGTGCAGGATTCGTCGTGCGGAGCGCTCCAGCTCCTTGGGGGCCTCCACTCGCTCCTGGAGTGAGGATGGCACAACCATCTCTTGTGCCGAACCCCTCGTGCAGAGGAGTGCTCCGCAGATGATCAGTGGGGTGAGGATTTGGACCTCGCGCGGGTGGATCGAACTCGTCATGAGAGGCTTGTCTTGCTGATGCTGTGCTCGCGGGTTCTCTTGAGTTGGCCGGGCCTGCGCTGCTGGGATTATCAGCTACGAAAGCCATGCCATGTTCAAGAAGAGCGTCGATTTGGGTCGAGCCCCTTGGCCTTCCTGACCATCCCTGAACGTAGTGTGCGCCTCCGCACCCCCCCTGATTGCGCGGTTTCGCATGGGTTCTGTCGCTGCTCCCAATTGAACCACGTCCTCTCTCGTCGACAGTTCAGGCCTCGACGACCGCTTCTTGATCGATCTCCAGGCTCGGTTTACCGGGACTCAGGTAGAAGAGCAGGTCACCCTTGCTCAGCTGTGAGCCTCCCTCGAGGAACTTGAGGTTGCCCTTGGCGTCGTAGGCCAAGAGCGGTATGGCATCCTCGATCAGCTCTCCGAGTTCATCGACGTTGAGATCCTGATCGACTTCAGCGGTGAGTACTTCACGGTCTTGCTCGAAGCTGCGTGCGAGCTCCTCCCACATGACGCGATCACCCGAGAGATAGGTGGGCTCGTCCGTGGATTCATCATCTTGCGGTGAGTTCGACATTCGCAGGGTGCGAACGTTTTCGCGGCCAAAGACGTCCGCATAGATCTGGACTGCCAGCCGGTTGAGGCTGTCACTGGGCGTGGCGGCGATCATGTGACCGATACCGTGCAGATCGAGCCTCTCGATCATGAGCGGGTCCACTGCGTTTATCCGCGTGGCATTCATTCCCATCTTGCGCGCCTGCTCTACCTGATAGGAGCTCGTGTCCAGAAGCTGGATGGGGAAACCCGCCCGGTGCAGTGCACGCGCCAGACCACGAGCAACTCGGTTCGCGCCCACGAACAGGATGCCGTTGGCCTGGTCCTCGAGCACCTTCAGTCTCTTCGCAACGAAACGAGCTGTGGGGGCCTGCAGGACAACGGTGCCGGCAATCACGGCAAAGGTCATGTTCATGACCACTCGTCCTCCGGGCTCTCCCTTCGATTCGAGAACCAGTGCAAAGAGTGAGGAGACTGCCGCAGCAACGATTCCACGGGGCGCAATCCAGGAGAGGAAGAGCTTTTCGTTGAGGGTCAGCTCTGTCCCGGTGGTGCAGCTGAAAATGGTGGCTGGACGGACGATGAAGATGATCGCGAGTACGAGCCCCACGCCGGGCCAACCCAGGTCCAGCAGGCCCGAGAGCTCGAGGTTTGCGGACAGCAGCACGAAGACGATGGAGACCATCATCAGTGTCAGCTGTCCCTTGAACTCCTCTACCTGTTCGAGGCCAGGTGGATGCATCCAACCGAGCAGGAACCCTGCAAGCGTGACGGTGAGCACACCTGACTCTCCGAGCAGGCTCTCCGAGAGGGCGTAGGAGCCGATGGCAGCTGCTACGACGGCAAGGTTGCGTAGATCTCGAGCAAGGATCTTTGGCCTGCGCAGGACCCACGAGAGGAGCAGTGCACAGCCGCCACCAAGTAAGACTCCCACCCCTACACGCTGGAAGAAGGCCCAGAACACATGTCCGGTTCCAGCATCATCAGCTTCGACCAGGAACTCGAGTACCAGGACAGCGAGGAGTGCGCCGATGGGGTCGATCAGAATGGCTTCACCCCGCAGCACGTCAGCAACTCGCTGTCTGGGTCGGACCATGTACAGGAGCGGCTGGATCACGGTAGGCCCGGTGACGATGACCAGCGCTCCAAACAGGATTGCCATCTCCCAGCCCAGGTCGGGGAACAGCCAGCGGGCTGCGAGAGCGCAGCCCCCCCAGGTCATGAGGGCCCCGATGGTGACCAGGTTGCGAATCGCCCTGCCCGCTGTACGAAAGGCCGAGGGCTTCAGGGAGAGCCCCCCCTCGAAGAGGATGATCGCCACCGCGAAGCCGACCAGAACCCGGAGCCCACTACCCAGGCTGGCGGGGTCGATCAATTCCAGGACACTGGGCCCGAGGAGGACTCCGGTGATCAGGAGTGGCAGGATTGCAGGGATCCGCAACCGGCGAGAGATCACCTGTCCACAGACTCCTGCGACGATTGCGACAGCGGAGGTGGTCACCATGGGGTCGGCATGCATACGAGCAGCCTACCTTCGTGGGCGAGGGTTGCGTAGGATCCGGCTCATGGGCCCCAAGATTCTGTTCGTGTCCCAGCAGCTGCCCTGGCCGAAGGACTCCGGGGGGAACATTCGTACCTACTTCATGCTGGCTGCCCTCGCCCGGGAATTCGAGGTGGTGTTGTGTTCAACCACGGATGGTTCTCCCGGAGCCAGAGAGGGAGCACGGGTGCTGGGTGAGCTGTGTTCCGGGGTGCGACTCGTGCCGGACTCCAAGAGCCAGGGCGCAGTCGCCCTGCTGGGCGGCCTCCTGAGCAGCATGCTCCGCGGACTTCCAGCGGTCCTGGTCCATAACGAGAACAAGTTGCTCCAAGAGGTTGTGCTCGAGGAGCTGGCATCGGGTGAGTTCACCTCCGTCCACATCAATCACCTGGACACGGCGCTCTACTTCGACCTGGACCGCTCCCCTCCAGCAGTGATTGACACCCACAACTTGCTCTTCGAGTACTACGAACGCCGAGCCGAGGTCGAGAAGAGTGCTGCCCGGCGTTGGGTCTGCCGCCGGGAAGCCAGGCTGCTCTCGTCCCATGAACCGAGGGTGTTTCGGCAGGTCGCACACGTGATCGTCTGTTCAAGGACCGAGCGCGAGCGTCTCCTGGGTCTGGACGAGGGGATAGGTGTGAGTGTGATCCCCAATGGTGTCGACTGCAGCGAGTTCACACCCCGGAAGGTCTCGCCCAGCGGCGACGGGAGTGATCTTGTCTTCGTCGGTGATCTCGCCTATGGGCCGAACCAAGACGCGGCCCTGTACTTCATCGAGGAGATCCTGCCACTGATCCAGGAGAAGTCTCCCGGGGTCCGTTTCATTGCAGTCGGCAAGAATCCTCCGCCGAAGCTTGTTGCTTGTGGCGAGGAGAGAGAAGACGTCATCGTCACGGGCTTCGTCGAGGATGTTCGCGATTGGGTTCATCCCGCCGCGGTCTATGTCGTTCCCATTCGGTATGGATCCGGCACTCGCCTCAAGGTTCTCGAGGCGTTCGCCCTCGGGAAGGCGACAGTCTCTACCCGGATTGGTGCAGAAGGGATCGAGACTCACGAGGGTCAGGATATCTTGCTCCGTGACGACCCCGTGCAGTTTGCAGAGGCCATTGGAGAGCTGCTGTCAGATCCAGGCCTGGCCGAGCGCATGGGAGCCTCGGCTCGGCAGTGTGTGGAAACAAGCTATGACTGGGATCGTATCGGGGAGGCTCTCGCGACCCTCCACCGGGACCTCGCCCGTCGTCAGGGGCGCAGCAGCAGCTGAATCGCCCTGTCGGTTGGGACGAACCGATCCTTCAGCGTGCCCACTTCTCCCACAAGAATCGCGGTGTGCAGTCCAGGTCCTGGGAGCTTCCATTCACGCCTCGGGTGCTCATCTGCTTGAGGAAGACACTCGCGCCCTTGTGACCGGCAATGATGTCGTGTGTGAAGTTTGCATAGGCCTCATAGGCCCACTTCTTGTTCTTCTGGACCCGGCTCGCAGAGTGGTTTCGCTGCTTGACCGTCTGGTTGGGCTTTCCCTCGCGAACCTCGAAGTACATCGGGGGCTTGGGTGTCAGAAAGCGCTTTCCGGCCTGACCGATGTCGTCGAGTCCGCCGAATTGCAGGCACTCATAGGTCACCAGTTGCTGATGAAAGGTCTTGGCAAAGGGCGGCTTGAGGGGGCTGGAGAGTTGCCCCGATTTCTTGCTGACCCAGGTGGGGGTGTCGTTGCAATTGGTGACGCCGTACTGATCCGCGAGTCCGCGTACGAGCTGACGTAGACCTTCTTCCCATGGTTCGAGTTCCTCGGGAGGGATGTGGCCGCGACACCAGCGCAAGAGGCGAAGCCAGTGCGCCAGGCCGCGGTCTCCACCACTGGAGGTCGGACCGCTAACGGTCTCGATCTTCTTCCACAGGGGGAACAGTAGTGGATTGTCTTGAAGGGCCCCGGGATGGAGTAGATCGTTTCCATCCTCGTCCTGCCCAATGACGCGCGTGAGGCTCTGCGCCATCTTGAAGTCGGTCAGTACGGCTCGCAGGCACTCGACGCCGAAGATGTCGTAACTGGCGACCGCAGCGGCGCCGCTGGTGCCTCGCGAGAGATGGGTGTAGTCAGCAAACTTGTACTGGGCTAGGGTCCTGGCGTAGGGGCACCAGTCGTCAAGCTCGTACTGGTACTGGGGCGGCTCATGAGCCTCAGTGCGACCCATCCAGTAGGGCACTTGCAGCTGCAGAGGGGTGAAGTCGTCATCCAGCAGCCAGATCGGCCGCTGGAAGCTCAGCATCATCTCTGCCTCGCGGTTCTGGCGTCCGGCAGCACAGGCCAGCCAGTCTTCCGGGCCCCCATGAAAGGGGCCGATTCCCCAGCCGCCGTGTGAGTCACCCAGGGACTTGTTTCCCCAGAAGAAGAGGTAGGGACCCAGGTCGATCGGCTTGCCTCCCATGTTTCGGAAGGGAAAAGAGGTGCGCTTGGCTGTGTCCTTCTTTGCTCCGCTGATCGCCCAGGCGGGTACCGGCTTGTTGTCGTCGACGTGGCGCCATTCGCGGAGGACACTCGCACCAGGGCCCGTGGACCAGCGTCTCAGGAGCGCCCCCCTGGGCAGGATCACGTGCTTGCCGACGATCTCCTCGCGTTGGCCCCCCTCGACGAAGATTGCATAGCGCTCGAAGTACCGTGGCCCTGCATCTTGAAGACCGTTGATGGCAGCCACGGTCACCCGAGTTGCATTGACACCCCGGAACTGCTCGAACCAGACGCAGAAGGCGACATCGTCAACCCGATGGTTGACCCGGGCGTGGCGACGACGGCCTTGCTCCACGATCCACTCGGTGGGCTCGAAGGATTGCTCCAGCTGCTCGGCAGGCCCCCGTGGATCCCACTGGATCATCACCGGAGGGGCTTCGGGCCAGGTGGGTTCGTCTTGCTGCTCCTGAGCGGCGAGCGGGCCGCCCAGGAGAGGCAGGAGCAGGAGGACTGGAAGAGATAGCATGGATTGGCCAGGGAACCCCGGATGGGCGCGTTACGCCCAACCCCTCAATGGTGGGCGGGTTCTTGTTTCTGCCGGCGGTTTAGCTTGATACGTAGCTGCTGATAGTGGCGTGGGGTGAGTTTGAGCACTTCCGTCGAAAAACGGCCGGCGGTGTTCCAGAGGGCGTACTGAAGGCGACTCGAGAGGGGGGGCCTGGTATCACCCCACTCCTCGGGGAAGTCATAGCCCCACTCCCTCGTCAGCGGTCCGAAGACCCGCACCATCATGCTGCGGGAGTTCACCGGATACGCGCTGAAGAAGTCCTTGTCGCGATTCGCCGTCACGTTTGCGGCAGGCAGGTCTCTGATGGGGTTGATCCCCATTCCCTTCAGAAACTCGAAGAAGCTCTCGTTGAGTCTTTCGAAGCGGATGACGTGGTCGTAGCGACTGCGCCCCCAGTTGTACTGGCTGATGCTAGGTCGACTGCCCCCATGGAAGTGATCCAAGTAGGCGCCGAAGTCGCCCCCTGACTCCTGGATGAAGCGGAAGCGATCCCGATCTGCTCTGGTAACCCAACCGCCCTTCTCCTCGAACTGCTTGGGACTATCGAAGGCTCCCTTGTGGTTGTTGCGCAACTTCGTGAAGTAGCTGAGCAGGCGGTCTAGGGGGTGACGGACCCCGGCACAGACCCGGTACTCTCTTTCTGCGGGACTCGCTACACGTAGGAATTCCGAGAGGTGGGCGTGCTTGCCCAGGATCTCCTCAGCCCCGTAGCTTGCCCGGAGCTCTCTCGCGATGGCAGTCGTCCCCGTGAGAGGAACCTCGATGAAGACGAAGCGGTGGGTGTGGCTGATGATCATGGCTGGGTCAGAAGTCCGCGAAGAGTATCGCCCACCCGGGTGGGGGGGCTGCAGCCCTCCGGGCACGAGAATTTCGTTCCGCGAGCCCCCGTGGCTCCAGGAGACTCCTCTTCGGGCAAAAACAATCGGAACGAACGCTCCAAATTGGGCGGATTTATAGGAAATTCTGTTTTGGGAACAGACCCGGATAGGCGGCCGTCGAGTGGTAGTCCCGGGAAGGCAGCAGGGCGCCGATGGGGATCGGATCACGCCGGGCTGCCAGGAAACTTGGAGTCAGGAAGGTCGACGGGTTGGGAGTCAGATTGCACAAGGGAATTGTCGTAGGGTTCGCCGTTGGTGGATTCCGACCTGGCGTAGGGCGTCTGGCAGGCGTTTTGCTCCTGCTACTGGCAAGTTGTTCTGGAGGCGGAGGAGAGTCGCTGACCGACACCTCCTCACCTCCAGATCCGGGTGACAGCTTCGTCAACGAATTTCAAATCGGCGATGTGGTGGCCGAGTTCGAGCTTGGAGCGCCGAGCGTTGATGAGTTCTTCTTGAGGGGAACGCTACCGATGCCAAAGGGGCTCTACCCTCTGGATACGGTGACCTCACCCTTCTCTGTCCGAGATCAGGACGGAAGTGTGGTCGATACTCAGGTGGAGGTGGTCAGCCGCTATCCCAATCTGGATGACGGTGCAGATGTGATCGAGATCATCGCCTCAGTCGAACGCCCTGATGGGGTCAGCTCTGGAACTCG
>JABACD010000008.1:0-148494 GCA_014237855.1 Planctomycetota bacterium | reverse complement strand
GGGGTTCTGTGGCGTTCGAGTACCGCCGTGACACATACGGTGGACCCAGAGATTGAGACAATGCTCAATGAGGAAGACTCAATCGTGCTGCGGACGACCGATGTCTTCGGTCACTCCTATGAAGCTGACCTCCTCAATGATATTCGAGTCAATGATCCGCTCGACCTGAAGATCAAGCGAGCAGGTGGGTACGTGCAGCAGTTTCGTACCTATGAGAACCTTGAACCCGTAACGCCGGTCCAGGGTGCGACTGGAACCCTGCCGCATCTCATGGGCGTTCACAGTTATGTGACGACATGGAAGGACGCAGGATTCATTTCCATCGATTTGCGTGTACACAACGGGCATGAGGGCAAGGACTCGGGAACAGTGGACGACGACCCGATGGGCAAGGTCTACTTCAATGAGCTCGAGCTAGTGGTTCCCGATGGGTGGACTCTCTTTCAGGCCTTCGAGACGCCGACCTTTGGAACCAAGTACAGCGAGGGGCTGACGGATGTCTATCCGATCGTGACCCAGATTGGCGGTGGTCAGCTGCACGTGATGCAGATCCAGAACCAGTTTCATCGGCGTCTGGTGCTCTGCAAGACGGGCTGGAGACAGCGTGCTCAGACGGTCCTCGAGGAAGAGAACCTGGGGATTTGCAGGGATGGCATGAACGCCTCTGACTTCCGCTTGCTCTCCTGGTGGAATCCGGTCTCGGCCCGCTACTGGTCCCAGAACCTGCCTCTTCCAGTCCTGGAACCGCTGGAGAGTCCGGCCGACTCTCGCAGCCAGCTATTGAGCGACTTTGCAGGGATGAACAGTGCCCTGACAAACGGCTCCACGGGTCCCTGGCCTATCACTTATTCCGCGCAGGGATGGGCGCACCCCTGGGGCCCGCACAGCGGAGGGTTTCAGGGAGGGGCGGAGATCTACTTCTGGGATGGTGTCCGAACCGCCTGGGGAGCATCGAACGAGGGCTATCGACTGTTTCAGATCACGCATCGCATGTACACGGAGCGACACCCGACCGCGCTCTACGACCTGCATGGAGAGCCTTACAACCTGGAGAGCTGGAGCTATGCGGGGCCCGATGGACCGGTCCTGCCAAACTGGATGTTCATCATTCCCTGGCTGCCTCTGGGAGATCCACATGGCTTCCTGACCGCGCCAACCTTTCAGGTGGATGCCGTGGTCAATCAGGGGCGCCAGCCGGACTACGAGGCAAACCTTGCGGACTTCGCTTATGTCGATGCGGAGCACCTGATCCGCTACACACGGGCACCGAAGGTGCTGGCATGGCTTGGTAATGACGCCATCGCAAAGGACGATCTTCAGCTACAGGCAGAGCTCAGTCGCGCCACCTACTCGATCCGACCTCAAGATGTAACCGGTCAGTGCGTTTCGACTGGGATGCTGTGGGACCGGATCTTCGTCGACGAGCACATGAATGAGGGCTTCAACCTCAATCGAGCCGAGGGTTGGATGTTCGATACGGCTGCCTCCTACTACTCACTAGCCGATCCTGCCTGGAGGGATCAGGCGCGGTACTGGTTCGACGATATCGTCGACTTGCTAGAAGACGGCCGCTCCAGCTGTTCAGGGACCATCATGGTCAAGCCGAATACGGCCCACTTTGGAGGCCAGTACCGGCTGGTTCAGTCGATCAGCGAGTGCATCTTGCAGAACGGCCTCTGGGGAGTCAGGAAGAGCGTCTACGACGGGGCGAACTCTGCCCAGGTCACCCGCATCAACAACATCTTGAAGTCATCGACCGCGGCGATGATCTCGGACCAGGTCTGGTCCTATGCGGACAACTCGCCGCACTTCTACACTGCCCTGGGGCCATACGATGTGGAGCAGCCAGCCTTCTGTGGCTATGTGCCACCAGGTGGGAACGAGGGGGATGACGGCTGGCAGACCTGGAACATCTACGTCTTCGGCTACCTGATCACGGGGCAGAACCAGTACCTGAACAAGGCCACTCTTCAGGCGGGCGGCACCCTCACGCCGACGACAGTCCTGAGCAATGGGGCAACTGGGAAGCTGGAGACCCGGGCTGGGCTGATCTCCATGTTGCAGAACATGCTGTAGGGCTTCGGATTCCGCGGCACTTCACTCGTATCCAGGGGTTGTCAGACGGGGTAGGTCATGCGACCTGCCAGCTTACTCCCTTGCGAAGCCTTCTAGCCGCCTCCCTCATCGGGCTCTGTCTCTTGCTGCTGCTCTTCTTCGTGTTCGGAGGGCAGGGCAGGCCCGGCGATCCACGAGCAGGCTCTCTCTCCCAGGACCATACGGGGGAGGCGCGAGGGACCAAGAGCTCGACGGAGCTTCCCGGGGCCATCGCCGGCAAGCAAGCGTCGCAGGGCGCGCCACGGAGGCCCGCCGAGGGGGAGCCTCTCCCGCCGCAGAGACTCGCTGTCTCGAAGGTGGAGCTGCTGGATCCGGAGGGGGATTGGAGCTATCCCCTGGAGCCTGACCTCGAAATTGCAGGGGACATCTCTGGCCAGTTGATCAGTGAGAAGGGTTACTGGCTCCCCCCGGAAATTCCCGAGCCAGACACCCTGATCGTCGAGCTAGTCCGTCTCGAGGAGCCCAGGCTGGAGCTAAGGGCCAACCTGGTGATCGAAGACGTGGAGAGCTTTGAGGGAGGCAAGGCTCTCTCCTTTCTCTTCAAGGATGTACCTGAGGGCATGTATGAACTCAGTCTCTTCAATCTCGGAGCCTGGCACTGGGAGCCCAGAACAATGACCGTCGAGGCGCCCGCGGCCGGGCTCGATTTCGTGCGGCTCGATCGTGACGAGGTCCTTCCCTTGAGCTTCGAAGTGTTCGATGCGCTGACTGGCGATCCGATAGAGGAGTTCTCCGCAGCTCATCTGGAGCAGACGGTCTCGGATCGCAGTGGTGTATTCATGCACGCTGGACCGATCGACCAGGACTCCTTCCCGCAGGTCTCGAGCTATGACTGGTCAGTCTGGGCGCAGGGGTATCGGCCGAGCTTTGGAGACGAGAACAGCTTTGAGTTGCGAGAAGGGAGGCGCGTTGCTCGGGTGGGCTTGCACCGGGGATGGGCTGCACGAATCGTGGTACTGGGGCGCGAACCAACGATGCGTCCATTGCCCAGGGCTACCGTGCGAGTGGACAGCCACTTCGCTGGCGCGACAGACGCGAATGGCGCACTGATCGTGGAGCGGGACTCAGCACCGGAAAAAATAGAGGTCGAGTACCGGGACTGGATCCTGGAGAACGACCCCCTCGACCCTCGCCCTGGAACCTCGCCTCAAGTGCGAGGGCACGTCCTACCCCTGATCCTGCGAGTCCCGCAGTAGCTGGTGCTTCTCAAGCCTGCTCGTTCTAGGGGCAGAAGGTGACCTGGAGGGCATCGGAGAGATTGAAGCCGGACAGGCCAGCTGGCGTATCTCGATACCAGTACTGGAAGTTCCAGGTACTCGCAGGGTGGATCTGTCCAGGGCCACTCACGGCAGGCTGCTGAGTGAAGTCCAGAGCGCGGTGAGCGAACCCGAGGGGCAGAGCGGCCGCCGGCGGATTCAACCGGAGGATGGAGGCTCCAGCCGCGTCAACGCAGCGCACTCCATCTCCAAAAAGGAGAGCCGTCTGTCCAGCACCGTAGAAGAAGAGCCCAAGGCTTCCAGGGATCGCGCCCAGCACGGTCAGCGAGAAGTCATTCTGGCCGATACTGGTGGAGCCGGACCAGTCGATCTGTGCTCCAGCAGTCGAGTAGGAGTTCTCCGATGCCCAGCAGTACTGCTCGACTTCCGAGCAGTAGGGCTGGACGCAGGAACTCTCGACATGAGCACGCATGACGCCTACCACGGTTGGGTGGTAGTAGGTACTGATGTTGTTCATGCCACCACTACAACCGTGGCAGTAAGAGAGGTTTGTTCCCTGATTGGTGCATTGCGTGGTTCCGTTGCAATTGCTGGCGCACTCGTCTAGAGGGGGGCAGTAGTCATGAGTGTGCAGGCTGCCCAGGTTGTGGCCCAGCTCGTGGGCCATCACGTAGAAGTCCCAGGTGCTGGATCCCTGAGCTACTGGGTACGTGACGCCGCCGTTGATGCAGCAGGAGAGCGAGAATCCCCAGAGCGGATTGCAGACTGTGCCTACCCAGGCAACGCCGCAGCCCAGGAAGGCTCCGGACAGGAAGTGTCCCAGGACGGCACCATTGGGCAGATTGGACTGCCAGGCAGCCTGGAACTCATTGAGTACCACGCCGCAGTCGACGTTCCCGTCCTGGCTGGTCCAGGGGTCGTTCGCGTCCGTGTAGTAGCCGATGTAGGGATAGGTCAGTACCACGCTGGCTTGATCGCGCATCCGCTCGGACATGGCGGTGATCAGCATGGTCACATAGTTCTGCATGGCCGGCAGGCTCCCGAATACCTGGAAGAGCTGGTAGTCAGTCTCGATGGCAATCGGACACTCGAGGGGGGTGAGGGGCGTGCCCGCCGAGATCGATCGACTCGTGCTGCTCAGGTCTTGCAACGGGGCTGGCGCACTCGAGGTGTCCGTGGAGCAGGTAGGTGCAGTGTTGGGGCCGATGGCCTGAATGAGCTCCTCGGCGACAAGTCGCGAGCTAAAGGCTGTCCAATCACCATTCGCATCACTAGAGGACAGGAGGTTGAAGCGCACCAGACCGTCATGGATCCAGCCATGGCAGCCGTGTCTCGAGAACCCCAGTAGCACGTCGGAGTTGGTGCGTCCCCGGACCTTGCCTTGCCAGATGCTCAGGTCTCCATTATCTGCGGAGCCAGGCTGCTGCTCACCATTGACATAGATACGGCTCGTCTCGTCGATGCTGAGCCTCCGCAATTCGAGGTCTACCGGGCCGCCCGGCAGGGGAGCCCCGGTCATGATCAAGGTGGGGGCTGCATCTCGAAGTTCGTCGATCTCTGCAAGGATCGGTATCAGTTCGATTGCGCCAAGCGATCCAGCCTCCGTGGTCGGGAGTAGCGGGAAGCTCCGTGATTCAACTGACGCGTGAGCCGCTGATGAGAAGCAGAGAGCTGAGGCGAACAGGAGAGCGGGCGAGAGAGCTGTCATGTCGACTGATTTCGAGACTGGTGTATTGCCGGTGAGTTTCAGGGTGGAAATTCTCCACACCAGACTACATCATGATCGCGATTCCAGGGATTGCTTGGGTTGACCAGGCGTGTAGCCCCCCCCGCGTCGTTGGTAACTGGTCAGCGTGACCATCGGGGATGAGCATGGGGGATGTCTGGTGACTCCATATTCTCCACCGGCCATGCTCCGAATCAATGATGAGTGGAAGTAGCGAAGGAAGGTTCACTCTCATTCAGGGGCCCGAAATGGACACGAATCGTGCATTTCGGGACGACGTCCGTTCGGGCCTGCTTGCAAGGTCCAAGCGAATGAGCTGCCGCTTCTTGTATGACGACAGAGGCTCCAAGCTCTTCGAGGAGATCTGCACTCAACCTGAGTACTACCCAACCCGTGTGGAAGCCTCAATTCTGGAGAGGGTCGCTCCGAAAATCGTTTCGACGATTGATGCTCCACCACACTTGATCGAGCTCGGTAGCGGCAGCGCCGAGAAGACACGGTTCTTGATCGAGGCTCTGATAGAGAGACACGGCTCCCTGGTGTTCGAGCCAATTGATATCTCGCGTGCTGCGCTCGAGGAGAGCGCCGCTGGGTTGCTGGAGCAATTTCCAGGGCTGATAGTTCGAGCTATTGCAGCCGAGTACATCACGGGGCTCGAACTCCTCGCTCAGGAGGCAGGGTCCTCAGAGAGTCCACGTCTCGTGGCCTGGCTAGGGTCGAGTATTGGTAACTTCGAGAGACGCGATGCCGTGACTTTTCTAGGTGCCCTACGTCAGTCATTGCTTCCGGCCGATCGAATCCTCCTGGGCATCGATTTGCGGAAGGATGCCGCTGTACTCAACGCAGCTTACGACGATGCGGCAGGCACCACGGGCAGGTTCATCAAGAACCTGCTGGTTCGAATCAACCGTGAGTTGGGGGGTAATTTCGATCTGGAGTGTTTCCGCTACCAGGCGCGGTACGATGAGGAACAGGGGGCCGTGGAGATGTCCCTCATCTGTGAACGGCCATGTCAGGTCATGATCCCAGAGCTTGGATTGGACATCCACTTCACGGCAGGAGAGTCCATCCACATGGAGGATTCCTACAAGTACTCAGCCACCGAGATCGAGGCGCTGGCGAGAGATGCTGGGTTCCTCGTACAGGAGTGCTGGGAGGACGACAGGCACTACTTTCGCGAGGTCTTGCTCGAACCCCAGCCGGAGCCCGGCTCTTGAGTCATTGAACTCGAGGGCGTCGCTCGGACCGCTAGAGGATCTCGTCGAGGGCTTCGATCAGCCTCCGAACCTCTTCAGGTGAGTTGTAGTGTGCGAGGCTCACGCGTATGACACCTCCACTGTCGAGGAGGATCAGGGTGCGAATGAGTCGGTAGGCGTAGAAGTGGCCGAAGCGAACAGCGAGCTGCTTCTGGTCCAGGAGCGGAGGGACCTCACTCGAGTTGCGGCCTTCTACGAGGAATGAGACTGTCGGGACTCGTCTGCAGCGATCTGGTGATTTCTCGCCGAGGACTCGTGTGAGGGGGTGTTGGTCCAAGAATGACAGGAGTGGCGTGACGAGTCCTTCCTCGTGCTCGCCGATACGGGCGAAGAAGCCATCGAGGTCTGGAGTTGAAGAGCCGCAATGGTGCGATTGCACGTCCTTGGCATAGTCGATTATCCCGACCAGTGAGGCCGCCAGTTCGTAGCAGACGTTTCCCGGCTCGTACTTCCACGGCAAGGAGTCCTCGGATACGAAGAAGTGGTTTGGGCTCCTGGACTCGAGCAGGAGATCTCGGCGACCGTACATCAAACCCAGGTGAGGGCCATAGATCTTGTAGAGGCTCGCCAGATAGAAATCGACTCCCAACGACTTCACGTCGACTCGCCGGTGAGGGGCAAGGGCCACGCCGTCGACACAGGTGAGCGCACCCGCGCTGTGAACTCTCGCCGCGATCGCCGCGGCATCAACAATCGATCCCACCACGTTCGAGCAATGGGTGTAGGCAACCAGACGTGTTCGCTCGTTCAGCAGTGGTTCGAGATCTTCGAGATGCAAGCTCAGGTCACCCTCGCGAATGCACCACTCGCGAACAGTGATGCCGGTTTCCTCGAGCTTGCGCCATGGCCCGACGTTGGCCTCGTGGTCAAGGTTGGTGACGATGACCTCGTCTCCCTCCTTCCACGAGCGGCGGAGGACGCCTGCTAGTTGCTGGATGAGCACCGTCGCTGAAGCTCCCAGCACGATCTCATCTGGGGCCGCGCCAACGAGGGTCGCGGCCGCAATACGTCCAGCCTGTACCGCTTCCGAGGCCTCCATCGAGAGGGGGTAGCTCGCCCCGAGCTGAAATGGAACTCGTTCCAGGTGGGCGCGAACACGGTCAATCACCTGGCGGCAGGGAGCACTGCCACCGGCGTTATCCATGAGCGCCCAGGGAGTATCGAGGGCGGGGAACTGTGCACGAACGAAATCTAGATCCAGCATGCAGGAGAGGTTAGCACCGAGCTTCAGTCGGTGTTCGTGCCTGGAGCACAGTTGTGGTGAGGGTTTGGTTTGGTCTTGGGAGGATCGTGCCCAGCTGCCGCCGATGGCAGGAGGGGATTGGTACGCCATGCATGGCCGAAGGCCGGCCATCGATCAGGCATGGAGCTCGAATTGCCGAGGACTGCGGTCCTGGCTCGAGGATTTTCACCCATCGATTCTGATCGATCGTGCACCGTGCCTGGCACTCTCGCCTATCCTGTATCCCGCATGTCAATCTTCGAGAGACCCTTCATGACTTCGTGGCTGGTCCTCGCTCTTAGCCTGGTCTTGGCTTCAGCGAGGGGGCCAGTAGTGGTTCATGGAGACGAGATTGACTTCACCCAGGATGTTCGTCCGATCCTGGCTGAGAATTGCTTTGCCTGCCACGGGCCTGATGAAGGCGCGCGTGAAGCACGCCTACGCCTTGACACCAAGGAGGGCCTCGAGGAACGACTGGGGAGCTACCATCTGCTCCTCGCTGGAAATCCCGAGGAGAGCGAGCTGTACCTGCGCCTCACCGAACAAGACGTCGACTATCGAATGCCGCCACGAGAGAGTGGCAAGGAGCTTGACGAGACGCAGATCGATGTCCTGCGTCGCTGGATCGAAGAGGGAGCGGAGTGGGAGCCTCACTGGGCCTACACGTCCTTTCGCGAGGTCATCCCCCCGGGTGATGCAGCCTCGAAGGAGAACCTCATCGACGGGTTTGTGGAGAGACGCCTGAAGCGTGAGGGTTTTTCCATCGCTGCTCCGGCGGATCGACGCACCCTACTCCGTCGGGTGTCCATCGACCTTGTTGGGATGACGCCGTCAGTCTTGGAGCTGGAGAGATTCCTCGCGGATGATCAGCCGGGCGCCTACGAGCGCGCCGTGGACCTGCTGCTTGAGTCGACCGCCTACGCTGAACATCAGGCTCGTCGCTGGCTGGACCTGGCTCGCTATGCCGATTCCCATGGATTCACGATTGATGGCCGACGTTCCATGTGGCCTTACCGTGACTGGGTCGTGACAGCCATCGCCGAGGACCTCCCCTTTGATGAGTTCACACGCCAGCAACTCGCTGGGGATCTCAATGACTCACCAACCCGAGACCAGTTGATCGCCACCGGGTTTCATCGCAACACTCAGATCAATGCGGAGGGCGGTGCAAAGGATGAGGAGAACCGGGTGAATGCAGTCATTGACCGGGTAGATACGACTGGCTCTGTCTGGTTGGGCTCATCGATTACCTGCGCTCGATGTCATACGCATAAGTACGACCCGGTCTCACAGACCGAGTACTTCCAGATGTTCGCCTTCTTCAATCAGACTGAGGATGGGGGCGTGAGTTCAGAGCCAAGCTTGATGGTGCCAACAGAGGACCGTGTGGCAGAGCTTGAAGCGTACGAGGAGGCTGACCTGGCTCTTGGCACTGCGCTTCGAGAAGCCGGTCAGGCCGCTGGATGGACTGCCTGGATTCCCAGCAAGGCAACGGGGAGCAATGGGCCCGAGCTGCGTATCGAGCAGGACAGTTCGATCCGGAGTATTGGTCAGAACCCGGTGACCTCTGTCTATGTTCTGGAGGGCAGGCCGCCGCTCGTGGGGGCAAGGGTGCTACGCCTCGAAGCACTGCCACACCTCGACCTCCCTGGCCACGGTCCGGGGCGGTCGGGTAGTGGGAACTTCGTCCTCTCCCGGTTGCGACTCTTCCTGCGCCGTGCTGGCGAGGCCGAGTACGAGGAGCGCCAGTTCACGGCCAGTTCCTCCAGTTACTCCCAAGGCCTTGGACCCGAAGGAGGCAGTCACTATCCAGTGGCTGGTGCCCTGAGTGATGAGTCGGGCTCCGGTTGGGCGGTCAGCCCAAGATTCGGAAGGCCGCACGTGGCTCACTTTGAGCTGGCCGAGGCCCTACCTGAAGGGGATTGGGAGATGCGCCTTGAGCTGCATCAGGACCATGGGGGACACCACGTGCTTGGGTGCTTTCGGGTCGCGTTCAAGGAAGAGGCAGAGGCTGCCCTCGTTCCAGGGGCCTGGGAAGAGGCCTGGAATGCCTGGGTGAGTCACAAGCAGAGCGCCCCGCGGCTTCCGTCTACGCTGATCTTGCGCGAGCGTGGGGTGAAGCGTCCGAACCGGGTCTTTGAACGGGGTGACTTTCTACAGCCGAGGGAGTCGGTCGAGCCAGGCGTTCCTCTGGCCATGCAGTCCTTCGAGATTGATCATCCGCTCAAGACCCGACTGGACCTCGCCAACTGGTTGGTCGATCCTCGTAATGCCCTGGTGCATCGGGTGACAGTCAACCGTGAGTGGCAGCACTTCTTTGGCCTGGGCCTGGTAGAGACCGAGGCCGACTTTGGTGTTCGAGGTGCGCAGCCCTCTCATCCGGAGCTGCTGGAGTGGCTGGCGCAATCATTCGTGCAGAGCGGGTTCTCGCGCAAGTCGCTCCACCGTTCGATTGTGACCTCTGCGACCTATCGGCAGTCTTCAGATAGAAGACCGGACCTGGATGAGCTGGACCCGCGTGGACGCTGGCTCGGTCGCCAGCAGCGGCTACGTGTCGATGCCGAGGTCATTCGGGACTCGGCCCTGAGAGCCAGTGGTCAGCTCTCCTCGAAGGTCGGAGGGCCTCCGGTCCAACCACCACAGCCCGAGGGGGTCTTTGACTTCACCCAATCGAGAAAGAGCTGGAAGGCCTCTGAGGGAGAGGATCGTTTTCGCCGGACCATGTACACGCGCCTGTGGCGTTCGAGTACCTACCCATTTCTGACCACCTTCGATGCTCCTGTCGCCAGCTCGACTTGCACTCGCCGAGGCCGTTCCAACACGGCCTTGCAAGCCCTGACCCTGGCGAATGACCCGATGATGATCGAGATCGCGAGGGCCCTTGGGGAGCGCCTCAGGACTTCGCCGGGGGACGATGAGCAGCGGCTCGAGCTGGCCTTTGAGCTCTGCCTTGCACGTGAGTCTGCTCCACGTGAATTGGAGGTGCTGGTGGCCCACCTGGAAGACCTCCGCCGGATACACAGGGAGCAGGATCCTGAAGATCAGCTGCGGGAGAAGCGAGTCTGGGCTGCCATCGCACGTGTCCTCATCAATCTGGACGAGTTCGTCACAAGGAGCTAGAGCGATGCAGAGCGAAGCGAGAGAAGACAGCCTGCAGCTCAGGCGCAGAGAGTTCCTCAAGCTTGGAGGGCTGGGTCTGGGCACCATGGCCATGCACCAGCTCATCTCCGGCAAGTCCTGGGCCGGTGTTGGCGCTGGGCTGCATCATGCTGCCCAAGCTCGACGGGTGATATTTCTCCACATGGCCGGTGCACCCAGCCAGTTCGAACTCTTCGAGCACAAGGAGGCTCTCCAGAAATTCGATGGACAGGCACCGCCTCCCGGTTTGATCGAGGGCAAGCGCTTCGCCTTTATCGATCCGCGACTCTCCCGACTGATGGGGAGCCAGCGAGCGTTTGCACGTCACGGTGAGTGCGGGGCCCCGGTCAGCGAGCTGCTGCCGCACACGGCGGCAATTGTCGACAAGCTCTGCTTCCTCCGTGGACTCTCGACCAACGAGATCAACCACGGGCCGGCCAAGCTGTTCATGAACACCGGATTCGGGCAGTTCGGTCGACCGAGTCTGGGGTCCTGGGTTCAGTACGGAATTGGTAGCGAGTCGGAGGACTTGCCCGGCTTCGTCGTGCTGCAGTCAGGTAACCGCGGTCCGCGCGGCGGCTCACCACTCTGGGGCAATGGATTCCTGTCCCCGCGCTATCAAGGGACTCCGCTTCGATCAGGGCCGGAGCCGGTGCTTCACTTGCGGACGCCCGAGGGGATCAGCGAGGAGGAGCAGCGAGAGTTCTTCAAGACTGTTGGCGGCCTGAACAGGCTGCGCTACGAGGCCCTGGAAGACGAGACCATTGCCGCACGTATGGCCTCCTATGAGCTGGCGGCACGCATGCAGAGCAGTGCGCCAGAGCTGGTTGATGTCTCGTCAGAGCCAGAGAGTGTGCGCGAACTCTATGGAATCGAAGGAGAGCGCCCCTCATTTGCGCGCAACTGCCTGCTCGCGCGCCGCCTGGTCGAGCGCGGAGTGCGATTCGTTCAGCTGTACCATGCGGACTGGGATCATCACGGCGACGGCAACAACAACCTGGGTGCGCCGCTCGAGGCCCGCTGTCGTGAAGTGGACCGAGCGTCAGCGGCTCTGGTTCTCGACCTCGAACGTCAGGGCCTCTTGGAGGACACCCTGGTCATCTGGGGGGGGGAGTTCGGCCGTACCCCAATGAGCGAGGTGCGCGTGGCCGTCGGCCGTGACCACCACATCGACGCCTTCACCATGTGGATGGCGGGTGGCGGCGTGAAGCCCGGCTTCTCATTTGGTGTCACCGACGACATCGGGTACTCTGTTGTGGATGAGGCCGTGCACGTGCACGACCTGCACGCGACGATCCTGCACCTCCTGGGAATCGATCACGAGCGACTGACCTTTCGGTCGCAGGGCCGCGACTTCCGCCTGACGGATGTGCATGGCCGGGTCGTGAGAGAGATTCTGACCTAGCGTGGCGTCAATCTTGGGGCTCTCGATCCGAGGAGGGGCTCAGGGGGTGCGAGGTTCCAGCCGATGATCGTCGTGCACGATTCGTCCAGCTGCTCCCTCGCTCTTGCCGGTGTTTGACGGGTCGGCGATGAGGAAGAGGTCGAGGGTGAAGTCACTGGAGGAAGCCGATGCATTGTGGCCCTCGATGGCCAGGACGAGTTCTCCGCCCTCGAGTCCTGCGCGCCAGTCGGGAATGGGGATGTAGTCGAAGCGATCACGAGCCTCGTGGCTCTGGATGTCCTTGGCAAGAGCGCCTGCGCCGCTCTTCACCCCGACCCGGCTGAATTCCTTGCCGTTGGCGTACGCGATGAAGGCGTCGTCGTAGCGAATCATCAGCGCAAGCTCCTCGATGCCCTCGAGGGAATCTGCATCGATGCTCTTGCGGAGGTAGACTCGGGAGTACTCACCACGCATATCATCGAGCAGCGTGCTGTCATCATCATCTCCGTAGCCGAAGCCTGCAGAGCCCTTCGGCCAGGCAGAGGAGTCGAAGCTCCGAGCACTCCACTGGGGGCTGGGGTCTTCGCCCACGAGGTAGCTCCAGTCGGCTTGTGGGGCAATGACCTCCGTGAACTCCTTCGGCTCGAATCGTCCCTCGGAAGTGGGGGGGCCGACCGTGAGTATCTGGAGCCCCTCGTCTGAGAACTCGAGAATTGAGACGTGGTGAGCGCTGGCGGCCATGCCCGGCTCCTTGAGGTACCAGCGCTTCGTATCAGGAGTTCGCTGAGGAACGCCCAGGCCTCCCTCGCCGATGTAGGTCACACCGGAAGGATCATGCTTCCCATCACGAATCGGCACCGTGCGCTTGATCACATGACCATCTGACTCCAACACGAGGTCCACATCGAAGTGCTCAAACAGTGGAACCCAGGTTGACTTGGCTGCACCGGGCGACTTGACCGCGGGGAAGAGGGGGCGGTGGTACTGTGCCAGTAACCAGCGATTGGCCGGGCGAAGTTCGGCTAGCTGCTCTTCGAGCCAGAGAGCCTGGTCGCCGGTCGTGCTGATCTCGGAGTTGAGGGTGATCAGGGCCACCTGGGATCCGAGCTGGGTCGTGTAGTAGTTCTTCCCAGCTTCACCTGGCCTATCGAATACCTCGTCGTAGAGCGGTCCGGTGTCGTGATTCCCTCGCACTGGAATGATGGGCAGGACACGACCACTGGCCGCAACGGACAGCTCGTGGTGATCGAGCCATGCCTTCCAGTGCGACCAGAGTGCGCCTGACATGATGTAGTCGCCCCCGTGCGCAAAGGCGAGAACGTCCGGGTCCTCGAGGGCGATGCTCGCCATGAAGCGGTTCATCTCCTGGCGAGCGGGGTGACCGGAGCGTGAATCACCTCCATAGATGATCTTGAAGGGGCGATTGTCGACTGGCCCGGTCATGAAGTGGAACTCCCTCGAGGGGACCTGGTCACTGACGATGACGAACCAGTACGTGGTCGAGGGAGCGAGATCCCGGACCTCTGCGTGGTGGTACCAGGCTGGACTCGTACTGTCCTTGTCGCGGCTGTCCCGCGTGAACTCTCCATCGCGATGCGATGTGACGCGCATTGAGTAACCCGAGAGGTCTCCTGCCTGCGGTGAGGTCGCCAGCAAGACCTCATGCTTGCTGCCCGCAGCTTGCGTGCTCCAGGAGATCTTGGCCACGTGGGCAGGATCCTCACCCCAGACCACACGACAGTGGCTCGGTCCTGGCTGGCCAGAGGAGGCGATCGTTGAGCCGGTGATCAGAAAGAGGCAGCAGCTGGCGAGCAGTGCGACCAGCCTTGTGTTCTTGGGATTCATCGAGTGATTGCCTCCTCGG
This sequence comes from Planctomycetota bacterium, assembly GCA_014237855.1. Classification (GTDB taxonomy): domain Bacteria; phylum Planctomycetota; class UBA1135; order UBA1135; genus JABACD01. Next base: position 134,572 of record JABACD010000008.1, on the reverse strand, counting down.
CTCAGTCCTTGTTCTGAAGGTGGGTACAGGCTCTCCAGTAGAAGAGCAAGGCGAGTGGAACACCGGCATGGGCGCAGCGGATCGCGGCCTCGGGCCAGCGTTCCCAGCCCCAGGAGAGTGGGCGACTCAAGAGCGTAATGAAACCCCAACCGGCCATGTAGGCCAGAATCCATCGCGAGCGCCTGAGGAGGATTCCGACAGCGACAGCCAGATCAACAACGCCGATCAGGATCAGGATGCCCCGTACTTCGGACTCTGTGAGCTGTAGACCCAGGTACTGGCGAGCGGCCGGAATCACCAGGTCAACGAACTGTGGATGTTGCTGGAGGGCCTCGTAGCCGTGGGCTGCAAAGGTCGAGGCCAGGGCAAGACGCATCAGCAGGGTGGCGAGACGGTCCCTCTTCAGATGCAAGAGCCAGAGGGCCGGCGGCGCTGAATATCGAAGAGCGTTGGAAGCGAGAGCCAGCTCGGAGAACTCCTCGCCCCCCTGCAAGGTCCGGGCCCCCGCGAGGGACAGCATCCAGAGCGTGATCAGAGCGCAGGCCAAGAAGGAGGTCGATCGGATCAGGCTTGCCGCGGAGATCACCAGCAGGACTGCGGCGATCTTCTCCACCCACTCAGCGGTGGCCTCACTCGTGCCCAGATCCATGAACAGCCAGCCATTCACCGCCGTGGGTTTGGTCCATGCAATCCAGGCAGCTGTGCAGGCCGTCAGAATTGCTGTCAGGCGAAGAGCCCAGTCGGCTGATCGTCTCCAGCCCGATCTCAGGTGGGGGGCCGAGCTCATCGGAGGGGCCTCCGCGCCTGGCTCGAGGCGCGGCTCGCGACGGCCGGTCCAGGTATCATGGCCGGGAATTTCAGGGGCTGGCAACTCTCCCTGGGGTGACCCCTCCGGGGCGGCCCCAGGGGATGCTTGAACCTGATGAGCTGGTCCGAATCTCCATCCTCACAGGGCACGAGGAGCGCACCCTGCAGGCTGCGAGCCGCCCTCAGAAGGATCTGGCGGGCCCGGGCAGGGAGCGTGCTGGCAAGCGGAGCTGCTGTATCGGTGGGAAGCGAAATCACCAGGGGCGGGGTAGGGATCTCTCGGGCCAAATTTGGCCACATGACTGGACTGAGCTCATGATCTCGAGCCGCTGAATGCCGGTGGTTCCCGATGCCTGGGATTCCCCATCATCGCCTGTAACGGGCAGGAAAGAGCCGACCTTCTTGTCCGAAGTGAGCAAGAAAGAGCCGATCAATGGGGGGGGGCGACCATGGTTCGGACTAGTCTAACCGCCAGGACTGGCTCCATTCCTGGTAGGCCGGGGAACTCTCCTCTGACACTGGTGGAGAAGTGACCAGGGCGTAGGCCCGAGCGCCCCCTCGAGGAACCAGCTCTCGCAAGGACCCCCGCACATTCGCCGACGACTCTCGACCTCTATCACATGGAAGCCGGCACGCCCACATTGCCCAAGGCCAAGATCAACTGGGTAAACCTGTTGTTCATCATATCTGTCCACTTCCTGGCGGTGGCGGCGGTTGTCTACATGGCGGCCGTCCAGTTCTCCTGGTGGTCGCTGGGGCTCGGCCTGCTCTGGTTGGCCTGCTCGAGCATTTCGATCACCGGCGGCTACCACAGGCTGTTTGCCCACAACGCCTACAAGGCGAGCTGGCCCCTGCGCCTCTTCTACCTGCTGTTCGGCGCTGCTGGTGTTCAGAATTCGGCACTCAAGTGGTCTGCTGATCACCGTGTCCACCACACCAAGGTTGATACGGTCAAGGATCCCTACAACATCAATCGTGGGTTCTGGTGGGCTCACATCGTTTGGATCTTCTACTTGGACCCGGACGGAAAAGCGACCGGCGTCAAGGACCTTCAGGCGGACAAGCTGGTGATGTTCCAGCACAAGCACTACCTCGCCCTTGCGATCTTGATGGGTGCAGTGGTGCCCTTCAGCCTTGGATTGATCTGGGGAGATCCCATCGGAGCGATGCTGATCACCGGCTTCCTCAGGCTCCTGGTGCAGTGGCACGCGACCTTCTCGGTGAACTCCTTCACGCACATTTTCGGCAAGCAGCCCTTCTCGGTGGACAACTCCGCTCGGGATAGCTTCCTGACCGCACTGATCACCCTCGGAGAGGGCTACCACAACTACCACCACCGCTTTCAGACCGACTACCGCAACGGGATCTGCTGGTACCACTTCGATCCGACGAAGTGGTTTGTCTGGTCACTCTCCAAGGTCGGTCTCACCCGCGAGCTGAAGAGGACGGCCCGCGAGAAGATCGAGCGAGCTCGTGAGAGCGTGCGTGCTCAAAAAACGGCCGCAACGACGGCTCTGGTGGAGAAATCAGCCAACGCAGCTCATGTCATCGCCGAGCGTGCGGACTCGGCCAAGCAGGCGATCGCGGAGACAGCCGACTCGGCCAAGCAGGCGATCGCGGAGACAGCCGACTCGGCCAAGCAGGCGTTCGCGGAGACAGCCGACTCGGCCAATGCTCTGGCCCAGAGCGTCCTCGAAGCGGGGCGGCCAACTGCCCCTGTCATGGTCGACGAGTCAGGTCGCCGCGGCTGAGCCAGGTGGTACCGGCCCTGGCGGGTCAGGGTTCACCATCTCGCGATGGAATGAGAGCAGCCCGGCTCGCGCCGGGCTGCTCTTGCATGATCTGAGTGACCTGTTGGTGCCCTAGTCAGCGAAGGCAGCGTCCGCCTTGGTCTTCAGCTCGCCCTTCTCGAACATCTCGAGGACGACATCACTGCCGCCAATGAACTCACCATTCAGGAATACCTGAGGGGTCGTGGGCCACTGGCTGAACTCGACCAGTGAGGGGCGAATGTCTGGATCATCAAAGATGTTCACGACCTCGAAGGGCTTTCCGAGCATCTCGAGCACGGTGAAGGCCCGTGCGGAGAAACCGCACTGAGGTTGCTCACGGGTGCCTTTGGCGAAGACGACCAGCTTGTTCTCACCGACGATCTCGGCGACTTTCTCTTTGTTCCACATGTCTCGATTGTTGATTGGGGCGGTGTTGTTCGGTCTTTGGGAAGGAGTGGGCTTGGGGCGAGTTCTTCAGGGAGTTCGTGTCTTGATATCGAGGGCGTGGATTGCTTCTGTCAGGTGAGTGCCGACTGCCGCATGCACTAGCTTGTGCTGCTCGATCAGGCTCAGACCCTCAAAGCGTGAGGAGGTGATGTCCACTCCGAAGTGATCGGAGGTTCCGGTAAGGTCGATGACCCGGACTTGCCCGTCGGGAAAGGAGTCGGTCAAGAGCTTCTTGACGTCGGTAACGCTCAGCATGAAAGGGGGCCCTTGGTTGGGTTCGGGTCCAGTTGGTCTATAATCTACCCCCTACGTTAGGTTTGCCTTCAGTTCCGTCAAGATCTGGAGTTCCATCAGCTTGCAGGAACTCCCTGACCGAGTGCACGGCCGCTGCTTTTCATGGATCGAATGCTCTTGAGAATGACCGCGATCAACGGTTTCCTGGCCGTGGCTCTGGGGGCCTTCGGCGCTCACGGACTGGAGGGCTATCTGGAGGGATCGGAGGACGCCAGCCAGCGTCTGGAGTGGTGGAGAACAGCAGCGCACTACCAGCTGGCCCATGCCCTCGCCCTGGGAATCAGCGCCTGCGCGGCGACCTGCATTGAGGGGCGGCTGGCCCGTTTCGCGGGCTGGGCATTCCAGGCGGGCATCCTGCTGTTCAGCGGTAGCCTGTACGCCATGACCCTGACGGACCTGAGAGTCCTCGGGATGATCACCCCGGTTGGTGGCTTGGCCCTCCTGGCGGGTTGGGCGATGCTCCTGATGGGGGCCTCTCGGCTATCAGAAACGGATCTCGCGCAATAAAAAGATGTCGATATCTTGTTTTGGGGGCGAGAAATCGGAGAAGGGCGGTAGAGTCAGGTATCCTGGCAGCCTGAGAGTTCTATGAGAGGGGGTCACAGGCAGCGAATCCGACTTCACCCAGGACAAACTGAACAACCCACTCTAAGCCCGACCCTTCCGTGGAAGCGGCGGTAGCATTAAGGAGTGCTCGCCTTGCTCCGGCACTAATTTCGATTGAGGACTATCTGATCAATGCGCACCACCAGACACCTCTGCGCCTCCATCGGCCTTGCTGTAGCCATGTCCATGACTTCCTGCAGTGGGGGCGGAGATGGGGGAACGGCTCCTGATTCAACAGTCTCCCCGGCTGCGGGTCCTCAACTGGGTGATCCAATCGAGGGACTGACGGCGGCTGAACTCGCCTCCTTCGAGCGTGGCCGCGAGGTGTTCTCCAGGCGCTTCAAGCCCAGCGAGGGTCTTGGTCCGTTCTACAATGCCACCTCCTGCGCTTCATGTCACAGCACGCCTGTTCCCGGCGGATCCGCAAGGCTGTATCGGAACTTCTACATCTGCCTGGTCTACCCGCTTGGTCAGCAGGTTGCCCTGCGGGACCTGCCAAGTCCCATCGTCCCAGCCTTTGGTTCGGGGGACTGGGGTGGATTCTTGCCGGCACACATGAACGCCAACTTCAAGCTGGACGGCAGTCGGGCGCGCATGCCAGATCCGGACTCGGCCCCCTATGAGGTCACCATTGCCCAGCGCAATGCGATCCCGATCTTCGGGACGGGACTCTTCGAGTTCATCAGTGATCCGACGATTACTGCCAACGCGGACCCCCACGATCTCGACGGGGACGGAATCAGCGGACGCTTCAACTCCGACAATGGCGCCATCGGTCGATTCGGTGTGAAAGCACAGGTCAACAACATCGAGGTCTTCACGAGGGCCCCGCTCCAGAACCAGATGGGGATCACCAGCGATCCCTTCAACGGCTCCGCTGGAACGGTCAGCTCGAGTCTGGCGGCCTTCCAGGGAACGACGAATCCGAACGACCCGACAACGGATGGCGATGGCATTCCTGATCCCGAGATCAGTCACGATGACCTTGGCGATCTCATCGCGTTTACACGCTTCCTGGCTCCACCTACGCCAAAAACCTTCACGCCCGCTGCGCTGGCCGGCGAAGCCCGCTTTGAGACTCTGGGTTGTGTGGCCTGCCACCTTCCCTCCCTCGAGTCGTCGCGCGGTCCGGTCAATGCTTACACGGATCTGCTGCTCCACGACATGGGGGATGATCTTGCAGACGGCCTGAACTTCGGAACGCCGCAGTGGTCACAATTCGACCCGATAACGAATGGCCATGAGTTCAGGACCCAGCCCCTTTGGGGAGTCTCGATGTCCGCTCCATTCCTTCACGATGGTCGGGCGGAGACTCTCGAGCAGGCCATCACACTTCATGGTGGTGAGGCCCAGACGGCCCGCGATGCCTACGTTGCACTGACCGACGCCGAGAAGGCCGAGGTCATCGAGTTCCTGGAGAAGCTGTGATGAGAGCCACGAATCCCATGAACCTGCGAGTGGCGACCTTCGGGGCTGTCTCCTGCGCGATGATCAGCTCCGCTTTCCTGGCTCCTGGCCAGGTGGTGAACCCTGGAGCTCCTGGCATCGGGCAGCCCGGCGGGCCGATCTCTGGAGTCAGCTCAATCGAGCTTGGAATGTTCAATCGCGGAAGAGCGATCTTCGACCGGGATTTCCATGCCTCTACAGGGCTGGGCGCCCCTGAGATCAACGCGGATAGCTGCCGTGGCTGCCATCAGGATCCGGTGCTTGGCGGGTCCGGCGCGTTGGAATTGAACGTCTCACGTTTCGGCAGTGACAACGGTGGAATGGGGCCCTTCACGAACCTCGAAGGGGGTCAGAGCCTGAGCAAGTTGCACCCGCCCTTCGTGGCTCTTCGAGAGGAGTGCCCTCCGGAGGCCGACGTCTTCGAGCAGCGTCAGACGCCAGCGATCTTTGGCCTGGGGCTAGTGAGCGAGATCGCGGACATCGACATCTTGGCGAATGAAGACCCCACGGACGCTGATGGCGACGGTGTGTTTGGTGTAGCTCGCCGTGTCGACGTGAACGGAACGATCGAGATTGGCAAGTTCGGATGGAAGGCTCAGCTCCCCTTGATCTCTGACTTTGCCAGGGACGCAATGCTTGGCGAGATGGGGATCACCACACCCAACGACCACCGAGGCCTGACTGCCCTCACCGATGCCGATGGCGTCGTTGATCCTGAGCTATCGAGGAGGGACTTCGAGGACCTCAAGATGTTCATGAAGTTGCTCGGCCCGCCGATTCGCACTGGCTCGACCGCTCCAGAGGTTGCCGCAGGTGAGTTGCTCTTCGAGCAGGTTGGTTGTGCCGTCTGTCACGTGCCCTCGCTGCCCGGCCCTGCCGGTCCCGTGAACCTCTACTCGAACCTGCTGCTCCACGACGTCATGCCAACGGACTTCCGCGGTATGTCCGAGCCGGGGGCAGAGGTGGGGCTCTATCGCACCGCGCCGCTCTGGGGTATCGGCGATACCGCGCCCTTCATGCACGATGGCCGTGCTGAGGATCTGGACGGCGCCATTCGCTCCCACTTCAGCGAAGGCGACGCCGCTCGAGTCTCCTACGAGGGACTCAGCCCCACGGAGCAGGCTGATTTGATCGCCTTCCTCGAAGACCTCTAGGTCGCGACGCCAGCCGCTTGGTAGCTGACTACAAACGCCCTGCCCGCTTCGCCGGTGGGGCGGCTCTCGTTTCTCTGTTGCTTGCCTGCTCGCCAGGAGAGCTGGACTCGGATCCTCTCGAGAGCGAGGCCGGAGGGCAGAGAGACGTGCCGCACTTCGCAGTCCGAGGACGTCTGATGGATGGGCCACGCCTGAACATCCGTGTGGACGAAACCGGGGGCCCCCTGGCTCCGGGGTCATTCCTGAGCGCAGTGCGAGAGGCGATGGCTATCTGGAATGCCACGGACATGGTGCACCTCCAGGAGTCTCCCGCTGCAGATGGGCCAGAGGTCTTGCTGGCCTGGCGCCGCGGCAGCCATGAGGATTGCCAGTCCTTTGGCCACGACTCAAGCGTGGCCCACGCTGGACCTGTCAGCGCGACAAGCTTCATTCACTTCGACTCTGATCGCGACTGGTCGTTGGCCGGAGAAGGTGAGCTCGACCTCACCCAGGTCATCTTGCATGAGCTCGGCCACGTCCTTGGACTCGATCACAGCCTGGACGAGGGGGCGGTGATGCACGCGAGCTACGAGAAGAGCCAGGGCGTCCTGGGGACATCCGACCTGGCGGGAATGGCCTCGCTCTACGGTGGGCTCGAGGATCGTCGAGGAGATCTCTACCTCGACTCCACCGGAGAGCCACTGCTCAGACGGATTGCTCCAGCGGGAGTGGCGGGCTTTGCACTCTGGGACGTGGATCGTAATGGGCGGCAGGATCTACTCGTCTGGCGAGAGGACGTCGCGGGGGACGGACAGCTGATGCTCTACCACTTCGATGAAGAGCAACGGCTCGAGGCCAGTAGCGGTCCAATGATTGGCTGCGTGGTGCCAAAGAGTCGCGTCGTCCTCGATGTCAACACCGAGGGCGTTGGGGTGCTACTGTCGATCCTTCCCGATGGTCAGTACTACGCCAGGCAATTCGAGAAGGGGCTTGTTCCAATCGCTCTGGCTCCTGGAGCGCCACTCGCCTTGAAGGGAGGATTCACCGATCTAGATGGTGATCGTGTGCTCGATGTGATCCCCGAGGCTGCCGAGAAGGAACCGGAGTCCGTGAGAGGCGACCTTGACGGAGATGGCTCGCTGGAAGTCGTGCGCCGTCGCTGATTCAGCTAGAGCCTGTCAAGTAGGCCGACTTCCGAGAAGCCGACCTCACTCTTGAACTCGTTGCCGGGCTCGAACTCGAGGATCTCGATCTCCAGCTTGCGAATTCGTATTCGCTTGGGAAGCTCGATCGTCGCTGGACGCAGTACATGCTCGTCAAGCTCGACCACCATGGGGTCCTTGCTGTTGTTGATGCGCAAGGCGACGCGCTTGACGCGGCAATGGCGTCCGATCTCGGCGAGCTGTGAGTCGGATTGACACAGAACCAGGGCTCTGGCGTACTGAGCCCGCCTCAGCTCCAGGGTCAGGGTTGGGTTTTCGTCGTCCGCCTTGCAGAGCCAGCGACTGGCAGCGAGACCGTCAATCGCGCGGTCGGCTAACGTCCAATCACCGCGAGAGCTACTTGCTGTTACGGAGACCTGGGTTCCTGATAGCAGGTTGACCTCCAAGAAGCGCGAGTGTTCGAGCATCCAGGGCTCAAGAACTCCTGTGAGCATCACGTTGATTGGCTCTGAGAAGAGCTCCCGTGTCCCGGATTCGTCGGTGTTGCTCCTGACCACAACTCCAACATGCACCTTGAAGTTGCCATTGCGCTTGATGTCCAGCATTGCTGCGAAGCGCTCGCCTCTCCAGGGCTTCTCTGGATCACCAGGGACTCGGGTCAGGACCTTGTCATCCACGTAGTAACGAACCTCACTGACGAACATCCCCTTGGCTTGAGGGGACTGGAGGGAGTTGTCCTCGATGACCCCCTCGCCGAAGCCGCTCACCCAGCAGCTTACCTTCGAGCGTACTGAGGCGCGCAGGAAGACCTCATTGCGGGGATCGTCGATCGTGTAGTTGCCGCGATTCTCTGCTGAGCCTGAGGTCACCGGGGCCATGGCCTTCACCAGGAACAACAGGGCGTAACCCGTGTTGCCGTGCGGCATGGGCTGGCGCGGCCACTGCTGGTAGGTGCCTTGTTCCCAGTGACCGTCCTGTCCCTGCCACTTGATGAGCTCTGTCGCCCCCTCCCAGTACCAGTTGTGTTCTCCAATCAGCTCGATTTCAAAGAGGGCGCCGAGGCGCTGCAGGCCGTAGAGGTAGTAGTAGATCCAGGCCTGATCCCCGGCCACGTTCTCCTTCACGGAGAAGCTCTCGCGAAGCCAGCGAAAGCCCAGTTCGATGCCGATGTTCGCCTTGCGCTTGAGGCGTTGGGGATATCTTGATCCGAGTTGCTGTTCCGCAATGCGGAGGATGGCAAGACCGGCGGTGGTCATCGAGGAGTTGGGAACGTTGTAGCCCTTGCTCGGAGCATTGAGGTTCGGGAGGAGATAGGCGAACCCCGCCTTCTTCAGTGGCTTGATGGATGTGGGGTTGACCTCGACCGTGGCATCGATTGGAGACTGCTGATGCAGGAGCACACGCTCGGCAACTCGAGTCCAGACCTTTGGAGAGATCTTCATCCCACTGTGAGCTGCTGCTCGCAGTGCCATCACGGCGTACTGAGTGTTGGAGAGGTCAGTCTGAATCGATGGGTGTCCTGGGTACCCCCAGATGCCGTGGCGGTCGTGTTGCAGCTCGATGAGCCGGTCGAGCAATTCGGGCAGGCGTTTCTCCCTGCGCTCGTCATCGATCTCGCAGAAGAGCAGGATCTGGTTGGCTATGGAGTAGGTAGTCGAGGGCCAGGTCGTCTCGAGATAGGTCAGGGCCCGCTCGATTGCCGGGTGCTGGAGCGGCACCTTGCACTTGATCAGGCTGTAGGTACAAAAGGCAGTCAGGTCGTTGCGCGGGTCCCGATGTCCTCCAGACGCCATGTCATTCTCGCCCCAGGAACCGTCTCGACGTTGCTGGTCGAGAAGCCAGGCGACTCCGCGATCGACAGCCAGGTTGATCGCTTCCTGGGAGACGCGTTGCTGTTGAGCCTGACTTGCTGCGGCGAGCAACAGGAAGATCAGGGGCTTCAAGATCCAGGCTGGAGTGCGTAGCATGACTTGAGCCTAGAGGCTGTTGACGCTCCAACCCTCTCGATAGTCTCGCTCAACGAGCTGATCGAGCTCTTCGTCGCCAAAGCTGAGCTTCTCAGCGTCCCACCTGAACTCCCGTCCAGGTGAACTGGTCGCGATGGTGCCGACCAGGACGGCCTCGGTCAGTGGTGAAGAGTAAGAGAAGGGGGTCGAGGTCTCGCCTTCGCCACGGCAGGCGTCGCTCCACTCGTGGTAGTGATTGCGATCTTGCATGGGGATGATCTCGGCCTCCATGGTCTTTCCAGCGCTGTACAGTCGCGGGGTACTCCAGTGGGGGATGACCATCACTCCCTTCTCACCGACCAGGAAGGAGCCTGCACCGGGCAGCGAGACACCCTCGGGCAGGCTGGCCCGACTGGCATCGGGGCGGCTGGGGCCATTGCCATCGGTCCAGCGCATCTTCAGGCTCTCGGTGGTGAACTCTGTTCCGGGGAAGGAGTAGGTGATGTCCGAGTCGGCGGCAAAGGTCTCCATGCTGGCTGCCGGCCCGCTTGAGGTCACGGAGCTCGGTGAGCCCAGGCCCAGTGCTGCGAAGACCGGGTCAAAGATGTGACAGCCCATGTCTCCCAGGGTTCCTGCGCCGAAGTCACGCCAGCCACGCCAGGCGGCCGGGTGATAGATTCTATTGACGAATGGGCGTTCAGGCGCGACCCCGAGCCAGAGATCCCAGTCGAGCTCCGCGGGTACGGGGTCGCTGCGGTCCGGTCGCCCAGCTGCGGGGCCCGCCCATGACTTGCTCACCCACAGGTGTGCCTCGCTGACCTTGCCGATGACTCCGCTGCGGAGGGTGGCAACCGCACTTCGATACGCTCCGTGGCTGTGGATCTGAGTGCCCATCTGGGTGACCAGATCCTTATCGTCGGCGATGATCGCCATGGCACGACACTCGCGCAGGTTGTGAGCGATGGGCTTCTGGCAATAAACATGCTTGCCCAGCTGCATGGCCGCCAGTGAGATCGGCCCGTGCATGTGGTCAGGTGTCGAGACGGTGACCGCGTCGATGCTGTCGCCCATCTCGTCGAGCAGGACTCTCCAGTCCGAGAAGGTTCTTGCCTCGGAATGCTTGCCGCTGGCACTGCCAAGCCGCCTGGAGTCCACGTCACACAGGGCGACGATGCGCACCTTCTGGCCGCTCGAAATGGAGGCCAGATCTGAGCCGCCCATGCCCCCGACACCGATCGAGGCAACATTCAGCAGTTCGCCGGGATGACGGTGGCGGGCGAAGGCGGGAGCCCCAATCAAGAGGCCGGCTGCACCAGCTGCCCCACCCCTGATCAGGTCGCGTCGCGTTGAGGCCAAGGGGGCTCGATTCTTCTTCGCCATTGGAGACCTGACAGGCTTCAATTCGAGCGGACGCGGGCGGCCCTGGTCAGGGATCGCGCAGCCTCGATGGCCAGTAGCTGGTTACCTACGTCGTTGAGGTGGACTTCATCCGAGGTGAGCACTCCCTTCTCCATGCCGGTGGGATTGAAGAAGTAGAGGTGATCCTCAAAGGCGAGCTGGAGGTCACAGAGCGTGATCCCTTCCTCACGAGCCACTCTTCTGGAGATCTCAGCAAACTCATCGAGCATCTTGTCGAGGCGATTCTCACCGTGAGGTTTCTCACCGATCACACTGGGCGTCGCCAGCACGACCTCGGCACCACTCTTGCGGAAGTCGCGAATCAGCTGGTGAAGGCCACTCTCGAACTCCTCCGGGGGCGTGCCCTTGTCCCAGTCCGAGTGCCAGACGTCGTTGATCCCGATGTAAATGAAGACGAGGGTGGCGCCGGGCTCGATCACATCCTTCTGGTAGCGTGACAGCAGGTCGGGGACCTTGTGTCCACTGATACCGGCCGGTATCACCTTCAGGTCGGGCTTGGTCTTGTTCAGCCCCTTGCGGATGGTGTCCACATACCCACCGGGATTGTTGCCCGCCTGCGTGATGGAGTCCCCGAGGAAGGCAACTCGTTCTCCTTGATTCATCACAGCAGCAAGCTGTGCAATCGCGATATCAAGATCATCGTTGGAGTCCCTGCGCTGCTTGAACATCCAGTCCACGGCCTGGTCCAGGTCGTAGGCCTTCACCCATGATCCATGTCCGACTCCTGGTAGTTCGGTGTACCTGACGTTTCCACCAACGGCCTTGATGGCATCCACCATTTCCTGGGACCGCCCAGGAACGACCAGCGTGTCATCGGAGCCATGCCAGACCGAGAGGGGCAGGCCTGCGAGCCTGTCCGCACCAGTGGCATCTCCGCCGCCGCAGATGGGAACCGCAGCGGCGAACCAGTCCGGGTGACGCACGGCCAGGTCCCAGGTTCCGCCGCCTCCCATCGAGAGACCGGTGAGGTAGACCCGGTCAGGGTCGATGGGGTTGTCTCTGAGGACCTCTCCAAGAGCCTTGATGGCTGCCTGCATGGGCTCGGTTGGGCCCTCACTGGTGGGGCCACCCTGAGCCAGTCCCCGGGCGCTGGGAGCCCAATCACTGTTGCTCGGACACTGCGGAGCAAGCAAGAAGCAGGGGAAGCGCTTGCGGTACTCTTCCTCGACCATACGCTCGGGAAAGTGCCGTAGTTGAGCCTGGTTATCCGAGCCCCGTTCGCCTGCGCCGTGAAGGAAGAGGACCAGCGGATAGCGCGTGCCCTCGACGATCTCCGTCGGCGCCAGGAGACGATAGGGAAAGTCCTGGCCGGAGACTTTCACGCTACCTGAGAGGAACGGATCCTCCGGCATCGCAGTGACCTGGTGGACGAGGGCGGCCGACAGCAGTATGGGTAGAAGGACTCGCAATTTGGTTCTCATACCCAGAGTTTCCCCGATGCAGGGGCTGAGCCATAGCCCCCAGTTCAATTGCCCGGATTTTTGCCAGCCAGTCAGCCTCTGAGGCTCATGGCCATGCTTTTTCTGGTGCGTCGCATCATTCGTCACGCTCTCGAAGTGTCAGGAACAGACGCATGTCGAACTCGAGCTGATGGTACTCGGGTTCCATGTGGACACAGAGCTTGTAGAAGTCCCGGTCATGCTCGGTGTGCTTGAGGTGAGCCAGCTCGTGAACAACGATCATCCTGAGGAAGCTGGCCGGGGCTTCCTTGAAGACACTCGCGACCCTCAGCTCTCGCCGCTTGCGAAGCTTGGAGCCCTGGACATGCGTAGCCGCGACATTCAGGCCAAGGGCATTGTGCACCACGTGCATCTTGTCGTCGTAATGGACTCTCCCAAGGGGAGGCGCCTTGCGAAGGTGACGTGACTTGAGCTCCTGGACGTAGGAATAGAGGGCCTTGCTGGTTCTTATCTCGTGTGCTTGGGGGTACTTGCTCGCGAGGAGAGGGCCGAGCTCACCCTTTTCGAGTAGGGCACGGGCCTGAGCCTGAAGCTGAGGAGGGTAGCCAGCGAGATAGGTCAGAGAGCTCATGAGCCAAACAGGGTAACCGTGCTCGTCTCTGAGGCACAGCCCTCACGGTGGATCGCTGGTGCTGCCCGAGGCAGAAACAGGCACGGGCCGCGGAGATTCGCGGCCCGTGCTTGCAGCAACAACTTGTTCTGGATGTCTCTCTCAGTAGTCGATCCGGCGGGCTACGGACCACGTCTCTTGGGGATTGGAGTGAGTGAAGCCATCAGACTTGAGCGTGACCTGCATCTCCGACCCTGTGAGTCTCGTCACGGGTAGCGTCACGACGTAGGTCCTGTCAGCGACCTTGCCGAGAGGGAACTCACGAATTTGACCTTGGTTCTCGACGATGAGCACGGCTCTCTCGGGAGTGAAGGCGTCAGTCATCACCGTGATGTCGTGGGGGGTGTGAGGTTCGACCACGAAGGTGACCTCTCCTCGCATGATGTCCAGCTGCACGTCCAGCTGGATCCCCTTGATGTTGTCTGAGAAGGTGTAGACCGACTCGGGGTTCGGGGCAGGGAGAGTGGCCGGCCCGGACGATAGAGCGCTGCTCACAAGCGCGGCGGAGAGGATCCCAGTGGTGAGGGCGGCAGCAAGGAGAGATTTCTTGAGAGACTTCATATTGAGGTGATGGGGGGTCAGGAGTTAGCCGTTGAGTGGTGAAGTGGACAGTTTGTGCGTTGATGTACGGGGCAGCTGGCGGTCAGCTCTTCTTGACTTTCTCCGTCGTGTTGAGCTTGGTCCCGTTGCAGTCCGTGAAGTCGTATTCGATGATGAAGACGCCTTCCTGAGTCTGGTTGACACTCATGCCTCCGACCTTCGTCGAGCAGCTGTTGGGGACCGTGTTCTGTGTGATCTTGCAGTACTTGCCCGGTTCACCTGTGTCATGCAAGCCGTTGCCGTTGCTGTCGTAATAGACATCCATTTCGCCTCTGATCCAGCACTCCTGGCACTCGGGAAGATCCTTCTTCTTGACCTCAGCGAGGGCCCCCTCTCCATTGATCGTTATGCGGCCGTTGCCGACCGAGAACTTGACAGTTCCGCCTGTGACCTGGATGCAGCCTGCGTCATGATCCGAGGCGGTGAATTTTCCGGAGCAGGATGTTGTGATTGAGGCTATTGCGGTGGCGACGAGTAGTGTCCTTAGATGCATGATGATGAGCTCTCGGGTTGCCAGGGTCTCGAGGTAGACCAGGGTGGAGTTTGTATGGAATGGTTGGAGCAGCCGGGACCGTGTCTCGTTCGGGGGGCTGAGCTCCGAGGACAAGAAGGCTGGCTTCCTGCCTTATGAGAATTCGGCGGGAGCAGCTGGCTCGAGATCAGCTCTAACCTCAATAAATTTCATGCAACTCGAAGCAGATGCAGCTCTCTGTTCGCAGTTGAGCTTCGTTTCCTGGAGACCATCTTTGGCAAGGTCCAATCGGCCCATCGAATGTGAGTGTGTGCTGGGCGACTTGCTCCAGCCCCAGGGTCGATGCGCTGGGTGAGAAGCCGTCTCGTGGACGGCACTCAGTACGAGACCGTCTGGCTATCGCACCTTGGAGGTCGGCTTCGCCTGGCAGCTGGCCACGTCCCGTGGTGGAGTGGGGGCTGTGGGGGGCGCGAGTTCGAGCAAGATAGGAGTCATCAAGCCATACTCGAGCGCAAGCCAGAGCCAGGTCCATGAGGAGCCGGCCTCGGTGACTCCCATGCGGGCACCAGCCATGAAGCTGAGCGGGCCTCCGATGGATCCCAGCACAAGCCCAAGTACCGGGCGATGGCGTAACCAGGCCAGGGAGAGGCGCGGCAGCATGGCGAAGGCGAACCAGAGAGCGAAGATCCAGGGAGGTGCGATCAGGAAGGGCCAGCCGCTGGCCGAGGTCGGATATCGCAGAATTCCGACCATCTGCATGTAGCTGTCGATCAGGGCACCGATGAGTCCCGCACAGAGCACGTAGCCGAGCTCAGCCTTGCGGTCGGGGATCAGCGCCAGGTGAATCACCAGCATCACCAGGGCGGCCAGCAGCCCAAGCCACAGGTGCCCGTCCCTGGCGCCGAGGACCGCTGCGAACCAGACGCAGTTGAAGAGGGCATAGTTAGCCAGGCTCTTCATCAAGGAGCCCCACTCAGTGCAGGTTCGGGAGGATGGGGGTCTGGCGCGCTCCGGGCTTGGCCAGCACGAACTGTGCGTTTCCCAGCCGCCTCTCTGCGTAGCCTCCCTCGCAGTAGGCGAAGTAGAACTCCCAGAGACGAAGGTGTTCCTCGTCATAGCCGAGGGCCCGGGCGACGTCCCAGTGCTCTCGGAGGTTGAGTCTCCAGGTGGCCAGGGTCCGCTGGTAGTGAGGCCCAATGTCCTCGAGATGAACAGGCTTGAGGTCGCCAGACCTGGAGATTGACTGGCAGAGGGCCGAGACGGAGGGGATGCAGCTGCCCGGAAAGATGTAGCGCTGGATGAAGTCGACGGATCGCCTTGCACGCTCGTAGTGCTGGTCGGCAATCGTGATGGCCTGCAGCGCCATCAGGCCATCGGGCTTGAGAAGCTCGGAGCAGCGAGCGAAGAAGGTGTCAAAGTACTGATGGCCGACGGCCTCGATCATCTCCACGGAGACCAGCTTGTCGTACTGGCCGCAGAGTTCGCGGTAGTCCTCGAAGAGCAGCGTGATCTGATCCTCGAGTCCAGCCTCACGAATGCGTTGCTGCGCCAGGTCGTGCTGTTCTCGGCTGATCGTGGTCGTCGTGACCCGGCAACCGAACTCCGAAGCGGCGTGAATGGCGAAGGCTCCCCAGCCAGTTCCGATCTCAAGGAGATGATCGGAGGGCCTGAGCTGGAGCTTGTGGCACAGTCGGTCGATCTTGGCAATCGAGGCCTCCTGAAGGGTCGTGCTCTGGTTCTCGAAGATGCCACACGAGTAGGTCATCGTCTCGTCGAGGAACAGCCGGAAGAAGTCATTGGAAAGGTCGTAGTGGGCTGCGATGTTTGCCCGACTGCCGCTCTCGCTGTTGCGCCGCAGGGCGTGGTAAAGAGCGAAGATTGGCCTGGAGAGCCTGGCTGCGCCGCTCTCCAGGCCATCCAGGGCAGACTCGTTCCGAACAAACAAGCGCACAACCTCGGTCGGATCACTGCTCTCCCACCAGCCCCTGGCGTAGCCCTCGCCTGCGCCGATACTGCCGCGCGTGGCAACGGCTGACCAGAAGCGCTCGTCGGTTACCCGTACTCGAGCAGTCGGAGTGCCAGGGGTGGTATGGCCGAAGAGAAGGGTTGCACCGCCTGCCTGGAGCTCGAGACTGCCGACCTCAATCTGCTCCAGGCGCCCCACGACCTGACGTCCAAGGAAAGGCAGTCTTCGTCTCTGGACGGTGTCCGTAGATCTTGTGGAGGTGAGTTGTGTGGCTTCGGTCTTCATGAGGGGTTCGCGTCGGCCGGGATGACTTTCGGTTTGGTATCGGAGAGAGGTCGTTTGCTGGGGTGCACGAAGAAGGGCATGCGCTTCAGCCAGAGCCGTGCTGCCTGGAAGTAGATCGCCAGGCTGACCCGTTGGGGTTGCAGGGGATGGCGCCTGAGGGCAAGCCGCAAGTTTTCCGCTGTGAGGGCTGACCGCTCGCAGGTCATGCCCGCATGGAAGACGGCCTTGGAGGACTCGAGGTTGGACATGTGGACCTCGAGGTGTTCATCCGGGGTCGAGAATCTCCAGTCGTACACCTGATCCATGTCGAAGAATGGTGAGACGTGAAATTCCTTATGGAACTGAGAGCGAAGCAGGGCTCCCTCCTGAAGATCCTCGCTGTCGATCACGTACGCATGTCTCTCTCCCCAGGGGGTGTTTGTGATCTCTGCCACGACTGCGTCAAGGTCTTGCTGCTCATCAAAGCAGTAGTAGAAGCTGACCGGATTGAAGACGTAGCGAAGCACTCTAGCCTGGCTCAAGAGTCGAACCGGACCCACAGGGCGGCGTCCCAGCTGCTCCTCGACCCGGTCGAGGACGGCCTCCTTGAGCGGCTGCTCCGCCGGCCCAAGATAGTCCTCTCGCCGAAAGTGCACGCTGCTGAGGCCGGAGGAGTCAAGCAACCTCGTATCGACCAGCAGGCCTGGGAGCTCGTCGAGATCCAGGTACAGGAAGTACACGCCATGGTCGAAGTCGTGTCGTCTGGGAGACAGACGCCTGTGGTAGACGCTTCCCGAGTAGATGGCACTTGCGGTCATGCGGCCTCTACCAGCCCAAAGGAGCGCAGCACGGCCAGCGCGCTCTGTACTCCGTCTTCGTGGAAGCCGTAACGCCAGTAGGCTCCACAGAAGTGAACGCCGTTGACCCCATCGATCTCTGTGTGCCTTTTCTGGGCCTTGACAGCAGCCTCGGTGAAGATCGGATGGTGATAGGTGATCGTTCGCAGGATCCTGGAGGGGTCTATGTCGCCAGTTCTGTTGAGCGTTACGAAATACTCCCGTTGTGCCTTCAGGCCTTGCAGCCGGTTCATCCAGTACGTGACCGTGGAGAGGTCTGATGGGGGCGCAGTCACATGGTAGTTCCAGCTGGCCCAGGCTCGCTTCTTGCGCGGCATGAGCGAGCTGTCGGTGTGCAGCGCTGCCTCATTTCGCTGGTAGTGAAAGGCCCCCAGGATCTCCTGCTCGAGTGGAGTCGCATCGTCCAGCAGGCGTAGACTCTGATCCGAGTGGGTCGCCAGCACCACACGATCAAAGACCTGCTCGTGACCGCTCCGAGTGCGTAGCTCCACGCCGCCGGCCATTCGTCTGATTCGCTCAACGGGGGTATTGAGGTGGACCCGGTCATGAAGAGGGGCCATCAGCGGTGCGATGTAGTTCTTGGATCCGCCCTCGACTACCAGCCACTGTGGCCGGTCATCGACTTGCAGGAACCCATGGTTGTGGAAGAAGCGCACCAGGAAGTGCATGGGGAAGTCACGCATGCGTTCTGGCCTGGCCGACCAGACAGCCGCCCCCATGGGAATCAGGTGGTCTTCGATGAAGGTACGTGAGTAGCCACCCCTGTCGAGGAACTCACCGAGGGTGATTTCTTCGAAGCTCTCGAGGACCAGAGGTGCCTCGCGGTAGAAGCGCAGGATGTCCCGGATCATCCGCCAGAAAGAGGGTCGCAGGGCATTCAGGCGCTGGGCGAAGAGTCCGTCGGTCGAGGTGCCGTTGTACTCGAGCCCTGATTTCACGTTGCTGACAGAGAAGCTCATCTCGCTCTCCTTCCAGGCCACACCCAGCTCCTTCAACAAGCCGCAGAAGCCGGGATAGGTCTTCTCGTTGAACACGATGAAGCCGGTGTCGATTGACAGCTGGCGCTCGCCTTCTTGGACCTGCACGGTGTTGGTGTGTCCGCCAAGGTAGGGGGCTGCTTCGAAGACCGTCACGTCGTGCTCTTCTGAGAGGCGCCGGGCGGCGACCATCCCAGAGATGCCTGTTCCAACTACAGCTACTCTCATCCTCGCTTACCAGTCTCGAGGACACGGGCAGGAACCGGGCGCAGGTTCCACACCAGGCCCAGGGCAGCCAATGAGCGCAGGGCGTAGTAGGAAAAATCGACCTCCCACCAGACAAATCCCTGACGGGCTGAGCCGGGGTAGTGGTGATGGTTGTTGTGCCAGCCTTCGCCCAGGGTGAAGAGTGCCAGGAGCGCATTGTTGCGACTCTTGTCATTGGTCTCGTAGCGTCGTGAGCCCATGCGATGAGCCACTGAGTTCACACAGAATGTCAGGTGGTAGAGCGCCACCGTCGAGATTGAGAAGCCCCACACCAGGAGTTGAAAACCGCCACCTCCAAGCCCCAAGGCCTCCAGTCCGGCACCAAGAAAGTAGATCGCCGGAATCAGCAGGAGAGGAACCAGGATGTCGAAGCGGTCGAGGAACCTGAGCTCCGGGTAGCGCGCGAGATCTCGTACCAGTTCAATGCGCGTGCGGAAGTTCTTCTGGGCCACTACCCAACCCAGATGGCTCCACCAGAACCCCTCTCGATCGGGAGAGTGGACGTCACCCTCCTCATCGGAGTGCCGGTGATGGGACCTGTGGTGTGCGGCCCACCACAGAGGACCACGCTGGATCGCCATCGAACCCAGGATGGCAAAGCAGAGCTGCACCTTGCGTGAGGTCTGAAAGGCTCTATGCGAGAAGTAGCGGTGATAGAAGGCGGTGATAGCGAACATCCTCACGGCATAAAAAAGTGCCGCGAAGACAACCGCCGTCCAGGACCAACCAACGACCAGGAACAGGGCGCAGGAGAGGTGCAGGACGATGAAGGGAACGATCCGTGCCCAGTCGACTCGGCGGGGATCCTCGTCTTCACGGACGTCGACGGCCCAGGCATCGAACCAGCGCACGATGCTGTTCAGGGTGCCCGTCCGGCTCATCGACCTTGGCCCTTATCGCTGGAGAGGCGCAGGCGCTGGTGACAGACCACCCACTCTTTTCCACCGTCATAGGCAAAGAGTTCAGCGCAAGCCAGGAAGAAGACACGCCAGCGCTGGAACCACTTCCCTGCGTCCTTGGCCCCATAGGTCTCCTCGAGTACAGGCATGACCTTCTCACGGTTACGCTCAAGGCCCTCGACCCAGTCTTCGGAAGTACGAGCGTAATGATTCCCACTGACCTCCCAGCGCTCATCAATCTGGAAGGGCGAATCCAGATGATCGATGAGATCGAAGCTGGGCATCTGTCCTCCGGTGAAGAAGTACTTGCTCATCCAATCGGAATCGTCACGTACCTCGAAAGGGTAGGCGTGCTTGCGGTGCGCGAAGACATGGAGGAACAGTGAACCATCAGGCCGAATCCACCTCGATGCTCGGCCCAGGAGCTCCTCCCAGTTCCGCATATGCTCGAACATCTCAACAGAAACGATGCGGTCGAAGCTCTTCTCGAACTCAGCTGCATCGAAGACGTTCATGTCGCGGGTCACGACCTCGAGGTTCAAGAGACCACGATCTCGAGCCTTCGCCATGATCCACTCTCGCTGGGGGGCAGAGTTCGAGACCGCCAGGATGTCGCTGTAGGGGTAGTGCTTGGCCATCCATAGGGACAGGGAGCCCCAGCCGCAGCCAAGCTCCAGGATATCCTGACCATTCGCGAGGTCGGCGCGCTCGCAGGTCAGGGCCAGCATGCTGGCTTCCGCCTCTTCCAGGGTTGTCCTTGGTTCCTTGTAGAAGGCGCTGCTGTACTTGAGGTGCTTGCCAAGCACGAGGTGGAAGAACTCGGGTGGGAGCTCGTAGTGCTGCTCGTTTGCCTTGTCCGGAACCGGAGCGATTGGAGCTCCACGCATCTTGCGGACCCACTCGCTCACGCCAGGGTTGCCAGGATCTGGATGTAACTCGTCGAGCTCTTCAAGGCGTCGTTTGAGCAGACCACGGATCGCACGGCGAATGAGGGGCTTGGGCACGAGACCGCTCTCGACCAGACGGATGGCGGTTTTCATCGGGATTCGACGGAGGTCTTTGTGGATTCGGTCCGCGGGGGACCCGGGAAGAAGGCATTGGTGGTGCGCTGATAAGCGCGGTAGTCATCTCCGCGGCTCTGGAGGGCGCGCTCTTCGGTGGGAGGTACTCCAGTGACGCGGAGGACGAGGTAGAGCATCACGGCCGGGGTCAGCCACAGGAGCCACCCGTGTGGCAGCCCGACGGCGAGCAGTGGGTAGGTCAGCCAGTGCATCCACTCGAAGAAGTAGTTGGGGTGGCGCGAGAAGCGCCAGAGACCGCGGCGGCAGGTGCGGCCTCGGTTGGCGGGGGCCCTGCGCCAGCGTGAGAGCTGTCCGTCGGCGATGGTCTCGCCCAGGATCGAGATCAGCCACACGGTGATGGCCACCAGGTCCCAGACACGCCAGTGATCGAGACTGGCCCTGGCAGGTACAAGAAAGGTCAGGGACAGCAGGAGGGCGAGGACAGCCTGAGCTTGGAAGAACCAGAACAGCCAGCGGTCAATATTCGCGCCCTGTTCTCTCCGAATGGTGGCGTAGCGACCGTCCTCACTCTCTCCCAGGACTCGTATCGCGAGGTGGTAAGTCAGGCGCAAGGACCAGCCGCCTGCCAGCAGGGCCAGCAGGGCACGACGCGGACCCCAGCCACCCTCGAGCAGGGCGTAGGCCACTGCCAGGGCCCCAATCGAGCCGCTCCAGGCCACATCCACGATTCCTGCGTTCCCGGTCTTTCGCTGTAAGAACCAGAGCAGGAGCATGATCGCGCTGGCTGCCATCAACCCCCAGAGCGGTAGTTCAATGAGATCCCACATCGAGAAGGAGTTCGACAGCGAGGGCTCCTCGGATTCAAAAGTCCTTTTAGGAACTGAGCCTGAATCCGGAGTGCGCCGGGGTCCGAACCCCAGGGCATGCAGGACAAGAGGAGTTCAGGCCCAAAAGGTCAGGCCCGGTGGCGAATCGTGGGCATCGTGGTGGTGTTGGGAGCCATTTTCCTTGGAGTCTCCCCGGGGTGCAGCTCTCTCTCGAAGGAGGATCTGGAGGCGCGCTTACTGGAACTTGACAAGAACGCCGGGCTCCGGGAGCTCGGGCTCCAACGAAAGCAGATCGAGGTCGATATCAGGGGTACTGCGGAGACTCTCGAATTGGTCTACGTGCACATGCCCTCGACCAGCAGGGGAGTGCCTCGCACGCCCGTCTTTCTCGTCCACGGCACCCCCTCGACGATGTTCACCTGGGCCGAGATCGCCCTGGGGGGTGAGGGGTTCGCGGGGCTGGCTGCAGAGCGTGACGTCTACCTGCTCGAGGTCATCGGCCATGGTCTGGGGCCCTCGAGCCCAGGGCCGATCACTTTCCAGGTCTGTGCCGACTACGTGGCTGCGGCAGTGCGGTCCTTCGAGCTCGAGCCGGTCTTCCTCGTAGGGCAGTCCTACGGTGGGGAGTTTGCCTGGCGTGCCGCTGCCGACTCGCCAGACCAGTTTGCTGGCCTGGTGCTGATGAGCTCATCGGGGGTCGAGCGCCGCGCAGGTGATTGGCTGTCTGAAGAGGTACAGATGCGGGAGAACTCGCTGGCTGACTTCGGCTGGTTGATCAACTCCCCCGATCGAGTTGCCTCGGCTCTCGAGCCGCACTTTCGTCAGATACCGCCCGATCGAGTGGACGAGTTCTTTCTCGTCTGTGAGAACCGATCCAACTGGCAGGCCATGATTGACCTCGCCCAGGACGAGAACGGGGATCGAGAGGATCAGCTCTCCAGGTTGGGAATGCCCACTCTGCTGCTCTGGGGAGCCGAGGATGCTGGCTACCGGCCCGACTACTACGCCAGGCGCTTCCACGAGCAGATTCCGGACTCACGCCTGGTTCTGATTCCGGAGACCGGGCACTACGCTCACGAGGAGCGGCCTGAAGTGGTCCTGCAGTACCTGAGTGAGTTCTTTGCCTCAGTGGAGCGACGCCCTTGAGTCCGCTGCTTCTCATGGTCCTGCTGCTTGCGCCTGCCGAGGACTTCCTTGTCAAGCCAGGAGTCGTCAGCTGGGAAGAGATGTCCTCGAGCACCTTCGACTCGACCTGGCGACTGCCGGACAAGCGCAAGGCAAAGGGGCAGGACCTGCTGCAGGAGATGAGGACGCTCGCCGTACTTGAGTTCGAGACGCGAGACTCGAGCGGAAGTGTCTACCGTGGTCTGGGTGATCTGGCGCTGGCGATCCGAACCAAGGCGGACCAGGCCACCTGGCTGAGAGTTGTTCTGGAGTCGGCACCGGAGCTGGAGAGGGAATGGGGTTCGGATCTACGCGAACTGCTGCTCGAGAGCAGCATCCGAAAACCCAAGTGGGACCCGGATGACGATAGCTCGCGGGATGGAATGCTGCTGGGGAGTGCCTGGGACCTCTCTGTTGAGGGGGAGCCCTGGAAGTCCATCGATGTCGAAACCAATGCCCAGCAAGCGGCGACGATCATCCGCGCGAACCTGGCGATGATCAAGACGGCGGAGAACGACTACCGTGCTTACTTTGATATTCCCGGTTCGAGCTATGAGGAGATCTATCCCAGGGAAGAGGGCTACGTGCGAGGTGAGGACCCGCAGGGCAATGAGTTTGCCGCGCTGAAGCTTTACTTCAGGTGCGAGCTGCCGCTGTGGTATCCCGACTACCGCTGTGATCTGCGCATGCTCAACCGCATCGACAGTCAGGGCAATCTGGTCTGCGACATCTATTCCACCAGTGGTGACTTCCACTGGCTTGCGGGGCGCGACATCTATCTGCCTCTGCAGAGCAGCTCGGGTGAGGAGAAGCAGCGGGCGGGTTACCTGGTGGTCCGACAGTATGGCTTTGATCTCGATGGGGTGCCTGACGACGACGGGGACGTTCAGGCGGCCCTGCGCCAGAGTCTCGGGAGCCTGAAGCTCCGTGCAGAGAAGCTCGCGGGAGCACTGGGCTCTGCCAGTGAGGACACCGGTTCGGCCAGGGTTCCGGCCTTCGAGGTTCGAGGGAGGCGCTGAGCACCGGCCCCGGTGCGTCCCTCAGTCCCCAAGTTCCAGGCGCCCAACTCGACCCCCAGAACCCACAGCGTAGCCCGCTCCTTCGGGAGAGAAGGAGATGGCGTAATAGCCCTCGTCGCTCAACGGACTCCAGCTCTGCCCTCGATCAACGGAGAAGTCGCACCCGCCTCGGCCCACCGTGATCAGCGCATTCGAGGTTCCATGAATCCAGGCAACCCCCGCACGGTGGCCGCGGGGACGCGCTGACCCCGAGACGAGGCTCCAGGTCCTTCCTCCATCATTGCTGAAGGCAGCATTTCCGCTGTTGGACTCGGGCTTGGTGTAGTCTCCACCGACGATCACCCCGGCGGACTCATTGCAAAATGCCACCGAGTAGATCCCGGTTGTCGGTTCGCCGGTCAACATCGGGGTTGCTGAGGGGGTCCAGCTGGCGCCTCCATTGGAACTGCACAGCACTCTCGTCTGCAGGCCTCCTGTACCGATCCAGGCATGTCGAGATCCACTGGAAGTCACGCAGGTGCCACTGGCAGCAAAGGCCGCCTCGCCAGTGGCCGCCGCTGGTAGCCCCTCGACCTGTCGCCAGGTCTGACCTCCGTCTCCTGTCCTCAGGAGCAGGAACTGATTCTCAATGGGGTCGCCGAAGAGCAGGCCATGTTGCTCGTCGAAGAAGGTGAAGGAGTCGAGAAAGGCCGACTCCTGTGGATGCCGGAAGAGCTCCTCCCAGGTCTGACCGCCATCGCTTGTGCGCCAGACCGAGGCCGGATCAGTCACGCCAAGGACGATTGCCTCGTGGTCACTCCAGGCATGGACGTCACGGATCTCGTAGGAGTCCACTGCCGGAAGGTGAAGTACGTCCCAGCTGGCTCCCGCATCGATGGTGCGCAGGACTGTATTCTGACTGCCAGTTGCCCAGACCACGGAGTCGCTCACAGCATGCACCCCACGAAGGCTCGAGCTCGAGCCAGTCTCCAGCTTGGTCCAGGTGGCCGACTCCAGGCTCGAGGCTTGCAGGTGTGGATCGGCCTTTGGCAGGGGGGCCGCGCAGGAGCAGGCAAGCATCAGGATGGTCAGTGACTTCATGCCCTCTAATCTAAGTGCGGAACTGGCCGAGCTGTTCACTTCGTTTAGGGTAGTGCCATGCTCACGCTGACCGAGAGTCGCCGCGCACGGACCCTGACGCTATGCGCACTGTACTGCGCCCAGGGCATTCCCTGGGGCTTCGTGACCGTCACCCTGCTGGCCTACGTGGCAACTCAGGGTAGCGGCCTGGAGGAAACGGCCAAGATCACGGCGCTGGCGACCTTGCCTTGGTCCTTCAAGCTGGTCTGGGGCGTGCTGATCGATCGTTTTGGCTTCCGGCCCATGGGCCGGCGTAGGCCCTGGGTGCTCCTGGCTCAACTCGGCGTGGGCGCCTCAGCCCTGGCGATGTTCCTGGTCGACGATCTCTCGAGGGAGGTCGAGACCTTGGCCTGGATGGTCTTCGTGCATAACTGCTTCGTCTCCCTGCAAGATGTCGCCTCCGACGCCATGGCGGTTGATGTCCTCCTCGAGGAAGAGCGAGGTCGAGTCAACGGGATGATGTGGGCCTCGAATTACCTGGGAACTGCAATCGGAGGCGCGGGCATGGGGACGGTCCTCGCACACTTTGGTGTCCAGGCCGCGTTCATTCTCGAGGTCGTCGTGCTCTTTGGTATAGCTCTCTTTCCGCTCCTGATTCGGGAGCGGCCGGGCGATCGCCTCTTTCCCTGGTCGAGAGACGAAGGTGAAGAGCAGCGAGAGCTTGCGCAGGGGTCGAGCCTCCTCGAACTCCTACGGGAAATCGGGGGTGCCCTTCGAGGCCGTGCCCCTGCGCTGGGGATCCTCTTCGCGGCTGCTGCTAGCGTCATGGTTGGCATGATGGTGGCAGTCAACCCCTACTTCTTCACCAGCGAGCTGGGTTGGTCCCAGGAGACTTACAGCCAGGTGTCTGGAGGTGGCGGGGCGCTCGCCGGGGTGTTCGGAGCGCTGGCGGGAGGCTTCCTCGTGGACCGGCTGGGCGTTCGCGCGATCTACTCCTGGGCTGGCTTGCTGATCGTGGTTCTCTGCTTGGGCCTGGCTCTCTCAGACACGTTGCGCGCCTCGTAATCGTATTGTGTGACCTACCTCTTCGTGGCGACCTTCCTTGTCTCCGCTCAGACCGTCGCGGGTTTCTCACTCTTCATGAGGCTGTGTTCGGTCGCTGTTGCGGGGACTCAATTCACCTTCTACATGGCGGTCACTAACTTTGGTCGTGTGGGAGCAGCCGAGCTGGTGTCGCAGCTCGGGGAAGAGGGGACCGCACTCATTTTTGGGGTCATGGGCTTCGCAGTTCTGGCCTCCATCCCCGTTCTTCTTGCCATTCCCCAGAAGTCCGCAGCCCAGCAGGCCGTGGCGGAATAGGTCTTGCAGGCCGAGTCAGCAGGGCGGGTTGCCTTCATGGCTGCTGTGATCGGGGGCTGTTGAACGAGCACGGCGGCGCCGATCACTCGGCGCCGCCGTGCTCTTGATGGTTACGGCCGCTGGCCGTCACCCCAGGGAGCTCTCAATCACGGTGTCCAGGTGGTGGTCCAGGCATTGGTGAAGTTGAAGCCCTGGCCGCTGCAGGTGTTGCCCGGGTCTCGGTACCAGAACTGGTAATAGGTCGGCACCCCACCGGAATTTGAGATCGCCCCGAAGGGGTTACCGTCGAAGTCCGTGAAGGTGGTCGAACCATCAGACATGGTGATCTGCACGTGGGAGCGCTGCTGTGGGCTGGTGCAGAGGATGCCGTCGCCGACCGGGTTCTGGAACGAGGTCGAGCCCTTGACCAGCAGCCCCGGCTTGGCTCCGGGAACCCCGCTGATGTCGAGCTGGAAGGTATCGTTCGCCAGCGAGGCATTGCCGGAGCCGACGAGGATCGCGCCGATCCCACCAGTGTTCTGGCAGCCCTCACCGATGGAGCCGAACTGACCGCAAGGGCAGGTAGCGCCCGTGCCATCACCGAAGCACAGAGCTGTGCCTGGATCGGAGACAACGCCCGTCTCAAATTCGATCACATAGCCACGACTGTGAACGTCGGCCACATCATTCCAGCTCTCGCCGTATTGCCCACCTTGCAGCAGCTCGAGCGTGTGCTCTGGCCCCGTCGGTCCTGTGTCATTCGGCTCACCCGGCCACCAGTTGGTGTAGCTCCAGGCCTCTCCAGTCACCCACTCCCAGCCGCCAGCCGGCTCGGAGTAGTTGGGGGAGCTGAGATTCTGGAAGCCGCCAAGGAAGTGCCAGTGCACATCCCCGATGGTGAACACGAAGTCGTTCTCGGCCTGGTCGGTCAGTGTCGCCAGGTGGCCTGCGACACCGTTGAAGGTCGCGGCTTGCGCGTCGATATTGGCCTGGGCCCAGGTGATGCCCGGGTTGGCGATGGCCTGGTAGTAATTACCATTACCGGGGTTAAGGACCGGGACATCCTCGGTGATGGTGAAGGTACCGGTGCCTGGTCCACTGGTCGCACCGGGATAGATCCCCAGGCGAATCAGGTAGGTTTGGCCCGCCATCGCCTGCCAGCTGGCTGATGACTGCAACGAACAGGTGTCGTCATTACAGGCAATCACAGCCCCGGAGCAGGTGCCATCATAGATTCCCAGCTTGGTGTCGATGACCGTCTGGTTGCAGGTGTCGACGATGAATGTGCCGTCATTCGGTGCAACCCAGGAGAACCACACGTCGAATTCGATCGAGTCCTGGCCGAACGCGAGGCAGAGCGGATCTGGACCGCCGTCGGTAGTGGCCAGCGTGTTGTCAAAATTGAAGACGCCCAGACCAACAATTGGTTGAGCGTTGGCACATGCGTCTGCACCCTGGGCGAGGCCGATTGAAGTGAAGCAGGTGAGAGTCGCTGCGGCAAGAAGAGCGGGCTTGAGTTTCATGAGAATTGGGGAGAGGGGTGGCCGTTGCCCTTGATGGGCTTATCTCCTGATTGGAGAGCGTGGGGATTGAAATAGGGGGGTGCTCGAAGGTGACGTGCTATTCACGAGCGCTTGACTGGTAGCCCGTAGCTGAGGACTATGGTGCAGGGCAGAGGCGGATACCTCATCTCGTATCGCAGGCCCCGGAAGTCTCCGGGTGTCCAATCGAGACGCCGATAGACTTGCTGAAGGATCTCACCATATTTCGGAGCGAGCGGATTCACCGTCTGGTGGGGGCTCGGACCGAGGCGCTTTACACGCTCGGGGCATGGCAGACCCTCTCCGTGACGATTGAAGAAGGGGCTCGAGACATCCGCTTGCAGGACCTCGGCCTTGAGCTCCAGGCCCTCGGCGATCAGATCCTTGTGGACGATCACATCGAAGAGCAGGTGCTCCACAGGGGCGTTCATCGGCGAGAAGAACTCACCCCGGACATTCTGTCCATCCTGATGGCGAGGGGCGAAGTGACGACGAAACGAGCCGAAGACGCAGGTGCTTGAGCCAAAGTTTCCGAGTTTGCCGCCGACCTGTTCGTAGCGTGTACCTCGCGAGGTAGGAGTTGCACGGATTTGTGGCAGCGGAGTCGAGCAGAACTCGGGCATCAACATGGTTGCCGCGTCCTCCAGGTTCGGATCGATGGGGATCTCCTGGTTCACTCGGCGCGTACCGTCATCGTTGAAGTCCTCCTTCAGGAAGAGCGGCCAGACGGCCTCATGTCGGAAGCGGCGCAGTCCCAGCAGCCCGCTGACCTGGGCGATATCCAGCATGTCAGGATCGTCGGGGTTCGGCGCGAGCAAGACCGTGCGAAGACGGAGCTTGGCCTGGACTCCCCAGATCCCGCTATTTCCCCTGAATGCAAGCTTTCGGCTTACCTCGAGGGGCTCGCTGAGAGCATCTGTGGGTGCCAGGCTGTCGAGCATCAGCTCCAGGGTCTGCCGGTCGCCAGCGTGCATGCTGACCATCTGCTCGAACTCGGAAATAGCCGAGCGGACGGCTTCGAGCTTGTCAGGGGGTGCGCCTGCTGAGAGAAATGCATCGAGCAAGATATGAAGTCCTGCCATTCCTGGTAGGTGGTAGAAGACCGCGTATGGATCTTCGGCGCGCATGATGCGCGACACCTTCCAGCTCAGATTGCGATTGACGCCGTACTCCCTGGAGATGTCCTGAGGAGCGTCGGGCGCCGCACCCGTAGCCCGGTAGAGTTCGATGAGCGCTACTTGCAGACCCTGAAGGGTCTTGCTGCAGTGGTCTTCGAAAGTGGGGGCTTCCGGGTGGATCATGATCTCGTGGAGTGGGGCAGCGAGAGCGACAGCGAGCGTATCTCCATGGGGCTGGTACGGCCAGCGGCAGGGCTGGACGACGCTTTCACTGGTGACAAACTATCCAATCTTAGGAGTTCCGCTAGACTTCGAAGAAGCATTTGAAGAATGCCATCCAGGTACCGACTCATATTTCTTGGCCTAGAGCCCCCTTGCCATGTGCACCCTACCGAAGCTATCAATCACTGGTTTCACCCTCCTCTTGTCTGCCGCCTCAGCCCAGGCTCAGTGGTCGTCGGATCCCGCGACAAACTTCGTGGTCTCGGATGCAGCGGGAGATCAGGTTCAGACGAAGCTGGTCGCCACCGCAGATGGTGGTTGCTATGTCAGCTGGCTGGACAGCATCGGCAATGGCTTCGATGTTCGCCTGCAGAAGCTCGATGTGGCTGGTAACGAGGTCTGGGCAGAGGACGGCGTGCTGGTTGCGGACCGGGGCTTCTCTTCGACTCAGGACTACGGGCTGGCCATTGATGCAGCAGGGAATGCGCTGTTGGCCTTCCGAGATGACCGCTTCTCCGGTGTCCAGGTGAGTGCAGCTCGAGTCTCTCCGACTGGATCGCTCTCCTGGGGAACCAATGGCGTTCAGCTCACGAACACGAGCGACTTCGTGGCCTCGCCAAAGATCACGGGGACCAGTGATGGGGAGATCGTCGTGGCCTGGTCTCAGGGCAGCAGTGCCCGGCTTCAGCGTCTGGACTCGACCGGCGCGAACCAGTGGGGATCAGACGTGGTGCTCACACCTGCAAGCGGAGCCTACATCGCCAGTGATCTGCATGCTGCGGGAGCCGATGCCATTCTCTCCATGGTGTTCCAGACGGGAAACTTCCTGTCGCCCAAGCATCTTATCGCCCAGAAATTCGACCCCAGCGGTGCGACCGCATGGGGAGCTACACCGGTGAGTGTCTTCGACTCCGGTTCCCTTCAGATTGGAAACTTCCCGACCTTCGTGCCCGACGGCTCTGGAGGAGCCGTCTTGGCCTGGTACGGTACTTCGCCACTGCAGGTCTATGCACAGCACCTCCTGGCCAATGGAACAGAGGCATTCCCACACAACGGTTCGGTGGGATCGACCAATGCTTCACAGTTTCGTGTGGCCCCTTCGGTGGACTTCGACGCGGTGACGGGAGAGACCTACCTCTTCTGGGAGGAGACCAATACATCCCAGAGCCAGCTAGGCCTCTCCGGCCAGAAGTTCGATGCATCCGGAGCCGCCCAGTGGGGAACCAATGGCTCGACCCTGATTCCTGTTGGTCCTGGTGAGATTCGCAATGTTCGAACCGTCGTCGATGGTTCCGGCTGCTTCGTCTTCTGGAAGGAGGTGCCCAGCTTCAACCAGGATGTACTCAAGGGAAGGCATGTCGATGCGGCTGGTGCGACCGATATCGCAACATTTGATGTGTCCTCGACAGCCAGCGGCAAGTCAAGAATGCAGGCGGTCCGTGGCACCACGGGACAGGTGGTCTTGGCCTGGACCGATGCACGCAACGACGCTGGTGATCTTTACGCTCAGAATGTCAACGCCGACGGCAGCCTGGGAGCTGCACTAGGTATCAATTTCTGTTTTGGTAATGGCTGTCCCTGTGGGAATGACGATCCGGCTGCGGGTTGTGTCAACTCAACTGGAGTAGGCGCCACCATGGTCGCCACCGGAACCACGAGTGTTGGTGCGGACAACTTGATGGTCTCTGGCAGTAGCCTCAAGCCGAGTGGGCCTGCCCTGCTCTTTGCCGGGACGACCCAGGCTGGCGGTGGCAGCGGGCTGGCCTTCGGGGATGGCTTGCGTTGTGCTGGCGGGACGATTCAGCGTCTTGGCGTTCGTATCTCCAGCCCTGCGGGAGCGGCGAGCTGGGGCCCTGGCCTGGCTTCGATCGGAAGCTGGGTTTCACCAGGTGATACGCGCACGATGCAGATCTGGTATCGGGATCCCGTATCGGGTCCGTGCGGTGGAGGGTTCAATACGAGCCATGGAGTCGAGCTGGTCTTCGGTCCCTGAGCTCTTCGCCTGGGCCGTACAAGTGCCGGCCTGTGGCAGGTTCGGACGACTGTACGGCAGGCCTCTGGAGTTGCGAGGGCCGGGGGCCTTCGAGCACGGTCGGGTCATGTGACCTTTCCATTCTGAGGTCGTACCGACACGGGATCGACTGCTAAAGTGCTGAGATGAACCATACGGAGTCCTCAGCCCTGGCAGTCCTCGCCGCTCTTGTCCTCGTGACCTGTTCTTCCCCGCGTGCTCAGATCCTGAACGCTGGTGAGGTCGCCGAGGTGACCCTCGATGGCCAGCCGTTTGCGAGTGTCCATCTCTCGGCTGAGCCGAGGCCGTTCATTCATCCGCTCCACGGTCCGGGGGGGGTACCGATGACTCGTTCCTATCCGATGGGGGTGGTCGAGGGCGAGAGTCAGGATCACCCTCACCACCAGTCATTCTGGTTCGCCCATGGGGATGTGAACGGCCATGACTTCTGGCACGGGAAGGGTAACGATGAGCGGATGGTCCAGCAGGGTGAGGCCCAGCTGGAGTACCTTGAGAGCGGGTGCCGACTGACCTGTCGCTATCGCTGGCTGGTCGACGAGGAGACGCTGATCTGCACGGACGAGCGAGAGCTGGTCTTCGGAGGGAACGATCAGGCCCGTAGCATCGACGTGACCATCACTCTTCGGCCTGGAGAAGAACCTCTGGTGATGGGTGATACGAAGGAAGGCACCTTTGCCCTGCGGCTTCATCCCGCGCTGCGAGTGGATGGGGAGGTGGCAACCGGGAGGCTCACCAACAGCGAAGGGGATAGTGGGAAGGAAGCCTGGGGGAAGCGAGCCCGTTGGGTTGACGACAGCGGCCTTATCGACGGCCACGAGGTTGGCGTGACCATCTTCGATCACCCCTCGAATCCCAGCCACCCGACCTGGTGGCATGCGCGCAACTATGGCCTGCTTGCGGCCAATCCATTTGGGGTGCACGACTTCGAGGGGGGAGCGGCCGGGAGCGGATCGGTCGTGGTGCCGGTCGGGGGGAGCTACACGGTGCGCTACCGTGTTCTGTTGCATGGCGCGGGCTGGGACCGAGCACGCATTGATGACGCTTACGGCGCCTGGATCAGGGAATAGATTCCGGCGTGAAGGCTGAAGTCGCTGCTTCGCTGACACGGGGGGCTCGTACCCGAATTGCCGTGACACGCCCCGAGTCGTCGAAGGAGCCAAAGCCCAATCGACCCCAGTCGAAGTCGATGTCCGAGGCTTCGAGTACAGGCTCGGCTCCGTCGTCCCAAAAGACCCTGACGGTCCCTGGCTCCACACGCCGTTCCAGGCGTACCCGATGCCAGGTGTTCTCGCCCCAGTCGATGCCCTCACTGGCTACCTCGGCCAGATTCGTGCGCGGTGCGTCGTGGACCTTGAAGACGTTGTGGGCGTTCTCGTCGGGTGAAGTTGCCAGGTGAACGTAGTAGTACCTGGCTGGAGACTGGAACCCGAAGAACAGACACATGTCCCTGTGATCGTAGTTGTGGCCGGTCTGCAGCAGTTCGACCTCGAGATCGAAGTCGGCCACCGTGATCGCGGGAATCAAGGCGATGCTATGAGGCGAGCGGTGAGGCGGCTCGTAGTCACTCTTTCCCAGGAGTTCCAGTGAACCGACGCCGTCGGAGTCTGTCCAGGTCCAGCTCTCTGGCCGGGTGAACTCGTAGCCGGCGAGGCTTGTTGGGGCCTCGAAGTCCTGTGAGTACACGAGTGGCCAGGCTTCCTCTGACGAGCTGCTCTCCTCGGTGGCTGTGCAGCCCCATGAGATGATGGCCAGAAGAGCGAGGGGGGCTCCGAGTCGCTCCATCAGCTCAGACCTCGCTCGGCACGACGAAGCCCTCGCGGTACTCGCGTGTGGCAAGTCGGTTGGCAGCCTCGTCGTTCACGAAGCGTTCGGTCTCGGGGTCCATCTCGATCCAGGGGCCTAGGCGGAGACCGGACCTGGCGAAGTCGACCTCGTTGGCGTCGAGGTGCGCGCAGAACCGCTCGTAGGTCTCAGCAGCAGCCGGGCGTTCGGTCATGGCTGCAGCGACCTGTTCTCGAGTTCGCCCCTCTCCAAGCAGGTGGGACACATTGCCCATGTGGCACATGGCGCTCGAGAGGTGCCCCTCACGAATGTCAGCGTGGAGGTCTTCTACCTCTCGACTCCGGACCGCATCGATGAAGTTGGCGTAGTGGTTGGTAGCACCCTCGAAGCGGCGAATCTCCTTCCCTTCCTTGTCCACCGCGATGGCCATCGAGTAGTTGGGGATGCGCAGGTAGCCGCCCTCGCAGTGGACGATCACGCCGATGCGGGCGCCCATGAAGTTGTCCATGCGGCCACCCCAATTATCGGCCTGGGCCTGCTTGTTCTGCGGGAGTCCGCGGACCTCGAAGATCAGTGGGGCGCTCTCGAACTCGTGATACACCATCTGGGTGTTGGGTGTGTTCCCATCATCGTCGTAGCCAAGCCGACCACCCACGCTGAGAGTGCGGCGGGGGAGGCTCGTCTCGCCGAGCGCCCATCGAGCCATATCCATCTGATGAATGCCCTGATTCCCCACGTCTCCGTTCCCCGTGTCGAAGACCCAGTGCCAGTCGTAGTGGAGGCTCCTACGCATGAGAGGGTTCAGCGGGGCGGGGCCGGTCCACAGGTCGTAATTGATGTGGTCGGGGACCTTCTGGGCAGCCTTCACCTTTCCAATGCTCTTGCGTGGCTTGTAGCAAAGTCCTCGCGAGAGCTCGATCTTTCCGAGGTTACCCGCCTGGATCCAGTCGATGCCCTCGGCAATGCCATGACTGGAGCGTGACTGGGTACCGGTCTGAACAATGCGCCCGTACTTCCGCGCAGCCTTCACGATCTGACCTCCCTCCCAGATGTTGTGGGAGACGGGCTTCTCCAGGTAGACATCCTTGCCGGCCTGGCAGGCCCAGATGGCCTGGAGCGCGTGCCAGTGGTTTGGAGAGGCGACGGCGATCGCGTCGATGTCCTCACGATCCAGTGCGCGTCGCAGGTCGACGTAGGTGTCCACCTTCTCGTCACGATCAGTGAACTTCTTCTTGGCCTTGGCGAGTACCTCCTCGTCGACGTCCACCAGGGCCACGACACGGACACCATCCAGTGCCCGTAGACCGTCGATGTGGTTCGAGCCGCGACCACGAATGCCGACACAGGCGATCCTGATCTCGTCGTTGGGGCCACGCCTGCGTGCAACGGCGAGGGGTGAGGTCGTCGATAGGGCGATGAGGGTCGTGCCGGTGCCCTGGAGGAATCCGCGTCTGGAGAGGCGTGCCATGGTGGGTCGGGTCGGGGGCCTGGGAGTGGTGGGGGAAGATGGATAGAGTACGGGCCCGTGGCCATGGCCGCCAACTGACTCATGTCTTGATCAATTCCATGCACCTCTTGCCCGTCATTTTCATCCTCCTTGCCCTCTTCTGTACTTCTTGCGTGGCATCGAACGAGCGCAGCCCCTCGATTCTGCATGCTCAGCTCTCCTCGGAGCGTGGGGAGGGATTCGAGGAGCTCAGCGCGGCCTTTGCGGCGGCGAACCCGGGTTACGAGATCGAGTGGCACCCCCAGTGCTCTGCTATCAGCGCAGCTGACGCAGATCGGGTGATCTTCGTTCAGGGGCCGCTGGAGCGTACCCAGGCTCCGACGGTGGGAGACATCGTGCTGCTACGTGCAGGGGAGACCTGGGAGCTCGAAGGCGGGGGAGCCGTGGATCTCTTGGGCTTTCGGGTCCCCGGGAGGATCCCGCATGACCTGCCCGGGATCATCCGCCCCGACTGGGACCCCGCGATCACCGATGTCCCTGGCGGCTGCGCGGAGGAGACCGGTGCCTACCGTCGCATCCTGCTGACCTGGCTGGAGGAGAAGGGGCCCTATGTCCTGCACTCCCTCAATGCGCACCGCGTACGGATCAACGATTCCTTCTCACACTATCATCCAGTCGATGGGGGCTTCGATGAGCTCTACCTGGTTCAGATGGCGGGGCCAAAGGCGCGAGTTCTTACCTCTGAGAAGGTTGCTGAGATCGAGAGTGGCGAGGTCGAGGTCGAAGATCTCGATGGTCTGATCACGACGCGAACCCTCGAGGTGGGCGATCTTGTCTACATGCCCAGGGGGACCATGCATCGAGGAGTTGGCGGGGCATTGGTTCAGGTCATCTCCGTGCCCGGATTCGTTCCCAATGCTGAGATCGGGCTCGACCATCACCTGCGTTCGATCAACGAGCGGTTGGGTCTGGAGCCCGAACAGGCCCTGCCCTTGCACGCCGCGGCCTCTACCCAGGCGGTTGTCAAGTGAGCGCGAGCCGCGCTCGGAGCTAGTCCAGCAGGGTGACAGGATCGTCGACTCGAATGGTGCCGGCCTCGAGCACCTCCAGGTAGACCCCGAACGAGGACTGTGATTTCCGGGCCAGCTCGCTGAGAACGCGATCATCAGCGTGAAGATCATCCTGGGCCAGGGTCGTCATCCGGCAGCGAGTCGTGCGGCTCTTGACCAGGAAGCGCGAGTTCCTCCCGATCAGTAGCTCCCGTTGTAGCCAGTCGTTCTCGATCAGCGTCTGTCCAGGGATCTCGACGACCAGGTTCGGCCGAAAACGGCGCTCATCGACTCGGCTGCCGAGTTGAATGGCCAGCCAGTCGAGTGATGCGCTGGAGATGAGGTGAACTGGACTGTCGTCGTGGTGGGGGACATCGTCCTCCAGCGCCAGCTTCAGTGGCTCTCTCAGGATCTCGGAGATTGCGGCATCGAGATGCTCGTCGTCACCTCTGAACTGCCGGCCATCTGGAAAACTGACCACGGGCACATCGTCATCGAGGTGCGAACGGAAGTCCAGCAGGCCAGTGATGAGCTTGAAGCGGTCAGAGTTCTTGCCGCTGCCGAGCTTGCCCGCCTGATCACGGATGGCGAAGAGCCGGTCACCTACGATGCCTCGCTGATTCAGCTCAAGAGACTCGCAGTCTTCCCCCAGCATCGATTTGACCGGATAGCGCCAGAGAGTTCTCACGCGGCCCACCATGGTCATTGCTGCACTCATCTGGGAAGTGCAGAGAACTTCATGTGTTCCGACGACTGTAGGCATGGGGAGCCCATGGACGAGATATTAGACAATGGCGGCCTGGTGAGGATCGGGAATAGCAGATGGTTCGTGGCTTTGCCCGGCGGTGCCTGAACTCACCGTGGATGGCCCTGTTTCCCGGCCCCTGGAAGACAGTCTCGATACTCCGGGAGCCGGAGACAGGGGTCACTGCCCTGGGAAGATGGGCAGGTCAGGGAACGGACTCTGGGGGGGCTCCTTGAGAGGCGGCGGCGGCGGGAGTTCGTGACCGAACACCATGCACACGTGCTTCACCAGCAGCACCTCGACAAGGGTCAGACCGGGGGGGATCTCGGCCTGGTCGGCCATGCGCGTCATGACTGCCGGATTGAGACCACAGGGCTGGAAACCGCTGAAGGCATCGAGGTCAGTGTGCACATTCAAGGCGAGGCCGTGCCAGGTGACCCAGCGGCGCACGGCAACGCCGATCGAGGCAACCTTGTGTTCGCCAACCCAGACGCCGGTAAGTCCCTCGATACGTCGACCATCGATATCGAACTCGCCAAGAACGCCGATCACAACCTCCTCGAGGTCCCTCAGGTAGCGGTGGAGGTCCCGGCGATCCTCTCCCAAGGCCAGGATTGGATAGGCGACCACCTGCCCGGGTCCGTGGTAGGTGGCTTCACCTCCGCGGGAGACCTCGATGGTCGGCACCTCCTTGGTGGGGAGCTGGTCAGGGGGAGTCCCCCGTCCGGCGGTGATGATCGGTTCGTGTTCGGTCAGCAGCAGGAGATCGCTGGTCTCACCCGCAATGCGCTGCTCGAGGGCCTCCTCCTGGATGCGGAGCGCGTCCGCATAGTCCGTGCGACCGAGGCGTCGCACCTCGAGCAGAGGAGCACCTGCCATCAGGGTTTCTGGAAGATGTGCACCGCGACTCCGTGCACCGCTTCGGCAGCCTCCATCATGGCCTCGGGCAGGGTCGGATGGGCGTGGATGGTGCGGCCAATGTCCTCGGCCGTGGCACCCATCTCGATTGCAAGTGCGGCCTCGGCGATCAGCTCGGTCACCTCGGGGCCCACCATGTGAACGCCGAGCAGCTCATCTGTCTCAGCGTCTGCCAGCACCTTCACGAACCCCTCGGTCTCCATCAGGCTCATCGCACGGCCTGAGGCCGCGAAGGGAAACTTGCCAGAATTGTAGCTGGCACCACGCTCCTTGAGCTGCTCCTCGGTCTCTCCCACGGAGGCCATCTCGGGTGAGGTGAAGATCACCGCGGGAACACAGCGCACGTCGTAGCGCTCGGGCTTGCCCGCTATCACGCCGGCGGCCACGAGGCCCTCCTTGCTGCCCTTGTGAGCCAGCATGGGCTGCCCAGCGATATCACCGACTGCATAGATGTTGGGCACCGAGGTGCGCATCTGATCGTCGACCTTGATGAAGCCCCGCTCGTCGGTCTTCAGGCCGACCTTCTCAAGACCCAGTCCACCCGAGTAGGGGCGGCGGCCAACGGTGGAGAGGATCTGATCACACTCCACGGTCTCCTGCTTGTCGCCCTTCTTGACCTTGACGACAAGCTTCTTACCCTTCTTCTCGTAGCCCAGGGCGAAGGTCTCGGTCATCAGCTTGATCTTCCGCTTCTTGAGCGAGCGCTCGATGATCTTGACGCAATCGCGGTCCTGCCCGGGAAGTGCGCCCGAGGTGGCCTCGAGCACCGTGACCTTGCTGCCGAGCTTGCTGTACATGAAGCCCAGCTCGAGCCCGATATAGCCACCGCCGATCACGACAATGTGATCCGGGATGCGTTCGGGAGAGAGCGCACCAGTGGAAGACCACACCTGGCTCTCGTCGAAGTCGAAGCCGGGGATCTCGATCGGGACTGAACCGGTGGCGATGACGATGTCGTCTGCCTTGGCAGTCACCTTCCCGTCGGGCCCGTCAACTAGAACAGTGTTCTTGTCGACCAGGCTGGCATCGCCGCGCAGGAGCGTGCACTTGTGGTTCTTGAGCAGGCCGGCTACTCCACCGGTCAGCTTGCCAACGATTCCCTGCTTCCACTCGACGAGCTGGCCGACGTTCATGCTGGCCTTGCCGACTTCGATCCCCATCTTTGAAGCTTCACCGATCCTCTCCTTTAGAGAGCCTGCAGCGATCATTGCCTTCGATGGAATGCAGCCGACGTTGAGGCAGGTGCCGCCTACCTCGGCCTTCTCGACGACCGTGACTTCCTGGCCAAGTTGAGCGAGGCGGATGGCGCAGACGTAACCGGCGGGGCCGGCACCGATGACGATGACTTTTCGGGGGGAGCTCATGGAAGAGTGCTTGCGGTCGTTGCTCAGAGAGGAAACGCGCCGTCGCCGGGACGGGCGGAGCCATGTCGCTCCTCGATACGGAGGAACTCGTTGTATTGGTTGCGAAGATGCTTGGGGACCTCCGCGTAGACATCCTCGACAAGGGTGCGCCAGGACATCGGATCGGCGACCTCTTGCTCGTGGATGGCGGCGTCGATCTCGTTGTTCAATGTGTCCGTTAGCTTCGAGGTCTCACCTTCAGCAAGGTGGCCCTGGGCAACCAGGAAGGACTCGAAGCGCTCCAGCGGATCGCGTGCGGCCCAGGGAGCGACCTCCTCCTCGGAGCGGTACTTCGTGGGATCGTCGGAGCTTGAGTGTCCCCCCATGCGGTACGTGTTCAAGACGATCAGCCCCGGTCCATCACCCGACTGAGCCCGCTCGCGCGCGAGTCGCATGCTCTCGTAGCAGGCGAGTACATCGTTGCCATCGACCTCGACGGCTGGCATTCCATAGGCCTTTGCCTTCGCCGAGAAATTCGCCGCGGCAGTCTGCTGGCCGGAAGGTACCGAGATAGCCCAGCCGTTGTTGACCAGAACGAAGACGCAGGGAGCTTTCCAGACCGCAGCGAAGTTCATTCCGCTGTGGAATCCGTTGGAGCTCGATGCGCCGTCGCCGAAGTAGATGCCGTGAACCTCATCGATGCCCCGCTGCTTGGCTGCGAAGGCAGCACCGACTCCGTGGGGGACCTGAGTTCCAATCACTGACGACCAGCTCGGATAGTTGGTGCCCTTGTGCTGGAAGTGGTTGCACATCTGGCGTCCCTTCGCGGTGTCGTTCGCGTTGCAGTACATCTGAGCTATGTACTCGCCGAGCGGCAGCCCGCGCATGACGGCGGCGCCACCCTCTCGCAGGCCGGACCACAGCCAGTCCTGCTCTCGAAGACCGGCCGCGGAGCCGATCATCGATGCCTCCTGGCCGATGGCTGTGCCGACAAATCCAACGCGACCTGCGCGCTGCAAGTTGAGCATGCGGCCATCCAGGCAGCGCACTCTCAACATGCCGATGTAGAGATCCCGCAGCTCGTCCACCGAGAGCTCGGGCAAGTCATCAACGACCTCACCCGATGGGGCGAGGATCCGAAAGATCTCAGGGTCGGCCACTGCAGTCACGCTCATAGAGAGAGAAGGCCCGGCGACTCGAGCAGGACGCGCAACCATGCCAGGAAGCGTGCGCCATCGGCGCCGTCAGCGAGCCGGTGATCGACACTGCACGAGTAATTCATGTACTGGCGCACCTGGATCTCGTCGCCCTTCGGCGTTTCGACAACACCGGGCTTCTTCATCAGGCGATGGACGCCCAGGATGGCGATGTCGGGGAAGTTGATGATCGGGGTTGCGATCGTTCCACCGATGTTGCCGGCGTTGGTGATGGTGAATGTGCTGCCCTTGAGCTCCTCCATCTTGACCTGGCCATTGCGTGTGCGCTCGGCGAGCTTGCCGAGCTCAGCGGCCAGCTGGAGCACGCTCTTGTCCTGGACGTCCTTGATGACGGGGACGATCAGGCCATTGGGTGTGTCAGTTGCAATGCCGAGGTTGACGTAATTGCAATGGACCAGCTCGTTCGTCTCCTCATCGAGGCGGCCGTTGAGCATGGGGTACTTGAGCAGGGCATTCGACACGGCCTTCATGATGAAAGGCATGTAGGTGACCTTGATGCCCTGCTCTGCGCCGATGCTCTTTGCAGTTGCACGTAGCGCGACGAGATCCGTGACGTCAATCTCCTCGACAACCGTGAAGTGGATGGCGGTTTGCTTGGAGCGCACCATTGCCTCGGCGATCTTGCGTCGCACACCGATGAATGGCGTGCGCGTCTCGCCGCCCGCATTGACGGGGGGAGCGAGGCGCGTGGCGACCGATGCGCCACCGTTGCTGCCGCCGTGGAAGGCCTCGACATCAGCCCGGCGGACAACACCGTTACGTCCCGTACCCGGGACCAGTCCCAGGTCGATTCCCAGCTCGCGAGCAACGCGGCGTGCACTGGGAACGGCGAGGGCCTTGCCGTTGGTCGAGGAGACGACCGGTGGAGCTGGCGCGGGCGTCGCCGCTGCTGGTGCGGGTGCGGGTGCGGGTGCGGCAGCAGGCACGAGCGTCTTCTCCTCAGCCGCGGGCGCCGGTGCACCCGCGCCATCCGTCTGAAGCGTGAAGATCACCTGCCCCACGGGGACGACGTCTCCGGGCTCCGCGAGGAGCTCACCGACCGTTCCGGGCGCTGGTGAGGGTAGCTCGACGGTTGCCTTGTCCGTGCTGACCTCCACGATCAACTCGAACTCCTTGACAACGTCGCCTGGCTTGACGAGCCACTTGATGATCTCGCCCTCGGCGACACCTTCGCCGATGTCCGGCAGCTTGAACTCTAGAACCATGTGAGTCTCTGTACTTCTTTCTGTCGTGGGGGGGGGCTAGTAGGCGTAGACCTCTTCGATGGCGTCGAGAACGCGCCGATCGTCGGGCATGTAGTGGTGTTCGAGCGTGTTCGGGAAGGGCGTGTCGAAGCCGGTGACGCGCTTGATTGGCGCCTCCATGTACTCGATCACGTTCTCGGCGATCATTGCAGAGACCTCTGAGCCGTAACCACAGAAGCGCGGGGCCTCGTGGACGATGACGACTCGACCTGTTCGCTTGGCGTGTTCGAGGACGCCCTCCTCGTCAAGCGGGAGCAAGGTACGTAGGTCAACGATGTTGACGTCGATGTTCTTCTCAGCGGCGACCTTGGCTGCCTTCTCGACGATGGGGACCATCGCTCCATAGCAGAAGACCGTGACGTCCTCTCCTTCCTTCACCGATCGCAAGGTTGAGAGATCAACCGTGTACTCACCCTCGGGGACCTCGCCCTTGATGCTGCGGTAGAGTGCCTTGGGCTCCATGAAGAGCACCGGATCGGGATCCTGGATCGAAGCGATCAACAGGCCCTTGGCATCATGGGGGGTCGACGGGATGACCACCTTGAGCCCTGGAGTGTGGCAGAAGTAAGCCTCTCCTGATTGGCTGTGGTACAGGCCGCCACGGATTCCGCCGCCGTAGGGCGTGCGTATCACCATCGGCACGGTGTACTGGCCACCGGAGCGATAGCGCATCTTGGCAGCCTCGGAGACAATCTGGTCGAACGCCGGATAGATGAAGTCCTGAAACTGAATCTCCGCTACCGGGCGCAGGCCGTTCATGGCCATTCCAATGGCGCTGCCGACGATGCCGTCCTCGGAGAGTGGAGTGTCAAAGCAGCGGCTCTCGCCGAACTCGCTGGTCAGGTTCTCGGTGGCCAGGAAGACTCCTCCCTTGGGCCCGACGTCTTCTCCGAAGCAGAGGACTGTCGGGTCCTTTTGCATCGCGGTGCGCAGGCCCTCGTTGACGGCCTTGATGAGTGTGATGTTCGCCATGGTTCGTTCGGGAAATGGAGGGTTTAGAGCGGGAACTCGCCGTCTCCGGCGTTCGCGTCGCCCTTGCGCTTGGCC
Source organism: Planctomycetota bacterium (assembly GCA_014237855.1). Lineage (GTDB taxonomy): Bacteria > Planctomycetota > UBA1135 > UBA1135 > JABACD01. Next base: position 93,033 of record JABACD010000008.1, on the reverse strand, counting down.
AGGTCAAAGGAGCGTTCGCCCTGTCGCCGGATGTGGTCCGGCAGCTCTTCGTAGACATCGGTGAAGACCTGCTCCAGGGCCGGAGGGGGGGTACCTGCTGCTACCTTGCTGGCAGCCTGGACCTCCTTCGCGACCTCCTTCCGCAGGCTCTCGATCTTCTTCTTGGTGAGGACCTTGGACTTGAGCAGTGCTCGCTCGAGGATCTCGATCGGGTCGCGCTTGGCCCAGGCGGCCATGATCTCTGCCGGCACGTACTTGGTGGGATCGTCAGCGGTGGAGTGGCCACCCATGCGGAAGGTGACGCACTCGATCAGGGTCGGGCCATCGCCCTTGCGGGCGCGCTCGACTGCCTCGGTGAAGGCCTGGCGAACAGCGAAGACGTCGTTGCCATCGACCTTGATCCCGGGGACGCCGTAGGCCTCGCCCTTGATCGCGTAGCTCTCCGAGGCCGTCTGCTGCTCGCTGGGGCAGGAGATGGCGTAGCCGTTGTTCTGGCAGAGGAAGACCACCGGAGCCTTCCAGACCCCCGCGAAGTTCAGGGCTGAGTGGAAGCCGAGACTCGATGTTCCTCCGTCACCGAAACTTGCCAGGCAGACCTTGTCCTCGCCCCGCTGCTGGAAGGCATACGCAGCGCCCACCGCCTGAATGATGTGGGTGCCGATCGGCGAGGAGATCGAGACCAGCTTTATTGGTTCGGAGAAGCTGAAGTGCACGGGCATCTGGCGACCCTTGCTCGTGTCCAGGGCGTTGCCGTACATGTTGTGCATCATGTCCACGACCTCGACGCCGTGATACAGAGGCAGGCCAAAGTCGCGGTAGCTCGGAAAGAACCAGTCATCCTTGCGGAAGGCGCTGGCGGCACCGATCGAGGTCGCCTCGATACCCCGGTTGGGAATCGAGAAACCGATCTGGCCCGAGCGCTGCAGGTTGATGCAAGCCTCGTCGAAGGCGCGCGTGAGCAACATCGTGCGGTACAGATGAATGAGCTCCGCCTTGGAGAGCCCCGGGTCGTAGCCGGGGGCGGTGCCGTCCGCTTCGATGACGGAGAGCAGTTCGCTGGTACTCATGGGATTTGCAGCAGGCTTCTTGGTTTGGTCTTGCAGGTAGGGGTCAGGAGCCCTGCGAAGTTTCTTGGCGACGTTCGTGCACCAGGCGCTCGGCAAAGAACTCGCCGGCGCGGTAGCTCGAACGGACGAGTGGCCCCGATGCGGTGTACAGGAAACCGAGGTCCTTGCCGAGCTCTTCATACTCGTCAAAGCGTTCCGGTGTGACGTATTCCAGCACGGGGGCGTGGGTGGTGGTAGGGCGCAGGTACTGACCGATCGTCAGGAATTCCACGCCCGCGTCGCGGAGGCGCACAAGGGCGTCGACGATCTCTTCGTGGGTCTCACCGAGTCCGACCATCAGGGATGACTTGGTGAACGTATTCGGCGAAAGTCTCTTGGCCTCGCGGAGGGTCGTGAGTGAACGTTCGAAGGAGCAGCGCGGGTCTCGAATCTTACGCTGGAGCCGATCCACGACCTCGACGTTGTGTGCCAGCACATCCGGGCCAGAGCTGATCAGAGTGCTGAGAGGTTCTCCCATGTAGTCGGGAATCAGGGTCTCGATCACCGTCGTGGGCGAGTGTGCCCGGATCTGCTCGACGCAGGCTCCATAATGGCTTGCCCCACCATCGGGGAGGTCGTCTCGGTCCACGCTGGTGATGACCACGTAGCCGGTGCGGAGGGCGGCGACGGCTTCGCCTACCTTGCGTGGTTCCTCCGGATCGGGGGCAGCGGCCCGGTCCACGGTCTTGACCGCACAGAACCGGCAGCGGCGAGTGCACTCGTCACCGAGGACCATCAGCGTCATGGTGGCCTTCTCGCCCTTCCAGCACTCGCCAATGTTCGGGCAGCGGGCCTCCTCGCAGACCGTGTTCAGTCCCAGCTGGCGGGTCATGTCCTTGAGGCGTGCGAACTCCTCACCCGTGGGCAGGGGGACCTTGAGCCACGAGGGCTTACGGCCGCCGTGGGCCTCAGCGGCCGGGTCGGGCCGCCGCGTGCCTCTGGGCCGGATCATGGGGGGAGAGAGGGGGTCTTGAGGGGACATCAGTGCGGTTGGGGAGACCGGGCAGCATAACAAATCGAGGGTCCGGAACGGACCCTGCGAGGCCCCTCTCTCGGGGTGACCCCATAAAGAAACATCCTAGCCCTTGGGGGCCGGGTCAGCGCTCTGGGTGGTGGCGAGGCCCCGCAGGGCGAATCAATACCGGGTGAATGAGCAGGCGTGCTTCTCGGCGAGGTCCATGAACTCGTCGGGATGCACGCAGGCGGCCAGGATCTCGATCGACTCGAGGAGTCTGGGCCCGGGCCTGTTGAAGAAGGCGTTGCCGTCGGCGATCCACACCCTGTGGTCCCGGATCGCGGGCCAGTCGAGATCCGCGAAGAGGTGCTCGAGCACCTCGCGCTCGGCGAAGGTGCGTTCGAGCTCGAATCCGCAGGGCTTCACGAGCACGACTTCGGGGGCCGGGTCGAGGGCGGCCAGCTGTTCCTGGGTGAGAGTCGGGGCGTGGTCTCCAGTCGAGGTGACCAGAGCCTCGCCGCCGGCGGCCTCGACCAGCTCGGGCATCCAGGTTCCTCCGACCATGACCGGGTCGAGCCACTCGATCGTCAAGACCCTGGGCCGGGTCCCCAGGACGGCGCTGCGGGCGGCGATGGCGTCCCTGCCGGCCTCGAGCCGAGCGGCCTCTGCGGCGCCTCGCTGGGGGTTACCGAAGGCCTCGGCCACCTTCTTCAGGTCATCGAGGACCTCGGACCAGCGCGTGGGGTGCAGGTTGACGATGCGTGTGTTCGGCAGGAGCTCGTTGCAGGCGCGCTGCACATCCTCGTAGGAGACGGCGCAGACGTCGCAGAGGTCCTGGGTGACGATGATGTCGGGCGCGACCCGCTCAAGCTCCGGCGTGTCGATGTCGTAGACCGCCAGGGCGTGGGTCATCAGAGCACGCACGTCCTGGTCGATCTTCAGCGAGCTGGGGGAGAAGTCGACCTTGCTCGATGTCAGCCTTGGCAGGTCTCGAATCTCGCCAGGATAGTCACACTCGTGTGAGATCCCCACGAGGTTCTTCTGGCCGCCAAGCAGGCAGACGATCTCAGTCGCTGAGGGAAGCAGGCTGACCACTCTCAGGTCAGAGGGAGGGTTCTGGAGCTCGCGATTCATTCCGGATCCCTCCTGGCGTGGCTCAAACGGGGTCGATGCTCAGATCTCCATTTGCGATGCAAAGACAGACAAGGCGCGCTCCGGGCTTGTCGGTGGTCAGCTCGAGTAACTCGACCTCATCTTCGCTGGCGGCCTCGATAGCACCCTCCTCGCACTCGATAACCGAGGCACAGGTTCCGCAGGAGCCCATGGTGCAGCCGAAATTCACGGGAGTCTCGTTGGTCTGGCAGAAGTCGAGCATGGGAGTCCCCGCAGGGACCTCATAGGACGCGCCAGTGGACGGAAAGGAGATCTTGGGCATGGTGGTGAATGGAGGGAGTGGAGCAGGGTCTCGCTCTTTGGCAAACGAGTCGTTCAAGGGGGTCATTGGTCGAAGGCGAAGCCTACGGGAAGAACTCAGCTTCTGCCAATGGCACGAATGTGCGAAACTGGGCGGACAGGAAAAGTCAGCATCCTCCACGGGCGGGTTCTTCCCGAGCCTGCCCACCAAATCCCATGGAAATCGTCCTCCTGCACCCTGAGATTCCCCACAACAGCGGCTGCGCAGCACGGCTTGCGGCGGCCACTGGGCTGAGACTGCATCTTGTGGAGCCCCTGGGTTTCTCTCTGGAGGACCGCTACCTGAAGCGCGCTGGCCTGGACTACTGGCCCATGGTTGACCTGCATGTTCATTCCGACTGGGAAACTGCCCAGGAAGCCCTGGCAGGGACGTCCCCCAGGGCGCTCGACCAGCGCCTCAAGCTGTTCTCCGCACGTGGAGGTCGGTCCCTCTTCGAGACGGAGTTCAAGCCGGATGACGTCCTCTTGTTTGGGTCAGAGAGTCGTGGGCTCCCCAGCGCTCTCATCGAGGGGTACCCGGAGGCCTGCGTCTACGTCCCCATCCGGCCGGGAGTGCGCAGCCTGAACCTGGCGAATGTCGTCTGTTTGGGGGTCTACACCGCTCTTGACTGTTCCGGGAGAGGTATGCCTGTGAACGACGGCTCCTACGAGGCCCACCCCAGTGCAGGGGACGGCGTTCAGCCGTCTCAGATCATCGGTGGCAGTCGCTGAGAAACTCGGCCCTCCCCCGATACTAGACAGACTCCAGATCTCCGGTCAGGTCCACCCCACCCAGACCCGCACCGACCTCCTACATGGAACTCTACTTTTGTGATCTCTGCCAGGAAGCCGTCCCCCAGGCCGACCTGCACTCCGGCAAGGCCTTCATCGAGGGTGGGCGCATCATCTGCAGTGCCTGCAATCTGGCGATGGGAGGCGACTCCGCTGAGCTTGGGGCTTCCAGCACGGAGCCATCCGAGAATGGCCCTGGGGGTGGCAGTCCTCGGAGCAGGGCGCCACGGCGGAATGCACTGATTTCGTCGGGACTGGGCGTTGTCATGGGGTTGGCAGCGATCGTGCTGACGCTGGTCGCAGTGGTCACCCTCCTGGTTCGCATCGAGATGGTTGACCGCCAGTGGAGCGCGACTCTCCAAGGGGTGGAATCACGCACCTCCAAGGTCGAGTTACGCCAGATGGGAACTCGAACCGGTGTCGTGGACAAGGCAAGGCAACTGGCCGAGGAGGCTGTCTACGAGGAGCTGGGTCGATTCGAGGAGTACGAGCGTCAGCTGGGGGAGCTACGGCTTGCACTGGCAGCGGGGACAACGGAGGGAGATGGAGATCCCGATGACTCATCGAGCCGGTCAACCGACCAGCTCCTGACCCTGGGCGATGCCATGAGCCGGGTCGAGGAGCTCGAGCAGCAGATTCTCTTCCTTCAGGGTCGGGTGTTCGAGTTGCTGGAGGAGAAGAAGAGGGAGAGCAATGAGGAGACTCCCCTGCGCGAGCAGCTCCTCATTCCCACTGGAGAGGTGGGGGAACTGATGGCGCAGCTGGCTCATCCGGACCCGATCGAGCGCGTGTCCGCGCTCTACGCTCTGGCCCTCGTCGACGACCCCGGAGTCATCCGTCACCTATCGCCGTTGCTCGAGGACAAGGATCCCTACATTCGCGCGCTCACCGCTCGCCTTCTCGAGGCCTTGAATGCGCGTTCAGCGGTTCAGGGGTTGATTGAGACGCTTGGTGACTCGGACGTGCTCGTGCGCGAGGCCGCGGTGAGTGCCCTACGTGAGATCAGCGGCCAGCAGTTCGCCTTCGACCCCAGGGGACCGGGAGACGAGCGCTACTCAGCAGTCAAGCGCTGGAACGCTTGGTGGGCCGACAACTGGAAGGCCTTCCTGTACAGCGAGGATGGGAAGCCGGAGTGACCCTGGTCGAGGATGGCTGAGCCGCTGGGGCCCAGCTCGAGTCCGTGAAGGGCGCCGAACTCCTAGAAGATCTCCACGTACTGGCCGCCACTTCGTCTCGACAGCTCCCGCAGCAGACGGGACCGCTGACCGATGGCCACGCCATGGAACTTGATCTTGCGGGACCGGGTCATCGCATCGACCCGTTCGAGGATCTGGTCGATGTCGATGAGGCGACCTTCGGTTGGCTCTCCATCGGTGAGCAAGTAGATCGCCTCTACATCCTTGTCGGTCAGGGCAAGATTGATGGCGTCAAAGATCGCCGTGCCACCCGAGGCATGCCAGCTCTTGATTCGTTTGAGGGCATCGGCCCGTGACTTGCTGTCGAGCTCGATCAGCTTCTTCTGGTAGGGGCTGACCCGACTCTCGAAGGTGATGATGTTGAAGCGGACGCCATTCAGGAGCTGGTTCAGGGAGTTGGAGAGCTCCGTCTTCGCAACCGCGATGCGAGTCGTTCTCCTGGAGAGGGAGGAGGTGCCGCGGCCACCTGCTCTCTCGGCCATCGAGCCGGAAGTATCAACAATGAAGCAGATCTTGTTGGCGCGTATCTCAATCCCGTAGAAGGAAGCTGTCCGATACTTGCCGGTTGGGTTCTTCCTGGCAGTACGTTCATGCTCGAGCCTGAGGGACTCTGCTACCGTTGGAACTTGAAGGCCCGCACCCTCCTCGTCGAACCAGGCCTCCCACCTCTTTCGGGAGACCCCGTGATCCTGGCCGGTGAGCAGGCGGAGTGTGCGAGCGATCTCATGGGTGATCAGGGCCTGGGGATCTCCCAGGGAGGCAATCAGCTTGGGGATGGACTGTAGCTGGCGGTGCTCGGCGATCACGCCCAGTGCGGTGAGCTGGACCTCGACCTCCCTGTCCTTCAGAAGGCGATGAAGTAGGGTCAGGGAGTCCTGGGTTGGAAGGCGCCCCAGGGCCTTGGCCGCGCCGCAGCGTACGGAGATCTCATGGGACTGGGTGAAGGCGTAGAGGTCCTTGATCCAATCCGGATCACCCTCATGCTGTTCTGCCAGGCTCAGCATGGCAGCAATCACGAACTCAGGGCTCCCCTGCTGAGCGACCCCGCGAAGCTTGCGAAGAGTCTCCGGGTCATCCCCTCGACCCAGGATGTTGATGGCTCTCAGGCGCACCTCCTCATCCGGATCATTCAGCCTGCGATCGATGGCGATTCTCGCCACCGAGGATCTGCGGGCGGCAAAGCTGTCGAGTAGCACGAGCTTCATCTCGTTGCTGGTCTTCTTGTCACGCAGCTTGCTGGCCATCATGGTCTCGGCCGGCGTCGAGGTGAAGTGCTTGAGAGCCCCGATCAGAGCCGGCCGTCCCCGTCCGGTGGGGGAGGCATTGTCGAGCAGCAACTTGCAAGAGCTTCGATCGCCGCGGCTCGTGAGAATCGGGATCATGGGCTCCAGCGCCCGCTCCCGACAGCCCCTGGCGGGGTGATTGCGCAGGATCCTCAGGAGATCCTCCTCTGCCGTGCGCCAGAAGTAGGTCAGAGCCTGCGTGGCTCCCAGCTGCTGGGCCGGATGAGTGGCCTTGAAGGTCTGATTGGCCAGCCAGCCGACCACGTGATCCTCGATGGCGGAGCCCTTGAACAGTGAGCAGGCTCCATAGGCTGCGCAGGCGGAGCCGGGGTCCTCGAGTGGAGCCAGGGCATCCTTGAGGACCGAGAAGGCCTGGGTGTCGCGTCCAGCAGCGATTCCGTAGTAGAGCCTGGACGGGGCCCGATCCCCGAGAACCAGGGCCCGATCCAGCATCCGGGCCAGCTCAGCGGATCGATCCTGATCAGGCGCCCCCTGGGCCACCCCCGTGAGGAGCAGCAGGAGGAGAAGAATTGAGTTCCAGCTCCGCATCTAGTCCAACCTAGTCCTCGAAGGTGTTGGCGAATACCGACCGAGCCACGATTTTTGCAGCCAGTCAGTGGGGCAGGGCTTGGAATGGCCTCCTAGACTGCTCGACCCCATGGACTCACCTTCATCCACCCGCAAGCCGCGTCGCGGCGACAGACTCGAGGGCATGATCCTCCGCTACGATCGCCGAGGGCTGGCCCATGGTAGCTCGGGGGACTACACCTTCAGCCTGCGCACCGGGGTGCCTGGGGACCGCCTGGGCTTTCAGGTCCACAAGAGACGTCGCCACCATCTGGACGGTCGCTCCGCTGAGCTGATCGAGGAGGGGGCGGCACGGGTGCAGGCACCTTGCCGGCATTCGGAGAGCTGTGGTGGTTGTGCCTTTCAGTCGTGTGACTACGGGGTGCAGCTCGAGCAGAAGCACCTCCTGGTGAGTGAGGCGTTGTCCGCCGCTGGCTTGACTGACCTCCCTGAGGTCGAAGCGGTGCTCGGTTGCGAGAATCCCTGGCGCTATCGCAACAAGATGGAGTTCACCTTCGGCAACCGCCGCTGGGTGGCGCCGCACGAGCCGGAAGGGGTCGACGCAGACTTTGCGGTTGGCTTGCATGCGCCGGGACTCTACCTCAAGGTGATCGACCTGGCCGAGTGCCACATCGTATTCGAGCAGGGGGAGGCAATTCTCGGCACGGCTCGTGAACTTGCCAGAGAGCAGCAGCTTCCCCTGTGGGACATTCGTGAGCATGTCGGCTTCTTGCGTCACCTTGTCCTTCGGCACGGGGTTCACACGGGCGAGGTCATGGTCAACGTCGTGACCTCCGAGGAGAACTGCGCCCTCTTCGAGCCCTTTGCGCGTGGTCTACTCGAGGCGCATCCCGAGATCACGACACTCATCCAATCGATCAACGAGGGGGTCGCGGATGTTGCTGTTGGTGAGCGCGAGATCGTTCTTCACGGGCCAGGCTACATCGAGGAAGAGCTCCTTGGGCTCCGTTTTCGAATCTCAGCTCGCTCCTTCTTCCAGACAAATACCCTGCAGGCCGAGCGTCTGTTCGAGATCGTGCGCGAGGAGGCCGCGCTGAACGGGGACGAGGTGGTCTACGATCTGTATTCCGGTGCCGGCACGATTGCGCTGATGGTCGCTCCCGCAGTCCGAGAGGTCCTGGCGTTTGAGCAGGTGGCCGACGCAGTGGCTGATGCCCGGCTGAATGCCGAGCGTAACGAGGTCCGAAACGTCCGCTTCTTCGAGGGGGATGTGCTGACCGAGATCGACGCCACCCTGGCCCCCGATTCGGTGCTCGCGCGACCAGATGTCGTCCTGGTGGATCCGCCGCGGGCTGGACTTCATCCGAAGATGGTCGGAAAGCTGCTCGAGCTTGCGCCTGAGCGCCTCGTCTACGTGTCCTGCAATCTGCACAACGGTGCCCAGGACATCGCTCACCTCATTGAGGGTGGCTATCGAATTCAGCGTATAAGGCCCGTGGATCTCTTTCCTCACACTCCGCACGTTGAGTGCGTGGTCACACTGACGAGGTAGGGGCTAGAATTGACAGCATGCCCGAGAGCATCCACATAGCGGCGGGGACCCTGCTCGCCTCTGCACCGGACCTGCTGGATCCGAACTTCATGCACACCGTGATGGTCATCTGCGAGCACACGGCGGAGGGTGCCTACGGCCTCGTGTTCAACAAGCGATCGACGATCACGATCGACCGCCTGATGCCGGAGCACCCTGTGCTCGGCCAGCTACAGCTGCCTGTGGCCTGGGGGGGACCGGTTCAAAACGACACCTTGCAGATCCTCCACCAGTATCCAGCCCAGATTCCTGGTGGCTTCAAGACCGCCGAGGGGGTCTACCTGGGAGGCGACCTGGACGACGTCTGTACCCTCTTGACCGCGAACGAGGATACGAGCGCTCATCATGGCATTCGATTCGTGCTCGGCTGTGCAGGCTGGGGCCCTGGCCAGCTCGATACCGAGCTCGAGGCTGGGTCCTGGGTGCCGCTGCCGATGAACCCCAACCTGATCTTCGGCATGGACCGAGGTGGACGCGATGATCAGGAGGAGGCCTGGCAAGCTGCCTTGCGCTCCCTGGGCCGCGAGGGCGAGGACCTGGCCTCGATGCCCCCTGATATCGGTTGGAACTGAACACCCGTGCCAGCTGACGGGAGCTTCTCTTCTCCGCCTGATAGGCGGCTCGCAGGTTCTTGCCCTACTGGAAGGCCACGCTGAGCGCGTCCGAGGTGTTGACGCCCGCCCCTCCCCCGAGGACGTCACGATACCAGTACTGGAAGTGCCAGGTCTGGCCAGGCTGAATCTGGGCGGCAGAGCCCGCCGTGAAGTCCAGTTGATAGGAGGCGGTGCCTCCGGAGCCAAGAGTCACCGGTAGTCGGATGACACCAGGGCCGACACACAGCCTCCCATTGTAGAAGGGAATGCCCTGGCCATTGTTCTGCCGGTTCTGTGAGAAGAAGAACACTCCAGGTGTGTCGGGGACCGATTGCGCACTCACCACGAAGAGGTTGGCTGCAATGCTGCAGATCCCATTGGATGAAATGCTGGCAGGCCTGCCCGTGGAGTTCACGGTTGCCTCACAGAAGCTGACCCCCGCGCAGTCGCACGAATCGGGTAAGCCATTGCCGTCGAGGTCCAGCTCGACTCCCGATGCGATGTCGCAGGCGTCCTCGATCCCGTTTCCGTTGCAGTCCCAGCCCGGCGTGGCGTAGACGCGATAGATCCGTGCACCTGACGACGTGGGATTGAAGCCTTGATCTCGATAGAGAGAGGTCATGTAGAGGCCATCGGGGCCCGCGGCCAGACCGACGGCCGTCTCCTTGCCAGTACCCGCGTACTCCAGCAGAGGGATCGGTCCGCTGAGCAGGTTGCCACTGGCATCAAGGACGAATTCTGAGATGCGCTTCCCTCTCGCCTGTCCTCCCGTGGCGTAAGTCGGGCCCGACTCACTCACAAATGCGTGGTCCATCTTCTCTGCGGGGAAGCCGCTGCCACCAAAGGTCTGAGGCTGAACGAAGGCCAGGTTCACCGGCCCGTGTGCGGGGTTCCACATGAACAGAGCGTTGGTGCTCATGCTGGTGTTGGTACCGGTCCAGCCGAAATTTCGACCGCCGATCACCTGACCAATTCGGTCGACGGAAGGCCCGTTCCCCACCAGATACTGCAAGCCATCGAGAGCGCGCCAGGCTCCGCCAAATGGATTGCGGACGCCATAAGCCCAGATGAAGTCGGAAGCGTTTGTGCCGTTGCCCGGGTTGTAGAAGGGATTGTCAGTGGCTGGTGAACCGTCGAGATTCATCCTCAGGATCTTACCGCGATAGGAGTCGAGGTTCAGGGCGGTGGAGGTGTTGAAGCCATCACCCATGTGAACCAGTAACTTCCCATCGGGGTGGATGGTGAGGTTCGAGATCTGGTGAGACTGTCCCTGAGATTCTCCCACCATGTCGATGATGGTGGTCTGAAGGGCTGCGGTTTGACCACCGTCCGTACTGGAAAGGCGCACGACCTTCGGATAGTGAGTCCCCGGGTTCGAGACCGAGTCATGCAATACACTCACGAACACGTCTCCAGAGGTCGGATCAATGGCGATACCTGCCAGGCCTTGCTCGCCGCTACCGGGGAAGTTGCCGGTCCTGATGAAGTCCACCAGGCCGCTCGCAAAGGTCCCTACCGATCCATTTCTGCGAACAACCCGTACCTGGCCGTAGAGTTCGGTCACGTAGAAGAAGGGTGCATCGGGTTGAGGTCCTGGGTCGTGGACGAAGGCGATGTTGACCGGCAGGGTGAATCCCTCTGCGAAGCTCTCCACTTGAAATCCTGGCTGCTTGACGGCCCAGGGGATGTCGAGGCCGCGAGCCAGGGTCATGAAATCCGGTTCGTCTTGTCCGCTGTTTCCGACGTAGGTCGGACCACCGTCGGCAACCCAGAAGTAGGCCGACTGACCTGCACTCAGATTGACGGAGGGAAGCAAGATCTCGAAGCGCGAGCAGTCATGGTCGTAAACGACCAGGTCGGTTTCGGGCAGGCTCAGGCCGCTTGAACCACCATGGAGGTGCAGGCGTACATCCACGTGCTCAGACAGCTCAGGGGGGTTGGTGATCGTGTTGGAGTTGCCGTCGAAGCCTGCGTACTCGAGGAGCAAGCCGTGCTGCGGATGATCCAGCCGCATGAATGCAGGGGGCGTTCCGGCTGGAAGTACGACCTGCTGGCCACTGACCTTCTCGGACCAGTTCGGTGCGGGGTGATCCTCGATCTCCTCGGTGACCAGCGGGAAGGTGTTCGATGCAGATCCCGTGATGAATAGTCGCTCACCCCAGGGGCTCCATTCGGTCAGGGGATCGCTGCTGTCGTCACGGTGTCTGGCCCGCACCCGGTACTGAGTGCCTGCCTTGAGCTCAGTGAGGCCGCTGTGGGAGTTCTCGAAGAGCCCGTCACCCAGGTGGGTGTGCAGCTTGGTGACACCGCCGATGCAGGACGTGTACCAGACACGTTCGGGCGGGGCGAGCTGCCAGATCTCGAAGTCCGAGCAGAGGTGCTGATCCCCGATGTCGGCATCGACGAATGGCGTCGTCTCCATGTGCACATCGGAGGGATTGAGAATCTGTCCGTCGACCGCGGGCTCGGTCATGGCCGGTTGGCTGGGGGGGGAGTTGCCACTGCCAGTGGTCGCGTCCTCGTCGAAGTGGAAGCTGAGGATGTCGTGGGTCTCGTTCAGGCCTCCGGTTGCTGCGGTGAAGCCCAGCCAGGCACTCTGACTGCCAAGGGACAGCGTGGCTTGCAGGTCGACTGCCACCGTGAGCACGGGAGTGACCATGTCATCCACGTAGATGAACAGGTTCCCGGGGATGTAGCGAACCTGAGCTGTGTGCACTCCACCATCCGAGAAGGCGGGAACCAGCGCTGTCGCACCAATCGAGGCGGCCTCATCGACGGAGTTCGGCGATGTGCCCAGGGTGTGGACGCTGATGTGTGGAACCCCGATGTCGCTGACGCTTCCAACTCCGCAAGAGGAGTTGGAGTAGCTGTCGAACTCGATCGCAATGCTGTTGGGGATCCCGTGATAGCCAAGCTGGCAGCCGGTACCGCTGAGACTCGAGGTGGAGTCGTTCTGGATGACGAAGGCAAACCCGTCTGCTCCGGGGCCACCAAGTAGCTGGAACTCGAAGTCCGCTATCCAGGGTGTGGAGACCCGCTGGGCGGAGGTGAACCAGGCAGCACCACGCTCGTTGTTCGAAGCACTCGTGAGTCTCAGGAGACTGGCCGTCGTCAGGGCATCTCCCTGCAAGGCGAGGCCCGCGCTGCTGTTGAAGTCGGGATAGTCGAGATCCGCGAGGGTGCTGGACGGTAGCAGGCAGACCGCCAAGGGCAGCAATGAGAGAAGCAAGAGGCGGTTCATGGGAGCCGGTGACTGAGGTAGGGGGACCGCTTTGAAGTTAGGCGGGATCCTGCCAGAGCGCCACGAAAGAGCGGATTCTCGGGTGAACTGGGGCTACAGAGCCGGTCGAGAGCGGCTCCTCCGACACGGGGGCTTCCACCTCCAAGAGGGTCAACCTGTAGACACAGGGGGTGCCGACCGAGTTCGTACCGCAGGGTCTGCAAGGGCCCAGAAGCGGTCTGCGGTCAGGGCGCTACCGTTGCTTCGAGCTGGGGGGGGCTCAGATGGAGCTCGTGGTCCGATTGAGGGTCGCGTTTCCCTCGCGCCTGTCGTAGCCCACCGAGGTGGGGCGGGGGTCATCGATGATCGGCTCCTCTAGCCGGTGCGATGCCTCTGAAGTGGCGCTGCGTTCGAAGCCTGCCAGTCCCAGGACGGTCTCGACCAGGCGGATGCGTTCCTGCTGCGGCAGGGACTCGATGGGAATGTAGGGCACGCCGAACATCTCGAGCATGATCTTGACCATGCCGTCGATGCGTAGGACCTCCTCCCAGGCCACACCGGCCCTGACGCCGTCCTCGGCGAGAAGTTCCCGGTGGGGACGCAGGTAGAAGACCAGCCCCTTGCGCACGTCCGCCATGTACTTCGCGAGGCAGGGGTCCCGGGCGATATCCGCCAGGATGGTCGAGTGCTGGGCAGCATAGGCCAGATTGCAGAAGGCTCGATCGGACACAAAGCTTCCCTTCTGTTCACGCTCGGCCAGGATCTGTCGATCGAAGACCTCTCGCTGGTAGCGATTGACCAGGTCCACGTCGGTCCGCAGTGAATCCAGCTTGGCTTCCATTTCCGCCAGCACTCCCCGCGCGACCTCGGAGATCATCGGAAGCCCGTAGGTGTCTCTGATCCAGCGCGCCAGGGTCGTCTTTCCTGTTGAGTGGGCGCCGACGAGATAGATGCGTGTGGGGGCCGTCATGGGCGTGGGATGGGGAGCGGGGGAATCTTCAAAGTGCAGGCTGCACACCCTACAGATTGGGGGCCTTGGCTTCCAAGACCCACTACCGATTGTGGTTGCGCCCGGGCCCGGATTCCCATCATCGGTACAGGCGGGGGGGGGCTGGTCGATCAGAGCGGCCCTTGGCAGGCAATCTCTGGCTCGCCCGGATGGGGGCTTCTCAGACCTTCGGGGCCTCCTCGAGCAGTGCGTCCAGCACGGGGTTCTCGGGGGTGTGCTTGCGCCAGACCGCGTAGACCGGGTACTCGACCTTTGGGGAATCGATGAGGTAGGACCGGAGCTTGCTGCTCTTGGGGCCCTCGGCCTCGAAGGAGGGGATCACCGAGTATCCCAGGCCTGCCTCGACAAACCCGAGGATGCCATCAGATCCCGAGGCCGTATGAAGAGCAGGTGGCCTGACGTCAAAGAGCTCCAGGCCCTTCATTTGCAGGTCGTGCGCCAGGGTGTTCGGGGCATAGGCGATGAAGGTCTCGTCTGCGCAATCGGGAATGCTGAGCCCCCTGGCACCCTCGGGTTCGAGATCGTTGGGGACGATGAGGAAGGGGCGCATCACACCAACCTGAACCGAGGCACAGTCATCGGGGACCTCGGGAAAGTAGTCGACGACCATGTCCACCTCACCACGACGCAAGACGGAGAGATCCACATCAGGAGCCTCTCTCATGTGGATGCGCACGTGGGGATAGTTCTTGTGAACGCGGTTGATCCAGGCGGGCAAGATGCTGCGGAGAGCCAGTGCAGCCACTGAGAGCTCGATCTCGCCTCCGTACTCTCCCTGATGGAGAGTGCGCAGGATGCCCGGTAGGCCGTCGAAGAAGGGCTGGACGAACTCGTAGAGGCGAGCGCCGGCGGGGGTGAGCTTCATGCCCTCCTTGCCCACATGCTCGAAGAGGGTCAGCTCCAGCTCGGTTTCCAGCTTCTTGACCTGCTGGTGGACAGCTGGCTGCGTGATCGGATAGGGAAATGCCCGCGCAGCGCGTGCGTACCCGCCTGTACGGGCCACCCAGTAAAAGCCCTCGAGCCTATGAATTTGGATCATGGGATCAACCTCATGTATGGGCTAGATCCTGACGCTCCGGCCGAGCTTCTGGCTCACGACCTCGGAGATTCTGTCAAAGAGCTCACGTCCTTCCTTGTCATCGATCCACTGGCACCTGTCGCCGTCGAAGTCGAAGTGCCAGGCCCTTGCGCCAGCAGCGAGCCAGATCTGCGATGCAGCGCCCTGCCGGTTGAGAACGAACCGGGTGCCGTCGGCAAACTCCATGGTGATCACCCCGTCCGAGGGGGTGTAGTCGAGCTCGTCCGGATCGAACTCCTCGAGCCAGACTTCGGTTCTGGAGAGGCACTCGCTGGCGGCCTTCAGATAGTCGCTGCTTTTCATGTTCATTGGTCCCGGGCAGTCGCCCGCTTGGGTGCTTTCTTGCGCTCCTCGGCCTTGCGCCTTGCCGTGGCGGCCCAGGAGCAGATCGGACAGTCATCGAGGACGTGGCTGCGGGCCGGGCAATGCTCTCGACCGAAGTAGATAATCTGAAGGTGCAGGCGGTTCCAGGCATCTGCAGGGAAGACGCGCTTGAGATCGCGTTCGGTCTTCTCGACATTCTTGCCATCCGAGAGGCCCCAGCGCGCTGCAAGCCGATGAATGTGAGTGTCCACCGGGAAGGCGGGAACATCAAAGGCCTGGGCCATGACAACACTGGCAGTCTTGTGTCCGACCCCGGGCAGGGCCTCGAGGTCCTCAAAGGTCCGGGGGACCTCTCCATCATGGTGCTCCAGCAGCTGTCGGGAGAGGGCATGGATGTTCTTGGCCTTGGAGGGGGCCAGGCCGCAGGTGCGGATCTCCTCGAGAATCTCCTCGACGGAGGCTCTTGCCATGGCCTGTGGCGTGTCGGCCAGGGCGAACAGGCCGGGAGTCACCAGATTGACACGCGCATCCGTGGTCTGTGCCGAGAGCAGGACTGCAATGAGGAGCGAATAGGGGTCCGCATGGTCAAGGGGGACGGGGACCTCCGGATGCAGCTCGTCCAGGACCGCTTGAATGCGCGCTGCCTTCTCCGCCTTTGACATTCTCATGACCCCTGAAGTCTAGACTTTTTCTTGGCCCAGGCAGTGCGCAGACTAGAGGCCATGGACGTTCAAGCCACTATCGACGAGTTTCTCAAGGGCCAGGTCTTCGGAGTCGTCGGCGCATCGACCGACCGGTCGAAGTACGGAAACAAGATCCTGCGCTGCTACCTCCAGCATGATCTGATCGCCTGGCCGGTGCACCCCTCGGAGAAGGAGATCGAGGGGGTGCCCTGTGCGACGGACCTGGTGAACCTGCCAGAGCCGGTTCACGGGCTCTCCATCATCACGCCACCCCCGGTAACCGAGCAAGTAGTCCATGCGGCGGCCGAGGCGGGGATCAAGCGGCTCTGGATCCAGCCAGGGGCTGAGAGCCACGTGGCGATCGAGTCTGCCCAGGAGCTGGGCCTCTCGGTCATCGCCGGAGGCCCCTGTCTTCTGGTGGCGCTCGGCTACAAGGAGTAGGGCGGGCGGTTCAGGACCGAATCAGGGAATCGTCAGGGAAGTCGCTTGGGGCATCGATCGAGGGGAATCGATGAAGGGGCAGCTAATCCCATGAAGCGAATCAGTCTCTGCATCATCGTACGCGACGAGGAGTTCTCGCTCGCTCGCTGCCTGACCTCAGCCCAGTCGGTTGTCGACGAAATCTGTGTTCTTGACACTGGTTCGAGTGACCAGTCAATCGAGGTCGCGCGGCAGTTCGGTGCACGTGTTGCGGAACGAGCCTGGGATGACGACTTCTCAGCTGCGCGAAACGCTGTCCTTGAGCTGGCGACCGGGGACTTCGTCCTCGTCCTCGATGCAGATGAGGAACTGTTGGATGGTCCCGGCGCTCGCGAGGTCCTCGAGTCCTTCATGGAGCGCTCGCCCTCCGCAGCGGGGCGTGTACGCATCGAGAATCGTGACGAGGCAGGAGAGTGCAGTAGCGTCTCGATCTCTCGCTTCTTCCCCAGGGCTGGCTTCTCGTTCAGGGGTTGCATTCACGAACAGCTTGTCTTCGAGGGTGGAGAGAGCTTCCAACGCGAGGACACAGGACTGAGGGTCGAGCATCATGGCTACGCACTCGAAGGTGCCCAGCGCATCGCCAAGCTCGAGCGCAATACGCGGCTGCTGATGGACTCCCTGGAGAAGGACCCCGAGGATGCCTATCTCTGGTACCAGCTTGGTCGCACCCTCTACATCGCTGAAGACCACCAGGCAGCAGTCGAGGCTCTTGAGCAGGCCTTGATGCGGTGTCCGGACGATGCTCCCTGGGCGGCGGGACTCTTCGAGATCGGTGCTTACTCGCTGCGGGCTCTTGGACTCTCTGGCCAAGCGCTGACGCTGTTGAGTGAGGTGGAAGGCGACTTCGCTTCTCGTGCGGATACCTGCTTCCTGATCGGGTTGCTCTCGATGGATTGCGGTGACCTGGAGCGTGCCGAGCAAAGCTTTCGTCGATGTCTCGACCTGGACAGCGAGTCCGGGGGGGACTCGGAGAGTTCCTACGCAGCGTCCACCTATGCCCCCGCCTTCAACCTGGGAGTGATGAACGAGGTGCTCGGCGATCACGAGCAGGCCGAGGTCTGGTTCCGTCGAGCCCTGGAGTTCCGCTCCGATCATGCTCCGAGTCTCGAAGCGCTCGAGCGAATCAAGGTCTCCTAGCGCTCTGCGACCGCCACCGCCGCTGCGACGCCAGCATCATGGGTGATCGTGATGTGAATTCGGGCAATCCCGAGCTCCGCCGCGATCTCGGCCGTGCGGCCGTGCAAGACGAGGGAGGGTGGCACATTCGTCTCGCGGTGGGTCTCGATATCGACCCAGCGGACCCCCTTTGACCAGCCGGTGCCGAGGACCTTCATGACGGCCTCCTTGACTGCCCAGCGCCCTGCGTAGTGGGCGAAGCGCTGGCTGCGCTGATCGCACCAGGCCTGCTCGGCTGGGGTGAAGACCATGTCCAGGAGCCTCTGCCCTCGCCGCTCATAGGCCTGCTCGATGCGGTCGATTTGAACCAGGTCATTGCCTATCGAGTGGATTGTCACTGGCTCTCTCCGGGGTCTGGCAGCAGGACGTCGTGGGATCGGGCGACGATCGGCAGCAAGCCGACGAACGAGCCGCTCTCAACGAGCAGGGCCTGCTCCGCTAGGTTTACCGTGGGGCAAACGTGTAAGGGAACGAGGTAGAGTTCGGTGCCCAGGGCTGGTACCAGCTCGTCGTCACACTGGAAGGGCAGGTGTTCCTCGCTGGGTATCCGTGCGGTGTACTCGGGGTGGCCGACGGCCAGGGCGCAGGGGTGTCCAGCCTCGGCGGCGATCGACTTCGAGCCGGCATCGCAGGTGAAGCGCCCAGGAGCGGGGCGGCTGATGACCCGAGTGAAGACGACGGCCGCGGGAAGCAGGGGGCGCTCTGGGTTCTGCTGGTGGGAACGCCAGTCGTGAAAGATCACTGTGCCCGGTGAGACTCTGTGCTGTGTGTTCTCCAGGGAAGCGAAGCCGGGGAACTCGAGAGCGCACTCAAAGCCAGGGGTGCCACTGGTGATCAGCTCGGAGCTGGGTAGCCCCTTCTTTTCTAGCTCTGCGCGAATGGAGAGCAGGACCTGATAACCGTCGAATGCTCGACGTCGCCGCTCATCCAAAGCGGAGTCAGTCAGCTGCCCCTCGTAGTGATGGAGTCCTCGGAAGCGTTCTCCGGCAGCTTCTGCGACAGCCAGGATGGCCTCACCCCGCTCGAGTCCAAGCCCCGTCCGGTGATACCCAGGATTGACATCCACGAAGATGCCGACGTTTCCTGGAACCTGACAAGCATGTGAAGGGTCTTCACTGAGGATTGAGAAGCAAGTCTTGTCATGCTTCCTCGCGAGTCGCCCCAACTCCTGAAGGGTCGGCCCGTGAGCGGGGTGGGCGAGCAAGATGTCACCGCCGCTGGGCCCCTTGGATTCGAGCATCTCCGCCAGGGATCGGGCCTCGCGTGCGGTGGCGCATTTGAAGTGCCGTACACCGCGTGCAACCAGTTCGCTCCAGATCAGGGGAGACTTGGTGGTCTTGACGTGGGGGCGCCAGCGATCAGGGTCTCCGACCCGGGCGAGGATGACCTCCAGGTTGTGCCTGACCTTGGCGAGATCGATCACCAGGGCCGGGCTGACCAGGCTCTTCGCGAGCTCATCGGGAATCCGATAGGAGTCGATCGAGAGATCCTCTAGAGGCTTCATGGCCAGATAAGTTAGCAGCGACTCTTACCTCGAGTGAAGGGGGCGGAAGAGCATTTGGAGGGCGAGAGGTGCGGGAACCTGGAGCCACGACCTTGCCGACCTGGAATCAGGCTAGTTCGGATTCACGATGAGTATCGATGCCAGCTCGGGCTTCAGGTACTGAGCGGCGAGGGGGGAGATGTCGTCCGCGCCATAGCTGGAGAAGAATTCGTCCCTCATCAGAATCTCACTGACCTGACCGGGTTCGCGGTAGGACTTACTCAAGGCTGAGAGCCAGAAGCGATTGATTCGTTTCGAATCTCTCAGCCTGTTGAGGATTGGTTCCCGAAGACGATCGATCTCTTCCTCGGTGACGCCGTGTTCGGCGAGTGAGGCCGCCACGTTCAGGCACGCATCGACCATGACATCGACCTCCTCCGGATCAGACATGGACTGGATGAACAGGAGCCCGATGCCAGGAAAGGTCCGGCTCAGCTGGATGCTCGAGGCGGGGGAGTAGGCGGCGCCAAGCCGCTCTCGAACCTCCAGACGTAGCCGATCGTTGATGATCGTCTGGAGGGCCTGGAATCTCCAACGAACCTGTGGGTCGATGCCATCGGGTACCGGAAAAGCCAGCATCACAAGGGACTTCGGGTCCTCGGTCTCGATCTCGTGCTTCTGGCGCAGGCCGCCAATGGGAGGGGCGACGACACGCCGATCCGCAAACTCGCGAAGGTCCAGGCGGGGGGGCAGCTTGCCGAATGTGCGAGCGGCGATGGAGATTGCCTCCTCTTCATCCAGATCTCCCACCATGGTGAGTTCAAGGGCACCCTCGGCCAGTTGGGGGCCCAGCCAGTCCCTCAGCTCGCCCATCTCGATAGAGGTGATCTGATCCATGGGGGGAGGGACGATGAAGCGTTCGCTCCCGGAGAAGAGGGCGGGTATGAACTCCTGTGCAACAGGTCCTCCGTGCTGGTGCTTCAGGTCTTCGAAGATCAGCGGGAGCTTTCGATGCAGTTGAATGAGCCCATCTTCCCGCCATCCAGGAGCCAGTATGTAGGCGCACATCAGCTCACATTGCATCAGGAGATCAGGCGGTGATGTGGTTCCGCTTAGCTCGAATGAGTCAGGTGCGACGTTGAATCGGAAGTTGACCATCTTGCCGGCGGTCAGACGACGAAGATCCTCCGAGCTGTGCTCCTCGAGTCCTCCGGCTGCGAAGACGGTGGAGCCGACCCACGCCAGAGTGGAGCGCTCAGGCTCGATGGTCAGGGCACCCTCCCCAATGCTGGCCACAATGAGCACCTGCTCCAGCTGCAATTCGGTGCGCTTCAAGTTGAGGGTCACACCATTCTCGAAGCGTACTCTGGTGAATTCCAGCTCCTCGATCTCCTCGCGTTTGACCACAAGGCCCGGATCATCTGGGCTTGACGCATAGGCGAAGCTGAGTTCCTCGACAACGGCCCCTGCCTCCACAGGGATCAGGGTGCCTTCCTCGAAGGCGGCAAGCAGCGCCAGTTCGCCATCATCACCTAGATCCAAGTTGCCCATGGCGCTGACCGAGAGGGTCCCCTTGGACCAGGCCTCGACGAGGGCGGCGTGACAGTCTTCGAGAGTCAGGGCCTCGATAGCTGGTCGTAAGATGGCCCGACGGGTGGCGGCATCTACTGGCACCGTCGAGTCCTCTGCGGCTGACAGGATGCTCGACATCATGATGCCGCTGTGGGCAGTTGGCTCTCTCTGGACGGCCAGGTCGAGGGAGCGCAGTGCTACAGCACGAAGTTCTTCTAGCTCGGCGCTCTGGAATCCATACTCGATGGCGCGCCGTAGCTCCCGCTCGCAGTAGGCCAGGGCAGCAGCCCAATTCTCCGGTGTGCTGTTGATCTTGAGGGACTCTCCATCGAGCACGTTCAGGGTTGAGGCGCTCACGGTCTGGGCACTCAGGAATGGGGATGACTCCTGCTTGGCCAGCTCGAGGAAGCGTAAATTGAGCATCCTGCGTGAGTAGCTCATTGGCAGGGAGCTGATCATTTCGGCCCTGGTCGCGGGAGTCTCCTCCCATGGTTCTAGCCGGGAGATCTGCATGGTGACGTGGGGGACCTCGTCTTCGTTGATGATGAACGTATGACCGAAGTCATCGGCCACTCCGGGGCCCGGTTCGTAGGCGAGGGGTGTGCTTGGAACCGGAATGCTGGCGAAGTACTCGCCGAAGAGCTCGGAGGGGTCCTGGTCACCAAGGTCGCCCACGGCAATCAAGGTCATGTTCTCGGGGCGATACCAGCGCTTGTAGAAGTCACTCAGGCCTTCTGGAGTGAACTCGTCGCGGGCCTGCTTCTCACCTATGGGGATCCTCTCGGCGACCCGAACTCCCGGCAACACGATCTCCAGCCTCTTCTTGAAGACTCGAGCCATGGCTGAATCGCGCTCACGCTCCTCACCATCGATGATGCCCTTCTCAGCCTCGACCTCACCTGCATCGAACAGGACCCCATCCGCAAGATCTCGAAGCACGAATAGACCCTCGCGAATTGTCTCCTCGTCTGAGGTTGGCAGGTCGAGCTTGTAGACGGTCTCGCTGAAGTTGGTGTGAGCGTTGGTGTCGGCTCCAAAGGCCATGCCGTGCCCCTGGAACCACTCGATCAGGGTGCCGGCCGGGAAATTTGCAGAGCCATTGAAGGCCATGTGCTCCAGGAAGTGAGCCATGCCGCGCTCAGCCTCTGTCTCAGCCAGGCTGCCAGCATTCACATGCAGGCGTAGGTAGCAGCGATTCGCTGGATGAGAATTGGCTGCCCATGCCCACCTGACACCATTCTCGAGGTGACCGAAGGAGATCCGTTCGTCGACAGGGATATCCGAGCTCTCGTGTGCCCACGCTCGCGGAACAGGCGCCGTGGCCTGCAGATCTCGAGTCTGGGGGGTGCTGGCCTCACCGCCTGTGTGGCAGGAGGAGAGCGTGATTCCTAGTGCTCCGACCAGGATGAGAGCTTCGGCCTGGAGAGGTGATTTCATGACGGTGAGATTGAGGGCATCGTTGAGCGGGGGGAAGGAGGCAGGTGGGCTGTCAGTTCCGCTTCACAATCATCGCGAGATCGAAGCACTCGTGACTCGAACTGGCCTGGTGAGGGGAGTTATAGTGCTCGAACCTGCCCGATCAGCTCGACACATCAGTCCCCGAAGATCAATGAGACAATTTCTTTCCCTGGGCTTGGCCCTCACACTGGCTTGGATCGTGTCCTCGGCTGCGAGAGAGCCGTCTGCCGAGCGCTGGTACAAGGGCAACACACACACTCACACGCTGTGGAGTGATGGCAACGGAGCCCCCGAATTGGTGGCGGACTGGTACGCCTCTCGTGACTACAACTTTCTCGTCCTGTCGGATCACAATCTGCTCTCTGAGGGGGAGAAGTGGTTTCCCATCGGAGCCGGACGTCTGACACCTGAGAAGGTCGACCAGCTCAAGCGGGAGTTTGGTGACGACTGGGTCAAGGAACGAACCGTCGATCAGAAGCGAGAGATGCGTCTCAAGACCCTGTCTGAGCTGCAGCGCAAGTTTGGCCGCCCCGGCGAGTTTACCTTCATCCAGGGCGAGGAGATCACGGATGACTTCAAGGGGCGTCCCGTACACGTCAACGGAGTGAACTTGCAGAAGGTGATCCGGCCCCGAAAGGGAGCGACTCTCCGGGAGACGTTGCAGAACAACATCGACGCGGTAATGGAGCAATCGCGCAAGTTCAAGAAGCCCATGCTGGCCCATGTGAACCACCCTAATTTTCAATGGGGAATCACGCCTGAGGACCTTGCCTCAATTTCTGGCGAGCAGTTCTTCGAGGTCTACAACGGTCACTCGGGAGTTCGCAACCAAGGTGACGAGACGCACCCTAGTATGGAGTTGATGTGGGACATCGCGCTGTGCTCGCGATTGCGTGACCTTGACCTTCCTGTGCTCTATGGTCTCGCGACCGACGACTCTCATGAGTACTTTCAATTCGGGCTCGGCAAGACGAATCCTGGCCGTGGTTGGGTCATGGTCAAGGCCAGGGAGCTGAGCCCCGACGCGATCGTCAAGGCCATGCGTCGTGGCGACTTCTATTCCTCGAGTGGAGTCAGCCTGCTCGACATCAAGCACAAGATGAACAGTCACCTCTCAGTGACGATCGATGCCGAGGAGGGACTGACCTACACGACTCAGTTCATCGGGACTCGCGTGGATGGTGATGACCTGGGGCAGATCGGGGAGGTGCTCTTCGAGACCACCGAGAATCCAGCCAGGTATGAGTTCACCGGAGACGAGCTCTATGTGCGCGCCAAGGTGATCTCTCCGACTGACCATCCGAATCCCTACGCGGCCGGCGACAAGCAGTGTGCTTGGGTCCAGCCCGTGACCAGGCCATTATTTTGACCGGGCTGCGGAGGCCTCCACCAAGGTGCCGAGTGCGACTGCGCTAAGTCTTTTTGAATGAGTGGCTTGTGGTCTCCTGCCTGGGATGGGTGTTGAGCCTCACCGCGTTCGGCCAGAGTTGGCTAGGATGTATCCAGGAACCTGTCCTCATCCTCCAGGTAGCCAGACCTCTTGGCCATGAAAGCAAGCATTCCTCTTCTCTCCGCCCTGCTCGGCTTCGTGGGTGCCTATGGCGGTTATCAGCTGTCCAGTACACAGGACCAGCCTGGCGCCCCGGCGACGCCGGCTCTCGAACCCTCTAGCTCCCTCGTTCCTGAGGTTGCCAGCAATCCTGTTGCCACACAGGAGCTGGAGCGCCAGATCGCAGAGGTTCGAAACCAGCTGATGCGCCTCGAGGAGCGAGCCAATCGAGTGGAGCGAGAAGTTGTTGCCGAGCCACTGGCTGCTGCAGAGTCGACGTCCACCTCGGGTGGTGTCGTGCCCAGTAGTGAAGAACGTTCCCGGATCCTCGCGGTCATCGCCCAGGAAGAAGAGCGGCAGAGGCACGAGAGGGAGCTTGTCAGGGAAGAGCGGCTGCTGGCCAATGTCGAGAGGGACGCCGTGAAGATCACGGCGGTATTCAACCTGCCCCCCGGGAGTGAGGCGCAGATTGTCAGCGTTCTTCTGGAGGAGAATGAGCAGATCGATGCCATCAAGGCCCGCTACAAGCAGACAGGTATGGCCAGAACTGATCGAGCATCGAAGGAGCTCTTGCGTGAGGAGATCCGAGAGGCTCGCAACTGGCGAGATGAGAAGCTAACGAGCCTCTTCGGACAGGACCTCTCGACCTCAGATCTCAAGTCAAGAAAGGCAAAGGGAGGCGCGCTCTCTCCTCAGGCCCTTGGTGAGCAGGCGGACTCCAAGTCGGGCTCGAAGCGCTCGAAGAAGAAGCGGTCCAAGAGCTCCAAGGACTAGGGCAGAGGCGAGAACTCCAAAGCTACTCGACCTCGAGAAGCGGGTCTCCCTCTCGCACTTCGGCACCATCGTCAGCAAACCAGCGCACCAGCTTGGCCCGCGGGGGTAGGCCGCCCCGCGCCTCGTAGAGCACCTGGCTGAAGGTCTTCATGATCTCGATCAGTCCGATGGCCATGCCAACCTCGAGCTTGCCACCCTCCTCGACATAGGCGGCCTCATCGGGGCTCGGGCGACGATAGAAGCGGCCGGCCTGATCTGCGTACAGGATGAGCCCGTTCTCGGGGCTTCCCGACTCCACAGCGCCGGCTCCCACTCCCGCGGACTCGATCGGAGAGAGCTCATAGAGAGTCGTGCCATAGCCCACCGGTTGCTGGACCCGCTCGGGTCGTTCGTTGGCAATACGGCCACAGACAGCGGGGGGGGTGACCAGCTTCAGACTCTTCCCCGAGGCGGTCAGTACACCGGCGACCTGGCCGGGCCCGAGCAGGGCGCCCGGCTCCAGGGCACAGGTGAAGACTCCCACGGATGGGGAGACCAGGCGGGTGCTCTCTCCTTCTCGCCTGAGTATCAGCTCGATCGTGTCCTTCATGTTCAGGTTCCCCTCAGCCCCTGGGCTCGGTGAGAGCAGCGATGTCGTGAAGTGACCAGATCCGAGGGTTCTTCGTGCGTCGGTAGCCCATGGACTGGTAGCTGGCCTCGGAAAACAGCTCGAGCCATCGGCGCAGTTCATCGAAGCGCACGATCTCGTCGGTGTCCATCTGAGACGCAGACTTGTAGGGGTCCATGTCTCCCTCGATGCGCTCCTCGGTGGCACGCATGCCCTCCTCGATGGCAGCACGCTCCTCGGGATCCTCACTGGCGATCTCAAAGTCGTCGTCGAGCTTGGTGTTGAAGGCCGCAATTGCCAGGGTGCGGCCCTCCATGACGGATTGGCGGGTCAGAGCTGTCGAGAGCTGCACGACAGGTTCGTAGGGGTGTCCTGCCATGGCGTAGTAACCAGCACCGGAGGCCTTGCGCAGCAGGACGGTGAACATGGGGACCTGGTTCGTGCTATTCGTGTAGATCAGGTTCGACCCGAAGCCGAGCAGGCCCTGGCGCTCGGCCTCGACGCCAATATCGAATCCGGAGATGTCCTGAAGCCAGACGATGGGAATGCCGTCCGCCTCACAGGCTCGGCTGAAGGTCGAGACCTTGGCGATGCCCTCCTTGTAGAGGATTCCGGCAGCCTTCTTCGCAGCATGGTGTTCGGGATCGTCGATGACTCCCTGGCGATTGGCGATGAATCCCATGTACAGGCCGTTGACGCGTCCCACGCCGACAACCATCTCGCGGCCGCGATCGGCAAGAATCTCCCAGAACAGGCTGCGATCCACCAGGCGCGCAAGGACCTCCTCGACGTCGTAGGTCATGCGATGGTCAGAGGGGAGCAGCCCATCGAGATCCTTCGCGGGAAAGAAGGGAGCGCCGGGGTCCGCACCGTGCCGGTAGAAGTCCACGGAAGAAGAAGAGAGACCGCTGAGTTCTCCGCGGATCATCGCGATGGCTGTCCTGTCATCAGGTACTCGCACATCAGCGCAGCCAGACTGGTGGACGTGGACTTCAGGCCCTCCGATATCGAGGCTGGAGAGGTGCTGGCTCTTGGCGCCCTTGATGAGCGCCGCACCTGCGATGACCATGTAGGCCTGCTCGGTCATGTAGACACGGTCGGAGATGATCGGCATGTAGCCACCACCGGCAATGCAGTCTCCGAAGACGCCAGCGATCTGGGGCACACCGGCAGCGGCGAGGTCGGCGTTCTTCTTGAAGATGTGCCCTGCACCAGTTCGACCTGGAAAGGAGCGGCTCTGCTCGGGCAGGAAGAGCCCCGAGCAATCGACCAGGTAGATCACCGGAAGACGCAGGCGTAGGGCCATCTCCTGACCACGCTGGATCTTCTCGGAGGTTCGCGGCCACCAGGATCCCGAGGCAACGGTGTTGTCGTTGGCGATCACCATGGTCCAGCGACCTTCGACCTTGCAGAAGGCTGTGACCACGCCAGCCCCCGGAGACTCGAGCTTTCCGAACTTGCGACCGTGGTTGACGAACGAGCCGACCTCGCGGATCTCACTCTCCTCGTCAATCAGGAGCGCAATCCGCTCACGGGCTGTCAGCTTGCCCTTGGCGTGCACGCGCTCGTGGTACTTCTCGCCCCAGCCGTCGTGGATCCTGGCCCGTGCCGCATCGAGGACAGCCTCCCGTTCCGCGAGCGCTGCTCGGTTCTTGGCGAACGTCTTGTCGTCCAGCGCCGCATCGCGCGGCCTGCCGATCGAGATCAGGGGGACCTTGGCCATTGTGTTGTTCCTCGTGTCGGCTGGGTCAGTCGGCAGCTGCCCCGGCTTCCCAGCCGGGAATCGAAGAGGTGTCGTACTCACCTCGGCGGAAGGCCTCGCTCGCAAGCACGGCCAGGTGCAGGGGAAGGGTGGTGGCCACGCCCTCGATGCGGGCAGCCCCCAACGCTGTGAGCATGGTCTCGAGAGCTTCGGACCGCGTGTTACCGTGAGCGATCACCTTGGCCAGGAGCGAGTCGTAGTAAGGAGAGATCTCGTCTCCCGACTGCAGGTGCGTATCCACCCGTAAGCTTCCAGGGCCTGCCTCGGTGGGGAATTCAAAGACCTCAAGCCGTCCTGGTGTGGGGCAGAAGTCCCGGGAGGGGTCCTCGGCGTTGATCCGGCACTCGATCGAGCAGCCACTCAAGCTGACATCCGACTGCATCAGCTCGAGGGATTCATTGGCGGCGATGTGTAGCTGCTGTTGAACCAGGTCCACCCCAGAGACCTGTTCAGTCACCGGATGCTCCACCTGCAATCGTGCGTTCATCTCCATGAAGTAGAGCTGGCCATCGGGAGCTCGCAGGAACTCCACCGTTCCAGCGCCGGAGTAGCCGATGGACGCCGCTGCGGCTGCGGCGCGCAGGCCCAGGCTCTCGCGTTGATCCTGCGAGAGAGCGGGGCTGGGAGACTCCTCGATCAGCTTCTGATGGTTGCGCTGGATCGAGCACTCTCGGTCGCCGAGGTGGATTGCGTGGCCAAAGTTGTCGGCCAGGATCTGGACCTCGATGTGGCGGCCACCCGTGAGGTAGCGTTCCAGGTAGAGGGAGCCATTGCCGAAGGCGGCCTGGGCCTCCGCCGACGCCTGAGACCAGGCCTCCGCTAGCTGCTCGGGGCCAAGGCAACGTCGCATCCCGCGCCCACCGCCTCCTGCGTCTGCCTTGAGAATCAGTGGATAGCCCACGCGCTCGGCCACCTCCCTGGCCTCGTCGAGGGAATCGAGCAAGCCCTCGCTGCCTGGAATGCCCGCCAATCCGGCAGCCGCCATGGCCGACTTGGCGGGGATCTTCAGTCCTAGCCGCTCCATGATGCCTGGCCCAGGCCCGACAAAGGTCAGGCCGTGCTGGGCACAGATGGCCGCGAAGACGGAGTTCTCCGCCAGGAATCCCCAGCCTGGATGGACGGCGGCGCAGCCGGTCTGCAGCGCGGCCTGCACGATCCTGTCGATGCGGAGGTAAGAGTCCTGTGGTGCCGAGGGGCCAACACAGACCACCTCGTCCAGGAATCCGGTCCAGGACGCACCTAGATCCGCTTCCGAGGCGATTCCAACGGGGCGGATGCCGAGCTCTCTGGCGGCCCGGGCGACGCGTACGGCGACTTCGCCGCGGTTCGCGATCAACAGACTCCGGAACATGCTTGGTGGTGGCGGGGCGGACGGGAAAGTGAGGTCATAGGTTACCCATCGCGGTCCGAGTAGGCGAAGTTAAGCTCGCCCTACCATGAAGCCCTTCCCCTCACTCCTCATCGCCCTCGCCTCGCTCGCTCCAGCTGGTGCTGGGGCGGAGGTCCCGGAGGACGCTCTCGATCTGTGGCTGGCGCGGCTGGCCTCGGGATCTGCCAACGAGCGGGAGTCTGCCCAGCGCTGGCTCTCCGTGAACCTGGAGACCTCAGATTTCCCGAGACTCGCGCTCGAGGCCCGCCGGGCGGATGCGGAGATGGCGCGGCGCCTGGCACTGGCCCTCGCTGCTGAGGATCGCCATCTGGGCCTGGCAGTCCTGCTGCAGGGGGAGTCAAGTCGGGAGCTGGTTGCCATCGGTGATGCGGCCTTCGAGGAGCTCGCCACCCGCTGGTGCCCTGGCTCCGCGGGCAAGTCCGCCTCTCGACGTACCGTGGAGATGATCCTGGAGTCGCGGGCGGAGACGGTTCTTGTCTCCAAGGGGGGGCCGACCAGCGCTGGTGAGCTGGTTGACAGCTACGATCGCCAGCTGGGCTTCGGACTGCCACTGGTGACCCTACCCGCACTGGCCGGTCGTGAATTCAAGCTGGATTCCATGGCGGGAAACATGCTCGAGCATCTCGGTGAATTCTGCTCCGACCACGGGCTGACGATGACGGGGATCGGCAGCTGGGAGGGGGAGCTTCCTGGAGCCAATGCATGGATCCTCATCTCACCCTTGAGTGGTGCTCGATCCCGCAGCGGTGCCGAGCGCCTGGCGGGATGGTGTCGCAGCGTCGAGCGCGGGAGCTCGGATGCCAGGGAGAGTGCACTTGCCCTTGCGGCAACCGGCTGGCCTGCCGCCTTGCAATGGCTCGACCAGCGCTGGACTGGTCGTGGTGACCTGAACGCCCTCGAGGGCCTGATCCTGGCAGCTGGAAAGGGGCGGGTCGCCTCCAGCTTGCGGAGACCAGCTCTGAGGGCCGAGCTCCTGGAGCGCGCAGATCGGGTCCTGGATTCCATGGAGGTCAGCCTGGACGGACTCGATCCTCAATCTCCTCTCGAGCGCGAGATCTCCGCACGCGAAGCCGAGCGCATCGCCCGTGCGCTGATCGGTGCCGGGCCGATGACCCTTGGTGGAGAAGGTCGTCCGGGCACTTGGTTCGACAGCTGGAGTGAGCTGAACGATGCTCAGAGGTGGCTGCGTCTGTTCGTGCTGGAGGGACAGCGCGCTGGGACGTCAGCCGAGCGGACATTCCTGATGTCCTTGATCGGGAGCTCGAGCGCAGGACCGGTGGCCCTGCGAATGCAGGCGTTGCGTGCCCTGGCGGCCTTTCCGCCGGGGCCCCTGCAGGTGCCTCGAATCGCGCAGCTCGAAAAGCTCGTGGGCTGGTCCATCGATGTAGATGAGGAAGCAGAACTCCTGATTGTTCTCGGGGCCCTAGGAGTGGAGCCGAGCGAGGAAGACTTCGGTAGGGGCACGGATGAGCAGCGCTTCCTGGTGGCCTGGAGACTCTCCCGCGGCGAAGCCGAGCAGGCCGCGAAAGGACTCCTGGGCTGCCTCGGTCGAAGCTCCCTCGAGCGACGCGAGCTGAGTGACCGCATGGAGTCCTGGCGGCTCGAGTACGGACCAGGCTTCCTGAAGGAGGTGGTGGATCTCTCTCTGGCTCTGGCGACGGACGAGGATCGCCAGCTCCTGGCCGAACTGGCACTGCTCGGTGGATGCCTTGGCGCTCGAGCCCAGAGGAGCTTCTATGAGACCCTGAAGGGAGAGGCCCAGCCGAGCGCGAGGGAGCTCGAATGGCTCGGGGCCCTGGTCGCTGGCCCGGACGGGGTGCAGGCGGAGAGGCTCTTGATGGAGATTCTCGTGGACCTTCCCGGGGGGATCGCCCGTCGAAATGGCCTGGTCAAAGGGCTGAATCGGGCTGTCAGAGGGCTCCGGGAGGCTGGCCTGGACGAGCGCAGCCGGAACCTCATTCAGGCAGTCTGGGAGCAAGTGGCGGAGTCTGATTCACCCCTGCTGGGCCGCCTGGGGCCCCCTGGCTGGCCGCGGATCGCTCCTCCAGAGGTGCTGGCGCTGCAGAAACTGGAAAGGCGGCTCCCCAGTAGCCTCCTGGGCCACTGAAAGGCCATTCTGTGCCCCGGTGACGCGAAACCGCCCACCCAAGAAGGGGTTGAGCTTGGGCCTTGGTGCGGGGCTTGCCGAAGAGGCAGGATACGAGTCGCATGAAACCCACCCTTGAGCCCGACACACAGCCCCGAGTTAAATCTCTCATGGCCATGACCGACGCCGAGACCCCCGAGCCGACTACCGTGGAGCCGGATACCTCGAGTGGAGCACTGGGGCTCGAGCTAGCACCGCGTGACGCGGAGCCCGGAGAGGTCACCGCTGAGGAGATCTGCATGGTGACTGACTCGCGGGGGGCGATTGCCGAACAGTTCCGAAGCCTGCGAAACTCGATCACGGCCCTGAACCCCGATGGAGCCCCTCGAACGGTTGTGCTGACCAGCGCAGTGGATGGCGAGGGCAAGTCCGTCGCCACGGTCAATCTGGCCATCGCTCTGGCGGAGATCCCTGGGAACCAGATCCTGGTCGTGGACGCGAACCTGCACGACCCCAGCATCGAATACTACCTGGGCGAGAGGCCCTACAAGGGGCTGGCGGACGTGCTCCGTGGCGGCTGTGCGCTGGATGGCGCGATTCGCCGGACCAGCATCCAAGGCGTGTCGCTGATGGGGCCGGGCACCTTGCCTGAGAACCCCTCCAAGCTCCTCGGTTCTGATCGCACGAAGGTGGTTCTGAACACTCTCAAGCAGCGATTCTCCTACGTGCTGATCGACACACCCGCGGCCATGTTCATCGGAGACGCAAGCCTTCTGGGAGCCATGGTGGATGGGATCGTGATGGTCATCAAGATGGGTGATACGGCCAAGCACCTGGTCGAGCAGACCTACAACCAGCTCGAGACCCTCGGCGGCAATGTCCTGGGGACCTGCCTGACCAGCGGACGGACCGGCGAGCAGAAGCCGGGTAAGAAACGCAGACGGAAGTAGTTCAGGGCCACGTGTCCGTAGGGGAATGGGACGGTCCATTCCTATAGACTGCGCCGGTGGTCGAATCGTCCTTCCAAGTAGAGCGCCGTTCCAACGAGCAGGGAGCTGTCCTCCTGGAACTTCGTGGTGATTGCCTTCTGGTCGACGGCTCCCGTGTCTGGGCCGTTGTCGATCAGGAGTTGCAGGCGGGGCAGGGGTTCACCTTGGACCTCAGCGGAGTGCTTCGACTGGACGGGGCCAGTGCAGCCCTTCTCCAGGCTCTGCGGCTGAAAGCTGAACGCAAGGGCATCTCTGTCGAGCTCCAAGGAGCGTCTACCGACCAGCAGCGCATGCTGGATCTGTATGACTGTACCCGGGAAGGAGCCGGCGCTCGGACGACTCCAGCCAACCTGAAGGTTCTCGACCAGATCGGTCGGGCGACCATGGAGAGCTTGAGCTCGATCAAGGACGTCCTGGCCTTCGTCGGAGACCTGGCCCACTCGATCCGTCTCTCGTTCAGAGACCGGAGCTCGATCAACTGGAAGGCCGTCCCCGGGCTGATGGAGCGAGCCGGTGCGGATGGAGTTCCGATCACACTGCTGATCAACTTTCTCGTGGGCCTGATCGTCGCCTTGCAGGCTTCCTATCAGCTTCAAAAATTCGGCGCGAGCATCTTCATTGCGGATCTGGTCGGCCTCTCGATGGTCCGGGAGATGGCTCCACTGATGACGGCAATCGTTGTTGCGGGCCGGTCGGGCGCAGCCTATGCGGCGGAGCTCGGGACGATGAAGGTCAACCAGGAAGTGGATGCTCTCTGGACTCTTGGCTTCGATCCGCAGCGCTTCCTGGTCATTCCCCGGTTGATTGCACTGACCAGTGTCGTGCCCTTGCTGACGATCTTCTCGATGCTGGTGGGGATCTTTGGAGGTCTGCTCGTTGCCGTGCAACGGCTGAACCTGACAACGCTGGCCTACTTCGTTGAACTGGAGAAGGCCCTGTCACTCTCGGATGTCATGGGGGGGGTGATCAAGAGCGTTGTCTTCGCCGTGACGATCACCTTCATCTCTTGCCAGCGCGGTCTGGGTACGCACGGTGGCGCTGCCGGTGTTGGACGCTCGACGACCTCAGCGGTCGTCGTGATCTTGTTCTTCCTCGTGGTGCTCGACGCGATGTTCACCGTGTTCTTCAACATCTTCGGTATCTGACGATGGTGGTTCCGACCCAGTTTGGCGTGAGAGCACAGGGCCTCGCCATCGGCTACGATGGCGTGGCGATCCAAGAGGGGCTGGACTTCGAGATCAGCACTGGCGGGATCTTTGCGATCCTGGGTGGAAGCGGCTGCGGCAAGACGACGTTGTTGCAGACCCTCACGGGCCTCTTGGCCCCGATTTCAGGCGAATTCGATGTTCTCGGTCACGGCCCGCCCGACCTGGCGGTGGGGCTCCCTCCATTCGGAGTTGCCTTTCAGTCCGGAGCGCTGCTTGGATCGGAGACGCTCCTGGAGAATGTCTCCTTGCCTCTACGGCGCTGGACGGATCTCCCGGCGGAGGCGATCACGGCCCTGGCCTCCTCGCGCCTTCGGATCGTCGGGTTGGCCGGCTTCGAGCTGCACCTCCCGGCGGAGGTCTCGGGGGG
The DNA here is from genome assembly GCA_014237855.1 of Planctomycetota bacterium. Classification (GTDB taxonomy): domain Bacteria; phylum Planctomycetota; class UBA1135; order UBA1135; genus JABACD01. Next base: position 60,322 of record JABACD010000008.1, on the reverse strand, counting down.
TATGCTCAAGCGCGCAGGGATCGCTCGAGCTTTGGCCATGGAGCCGCGTATGCTCTTCCTGGATGAGCCAAGCGCAGGACTGGACCCTGTCACCGCGGTTGAACTGGATGACACCCTGGCGCTCTTGCGAGACGATCTTGGGGTGACAACCGTGCTGGTTACCCATGAACTCCCCAGTATCTTTCGGATTGTCGATGACTGCCTGATGCTTGACCGAGACGCTCACGGGATCATTGCTCAAGGGACACCCGCGGAACTTCGTGACCACAACGACGATCCACGAGTTCAGGCTTTCTTCAACCGTCGGCCCAACCACGCCTGAAATGTCTGCATCGAATACAAATCGCTGGAAGCTCGGACTCTTCGTGACCATCGGGGTTGCGGTGACTGTTGGCGCCCTGATGTGGCTGGGCGTCAGCCAGCTCCAGCGCAAGACGACCCCAGCCTACTTCTACTTCAAGGAGAGCGTAAGCGGATTGACAGTTGGTTCGCCCGTCGAGTTCTTGGGCGTGGAGGTCGGGCGAGTCGAGGAGATCTTTCCTGCTCCGGACCGCCGGCACATCGAGGTGCGGGCCGGAGTCTATGTGGATACGCTGGAGGCCTGGGGGATCTCGCCAAGCACTTATGAGCATCGACATGATGGCCAGACCTTCGTGTCCAACGACATTCGGGGGCAGCTAGTTACGCGAGCCCTCACGTCAGTCTCTTTTATTGAGATCGATATCTTCGATCCGGCCAAGTATCCGGTCCCAACCTACACCTTCCCAATTCCCTGGGAAACGATTCCCACGGTGCCCTCGACCATCAAGAGCTTCGAGCGCGGATTGATGGATGCCCTCGAGTCATGGCCCAAGATGGCTGCAAAGCTCGAGAGTGTCCTTCGCAGGACGGACGATGGCCTGGGTCAGATCAACTTCGAACAGATCAATGCTGACCTGATCGGCGTGCTGGCCGGGGCTGAGCAGTTGATGGTATCGCTCAGGTCCTCACCCTTTGTCGACGGCTCCTCTCCGACCATCCTCAAGGTCGACCAGACGCTAGACCAGCTGAATCTCCTGGTTGGCGACCTGCGCGGCTCCAAGGGAGCGGTCGAACGCATCGTTGGAAGTTTCGAAGGGACCGCCTCTTCACTCCAGGGAAAGATCGAGGGCTCGGACATCCCTGGTGCCGTCAAGGCGGTGGAGGCGGCCGGCTCAGGCTTCGAAGAGACCAGCCAAGAGGTCAGTCAGCTCATGCGCGAACTGCGCAACAGTCTGGTACAGCTGGACGCTACCCTGCGATCAGTCCAGGGCATTGCAGATCTCCTGGCCCGAGATCCGGGAGCGCTGCTGTACGGCAAGCCCAATTCCAGTCCCTTCAAACCCAAGTAGACCTCCGTGAAGTCGATCCCGATCCTCTGCGCTCTTCCACTGCTCTTGCTCGTCAGCTCCTGTCTCTCGAGAGGAGATGTGCCCGAGGTGCACTACTTCCGGCCGGAGCTGGGTGAGCCTCAGATTGGAGAGGCCAAGGAGCAATGGCCACTGCGGTTTTCTCCGGTGACTGGCTCGAACGAGATTGGCAACCGCATGATGTGGCGGGTTTCTGCCACAGAGCTAGTGCCGGATGAGGGAAACCTGTGGGCACGTAGGCCCGAAGAGCTACTCGATGAGCGGCTGAGGGACCTGCTGTTCGGTGGTGGGGGGTTTCGCTCCTCACAACGTCAGGGCGACCCACGCCTCGATATCCGGCTGGTTACTTTCGAAGGAGACCTGCATGACGGCACTCATGCCAGCGTCGAGTTGATTGCGACCTTGATCATCGCGAGCCAGGCGGAGTACCGCACCCGTGTGAGCGTCTCCGAGCCGCTCCCGGCACGTTCTGCCGAAGGCCTGGCATTGGCCATGGGGGCGGCGCTCAGCCTAGCGGCCGAAAGAACGGAAGCCTGGGTTCGCTCCCATCACTGAGTGGTCTCTTGCTGCGTAGGGGCTTTCCAGCTCTGGCGCTGCGGAGAATCTTGGAAAGGTGCTGACGCTCCCACTCCACGGCGCGGGCGTGGTCGGGGTAGGCCTCCTCGCGTGCACGGAACTGGGGGCCATGGTGGCGGAGCCGCCCGGCCGAGTCGCGTTCTGCTGGAAGTGCGGCATGGAGTAGCTCGTGGAAGAGCACGTATCGCACGAGCCATCCTGGGACGGCGGGTTGGTCGAGAACCGGATGCACGCGGATGGTGCGTGTGTTGGGGTTGAAGCTTCCCAGGTGCAGTCGGCCACGGGTTCGACTGCGACTACGACGCCCCCAACCAATCCGGGGAGGATCGAATTGCTCGAACTCCCCGTCGAATTCGGTCTGCAGAAGCTCGTGAGCATGCACGTTCAGGTCGTGAGTGTTGCCTCGAGTCTGGAGCTTTGTCCGCCGGGGGGGCCGTGCGGGAAGCTCTCCCAGGGCCAGCTCCGTCCAGCCTCCAAGATCACGGCAGGCACGCCGGGCGCGCTTGCCGACCCGGATCCAGCTCGCGAGGTCTGCGCGAATTTCCGGCGGGGCCTCGGCGAACACCTCGTGTAGACGGACGATCCAACCATCCGACAGAGCCGGCTCCTCACGGAGCTCGGCGGGCCTGGCGTGGCGCAACTGAATTGGCGTGCTCCTGGCACGGCTGAACTCCACTCGAACCGCGTAGCCGAGGGCTGCGGCGAGTTCGGCTGTCCATTCGGATTCGCTCAGGGTCACTCGCCTCGAAGGCTAGAGACGGTGGAGAGGGCTGGCCTACTGACCAACCTTCAGCTCGAACCGCAGTGACTGCCCATCGGAGATCGTGACGACCTGCACTCGGTCGAGTTCATCAGAGAGCCCCTGCAGGAAATCCATCGGGTCCGAGTTACGAGCCGCTGTGAGCTTGTACTTACCCGGGTACACGTTGGTAAGCGTGTACTTTCCATTGGCCCCGGACTTCGTCTGATAATTCTGGGGTAGGTTGCGGCCGCGCTCATCAAGGGTCAGGCGAACCATGGCGCCGGGTACCGGTTGCCCAGCAAGGTCGATCACCGTACCAGTGATTTGTCCGCCCTTGATGAGGGTGATATCACCGACATTGGTCTCGTTGCCTTCTGTTACCGCGACGTCCCGCATGGAGCCATCGCAATAGCCCGAGGCGCGAATCGTCAGCTGGTAGGTCTCGCTCTTCAGGAGTTCCAGGCGGAACTTGCCCTTCATGTTACCGGTCGTGACAGCCTTGGTGACGTTCGTTGGGAACTGGTCGCCAAGGGCCTTGTCGAAGAGACTGTTGGTCCAGGTGTTGTCGTGGGTGGTGATGCTCGGGCGGGGTACGGGGTTGCCCTCTCCGTCCACAACGCGTCCCGTGATCTGGCCACCGGCCGTGAGGCTGACGGTGACGCCACTCATCGGCTGGCCGAGCGTGTAGCGGAACTCCTCGGAGAAGCTGGGTGCATAGCCCGGAGCCACCGCCTGGACCAGGTAGGTGCCTGACTGGGTGCATTCGACCGAGAAGGAGCCGTCATCTGCATTGAACAGCTGGCTCTTGCCGATCAGGGTCGTCACCGTGTTGCCCTGGTGGGTCTGGCGAAGCTGGACTTCATAAGGCTTGGGAAGGTCCCCGGCGCTGACCGTGACCCGACCAGTGACCTGGCCCTGGTCTTCCAGTTCGATGATGAGGCCGGCTCCACCAGTCTGAACGCGGGGTTCATGCTGACGACGATAGCCGGCTGCGCTGACTGCGATCGTGTACTTTCCAGCTGCCAGGCGGCTGAGGCAGAACTCTCCGTTCTCATCGGTGAGGACCTCGTCGCGGCACTGACGGTTGCTGTTGGAGAAGCTCATCGCCAGGACCTTGGCCTCTCCCACGGGGCTGCCCAGCTTGCTGATGACCCGACCGCAGATCATCTCCGCAATCTCCAGGGTGACGTCCATCGTCAGGGGTTCTTCGCCGCGGAAGACGAGACCTCCTTTGGTCTGGTTGGCGTAGCCGTCAGCGGAGATCTGGAGGCGTCGGTTGCCGGTTGGTACGTTCGGAATGATGTAGCTTCCGTCGGCCTCGGAGAGGACAGTGAGACTGTCGGGGGCTGCTTCCTCGCCGAACTGGCTGAACAGTCCCTCGAGAACGACCTTCGCATCGGGCACCGGGTTTCCGCCACTATCGGTGATCGTTCCGGCCAGAGAGCCGCCCAGGGTCAAGATGAGGGTCGGGACCTCGACCTTGCCCGTGGCGTACACGTCGAAGGAAGACGATGAAGAGCGGCAGTAGCCCTTTGCATCAGCTTCGATGGAGAGCTTGCTGTGGGGCTGGACGTTCAGAAAGCTGAATCGTCCCTCATCGTCGGTCTCTGCGTAGCGATCTCCCGATCGATCGAGGGGCTCGTTCTGGAAGATCATGCCAGCCACTCCAGCCTGGGTCAGAACTACCCTGGCACCGCTGACGGGCCGCTGGTCGGGGTTCATCACGAGGCCAGTGACGGAGTTGGCGAACTGCTCGGAGTCCTCAGGTGCAAGCTCGACCCGATCACCAGAGGAGGCAGAATCGGACACGGTGCTGCGCTCCGTCGAGATGGGGCTGGTGAGCTCCGTCTCCTGACCTTTGTCTGTGGTCGCGCTCGTCTCCTGCTGGGAGATGGACTCAAGGGAATCGAGATCCTCGCCCGAGCCGTCGCCGAGCTTGTTGATCGCGAAGAAGAGGCCGGCAATACCGGCGATGACGAGAACGAGAACTCCTAGGGGTTTCATCGAGATTGGCTCGCGGCGACGTGGGATACGCCACGGATTCTGGTGTCAGAAGTGGGATCTAGAGGCCCTCAGGGCCTGGAAGGATGACGGACGATCGAACCAAGTGTTCCTTCCCCTTGGATTGAATTCCATGCCTGGGAAGTACAGGGAAGATAGGGAGGTGACTGTCGGGTTGCTGTCCGGTTTTCGGTGGCTACGTACGATTCACTCAAGAAGTAGCGGGAACCGGGGACTTTGAACTCTGCTCCGCGGGACCTGGCCAGAAGGACTCTGAGAGGAGCTGAGCGCCCAGGTAGTAGGCAAAAAGGACCTGCTCGAAGTCCATTCTGCGATGAACATCGATGACTGAGCCGCGGCTGAAGGGCCTGGCCGAGATCCGGACCATTTCTCCTGACTTGGGTGCCAGGAGCCTCCAACCACGCCTGAAGCCAGGCAGGGGGATCAAGCGCAGGGGCTTGCTACCCGTGGAGATGTTGATGACCCGGCCCAGGAAGCTCCAGCGGAGGGCGGAGCCAAGCCATTCCCGACGGTCGGTCCAGAGCGAGAACTGGGAGCGCAGGATGCCTGGATCACGCCGAAACAGAAGAACCTCGCCCTTGTCGGGCGTGAACTTTCCAGAGATTGCCAGGCCCAGGGCATTGCGACTCACTTCCAGGGTCCCGACAAGTTCATCACCCTCGTAGAACGAGTGTGATGTGTTCCAGAATCCCGATACCCGGGTGGTGTAGGACTTGATCTTGCTCTTTTCAGCCATGGGCAACGGCGGCTCTGGGTGAAAGGTCAGCCAACCGGAAGTTCCAGGTCCAAGAGGTTAACTGCTGGAGGCCGCGGGCGGACGCTTCACAGCCATTTCGGCCAAATCCTGCCCTGGCTTTTGGCTGATGGGGCCACAAGTACTCAGAAAAGTGCACTCAACAGGTCGGGAAGAGGGGACTCGCTGGCCTGACAGGGCTCACAGTAGTTGTTCTTCGAAGAGGGCTGGTGGGAGCATCCCTCGCAGCTATCCAGCTTGATCAGGGCAATTTGGACCTTTGCCTGCTGGCCTTCAAGGTGCTCCATGCGCTCCTGTAGAAGGCGATTTTGTTCCAGAAGAGCCACTCGGACCCGTTCCAGAAGTTGGGCTCGATCCATGCCCTCGGTCCGGGTATTCAGCAGGTCGGCGATCTCCTCGAGTTGCAACCCCAGCTGCTGCAAGTCCCAGATCAAGCGGACGCGGTTGACATCCGTCGGCCGGTAGTAACGGAATCCACCGTCGCTCCTCGAAGCGGGGGATAGCAGACCCATCTCCTCGTAGTAGCGCAGGGTGCGTAAATTGGTATTCGCCACGCGGGCAAAATCGCCAATCTTGAGAAGATCATCAGGAACAGCCATGTTGGTCGCCCGTGGAGGGCAGGTTGAGTCCAAGGCTAACTCCTCCTCGATTGTTTTGTGGGCGGATTCTGCGCCCTAACTCGCGTTTTGCCCTTTTCGGGACTACGGGAGTGGGCTCTTGGCTGATCATTCCCGATTAGACTGTCTCGCTCAAAAACTGAGGCTCTCAGAATTACTCCCCGGCGATGGACCACATTCGACTCGATTACACCAACACCCTCTCTGATGCCATTGGCTCGGAGAATGGACTCAGCCACGAGCAGCTGGCTGCTCTCCAGGAGCCCGCTGCCCGAGCACTCGAGTCAGTCCTGGCTCGTAGGGAGAAGGACCTGCGCTGGCTCGACCTGCCTTATGCCGGCGAGGTCATTGCAGACATTCAGGCTTACGCAGCCTCGGTGCAGGGGCGCTTCCGCAACGTGGTCGTGCTTGGAATCGGTGGCTCCGCGTTGGGTAACACCGCACTGTTCTCAGCACTCAGCAGTCCGTACCACAACGCTGACCCGCCCGGAGAACTCCCGCGGCTGTTCGTCCTTGACAACGTTGACCCTGACCTGGTTGGCGAGTGGATAGAGCACTTTGATCCAGCAGAGACTCTCTTCAATGTGATCTCCAAGTCCGGGGGGACTGCCGAGACCATGAGTCAGTTCATCGTCTTCCGTGATCTGCTGATCAAGAAGGTGGGTAAGGAGGCACACGTCGATCACATCGTTGTCACCACGGATGCCGAGAAGGGCATCCTGCGCGAGATCGTCGATCGCGAGGGGTATCGATCCTTCATCGTGCCCGATGGTGTTGGGGGGCGCTTTAGTGTGCTCTCCCCGGTGGGATTGCTGTCGTCGGCGCTGGTAGGAATAGACATCGTCGGGCTCGTCAGCGGTGCTGCCGAGATGGACCAACGCTGTCAGAATCCTCAGCTCTTGGAGAATCCGGCCCTCTGCTATGCGGCGCTTCAATGGCTTCTTCATGACGTGAAGACCAAGCCAATCTCGGTGACCTTCTCGTACAGCAACCGGCTCAAGAACCTGGGTGACTGGTACGCGCAGCTCCTGGCGGAGTCGATCGGCAAGCGCAGGAATCGAGCAGGCGAAGATGTGTTCGTGGGGCCGACCCCTGTGAGGGCCATTGGTGTGACTGATCAGCATTCACAGGTTCAGCTGTACGTCGAGGGCCCATTCGACAAGTGGTTTACCTTGCTCTCGGTCGACCAAGCCGATCACGCTGTCAGTCTGCCCGAGGCCTTTGCGGATCTCGAGGGCGTGGCCTACCTGGGAGGGCGCAAGCTGGTGGAGCTCTTTCACGCGGAGCGGGATGGAACTCGTATCGCCCTGACTGAGGCCTCGCGTCCCAACTGCACGATCCGCTTCCCCAAGGTTGATGCCCACAGCGTCGGGCAATACCTCTTCATGATGGAACTCTCCGTGGCAATCCTCGGCGAATTCTACAGCGTTGATGCCTTCGACCAACCGGGTGTCGAGGCTGGCAAGATCGCTGCCTACGCTCTGATGGGGCGGGATGGATACGAATCACGTCGAGCTGAGATCGAGGCAGCCTCGACAGGAACTCCCCGCGTTCTCTAGGGCCAGGACAGCTCGAACTGATGCACGAGTTCAAGAAGATCATTGTCGGCGTCGAGCTCAATGCTGATGGAGCCGCAGTCCCCTTGGGCTGTCACAAGGCCGTGCAGCAGGCAATCTGGGTGGCCAAGGCCACCGGCGGACGCATCCAGTTCGTGCATTCGACTTTTCGTGACGAGTACCGAACTCCCCTGGAGGGCGAGGGAGTGCTGGTTCACCAGGGGCTCTCCGACGAAGGTCATGAGGCCCTCCAGGGCATCCTGGCCGAGGCCAGGAACTCGGGGGTCGAGGCCGAGCTTGTTATTGGAGAGCAGCGCCCCTGGCTCGAGATCACTCGCAAGGCCCTGTCTGGCGAAGTGGATCTGGTTGTTGTTGGGAAACGGAACGAGCCCACGGAGGATGGACGCAAGCTTGGGAGTGTCGCCCTCAAGCTCCTCCGCAAGTGTCCCACCCCGGTTTGGGTCGTGCGGCCCGAGCATGACCTGGTGCACAGGTTGATCCTTGCAGCCACGGACCTGACCGAGGTAGGGGATGAAGCGGTTCGGTGTGCTGCCTACGTGGCCGAGCGTCATGATTGCGACCTGCATGTCCTGCATGCCTGGCAGATGCCGATCACCCTCCAGATGGACTCGGGAGTCTTGAGCGAAGAAGACCATGAAGCCTCTCTTGAGGAGATCAAGCGTGAGTGCGTGGCTCACATTGCCAAGATCCTCACCGGGTTCAAGGGCAAGAACCAGCCTGTGATTCACACCTCCAAGGGGGCACCCGCCCGCATGATTCGTGACGCGGTTGGCCATCTGGAACCGGACCTGCTCGTGATGGGGACGGTTTCACGAACAGGAGTCGCTGGACTGCTGCTGGGTTCAACGGCTGAGCGCATGCTTGACCGAGTCGATTGCTCAATCCTGACGGTCAAGCCGGAGGGTTTCGTCTCTCCGATCACTCTCTGACCAGAGGCTGCATTGGAGTCCGAATTCAACGAGAGCATCGAGCCAGATCCCGGGCCGGGCCCCGGGCAGGAAGAGGTGTCGGAACCCGAGCCAGAGGGCCCGGAGGCTGAGCTGGAGGGCTCGACACCCAAGGCCGGAATCAGTGGGCGGATGAAGCGTGGCCTGCTTGGAATAGCCAAGGCCACCTATGACGCACGTGCAGATGACCTGGAGGAGCGCGCCATCCGTGCCATGCGCGAGGCGATCGTCCTGGAAGGCGAGCGCCTGACTGACCTGGCCAAGAGCAGCTATGATGACCGGGCCGATGACCTCGAGCAACGCGCTGTGCGCGCCATGAGGCAGGTCTTCGACGAGGAGGCTGACCGTCTGGTTGGGTTGGCCAAGGAGACCTACGATGCCAGGGCTGATGACCTGCAAGAGCGTGCTGCAAGAGCACTGCGTACCGCGCTGGTTCATGAGTCTCGCCGCATTCGTGCGCTCATCGAGCACTCCGTGACCGTCAAGCGCAAGGAGGTGAGGCTGTCCCTCTTGGTCCTGATAGCTGCGAACCTGATCTATCTGGCTGTCTACTGGATCACAGAGGCATGATCGGCCTGGTGGACAATGGGCTGGCCAGCCCCTATTTCATGATGAGGCTGTTCACCCTTGGCCTCTTCGGCTTCTGGACCATTCGTAGCCTGTTTCGACTCCTCGCAATGGTGCGCTACTGGACGAAGCTGGGGCGTGAGTACGGGATTCCCGAGTCTTTTTCCCGGCTTCAGGTCCTGCGTTTTGCCTTGCGGGCCACACTTTTCGATCCCGTATATCTTTGCCTGCTGGTTGTTGCCCTGATGATTTGGTTCCCTCTGCTTGAGAGGGCCCTGGAGCACTTCATCTGAGCTAGCCCGCGGGGAGACAGAATGACCGCCGATGAGACTCGAATTCCAGTAGCAGTGCTTGGAGCTACTGGTACGGTCGGACAGCGCTTCGTTGCGCTGCTGGACAATCACCCCTGGTTCGAGGTGCGTGAGCTGCTTGCCTCACCACGGTCGGCGGGAAGGGCTTACTACGATGCCGCTGATTGGATTGTGCCAGCCCCACGGCCAGCCGGCCTCGCTGGGCTCACGGTCCGCCCGGTGGGTGCCGAGGTGGATTCGGACCTGTGTTTCTCAGCGCTCGATGCAAGCGTGGCCAGGGAGGCCGAACATCAGCTGGCACGCCAGGGCAAGCTGGTTTGCTCAAACGCGGGCTCGTGGCGTATGGAGCCGCAGGTGCCGCTGATTGTGCCGGAGATCAACCCCGAGCACATCGAATTGCTAGAGAGCCAGACCGATTGGCAAGGGGGGATCATGTGCAACCCGAACTGCTCGACCATCGGGCTGACACTGGCTCTAAAGCCACTTCAGGACCGCTATGGCCTCGCACGTGTCTCAGTCGTGACGCTTCAGGCAATCTCCGGAGCTGGCATGCCAACAACGAGGACCCTGGGGATGCTGGCCAACGTTGTGCCCTTCATCCCAGGCGAGGAAGAAAAACTCGAACGCGAGGCGTTCAAGATCCTGGGGACCTTCGCTGGCGACGGGGTGATTCCCGCGTCATTCGAGCTGGCCGCCCAGTGCAACCGTGTTCCGGTCATGGACGGGCATACGCTCTGCGTGACAGTGGAACTCGAGGAGGAGGCGAGGCGGGACGAGCTACTCCACACCTGGCGGAACTTCGGCGGGATGCCCCAGGATCTCGAGTTGCCAAGTGCACCAGACCCGGCAATCGAGGTCCACGAGGACGATGCCTCTCCGCAGCCTGCACTGCACCGTGATGCTGGTGGCGGCATGACAGTTCACGTCGGACGGATTCGCGAGCGGAGTCCCCGGGAGTGGATGTTCACAACGCTGAGCCACAACACGGTGCGAGGTGCAGCCGGCGGATCAATCTTGCTGGCCGAGCTGGCCCTGGCGACCGGTCGGTTCTAGATCGAGCTGGGCTTGATGCTCTCCAGTGCCCTGGAGCAGCTGTCATGCTGCCGGTGATTGATCGTCAGCTACCCTGGAGTCCGCAGCGATTCTCCAGGGTGTTGCGGCCCCCGAGACCGAGCTGCTGGCGAGTGTCGAGCAGCTTGCGCACCGCCTCGTCAGAGAGCGGCTCCAATCCTCCCTTGACCGTGTGAGCAAGCCAGAGGATGCGCGCGGTGTGCTCCAGCATGTCCAGCTTCTTGAAGGCATCGAGGAGGTTGCCTCCAACGGTGACGGAGCCATGATTTCTCATGACCAGCGTGTCTGAGCAGCGAACCACCTCTCGAATGGAGTCACCGAGCTCGTGTGTACCAGGCGTGGCGAAGGGGGTCGTGGGTATGCCACCAATGGTGACGACCATCTCGGGAATGATCGGCATCTGCATGTCGATCTCTGCCACGGAGAGCGCTACGGCATGTGGAGGATGACAGTGCAGCACAGCACGGATGTCCGGGCGCTCCTGGTAACAAACCAGGTGGATTCCAGTCTCCGTGGAGTTCTTTCCGCGGCCATCAACCAGGTTCCCAGCCAGATCGATACGGGTGAGTTGCTCCAATTGCATGAAGCCTTTCATGCCACCGGCGGGGGTGATGATCACCGTATCGTCGGACAGGCGCACGGAGATGTTTCCGTCCGAGGCGGAGATGAGACCGCGCTGGTAGCAGATCTTCCCAATCTCGCAGATGCTGTTTCGCGCTCGGACTTCCTCGTCCGACCAACCGAAGCGTGAGGCAATCGTTTCCAGGTCCAAGGTCAGCTCCGTTGTAGTCGGGGGGTCTGGCGGTCCACGAGTGATTCGAAGGTCAGGCGGTCGATCAGTCTAACCGAGAGGTGCCAGCTTGGCGGAATTGCGATGGTCGTACTGGAGCTTGCCGTTTTCCTCCACATAGTCCACGACCCCTAGCACGACGGTCTTTACGGCGGCCCTGGGGTCTCCGAGTATCTGCCGCCCGCCGTTGCCCTCGTCCAGAACGATCACTCGATCGCCTTCACCGGCGCCGGCCTTGTCGATTCCGATGCGAGTCCTACCGGTTGCATGCCCGTCTGGCGTAACTGGTCGGAGCAGGAGCAGGGTCTGGCCCTCTAGCTCTGGAATCTGGACTGGGGAGACGACCGTTCCGATCACATCTGCGAGAAACATCAGCGGGTGCCCTCGTTGGTCGACTGTATTCCGTCGATCTTCTGGCCCAGGACGGTGGCCTCCTCGATGAAGCCAATGATAGCGGCATCCACGGGAACGAAGGTCTCGGCGAGGGCCATGGCCCCCTCGCGTCCGTCGACGTAGTGAACGAAGTCTCCGGGGCCACTAGGGATCGCAGCACAGGCCACGAGGGCATCTCCCTGGTCCTCTCCACGTTCATCGAGGGGTTGTATCCACTGGAGGATGACCTCCTCCATACCTGGATAGCGAGCCGTGGCGACAACTCGTCCGATCACTCGAGCGAGGTACATCTCAGCGGGCCCACTTCTCGTAGATGTTGTCACCGCCCAGATCCCAGGAGTCGATCACTGCCATCACAACGGCGTCGCAGGGCCGTCCGTCGGTGATGTCAGTCTGTCTGGCACTTGAGCCGGTGGCGTAGAGCACCATGTCGTTGGTACCGGCACCGACAGAGTCGATGGCCACAACGTATTGTTCCTTGGGCTCATTGTTCAGATCGTGAACCTGAACCAGAAGGAGCTTGCGATTGGCAAGCTTCTCATCCTTCTGCGTGGCGACCACGCTGCCGACGACCTGTCCGATGAGCATTTTTCGTAGTACTGGGGCTGTGAATCCGGGGATCGAACCAGGGTCCTAGTCCAGGTAGGTTATCACCTGTTCGGGATCGACTGCTTCTTCGATAAACCGTTGCCGCAACGTCTTGTGGACGTAGACGATCATCGTGCTCCACGAGGGTTTGGGACGGCGCTGACCGATCCAGAGTAACAGAACTCCCGACGAGGTGCGGACGGGACCCACCAGGCGGGAGACCGAGTTCTCCGGATCGGTCGGTTTGTAGGCCCCGGAGTCGAGGGAGGCAAAGATCGCCTCTCTTGCCGGGCTCGGGCCAGAGGAACCGGTTCGCGTCACCCACCCGAGGTAGCCCTTGCGCTTGCGTGAGACGTTGTCCTCGGAGTGCAGCTCGACTGCGGCTTCAAAATCGGCCTTGGACTGGATCCCGAGCGCAAGCTGGGTGAGTTCATCCTCCGCCTTCGGATAGTCTCGGCGGATCAACTCGTTGGGAGTCTTGATCGCGCGCAGGAACAGGGCGCTGGCCTCGAGAGCTTCTCCGAACTCGGCATCGAAGTGGTTCCGCTCGATCTCATAGACCTCTCGCATGGCCTCCTCGTCATAGGAGCGCCTGACCCAGAGGCGTGCCAGGGCGGCCTGGACGACATTTGGGTCGTCTCGCCATCTGCTGAAGATAATGCCCTGGGAGCTCAAGAGCTGCTCATAGGAGACTCCCTTGTACTTCTCGTCCGTCTGAACGTCGATGCGCCGGTTCTCGATCTCGTTGTCGATAGCCTCCTCGAGGGTGGCTGGATCGATGTCCGGCATGCGAGCCTTCATGCGCTTGACTCGAAGGATCTCGTACATGCAATTACGCAGGTCCTCAGGATCCATGCGCTTGCGCAGGAAGGAGATGAACTCGTCTCGCTCCAGCTGGACATTCCCATTGCGGAGCACGAGACCGTCTTCCCAGGGAGCCGGGAACTCCTCAAGGCCCCTGGTGGTGATCTGATCGTTCAGCCACATCTCCTGCTGCTCGCCTGTGATTGTTTGACTCTCCGGAATGCCCAGGCCTCGCTTGGCCAGCTTTGATTGCAGGACGGCCAGCCTCAGGCTCTCCATGAACTCGTCCATGGAGACACCTTGCTTCGACAGGTAATCCTCGAGGTTGGTGGCAGCTCCGTTGGAGACCACTTCTTGCTCGATGTTCTCGCGCATGCGCTGAATCTCAACACCCTCGGCCTGGACGCCGAGTTCACTGGCGATGGAGTCCAGCGCTCGCATCTTGAGCATGAACAGTCGCGTCTCGCGGCCGAGCTTGGACTCCGCGTAGCGCGAGAGGACCAGGTCATCGAGTTCGGAGAAGAGGACGTGGGCGTTCTTGAAGCGGGCAGCCAGCTCGATAGGAGCCTGCTGGGGCCTGGGTGCGGGGGCAGGAGCTCCCTGGACAGTCGGGAGGAGCAGACACAGGCTGGCAAGCCATGGGCTGGCCATGAGGATGTAGGAAATCACGTGATGGTTCGGCTGGGGCGGCCTCGCAGGATAATTACCTCTCCAATGCGGAGCAATCTGCCTACAGCATTCGATCCCCGGCCCGGCGGCCAGAGCGCCTCAGACCCTGGAGAGTGCCTGATTGACCGTATTCACGAGTTCCCTGGTTCCGAAAGGCTTGGGCAGGAAGTGATAGTTGCGGTGCTCGCAACCCTGGTCCTCAAGAGCTGGATAGGCATATCCGGACGTGACGATCACCGTGAGCAGAGGTAGGAGTTCGCAAAGCTCGTCGGCGACGGTCAGCCCGGAGCTGGTGCTCAACCGCAGGTCGGTGACGAGCAGGTCAGGATCGAATCCCTGGCTGGTCTGCTGCGAGAGGGCACAGGCTCTGTCACGAGCGATGCGGACCTCATAACCCTCACGCTTCAGCGAGTTCTCGATCAGCTTCGCGACCTGGTCATCCTCTTCGAGGACGAGTACTTTCGGTTGAATCAATGCGATCTTCTATGACGAGGGCCACTTGCCATCTAGGGGGGGGTGCTTGGGGAGTCTCGAGGCTAGTCGGTTTCCGACAGGTTGCGTACCGGGCGAATACCCCAGTTGCTCCAAACCGGGGTGGGGGGCAGGCCCCAATCAGGGTGAGCCGGGGCCAGAGGCATCCAGCTGCCGGGGCGTGAGCGGGGAGCGCTGAGCTCAGGCTTCTTCCACCACGATGCCCCTGGCACCGCCCGGAGCCCGCCATGGACCGATTTTCCGGGCTAGGAGGCGGTTTCCGGACTCACGGCCATGGAGGCCGGGCCCCTGCGGGTGACCCAGTAGACCAGGCCCAGTGCGACCACGGCGAGGCCGAGGCAGAGTCCCCACCAGATCCCGGAGAGGCCCCAGCCACGCTCAAAGGTGAAGTAGGCAGCGAAAGGCAGTCCCAGGACGTAGAAGGCAATGAAGTGAGCGACCGCCAGGATCCTGGTGCGTCCCATGCCGCGTAGGACGCCACTTGCCACGACTTGCACCCCGTCGAAGAGCTGAAAGGCGCCCGCGATGGGGAGGATCGCTGCGGCTGCCGTGAGGACTGCTGGATCCTCATTGAAGAGCCTGGGCAGCGTGTCTCTACCGAGGCTCAGGGCCAGGGCTGCGAGGATCATGATTCCCGCTCCCATCACCAAGGTGGCCCGCGTGGATACCTGGGCGCGGCGGTAGCGCCTGGCCCCGACAAGATTTCCCACTCGGGTCGCCGCACCGATCGAGATGCCCAGGGGAACCATGAACGTGATCGAGGAAAGGGCCAGGACGATGGAATGGGCTGCGAGCTGATCGGTTCCGAGCTCCTCCGACATCAAGGTCGCGATCTGAAAGGCCCAGACCTCGAGACCAAACTGAATCCCGATGGGCAGACCCAGTCGTACGACCTCTCGGAGGCTACCCAGTGCACGACGAGACCAGGCGCACCAGGCTCCAGCTGTCAGGTTGAACCGCCGGATGTACAGGAAGAGGGTCAGGCACATGAAGGCCTGAGTGACCGCCGTTGCAAGCCCCGCGCCGATAACGCCATGTTCGGCGAAACCGAGTCTGCCGAAGATGAGCGCCCAGTTTGCCACGATGTTGAAGGCATTCGAGATCAGGACGACCCAGAGAGCAGGGCGCATGATCCCGCGACCTTGTAGCCAGCTGCGTTGGACGGCAAACAGGAGATAGAACGGGATGCCAGGGATCTGCGCAATGGCGTAACTACCTGCCAGAGCTGAGCGCTCACTGTCCACACCCACCGATAGCAGGGCATGATCGGTGTAGACCCAGGCCAGAGCCAGGGGGACCGAGAGGATCAGTGCCAGGATGATGCCGGCCTGGGTTGCGATGCCGACGCGTTCGGCTTCGCCGCGACCATGTGCCTGGCTGATCAACGGATCGACCCCCAGGAGGATTCCCTGAGCGATGATGACCGTTCCGAAGACCCACACTCGCGAGATCGCCGATGCGGCCAGGGCCTCCTTACTGAAGTGGCCAAGCATCATCATGTCGACAATGCCAAGCATCATTGCCGCAAGCTGCGTGCCCACCACGGGCAGCGCCAGCTGCCGGATGATATTGAACTCCTTTCTGAGGCTCATCGTCTCTCTACACTCGGCGCGAGAGAGTCATCGGCAATTGAGCTGGGCGCAAGGTCACGGACGAAGAATCCGACTCGAAACGAAAAATTCGGCAACACCAAGCACCCGCTGGGTGCGAAGGCCACGCATTTCGGGTCGAGTCTTGCGGACCACGACAGGTCACGCTTGCTACTGAATGACCGCCGGAATCGTTCCCATCAGTAGGACTGACGGAACTGGGGTGAACAACCTAGATACTCGACCACTTCTGGATGATCAGAGCCCACTGGAAGGCAGCAATGCCGATCAAAATTTCCAGTGTTCTGCAGAAAACGTGCGCTGTGAGCCGGGACATATAAACCTCCCTTGGCCTGGGGACACGGGCTTGAAAGGGTGACCACCCTTTCTCGTATGTCGTGCTTCCGAGTACTGGCTGGGGTACAGGGCGCAACTTCTTCAGATCGACCCCTGATGGATTCCCGAAGTCGGCCCTAACCGCCTTGTGAGGGTCATGAGGGCTGATTTCTTGGAGGATGTGACAATCTAGAGTCAACGCCCTGCCGTTTCCTGAGAGCGCGCGCACACCCTGTGAATGCGTGTTCATTTCCTGGTTCGCAAGCGTTGATCATGCGAGGCCCTGCGCTTCGCGAGCGTATGGCTATGCGTGAACTCACGCACGAAACTTCGATCACTCTAGCGACACGATTGTCGAGGACTTGTGACCAGGTCTTGTTCCTTCACCAAGCAACATGGCGCGAAGTTCACGTCGATCGACGATGAACAAAAAATTCTCCTTGTCAAAAAAAAGCGATATGGGTTCGCTTCTTCTCGACCGACAGCTAGATATAACGAGTGTCTCCCCACAGCTTGCGCCACGACATTCACAAGTGCGCGACGGACCGTTTCCATCGCATGGGGAGCATGAAGATCACAGCCTTGCCAGGGTTCTCCCCGGCAAGGCTGTGCTTCTATGTGTAGCTCGACCCTTTTGACTCCTTCAGGGAGGGTCACTCCTCCCATTCGAAGCGCAAGGCTCCGTTCTGGACACGGGTTCGAATGAGCCCTTGGCTGCTCCTACTTCCTTGTAGGAAGAGCTCTGCGAGTGCGGGCTCCACCTCCCTACGGATCACATTGCGCAGTTCACGTGCTCCGAATTGGGTTGAGAAGCCGCGCTCGGCTACCCACCTCGACACGGCGGCTGTGAAGCAAACACGCCTCCCGGTTCGCCTGGCGCGAACTGCCAGGTCGGTTAGCTGATCCTGTGCAATCAGGCGAGCCGCAGCGATGTCGAGCTCAGTGAAGAGCAAGGTCTCGTCGAGCCTTCCGAGGAACTCGGGGCTGAAAATCCTCTCGAGGGCTCGCTCGGTGATGTTGGAGAGGGCACCATCCCCAATGGAGGATGTGCGGTGGAAGCCAACCGTGCTCGATGCGCTTCGAATGTCCTCCGCGCCAGCATTGGAGGTCATCAGGACGAAATTCTTGCTGAGATCGACCTGTTGTCCCCGTCCATCGGTGATGCAGCCTTCCTCGAGAATCTGCAGCAGCAGGTTGTGCATGCGCGGGTGTGCTTTTTCGATCTCGTCGAAGAGCAGGACGGCCGTGGGGTTCTCCGCCAGGGAGCGTGTCAGCTGGCCGCCATCCTCGTGGCCGATGTAGCCGGGGGGAGACCCGATCAACTTGCTGTACTCATGGGCCAGGGCAAACTCGCTACAGTCAATCCTGATCAGATTCTTCACAGTAGCATTGCCATCCGGCGCGAGTGCAATGGCGAGACGGCGGCAGAGCTCGGTCTTGCCCGTACCGGTACGCCCGACGAGGAGAAAGCTCCCCAGCGGCTGGTTAGGTGCAGACAGACCAGCGGCCGCCTTGCGAACAGCACTGCAGAGGCTCTCGACTGCGGCGTCCTGGCCGTGAACGCGAGACTTCAGCTGTCTCTCGAGGTCACGGGTCACCTGTCCGAGGCGGCGCAGCGGGTCGTCCTTCCGGAGCTTCTTGGGGGCTGGCTTGGTGTGCTCCGTGGCAGCTGTGCGCAGGTTGACGCAGTTGATCTCCAGGGAGGGGTTGACCTCGATGCAGATCCCATACAGCAGGTCTTCCGCAATCTGCGGGTCCTCGGGAAACAGTGCTTCTAGCTGGCTGAGCAGCTCCCCGTCGAACTGAGGCATGCAGGTCTGAATGACGAAGCGGCTGTAGCCCTCACGATCCAATCCTCGCGGTGCCTCGAGGGCATCTGTCTCCGGTGCAAACTGACGCACCTCGACGAACGAGTCGGCGAGGGTGAAGTACCGGTGAACGGATGAGCTCTGCGGGTAGGACACGTGATTTCGATCGAGTAGGGGCGATAGAAGGCGTCTCCCGGCCTCATAGATGGGGAATAGAAGAGGCCGAGTGACGCTCGTGTGGGCATCGTTTCGGAACCTCGACTCGCTGGACTTGACTCGCAGCCTGGTTCCTTGGGAAATAACCCCAAAGAATCCGGCACAATGTTGTGCAAGCGGCTGACCAAGTAACCAATCCCGCCCCCCAATGAGCTCGAATGAAGACCTTCAATTCCTGGCCCTGCTCGTCCATCGAGGTCAGCTGGATCGTTCTGAGGCAGAGTTACTGGTGCCCCACCTGAAGGCAGGTGAGGCGCTGGACGACGTCCTGGAGACCGTGGCCGGCAAGGATGGGGCATGGATACGGAAAATGCGTCGTACCCAAGCTGGGGAGATCCCTGAGATCCCTGGCTACGAGGTTCTCGGCAGGGTTGGACACGGAGGCACTGCGGATGTCTTCCGAGTAAGGGATAATAAGACCGGCTCGACCATCGCGTTGAAGGTTCTCAACCCCCAGTGCACACGAGAAGAGGGAACTCGTAAGGCCTTCATCGCCGAGGCCAAGCTGCTCTCGAGCTTGTCTCATCCAGGGCTCGTCAGTGGGCTAGGCGTGGCACGCAGCGGCTCGACTTTCTTCACGCGAATGGAGTTTGTCGACGGGGCTACCTTGCTCGAAATTCTGGATCGTGGACAGGCTCTGGAGGAGGAGCCAGCACTTCGGATCATCCTCGAGGCCTCAGAGGTTCTGCGGTACCTGCATGCTCAGGGGGTCATTCATCGTGACGTCAAGCCTGGGAACATCATGCTGACGAACGATGGCCGGGTAAAGCTGATCGATCTGGGCTTCGCGGGCGAAGAGGACTGTTCAGACTCGCCAGCAGACTCCGCCAAGGGAACCGTCGCCTACCTCTCTCCCGAGCAGGCTCGAGGTGGAGCCGCGGCTGACCTTCGGAGCGACATCTACAGCCTGGGCGTGACGCTATTCCAGCTCGTGGTAGGTAGGCTTCCCTTCGACAGCTCTGACGACCGTGAGATCCTACGCATGCAGGTGATGGACTCGCTGTCCTCCCCCGAGCTCAAGGGGCGAAAGCTCTCTCCCTACTTGCATTACTTCATCGAGAAGATGATGGCCAAGGACAAGGGGGATCGCTATCAGTCGTGGGAGGACCTCACCAAGGACATCCAGGGGCAGCTCAAGGGTCGCGAAGACCTGAACTACCGGCAGGATGCGGGGGTGCGCTCGGTCAGGAAGCGTGGCCCCTCGTCTGGCCGCCGCTCTTGAGTTTCCTGCCGGTTCAGGGCTGGACTGCTCCCAGTTGATAGACTCAACGGCATGTCGACTCAGCCGGGTCTTGAGGGAGTGATCCCTTTTCGCTTCCAGTGTCAGCGCAGTGGTCGATGTTGCACCGGGGGGACGGGGTATGTGTGGGTCGAGGAAGAGGAGTCTGACGGGCTTGCACGGGCACTTGGAGCAACCCGTGAGGAGTTCGAGCAGCGCTACCTGAGGGAGGTGCCTGATCCGAATACGGGAGAGCTTCGCCTCTCCCTGATGGAGGGGCCCGGGCATGCCGGAGGTAGCGGAGACTCCTGTGCGCTACTGGTGGATGGACATCACTGCACGGTCTACGAGTCACGGCCGCGCCACTGTCGCGAATATCCCTTCTGGCCATCCATCTTGAGGGACGCGGAGTCCTTCGAGGCGGCACGAGCTACTTGTCCAGGGATCACCCCGCTGCCGGCCCCTGAGGTTCGAGCCCGGGCCTTTGCCGAACTCGAGGCCCTGTACAGGGAGTTGGATCTCGAAGTCGATTCGCACTCACCTCGCTGCGAGATGAGTGGGGTCTGCTGTCGCTTCGAGGAAGCGGGTCACGAGCTCTTTGCCACAGCTCTCGAGACGGACTACACCGAGCATCGCCATCCAACGGCTCCCGCACCCGAGGCCAAGGGTAGATGCCCGTATCACGTGAGAGGGACCTGCACGGCGAGAGCTGGGCGCCCGCTAGGGTGTCGCACCTACTTCTGTGATCCATTGACCGAGACGGCGCTTCAGGAGCTACACGAGGTGTTCCTGGCACGGGTCCGGAAGATCGAGCGGACCACTGGTTACCCGGCGTCCTACGGACCTTTTCCTGCCCAGCTCCGTGCGCGGGGAGTTGGCGTCCAGGAGGAACCCTCGTGAGTCGGGGAGTGAGGCTGGGACTGGTCCTGGCTGTGCTTGTCACTGCGGGAGGAGTGGTCCTCTGGCAGCAGTCCCCGGACAGGTCCATTGCACCCTCTGAGGTGAACCAGAGGGAGGAGCTCGAGGCGGACCAAGCACTCGTTCGGGTTGATGTCGCGGAGGAGGAGTCACCAGAGGAAGTGATCAGTCCGTCCGAGCCGGTCAACCTCTCTGCCATGTGGTCCGAGCTGAACAGGATTGCCCTCGAGAAGCTCGCGGCGGGCGATCTAGAGGGCGCGATCTCGGACCTCGAACAGTGCGTTGAGGAAGAGCCGAACGAGCCGGTCTTTTCGGCCAATCTGGCCGAAGCGCTGGCACGCCTGGCCCGTTCACTTCAGGAGAGCGGCGAGAACTCGCTGGAACCATCGATCTTGTTGCTGGAGCGCGCAATGGAGCTCGCTCCGGAGAGAGGCGAGCTGGCGCGGCTACTGTCGAGGTGGAAGGCGACTGCGGCCACCGAAGAGGACTTCTGGACGGATGAGACAGCCCATTTTCTGGTCTCCTATGATGGCGGTCGCAGCGATGTCATGAAGTATGGCTACTACCAGCTCGAGTCGATGTTGGAGATTGCCTACGATGACTTTGGTGTGGCCTTGAATCACTATCCGGTAGGTCATGGTGACCCCAAGATCAGGGTAGTGCTCTACCGCAGAGACGAGTTCACCGAGATCACCGGGATCGGTCACTGGGCCGGCGGGGTCTTCGATGGCGTGGTGCGTATCCCCCTCGGTGACTTCGAGACGCAGAAGGCTCAGCTGGAGCTTGTTCTCCGTCATGAGGTGCTGCATGCCTTCGTCCGCTCGCTTGGGGGCAAGGAAGTTCCGGCCTGGCTCAATGAGGGACTGGCACAGTGGTTCGAGGAGCCGAGTGCAGGACGCCGAGAGTCCCGGGTGAAGGCTGCCCGGGCGAAGTTGAAGGGGCGTACGAGCCTGTTTCCCCTTGAGACCCTGCAGGGCACTCTTGCCACCTGGAAGGACGAGTCGGACATCTCATTCGGCTATGCGCAGTCTCTGGCGCTGGTGGACCACCTCTCGAGGTGGTATGGCGAACCTGTGCTCATCGAGATGGTCCGAGGCTGCAAGAAGGGCGTCAGCTCAGCCGATTCCTTTGCACTTCGCACGGGGCTCGATCTGGAATCCATTCTCCAGGATCTGGCCCAGAGCCTCTAGCAGGGCCGGCCTCGCGTCTCTGCATCTCGCCGCCGTTCCTGCCCGGGAGTCATTGGTGGGCAAGGACTCCTTGAATTAAAGACGAGGACGACCGTTCCCGAGTTCGGTCGCCCTCGCTGCAATCACATAAAGAAGAATCCGGCTCAGGGAGCTAGGACGAGGCTTCTCAACTCGTCCAG
Organism: Planctomycetota bacterium; assembly: GCA_014237855.1. Taxonomy (GTDB): domain Bacteria; phylum Planctomycetota; class UBA1135; order UBA1135; genus JABACD01. The sequence continues at coordinate 38,559 of JABACD010000008.1, read as the reverse complement.
GTTCCCCTGAGCTGGGCTTGTCAGGCGCGCGTGTGCATCTTGTAGGAGAAGAGGAACACCAGGATCTCCAGGGACCAAACGCCCAAAACAATGGCTGTTCCAACTAAGAATCCCATGTGCGAGGCTCCTGTTTGGCCGTATCGGGAAGACACAGCGGTTAGTGTTTCAGTTCGGTGCTAAGTGCAAGAGTGATTCCCGAAACCAGCTGCTTTATTTGAAAAGCTCCAGAATGGGCCACTTGAATCACCCACTCTTGGTCGTGGCTTTCTTACGTTCAGAATCTCCAGGTGTTTGAACGACAGCTAGTGAGCAAAATTCCCTCTCATGCTGTTCTGCAGGCCTTCTCCTGTTGATATCAGTAGCAATCAGAGGCGTAACCATTCGAATTGGGTTTGGTCTCTGAGTTGTTCAAGTGTTCAGCTCTCCTGAGATTAATCCTTACGTAAATTCCGGGGACGGAGGGGGTAAGGAGTGGGGAATGGACCGAGCGGGGAGGGGCTACTTGAAGCCGCTTTTTCGTCCTTTTCACGAGACACCTTCAGAGCCGGAATCATCGGGAATCAGAACGCAACTTTCGTGAAGCCTTCAGAGCAAAAGCTTGAGGAGCTTGACCTGAAGGCCCTTTTACTTGGTCTTGACCTCGAAGCAGAGCAGGGGGCCATCGAGCACCTGATCAGGCACTTTGGACTTACAGGACTCTCGCGGGCGTCGGCCGAGCAGATCAATCAGGAGTCGGCTCTCTCGGGTTCCGATTCGCTACGACTGGCCTGTGCCTTCGAGCTGGGGCGGCAGGTGGAGGCCGATCGTTGGTGCCGCGGTGACTCCGTGCGCACGGCCGCTGGGGTCTATCGATTGATGGCCCCGAAACTGAGGGGGATTCAAAAAGAAAGTTTCTATGTCCTGCTCTTGGATGGACGTCATCGACTCCACCGCTGTCGGCGTGTTTCTGTCGGCACGCTGACCACTTCCCTGGTTCATCCTCGAGAGGTGTTTGGTGAGGCGATCCGCGAGAATGCAGCAGCCATCATCGTGGTCCACAATCATCCCTCAGGAGACCCTGAGCCATCCAGGGAGGACTATGAGGTCACTCGTCGACTCGCTGAGTGTGGGAAAATGGTGGGGATTCCACTGCTGGATCACGTGGTGATTGGTCTTGGTCGCCACGTCTCGATCCGCTCTCGCATCGACTTCTGAATTGGACCAGGCGGATCCGAGGTCTTAATCGCGAGTTTCGTACGTCTACTCCTGGGAAGGGGGGGGCCACAAGGGGTGGTCGTCAGAGGTTTTTTCCGATTGTCTTGCCAAATTGCCGGTAGATGCGCACCTTATTGGTGGGGGAATGGACCGGGTTAGGTCGTTCTGGTAGCCATCTGCCTGATCGACCTGCCCGGTCATCTTCTTAATCTGGAGATCCTGCTCGCTCCTGTCGCTTTGGATCTCGCCTTCTGGAACCGGGCCCAGAATTCAGTTGCGACTCTCCAGGGATTGCTCGGTTTCGAAGGCTATTCGCCAAATGTAAGCCCTGTATGTGCAGGCGCGAATCTCGCTTCCACGTGCGCCTTTCACTGCCACGGACGGTTCATTGGCCCGCGCCGATCTAGCCAGAATACCGGGCAATCGAGGTGGCTGATTTCTGACGGCCGGGAGTCTGGTGAGCAGGCTTCACGTATTTCTTCGAACCAGATGCACCGCCCAGCGGACCACTCTCGGAGTCGTTCTTCGAGTGAGGTCAGCCTGGGCTGTTCCTGCCCTGCAAGTTTGAGCTACCTGGCTGACCGGCCACCAGAGTTCATCATGTTCGAAGTTGCAAATCTATGCCGATTTAAGGGAGTCTACCGCTGCTGGACTCCCACAGAACCATCCCTTCAGTGCACAATGCGAAATGCTAAAGAGGGCTGGAATCCAGGAGAGTTCCAGGACAAAGCTGCCCCGCCCCTCGGGGGGGACACAGGAGATGAGACAACTAGATGAGCATCAGACCTGATGTATGGATTGAGGCGTTGTCTGGCGAGCAATCGCACGGGACAACCCCGTCAAGAAAGACCAAGTCAGCCGACCGAGAGAGATCGCGCTCTCCGAGAGGCCGGCATCACTGGGGATTCGAGCATCCTCGCGCACAGCGCTGGGGAGCTTCGGGGCTCTTCATTGCTGTCCTATCGGGCCTCGCGCTGGCAGCCTGGACAGCGGGTCCGGAGCCGGGACGCGGATACTTGATGGCGATTCCTCCTGAGCTGGAGCCCTCTGTCGAGAGTGTTTCTCCCGCCGGGGCTTTTCTTTCGACCAGCAGCGGAATCCTGCAGGGCGACTCCTATTCCATCCGTGTCCACACTCATCAGCGCATTCCCCTGGTGCGAGACGTGGAGCGAGTAGCGATCGGTTCTCCCGAGATCCTCGACGTCACGACTCTCAGCTCCCGGGAGCTTCTGGCACTTGGCCGTAAGCCGGGACAGACCTCGATCATGGTCTGGTACACAGATGGTGAGATCGAGCAATTTGACGTCGCTGTCAGTGCTGACATCGCCCTGCTCGAGCGCACCCTGACAGCCATTCATCCCAGCATCCGCGTGGAGAAGGCACCGGACCGGGATGCACTCGTCTTGACGGGGAGAGTGCCCAAGGCCATCTACTCACGAAGAGCAGAAGAGGTCGTCAATTCATGGGTGAGTGCAAGGCCTTCGGAGAGTTCCTTGCTCGTTGGGGCTGCAGCATCCATGGTCGAGGATGCGCAGAGCTCCTCGGTCGCCGAGATCGACGATGGAGGGCGAGCAAGGGGCTCGGTCATCAACCTCATCCAGGTTGAAGGTCTTCCGGAGTACGGTCAGGCATCCCTGGCCGAGGATCAACTCGCACTGGCGATCAATGGCATCGGTGGTGAGGGGGTGACGATTCGAAGGATTCAGAAGGGCTCCATACCTGACGATTCGGTGGACATCCTCGTGCTGGAGGGGGAGGTGTCGGATCAGATCACGCTCTCACGGATCCTCAGCCTTGCCTACAAGATCTATGTCGGGAGCGTCCAAGGGCCCGATGTCACCCTGACCGATGGGGTCAGCGGGACCACGCGGATCTTCGAGGGGGGTGACCTGTCGATCGGCGATGACATCCGTGTCATTGCGGACGAGGCCGGGGCCCTCTTCCTCGGTGATGCCAACATCCAGGAGTCCCAGGGACTGCTCTCTGGCTTCGGACAGGGTGGCGGTTCGGCTGGAGGTTCTGCCAATCTCGGACGGGTAGGCCTCGATAATCGAGTGGATGCCAACATTGCTCGGGCCTCTGCGATCGAGCTGGCCGGCGGTCAGATTCTCTCGTTCATAGAAGTGGTCGACCTGCCCCAGGTGCGGATCGACATTCGGGTCTTCGAGGTCAATCGGACCAAGCTCCTCAGCTACCAGTCGGACCTCGGTGTACTGGGATCCGATTTCACCCAGGGAGGCCTCAATCCGGCCGCTTCTGCCAGCACCCTGCAGGGAGCTTCGGCTGCTCGGGTCGGTTCTTCTGGTCGGGACATCCAGGATGTCTTCAGTTTTCTCGAGGGGACGCTCACCAATCAGCTGCAGCTGAGCGGATCCAACTGGGCGGTTGATGCGCTCTTCAGTTTCCTGGAAAAGGAGGGAGTCGCCCGAAGCCTGGCCAATCCCAGCCTCTCCGTGCTCTCCGGGGAGAACGCCATCTTCGAGGTCGGCGGTCAGGTACCCATTGATGAGTCCTTCGGCACCCAGGTTGGAATCGAGGGAGTCTTCAGTACGACAAGCTTCATCGAGTTCGGCGTGAAGCTCGCGGTTCGACCTCTGGTTGGGGAGAACGACTTCATCACGATCGACTTCGCGCCGGAGATCATCACTCCTGACGCTGCGTTGACCCAGGCTCTGGTCGAGGCCACCGGCTCCAACCCATCAACCTTCGCCTTCGATAGCCGATTGCTGAAGACCAGTTCCCGCCTGGCTGATGGTCAGACCATGCTGGTCGGCGGGCTCCAGCAGACTCAGCGATCAGACAACGACGCAAGTGCGCCGTGGCTGAGTGACGTTCCGCTACTGGGGTTGCTGTTTCAGGGGTTCGACTACTCTGACGATGACCTCGAGGTCGTCGTCATGATCCGGCCATCGATCGTGCGCGATCCCCTCCCGGATGCAGCCATGTGGGTCTATCCCGGCGCCTGTGAGATGCTCCAAGGGGCTCTTCCCAGGCGTCGACCTCGAGTGCCTGAGGAGTCCGGTGAGTTCGAGGAGCCGTCCGCGAATGCCCGACCTGAGCCAGGGGGTCAGGTTGCGAGAGAGAGTGAAGGATCCTCTGAAGACCTGGTCGCAGCGGAGGGGGAAGAGTGAGCATCTTTCAGACCTCTCTTTCCAGCCGCAGTCTTGCCCTGGTGGCCGGGGTGCTGCTCGGGCTGTGCGCCTGCCAGAGTCCGGCTCCTGGATACAGGCACGAGGCAGAAGGACCAGATGAGCGACTGCTCGATCTTGCCGACGCCTACTCGGCCCAGCAAGAGTCGGGAGGCGGTAGCAAACCCGGCACCAGGATCGTGGACCCAGGGCGGATTCAGAATGAGCTACGACAGCTCAATCTCGAGTATCCGAACCACGTACCCACGCTCTACATGCTGGCGACCGTGGCCTACGAGAACGGAGTTCCAGAGCGTGCTGCGGCCTACATCGACGACCTGAATCGGATTCAACCGATTCACCCTGAGGCGGGACTGCTGAGGAGTCGGCTCGCGATCAACGACGGCAATCTCAACGCGGCCCGGCGTGTGCTCGAGCAGCAGATCCGTTACACCCCTGATCATGCGGGGCTGCGAGAAGCCCTGGGGAGCGTCTCCTTCATGGAGGGCGACCTCGAGAGCGCTCGTGCGGACCTCAGGATGGCCAGTCGTCTGGGAGCCCCCTCCTGGCGAGTGGAGTACAACCTCGGCCTCGTCGAGGAGGCCGACGACAACCTCTCCCTGGCGATTGAGCACTACCAGCGCGCCCTGGAAGACAATGCAGGCTTCCTGCCTGCCTCCTCGAGGCTGGCAGGGCTGCGTGCTGAGATGGGAGAGGAGGTGCGATGAGTCAAAATCGACACAAGATCTCGATTCCTGGCCATAATCATGGTGTGGCCACTTTTGTGGCCAGGAGTCTCGCCTTAGGCGGTCTCTCAGCCCGAGACACCTCGACACCGCAAACCGAGGTGGTCATGACCAGGCTGGAATGGCCAACCATAGAACGCCCAGCTCCGGAGGAGGAGATGGGTCTAGGGACTTCAGATTGGAGCCCCGACCGTGAGCCGTCTGACATCGGCTCTCATCGGCAGGCAAGGTCTATTCGCGAACTGGCGATTGGACCGAGTCAGCATGTTTTTTCAAGGACCCAACTAACGCCCTTCTGATCCCAGGGGGGCAACGAATCATGAAACTGATCAAGAAGCAAAACCAGAGCAAGAAGCGCGGTGCCGCCCTTGTCGAGTACGGACTCCTGGTGGCAGGCGTCGCTCTTACTACCGCCGTTGCAATCTCGATGCTTGGTCACAAGACCAACGACCTACTTGGCACGGTTGCGGGTGCACTGCCTAGTAGCAATGCGAACGACACGGGCGCCATCCAGAGCGGTCGCTTGTTTGCAACGCAGACCGATGGAGAGGGCAACATCACGCTCTCGATCGGCGACGAGCAGTACGACACCACCGATGAGATCTTCGGCCAGGGTGCCGGCGACCTCATCTACGATCCCCAGGACGGCAACTAGAGAGGGTCATGCCCTCTCCGCACGCCTTCCAGTTGCCCAGCGCAGCTGGCCTGGCTGAGGTGTGCTGAGCCGAACTCAAAGACATGCAGACTCAACCGAGTTTCTTCACGGAATCATGTGCGCGCTCCAGTGGGGTGCGTCGTGGTTCCGTGATGGTCGAGTTTGCGATGGTCTCCTTCGTGCTCTATCTCCTCTTCGTGGTTCTGCTTGATCTAGGAAGAGCCACTCTCGCCTCGCAGACGATTCAGAATGCCACGGATCTCCTGGCGAACGAACTCGCCAGGGCGCCCTTGCCTGCTTCGATGACCTTCGACGAGGCCATGGAAGACGAGTGGGTCAACTCCGTGATCTATGACCCGAGAGCCCTGGTGCTCGAGATTGGACCTGGAGAGACGCAGCAGTCGATCGATGAGCGCTTCGCACGGCTTCCCGTCGTGAACCAGATGCTGCGACCTCTGATGGTTCGCGATGTGCTGTCCAGTGGCGTTGAGTTGATCCGCTATCCCGGTGCCCTGGTAGAGAGGTCAGGTGAACTCTCCGTGGTCGTTCCCCAGATCGTCTCACGCGATTGGGGTCCTGACTTCGTGGGCGGACACGAGGAGATCGTCTTTCGTCAGGTGATGGAAGAGATCCATGATCCTGTCAATGAGCCGGAGGGGCACTTCGCCATCACATCAGGAAGTGACCTGGCCGGGTTCGTCAACTTGCGCTGCAATTATCCCTATCAAGCAGCCGCCATGACTGCCTATCCCGGAGACTCCGGGGTGTTCGGACCTGAGAATGCCGCCCAGGCCGACGACAGCAGCGTGACCGTGGCTCCAGGCGGTGAGCTTCCTCCTGGCTACACGCTCGCTGGAGATGGGCTTGGCGCCAATGCCAATCCCAACGGCGGCGAGTATGGCCTTGGATTTCACTACCTGGGCACTGACTCCCAGGGCGTCCCCAGGAAGGTCAGGCCCTATCGAAAGTTGATTCACATGCAGGCCGCTGCACGCAGGGAAATCGTGGTGCCCGAGTGAGGTCCCGCGAATCGCTCCAGATGCGCACTATCACCACCTCCATCCAGCAATAACGACCCATCAGTCATGGCAACCGCAAGACGCAACAGAAAGGCAACGGGGATGAATCCCTTCCTCGCCGCTGTCCTCGTCGTGATCGCGATCATTGGCGCCCTCATTACTCTCGAAGCCACGAATACGACCAACCTGGGACTGAAGAAGCTCTGGAGCGGGGGAGAGGTACGTGCAGCCAACATGATGGCCGTTGTGGTTTCGATGACTCCCATGGAGCCCGGCCAGCGGGTCACCCCGGAGAACCTCTGGAATCCTGCGAAGGAGACCTACAATCATCGCTTCATGGACCGCGATCTGGTCGCCCGACGAGAGTTCGCAGCCAGCCCACAGGACGTTGTTGGTCGCGTGCTCGCCAGGCCGAAGTCCCAGAGTCAGGCCTTCGTCGAGGGTGACTTCCTTCCGAAGGGAAGTCCTTCTGGAGTGAGTGGATTGATCCCTGAAGGGATGATCTCACTCGCGATCAAGCCCGGACGGGTGGGGGGGCTCGATCTGCTGGGATTCCAGGACCGCTTTGACTTCCGAGTCATCGTGGAGCTTGACGAGAGCGTCCGCCACATGGCCGAGAAAGTGCTCGACAAGCGCTCCTACGCATCGGAGGCGGACCGACTCAAGTTCTCATCAATCTCTCAAGGGCCTGTTCAGCGGCATCTCGTGCAGGAGGGCATGGTGATACGGCCTTCCAAGGGACGTGGAGGCGAGGTCGTCGTGGCGCTGCACCCCGACGATGTTGAGGGCACGATCGATGCCCTGTCCTCGGGGCTGGATATCTACTGCACTGCGCGAACTGGGGCACCCGGAATCAAGGTGTCCCGCGTCGAGCATGAGAGCATCGATCCCATGGCTGACTACATTTGGATGCTCGAGAGCATCAAAGAGGTCGAGATGATCCGCGGGGCCGAGTCCGAGAGGACGATCGTGCCCTCGGGCGAGTAATCCGGGCACAAGGAGAAACACAAGAGCGAGCTTGAGATGATGGTCCCGAGAAGGAGGAGACAGCGGCGGATTGAGTCCAGGGGCACCGTAATGGTGCTGTTCCTGGTGATGACCGTCGTCATTCTCGGGACCATTGGTCTCATCATCGAGCTTGGGATGGTCCGGGTGACCCGGGAGCGCATGAAGAGCGCCGCCGACAGCACTGCCATGGAGGTCTTGAGGGAGCGCGATTTCGTTCCGGAGGGGGTGGTCTATGCTGACGACCAGGGACGTGATCACGGTCGTCGGGAGAGAAATCGGCACGTAGCCGCTTGGCCCTTTGCTTCCCAGATCTCGGCTACCTACGAGGGCGAGTCCGAGGCCGGCGCGGGGAGCTATGTGAAGATGAGCTCTTCCCAGGGCGCAGTTGGGAACGAGGTCCATGGTGGGCTCGTTATCGAGGAGGTCGGGCACTCAGTCCCCAGCCTGCGAACGAATTTCTCCGAGAGCTCCAGCGGCTCGAACCTCGCGCTCAACAAGCGCCAGGGAGACATCGTTGCCGGATCGTTCGTGGGGCACGAGCCTGGTGCAGATGTGGGGTTCGGCGACAACCCCCTGTTGCGAGAGAACCCGCTCTACGAACGGCTGGACTTCCATCCGCCTGCCGAGGCAGCAGAGGCTGCCTACTCCGATTCGGTGCTCGTTCGTCTGCGTAGGACCAAGCCCTATGGGCTTGAGAGCACGAGTCCTTGGAATGACGATGTCGATGACGTGAGCTCGAGCGGGTACACCATGCCCCTGATCTTCGGCCTGGGCTCGACCTTCCTCGGGATGGAGCCCTCCAGCGGGTACTCGATCAGACACCATGGGATTCCCCTGAGGGCTACATCGATCGCCCAAGCGCGACCTGCTGTCCGCATCGGTGCCCCCCTGGATGAACCCGGTGTTCCTGCAGAGTGGCGAGTCGGGGCAGGCCCCATTGCTCTTCGCTGGGGAGAGTGGATGAGTGACGAGACCTTCCTGGTCGATCCTGCCACGGGACTCTACTCGGCGATCTTGAGGCTCCGGCCTCCTGACTACGAGATCGTGTCGCTACTTCACGATAGCTTTGTCGCTGGAACGCTCTACCCGAAGGTCTCATCCCAGGTTGGCGATCTCGTGGATCCCAATCGGCTACAGCCAGACGTCCAGGGTGGGCAAGACTCCAATCTGGATCCGTCGTACTGGGTGTCCGATGAGTGCTACCTGCCGCTCTACTACTTCCCCAGTGGTACCGAGCGGCGAGTCTGTGGATTCGCCCGGGTGAGCATCGAGGAGATCGAAGAGCCGGGTGACTGCAACGAACAAGACTGCATGACCGGTGACCTGTTCATCAAGATGACCAAGCTGCCGAATTCAGCGTCTCCTGGTCAGCCCTGGGTCGCGCCACGAAACGCCAGTGCGACCTTTGATGGAACCCAGCCTGAGGTCGTCTTCCCCAGCTTGAGCTCAAGGGACTGGAACGACCTGATTGATCGACTCTACAAGGATGCGGCTTCCGTCGTCAGTCCACTCTACGTCTTCGAATCTCGCGTCTATGCGCCCGCACACGTTCGTTAGCCAAGCCGAATGAAGAACCCTCAAATCCTCATCGTCGGCAGCGACGAACAAATGCGTGACGAGCTGCTTGCTGCGCTTCAAGGCATCAAGCGATGGAAGCCCGTGCTACATCAAGCTCACGATCTCCGCCAGGGTATCGAGGCTGCCAGAGCTCGTCGACCCGAGCTCATTTGCTTCGAGCTCAAGGGGAGCGCGGATGAACTCAAGGGGTTCGCCGAGGAGGTCAGCTCCTCGTCTCCAGAGTCCGTCGTGGTGGCTACCTATCGAACAGAGAGCTTCGAAGGCGACGTCTCCGAGAGTGAGGCGATCATTGAGGGGATGCGGGCTGGAGTGGCTGACTTCCTGAGACGGCCCCTGTCGACCGGAGAGCTGCAGCAGCTCTTTGATCGAGTCTTCAGTGCTGCTCCGAGGGTTCAACGCTCGTTGGGCAAGATTGTCTCGTTCGTCAGCAACAAGGGCGGTGCTGGCAAGTCCACAGTCTCAGTGAATACAGCGGTTGCACTGGCAATGCTTCATCCCAATGACGTGTTGCTGGTCGACACGTCTCTTCAGCTGGGAGTTGCGGCGATGATGCTGGATGTCTCGCCGAAGACCTCGATCGTTGATGCCATTCAGGAGAGTCACCGCCTGGACGAGACTCTCATTCGACAGATCGCCATGCCGAGCAGCATGGGGTTGCATGTCCTCGCTGCGCCCCTCGACGCCATCGAGGCCTCTCACGTGGATGAGGAGGGCCTGTCGCGCATTCTCACCCTGGCGAGGCGTGCCTACAAGTATGTGATCGTTGACACATATCCGATGCTGGACAGCGTGATCATGGCGGCGCTGGACCTCTCTGACCTGGTCTACGTGGTCTTCCACGCCACCGTGCCAAGTGTTGTGGGCATCGCTCACTTCATCGAGGTACTCAAGAAGATCGGTGTCTCGGATGCCCGTCAACGAATCGTGTTGAACTACCCCTTCCCGAGGGTTTCGGGCGGACTTCGGGTCGATGACGTTGTCGACCGTTTGGGCCGCAATGTGGACCATGTGTTCCCGTTCCAGAAGAAGCTCATCACTGCTCTGAATACCGGGAAGCCGTATGCCTTGAACTGCGGTCGACGGTTCGGGTTTGGTCGCTCGCTTCACGGCGTCACTCGCGAGATCGAAGGGATGCCTACGCCCTCAGCAGACCCACGAGCGGGTATCAAGCACCGGAACTCGAGCCTCTCCGAGGCAGGTGAGGCGATGGTATGATTGACGACTCTCAAGACGAGTTGCAAGAGGCCCAGGACGAGGAGATCGTTCAAACTGCCGAGGAGCGCGACGAGGAGATGCAGAGCGCCAGGCATCGATTCCGTGCTGCGATTACCACGGCCGCAGCCAGCCGCCTGCGGCCCGACTCCGCACGGCCAGAGAAGAGTCGTGGACGCTCAGAGGTCGTGCCGCTGGCCGGCGTGGCCGACTTCCTCACGATCAAGGCGCAGCTCCATGAGCGCCTTCTTGATGACATCGGCGAGAGAAACCTACTCGGTAGCAATGAAGACCAGGTCCAGCAGGCCGTGCAGGACTTCGTCACGCGAACGCTAGAGGCTGAGGAGCTGCCGCTCAATGAGGAAGAGCGCGAGAGGCTCAGTGATGAGCTCCTTGAAGAGACCATGGGGGTGGGGCCTCTGGCGCCGTTGATGGCTGATCCCGCCGTGACAGATATTCTCGTCAACAGCCCGACTAGAATCTACGTCGAGCGCTATGGACGACTCGAGCGAGCTGATGTTCGCTTTCGCGACGAGGACCATATCAAGCGAGTCATCGAGCGTCTGGCTGCGAGGGTTGGTCGTCGAATCGACCTGAGCTGTCCGATGGTTGACCTGAGACTTCCTGATGGAAGCCGGGTGAATGCGACCCTGCCTCCCATCTCCTTGGACAGCCCAACACTCTCCATTCGTCGGTTTGGGCGTCAGCGCCTCAAGCGTGACGATCTGTTGCGACTGCAGATGTGGTCGCGGGAGATGATGCGTTTCCTGGACTTCGTCGTGAGGCAACGCAAGAACATCTTGATTGCAGGAGGTACCGGAGCTGGCAAGTCGACACTTCTCTCTGGGCTCTGCGAGGCTATCCCGAATACCGAACGGATCGTCACGATCGAGGATACCGCAGAGCTCCTGCTGGATCAGGATCACATCGTGCGTCTCGAGACCAGGCCGCCGAATGTCGAGAACATGGGGAGTGTCACTGCTCGTGATCTGTTGATCAATTCACTGCGGATGCGTCCCGATCGCATTATCGTTGGGGAGGTCCGCGGTGGTGAGGCTCTCGACATGCTGCAGTCCTTGAACACTGGGCATGACGGCGGGCTGTCGACGATTCACGCGAACTCATCTCGTGATGCACTCTCGAGATTGGAGACGATGGTCCTCATGGCGGGGCTGGAGTTGCCCTCCCGCGCAATCCGTGAGCAGATCACCTCTGCCATTGACCTCTTGGTCCAGGTTCGTCGTTACGAGGATGGCGTTCGTAGGATCGAGTCTGTCACGGAGGTCGCTGGAATGGAGGGCAATACGCCGCTGCTGCAGGAGATCTACCGGTTCCATCGCTCCGGTCGCAAGGGCCACAAGGTCATGGGCGACTACCACGCAACAGGAATCGTTCCGCGCCTGGTCATGGAGCTGAGGGATCAGGGGTTCGACTTCCCCTTGGATCTCTTCCGACGCCCACCGGGATATACCGATGGTTGACCTCTGGCAATTGGGCGCACTGTCGCTCGGCCTGGGGGGGATCGCCTGGTACTGGCACAACAGAAGGCAAAGGGCGATCTCCATCGATCGGCTCTCCGACCCCTTCATCGAAGACCCGGAGTTCGAGCCCAGTCAGGTGCCGGTCGGGCTCACTCCCAGGTATCGCTGGGCTGCCCATGCGCTGGTGCTGGGGCTGGGCGCCTCGCTCTGGTTGCTTGCCTCTTGGGAGGGAGTCTTCTGCATTGCAGCGGTCCTGATCGGATGGGTCATCGTGTCGATCTCTTTCTCCGCCCTTGCTCGTAGACGCGGGGCGCGGCTCGAGGTCCAGCTGACCGAGGCAATTGACCTGATCGTGGGCTCCTTGCACGCAGGGGCCGGAACACTGGATGCGCTTGATAACGCAGCCCGCGAGGTGCGTGAGCCGCTGGGCTCTCACCTTCGAGACCTGGTTGGAGCCATCCGTCTGGGGGAGACTCCACAGGCGGCCCTCCAGGACCTCCATCGGGCCATACCTCTGGAGAGCTTCCGGCTCTTCGCATTCACTCTCTCTGTTCACGAGGAGACTGGTGGCAGCCTGGCGCCCACCCTCTCCATGGTCGCACGATCGATCCGTGACAACGTGGACCTACGAAGGCGTGTGAATGCAGAAACCACACAGGCCCAGTTCTCGGTCTTCGGAATCCTGTTCATCACCTACGGGATCGGCTTTGTCACCTGGAGAGCACATCCGGACCGTTTTGAGAGTTTCATCTCCGACGACTATGGGATTCGGGTGATTGCTGCGGCAGTGGTCATGCAGGCTGTGGGATTGTTCTGGATGACTCGCCTGACGAAGATCCGTTTCTAGCGGGAGTGCCAAGAATGCTGGACACCATCATCATCTTCACGGTCTGGTTCGTCGCGGCGGCAGCCCTCTACTTCGCCTTCGTTCGCCGATCGGCAGGGCAGATCGCTCGTGACCGAATGGCGAATTCGGTAGGGGCTGAGGAGCAGGACGAGCAGAGTGAGAGTGAGTCTTTCCTGGAGTCCTGGCTGGTTTGTGCGGGGTTTCGTGCAGCTAGATCCGCGTCCGCCTTTGTTCTGGCCACGATTCTGACCACAGCCATCGGCGCTGGGATTGCCCTGCTGCTCTCCTATTCGGGAGTCCTCGAGGCACTTCGCCAGCGTTCAGCGGGTGTTTCGGCGCTGACTGACTCTCTGCTGGGAACAGCCCTGCAGGTTGTTCCCTGGGCAGTATTCATCTTCATTGCCACGGCTCCCTGGGTGCATGTCCGGTCAAAGCGTCGGAAGCGCGTTGACTCGATTGAGCGTGAACTGCCGATCGTGCTGGAGCTGCTGGCCACGCTGTCCGAGTCAGGCCTGGGCTTCGATGCATCCTTCGCGAAGATCCTCGACTCGGAGCGTGCGGAGACCCCCCTGATCACCGAGTTCCGCATCTTCCGAACGGAGACGCTCTCTGGCCTGCCGCGCATTCGCTGCTTTCGGCGATTGGCTCGCAGGGTAGAGATCAGCTCGATGACCATCTTCTGTTCCGCGTTGATCCAGGCGGAGCAGATCGGTACGGGGTTCTCGTCTGTCCTGCGAACCCAGGCCAATGACCTCCGGGGTCGCCGGCGTGACAGGGCGATGATCAAGGCCCAGTCGCTCCCTGTGAAACTTGTGTTTCCCCTGGTGATCTGCTTCCTGCCGGGGATCTTCGTCGTGACGCTGGGTCCAGCCTTCAAGGAGTTCTTCGAGCTGGCCCAGGGGATCATGACCGGGGGTTGAGGCCTTCTTCTCGACTGGAACTCCTCGGTCACGGCATCCTGCACTCCGGGATCTCGATCAGGGTGGCCGGGGCCGGAGGCTGGGGCGCTCAGGGGCGGCCCAGGTAGGCCTCGGCAGAGATGGCCAGGGCGGCTTCGACGGCGGTTTCGATCCTGAGGATCTGGGCGGAGACGCGTGCCGGGTGGATCCCGTCCGAAAGTAGCAGCGAGTGTTCTGCGGGGCTGAAGCCCCCCTCAGGACCTGCGATCAGCACGAGCGGAGAGAGCTCCGACCAGGGGCCCTCAGGCAGGCTGCGAGCGAGAAGCTCGGAGAGAGGGGTCTCGCAGCCTGGGTCGAGCAGGACTCGCAGGCCAGGCTTCCCAATGAGGTCACCGAGCCGACTGCTGGCCTCGATACGGGGCAACCAGGCGCGTCCACACTGCTTGAGGGCCTCTCTTGCCGTGCGGCGTAGCTTGCTGGAGCGTCCCTCGGAGAACTCCCGGGCCTGAACCTCGGTTCTCTCCGAGATGAGGGGCCGCAGGCGAGCCAGACCCAGCTGGGTCAGGCGCCCCACCATGGACTCCGCACGATTGCCCTTGGGAAGGGGGCAGCAGACCTCGATCCAGGGCAGGCTCGCCTCCGCGGCTCCTGGAGCGGGATGGCGGGTTGGGGGGCCGCAGGCCTTCAATTCAAGGGTCTGACGATCAGCCCTCTCTATCTCCAGCTCGAGGCTCAGGCCCAGCCCATCCAGGCCCAGGATACGATCTCCGGCCTCCACCCTGAGGACCTTGAGTGCGTGCTGCTGCTCCTCTGGAAGGAGCCGGGGTGCGCCTTCGATCAGGGGAGCTTCCAAAAAGAAGCGGCGGGGGGAATTCATGTGCGAAACCTCACCATGGGCCCGAGATTCTCCCCCCTTAAGCCGGGAGACTCAACCTCCTCCAGGCGGGTAGTTCCGAGCCTGATCAGCCCGGACTACCCCGGGGGAGGGGGCGGGGCTAAGCTGTGCGACTCCGCAAGTGCCACGCAAGGCCTCTCGTTACACGGCAGGCCTGTGAGGGTACTTGAGCGCGACTCGCCCACTCAGCCCTGTTTCACACCTCCCCTATTAATCAGTCGGCCAGCCGGGCCGCCTAGCGGATCCGGCAAGACTGTCCACCCTCTCTCAAGTCTGGGGTGATTCGAAGGTCCTCCCGACGAATTCCACGGCCCGCATCCGCATGCAAGATCGCTTCACCTTGCGCTTCCTCAACGGCGAGCGAGAAGGCGACATCGTCGCCATTGGCTCTTCTCGCTTCACCCTGGGGAGACGCCCGGGAAACTCACTTCAGATCCAGGACGGATCCGTCTCGGGAAATCATGCCGAATTCGTCGTCGACGGAGACGGCGCTCTCGTACGAGATCTGGGTAGCACAAACGGAACCAAGCTCGCAGGGAACAAGATCACCGAGGCGCGTCTGGCCCACGGGGACGAGGTCACCTTTGGCAACATCGCCGTGATCTTTGCAGATGGGCAGCTGCTCGAGCCGAGCGCCCAGGTGGCCCCGGTGCCCGAAGCGAGTGCTACTGCTAGCGCGGCTGACACTGGCGAGGTAGTCGAGCGTGTCAGCGCCGACATGATCGCCAAGAGCGGCAAGCGATCCAAGGTGGCGCTGGTGGGGATCGTGGCCCTGATTCTCATCGGGGGTGGTGTGGCGGCCTTCCTGCTGACAGGCGGAGGAGCACGTTCTGGCCGTAAGCTGACTCCGGTCGTCGAAGTTGTGGGCAACAAGATCGGAGGCTACTCATTCGAAGGGGAGTCGATCCCTGCCAACTGGAGCAGCCTCGAGTCGGCCCCGGCAGACTTTGGTCAGCGGGGTGAAGCCCGCGCCAGCGGACAGGATGGCATGCGCGCCATCGTGGCTGCTGGGCAGTGGGCTCTCCTCAGGAGCGAGTCGGTTGGAGTGGCCGTCGGGCGTCGACTTGAGCTGACCGCCAGGCTGCGCGCTCGAGACTCGGCCGCCGGTCGCGTGGGAGTCGAATTTCTTGGGGACGAGGGGGCTGGCACGCTGGCCTCTGGCTCGAATGTGGCCTGGAGTCCCTGGGTTGCGGATGTGACCACTCATCAGGACCTCTCACTGGAGGTCTCCGTGCCCGCTGGCTGCCGAAGTGCCAGGGTTGTGGTCGAGGCCCGTGCCGAGGGTTCCCACGGCGAGGTGACAGAGGATGATCTGAGCGGAGGTGGATACGTCGACGTGGATGACATTGCCTTGATCGACGGGAGCGGCGAGGCAGCTCCAGCCGCAAGGATCGGTGAGTACAGCCTCTGGCTACATGGCGATCCCCCGGGGGTGGCGCAGCTGACCAAGGTGAGTCGCTCCATTCTTGGCAACATGCATGGCCTGGGTGCCCTGCGCTTGCGCGACTATCCTTTTGCTGTCACGGCGGGGACCGATGGATTTCAGCTGTCGGCAAAGGGGGCGACTTCCCTGAACCTACGAGTGGAGCCCGAGACCGTACAGGCGGGTGTGGCCTCCATCGGAACGGGCGGCTACACGGAGCTGGCCGGGGACTTCGATGCCCAGGATGTGACGGTCCTCCTGCTCGGCAGTGGTCATGACCTGGTCACACTGAACTTCGATCAGGGCAGTTCATTGCGCGGGAGGCTGGATGGAGAGGCGCTTCGCATCTCGATTCAGCTCACCGATGCCGAGTGCGAATTGCAGTGCTCGTTCCTGACTGAGCGAACCCGCGCTGGCGACCTGGCCTTCGCAGCGCGGAGCGCTGAGCAGTCAGGTCAGCTGGGTGAGTGCCTGGCTCGCTGGAATGAACTCCTGGAGACTGTGCCCTACGAGGGCAAGCTGGTGGCAGAGGCGCGTTCAACCCGCGCCCGGCTCGAGCAGGCTGGCCTTGTGGAGCTCGCGGAGGTCTCGAGCTCATTCGAGCAGGCGCGCTTCTTCAGGCTTGTCGACCTCTATCGCCAGTGCCGCGGCCGTGCAGTGGCGGTGGGAAGCAAGTACGCCGGGAGCGCTGTCCAAGCCCAGTCCGCCGAGCTGGTTGCTCAGATCGATGAGTCCCTGTCCGGCTTGGAGGCAGACCTCTCGCGCGACGAGGTCGACCGATTGCAGTCGATCCTGATGGTCCTCGAGGCTACAGAGTCCCCAACTCTGGCCAGCGAGGTCCGTAGCTACATCAAGGAAGAGTTCGGAGAAAGTAACTAACGCATGGCTCGTACGACCACAGGCATCGACGTCGGCCTCTCCACGGCGATCTTCATCCGCGGCCAGTACAAAGGCGGCACATTCCATGTGAGCGACTTTGCGGCTGAGCCCGTCGAGGGCGAGGGAATGAGTACAGCCTGGAGTTCACTGGACTCCAGCTTGAAGCCCAGCTCAGCTCGCATTGGATTGACCGGGCGAGGCCTCAACCTTCGCTACGTTCGGGTGCCGCGAGTTCCTGACTGGCAGCTACGCAAGTTGATGCGCTTTGAGGTCGAGGACATTGGCGACCAGTCGGGAGCTGGCGTCGCCAGCGACTTCAACTTGCTCCCCGAGCTGCCCGAGATTGATGGCGAGGACGTGGTCGTGCTGGCGATGGCCAAGGAGCAACTGCTCGAGAGCCACATGGAGGGCCTCGGAGCTCTAGGTGGCTCTCTCAATGCCTTTTCTCCCAATGCGCTCGCGCTCTACAACGCCTGGCTCCGCTATGGAGTGATCGAGGGAGACACCGTGATGGTGGCCAATATCGGCCACGACAACATCGACGTCATCATCTGCCGCGGACCGGATCTCATCTTTGCACGGAACCTCTCAGGAGGGTCCGGGCTCTTCGACGAGGCCATCGCGCAGCGATTCGGCGTGACGGTCAAGAAGGCGGAGGAGGTGAAGATCCAGTACGCGACGCTCGAGCCGGGCGCGCGCTACGAGAACTCGAATCAGGAGAAGGCCAGCCGGGCCATCGCAGGTGCCGCAGGTCAGCTTCAGAGCTTGCTCCAGTCGACGGTGCTCTTCTGCAAGAGCCAGCTGAAGATCCAGGGGCTCAAGATCGACAGGGTCTCCCTGTGCGGCGGTGGGGCTGCTCTCAACGGATTACCTTCCTGGTTGCAGTCAACGATGGGGGTACCGGTGGAGTTGTTTGATGCCTTTCGGGTCGTCGACACTTCAAAGCTCGACCCCGAGACCGTGGATCTCCTCGAGGAGTACAAGCTCGAGTCGGTCACTGCACTGGGCTTGGCCACCATGGCCTCCGACACCGAGGCTTTTTCGGTTGAGATCCTTCCCGAGAGTCTTCGCAAGCGCCGTGAGTTCTGGGGGGGGGCGGCCTTCTTGATCGCAGCTGGGATCCTTGGGCTGCTCTTCCTGGGGTGGGATGCCTACAAGACCAGTAGCCAGCTGACAGAGGTCGAGTCGGACGTGCGGAGGCTCCAGGCCAAGCTGAAGAAGAGCAAGGACACTCACAACAAGACGATGGTGCTACTCGAGGAAAATACCATTCTCGAGGAGCGTTCACTCGAGTATCAAGCCCTGCTTGGTTCGGGGGAGCAGCTGATCAGAACGCTCGAAGTGCTCGATGGGAGCATGCCTGAGGAGTACTGGCTCTCATCACTCGAGAGCCGCTGGAGTTTTGATCCCGAGCTCGCGGTAGCAAAGGAGCTCGAGCGTCCCATCCTGCGTGTCGAGGGGCGTGCAAGGCAGGGAACGAACTCGATGGCTGTTCTCCATGAGGGATTTCTTGCGGATGTGCGTGAGTCACTCGCAGGGGCAGAGCTCAAGTCAGCACCCAGCTATGACGGCAGCTCGTTTGAACTGGACCTGACTCTACTTGCGGTGAAGGCGCAAGCGGCCGTCGGCGATGAGGAGCTCGAAGGCGACGAGGAGGGTCTCTAGCGATGGATCTCAACGATTACTGGCAGGAGAACAAGCGCTTTGTGATGACAGTCGTCGGGGGCTTGATCGCCTTTGCGATTGGCAACGCAATGATCGGGTCATTCATTGGCGATGAGCTCGCCTCTCAGAAACGAACGAGGAGCAAGGTCGAGAAGGACCTGAAGATCTCCCGCTATCTGGGGGGGGATCTGGCCATGGCCCGGAGCGAGAATGAGAGCTTGCTGGTGGCCAACTCCGAGCTGGCAGAGAAGGTTGGCTACCCGACCCGGGCCGAGTACAAGCTGGATTCCTCGAAGGGAACAGCAGGTAACCAGTACTTCGCCGCGGTCTCGCGAGTTCGCGAGGACATCCTGAGGCGTGCAGGGAGGGTGAACCTTCGCATTGACCAGGACCTGGGTCTGCCCTCGCTTGCGCCGACCAGGGACGACGAGATCGAGCGCCACCTGGATGGGCTTGATGTGGTCGAGCGTGTGCTGGAGCTGGCCATCTCAGAGCGTCTCGATCGGGTCGACTCGATAGAAATCACGCCGGATAGCGGCCTGCGCGGCAGCCGGGGGGTTGGACATGTGGAGCAGACGAGGATCAAGATGAAGATGAGTGGCCGGTCTGGGCCAATGCTCAGAGTGCTCGCGTCCACACAGACGCCATCGTTGGGGCAGCCAATCTTGATAGAAGAGCTCGAGATCGTTCCGGAGCGAACGAGAGAGGACGAGGTTCGTATGGAGGTCACCTTCGTCGCCGCCCGACTGCACAACACGGACACCGAGGAGGAGTTCTAAACCGTGGCCATTCGACAAGAACAAGTGGTCCTGATCGGGACCTGCCTACTCCTGGGGTACATGGTCTTCGCCGATTCGGATGTCGGGCGGCGCGGGGGTGGAAGAGCGGGCGCAGCACCCGAATTCGAGCATCACTTTGCGCCGGATGTGACCAGGGCAATGCCGTGGGAGCGCAAGGAGGGTGGCATTGGTCGAGAGCTCTTCTCGGCTCCCCGGGATACTCGGCCGCTTCCGGCCCTCAGGTTCGTTGCTCCTCCGCTCGAGCCACTGGCTCTCCTGCGTCCAATCCCGAGCTCCGGTCCTCGGCCCGCGCTCTATGGCAACTTCTTGCGTCAGAAGAAGGAGCTGCGTCTGGACACGAGCTTGTTCCTGAATGATCAGAATGTCGAGGGGTCCGCGGGCACTGGCGATCAGTTCGTGGTCGACGCGGAGCTCGACGAGTCCCTGCTCACCCCCGAGGAGCGTCAGGCGCGCCTGGCTAGCTACAAGGCGAACTACGACTCGCTGAACCTGGGCAATCTGCACTTTGGTCAGATCTACAATCGCAACCGTTTCAGCCTGTCCGAGCGGCCGGACGAGCCCATCGAGTTCATCGAGGTGAATCCCGCGACTGGCCTGGAGCGCTGGCCGGGGCAAGCACCGATCGTCTATGATCGTGAGCGAGTGCAGGACTTTGCCTTCGCCGACAACCTTGAGAATCGGCTCGAGTTGGCTCGCCTCGAGTACGCTGGAACCATCACTCAGGGGAAGTACCTGGCGGCATTGGAGTTCGCGACCGAGTGCTTCACGAAGCGCTTTCAGACACCCAGAGCTCTCGAGATCGCTGTGGAGATCTATTCCAAGGCCTCCGCCATGAACGAGGACGACCCCACGGCAGAGCTCGGTCTCGCTGCGTGTGCTGAGGCCAACTTTGACTTTGAGAAGGCCTTTCAGATCTATGAGGGGTTGATCGCTGGGAGTTATGCCAATCACCCGCTGGTACTCGCGAGGCTTGCAAGGCTTCAAGCGCGTTTCCGACTCACTGCCAGGGCTCGCCGGAACTTCGAGGCTGCGGAGCGCTACGGCCGCACCGAGTGGATTGTTCAATGGCACTACGGCAACTTCCTGCTCGAGCAAGGGGATGTGGATGGAGCGATCATGCACCTGGAGCTGGCCAGCCAGTTCGAGCCCACGGCAGCCGAGTTCCAGTCGGTCCGTGCGACGATCCGTACGGACCTGGGTAATGCGCTGGTCGCTGGCGGCGAAATAGACAAGGCGCGTGGCCTGTACACCCGGGCGCTACAAGCGGACGAGAGTGAGCAACGTGCCACGGCGGGCCTGCTCAACATCAGCTACCTGAGCGGTGGTGATGATGTTGGACCCGAGGTCTCCGGCGAGGATGGAGCAGGCTTCGATCTGTTGATTGCTCAGGGCCTGCTGGCCCTGCAGGCCGGTGAGCTGCAGACCGCCAGGGATCAGTTCAGCCTGGCAGCTGTGGCTGACCCTCTCCGGGCCTACGAGGCCTGGCGTGCGCTCTCCTACCTGGCAGAGATCACCGGGAACGATGCCGAGGCCCTGGAATACATCGATCAGGCCGAGAGCAACAATCCCCGGGATGTGTACAGTCTCTTTCAGCGTGGTCGAATCCTCGCCCAGAACGATGACACCACGGGGGCCCTGGAATCCCTGACCAAGGCCCTCGACATCGAACTCGAGCTTCCTGACGCTCTCGCAGCGATCGGGCGTATCGAGATGCTGTCTGGCAACTACGAGAATGCTGAGCGCTACCTTGAGCGTGCCGTCAGTATCGATGGAAGGCTGGTCGAAGCAGTCACCTTGCGTGGTCTGAATGCCCTGTTCATGAATCGCCCGGTTGTTGCTCAGGAGAACTTCGAAAGGGCGCTTCAGCTCGACGGCGAGGATCCGGTGGCTTCGATTGGCCAGGCCTGGTGCGCTTATTCCATGGGCGATCCGACGGAGGCCAAGACCTTGCTGAGAGAATTCGGTGACTCGCGCAGGTCCAGGGGAGAGGAGGATCCCTATCGGGTCTATGCCAGCGAGCAGATCGATCGCATCGGCACCTGGCAGGAGAAGGTCGTCTGGAATGACGCTTTTGAGCGGCAGGACCTACGCAACGGTTGGAAGGTTGACGAGGTCCCGGATTCCAAGTTGCTCCTCCGCGAGGGCAAGGTGGCCATCGAGGGTAGTTTCGACAAGGCCGGCCGGTCACGACTCAAGCGCTTCTACACCTCGGGTGACTTCGTGTCCATCGAGGCCGAGCTCACCATCAACGCGACCAACACCTCGAGGGTTGGCATCTTTGTGGCCTTGGAGCAGAAGCGCGGCTCGCGCTCCGCGAATCAGACCACCGCGGAGGTAACCCTCTCGAGGCACCCTCAGGATAAGAAGATTCAGTATCGATCGATGAGGCGTGGCCGAGAGGAAGACGAGTATGTCGACTCGGAGATCATGCAGTGGCTGGATGGCCAGTCGGTGACCCTGCGCCTTGAGCGCTTCGGTGAGTCAGCCAAGACGGCTTTCCGAGTCTCCATAGATGGAGTCCCCATCGCAGAGCGAGTTCCAATGCCCTCACTGGGGGCGACAACTCGAGAGATCGTGGTGGGAGTCTTTGCCGAGGGAGAGCCTGGTCGTACTGTGAGCGTCGAGGTGGACAACATCGAGATCGTCAAGAAGGAGCGCTAGGCCTTGATTACCCATCGAATCCAATCGCGTGCGAGTCGCGCCGGTTTCTCGCTGATCGAGCTTCTGGCGGTGATGTTCATCCTCGCCATCCTGATGACCTTCCTCGCCTTCCAGCTCGGTGGACTGGGCGAGAATGCAAAGATGAGCGCTACCGAGAACTTCTTGATTCAGGTCGGCGGGGCAGTCAACAACTACGAGCAGGAGATGGGGGACTATCCCGCGAGCTCGTGGAGTGGTGATTGGGGAGCGACGCCCAACAAGCAGAACCTGGGTGGTGAGGCACTCTGCATTGCCCTTTGGGGCAGGGACTACGGTGGGTCCGGCATCTCGGAAGACCAGCTGGCTAATTCCGACGAGGACCAGTCGAAGAAGGGGCTGACCAGCCATGGGGCCAACGACCTGTTCGAGCTGGTCGACTCCTGGGGAAACCCGATCGCCTACTTCCACCGTCGAGACTACGGTCGCGAGGACCTCTACTTCACGATGGATGAAGAGGCGATTTGGGACACTTCCATGGCCAAGGCCTTGAAAAGCCCCAAGACCCAGAACTACTACAATCCCCGAGGGTTTCAGCTGATCTCAGCTGGCTCGGACGGAGTGTTCAGTACTGATGACGACCTCTACAACTTCAAGCGGGTCGAGGAGTAGGGAGGCGAGTGAGACTTCACCTGTTCCTAGACTTGAACGCCGTTGAGGGGAGCCGGCGTGGGCTTACCCTGATCGAGTTGCTCCTGGTGATGGGGTTGATGGCCGTGATGCTGGGACTGGGCGTCGGGGCTGTTACCTCGATTGATCTCGGCACCTATGGAGCGGGAAGCCTGGTGCGCAGCTCCCTGCGTTCAGCCGGCAACTGGAGCCGCTCACGCCAGGCGCCAGCAAGGGTCCACATCGATCCAGCCACCGGGCTTGTCTCAGCGGAGGGACTTGCTGTGGTGGGGACCTGGCACTTCGAGAGCATTCCACCCAAGGGGGCCTTCGGACTCGATGGCCAGCTGGTCGAAGCCGATCTCATCGATGATGGTTTCGTGGGAAGGGCCCTGAGCTTCAACAATGGCGTGAGCGGGGCAGCCTATGAGATTCCGGTTCAGACCGACCCGGCCTTTGATCTTCGTAGCGGCTTTCAGATTCAGATGGCCCTGCGCCCCGAGTCCTCCAGTACGGGGAGGCTGATGCAGCTTGGCGAGGCCGTTCGAGTGGACATCACCAGCCGCCAGGGGATCCGGGTTCAAATTGCGACCCAGCGCTACGATGAGGACTCAGGTCGAGCCATCAGTGCTGGTGCGGCGGTGCTCGACTCGCCTCCTGGAATACTGGGGCTCAATGAGTGGAACCGGGTGTTGATCAGCTACGACAGAATTCAGATAGAGATCCATGTCGAGGGAGTTCAGGTCGCCTTGATCGCTGAAGAGGGAGATGTCGTTCCCGTGAAGTCTCAGCTGATCCTTGGGGGAGGAGGTCGGCCCTGGGCGGGATCGATGGACGGCCTGGTGATCAGCTCCGTTGGAGCCACCGAGGAGATCTTCCTACCGGAGGGTGTGCGAATCATGGCAGAGGAGCCGCTGGATGTCGTCTTCACCTCCGATGGCAGCCTGGACCGCTCCCGTCATGATCAGCCAGTGCTCATTCCACTGGAGTATGACGATGGTCGCACCGATGTCATTCGCGTCAACCTCTACGGGACAGTGGAATGAGGAAGCACAAGATCACGAACCATCGTGCTGGCTTTGCGCTGATCACGGTTGTCTTGGTGCTGGCGGCGCTGATGCTCCTGTGCACTCCATTTCTGCTCACAGCGCGCAACGCAGACCAAGCCAGTCAGCAGCTCTTTCACCGTGCCGAGGCAAAGATCGCTCTTGACAATGCCTCGACACATGCGCGGGCACGGCTCGAGCGAACGCATCCAGCCTTTGACGCCTCGCTCTACGCTGACAGCCTCGATGAACTCGCGGTAGGTGTCGACTTCCAGGAGGACTTTCTCGATGCCCGTGATGCGCAGGGGGTCATGTGGGACGTCGAGACCTTTGATGTCGCCGGCCAGATAGACCTTGGGTCCGCACCACCGCAGGTCATCGGAGCCATCCTGGGAGCTGTGACGCGACTTGTTGCTCCGGTCCTCGAGGACGATGACGAGATCTCTCTGGCCTCTGTTTCCGGACTTGACCCAGAGGGCTTCATCTGGGTTGGGGGAGAGCTTGTCCGGTACGAGGAGATCAAGGGCAACAAGCTGTTGGGTGTCGAGCGAGGGCTTGGCGCACGCTTCGATGCGGATGAGAATCCGCTGCCCGGCCCACTTCCGGCGATCGGGCATGGGGTAGGGGCCACGGTCATGGATCAACGGGCCTTTGCGCCAGTCGAGTGGAGGCTCTTTGACGGAGACGTTCGGGGCTTCGACTCCTACGAGCAGCTTGAGGAGGTCAACCAGTACGCCTCCGAGGAGAACCAGCTTGGTCCCGACCACTTCGAGCGGTTGACACTCATCGGCAGTGTCTTTGGAGGTGTCGGAGCCGGTGCACGCTGGCAGCGAGCGGCGCGAATGATCTCGAGCGGGGAGCGCGATGTGACCGGTGACCTGCGAGTGGACTCGGTACGCTGGTTCAATGCGGGTAGCACAATTCAGATCTCCAGCGGTTCCTTCACCGAGCTGGCGATTGTTCGGTCAGTTGGAAACAACGGCCTGATCAGGTTGGATCGGCCTCTCTCGGGCGACTACGACGCTTACGAGGCGGAGGTGCGGGTTCTCGCTCGTCGCCCTGTGAATATCAACTCAGCCAGCCACGAGACCCTCGAGATCTTGATGCGAAACCTCAAGATGCGTGGTCGCAACAGCCGTATCACCGGAAGTGAGGCCAAGGCGATGGCCGATCTAATCGTCGAGTCGCGTCCATTCGAGGGGTTCGAGGACTTCATGAAGCGGATCGTCTTGCCGGCAGCAGGGATTGAACCTCTTCCGGGGGACGCACCTCTGGTGCCTGATGTCTTCGCGCAGGACGGCAGCGGGATGGGGTCGGTGATCGACGGATATGACGCGGTCGCGCTCTATCGCAACGCCTTGAACGCGAACGACTTTCAGCTCGAGTACTCGACGATGCCCTTCAGCTTCACCTCGAACAACGTGCACGACATCGTGGCGCGCACGGTGATCAATGGAAAGAGCGGTGTCGAGCGGTTCAGCGCAATCCGTGAGGAGACTCACGTGGTGATACCCCAGGATGAGCTGCTGCACGTGTGGGGGACACAGGAGGACTACGACATGCTCCTGCGGCTGAACCGAGAAGCACCCTACTGGATGAGTGGTCCTGAAGCGACCAGCCGCAATGATCACGGCACTGCCCAGCCGCCCACTCGAGTTTGGGCTCACCTGGGAACACACAACGGCTCGGTCTACATTCCAGGTGTCATCAATCAGACCGGGGTGGCGTATGAGGGAGACCTTCCCAGTCCGGAGCACGTGTTTGCGGATCGCGACCCCGATGGATACGTCCAGCTCTTTCATCACCCTGTAGACAGTCAGGCTGATCCAGGGATGAACGGCCGGGTGATCAATTTCACCCACGAGACTCGTAACTCTGAGGGGCGCTACCTTCCGGACCAGACCATCGTCCATGCGCCAGGTGCTGATCGAGTGCAGTGGGATGACAAGCAGGGCATCGGCCTACTGCGGGGCTTCAACTACTCGTTCTGGGTGAAGCCAGTGAGCCACGAGGAGACGACACTGCTCGATGTGGGCGGAAGCTCGGAAGAGTCCGACCGGGTCTCGATCCTGTTCGAGGGCGGAGACCTTGTGGTTCGAGCCCTGGACGGAGGTGGTGACCACCGCGATTCCAGGGGCAACCCGATCCTCTCGGAGTTCAAGGAGCAGAGTGAGCTGCGCTACTCCCTGGCACCGAGCGAGGAGGGTGCCGGCTTGCCCGTGGACACCTGGCATCACATCGAGGTCGACCTGCGCGGGACGAGGCCGAATCAGATGATGATGATGGTCAACGGTCTCAGCCATGGTGTGCGTACGCCCGGAATGACCAAGCTGAGCGCCTCCGTGGGCGAGTTCGACAGCCTCATTCCAGTTGACTCAACAGAGGGCTTCCCACCGATCGGTGTGGTGCGTATCGGAAGTGAGCTGATCGAGTACAGGCTCTCAGGAGATGCCCTGGAGGCACTCTATATCGAGGAGGGACCTGATGCTGGCTTCGGTGGACGCAACGCACGAGTCCGATGGTCGGCAGGAGACGCTCCGGGAGTCAGCGACCCGCCTGCTGTCCCCATCAACTACGACCCCAACAGGCTCATTCACCCCCAGGGCGCTACGGTCGAACTCTACGGATACGCCCACGCCCTGCGCAGCGACGTCCCCGGTGGGGAAGGCTCCCTCCCAACAGACCTGGGCAGCTTCCGGGTCGGCGTTGTGAATGGTGTCATTGGAGGGCCGACCAACGGAGAAGAGGTCAACGTCCGCACCCTCTTCGGTAGCTTGCTGGTCGGGACGGGAATCCGGGCCGAAGGCTCGGAGGTCACCTCCCTCTTGATCGGCAATGCTGAGAATCCAGACGATGAGAGCGCTGATGTCTCCGCGGTGATGGCCGGGTTCAGCCAGCAGGGTGGCTATGCCCTGCTGATCCAGGGAGAGCTAGCCGAGAGGACCACGGAGAGTGATGGGGCTGTGGGGGGCTGGTCCGTCATTCGCTACTCAGGTTGGAATGGCAACACCCTGGAGGTGGCCGCCTGGGGTAATGAAGTTCCAGAGCTGGTGAACCTCAGTGCCCTCGATGAAGATGAAATTCAACGGGGCGGTGGAAACCGTTCCTTCGTCTCGAACTGGACTGCAGCCTTTGTGGGGGCTGGCCCGATTCAGGAGCTTCACAACTGGCGCTTGTTCATCGTTCCTTGCTCCCTGGCAGTGACTGGATCTTCAACCAGTTTTCTCCCCGCGACCAAGGATGAGCCTCAGTTTGTTCAGCTATCAGAGGAGGCTTCCAACGAGCTGACCGAATGGATCTGCTACAACCAGATCATTCCGGGGAGCACCCTGCAGCTCGTGCGGGACGATCCCCGGGCCCTCGAGAAGGTCTGGGCTGCCGTCGTGGGGCCGGCGAGGGAGCTGGATATTGCTGACCCTCAGGGTGATGGTGACGGACCTGGCTCCGGCCAGGGAGGGCAGATGATGATGGCAGCCGCTGCGCCGGAACCGCCGGCTGGGCCTCCGACCTCACCTCAGCCATTGCTCGATTTTTCCTGGCAGCCAGTCCTGGGAGAGCCAGAGGACCTCGAGCCCGAGCCCGATGGCTATCCGATCACACGCGCAGCGCGAGAGGCCTTCCAGTTCCGCGGGGTCATGGGCACCTATCCCCACGATCATCGTCAGGGTGTCACCGTGAGGCCGGTCTTCAAGCTGGAAGGAGGCGGAATCAATAGTGGCGCGCCCGGCCGTAATGACCCGGTCTTTCTCTTCGAGGCAGACCCCTCGCACCTCGGTTGGCCGGTCTCGATCGCTCGAGCAGTCCTGCCGACGAACTCAGTTCTGGTGCATGAGTGGGCTCTTGATCCGTCCGGCGAGAACATCGCCCGGAAATCGGTGAGTAGCTACAACGTACTGATTGATGGCCTTGACACGAGCCTCTGGTATGCCGCTCTCAATGGGCCAGCTCCGACCCAGGTCTCTTCCGCTGTCGTGGCAAACGGTCAGGACTACTCGATCGTCGATTCGCGGATGATCGCACGAATGACAAGGTTCCCCTCTGGAGAACGTGCCCGTAATGTGACGGCCGTTCATGTTGGAGGCGATTTCAGCGGAGGACGAATTCCAAGTGCCTACGTGGACGAGCTGGTCTACGGATCCACGACCTTTGGGATGTCGACACCCGGTGTTGACCCTGAATCGATACAAGGAGCTCAGCTGCTGATGATCGACAACCTGCCCGACTTCCAGGGTGAGCAGGTGATCCACGTGGCTGATACGATTGTTCGGATTCCCAGCGGGAACCACGGCTCGAGCTTCAAGTACCTCTCGGACTTGGACCCAGAGGGCGGGCTTCTGCGTCTGGGCAATGAGGTCTTGGCGTACGAGAGCTTTGATGAGAACCAGGGAACGATCAACGTTGCAGAGGGTGGACGAGCACTCTTGGGCACGGAGCAGGGCGAGCACGAGGCTGGATCGACGGTGACCTTCCTGGATGGCTACCGAGTGGCCATTCTCACGGCAGGGATCGGTCCAGAGGATGCCAGGGTAGAGGTTGCAAGCACGGCTCGCTTCCCCGGCGAGGGGACACTCCTGATCGACGGAGAATTGATCCACTACACGCGGTTGCGTGCCAATTCCTTCGAGATGCCCAGGTTCTCCAGCGAGCCCGGAAAGATGGACCAGCGTGGAGCTGGGATGTTCCGTGGTCGCTTTGGAACCGAACCAAGCGATCATGCCGCAGGTACACCCGTGATCTTCTTTCCGATGCGTTACTGGGATCGCTGGGCTCCAATGGCGGACGGGCCGGAGCTCTCCTACTTTGGACTGGAGCTGAGTCAGCCTGCTGCTTTCTGGCGCTCCTTCTCCTGGCAAGAGGAGGGAGTGGGACATCCGGGGGTACGCCTCGGGGTCCTGGTCCGCAGCGATCGGAGCATCCCCTGGGATAGCGACCCGGAGACGACCGATGGGCTGGATGTCTTCTATCGCGGAGAAGACGACACCTCCGGGAACATCATCGGCACCCAGTCCGACGGGGTGGAGTGGCGGGTCTTTGCCGAGTACTCGCCCGAGGCTTTTGGCGTCTGGGGACAGGAGTCCTGGGGCAAGGGACACGGCTGGCGGGTCACACCTCGCATGACGAACTTCCTGGTGGACTATCTGGGGCCGGCGATGACCCTGCGGAGCATCGACCGATGAGGCCTCCCCGTGAACAGCTCCTCCGACGGTCGGGCTTCACCTTGGTGGAGCTCATACTTGCTGCGGGGCTCCTGTCAATCCTGATGGTCGCCGTCTTCGCGCTGATCGACGGTTCGCTGACCATGTGGCGGCGTAGCGAGACTCGCCGAAACCTGACCGAGCAGGCGACAGGCGTCGTCGAGTTGCTGGCACACGACCTGCGCTCCCTGGAAGGTGGAGAACGAGGCGACCTTCTCGTGGAGTGGGCCACCTTTGATACCGATGGTGATGAGCTCAGGGAGACCTGCTGGCCTCGTCTGCGTCTGGTTCGTCAGGCCTCCGGCGCGGAGGTCGCTCGGATGATGCGGCGTGTCCCCCAGGAGGTGCGGATAGCTGAAGAGGGCGAGGGCGAAGCGGTCGAGGCAGTCACCAGTCCTCCACTCGTGGTGGATGATCCCGCCTACGTTGGGCCTGCCCTGATCGAGGTTTGCTGGGCCATCGTTCCGCTGGACATCAAGGACCCCGATGGCCGTGCCGAAGGTCTGGTGTATCGCGGAGCGCGACGTCTCTCCGGCCCCGGTGATTCCTACTTCAACCAGAACTTCATCAAGGGAAGTGGTGTACCCAACGTCGAAGAGCTCGACGAAGTGTCGGGTGGTCTGCTCTGGTTTCAGCCCTTGTTCGCAACGCAGTCCTCGATCGTCCACGAGTCCTGGGATCTTGGTGAGGAACCCCAGGACGCGGCGACTTCCTGGGACGCGTGGAGAGCGGAGCGGCCCGACGCGACCATTCATGCCTGGAATCAGGAGAACCGCGGAATGCCCATCGTTGACGGCCAGCCCCTGCTACCTCGACGAGTTCGAATCGAGCTGGAATTCGAGCGCCCTCAGGACCGTCGCCGGCGCGCCAGGACAATGCAGCGCATCGAACTGACCGATGTGGCCTTCACGGTCAGTGACGGCAGGCGCCTGCCGAAGCCCGGGCAGCACCTGAAGATCGATGGCGAGTGGATGCGCGTACGCGACATCCGCGGTGATCGAGTCACCGTGGCGCGCGGCCAGCGTGGGTCGGAGATCATGGCGCATGATCCTGGCAGCATGGTTCACTGGGGAATGGCCCTGGTGCGGGAGGTGCCCGTGGCGCTCTATCGGGAGGACTGGGACCTGTGAAGACCCTCCACCTGAGAGTGAGCGTGCGTGCTGGTTTCACCATCATCGAGGTGTTGCTTGCCATGGCAATCCTGCTCCTCGGCTCGACCGCAATCATCGCCTTCCTGACCTTTGGATCGGCGACTGCCCGTCATGCGCAGCTGCGAACCCAGGCCACAGCCGCCGTGGAGGCCGTTGTGTCAGAGATCGACCGCCACCTGTTCGTCTACGAGAACGGAGAGCTGGGAGAGCCCCGTGATCTGGTGGATAGGCCGGTTCCGGGGGTGGATGGAGTTGTTTACACGGCTCGTGCAGTGGTTAATCCGGATAACGAGAGAGAATACAGGGTCGACATCGAGGTCCGCTGGGAGAGTGCTGGAGTCAAGCGCTCCAAGTCCTGGTCGATGCTCAAGATCAAGGAGCTCCCGTTTGGGGAGCGACTCAGGCGAGAATTCATCGAACAATCCGGTGGGTTCAAGCAGATATCCCAGGATGCTGGGAGTTCAGGAGACAGCGAATGAAGCCGAACATGAAGAAAGTAAGCCAGACCCTCTCGAAGGGCCTACTCTGCGCTGTTCTGACAGCTGCCTCTGCCCTCTCGGCCGAGGCACATCAGAGCGCTTCCAAGGATGTAGAGATGATCCGGCTGCGCACGGGGGTCTTTCAGTGGGGGGTGGTCGAGGATCACTCCACCGAGAGCCTGACCTTCAGGCGTCTGGACACCGGTGGCCTGGTCACCTTGCCCTGGTCCATGGTCGAGGACAAGCAGAGCCTCGAGCTTCGAACACTCTACGGCTACGTGGACATCACGGGAGACGAGATCCTGGTTCCGGCGGAAATGCTGGTCCTGGCGGATGGTCGTGAGGTCATCGGGCTTGTTCAGGGGCGCACGGAGGACGCGATCCTCTATCAGACCCAGGGAGGTCAGCTACAGATCCCCAAGCGCCTGGTGCGAAACCACATCGTCGGTCTTCAGGTCCCTGCTCTGGATATCTACAGCAAGGAACATCTCTACACGGAGAGGGAGCGTTCCAGCGACCTCGAGAGCGCTGAGTCTCAGTTCGAGGTTGCGAGGTACTGCGAGCGCATCCTCGATTTTCCCCATGCTCTGGAGCACTACCAGGCAGCCGCGGAGCTTGATCCGAACTTCAAGACCAAGGAAATCCAAGCCATCGTTGCTCGAGTGCAGCAGAAGGTGGATAGCCAGGAACAGGTCGACTTCCTGGCCAATGTGGACCACCTGAAGCGACGCAAGCGGTTTGACGAGGCTCTCAACGAACTGGCGATCTTCGATGCGACCTATGAGGACAGCCCGCTGCGCTCGGATCGCCTCCGGTTGGAGGATAAGATAATCAAGTCACGCGCCGACTACATGCGAACTGAAGTGAGTCGTTCGTGGTTCTCCTGGATGGGGCGTCTGGCAGCGGCGGCGGGGCGAGAGCTGAACTTCGAGGAAGCCCTCTCCTATGTCGACGAGACCTTGAGCGAGGAGATCGTCAAGAATGTCACGGAGACCATGAGGAAGAAGTGGCTCGACCTCGAGGAGGATCAGGTGCGACAGTTCTTCATCGAGCGCAAGGCCTTGCGCTGGAAACCAGCCTCCTACGGCCACGGTACCTGGCTGCTGGGGGAAGAGGACGCCCTCAAGGGAGGGGTTGCGGAGGTTCTAGCGGAGGAGCCCGAGACTGCTCGTGACAAGGAGCGCGCTGCGCAGGCTGAGAAGATCAACAAGTGGTTGCGAAATCAGCAGATGGCCAAGCGTTCGCGGAAGTCGGAAGAGGACTTGGACGAGATCGAGAACGCCTGGTCGCTCATGCAGAGTTCTGCGAGGCGGAACTGGATCATTGCTTACTACGCTGAGAATGCTGGCGATCTGGAAGTCAGGTCACAACCGGAGCTCCAGAATTGCTCGGAGTGTGGTGGTACTGGTGTGCGGGAGATCATCTACACCGGAGATGCTCGAGAGGGGAGCAGGTCCGGCCGGCAGAATGTGCACTGCCCGACCTGTCACGGCATAGGCCGCGTTCGCCGAATTCGTTATCGCTGACATGAGAACCACAAGAACCCAAGCCCTGCTCCTCGCCACCGTGGTGGCATTGGTGGGTAGCGCGTGCAAGTCTTCAAATCCCTCCGTTCCCCGACGCGCGATGTCGGAGGCCTCGAAGGCGGAGGTTGAGACGGCCAGCCCTTCGGGGGCTGACGTTGACTCAGACCTCAGCGCGGCTGTAGCTGTACAGGCTGAAGTCAATGAGCCAGTCGTGGCGCGAGTCGGCGACCGAGAGGTCTTCGTCTCCGAGTTGCTCTCGGCTTGGATGCTCACGGACAGTGTCGGTCTGCGGGACATGCTTGAGAATCTGGTGACCACCCGACTTGTGACAGCCGAGGCGGAGAGACTGGGCATCACCATCAGCGATGAGGAGCTGGGTGCCCAGTTCGCCATCGCTATTGCGGAGCTCGAGAGTGGGTTGCAACGCAACCAACCAGGGGTCAGCCTGGACGAGTGGATCGCGGGTGGGCTCGGACTCGATCCCACACGCTATCGCCTGGGGGTTCGCGAGGATGTTCGGAGGAGGCTCCTGGCCGAGCGCGTGGTGAGGGAGTTCATCTACACCCAGGACTGGGCTGAGGTCCGGGTGCTCGTTGCAGAGACTCGCGAGGAGGCAGATGGGGCCCTGGCACGAATCGAGGCGGGGGAGCCCTTCGCTCGCGTGGCGGGGGAGCTGAGCATCGATCCGAGCGGAAAGGGCGGTGGGCGCATACCGCCCGTGGTACGAAATGAATCGGCCCTCTCCCGCCTGGCCTATTCGACGACCGCAGGGGAGGTCGGGGGCCCGATCCTGGAGGCCGATCGCTGGCTCCTGCTGTTGCCTGAGGAGTTCCACACGGCGCTCTCGGGCAGCTGGGACGAGGTCTCTGGGGCCATCGAGGCCAGCCTGTCCCAGTCACCGGTGACCGAGCCCGAGTACTGGCTCTGGAAAGTGGAGATGAGCGAGAGGACTCCGGCAGACTTCGCGCCGTTCTTCGACCTGATCGGAGAGCCCGCGGGCCCCTCCCGGCCCTGAGACGAATCACACCGTTCGGAAGATGGAGCAAGGAAAGGGTCTCTCGGAGCACGCTGGAGCTTGATTCGAGGCCGCGGAAGGGCGAAGCTCACAGCCGACATGAGTGAGACGATCCAGAGCACCGAGGTCCTGCTCGAGAGCGAGCCCGAGATGACCGAGTCGACCATGACCGAGTCTGAAGCCGAACGAGCCGAGCTTCCCGATCCGGAGGACTCTCCGGAGACAGGCGAAGGTCCCGCGGAGGCGCCGGAGCCGGAGGACGACGCCGCTGAGCTCCAAGAGGGGGCTGCCGTGGTGTCTGATGGGGCTGGTGGCGAGGTGGAGCCGGTGGAGGATGAACCTGAGGAGGAGCCTCAGCCCGGCCCTGGCGAATCGCTCAGCGACGAGGAGCTCGTGGCGGCAGTCTCAGCCCTGGTCTTTGCCTCCCCTGATCCTCTGGGGACGGGTCGGCTCTCGAGGCTCCTGGAGGGTCCCCGTCGTGCCAGGATAACAGGGGCCCTGGAGGAGATTGCCGAGCGCCTGGCGAAGTCCGGGTTGCCACTAGAGCTGCGAGAGATCGCAGGGGGCTGGCGACTGATGACCTCTCCGGAGGCCCAGGAGACGGTCGCCAGACTGGTCAAGGCTCGCAAGGCCGACAAGCTGTCTCCGGCTGGTCTGGAGACCCTGGCGGTGATCGCCTATCGCCAGCCGGTCACCAAGGCGGAGATCGAGGCCATCCGGGGTGTGCAGTGTGGTGCCATGCTGCGAAATCTGGTCGACCGGGGCCTGGCACGTGTCACGGGCCGTGCGGATGTTCCTGGCTCACCCCTGCAATATGGGACCAGCAAGGAGTTCCTGGACCGATTCGGGATGGGAAGCCTCAAGGATCTGCCCCGGGACGGCGAGCTGCTCAAGGAGTAGAACAGGCGTCATCCTGACGACTCTGGCGGCGTACCAGTGGGAGACGGGATCTTCGGACTCCTGCCGGGCCAGGCTGGCTCTCGGGCCCTTCAGGGCAATATCAGGCCGGTCGGTGCCCGGGCCCATGTGCTTCCCTGGGCGAAGGCCGCCCCGTCCGAGGCGAATCGTGAGGGAGTCGCTCTCTTGCGCCTGCCTCCAGGGGGGCCGTACACTCTTGCCCCAACTCGCGGTGCGTGGCGAATGATGCCGTGCACCGAAGCCCCATTTGGGGCCTCCTTCGCCCTGGTGACCCCCTGAAGCGGGTCCCGAACGAGACCATGTCCAAGAATCGCGAGAAGAAGCACGCGGCCAACGTGGCCGAGAAGCAGGCTCATGTCCAGCACTCAGCTGAGGTTGCCGATCAGCACGCCGAACACCACCTGGTCGAGGCCCCCAAGGGCACGAGCCGTTGGAGGTTTCTCTTCAACCTCTTCCTGGTCGTCTTCCTGCTGCTGATCTTCTCAGTCACGGGCCCGATGATGTCAACCCTGTCGGGTGATGGACAGTCGGCCGGGGCGACGTACCTGTCCTGGACCACACCGGACGGCGAGAAGATCACGATGGACAGGGCCGAGTTCTACACGGAGAAGCGCGCCTTCGCCCGACTGGAGAACCTGATGCCCTACCTTCTCCTGGGGCAGGTCGATCCGAGTGAGGACTACCAGCTGGCGCGCTTCCTGATCCTGGAGGGGCTTGCCGAGAGGTCTGGGATCTACGTGGCGAATTCCGAGGTCGCCGACACGATCCTGGAGGCCTTTGGGAGCGTGGAGGTCTATCAGAACTACCTGCGAAGTCAGCGGGAACTGTCAGCCTCCGCCTACGAGGAAGTCCTGCGACGTGGGCTGGTGGTGAGGCGCTACTTGCTGATCACGAGTTCCACCGCTTCGGAGGTCTTACCCGACGCTGTCATCGATCGCTGGAAGCTGGGGGCAGAGGAATTCAACTTCGAGTACGTCGAGGCTCTTGCAGAGTCGGAGCTGGAGAATGCCAGGTCAGTTATCATCCCGGACGATGAGCTAGAGGACTGGTTCACGGCCCTGCCGGCCTTTCAGCAGCGCCCCTTCATGAGCGATCGTAGCCTGGCTGCAGACGTGGCCTATTACGATCCCACGATCGTTGCTGTTGACTTCTCAGGGCTGTTCGAGCGCTTTCCCCGCCCCGAGGACGAGGACGCGGAGGAGCTGGCCAATCGATACTACAACAGCTTCAGCCACGTACGCTTCGCCAAGCCGGCCCCCGACCCGGAGGACGATGCGGCGATGAAGGCTCTCGAGGAAAACCCGGACGAGGCCCGTTTCTTCACATTCGAAGAGGTCGCCGACCAGGCTCGCCGCGAGGCACCGGTCTACTACTCGATGATCGACTGGCTTGCAGACATCAAGCGCCGTCAGACCGAGGGGGAGGTGATCGACCTGCAAACTGAAGCCATCGCACTGGGCCTGCAGTTCCAGCGAGTTCCCCCTCGCTCACGCAACGCGTGGCTCGAGGGCGAGGAGCCCTGGGCTGGTCGCTACTCCTTTGGAAGCATCGACACGATTGAAGGGTCTTATAGCAGTCGCGTGGCAGTGGAGGAGGATGGCCTGGTCGTGACTCAGGTGATCGAGGTGCGCGAGCCCGAGCTCCCGGTCTTCCCCGAAATTCGAGATGAAGTGGCGACCAAGTGGGCAGAGGAGAGAGCTCCTCAACTTGCGACGGAGAAGCTAGAGCTCATTCGCGATGCTTTCGGTGAGCGTCCGGAGGAAGGCGAGTTCGAAGTCTCGGCAACCGCAGAGGAATTCAAGGCTGCTGTCGAGGCCGCCGGTCTCGCTGTCGAGGAGCGTGGCTATGATCGTCAGTTTCCCAAGTCAAAGGGACCGGATGACAAGCCCACGCAGGCCGAGTTCTTCATTCGAGCCAAGTCGATTCTGTTCAGTCTGGACGAAGGTGTGGTCATCGCAGCTGAGGCAACTCGTGATGGTCAGGCGGCGTACCTTGTTCGAGTCGCGGGTAAGCGCGAGGGTGATGTCACGAGCATGACGCCGCAGGAGGCTGCTGACATCACGAATCAGATGCGCACCACGGCCAACTCCACCTACTTCGCCAGCACGTTTGGTGACAGCAACTGGGTCATGGAGAACTTCAATGTCTACCTGGCTTCCCTCGAGGACGACACCGAGGACGACACCGAGGACGCCTAGGCCACGAGGATCCACCAGACCTCCCGCTGGGAGGCTCGAGACCAGGTCCTGATCAGGAGCGAGAGGCTCCCGGGCAGGGCCTGCTCTGGTTGTGGAGTGGCCGATCTGAAGCCGAGGGGCCCCCTCGCAGGTCGGCAGGGGGTTCAGCCGTTGGCCCTCTCAGTCGGTACTGAGCAGGGCATCCGCCTGACTCGCCATGCTCTCGGCGGCGGTCAGTAGCTGCTGCGATGCAGCGGAGTAGAGGTACTCCGGTAGAACAAGGAAGCGTCGCTCTCGGATGGCCTGGAGGTCTGCCAGGAGAGGCTCGGCCATGAGGATCTCGAGTGAGCCACTGCCAGACTGGCCCTCACTCCTGGCAATCAGGAAGAAGTCGGGGTCGATTGAGAGCAGCTGCTCGAAGTCGATCTCCGGGTGCGCGTCCAGGCCGGCCTCGGCGGCGGCGTTTCGCATACCAGCGAGCTCGATCATGACCTGCCAGGTTGTTCCTGAGCCTGCGGTGGTACCGCCGGATCCGTAGTTCCCGTAGGGCAGGACCCGCATTCCCGAGCGCCTGGCCCGTGTCTGCAGGCCTTGCCGGCGCTCTTCGAGTCCACCGATGACCTTCTCACCGCGAGCTGCTACATCCATCAACCGTGACAGGCACCGGATCTGCCCGAGGATGCTCTTCCATGAACTGGCGACGGGAAAGACAACGACCGGCACGTCGCGCTCGATGATTCGGTCTATGGCAGAGCCTGCTTGATAGGCCTGAATCAGAACGAGGTCTGGTGATGGCCCGAGGATCTCCTCGGCGTCAAAGCGCCGCAGTACAGGGACCTCCTTCCACACCCCAGGGTCCACCGCCAAGGAAGAGTAAGAGAAAGCCGTGCTGGGTAGGGCGGCCATGCGCCCTGGTTCGACCAGAGGGATCAGTGCGTCGAGCAGGCTTGCGTTCCCAGCAATCAAGCGGCTGGGCGGGGACTCCAGGAGGACGGTGTGGCCATCGAAGTTCTTGACCTTGGCGGGGAACCCCGTGGCTGGCGTGATCTCGGGGAGCCGGACACCTCCTTGCTGCTGGCTGGCCTTCTGTACGCTTCCTGCCGAGGTGGAATAGGGAGCGCTATTGCTCTCGGAGCAGGAGGGTATCAGGAGCGCGGCAACGAGCAGGCCGGCAGAGAGGGAGCCGAGGCGCAGGAGGTCTGGTGCGATCATGGCGCGAAGCCTAGCCCGAACGGCCCCGGACTTCATGGCTGGAGCAGCCCAAACGATGGACTTCGAGCCAACCACGGCCTCTGGCGGTCCATGGTTGAGCCTCAGGCGGGTCGAACTGATATCTTTGTCGCGCCGAAAGCCCCCCCAATCCGACTCGTTCCCTCCAAGCCACGCCACCCCTTGTCTCGATCCCTGCGATCTCCGCGCTTCACTGCCGCGATTCTGACGCTCGGCCTCGCACTCCTGTCCTTCGGATCTCTGTGCTACGGGAGCACCCTGAACCTGAGTGGAGCAGATGTCGTGACCGGTCTCACAGCTCTGCTGGGCCTGGGCGATGAGTTGAGTGGCAGCGAGCAGACCATTCTGGTCCTGCGCATCCGTCGCACCATGGTGGCAATTGCCGTCGGGGCATCCTTGGCCTATTCGGGAGCCTTGCTCCAGGGCATCTTCCGAAACGCCCTGGCCTCCCCCTCGATTCTCGGGATCAGTACCGGAGCCAGTGTCGGAGCCTCGATCGCGATCCTGTTGGTGGCTGGGTACGGTCCGTCGATGGTCGTCGTGACAGCTCTGGAGCGAGCCCCGATGTTCGTCTCAGCCTGCGCCTTTGGCGGTGCGATGCTGACGACCTTCCTGGTCAACGCGCTCGGGACTCGCGGAGGACGGATCTCGGTTCCGACCTTGCTGCTGGCTGGGATCGCAGTGAATACCTGCCTCGGTGGTCTGCTGGTCGCGATGCAGTCGTTTGCCATGTCCGACAACCTGGAGGTGGCCAAGGCGCTGGTGAGCTGGACGTTTGGTTCCCTCGAGGACCACGGTAGCTCACGCATCGCGGTCGTCTGGGGTGGGATGTTGCTCTCGCTCCTGGTCTTGCCATTTGTTTCGCGTGAACTGGACATCTTCGCCGGTGGTGAGGAAGACGCAGCCTCTCTCGGTGTCAACACGGCCAGGGTCAAGCTCTTGACCCTGGCTGCTGCCTCCCTGGCTGCTGCCTCGGCAGTGGCTGTTGCGGGCCAGATCGCCTTCCTCGGGCTCGTCGTGCCGCACTTGCTGCGTATCTGGGTTGGGAGCTCAAACCGTCACCTGCTGCCGCTCTCGCTACTGGCAG
>JABACD010000089.1 GCA_014237855.1 Planctomycetota bacterium | reverse complement strand
CGGACCCTGCGTACGAGTCGGAACTGATCGCTGCGGGAGTGAGCTACCCATGACTCAGCAGACTCAGGTCACTGGATGGACGCGTGAGGAAATGGCGCAGCGGCTCGCTCAGGACATCGCCAATGGTTCCTATGTGAATCTGGGTATCGGAATCCCGGAGTTGGTCGCGAAGTTCGTCCCCGAGGGACGGACGTTCATCTACCACACGGAGAACGGTCTGCTTGGCATGGGGCCGTCGCCTGCCGAAGGCGAGGCCGATCCGGAACTCATCAACGCCGGCAAGCGGCACGTGACCGCCAATCCCGGTTCGGCCTATTTCCATCACGCGGACAGCTTCGCGATGATCCGTGGTGGTCATCTGGATCTGAGCGTACTCGGCGCGATGCAGATTGCCCAGAACGGTGATCTGGCCAACTGGTCGACCGGCAAGCCCGGAGCGATCCCCGCCGTCGGTGGGGCGATGGACCTTGTCGCCGGTGTCAAGCAGGTGTTCGTCATCACCCAGCATTGCACCAAGACGGGCGATCCCAAGCTTGTGGAATCCTGTTCGTATCCATTAACAGGGCGGGGTGTCGTTGATCGTGTCTACACGAATCTGGCTGTGATCGATGTCACGCCCGACGGGTTTCAA
>JABACD010000088.1 GCA_014237855.1 Planctomycetota bacterium | reverse complement strand
AGTCCTTCCTAGATTTTTTTCAGGAGAAACAGCACACCCTTGTGTCCTCGGCCAGCCTCATGCCGGACGCGCCCAATCTGTTATTCACCAACGCCGGCATGAACCAGTTAGTGCCAATCTTCCTCGGCGAACAAACCTGCCCATACACCCCCGGCCGCGCCGCCGACACCCAGAAATGCATCCGCGCTGGCGGCAAGCACAACGATCTCGATGACGTTGGAATGGACACATACCACCACACCTTCTTCGAGATGCTCGGCAACTGGTCCTTTGGCGACTACTTCAAAAAGGAGGCGATCGAGTGGGCTTGGGAGTTGCTCACCGGCGTGTGGGGTTTTCCGAAAGAGCGGCTCTACGCCACCGTGTACCAGCCGGGCGAAGGCGAGCCAAGCGAGTTCGACTGTTGGGCGGCGATCTTTACCGCCGCCGGACTCGACCCCTCGGTGCACATCATCAGTGGCAACAAGAAGGATAACTTCTGGATGATGGGCGACACTGGCCCGTGCGGCCCGTGTAGCGAGTTGCACATCGACCTCACGCCGGACGGCGACACGAAAGGAAGCCTTGTCAACGCCGACAGCGGCCAGTGCATCGAGATTTGGAACTTAGTTTTCATCCAGTACAACGCCAACCCTGACGGAACCTTCGTCCCGCTCGCCGCCCGGCACGTAGACACT
>JABACD010000087.1 GCA_014237855.1 Planctomycetota bacterium | reverse complement strand
TTTGTTTTAACATATATGCTTAGAAACAAACTAGCCACAGGTCCAAATCATGCATTAACAATGCTAGAAGATCCAAATTTTGATCTGGACGAGTTGTTCAGAAAAATGTCTCAAGGACCAGAGACAGAAATAAGTATTAACGATGACGAAGACAATAACGAAGAAACATAATGATTTTCCAGGGGAACTAATTACGATTAGTGTTTTAGAACGTGAAATAGCATATTATAAAACATTGATACGTGATCATGATACTGGTCATATTCATACTAGTATTAGATTCCTACAAGAACGAGTAAATCATTTAAAAGGTGAATGTGGACCAGCAGATCTTTAATGCCCCTGTAGCTCAGTTGATAGAGCACCTGATTTGTAATCAGGATGTCGGGAGTTTGAATCTCTCCGGGGGCTCCAAAATAAGGAGAAGTTATGTTTGAATGGATACTAGAGTACTGGACTTGTGAATCGTATGATTTTGCAAAAAGAAAGTGTAAAAAATTAGTATGGAAATAGAACAAAAATTACCTAAAATGCCACGTGATGGCTCTATAGATGAAACTGACGGCCAGGCAGTTTTTAATTGGGTATTAAACGAAATGAAAACTGGCACTATTGGCTGGATGAAGTTTAATATTATGAGTATTAAGCCTCAATCTTTTATTCCATTACCGTGGCACCATAAAGGTCGTATTGAA
>JABACD010000086.1 GCA_014237855.1 Planctomycetota bacterium | reverse complement strand
TGAGGAACCTTTCGATGCCTACCAGCAGGCTGAGCATGCGGACCACCTCCGCGCCTTTGATATAGACCGTGAGGGTGTAAAAGTTGTTGATTTCAACAAAAGACTCGGGTCGGACCGGGTGAGCCATGGGCCCTGCATCTTCCCGGAACTGCTGCGTTCGAACGAGATTAGCGTCCTCGATCCGCTTGACGCCGGCTGAATCGTGGTCAGCACTGAACTGTTGCTCACGAAAGACGGTAAAGCCTTCCTTCAGGCTGAGTTGGAACCAGTCACGCAGGGTCACACGGTTACCCGACCAGTTATGCAGGTACTCATGACCGATCACATCCCGGACGGAGCGATAGTCGTGGTCGGTCGCGGTCGTCGGCTGTGCGAGGACGTAGCGGGTGTTAAAGATGTTGAGGCCCTTGTTCTCCATGGCGCCCATGTTGAAGTCCTCGACCGCCACAATGTTGTACTGGTCAAGGTCGTATTCACAGTCATATACCTTTTCATCCCAGACCATCGCGTCACGAAGTGCGCTCAAGGCAAAGTCACATTGCGGGATATCCCGCGAGCGAGCGTAGATTCTGAGCTGGACGTTGCGCCCGGAGGTCGTCGTGAATCGGCCTTCGATAAACTGCAGCGGGCCCGCTACCAAAGCAAATAGATAACTCGGCTTAGGGTAAGGATCCTCCCATATCGCGTAGTGGTATTGCCCGTCCCCGCCTTCTTCGACATGGTTGCCGTTGGACAACAGTACCGGGTACTGTGCT
>JABACD010000085.1 GCA_014237855.1 Planctomycetota bacterium | reverse complement strand
CAATCTCGAGGGTCTGGCGGCCACTACCAGCTTCGAAGGTCCTGTGGCCCAGGGCCTCGCAGAGCACAACGAGGGCCTCGCGAACCTTGGCGTCGTCGTCGGCGATCAGGATACGGCTGGACATAGATAGGACAAGAAGCAGAGGTCGCTCCAATTCTGCACTTCGTCCAGACCTGTCGGAAACCTGCGGGCGCTCCTTTCAGAGAGAAAATTAAGACCCGCTGCCGGGAATTCATTTCCAGGTACGGCCCTGGTGGGCCCAAGAGCCGGGCTGCCAGGTCCTGAACCGCAAAGTTTCTTCGCTCGGCGCTCATGGGCCGGCGGCCCCCTCCGAGAACAGCATCGTCCGAGCGGGACTTCGTCCGGCGAGGGCAACCTCAAACAGCGATTCACTAGAGACCGAACCGGAGCCAATCATGGGCCTCAGAGTTAACACAAACATAGCGTCACTTACCGCTCAGCGAAGTCTGGGTCGTGTAACGAGCCGCCTACAAGGAAACTTTGCACGCTTGTCCTCAGGGTT
The DNA here is from genome assembly GCA_014237855.1 of Planctomycetota bacterium. Classification (GTDB taxonomy): domain Bacteria; phylum Planctomycetota; class UBA1135; order UBA1135; genus JABACD01. Next base: position 240 of record JABACD010000085.1, on the reverse strand, counting down.
GCGAATTGCCACCGCGGCGGATGACGCTGCTGGACTCGCAATTTCCGAGCGCATGCGCTCACAAATTCGTTCACTAGGTGCCGCGAGCCGCAATGCTCAAGACGGCATCTCTCTCGTTCAGACGGCCGAAGGGGCACTGAACGAGGTGAGCAACATCCTCACGAGAATGCGTGAGCTTTCTATTCAAGCTGCCAACGGCACCTTGAGTACGGACGATCGAATCACGATCAACACGGAGGT
>JABACD010000084.1 GCA_014237855.1 Planctomycetota bacterium | reverse complement strand
CGATCTGAGACGCACCACGATAGGCGAGCACCACTTGGGTACCGCCGGGTTGCAGTGAGGCTTCCGGTTCGATTACGGGCTGAACGAACGTGGATCTGGGGAAGGTCGTGTCAAACCAAACCGTGTGCACCCGGCTAACCCGGGTCACCAGTGCCATCTCCCCGATGTAGAAGGAGTTGTCCGTTCCAGAAGTCGAGTTGCCAGGCGGATTGCTGTTCGGGTTGAATCCACCAGCTGCATCGGTCTCCAGGTCAGGATCGACAAAATTCGGAATGTTGTTGTTGTCGTAGCCCCCCGTGGAGAAGGCCCTGAAGTTCGGGCGCGCGGAGGAGTTCGCCGCGAGCGAGATGTCCAGTGCATTCAATCCAAGAGCTTCGTCTGAGGGATAGCAGCGGAACTCCATCAGCAGAGGCAGACCGACAGTCGGAATATTCCCGGTGGTGTAGACATTACCGGCCGCGGGGTTGCCGCCGTAGACGACCGCGCTTTCCTGGGCCAGGATGGCTCCGGCGTTGTTCGGACCACCCACAGCTGTCAGGGCCGTATCGCGCCAGGTGTAGTAGCGATAGTCCTCGAGGGCAATCTCCTGGTTCAGCGGGTAGGGCAACATCGAGGTGCCAGAGCTCGCCGTGTAGAGATTCGATGGGTTGACCACGTAGCCCTCCGGCTTCGGATGGACAGTGGTGCCAGGATCATTGGTGGCGTCGTTCAGATTATTCGCGTAGACCGGCTTCAAGCCTGAGTTCGGGAACGCAGGGAAACCACTCATGGGATCCAGGATCTCGTCGGGCAGCCACTCCGAGTGGGCCAGGATGATGGCAAACTCCTCG
>JABACD010000083.1 GCA_014237855.1 Planctomycetota bacterium | reverse complement strand
AATCTGTAAAACGGTGCTCAACCTTCATTTTTGCCTCTTATCTCTTTTTGGTAACCGTATTTTTACGGTAATATGTATTATTTTTCCGCATTTATGCGATATTTTATGACTTCGCCACACTACATATAGTATCAGCTCCTGTCTTGAACACTAGTTGACGTAAAAATAGGGCAATGGTCAACGGTAATTTTACATTTTTTTTTAAATAATTTTGTTGACGTAAAAACGAATCTAAATTTGAGGCAAATCAAATAGTACCAGCAAAGATTAAAAACAAAAGTTTTGCCATGTAAACTAAACATGTGCCGAAAACCAAGAACAAAATACCTATCAAGTAAATTATTCATACATAAAAAATAGGATGCCACCACGACATTGTAAAAATGCCATATTATAGATGGTCGGGGCGATAGGATTCGAACCTACGACCTACGGTACCCAAAACCGCCGCGCTACCAGGCTGCGCCACGCCCCGAACATCAAAAATCGTTTAGCCTTTTGAAGTAAAAATTAAAAGCCCTAATCTTTAACTTTACAGGGCCATTTATTATCAAACCGCGAAAAAAATGGGTGCCGCACTACATCTCCAATTTTTATACCTTTCCGAATCGCACTTTGACCATTGATTTCTAAAACCGCAATCGTATCTATTCCTCCTGAAATACTTTTCAAGGTGAATGGTTGGGCATTATGTTCAATATGTGTTATTTGGCCAGAATTAGCTAAGAATATAATATCTAATGGAATTATAGTGTTCTTCATCCAAAAAGATACTTTATGAGGTTTTTTATAAAGAAAAAGCATACCAGATTGCATGCCCAATTTCTTTCGA
>JABACD010000082.1:589-880 GCA_014237855.1 Planctomycetota bacterium | reverse complement strand
TTTTCAAACACATTAGGTTTGGAACAAGGCTCAATACTTGTTTGTCTCTACTATAGAGATTGCCATTATTTCCCCAGGCAGCGACAGTTATATCAGCTTTTTTTGATAGTATCACAATATATTTATCATTCTCACTTCCAACAGGATATTTTACTTTTTTAAGGTTGGAAGCCAAGGTCGTTCTATAAGCAAAAAGATTCACCATTAAAAAACCACCGTATCCCCAGTTTTTTGCATAATTAATACATCTTCGTATCGTAGGATCATCCACCTCGTCATCAGCGGTTGATG
>JABACD010000082.1:0-579 GCA_014237855.1 Planctomycetota bacterium | reverse complement strand
ATGTTTATTTCACTGTCTTTATATTTTTCTTCTGCAAGTTTTTCATGGTTTTTAATATCTATATTTAATTCCTCATGAATTTCTCTTGAAAGTGCCTCTTGAAAGGTTTCAGTAGCTTCAACCTTTCCTCCTGGGAATTCCCACTTAAGGCCCAAATATTTATCTCTATTTCTTTGAACAATTAAGTAGGCGTTTTCTTTTTTAATGATGGCAGCAACAACATCTATAGGTTCCATAATATAAATTCCATAAATCACTTAAATATAGTTGGTGCGCCCGAGGTGATTCGAACACCCGACATTCGGCTTCGGAGGCCGACACTCTATCCAGCTGAGCTACGGGCGCAATATGTAACTGATAATTTTAGTCGAGTGCTTACGCTCAGAAATAAAACTTATAAGGATTGGTATAAATTTCTTATTAAAACTATATTATTTCTTCATCTAAAATAAATAAAAAACAAGTACAATTCCCTAAAATGAATTTGACAGCCTTTTTTAATACCTATTAATTTAATTATGACAAACTTAAAAGCTTTAATAAAATCTATTATTCTTTCTTCTTTTCTGTTTTTTGTTG
>JABACD010000081.1 GCA_014237855.1 Planctomycetota bacterium | reverse complement strand
TTTCATTTTTTTTATGGGGTTATTTTTTACCTAAAATCACAAATCATGGTTTTAGTGCATTCAAAATATTAAAACATGGTCTACCTATTAGTTTTTTGATTATGTCAATTATTATAATTTTAGGATCAAAAGCAGGTGCTTTGTATATTACATTATTTATCCTAAGCTCAATCTTCTTATCTGTAATTCAGCCAGCAGTAGGTTTATCTTTTCAGAGTCACTTGGCAGGTAAAGCACTTACATCATTTAATTTATTAATCTTCTTAGGAGCTTTTATAATGCAATGGTTTATTGGCCTTGTAATCGACTTAGTTAAAAGTTTTGGCTATACTGAAATAATAGGATTTAAAACAGCCTTTTCAGTTTTCTTGTTTTTAAGTTTAACTTCTTACATATTCTTTTTAACTATTAATAAAAAATCAAAATCTTTTTAATATGAAAAAATTACATAAAATTACTGAACTGCGGCGTATCAACTAAATATTGCGCTCGTAGCTCAGCTGGATAGAGTGTCGGCCTCCGAAGCCGAATGTCGGGTGTTCGAATCACCTCGAGCGCGCCAATATCAAAAAACTAAATAAAATGCATAAAAGTAAAGGAATAGAGCAGAAATTATTAGAGCGTATAAAGCTTTGCCAGTTGCCACCCCTCCAAAGACGAAGTTTGCCATTCGAATGTTACTGGAAAGACTCAATCTTAATTCAAGAACAAAAGCATATTTTTTCCAACCAGTGGCTGGGGTTAGGAAGAGCTGATAGACTAGAAACCCCTGGAGAATATGAAGTATTTGAGCTTTGCAATCAGTCCTTAGTTTTGATACGTGATCAAAACAAAGTTCTAAGATTATATGCAAATACTTGTCGCCATAGAGGCTCAAAACTATTGAATGAAACTGGTCAATGCCAAGCTATTAGCTGTCCTTTTCATGGTTGGACTTACTCACTGGACGGCAATTTAAAGTATGCTAAAACAATGTCTGAAAACCCTAATTTTGACTTT
>JABACD010000080.1 GCA_014237855.1 Planctomycetota bacterium | reverse complement strand
AAGTGGTCTTGCCCGCATAGGCCAGAAGCTGGCTAGTGAGTTCTGCGGCGGTTGTGGCCGCAGTCTCAACGTTGGTCAGTGATTTTTGAATGGGAGAATCGAGCTCGATACCCTCGCGCGCGATCTCCGTGTTGCCGAGGACCGTCATGAGCAGGTTGTTGAAGTCGTGAGCGATGCCTCCAGCGAGTAGGCCCAATCCCTCCAGTTTCTGGGCCTGAATCATGACCTGCGACTCTTGCCGCACCCGCGTGACATCCGTCATTCGCCACGCTCTCCCCAGGAACCCCTGCTCTGTCGTGATGGGCAGTATCCTTACCTCGAGGATTCTTCCGTCAGCCATCGATATATCGACTAATTCGGTTCGGGAGGAATCAAAGTCTGGGTTCTTGTGATCCCACATTCTTTGTACTGATTGTGGAGGCATCTCACGAAGCATGGGTGCCAGGTGTTCCTGCAATCCCTCGCCAATTTTCAAGATTTCCTCAGTCGAAGTCCCCCAGAGATTCGCGAAGGCGTCGTTGACATAGCGGATCGTGCCGCCTCGCTCCTTGAAGAGAATGCCCTCTCCAATCGCCAGGTCGAGTGCCTGCAGCAATGAGAGATGCTCTTCAGACTTATTCAGGGCGGTGCGTAGCGCGGTCCGGTCTCTCAGCCGCAGGCAGAGCCCCGCTTCAACACCGCGGCTCTTCTCGACGACGGAGACCTCGATCACGACGACACTTTGGACTCCCGATGGTGATGTGAATTGATGCTCTTTTCCGCGTCGCTCACTGTGGTCGGCTTCCTCAAGTGAAAAGCTCGGCACAGCAAGCTCGAGGAGTTCGCCAATCGGAGCTCCGGGGTTCAACTTCCCCTGGTCAAAGAGCTGTTCTGCGTTCGGATTCGCGTAAAGCAGTTGATGGTGGCGGCTGATGATAAGAATAGGATCGGCGTCATGGTCAAGCACGCTGGGGAGCGAAACTCGCTCGAGCACAAACAGGTCGCGACGCTCCACCGCGAAGAGAAAGAGGAGGCAGCTGAGGGCGTATCCGAGCGCTGTCGGGTCGTACGAGAGAGGAACTGGGCTGAACACGTAGGCCATGTTCATCGACATCGGTACAACAACT
>JABACD010000007.1 GCA_014237855.1 Planctomycetota bacterium | reverse complement strand
CAGCGGGGGAATGACTTCGGAGAGCCCGGATTTTTGGGTGTGAACCGTGTGATGAAGATGGGGTCTGCGACTGAGCCGATGCATCGTCTGATTCATCCTCCCTCGATGCGGCCGTGCGAAATGGTTCTGTACATGCTCAGGGTCTAAGGCGATACCGAGTCGCACCACTTCTACCCAATCTCCAGCAGCCTCTTACCGGCCACCGCGGTACCCGCAATCGGTCGCCAGCGAAATCGAGTAGAAGTGGTGGCGAGAGTGGAGGCGGGTGAGAGTCATTCTTGACGAAGGACTCTACCTCTGGTGTGCCGCAAGTTCCGAGTGAGTTATCTCCCTGGCGTGATCGTGCGATTTCGCCCCTCTCCAGGTCTCGAGGAGCCCGGGAGTCCGCTCCCAACCCTGCCCGCCGCCGTGGCGATGAGGGTCATGGACAGAACGGGGAAGGGGAAGAGGCCCTCGATCCTGGCTTGGAGGCCGTCCGTTGGGGCGAGAAGAAGCGGCGAGAGCCCCGCTTGCTGGGAGTGAGGCGTCTGAGAAGGGGGGGAGGGTGAATGTAAAGGTAGCTTGAAGCGCTTATCCTCGAGTGCGTGCTGTGATTCTATCACCAGCTGCCCCTGCCCTATACGGCATCAGACACGCTGCGATGGATTTCCCCCGCAGCGTGTCTGACACCGTTTGCCCCGCGAACTACTTGTCCTTCGGCTTCGGCCGGGGCGGACCAGGGGTGCCCATGATGGGCGGAGGCGGCGCCGGTTGGCTCACTTCGCCTTGCGTGGCCTGGATCGGCTCTGACTCGTCGCAGCCTTCCCCCAACTCGTCCTGTGGCAGTTCACAAGAGTCTCCAGCCTTCGCCACGAACAACACGCGACCCAGCAGAGCATGGCCAGGCTCCTCTTCACAGGAAAGCTGCTGCCCCTCCACCACCGTTGGCATGGTCAGACGGCCCAGTGTTGTAGGCGGAGGATCGGGCACCACTTGGTCCTGCTTGATTTCCTGATTCTGCCGGCCACCTTCATCGGTCACGCAAGCGGCCATCAAACCTGCGCTGAGCACGAGCGCTGCCACCTTCTTGCCCTTCGAACTTTTCTCCTCCGGCGCCCCCAGGGGATGATCCGACGTGACGGGACTTCCATCGGGATGGAACTCCATCCTTACACAGAGCCGCTTCCCCTCCTCCTGCGATTTCAAAACCGACTGCCCTTCGTTGCGGGTCATGGCGGACAGGTTGTGCACGTTCAAGCTGCAAAGCTCGCAATGGCGCTGACTATCACTCCCCTCCATGCCGCCCCAGGAAGCTTCACAGGGACTTTCGATGTGCAGGTTTTCCAGGCTGTGTTCGTTGTTCTTCATTCGCTCGTTTCCAGGTCAGTTGGTCTTCACCGGGTAAACCGCGCGGAGCCTCTGGTTCTTAGGGAAAAGAGAAAGTTCTGTCGGAATCGCAAATCAGGGGCTGCAGAGCGCACTCATCAGCGCTCCTCAGGTGCCTCGATCTTCTGTCGGCCACGCTCGAGAGCATCGGGCGGAACGACCACCAATTGGGGACCTCCGGTGCTGCCGTCGATCTCCACGTTCCAAAAGGCAGGGCGCGAGGAGCGATCCTCACTAGCGCTTGAGCCAGCCCCGGCTTCGCTCAAGAATTCGACCCCAGGGACCGCAGGGGCAGCTGATTCCTGCCCCCCGAGAGTCATCCGGCGACCGAGGTTTGAACGCCCTCTTCGCGAGAAGGACGACGTGACTTGGGACCAAAGATCCCCAGCATGTCCATCAGGTCGGTAAGCGAGGGCAACGAACAACTGGTCCGGATGGAACTCCCCTGGCAGACCTCCACGATCGGGAAAGGTGACAACCCCCTGTTCGCTCACTGGAACGATATAAGGTCTCACGGACAATTGATCCCTGCCCTCGGGGAACCATCGGGAAGGCGAGACGGAGTCGCCCTGTTTAAGCACCGCATTCAACTCGTAAGGAGCGGCGGCCACGAGTGTTTCCGGAACCAATTGAATTCGCAGCGGTGGGCGCCTCACCACCTCAAGGTCAGCTTCAGTCATGGCATCAGTCACCTGCAAGGCCTCGCTACGGAAGAAGGTTGCTTGCCTGTAGCGGCTGCGATAATCGCCAAACAGCCGACCCCTCGCGAAAAGCTGCACGGGCTGACTGGGCTCAAAGATCAATGACTTCGTCCCAGGCAGGCTACCGGGGGACCAGGCCCAGAACTTGGGCGTGCCCTCATCAGCACACCCAAAGTGCAGCCAAATCGTTTGCTGCGGCTGCAGTTCGCCGTCCCACAAGACTCGAACGTCCAAGCGTCGGAAGCTCGTGCTTGGATCGATTGAGGACAAGACCCGGCTACTTGCGTTGGGGCCGACCACCACTTCGAAGGCTTCGGTCTTCCAGAGATGGGATTGTGGGCGATCTCACTCCTTGGCTACTTCGTGCTCATTCCAGATCAGTTACAGATCAACAGGCTCAATGCGACCGAACATCCAAGCCACCATCCAATTCGCCGTTTCTCGGGAGCGAACATCGCGGCGATTGTTGTCGGCGGGCTCGTAGTCCTCTTGGCACTGGTCGGTGTATTCTTGACGCCTAGCTGATCCCCGCTGAACGCCATGTGGGGTGACGTGCCCCCGTGGGGTACAGAATCTGCGCCTAACGCAACCCCTGTGGGAGCCGCTCTTGCGCAGCAGGGAGGATGGTCTTCACGGTCAACACCTACCCAATCGAGATCCTGATCGCCTCGGTTGCTTGGCTACTAGACCAGCAGCAGGCCGGCGATGCGGGGTTGGTTTGTGACATGGAATCCCCCGACGCCTGTTCGGAGGCCTTGGCGGCGGCGTCGACCCTCGGGGTGCCCGTCACGAGGTCGGCGCGGCACTCCTCCGGCAGGTCCAGGCGGAAGACTCCCCGCGCGTCACTCGTGGCTCTCGTCAGCACCGCTTGGGGCACACGTGCCGCGCCTCCCAGGTAGACCCTCCTGGGAGAGGGAGTTGGCTCGAGCCCGGAACGTGTCCTGATGACACGAATTGCCCTGGCGAGCCGACGCCCAGCCGCCGATAATAGGGGCACATCAGGAACGGCCCGCCTCCAGCGGGTCCACCAACCTGGCACGAAGAGCCAAGGTGGTATGACCTCTCCTCGAGGTCGATGTGCCCGTCCCATTGGATCGGAACGAAGTCTTCGCCTGGGCGAAAGCCCGGGGTCCCTGGTGTGTGAACCTTCAACCTCACAGACCAATGCGACAGCAACTCGCCATCCGCATCGACGGATCGAACCCCGACCACCACCTGTGGAAGAACCACGGAACCTGGTGGATCCACTACACCTTGCACCTGAACGGCCTGCGGCGTCGGCGCGTGCGATTCTCCCTCGATACCGGACTCGTCGAGGAGGCTCGCGAGCGTCGGGACGAGCTGTTCTCTGCCCTGGGAGGCCTCGCCTGAAGGCGGGGGAGAAAGAACCATGAGCAGCAGAAGAGAACTTCTATTCGGACTGGGCGCGGGCGCGCTCGGCATCCTGACGGCTCAGATGGAGCGGCGTATCTTCAGCCCCTCGAGCGTGCTGGCGTTGCCTCCCAGCCCAACCATCATCACCCTGGATGAGGTCGGCGGCGCCTTCGACCTGCACTACGGAGATCCGTATGACCTGCCGGAGGTGACCTGGGGGGAATACCTGCTTCGCACGACGGGAGCCACGAACATCGACGAGGCGTGCGCGATATGCCTCGAGGAAGACGACCATATTCCGGAAGACCTGGACGAACTCGTCGACGATGAGGAGTTGGTCCTCAGTGTCGTCGGGCGCATGGAGACCTCCACTGGTGGCGCCTACGAGATGCTCCACCACCTCGATCTCGGGCCTCGGCTCGATGAGGGCGGGGAGGTGCGGCACTTCGTCGAGTTCATCGACGGCGGCTGCCCGGGAAACGACTCCCTGGGCGTGCGAGTGCCAGACGTCGAGAGCCTGGCTCTCCTGCAGAATCGGCTGGACGAGCTGGAGAGCGGAATTCAGCTCGCTCGAGGAGAATCCTGATGGCGAAATTTATAGATCTCGGATCCGCGAAGCCGGACAGCCCGATCTACACGGGTGGAGTGCAAGTGTTCTCGCACCCCGTATCCAAGCCGTCTTCGAGCGGTTCAGCAGGAAAAAAGGGTGGGGCGAAGCCGGCACCCTCTTCCAGGCCGAAGCAGAAGTAGCCCGCTTCGCGAGCTGGTACGAGGGACAAGAGTCTCCGGGCTAGTAGGCCGGCACGCCTCTCCTCCGCTACCGGACCAGCTTCACGAGCTGCAGCCGGCTCGCGGGCGGGAGTGGCGGCTGGCGCGGGCGGTCGTGGTGGGCGGGCAGTGCCTCCCAGCGCAGCATGTACTTCACATCCGGATCCTGTGAGGCGCCGCTGTCAGCGGCCAGCTTGACGCGCATCTGGTCGAACTCGATCCGTGGCCGGCGAAGCTCCCGGGGGAGCTCGGGCGGCACGTTCACCTCGGCCTCCACGGGCGAGAGGGTGTCCTCGTCGAGAACGATTCGTCCCGAGCCGAAATCACGATGCCGCCAGGTCAGGGTCCACCTGTCGGGATCGAGGGGCTCGAGCCCAGAGATGCGGATCCCGATGAAGGGCATGGCACCCCCGCCGCTGAAGGTGATCTCGCGATCCCAACTGGTGATCGCCCGTGACCGCCACGCGCCCTCCTCGAAGCGGGTCACGAAGACCTGCATGTGGCCCTCCTCGTCCGCCTTGTGGTAGGAGATCATCGGGCGGCCCTCTCGGTCGAAGGCCAGGCGCTCGCAGCCATTGATGATCCCGCCGTGGGAGGGGATCGGGTCGACGCAGAGGGCTTCCTGGCCCAGGGTCAGCGGCAGGTCGACGGGCGTTCCCGCGGCCGTCTCCCAGCGCTTGAGATCCGGGCTGCGCGCGTAGGAGAGATGGTGATTGGTGGCACAGTCGGGGGTGTCGCGCCAGACCCAGATCACGTGGAAGAGACCATCGGGGCCAGGGTCCGGTCCATGCGGGTAGGCGTTGCGCTCGCCCTCGCCGTCGAAGAGCGGCGTGTCCAGGAAACGAGACCAGCTACGCGACTGGGGGTCGTACTCGTTGTAGAGCCGGTGGCCGTTGCCGCTGCCACCGGAGCGATAGGTGAACAGCAGCGTGCCATCGGCGCCGGCGAGAAAGCGGGGGTAGGTGCAGCGCTCCTCGTCGGAGCCGGTCATGCCGACCCGCTCGAAGGTCTTGATATCGCCGGCCTCCCGGGTTCGGAAGTAGATCAGCGGCACCCCGTGCATGTTTCCCGTGAGGTGCAGGTCGCCGTTGTCGTCCACGGCCAGGGTCACGTAGTTGTGGCTGTCCCAGCCGATCTCGCTGGGGAGCACCGCTTTCTGCCAGACTTCCTGGTCGAGGTCGCGCGCGGCCACCATCATCCGATGCTCGGCGTCGTAGTAGGCCACGTACTGCCGTTCACCGTGGGTCAGGAGGCAGAAGCCGACGGGGAACCACGAGGGTACGTCGTCGATGGTCAGCGTCTCGGCGACCTCGTAGGTCTGCGCGAGGCCATTCGTGGCGAGTGCCAGCGAGGCGCACAGGGCTGCGGCGAAAAGTCTCATGTCTCCTTGGTTCTGGCTGCACGCCCGTTTGGATTGGGCGCGCTCCACACGCATCATAGGGTCCTGGCGCCTGGCCCGAGTTCCCCGGATGTAAGCGTTGCGGGGGGAGGGCGCATGTCGCGCACGCCCACCGAACCCACCGACCCGATGAGAAAGACCCTCTTCGCGCTCGCCCAGGTGGCGCTCCTCCGACGCCAGCTGCGGGAATGGCGTTAGACCGGGGGGACTTATTCGGATTTCTATTGCCCCCCTCTTGCCCCATTCCCGCAGGGCAAGGCAGCGGGAGAGAAACTCCCCAGCGACTGTTCCACCTCAGGTAGAGCATGTCTTCGTTCACTCCCCTCGACTCGCCCGGGCCAATCATGCACAGCCTCTTCCGGTCTGCCCTCGCAACGTTTGTCTTCGCCTTTGGTATCGCCTCTGGCGGCAACGCCAGCGTTTTCATCGTTGACCAGAGTGGGGCTGGCGACTTCACCAGCATCCAGGATGCAATCGTCGCCGCCTCGGATGGCGACACGATCCTGGTTAGAGCTGGTTATTACTTCGACGGCATTCACATCGACGGAAAGAGCCTCGCCATCATGGCGCAGGACCCTCAAAACCCGCCGTGGATCATCGAGGACTACGAGGATGGAGGTCCAAAGGTCTTTCTGATCGAGAACCTCATGCAGGGGCAAGGGGTTGTCCTCGATCACCTGAGGCTCAGGATGGATGTGTTCGATGGGGGTATCGAAGGGGCCAAGGGCACGCTGACCATTCGGGAATGCCGGGGCTCGGTCCGGGTTCAGAGCTGTGAGTTGTATGGTGGGTGGTCCATGTGCGCCTTGTGTGGACCCTGCGGTTCGCCATACAGCTGCAACCAGACCGGTGGAGCTCACGTATCGGGCTCGAGCGATGTCTTCTTCGTCGGCTGCACGATTGCCGCCGGTTACATAGCCTGCTGGAAAGACGTGGAGGGGAGTGTGAACTGTGGAGGCACCCCACAGCCCGCCTTACGTGTGGAGGTGGGGCTCGCGCCCACGAACGTCGCCCTCTACGACAGCCACGTCATTGGGACCGCCGGAAGGGATCCGATCGACCCCCAAGGCTACGATGGCTGGGACGGTGGCACGGCGGCCGAGATCTCCGATAGCTTCGTCTTCGCCTCGAACACGATCTTCGAAGGTGGCCAGGGCAGCGACGCCGACAGCGGATCCTCGCCCCACACTCCCGGCGAAGGTGGGAACGGAGGCGATGCCTTGGTCCTCTCGAACGCCGTGATGAAAGAACTGAATTGCTCCTTCCTGGGCGGCCAGCCTGGATCGGGGGCGCCATGTGATGTGTGCGATCCGCCGCTTCCTCCTGGAAGGGGCGGCCTTCCCGGCGCAGGGGTCACCGGATGTTGTCTCGAGTCCCTGAGCGGACCGGTTCGAAGTGCTCACATCACCGGGAACCAGATCGTTCCCGGCAAGCTCGGAGTCACATTCACGGGAATACCCGGCGACCAGGTGGACCTCGCCCTCTCCGCCGGCGGAGGGTTCGCCTACCAACCCGATCGCCTGGGAGTCCTCGGCCTGGCCTCTCCGGTGACCTTGGTTGGAGGTGCTTCCCCTCTGGGGACTCTGCCTGCGACGGGGGAGCTCTCCTTGCTGGTCGATTACGCAGTGGCGCCCGGCACGCAGGCTGACTTGCAGCCGGTCTTCTCGGCGGGCGTGGGCGAAAAAGCACTCGGACCGCCCTTCCGTGTGTTCGAGGCCCCCGGTTGCAACATCTGGGTCCATTGCAACTCGCTGCCCAACTCGACCGGAAGCCCGGCGGCACTGACTGCCTCGGGCACGTCCAGCCACGGGGCCAACGATCTCGTTCTGTCCGTCTCTCAGCTTCCTCCGGCGGAGCTGGGCATGTTCTTCTACAGCCTCGCGCCGGCCACCGGCTGGGGCAACTGGGCTGGCGACGGAGTGCTCTGCTCCGGGGGGGCTCTCTTCCGGCTCCAACCGGCTCTTGTGGCCTCGGCCCAGGGCACAGCTAGCCGCGCCATCGACATGCAGATGCCGCCGATGAACTCGGGAGCGGGTGCGCTGGAGAACGGCGCCCGCGCGTACTTCCAGTACGTCTACCGGGACGCTCAGAGTCCCGGCCCAGAAGGCTTCAACTTCTCGAACGGGTTGACCGTCGAAATCTGTCCCTGAGAGATGGCCCCGCTTTTCCAAGCTAAAGTCTCATGCGGTGCTGCGGGGGTCGTGTCCAGCCCTGCCATCGTGACTCGTGGGGGGGCTCTGTGCGCAGGGGGAAGAGCGAAGGGGAAGAGCCCCAGGATCCTGGCTCGGAGGCCGTCAGCTGGGGCGAGAAGAAGCGGCGAGGGAGGGGCCTGCTGGGGGTGAAGCGTCTGAGGGGGGTGGAGGGTGAATGTAAAGGTAGCTTGGATCGCTTGTCCTCAAGAGCAGCGACCCAAGGTCATGGAGCTCTAGGTCGCTGCTCTATTCTTGTAGCGTCCCTCAGTGCTTCTCGAGCAATTCGATAAGCGCGCCATCTTCGAGTACGAACCCCAATCCCATGTAAGGGTCTTCAAGATCGATGTCCAAGAGCTCGCTATATACGTGCTTCGTTAGCGAGTCAACATCGAGTTTGTTTGAGCGCGCCAGCAAGCCATGCGCAAGTGGCCGACGGAAGAGAGCATTGTTGATACTGTCTAGCCTGAGGTCGATCGATTGCGTTGCGCCTGGCCGTCCAAGCGAAGGCTCGTTGGCGGGCTCTTCTATTGTTGGCTTTGAAGGGACTGTCCAATTACGCGTAGACAAGACGTTCTCCAAACGCCCCTCGATCCTGCCTTTGCTGATCGTCTTCAGAGGAGGATCGGTACCTGATTCCGGGGCTGAGCGGGTTTGGGATGAGCCGGGGTCATCGAAGAAAGCGTCCGTGTTTGGCGCTGAGGCTTGGTAGCCACCTGGCTGATTCTCTTTGAGAGTGGCGGTGAATGAGCTGGCAGAGGCCTGATTCTCGTGGTGCAGTCGAATTGCGCTCGGCTGGTACCCCTTGGGAAGCTTGGCGATTCTGGTTGTCAAGTCGAGTGCGGCTTGCAGCATCTCCCGATAGGGTTGCACCGCATGAATTCCTGGGATGACGTCGGTTGTTGTCCCATCAGACAAGGTGACATACGTCGCGATGTTTCCATGCAATGTGCGTTGGAAGGACTCACCATTGCCAAATTCGATGGTGATGACGGGAACGGCCGCGACACTGATCCAGGTGGGCTCGAAGTGCTCATTGATGAACGCAGTCAATCCTGCATGCGAGAACAACACGGCTCTCGCGAGACGAGCATTGGTTCAGCACAGTTGTTCATCCAGTCGGCCCAATAGCTGAAATACGAGTACCGGTTTACCTGACTCTTCGCTGGCGTGCTGGGCATCGGTAAGGGAAGGGTGCCAGCTGACCCTGGTTGTGGGGCGATCGTGTTCGCTCGAGCGCAGCGCTTCCTGCGCGCTTGTATCCGCTGTTTCATTGGCTCCCTGGCTTGTCACGGTCTGGGGGGGGGCCAGTGAGCAGGTAGCGATGAGGGTCGAGTGGAGTGTGATCTTGCTGAGTGCATTCATGATGGAACTTCGTAGCGGGAATTGGATGGCTGCCTCTTATCTATACGCGACAAGTTCGGTAAGCCTCGTCACATGGAGGTAACGGCACAGCAGGAGCCCGCTGCTCAGGACTCAGGCAGCGCTTGCCGAAGCGGCTGTAGAGCGCCAAGATCGGAGCTCTTTGTAGCTAACGATTGCTCGTGTCGAGTAAACATGATCCTTCCTGCGCAGACTCAAACCCTCGCTACGCACGCTCATGAATGCCTCCCGTTGCTCCAGGATAGCTGCAGCCTTGACCGTCTCTTGCTTGTTGCTTGTGGGCTGTTACGGCCCAAGAGACTCTTCTGAGAGACCGACGGACGCGGGGCAGCGCGAAGGGCCCGCGCCCGTTCGGGTGACGTCCGCTACAGATCAAGAGCTAGCGCTCTTGGCGAGAGAGCGTGCGGCTTTGCTCGAGACGGGGCTCACGCAGGTAGCCATGCCCTTCGGCGTATTGCTTGCGGCGGACGAGTCCATGCCGGTCGCATTTGTCCAGGAGGCGGCAGCGATCCTGGCAGAAATGATGGACCAGGATATGGATGGAGTCGTGGATGATCCCAAGGTGGCGGAAGCGCTCCGCAGGCGAGACGTAGCCTGGCTGGCAATGCCCATGGACCCGCGCCGATGGGAACTGTCCCAGTTGCCGCGTCTGGAGCGTGACCTGGGCTACGACATCATCATCCCTGAGTGGTGGATGGAGGTCAGAGGGCCAGAGCCAGACGAGCATGCGCGCAAGGTAATGGTGGAGGAGATCCACCATTTCATGACGCAGTTTGGCTTCAGCCCTGTGTACCCGACCGTGTTTGGTGTAGACGACTGGACCTCGGTCATTGCACGCGAGACTCGGAGTGCCCAGTGTGAATTTTGGCAGCATCCCGAGAACGACTGTCCAGGCAGTCCGGCTGCTATCCGTGGAGACTGTAGCGACCCTAACTGTGACGTCGTGGAGTTCTATCAACAGGTAGTGGTTCTGCGTGCGGGCATGCAGCCCGGTTGGCGGGGCATTGGCTTCCCACTTCAAGCAGCGCAACTCGAGTCTTGGCTCGGGGATGAGATCAAGGAAGCCATGGATGATCCCCGCTACCACCAGCTGCGGGCTCCACTGACCTTCGCGTATCCAGTGCAGTAGGGAGGGACCAGGCTGAATCCGCGTGTAGCCCCAGCTCGAGTTCTCCAGCGCCGGGGCCCCGGCGGGCACACCGGGGGCCGACGAGGAGCTGGCCTCGACCTACGGAAGGTAGGTGATCTTCATCCAGTCGGTCGACAGCTGACGGGGAGAGATGAAGAGCACCTGGGCGTAGTGAGAGGTGCCCAGCAACTCCGCGTCAACGACCGCTGGCGAGGTCAGCACGCCCCCGTTGGGCACGTGCCCCAGGGGAGTGATGGTGATCATGGATCTCTTCACGTAGAGCGTGCCGATGCCCGGGAAGAGCATGGGGGGGAGCTGCGGCTGGGGAGCGGTCAGGAGCAGGGCCGGTGCGCCAGGAGTACCATGGACCTCGTATTCGACGGTCGCTCCGACCGAGGGCGTACCGCGCAGGATGAAGTCCTCGTTGCCGGTGTCCAGCAGGTCAACCTGCCCGCCGTTTCCGTTGATGTTGGCATGCACGGACTTGCTGCCGGCCACGACCCGCTGGCCGTCCGCCGAGATGTCGATCGAGAGGACCGAGCCGGGCAGGTTGGACGTCATCAGCGGGGCGTCCTGGGTCGAGGAGTAGACCCGCACCTCCTCTGCCTGATCGCCCTCGTCCCCCCACAGTCCCACGGCGAAGCGCGAGCCATCGGCGCTGCAGGAGACGCCGGCCACCACGTTCTGGAGAGCCCCCGTCCCCGTGATTGTGTCGGTCATCGTGATCGTGTTCGAGGTCAGATCGAGGGCATTGACCTGCACCGTGAGGCCCGGGTTGTAGAAGTACCACGCGTAGGCGATGGTCGAACCGTCGTCGGAGATGTCGATCCTGGCGCAGTAGTTCTGGCCGACCAGGGTCCTCGTGATCGAGTTGATGTAGGTCCCTCCGGACCTCTCCCACACGTGCATGCTCCCGAACTTTCCGTACGCAAAGACCGATCCGTCGCCCGAGATGGCATGGCTGTCGAAGTGCGAGCCGATGTTCGTCGTGAAGAGGACCGTCTGCGTGGCCACGTCGAAGATGTGGGCGATGCCGTCCTGGCTGAAGTAGAGGGTGGATCCGTCCGCGGACAGGTCCCAGCCGCGAATCTGGTTCGATACACCCGGAGGCAAGACGGTGTAGCTGACCGGTGTCCCCGACCCGGGGGCGAAGACCGCGACCTCCACACTGTGGGTGTTGCTGTTCGTGATCGCCGCCACGATGGTCTGACCATCGCGCGAGATGGCGCAATGGCTCCGCGCACTGGTCAGAGGCACGAACTCGTAGGTCCAGTCGGGGGTCGGGGAGTTCGAGGTGTACTTGCGCAGGACCACCGGGCGATTCCCCGTGGAGGCCTGGGGGATCTGGTGGATCGCGATGTGTGTATTCGTCGTGGCGGCCGAGTCCACCTGACGGGCCTCGGTTCCCAGGGGCGTGCTATCCGTCCAAACCGGCGTGGGCGGATTCGAGTCGTAGACCGAGAGCAGCACGGCCGCCTCGTTGTTGAGGTCGTACTCTGCGAAGACCTGACCTCCGACGTCACCGATCGAGATGGCGCTGGGGATCCACGCCTCCAGGGCGCTGGTGTGCGTCCAGAGCGTGCCCTGTGTCGTCATCGCCTGGCTGGGCGAGGTGTTGACGGCACACTGGCCGAAACGGGTCTCTTCCCGGACCCCCTCCGCCGTGACCGTGAGGACCGTGGCCCGGGCAGGTGCTGGCTGGGCCGTCTCGGCCCCGTGAAGGGCGCCGGCCTGGAGGGGGAGGAACATCGCGGTGAGGAGCAGGGTGGCGGTCATGGGGTCACCTCGGAAGGCTAGAGGTTGGTGCCCGGAGAGGGCAGGGAGCGTGCGCGAGCATTCACGCTCGCGCCACCGGTGCGCGGGCGCACGCCGTTATCGGGGTCTGGTCTCATCCACGCAGGAACCCCTCCGGGCGAGACACACAATCGCGGGAATTCCAGGAAGGCACCGTGCCACAGGGTGGGGGGGAGGGTAAATGGAAAGGCAACTTGGGGCGCCTATCCTCTGGCCTGGTTCTGGTACCCGCCGCTGATCGACGCGAGGTCGACCCAGGCCACGTTCTTCTCTCCCCCGCTGACCGAGGATTCGCCGCCGTTGGCGTCGCTCCTGGAGCGATAAGCGATCCCGGGGGCCGACGGCCTCGCTCGCCCGTCTCGATGGGACCTGGATCGCCCAGGAAGCCCTCGCGGCGAACCGGTCATCCTGCCGGCCGTGCTGCCGGGGGTGATGTGGCACTTTTCGCGACGACACTTCCGAGTAGTATGCGGTACTGTACCTGGATACCTAGGGCATGCGAGACAACAAGCTACACGACCTGACCTACTGGGAACTGCACTCTCTGGCGCGCTCCTACTTCGAACGCGAGTGCCGCGAGCACACCCTGCAGCCCACCGCATTGGTACACGAAGCGTACCTCCGCCTCGCTGGACGAGACGTCGCCTTCAATGACCGCGAGCACTTCCTCGCCACCGCGGCGCGGGCCATGCGGCACGTGCTCATCGACCATGCCCGTGCGCGCGGTGCCGGCAAGCGCGGTGGCAAGAGCGCCAGGGTCGACATCGATAGCTGTGACCTGCTCGACTCACGCGCCGGAGATCTGCTCGTCCTCGACGATGCGCTGGAGCAACTGATGGCCGAAGATGAGCAGCTCGGGCGGATCGTCGAGATGCGATTCTTCGGCGGCCTCAGCGAGGACGAGGTCGCTGCCGTCCTGAAGGTCTCGCGACGAACTGTGACCCGTGGCTTTCAGATGGCACGCAACTGGCTCCGGATCCGACTCGATCCCGAGGTCGGCTGATGAGCGAGACCCCCTTCGGCCGAGCCCGAGAGATCGCCGACCGCGCCCTCGACCTGGCGGCGGACGAGCGCGCGGCCTTTCTGGGGCAGACCTGTGGGGCCGACAAGGAACTGCTGCGGTTGGCCCGTGTACTGGCCGGTGAGGAGACGAGCACCTCCACTCCGGCCGACTTCCTCGAGCCCCTGGAGCCGAAGAGCGTGAGCTCGGTCCAGCCCTCCGTGCCGGAGACCATCGGGCCGTTTCAGATCCGTCGGGTCCTCGCTACGGGAGGGATGGGCACCATCTACGAGGCGGTCCAGGCGCACCCGAAGCGAGTCGTCGCGGTCAAGACGCTGCGCCACGGGATCGAGTCGAGCAACGCCTTGCGGCGCTTCCATGTGGAGGTGCAGGCCCTCGCCGAACTCAGCCATCCCGCCATCGCGCAGGTCCTCGAGTCAGGGACGTACCAGCGGCCGGACGACCCTCACCCTGTGCCGTATCTCGCCCTCGAGATGATCAATGGCGCCTCCGACATACTCACGTATGCCGAGGAGCACGACCTGAGCGTTCCCGCGAGGCTGCGCCTGTTCATCGCCGTACTCCACGCGGTGCAACACGGACACGACCGCGGGATCATCCACCGTGACCTGAAGCCGGGGAACATCCTCGTCGATGGGGACGGGCACCCCAAGTTGATCGACTACGGCGTGGCGCACGTTCGCCACGTCGATCCGGCGCTGAGGACCGCCACCGAGCACTCCAGGCAGATCGTGGGAACCCTCTCCTACATCGCCCCGGAGTCTCTCGCCGGAACGAACGCCTCCGGAGACGTCCGGGTCGATGTCTACGCCCTCGGGATCTGCCTCTTCGAGCTGCTCGGCAAGCACCGTCCGGTCGATCTCACCGGGCTGTCGGTGGCCACCGCGCTCCAACGCCTCATGGCCACGGACCCGCCGCCCCTGCGAAGCGTGGCCCCGGGCACTCCGGCGGAGCTGGAGTGGATCACCGCCCGGGCGGTGGAGCGCTCTCCGGACCGGCGCTACCCCTCCGTCCAGGCCCTCGCGGACGACCTGCAGCGACACCTCGACGGTGAGGCGGTCTCCGCCGCTCCGCCATCGCTTCTCTACCGCGCACGCAAGCTCGCCGCTCGCCATCGGGTGCTGGTCTCGGTCGGGTTCATGGCGCTCATCGGCATGGCCACGACCTATGCGGCCATGTTCCGCGCGCTCCGCATCGAGACGGAGCTCCACGAGGTGGCGGAACAGAGCCGGCAGGGCGCCGAACGCGAGAAGACGCGAGCCGATCAGAACGCGCTCGAGTTCCGGCAGGAGCGTGACCGCGCGCGGCGTGAGCGCGACAACGTGCTGAGGCTCTCGGACGCCCGGCGGCTCGAGCTCAGCAAGGCGGAGATGAACGAGCTCTGGCCCGCGGTGCCGGCGAACATCGAGGCGATGGACGCGTGGCTGGAGAGGGCCCAGGAGTTGCTGGGGAACCTCTCCGACCACGAGCGCCGGCTGGCGGTGCTCCGGGAGCGGGGCGAGGCGGAGCCGTTCGGCGCAACATCCTCTGAGCTCACGGCCATGGAGGACCGGCTCCTTGCGCTGCGAGAGTGTGTCGCGAGCCATCAGGGGGAGGATCCCGACGATGAGTTCGACGATCCCGCGGAGAGGGCCCTGCACGTGGAGGAGCAGGAGCACGCGATCGCGAAGCTGGAGCAGGAGCTGCCCCCGCTGCGAGCCGAGGATGACGTCCGACTGGAGCGGGAGCGGGAGTACTCCTTTGACGAGGACGACGACTCACGCTGGTGGCACGACGCGATGCAGGACCTCGTCCGGGAGCTGCACGCGTTCCAGGGGGCCGATCTCTTCGGAAATACGATCGCAAGCATGAGGTGGAGGCGGCAGCTGGCCCTGGATACGGGCGAACGCTCGGCGCACGGCGCGCAGGCGAAGAAGCTGTGGGACGAAGCTCGAGCGGAGATCTTGGATCACCCCGAGTACGGCTTCGAGCTCCCGGTGCAGATGGGGCTCGTTCCCCTCGGTCCGGATCCGGAGTCGGGGCTGTGGGAGTTCTGGCACTTCCAGACTGGTACGCGACCCGAGAGCGACGAGGAGACGGGGCGCTGGCAGATCACGGGCGAGACCGGGGTGGTCTTGGTCCTGATCCCGGGCGCGACTTTCTGGATGGGCGCGCAGGGGCGCGACGCGAGCGCACCGAACTACGACCCCCTGGCCTCGCCCAACGAGGCCGACACCGAAGGGAACCCCGTGGAGGCCACGCTCTCGCCCTACTTCCTCTCGAAGTACGAGCTGACCCAGGGCCAGTGGGAGCGGATGACCGGGACCCAGCCGAGCGCTTACCACGCGGGGATGAGCAGGGGCGGAAAGCCGCAAGGTCCGGAGCACCCGGTAGAGCAGGTGTCGTGGGAGGACGGCATGTTCTGGCTGACGCGCTTCGGATTGGAGATTCCCACCGAGGCCCAGTGGGAGTTCGGCGGCCGTGGAAGAACGGAGACGTCGTGGTGGGCGGGGACTGAGGTGCTCGACCTGGATGGCGTGGCCAACGTCGCCGACACGTACTGTAGGGACAATGGGGGCCCGGCGTCCTGGGTCTACGACGAGGAACTGAACGACGGCCACATGGTTCACGCTCCCGTCGGGAGCTACCGGGCGAACGGCTTTGGCCTGCACGACACGATCGGGAACGTGTGGGAGTGGTGCATGGACGACTACAGGTCCGGTCCGTACCCGGAGCAGGAGGTGTCCGGGGACCGGCCCTACATGAGGAAGAGCTCCACCAGGCTGAGGCAGAGGCTCCGCGGGGGCGGCTGGCGTAGCGAGGCTGCGTTCTCTCGCTCCGCCAGCCGCAACCTCAGCCCGACCAATGACCGGCAATCCAACATCGGTCTTCGTCCCGCCAGGTCCATCTCGCTCGAGTGAGGTCCCCAGGCCTCCCCGCGAGGCCTGGGGTCGATCGCGCACGGCCTAGTTGTGCTCCCATAGCGAGCCGGCCGCCCAGTTGCCAAGGTTGTCCGCCGATCTCCGGGACCCGCCGCTGACCGAGGCATTCTCTCCGCTGGCCGTATTCTTGGACCCGCCGCAGACCGAGGCGTTTTCTCCGCTGGCCACATTCTTGTACCCGCCGCAGACCGAGGCAGACTCTCCACTGGCATCATTGTTGTATCCGCCGCAGAGCGAGGC
The DNA here is from genome assembly GCA_014237855.1 of Planctomycetota bacterium. Taxonomy (GTDB): domain Bacteria; phylum Planctomycetota; class UBA1135; order UBA1135; genus JABACD01. The sequence goes on along the minus strand of JABACD010000007.1, from coordinate 181,054 downwards.
CCAATTGCCGTCGGCTACGTTGCTGATACCGCCGCTGACCGAGGAGGATATGCCGTCAGCTGAGTTGGTGCTACCGCCGCTGATCGAGGAACGCTCACCCATGGCGTCGTTCTGTCTTCCCCCGCTCACCGAGGCACACTCCCCGCTGGCCTTGTTGTAGAACCCACCACTGATCGAAGCGGAGTCGCCGCTTGCCGTGTTCCCCCTTCCGCCGCTGACGGAGGAGAACCTCTCGCTGGCGTCGTTCCTGCAGCCACCGCTGACCACGGATCCATAGCCGCTGGCCGTGTTGAGAGTCCCGCCGAGGACGGAGCTCTGCACACCACTGATCATGTTGCTGGATCCCGCAACGATGCCTCCGTAGTTGTTGTAGTTGTTATACTTACCAAGGACTATGTTGTGCGATCCGGTGCGAACGTTGTCCTCATGGTTAAGCTCGTTGTAGCCCACGATGAGGTTGCCGAGGCCCTTGATGGATCCGTTCGTCCAACCCGAGCCGTCGACGACCTGCACCCCGTTCTCGGGTTCTGCATCGACCCACGCAGGAATCGATCCACCCGAGGCACACGATCACGAGACAGGTCGGAAGAGATGCTGTGGGGTGTATTCCCACCAGCTGGCTCGCGCTCTGATCGGCGCGGCAGCGGGAGGTCTTGCGCCAGGGCCCTCGAGAAGGCCCTGGCGACTCATCGAGCGCGGCCTAGTGATCCTCCCAGATCGTGCCGGCGACCCAGTCGTAGGAGCCCATCGCCAGGCCCCCGAGACCGCCGCTGACCGACGAGAGTTCTCCGTAGGTCCTGTTGCTGCCGCCCCCGCTGATCGAAGACGATGATCCCCGGGTGTCGTTGGCGAAGCCGCCGCTGATCGTGGAGTGAGGGCCTGAGGCGACGTTCTTTCTTCCTCCGCAGATCGAGGCGCAGCCGCCCTTGGCCTGGTTCTCCCTCCCGCCGCTGACCGAGGCGTGGTCGCCGCCGGCGGTGTTCATCCACCCGCCGCTGATCGAGGCGTGGTCGCCGCTGGCGATGTTTCTGGTCCCGCCGCTGACCGAGGCGAAGTCGCCGCTCACGGTGTTCCATTCTCCCACCACGAGCCCTCCGTGGCCACTGTAGTTGTTGTAGCTACCCACCACGAGGTTGTGGGAGCCGGTGCGGTGGTCGTCCACGGTGCGTCGCTCGTTCTTGCCGATGATGAGGTTGCCCAGACCATTGCGGGCCGCCGTGGTGGCTCCGCACGTCCCGTTGTGGATGCGAACGTTGAGCCCGGAGATGTCCAGGGTCTTCATCATTTGGCCCTGGCCGTCAGAGAGGTAGATGAGCTTCATGTGGTCTAAGATCTCCTGGTCCTCGGGGGTCAGTCCGTTCATCGCGGCCGGCAAGCTGAGGGTCGCGGGTACGAGGAAGCAGGCGCTGGCGATAAGGGGGGCGATTCGAATAAATTTAAGGCGCATGGTGTCCTCCATGGGGTCGGGCGCGCTCTTGCGCGTCGTCTTCGGGTTCTGTACCACCCGCGGAGGAATCGCTCCGGACGAGACTCACAATCCCAGGAAATCCCCAAGAAGAGCTCCCCCTGAGCTCGAGCGGTGGCGTGTATTCGGGCGCTCCCGTCCACGTCCTCCTCTCCGGAGCAAGGGACTCCCGCCCGAGTCAGGTTGGACCTGTGAGGATCGTGCCGTCGCCGGGCTCACGCGGAGTACGGCGCCATGCACTGTCGAGAGGCCGGGCGGCTCTTCGGGTGCGTCCTAGGCATGCTCCTGGAGCGAGCCGGCGAACCAGCCTACGTGTGGAGCACCTCTCGAGAGTACCTCCCGCTGACCGTGGCGGAGTTTCCGAGGGCCTGACTCTACCGCCCGCCACAGATGGGGGAGCTGGGGCCGGAGGCCACGTTGCCAAACCCGCCGACGACGGAGGAGAGCTCACCAGTGGCCGTGCTCCGCAGCCCCGCCACGAGACCTCCGTGGCTACTGAAGTTGTGCTGCTGGCCTACGACCGAACACACCCAGGTCTCCCACCAGGTTGAGGTGAACTGGTCTCTGCGCATCTTGGAGGATGACGACCAGCTCATCGAGTTCTCCTCGGAGGCCTTCGAGCTAGCGGACATCCCCTCGGATTGAGGTGGGAGATGTGGATGGAGAGGCTGCTTGGAGCGCCTATCCTCTGAACCGCGACGCCTACAACTCGACCGGCCCGGAGATCCTCGCAGGGGGTTCTCCCCAACGATCTCGCCAGCTCGAGCCCTGGAGCCAGGGGCTGGAAGCGTGAAGATGCGGACGCGCTGAGGTGACGCTATCGGAAGGCTGTGCTCTGTCCACGACAGGGTATGGACAGGACAGGGGCGGCCCGAGCGCGAAGCTCGGACCGCCCCTGGTAAGCGAAGCAGGGGGTCTTCCCCCGCTGGCTCACCCAGTCCTACTGGCAGTCGTACATGGTCGTGAAGGCCACGCCGAAGTAGCTGGAGAAGTCACTTGGAACGCTGTAGCTCCGAACCTTGATGAGGTAGCTACCCGCCATCGGAGGGGTGAACTCGACGAATTCGTAGTTGTTGTCGAAGCTCGACGACTTTGCCACGAGGCTGCCATTCGGAGCATAGACGCGCAGGTCGAGGTCGGCATCGAGGACGCTGCTGGACGACGTGGTCTTCGAGTTCCATGTGAAGGCGACGCGGATCTTCGAGTTGGTAGTTTCGGTCTTGACCTTCCAGACCTCGTTCATGACGCCGTTCGTGAAGCTGGCGCTCGAGATGTAGCCGTAGTCATGGCCGCGGAAGTAGCTCGAGGTGTTGTTGGCACGTGTCAGTCCGGTATGGGCTGCGTACCACGAGTCGAGCATTCCCGTGCCGTCCTTGCCATCTATCCCGGAGCCGAAGGTGGAGCCGTCGGCCTGCTGGAAGTTGGCGGTAGCCTGCAAGATGGCACGCACTCCTTCGGGCCAGGTGCGCAGGCTCAAGTTCGCACCAATCAGGCAGGTAGCGATGGAAGCCGCAACGGGAGTCGCACAGCTCGTGCCACCGAAATCGGTACCGAGGAGATCGTGGCGGCTCCCCGGAGCAGCGATCTCGGGGATCTCACGGTCGTTCCAAGAGCTGACCGGATCCTTCCAGGAGCTGGAGTTTGAGATCCTGTCGTTGCAACGGTTGCCATCGCCATCATTGAGGACATTGCCTACTCCGAAGAAGTTGTAGCCCTTGCCCGAAGCATAGGCGCCATCACCCGCCTCATTGCCAGCGGAGGTGAAGACCGTCGGGAAGGGGTAACGCGAAGTCCAGTAGTCGAAGTACTCGTCACGTGAGTGCAGGGAGCCGGAGGTCTCCTCGGAGGGGTAGTGCCAGCTCATGGTGACGACGTTGGCGCCACGGTTCTTGGCCCAGTTGTAGGAGCTGGTGTAGGAGTTGCTGTTCGCCATGAGGATCGAAGCCTCGGGCGCATAGCCGACCCACGAACCGTCGCAATCGCCATCGTCGTACCGGGATGAGATGATCCCAAGGCTCTTGGTCATGTGCGAACCCCCTCCGCTACTCGAGCTATGTCGAGCGGTAACTGGGAAGCAGGTCTGAGACGTAGTCGCCTGACCACTCTCGAGCACGGCAATTTTGACGCCCGAGCCCTTCGAGAAGTTGCTGTGAACAAAGTTGGTGCGCGTGGTCGGGAGGGACTCAGGAATGTCCGGGTAGTCGGACCCAGGAATGCCCGGGTAGTCGTTGAGACGAACTTCATTCACGGGACCGACGAAGACGATGTCCTGATCACGGGAGAGCGCAAGCGCCTCCTGGGCACGCACGCTGGCGATGATGAAGGGACCGTCAACTTCCGCGGCCACGACCGGAGCCATTCCATTGCGCTGGGCCACATCATTCATGGCCTGCTTCACACGCTCCTCGAGATCTCGCGTGCTCTCGACGGAACGAGCGCGAAGTTGCACCTCTGTCATGGTGCCGCGATCGACGGCACTCTTGTCGACGAACTCCTCGTCTGCCCGCATCTTGATCATCACGTCGACTTGTGCATCAAGGCTTCCTTGGATGATCCGACGGTGAAGATCCGGGTGCATCGTCCCGTAGATCTCCTTGCGAATACCTTCTTCGATGGCCATCAGCTCTTCGTAGTTAACCGGCTGCAGGTTCTGGTCGAGGACCACGCGTTGCTCCTCGCCGGTCCGCGCGTCGCGTACCTTCAGCAAGGTGATATTCATGTTGCTGTAGGGGAGATGAACCGGACGTTCATAGAGGATTTCGCCGTCGACTTCGTCGATATCGGCCGTGCGAAGGGCCTGTCCCCTGGTCACGTTCACTGCGGGAGCAAAGGGGTGATCGGTCGCGGGATCCTGAGGTGTGGCCTCAGCAAGGCCTCCGAAGAGGGTCAGGCAAATTCCAAGTTGGAGCGGGAAACGGTTGTAGTTATTCGTAGACATGACTCGCGAGTTCTCTCCAGAAGGGAGTGATAAGGAAGGGTGACTGGGTGATCCACCGACTCCGCGTGGACCCAGACTGGAGCGAGCCAGGGAATCTCGAGAAAGATGCTCGCTCCGCCGGCTGGTGATTCGTGCGGGCCTCGAGTCGAGCGCTGGTTGGAGGCGAGTTGGGAGGGGCGCCCCGGATCCGACAGGGGTGCGAGGAAGAATCGTTGCGCTGGGCTTCAGGTGAGGACGGCTCCAGCGCTGCCGAGGGCGAGAGCTCCCTTGCCGGGATACACCTGAGCGGTGATCGTGGACTCACGCACCTTCAGCGCCGTCGACAACCTCGACGGTTGCTTGCGCGACCCGCACCCGGGCGTGCGTCTCGTAGATCCGCACCAACGCTGTCTCAGGTCCTCAAGACCGTCTGTGTTCCAATCAGCGCATGGCCAAGGTGACCCGCGGATGCACCAGCTGACCTACCACGGAGTGCTGGCGCCTGGCTCGAGCTGGCGCAGCGAGCTCGTGCCGAGCACGGCGAGGGAGAGGGCTCTGCGCCGCTCATGCGGTGCTGCGGGGGGGTGGAGGGTGGATGGAGAGGTAGCTTGGAGCGCTTACCCTCGCCAGGGGGGGCTCTTCGGAGCATTCGGAGGAGTCGCCGGAGAGGGCCTCGGGCCAGGAGAGGAGGTGGGGGCTCATCTCCTTCGTAAGAATGTCACTTATGACTCATATCCGTCGGGCGCCACCTTGCCGCTGGGGGAGAGCGATAGCCACTCGTTCGAAAAGGGCGAGCGCGCAATGTAAAACAAAGGGAGTTCCTGGTGCGGGCTCTCTCGTGGCCTGCTTTGGACCAGCACGTGTAAGCCGAAGTCGTCGATTTCGGCGCAAATTTATCTGACCACCAGCGCCCGATCGTGGATGCGACTTGCAGACAGACCGACTCGCGCACTCCGGACACTCGGCCTAGCAGCGCGCGGCCCTGGATGCCGCCGCTAGTTATCTACCTGATCTGGCTAACCCCGGTTAGGGTTAGCCAGCAAGGGTACGCGTGTACCGTGACGCTTCACTTGCCCTTTGACCCAAATAGATCCCATGAATCTCAAGCGATGGTGTTTGATACTCCTGTCTTCAGCCTTCGTCGGTGTAGCCAATGCCCAGGTCAGTGCGCCATTTGGCACCTTCGATGCCGGTGCTTACACAACGATGGGTCACTTTAGGGTGACCGAAATCGGTGTCGACCGCGGATACAAGATCACAGGCGTTGCCATGATAGTGCGCGGCTCCAGTTCGACCCAGGTCTACACCCAGGTGTGCGGCCTGGACCCGAACCTGAGCTATGGCTCCCACGTGCACGACCTCCCCGCAACCCTTGGGGGCGGTGGCCACTACAAGATCGACCCGACTGAGCCCGCCACCCTTGAGGACAACGAGATCTGGCCCTTCCTTGTCAGTGACGGCTCCGGCGTGGGCATCGGTGAGGCATCGGTCGCGCACGTGGCTCGCCCCGAGGCCCAGTCCATCGTGATCCATGACCCGTCCGACGGGACACGAATCGCGATCTGTGACCTCGGCACACGCCCGGCCCAGTACAAGACAACTGGCACGGTGGTGGCGACGGCCACCGGTATCGTGCGGAACTTCTGGCTCGCGGGGTCTGCGAAAATTCGGCGAGACGCTCGGACCAACACGACCATCGTGAGCATCAACGTGAGCGGCCTCACCCCTAACTCGTTCTTCGCGTCTCATGTCCACAACCTCCCGAGCTATCTCGGCGGCGGTGGCCACTACAAGAAGGACGTGTCGGTCCCCGGGGCTGTCGAGTCCAACGAGATCTGGTGCCCGCTGAACACGGACGGCTCCGGCCGCGCGACCTTCGATATCGTGGTCGAGGACCACCTCGCCCGCCCCGAGGCGCAGACCATAGTGATCCACGACACTGACGGCGCACGCATCGGCATCGTCAGCTTTGAGTGAGTTGTGGCGCGCGGGGTAGTCGCCCCTGCGCCATCCATTCGCGGCGTGGTTCTCACAGCAGGGCCGCGCCGCGAGCGTGTTCACAGGACATCCACGTCGAAGACTTGCTTCATGAGTTCGGCCCCGTCGCTGCTGGATTTCGGGTGATGCGGTGGGGTCGTTGGGGAAGACTCCCGGAGACGAGCGCTCGCCGGGGTGCTCGGGTGTGGGAGGTGGGGACGAAGCGGGCTGCTTGGGGGGAGCGCGGCCCGGGAGGATGCTCTTTGGAGCATTCGGAGGAGTCGCCGGAGAGGGCCCGGGGCCTGGAGCTGGGATTCGAGGGCTACTGAAGAGGGTGAGGGTGGGGCCGGAGAAGGTCTCGCCCGTGGGGGAGCTGCAGTCGCAGAGGGAAGAGTGAGGTGGAAGGGCCCGGGATCCTGGCTCGGAGACCGTCAGCTGGGGAGAGAAGGAGCGGCGAGAGAACCGCTAGCCGGGGGTGAAGCGTCTGAGGGGGGTGGAGGGAGAGGTAGCTTGGAGTGCCTATCCTCCTCGGCGACAAGGGCTTCCTGGATTCCCTCCCCCTCGCCCGGAAAGGGAAGATTTCGCGGCTTTCATCAAGGATGGCTCTGGGGGAACTCGATTAGAAAAACGCCATTCTCTGCGGGAGAAGCAAGGCAAATCCATTCCTCGAGAGACATGTTCATGAATTCTCAAGCCCGAGCCAGCCGAGTCAGCCCAAGGGGAAGCGCACCCTCTAGCGGCTCAGCCAGGAGCGGGTTTACGCTGATCGAGGTCATGGTTGCCGTGACCTTGCTTCTGATCACGGTGGCAGGGACGTTGGTGAGCCAGCTGTCTGCGCAGCGCTTGAACTTGGCCAGCGCCGAGACGGCGGCCGCGATGGCCGACTTGCAAGCCTGCATGGAGCAGATCTTGCTCCTGCCCATCGAGGAAATCCCGGTGGCCGACAGCGAATTCGCGGCCGACATGCCAATCCTTGCCTTTGAGGAACTGCACCTCACGGGTGAGTCCATCTCCGCCAGCTATCCGGGCTTCGACGGGACCACGATTCCCGATCCCTTGGAGATCCATTTGACGATCTCGTGGCGCGACCAACGTGGCGGAAATCGCTCGCTCCAACTCACTTGTATGAAAACGCGATGAGGGTTCTCTCAACCAACCCGCGCAAGGCCGGACTGACTCTGGTTGAGATGACGCTCAGCGTGACGTTGATGTTCATCGTCAGCGGCACCCTGGTTCTCGCCATGGAGAGCATGGGGAGCCTCGCTTCGACCACCCAGATCAAGGCGAACTTGCAGACCATGGCGGACGACGCGCTCTTCGATATCGTCAAGGATTTGCGCCAGTCCAGCACGATCGAAATCGGTGGTGCCACGTATCCCTATGTCTTCGACGGCGGAGTACCGGGCATCGACTTCATCATCCATGCACACGATCCAGCCGTCGAATCGGCCGAGCCAGGAGACAGCGACGCTGGGCCCGATCGCGAGGTCGTCCTGCTCTTGCCCGCGGACGCCGACGGTGACGGTCGTCCGGATGTCGATGTCAATGGCGACCTAGTGTGGGACATGGACGAAGTCAGCTACACCGTACGCACCCGTGCCGATGAAGTGAACACGCTCGAGCGCCGCGTCAATGGCTTGAACCCGCGCGTGATCGGTCGCTATGTCGAACGCATTGTCGTGGACACCGCGGAGTCCTCCAGCTTCGTCATACCGCTGGGCAGCGTTCGCGTGCGCTTGTTCTTCCGCCAGCTGAACAAGGACGGGGTGCTCCTTCGCTATACGAATGAAGCGGTGATCGCCATGCGCAATTAGTAGCCTGCCAAGGAGTGAATACATGCAGCTCATGAATCGCGGACTGCCGCAATCTCAACGCCGGGGAATGGCCCTCGTCAGTGCCTCGCTCGCCGCCTTCACAGCGGCCGCGATGGTTTCGGTCGTCATGGTGGTTTCGCTCTCGAACAACCATCAGTCCCAGGTGGATCGACACAACATTCAGGCGCGCTACACGGCGGAGGGCGCCCTGGCCTCCGCCACGAAGTCGATTCAAGAGGCCGTCGCCAACTGGAAGGACGTGCCGGAAACGGGCATGGCCACACTGAACGGCCAGGAGATCGACTACACGATCACGACCACGGGTCTTTCCGCAATCGCCACCGACAGCTCGGGTATTCAAACTCTGATCGACGGCTACGAGATCGTGGCGCTGGGTGAGAGCGGCCGCTCGCACATCCCGATGCACAAGATCATCAATGTCGAATCCACCCCAATCTTCCAGTTCGCGGTGTTCTACACGAACGACTTGGAGATCTTCCCCGGGCCAAGCATGACTCTTGGCGGTCGTGTGCACACGAACGCGGACATGTACATCGGATGCGGCAACACGCTGACCGTTGACACGAACTACATGGCCGCCGTTGGCAAGATCTACCGCGAGCGCAAGGACAACCCGGGAGTCTCCGCGGGAACGGTCAAGGTTAGAAGGTGGGTCGAGAACCCCTACGACGCCTCGGAACCTGAGGAGTACGAGAAGCTCTTCAGTCAGAGCCAAATGCTCGCAGAGGGAATCACGACGACTTCGGGCTACGACAGTGCGTTCACGGATGGAGTCGACCTCAACGGCGATGGCGATTTCTACGACGCGGGCGAGTGGTTGCCTTGGGGACCCGGGGCCCTCGATTTCTGGAGTGAGCCGATGGGCTATGCCGGCGGCACAGGCAATACGGTCTTGAACGAAGCCCATGCTGTCGGCGAGGCGGAAGTGCCCGCCATCGGATCGATCTCGATGTTCGAGGAGTCGAATATCGGTAACTACGAACTCGACCCGGACAGCGGTGTGTACGTCCAGGTGGCGATGGGAACGGGTACGCACTCGAAGGGCTTCTTCCACGAACACGCCGATCTCACCGTGATCACTTACGCCGATGGATCCTGGGATGCTTTCGATGGCGGCGGATTCTCGATCAAGGCCTCGCTCTTGGATGTGGTCAGCGTTTCATCGATCTACGACGCCCGCCAAGCCGATGGCAGTGGCGACGACACACCGGTGACGACGATCGACATCGATAAGCTGAACTCATCAGGTGCGTTTCCGTCGAACGGACTTCTGTATGCGGCCCATTACGGCATGGGCACCGGAACCGACGCGAAGGGAATCGTGCTGACCGAAGGGGAAGAACTGGACGCCGCGTTGACTGTGGTCTCTGAGGGTCCCTTGTACGTTCATGGCGACTTCAACACGGTGAGCAAGAAAGGGGCCTCGGTCATCGGGGATGCCGTGAACCTCTTGTCCAACAAGTGGGATGGCTCGAAGAGTCCGGGCGACTTGCCGAAGGCGAGCACCACGACGTTCAACATGGCGATTGTCACGGGCAACCACGAGACGTTTGTCAGCAAGTACAACGGCGGGTTGGAGAACTTGCCGAGGTTCCATGAGAAGTGGAAGGGGATCAACTGCTTCATCACTGGATCGTTCGTGAACACTTGGGAGAGTCAGTACGCGACCGCCAAGTGGAGGTACGGAGGGGATCGGTACAAGGCGCCGAAGCGCAAGTGGAGATACGACGAGGACTTCAATCAGGTGGTCAATTTGCCACCTTTCACGCCGATGGCTGTGACGGCGAATGATGTCGTGACCTGGTAGTGCTGCGGGATTTGGCCACGGGGGTGGGTTCCACCTGATTCCTGTTGCTTTCCCGGCGGGGGCTCAGGGGAGGAAACCCCTTCTGGACGTGTCGACGTCCGTTACTTGTAGGGGCGCACCTCGATCACCCGCGCCATGCCCGCGCCGAGATGCCATTCGATATGACAGTGGAAGAACCACTTCCCCGGGTTGTCGAGCACGGTCTGGATCACGACGTCACCCTTGCGTGGAACGGAAACGGTATCCCGTGCCACGGGATCTGTCGTATTGAGAGCCCCCGAGCTACCGAGGATGCTGAACCAGTGTCCGTGAAGGTGGAACGGGTGGTCCATACCGGTCGGGTTCACCAGTCGCATCCGGACCGATTCGCCCTTCTGGACCACGATCGGGTCGGCATCGGGATAGCTCTGCCCTCCCATCGTCCACCGATAGGGCATCATGGAGCCTCCGAGGACCATCTCGATCTCCGTCGGGTTGGCAGCGAGGCTCACCGGTTGAGGAGCCCTCAGCATGCTCGGGGTGAGGGCCTTCGAGCCCCAGCGGACCGGAGCGTCGGCCGGCTCCACGGCGGAAGCCCCCTTGTATCGGAGGATGGCCCGCCCTTCATCTCCGGCTTGTGTCACGGCCCGGATCCACGCCACTCCTTCTCCGTCGGCTTTCAGGAGGAGATCGTAGCGCTGTCCGATGTGGACGAAGAGGTTGTCCACCTCGATCGGGCTCACCAGTTGCCCATCGGCTTCGATCACGGTTACCGGATGGCCGTCGAACTGGAGTCGGAATCCGTAGGTCGAGGAGGCGTTGATGATCCGGAACCGCACTACCTCACCCTTTTCCACCTCGTAGGACGAGAGGGGGGTCTTGGTATCTCCGGGCATCCGTCCCCGTCCTCCGAGGAGAAAGGACTCGAACGGTACGTCGCCCACGTCCGGCTTGCCTGGCTTCTCCTTGTCCATGTACGCGCCGGACTGGATCTTCTTGAAGATCTGGTCGGAGGACTGGAGGAACCAGTCGTTGATCATGAGGATCTTCTCGCGATCGTACTTGGCTGTCTCTTCTTTCCTGTCGATGATCAGTGGTCCGAACAGTCCTTCGGAGTACTGCAGGCCAGTGTGGGAGTGATACCAGTGGGTGCCCGCTGGGTCAGCCTTGAACTCGTAGGTGAACTCCTTGCCATCGGGAATCGGGTCGGCCGAAACCGTGGTGACGCCGTCCATGCGCCAGGTGTTCCATTGCCTCATGCCGTGCCAGTGAGAGGAGGTTGGCGTGCCGAGATCGTTTACCAGTCGCACCCGAATCGTCTCCCCCTCTGTGGCCCGGATGAGCGGGCCAGGGAACTCTCCGTTGTATCCCCAGATCTCCCGGCTTCGACCATCGGGCGCACCCTCGAACCGGCTCGCGTTGAAGGTGAATTCCCGGATGGCGTTGTTCTCATCCTGCTCTTCGGCCTGAGCGCCGCTGTAACCTGGAAGGCCGAGGACCGAGGGCGCGAAGATAAGCCCGGCTCCTGCCTGGAGAGCCTGTCGGCGAGTTAGCGGTAGTCCGTCTGTATGTGGCTGAGTATGCATGGGGCAACCCTTGTAGTGATTCTCTTCAGATGGGCAGATCTTGGCATCGAGTGCCTCGAGTGCATAGGGAGTCGTATCCGGCCTGGGGAGGATGGGCGCTTCAAGCTGCCTTTCTCGCCTTGCAGAGCGTGCGCCCGCAGCTGGGATTCGAGGGCTTGAAGCGGGTAAGGGTGGGGCCTGAGAAGGTCTCGCTCGTGGGGGAGCTCCTGGCGCAGGGGGAAGAGGCCCGGGATCCTGGCTTGGAGACCGTCAGCTGGGGCGAGAAGAAGCGGTGAGGGGACCGCTTGCTGAAAGTGAAGCGTCTGAGGGGGGTGGATGGAAAGGTAGCTTGGATCGCTTATCCTAAAAGCAACGTTGGACATAGCTGCAAACCCAACTCGACGATGGGATTCGTCAGTCTGCAAAGCGCGCATGATTGCGTTTGGTCAAGCGGGTCACGCTGCGGGCGTCGACAAGAGGACCCTCGACGATCTCAAGACGTACTACGCGTTGTAGTTCGAGCCGCGCAGGCTCCGGGGTTGTGAACACTGCATACGGGCATTCAACCCGGGGGAAGTCCTAGTCTCCGAGCAGCACACTCAAGGCGTTGCTCATCGATGAGCAAATCGTCGCCCATGGTCCCCAGGGACTCCGAGTTGGAGTTGAGCCGAAGAAAAGCCGCATAGAGCCAAATCGCCAAGATACTTGTCATCCTGCCGATTCGGACCGTCGTTGGCGATCCGTGATAGGGCTGCCAGAAATAGGCTGAAATCCAAAATTGCCTAGGGCGGTTTTTTTTCTACTAAAATTACCTTGATCAGGGACTCAAGGTCAGGCGCGCCGAAGGCAAGTTTCATTAGGGACTACGGTCTAGCGGCCATTGGGCGACCCTGATTCTTTATCTTACACGCATAGAGCAGGCTTATCGCTGATGGGTGAATTCGAAAGGAATGCGACCAGTGGCGGATCACCGAGGCGCCAGAATAAGGGGAAAAGGCAGCGATAAACGAGGTGATTGCAGCTCCAAGCTTAGGAAGTTGTGAATACTCTCTTGCTCCTTGCTTTGAGTGGCTTGCGGCTTTTTGCGTTATGTCCTTACATTGGGTCGGGACACACCTTGTAAGGAGGTACTCCTGGTTATGCCCTGAGAGGACAGCTGCATGACGGCCGGATTTTGGAGCTATCACGCACTCCGGCCGGTCGCTGTCAACCCAGCAACTCCACTGATCACGTACAACGCAAATGACAAACAATCAATCCCCCTGGCCGGTACTGCTCTCCCTATTGGTGACATCTCTGGCGTCCTCCTCAGCCTCCGCGGACGAGGTCGACTTCGATGGGCTCCAGACTGGACTCATCGTCAGCAGCTTGACCTCGACGGGCGGGCTCGGACCCATCACCGTCAACGGCATGAACCCGAACCTGGGGAACCAGAATGCAGCGGTCATCTTCGATTCGGCCAACCCCACCGGCGGCGATTTCGATTTGGGAACGCCTAACGAGACCTTCAACGGACCCGGCGTGGGTGTCGGGGGAGAACAAGGGCAGCCGAACGAGAACGGGGTCGCCCTCGGCAAGATCCTGATCATCGACGAACACCTGATCACCGACAACAATGGCTTCGTTGTCGATCCCGATGACGGCGACGTCGCTGGCAGCACCCTGGAGTTCGACTTCTCGGCCATCGGCTCCGCGACGATCCACTCCCTGGAGTACATGGACATCGAGGGCAGTCGTGCCGGCAGCGTGGAGTTCTTCGACGTCAACAATGGCTTCTTGGGTCTATTCTCCATCGACGAGGTGGGCGACAACGGCGTCGGCTCGCTCGACACGGGCAGCGTCGAGGAAGTCGTGCGCATGCTGATCACTTTGAACGGATCCGGCGCGATCACCGGCTTCAACTTCGACAAGTCCATCGACGACTGCGACGATGACGGCATCCCGGACGACCAAGAGCCCGATTGCGACGCCAACGGCGTTCCGGACGACTGCGAGCCCAGCGAGGACTGTGACGACAACGGTATCCCGGACCGCTGCGACATCTTGCAGGGCGCCGTGGACATCGACGACAACGGGATTCCGGATCGCTGTGAGCCGGGTACGCGGATCTTCTGCCTCGGCAACGACGTGTCCGGCGGGACCCTGCCCTGCCCCTGCGGCAACGAGGTGGTTCCCGGCGCCACTGAAGGCTGCGCGAACAGCACGGGCTCCGGCGCCTCGCTGACCACCTCGGGTTCGACCAGCATCTCCGCGGCGGACCTCGTGCTCAACGTGAACCAGGTCCCCGGCGCGGTCCCCGGCTACTTCTTCGGTGGTAGCGCTCCCTTGAACGCCGGCAATGGTGTGCCCTTCTACAACGGGTTGCGCTGCATCGGCGGGGACCTCATCCGCATCAGCAAGGTTCCCTCGGCGATCGGCGGCATGGCTTCCTACCCGCCCCCCGCCGGTGGACTTCCTGTGAGCGCGATCGTGAACGCCGGGCCCGGCGACGTCAGCTACATTCAATTCTGGTACCGCGATCTCGGTGGGCCCTGTGGAGGTGCCGCGAACATGTCCAACGCCTTGTCCCTGACCTGGTCTCCGTGATCTGAAAGGGCGGAGGCGAGCGGCCCCGGATACCAACACGGTGTCCGGGGCCGCTCCTACGTTCGGACAATAGCTCTCGGCTCCAGGAACTCCAGGACCCACGGGCAAGGTGATCCACGAGCTGCGCGCGCCCTTCCGCGATGGAACAACGCACTTCGTGTTCGACCCGCTGGTGTTCATCGAGCGCCTGGCTGCGCTGGTGCCGCCGCCGCGGATGCACCAGCTGACCTACCACGGAGTGCTGGCGCCTGGCTCGAGCTGGCGCAGCGAGCTCGTGCCGAGCACGGCGAGGGAGAGGCGCCGCTCATGCGGTGCTGCGGGGGGTCGTGTCCAGCCCTGCCATCGTTACTCGTGGGCGGAGCTGATGAAGCGGGTGTTTGGCCAGGACGTCTTGACCTGCCCCAGGTGCGGTTCTCGGCGTCGCTGGATCGCGGCGATCACCGCTGCAGCCGTCCGTTGGGGCGAGAAGGAGCAGCGAGAGGACCGCTTGCTGGGAGTGAGGCGTCTGAGGGGGGGGGTGGATGTAAAGGTAGATTGGATCGCTTATCCTCTGAATGGCCTATTCGCCGCGAGACTGATGGTGTAGCCTCGCTCCACCGATGCCCGAGTCCGCTCTTAGCGAAGCCCAGGCCGAAGCCGCCATCGCAGCGGCCGGCAACGTCCCCTCTGAGGGAACCGGGCGGGTGCGCGAGGCGCTTCGGACTGCCTTCGTCGGTGCTCGGCCGGAGGGCGCCTTGGCCCGGCACATGCGTGACGTCAGCGAGCAGCGTGGCGACCAATGGGAGACCACTCTTCAGTCGCTACGCGGCGCGTTTCGCAAGCTGAACCCCAAGTCGGACAAGAAGCGGACCGCGGGCATCGTGATGGCAGGGAACCGGCACGCACGCCTCGAGTACGAAGGTCGGGGCGGCCTCCATGGCCTGCGCCGCGCGGGTCGAATCCTCAGGGGGCTCGCCATGCCCGGCTCGTTACCGCCCCTGGACACCACACCCCTCGGCACTTCGCCGGAGCGCTCGCTTACCGTCGGTGACCACGGCAAGCCGCTGCCGCAGCGCCCCTACATCGGCGCCGGCTACGACCCCGACGGTAACGTCGACCCGGTGTTCTTGGCCTACGCGTACGGCAAGGAACTCGCCGGTGGGCGGAACCGCTTCGATCGGAAGGCGGTGCAGAAGGGAGTGGCGCGATGGATCCGGCACTGCCACGGTCAGGCGGCAGCGGGCGAGGGCCCCGCGGCCACCCGTGCGCTCTACGACCACATGGCGGCGAAGGGGAAAGCCGCGTCCCTGCTATCCGACAGCTTGCTCATCGCGTCGGGGGCGTGGGATGGCGCGACGCAGGCCGCTGAACAAGAGGATTTCGCGCTGGCCGACCTCGTCGCGTTCCTCGATGGCCGGCACTTCCGGGGCGAGCGCTAGCGCCTCGCGGCGATCACCGATGCAGCAGTCATCGTTCGAATCGGTGACCACCTCGCCTTGTAGAGCGTGCCCCCGACGCCAGCTCCCCCGCGAGCGCCCCCGCAGCTGGAGCTTTGGTTCGAGGGCAGTTGAATGGAGGTGAGGGTGGGGCCGGAGCTGGTCTCGCTCGTGGCGGAGCTCTGGGCGCCGGGGGAGGGGTGTACTGGTCCAGCGAGTCTTGGGGCCCGTCACGTCACCCGGAACTCCTGCGCTGGCAGGCAGATACAGTGTTCTCCTCGCCCGGCTCGGGCCGACTTCCCAGGAGGACCAATGCCAACCCGACCAGCTCATCAGACGCTTCCATTGCCCAGGGGATGGACCAAGGTCGTCCGTTCGGGTGTGCTGCACGCAATCTCGTTGGCGTCGATGGCGCTGACCGATGCCTGTGGGGGCGAGCTACGTCAGGGAAGTCATCAAGGCCGAGACAGCTCGCCGAGGCCGACAGGCTGCATCAGAGATCGCGCTGCTGAACGAGGAGACCATTCGCTCTTGGCTACGGCGGCTTGACGGGCGTGGAGAGGAAGGGCTCGTGCGGTTAGGAGAGCCCGTCAACAGGTTTCCCGACTTCGTGGCGTACCTCGTTCGATATCTGAAGGTGACGTGCCCGTCTCTCGGCAAGGCCAGGATCGCTCAGATGCTCGCTCGGGCGGGAGCGCACCTGGTCTTCAGCGGTTCCCGCGAAGACGGGACTCCGAAAGTCGGTGGACCAGTTCAGGGCCTCGCCCTTGGTGATTCTGGGCATCTTATCTCTGGTCATTACTGGGGGCTCCCGAGCGACAGAGTAGTTCAGTCACGAGTACGTGAAAGAGGCTGACCGGGCACAGTCAGACAAACTGCACTCCAATGAGAGGGATCGCCAGAGGATAGGCGATCCAAGCTACCTTTACATCCACCCTCCGGGGGCGCCTGGAACTCAGGGGCAGAAGATCACCTTGAGCCCGTCGCTCGTGTTGAAGCCGGCCCCGCCCGCGGCGAGGTCACGGTACCAGAACTGGAAGTACCAGGTGGAGCCGGAATCGATCTCGCTACTGCCCGTGGCGGGCGCGCCGCTCTCGAGGTCCACGAGGCGCGTGGCGGTCCCGCACCCGTTGGTGAAGAGCGTCGGTGAGAGGCGGTAGACGCCCCCGCTGCTCGTTCCGACACAGCGCAGGCCGTTACCGTAGGGCGCCTGGGCCGTGTTCGAGGCGTAGACGAACATGCCCGACGACTCCACGGCCGCGCCGGTGACCGTCAGGGTGAAGTCGTTCGTGGCGACCGAGCTCGAGCCGCCCATGGAGAGCGTCGCGCCCGTGCCAGCGGAGTTGACGGCCCCGGTGCAGAAGTTCTCCGCTCCGAGAGGTTGAAGGACGCACTCGGGCACCTCGAGCTCGGCGAAGTAGAGCGCCTCGGTGCCGTCGGTGAAGGACGCCTTGAAGGCGGTCTTGGTGCCTTCGATGCCGTAGGGGAAGTCGAAACTGATCCCGTTAACTGTCTTGCCGTCGAGGATGTCGCCCTCCCGAACGACCTGCACAATGGTGCCATCGATCCACGCCCACAGGCCGGTGACCGTGTCTCCCGTCTCGAAAATCACGGTCGTGACCCCGTTCGCGATCGACAGCGACGGGTTGCCATTGAAACCGTCAAAGAAGCCGCCGCCGGGACGTGGGATCGTCTCGTCCGCGATCGCGCTGAAGGTGCCGGTCGAATGGTCGTACATGTAGACGCTGAACTTGTCATTCCCAGAGGTCTTCGTCTGGAACGCGACCTTGTCGCCATCGATCGATGCCTCGTCGAAAAAGGAGAAGTTGCCGAGACCGCTTGGGCTGGCGACGGTGGAGTTGACCGGGCCGACGATGCCAGCGCCGAAGTCCGTCAGCAGACCGCGTGTGCCGTTCGAATCCGCGGCATTGCACGCGAATCGACCGTCGCGGACCATCGGCTCACCAAAACCCGTCAAGGTTGCCGCCGCGCCCGGGTACGGGCTCGTCGTGCTGGTGTTCGCGTAGACGCTGAACGTATCGGTGAGGAGGTTCTTGGTGTAGATCCCCCACGCCCCCGCGCCGTCTTCCCCCTGGAATATAACCATGTTGTCGTCCATGCCGAACTCGTAGAAGTTCGTGAACGTGTCCATCGTGCCGGGAATGATCGAGTTGGTGTCGACGATCGTCGTGAAGGGACCGCTCCCGTCGGCGCTCCTCGCGTAGATCGCATCGTTGGGAGAGACTGTCCACGCAACCTGATCACCGGAGAGCATCTCGTCTCTCACAAACCCGAAGGTGCCGCCACCCGGCGTCAGGTCGGTGTTGAATACGATGGTTGTGACCGTGCCGCAGACATCAACGGTGAAGATGCCTCCATCAGCTCCCGTACCCGGATCGTTGAAACTCCCATCGAAACAGAGCACACGGTCCTGCAGTGATGGACATTCACTGTCAAATGAAGTGAACAGAACGCCCGGGGCGGCGCCCGGCACCTGGGTGCCGACGTCGAGATACTTGGTCAGGTTGTAGGTCGGGGCCTGCGCGAAGGTGTTCGCTACCAAGCAGGCACTGCTCGTTGCCGTGAAAGCTAAACGGAGAATGTGCATTCCAGACGGATACTTCATGGACTGAGGGCGGTGGAAGGGGGGCTATGGAACGAAGAAGATAGGCGATGCAAGCTCCCAGACTATCCGCCCTCCACCCCTTCGGGGCCTCACTCCCAATGAATTGGTCCTCTTACCGCTTCTTCTCGCCGCAGCTGACGGCCTCCGAGCCAGGATTTCGGGCCCCTTCCCCCGCACTCTTCCACCTGCGCCCAGAGCTCCCCCACGAGCGAGACCTTCTCAGGCCCGGCGTCGCTGGATCGCGGCGATCACCGCTGCAGGGGCAATCGTTCGAATCCTGGAGCATCTCGCCATGCCGAGCGTGCCCCCGACGCCGGCTCCGCCGCGAGCGCCCCCGCAGCTGGAGCTTTGGTTCGAGGGCTGTTGAATGGAGGTGAGGGTGGGGCCGGAGATGGTCTCGCTCGTGGGGAGCTGCCGACCGAGCTGGGAGGGAGCAGCCTGCTGAAGGGAGAGTGCCTGAGAGGGTGGGCGGGGGAGGGAGGAAGTGGTTCTTTCTTTCTACTTACGCGAGGACCTGCGGAGGCATCGGGAGCCGTGTGGTCCCGGCAAGGCATGCTCTCGGTAAGACAGTGGGTGGATAGATCTGGTATGCCCTGATAGCTCTCTGCTTATTAGCATCCCAGCAAGCACGATGTTGCGAGGACTGGAGGTTGACAGGGGTTGGAAGATGCTCCTACGCTTTTGCCAGGTATGAAGTTGAGGCTCCCCCTTCTGATCGTCATCCTGCTGGCCCTCGGCCTGCTGTTCGGTGGCGCAATTCACTCCGCGCATCACGAGGATGAGGGCGGGGATTGCCATTTTTGTCAGCTGACTCCCTCTCTGCTGGCCGGAGAAGCACTCGTCGTCGAAACGGCGACGCTGCTAGCGCGGGAGTCACTCCCGATCCATGAACGTGTACCTCCGTCGGAACTCCCGATCGAGGTGGCTCCCAGGGCGCCGCCGCTCCAGGTCCCACCAGATCGCCGATGAGGCGCCAACAAGCACGATGAAGCCTGGGGCTACGCGCCCCCGCTCAGCGTGTGAGGCACTTGATTGCCCCCTCGCAGGAGCCGGGGGTGTACGTACACATCCAAGTAGACTTGGACCTCAGGAGTTCAGCCATGCAATTTCAAATACCATGCTTGTCGCGCAGCGC
Organism: Planctomycetota bacterium; assembly: GCA_014237855.1. Taxonomy (GTDB): domain Bacteria; phylum Planctomycetota; class UBA1135; order UBA1135; genus JABACD01. Next base: position 161,747 of record JABACD010000007.1, on the reverse strand, counting down.
GACGCAACCCTCACTCGCTCATCTGACCGTCACAACCCTTGCTATCGCCAGCCTTGGCGTGAACGCAACGGCCCAGCGGGCCGGAATCACCTCGCCTGGTTCTCCCAGCGGCGGTGGGATCGGTCAGAGCACCCGCTTCGATAACGAGTTCAACCCCGCCATCAGCCTGACCGCCGACCTGATCATCGACTACGTTGAGACGGACGACAGCTCGGAGGACGACGGAGCCAACGCACGCCTGAGTCGCTCAGACCTGCTGATCGCCGACTGGATTGACCCCAGCGCCTTCGCCTGGGCCACCATCGCCTACGAGCGAGAGCCGGATGGGGAGAGCGAGTTCGGCGTCGAGGAGATTGCCATCGAGTACGTGGCCCTGCCGGACAACTTCACCATGCGTGGCGGGCGATTCTTCGTCGATTTCGGGAAGCAGATGCAGTCTCACATCGAGGAGCTGCGCACCATCAACCGGCCCCTGGTGCTGCGCGAGTTCCTGGGCGAGGAGCTGGCGGCCGACGGGCTCCAGCTCGATCACTGGTCCGGAGTTGGTGAATCAACCCTTCTACGTTGGTCCCTGGGGGCCTTCACCGATCTCTCCGGCGGTGGCCACGGGCACGAAGAGGAGGAAGGAGATATCGAGGTCCACGTGCCGCCCCGCAAGAGTGCCGGCAACTTTGGCTTCACGGGACGTCTGACCGGACTGACCGAGATCGGCTCCAACGGCAACCTGCAGGTCGGTCTCTCCGGGCGCTTCCTCAACGACTTCGCCTTCGAAGACGAAGCCAACGACCTGGAGGTCGCGGGCCAGAGCAATGTGGTCTACGGACTCGACCTGACCTACGGGTGGGTCGATGACCTGGGTGTCAAGAACTTCACCGCTGGCGGTGAGCTGCTGATCTTCGACGGGGATCTCTCGGCCGAGATCAACGGCAATGGAACTCCGGGCGACGCCACCGACGACTTCATCGACGTCTACGACGACGCGGTCTCCGGTTACTACGCCTATGTGGACTACGGCTGGACCAGTCAGGACTCCACAGGTGTCCAGTATTCCCTGGTCGATGAACCGGAGGGAGACGCAGGCAACGTCAGCGAGGTCGACATCTACTACACTCGCTACCTCTCGGAGTTCCTTCGCCTGCGAGTGGAAGCTACCCTGGTGGACTCGTACACCGGTGAGGACTCGACTCAGTTTGCCATTCAGCTGGTAGGCTTCATCGGGCCCCACGGCCACGGCCTCAACTGGTAGGCAGTCAGAGGAGTAATGTCCATGAGTACAATCAAGATCGCGCGTGGGTGGCTGTTTGCCTTCGCGCTCGCATTGCTGGCGCTGCCCGGGAGCGCGGCATCTTCGGACCGCCTACGAGTCGTGGCGACCATTCCCGATCTAGGCACCCTGGCCGAGGAGATTGGCGGCGAGCATGTCCAGGTGCGGTCGCTCTCCAAGGGGACTGAGAACCTGCACTCGGTGCATGTGCGCCCGAGCATGCTGATCGCCCTCTCGAAGGCCGACCTGTTCCTCGAGATGGGGCTCTCCATGGAGGCCGCCTGGCTGCCTGAGCTCCTGCTCAAGGCCAAGAACCGCCGCATCGAGCCTGGTCAGCCTGGCTTCCAGAACTGCTCCGACGGGTGGAAGGTCATCGGGGTGCCACTGAACCTCTCCCGGAAGGAGGGCGACGTACACCCCGAAGGCAACCCACACTTCAACCTCGATCCTGAAGGGGGTCTGCACCTGGCCGCCAAGGTGCACGAGGCTCTGGTGCGCGTTGATCCCATGCACCGTGAGGCCTACGATCGCAACTACGAGGCCTGGAAGAAGCGATTGGCGGAGAGGTCGAAGCGCTGGAAGCTGATCGCCAAGGGCCTGGCGGGCAAGAAGCTGGTGGTCTATCACTCGGAGTACGACTATCTGGCACAGCGCCTGCAGATGGATGTCATCGCTAGCATCGAGCCCAAGCCCGGGATCCCACCAAGTCCCAGTGACGTGGCGGGGGTCGTGAAGAAGATGAAGGCCGAGGGCGCCAAGGTGATCCTGACCGCCGCGTGGTCGAACAACCGCCAGATTGCTGACATCGCTCGCAAGACTGGCGCCAGGGTCGTCGAGTTGCCCAACCAGGTGAAGGGTGCCAGCTGGGCAAATGACTGGATTGACCTGATGGACGGAATTCACACCAACCTGGCCGAGGCCTTCGAACTCGAGCTTCCTTGAGCCTCGCCGAGCCCGCCGGATCGAGGCCCTTGCTGCGTGCGGAAGGCGCGAGCTTTGGGTATGGCGGCGTGGCTGTTATCGCCGGGGTCGACCTCGAGGTCGGCCCCGGCGAGTTGCTCGGCATCGTTGGTCCCAACGGTGCCGGGAAGACGACCCTGTTCCGAGGTCTCCTCGGGCTACTCCCGCCGCTCTCCGGACGGTTGCATCGCTGCCGTGGAGCGGTGGGCTACGTTCCTCAGCGGGAGGAACTCGACGCGGTCTATCCGCTGAGCGTGCAGGAGATCGTGCACATGGGGGGATACGGCCGGATCGATGGCTGGCGTCGCTGGTGGCGCTCTCCAGGGGAGGAGGAGCGCGAGCGTGTGGCCACTTGCCTGGACGCCGTTGGGCTGGCCTCGGCATCCCAGGAGCCCTTTGCAGCCCTCTCGGGTGGGCAGCGTCAGCGGGTCTTGATTGCCCGGGCCCTGATGACCGAGCCCGAGCTGCTCATGCTCGACGAGCCGACGGCGGGTGTGGACCGCTCCGCTGCTCGAGAGGTGCTTGAACTGATCGCCGCCATGAACCGCGAGCGCGGAATGGCGGTATTGATCGTCGCGCACCAGCTCGACCAGGTGCGCGAGCTCGCCCCCGAGGTCCTCGTGGTCAAGGACAGTCGCGTCGTGCGAGGCGCCTCCGCAGAACTCCTTGAACCCAAGCGGTTGGACGAGCTTTACGGCGAGTCGCGACCGTCTCTGGAGATCTGAGGCATGGACGGACTCACCTGGACAGAGATGTTCGACTTCTTTGGTTTCGCCATCGCGGCGACGCTGATCGCGGGACTGGTCTGTCCCCTCGTCGGGACCTTCCTGCTCGTGCGGCGCACTGGCTTCTACGGCATCGCCCTGCCGCAGTTCGCCGCGACGGGGGTGGCCTTCGGCTTTGCGATCCTGCCCTGGTGGCAGGAGTACATGGGGGTCGGGATTCAGAGCTCGGACCTCGCCGCTGGTGAGCACATCGGCTTGAACTACCACTTGTTCTGGGCCAGCTTGTTCACCTTCGGCGCGCTCGCGGCCCTGCTTCCGGGACGCGGCCGCGGGACAGAGACAGCCCGAGTGGCGGCGGGCTTTGCGCTTGCCAGCGCCCTGACGATTCTCTTCGTCCACTCTTCACCCGTGGGGGACATCTACGTTCACGAGCTCCTGCGAGGAGAGATCCTGGCCATTGGCCTGCACGAGTTCGACACCCTGGCCGCGGTCCTGGGGGTCGTGCTGGTGGTGATCGTGATCTTCCATCGAGACCTCGTCCTTGTGAGCTACGACCGCGAGTCCGCCGTTGTGCTGGGCAAGCGTGTGATGGGATGGGAGCTTCTCCTGCAGGTCATCACCGGCGCTACCATTGCCACGGGCGTCATGACCGTCGGGCCGGTGCTCCTGTTCGGCCTGCTGGTCATCCCGCCCTTCGCAGCGCGCAGCCTCGCACGCTCCATGACAGGCTTCTTCGTGCTGGCCTCGAGCTTGGGGGTCGTGTCGGCCGGGTTAGGGCTGTCGATCTCGTTTGAGCTCGACTGGCCCTTGGGGCCGGCCGTCGTGGTTGCCGGTGCGCTGCTATTCCTCCCGATCCAGCTCATCGCAAGCCTGCGGCGCTGGACCTGAGCCAGCCTGGATGCTCCAGCCCTGGCGGCCTTCCAACCTCCGGAGGTTACCTCACCCCCGGAGGACGGTCCCCGATCAGAGAGGGTAGGACTGGAGAAGACAGGACCCCTTTCGGAAGGCAGATCCGTCACGCTCAAGAGGCCCACGGCACCTTACTTCTTAAGCTCCACGGACAGCCGGTCGCTATCGCAGGCTGGTCACCCTAGACTGCCCCGGTGAATCTGCCCAAGCAACTCGGTGGGGCGCTGGTTGGCGTTCTGCTCCCCACGATTCTCGGCTCCTGTGAGGCTACCCAGCGCCTCATCGAGCTGGACTTCTACGATCTTCCTGACACGCGTCTGGAGAACCTGGATCGCCTGCACACGCCACGGACGGGCCACCACTACACGGTCGTCTTCGTGGGTGATCTGGAGTACGTGTTGGGGCGTAACCGCAGAACGATCGGTGGCATCACCATCGGTGAGCCGGGTAATTCGGGAGATGAGAAGGCTCCGCAGCAGCTGAGGAGCCCGAGCACGCAGTGTCTCGAGCTGCTCGACGAGCTGCTCGAGTTCGACTCCAGCGACAACCCTCGCCTCTCCGCACTGCAGGTGGCCTGGTGCGCTCGGATCATCGATGAGGATCCATCAAACCTGTCGCGGGAGCGGGCCTGCCTGGGGTTGGGGCCGCTGGCCGTGGGCCTTGCTATTGAAGGCCCTGTCAGCCTTCCGCTCGATGCTCCCAGGGCCGATGCCGAACAGACGGCCGCGTTGCTCGCGGACCTGATCTCCAGCTGGCGAGTTGTCCGCGAGGGGTTGGGAGGGCAGGCGGCCTTCCAGGAGAAGCTCGATAACATTCGAGCCACGACCTTTGATCTCAACGGTAGCAGGAGGACCCTCGTCGCCCTGGCGGGGCTGCTTGCTGGAGCCCCAAAAGACTCTGCCAGCCACATGGCCCTGGTCGCCCTGATCGAGGACTTCGAGCGTCGCACGATCGAGTTCAGCCTGGCGCGGGCTCTCACCGATTCTTCGGGCTCGGCCAGCCTGGTACGTGCGGCCTGTGTGACGGCCTGCGTGGAGGCGGGTGGTGTGGACATGCTGGCGCGCTTCATGTCGGTGCTCGAGGAGGAGAGGCTGGCGGGAGCAGAGCGGGACGAGGTGCTCGTCTTCAGGATTCTTGACCTGCTCTCGATCTACGGCTTTCCCGAGTCCTTCGCGGGGCTCTCGACCGAGCGCTATGAGCTGGTCAAGGAGGGCTGGTATGACCTGCTGGTGGGCATTGCCGTGGAAGACCTGGACGGCCCAGTTCGGGTCAAGGCGATGCAGGCGCTTGAGCGCACGACGAATGGACCCGACTCCCTGAGAGAGGAGGACTGGGAGGAGTGGTACTACCAGAGGATCGAGCAGCGGCGTGAGCGCGAGGGGCTGCCGCCGATCCGTGACGCTGCCAAGGAGAGCGAGGACCCGGACGCGTGAAGTCAGGCTCGGGCCGTACTCTCCTCAAGTCATTGCTGGCCATCGCGCTGCTGGCGTGGGTGGCGAGTGGGCTGCCCTGGTCGGACACCCTGGTCTACGTGATCGAACCGAGCGACTCGAGCACCCTGTTGGAGGTGGAGGGCACCATTCATGGGGGGTGGCGCGAGCAGCAGGTGACCTTCGAATTCGATCCTCTGGCGGATGTCGGGGGGGGCTGGCCCGCTGTGGTTCAGGACGCAGTGCGTGGCGGAGCTCGGCTGGATGTCGAGCGGCGCGCTCAGGACCAGGCTGGCTTCGAGTGGCGGCCGGGCATGCCACGGGTCTTCCTGGATCTGGAGGCACAGGGGTTGGTGGCAGCCTTCGCCGGGTTGCTCCTTGGGCTGGCCTTTGGAGTCACGCGCTGGTGGCGGATCCTGCATCTGGCCGGCTGCCAGAGCAGCTGGTGGAATACCCTGCGGCTCTCGTGCCTGGGGCTGTTCTTCAATCTCGTCCTGCCCGGAATTACCGGCGGCGACCTTCCGAAGGCGCTGATGGTGGTGAGGGAGAATCCCGGTCGACGAGCGGATGCGCTGGCCAGCGTGGTGATCGATCGCCTGGTCGGGCTCTGGTCCCTGGTCCTGCTCGCTTGCGGGGTCATCTGGATGACCGGGGAGGGCTTCGACGTCCTGCGTCTGCCCAGTGCAGCAGCCTTTGGGTTACTCTCAACCGCCATGGTGCTCGTGCTCCTTCCAGGCCCTCGCAGGGTGATGCGGATGGACAGCCTGATCTCCCGGCTACCGCAGGCTGAACGGATCAAGAAGCTCGAACACGCCGCCTTGCTGTATCGCGGACATGGAATCGAGCTGGTGGTCTCCGTGCTGCTCTCCTTTGGGAACCACCTGTCGGTCATTGCGGCCACCTACGCGATCAGCCAGGCCTTCGGCTCTTCCCTGGACTTCGAGACCCTGGTCGGCGTCGTGGCCGTGGCCAACCTGATCACGGCCCTGCCGCTCTCACCGGGCGGTTGGGGGGTAGGCGAGGCAGCTTTTGGAACCCTCTTCAAGCTGGTTGGCTCGGCGGTTTCCCTGGGAGTGGCCATCAGCGTGACCTACCGGCTCTGCACGGTGGCGCTCGGGCTGGCAGGTGGTGTGTTCATGCTCTGGCCCGGAACCGCTCGACTGAGTCGAGAAGAGCTGGAGGAACAGCCTTGAGGGCTCCGTTTCCGGTTGACCTGCCGCCCTACAGCGGTTTTCATGCCCGCGATCTCCTCCTGCACCTCAACCGACCAGCACCATGAGCCTGCTTGTCATCGGCACCCTTGCCTACGACGACATCGAGACAGCGCATGACACCCGCGAGGGTGTCCTGGGCGGTTCCGCGACCTACTTTGCCGTTGCTGCCAGCCACTTCGTGCCACCGCGGCTGGTTGGGGTGGTGGGAGAGGACTTCGAGGAGAACGACCTCGCTCAGCTGCGTACGGCAGGTGTGGATGTCACTGGAGTCGAGGTCGCCAAGGGCGATACCTTTCGCTGGGGAGGGCGCTATGAGCCCGACTGGAACACGCGCCACACGACCTTCACCAGGTTGAATGTGCTCGAGCACTTTGATCCCAAGGTTCCCCAGAGCTTCCGTGACTCGAAGTACGTCTTCCTGGCGAATGCAGCCCCTGTGGTGCAGCTCAAGGCTCTGGAGCAGGTGGAGCATCCGGAGTTCGTGATGGCCGATACCATGAACCTGTGGATCGAGATTGCGCGGGCTGATCTCGAAGCCCTCTTGCGTCGGATCGACGCCATCGTGCTCAACGACGAGGAGGCTCGCATGCTGACCGGCGAGTCCAACTTGATTCGTGCGGCAAGCGCGGTGCTCGGCATGGGCCCCAGACTGGTGGTGCTGAAGAAGGGAGAGCACGGTGCTTTCATGATGGGGTCTGACGTCCACTTCTCCCTGCCCGCCTATCCAGTGCAGAACGTGGTCGACCCCACGGGAGCGGGGGACTCCTTCGCCGGTGGTTTCATGGGCTATGTCAGTTCCATGAGCAGCGCCGAGCCTGAGGTGCTTCGCAAGGCCATGCTTCACGGGACCGTGACCGCTTCCTTTTGTGTCGAGGGTTTCGGTATCGGGCCCTTGGCCAGTCGTAGCCAGGACGAGCTGGCAGGCCGGTATGACGACCTGCTGGGGATCGTGACGGTCTGAGCGTCACGGGCACAAGGGACGACAAGGGCCGGAAAAGGGGTGACCAGGGGAGCTGCCTGCCGTCCCTAACCTACTGACCGATAAGTGTTTGGGGGAGTACCCGAACAAAGGCCGAACGCTCTCTTGTTCCGGGAGGGTCGAGGGCTAGGATCGGCTCCGAAGGCCTGGGGTGGCCCCAACGCAATCCCTGGCCAGCTCCCTAAGAAACGGGTTCCAGTCTTCCGATGGCGCCCCGCTGACCAACCAATTCTGCAAGAAGATCATGGCAAGTCGATCGAAATCGAGCACCTCCACGAAGAGCGATAGCAATGCTCCCCTGGCTCCCGCCGCCAAGCTCAAGGCCCTTGATGCCGCCCTCGGCGACATTGAACGGTCCTACGGAAAAGGAGCGATCATGCGGCTGGGTGACGAGGCCGTTCTGGGGCGCAGCATCGAGTGCATCAGCACCGGTTCGATCGCCCTGGATCAGGGACTTGGAGGGAATGGCCTGCCCAAGGGGCGGGTGGTCGAGATTTACGGCCCGGAGAGTTCCGGCAAGACCACGCTGACCTTGCATGTGGTGGCCAACGCCCAGAAGGAAGGCGGCATCTGCGCCTTCGTCGATGCCGAGCACGCCCTGGACCCGGCCTATGCCCGCAAGCTCGGGGTCAAGCTCGATGATCTGCTGGTCAGTCAGCCGGACACAGGCGAACAGGCGCTCGAGATTGTCGAGACACTGGTGCGTTCAAACGCCGTGGACGTGGTCGTGGTGGACTCCGTGGCGGCCCTTGTTCCGAGGGCTGAGATCGAGGGTGAGATGGGGGATAGCTTCGTGGGGCTGCACGCACGCCTCATGAGCCAGGCCCTGCGCAAGCTGACTGGTGCCATCTCCAAGTCTGATTGCATGGTGATCTTCATCAATCAGATCCGAGAGAAGATCGGTGTCATGTTCGGTAGTCCCGAAACAACGACCGGCGGCCGTGCATTGAAGTTCTATTCCTCAGTACGGCTTGATATTCGGCGTATCGGGCAGATCAAGGAAGGTGACATCACCGTGGGCAACCGCACCAAGGTGACGGTGGTCAAGAACAAGGTGGCTCCGCCCTTCCGCAAGGTTGAGTTCGACATCATGTTCAACCGTGGAATCAGCAAGGAAGGCGAGCTACTGGACATGGGGATGAGCTCCGGCTTCGTGAATCGATCTGGGACCTGGTACTCGCTCAAGCACCCCACTGAAGGGGAAATTCGCCTGGGGCAAGGGCAGGAGCGAGCCCGCCGTTTCCTGATCGATAATCCTGATCTGGCAGATGCTCTGGACGGCTGGATTCGTGGCAAGGATGCCGAGGAGAAGGCCGCTGCTGAGGAGGCCCGGGAGGCGGAGACTGCGGCCAAGGCTGCGAGTCGGGCCGGTGAGGAGGGGCAGAGTTCAGCCCAGCCCGCCACGGCTTCAGCCAAGCGCAAGGCGCCGGCTGCCGCTGGCAAGTCCTGAGTCCGTCCTCTATCCGGAGGGCCAGGGACTCGGACCCCGCACTCGGGAGCCCTATACTCTGCGCCTCGGAGGGTCGTTGGTTTCCAGACCACGGCTCTGCGGGGTGCCCTTCGTTTCTGGGCGCTGCTGCACCGTGCCCGTCCACTGATTGCCTCCCATGTCGGGCCCAACTCGATGAATCCTGCCATGCCGGTTTCCATGACGAAATTCACTGCCGAAAAGGTTCGCCGCGACTTCCTCGACTACTTCGTCGAGCGGGCTCACCGTGAGGTGCCCTCCGGTGGCGTTTTTCCGCCGGACGATCCGACGCTGCTCTTCACGAACGCGGGGATGAATCAGTTCAAGGATGTGTTTCTGGGGACGGGGACCAGGGACTACAAGAGGGCCGTGGACACTCAGAAGTGCCTGCGTGTCTCGGGGAAACACAACGACCTCGAGGAGGTGGGGCGCGACACCTACCACCACACCTTCTTCGAGATGCTGGGGAACTGGTCCTTTGGCGACTACTTCAAGGAGGATGCCATTGTCTGGGCCTGGGAACTGCTGACCAAGGTGTGGGGGCTTCCCGAGGATCGCCTCTGGGTGACCGTCTTCGAAGGTGACGAGAAGGATGGACTGAGTGCTGACGAGGAGGCCGAGAGAGTCTGGATCGAGAAGGCCGGGGTGTCGCCCTCGCGTGTCTTGAGAGCTAGCCGGGAGGACAACTTCTGGGAGATGGGCGACACGGGGCCCTGTGGTCCCTGCACGGAGATCCACATCGATCGGGGCGGAGCAGGCTCTGATCCAACGGATGGAGCCGATCCCGAGATTGGCGTCAACGCCGGCAACGAGCGTTTCATCGAGCTCTGGAACCTGGTCTTCATCCAGTTCAATCGATTGGATGACGGAAGCTTGAAGGAGCTACCTGCCAGGCATGTCGACACGGGGATGGGGTTCGAGCGCATTCTCTCGGTGCTCCAGGGCAAGAGCTCGAACTACGACACGGACCTGTTCACCCCGATCTTCGAGCGTATCGGGGAGCTGGTTGGGAAGGACTATGCCAGCAGTGACGAGAACGTGAGGGTGGCCTTTCGAGTGATCGCCGATCATGTGCGCGCCGTCTCCAGCGCGATTGCCGATGGTGCTCAGCCATCGAATACCGGGCGTGGCTACGTCCTTCGGCGCCTGATTCGTCGGGCGGCGAGGTTTGGCCGACAGGTACTGGGGATGGAGGACCCCTTCCTTTACCAGGTCGCCGGAACGGTCTCGGAGATCCTTGGAGTGGCCTTTCCTGAGATTCCCGAGCGGCTCGATCACATCCAGCTGATCATCCGTGAGGAGGAGAACTCCTTTGGCCGCACCCTCGGTAGGGGCCTGGTGGAGTTCGAGAAGCTGGCGGCTCGAGTGAAGAGCGGAGAGGGCAACCTGCTGCCTGGGGACCAGGCCTACGACCTCTACGCGACCTACGGCTTTCCCCAGGATCTCGTGGAGCAGATGGCGGAAGAGCACGGATTCGCCGTCGACCAGGAGGGTTGGGAACGCTCCCAGGCCAAGCATCAGGAGGCGAGCAAGTCGGTGGGCAGCTTCAAGCAGCTGCTCTCGGGTGAGGAGTCAGAGGGTCTCTCCGAGACCCATTCGACCTGTCACGCCCGAGACGGAAGTGAGCTCCTGCTGGAGACCAGCGTGGCGGCATTCTTTCCCGGTGGTACCCAGTCTCCCGATCGTCTGGTGCTCCTGGCGACGCCCTTTTACGCGGAGTCCGGGGGGCAGTGCGGGGACCGTGGTCAGGTCGAGGGCGAGGGCTTCTCGTTCCAGGTCGAGGACACCAAGAAGGCCGGTGCGGTGATCGTTCACCTGGGCAAGGCCCGTGGTCAGGCTGAGGCTGGAGCTGCGGTGGTAGCGCGCGTGGACGGAGACGCCCGTCAGGCGATCTCCCGGAATCACACGGCCACGCACCTGATGCATCAGGCTCTCAAGGAGGTCCTGGGCGATCACGTTGTCCAGCAGGGGTCGTACGTGGGGCCAGATCGGTTGCGCTTCGACTTCGCCCATCCCAAGGGCGTCTCACCTGAGGACATCGAGGCGGTCGAGGGCCTGGTCAATCGGAATGCCTTCACCAACTCGGAGGTCGAGACGACCATCGAGGATCTGGAGGCGGCCAAGGAGAGAGGGGTGACGGCTCTGTTTGGCGAGAAGTATGACGAGTCCGTCCGGGTGGTCGATGTGGGGGGCTGGTCCACCGAACTCTGTGGCGGCATTCACGTGCCGGCCGCCGGGGACATAGGCTCCTTCCTGGTCCTGTCCGAGCGAGCCGTCTCGGCAGGAGTCAGGAGGATCGAGGCCATCACCGGCGAAGCAGCCCTCGCCGAGCTGCAGAAGATCAAGCGGACCCTGCGACAGTCAGCTGCTGCGCTCAAGGCCCAACCCGATGAGATGGTGGCCCGCATCGGCGCCCTCCAGGAGAAGCTGAAGGAGGCCTCGAAGAAGAAGAAACAGGACTCCAGTGGGAATGTCGCGGCGGCCTTCGACAAGGCCAAGGCCCAGCTCGAGGAGAGCGGCGGCGTGTGCTGGGGGGTGGCGAGCTTTCCCGACCTCGACGGCAAGGCCATGGAGGAGCTTTGTGGGCGTCTCGCGACCCTGGGTGATTCAATGGCCCTGGTCCTGGCTGGCAGCGAGGATGGCCGGGTTCCCTTTCAGGTGCTCTGCACCGGTGCTGCCCAGAAGGCCGGATTGAAGGCCGGGACCCTGGCAAAATCCTTCGGGGGGATGCTGCGCGGCGGGGGAGGCGGCCGGCCTGATCGTGCGCAAGGACAGGGCACTGATGCGAGTCAGCTGGAGGCGGCTCTTGCACAGGCCCGGGAGATCCTGGTCGAGGCGCTCTCAGATTGAGGTGCCTCGCCAGGCCTTGGAATGGGGCCCACCTCTCTGAAACGCCAGGAATAGGTACTGGAGTGCCCCCGATACGTTGACACTCCGCGGTTGGAGGGCTAGCCTCTCGGGCTTCCCAGGGGCAATTCCTGCTCTCGACGAGGGCAGGGGATTCTCACGACTCGGGGCCCACTCTGAGCGGCCCGCTGGTACGAACATCCACTCCTTGCCGCCCTTCAGCGGCCAGCACTTCCATGGCACATCCCAAGCGTCGCATCTCCAAGCACAAGAAGCGCATCCGTCGCTCCCACCTGGCCGTGACGGTTCATGCTCCCAACCACTGCGCACGCTGTGGCTCGGCCGTTCGTCAGCACTGCGTCTGCGATAGCTGCGGCTACTACGGTTTCGACAAGGGTGGTGCCAAGGGCACCGACATCCTTCAGAAGGACGAATTCTAGTCACTGTTCGCCGCGTTGCTCACCCGTGGTGAGCGCCTGCGCGGTTGCGCAAGCCCACCCCACATGGATGACATGCGAATTGCCCTCGACGTCATGGGGGGAGACAACGCCCCGCAGGCTCTCTTACGGGGCGCGCTGCGTGCTTGCTCCGAGCAGGCTCAGACACCCCTGGCCCCCGAACGGGTCCTGTTGGTCGGTGACGAGAGGGTCATCCGCGAAGGGCTGGAGGCCGAGGGCGGTAATCCTGGCTTCGAGATAAGACACGCCTCACAGGTCGTGGAGATGGATGACGCGCCGGCGACGGCGCTCCGGCAGAAGCGTGATTCCTCGATCTCGATCGCAGTGCAGTGTGTCAAGGAGCAGGCTGCTGGCGCGGTGGTCTCCATGGGAAATACCGGGGCCCTGGTAGCGGTGGCCACCCTCGGTCTGGGTACCCTCCCGGGGGTGAAGCGGCCAGGCATCGCCGTCACCTTTCAGCTCGGCTCCCAGAAACTCACCCTCCTCGATATGGGCGCCAATATTGCGCCCAAGCCGGAGCACCTGGTGCAGTACGGCCTGATGGGGTCTGCCTACGCAAGGGTTTGCCTGAAGACCGAGGGTCCCCGGGTCGGACTCCTGAATATCGGTGAGGAGGACTCCAAGGGCACGGATCTGCTCAAGGAGACAGGCGCCATCCTGCGCTCGACCTCGCTCAACTACGTGGGCAATGTGGAGGGCAATGTGCTCTTTCACGGCGCCGCAGATGTGGTGGTCATGGACGGTTTCACCGGCAACGTCGTGCTCAAGCTCCTGGAGGGGTTCTCCGGGTTCATGCTCGGGCTCGTGCTGGGGGAGCTGAAGAGCCACGGGGTCGAGTGGGGTGGAGAAGTCCTCAATAGCGTCAAGAAGAAGATCGACTATGCGGAATACGGAGGCGCCCTGCTGCTGGGAGTTAACGGGGCCGTGGTCGTCGGGCATGGACGTTCCGATGAGGTGGCGGTGGCCAATGCCCTCGCCCTGGCGGCAAGGAACCTGGACGCAGGGGTGAATGAAGCGATCATCTCCCGAGTCTCTCAGGCCGGTGAGGTGATCACCGAGCCCGGCGGGGGTCCCCTGGGCTGAGCCACGGATCGTATTGGAGGTGCCTGCGTGGACGCTTGATCGAGGGGCCGTGTTAGCCCATGCTCGCACTCGCCCCCGCCGCAGCTGCGGAGGGCGTTCTCCCATGTCGGGCCGCTGGGCTCGCAATCTCCAGTTACCCAGCCAAGAACGATCGACTCGATGAAAGCAGGAGCGCTGGCATGAGTACAGGACAACACGTTGGCATTGCTGGCACCGGGCACTACGTTCCGAAGCGAGTCGTCCCCAATTCCTACTTCGAGGATTTCGTAGAGACAAGCGACGCGTGGATTCAGCAGCGGACCGGGATCAAGGAACGCCGCTTCGCTGCCGAGGGTGAGAACACCAGCGACATGTGCATTGAAGCTGGTCGCATGGCGCTCGAACGCGCGGGAATAGGGCCGGATGAGCTGGACCTCATCGTTGTCGGTACGGTCTCTCCCGATCAGTTCCTTCCGGCCTGTGCGCCGCTGGTCCAGGCCGCTCTGGGGGCATCGAAGGCCAGTGCCTTCGATGTGAACGCCGCCTGCACGGGCTTCATCACGGCCCTGTCGGTGGGAGACTCCTTGATTCGATCGGGGCGTGGCAAGAACGTACTGGTGATCGGGGCCGAGACCCTGTCCCGCTTCATCGACTTGCAGGATCGCGGCTCTTGCATCCTCTTCGGAGACGGCGCAGGTGCGGCCGTGTTGAAGGCCCAGGGCCCCGGTGAACCGCGAGAGATCCTGAGGATCAGCCTGGGCTCCGATGGGACGGGTTATGAGTTCATCCAGATGGAGGGCGGTGGATCCAGAAAGCCGACCTCGGGTGACACTGTGGAGGCTCGTGAGCACGCGATTCGGGTCAAGGGCCGAGATGTCTACCGCTTCGCCGTGACGACCATGGCTCGCACGGTCGGTGAGATGCTGGAGGGGCATGATGCGGACGAGCTGGGTCTGCTCGTGCCGCACCAGGTCAATGCCCGCATCATCGATGCCGCTGCCGAGAAGCTGGGGATCAGTGCCGAGAAGATCATGGTGAACATCGACAGGTACGGGAATACGAGTGCGGCCAGCGTTCCGATCGCCTTGAGCGAGGCAGAGTCGCAGGGGCGCCTCGAAGAGGGCAAGCTGATCGTGATGTGTGCCTTTGGGGCCGGCCTCAACTGGGGCGGAGCCCTGGTTCGCTGGTAGTCAGCGTCCCTCGCACTCTCCTGGGATCGTGACGACCAAGTAGACGAGACAATGAACATGAAGCGCGGAATCTTGCTCCCCGGACAGGGAGCTCAATTCGAGGGAATGGGGCGCGACTGGTGCGAGGCCAGCGCGATCGCACGGGAGACCTTTGCGGAGGCGGACGAGCTGCTTGGCTTTGGCCTCGGTGAGAAGTGCTGGGCGGGAGCTGAGGAGGTCAATCGGACGGACATTGCTCAGCCCGGCATCTTCACTACCAGCGTTGCCATCCTGCGTGTGCTTGAGTCCCAGGGGCTTGACCTGGCTGCGTCCAGCGTCTGTGCGGGGCTCAGCCTGGGGGAGTACACCGCTCTCTGGGCAGCCGGCTCCCTGGACTTCGCGGATGGACTGCGGCTGGTCAGACTGCGCGGCGAGGCCATGCAGGAGGCCAGCGAGTCGATCCCCAGCTCGATGGTCTCCCTGATGGGAGCTGACGAGTCCACCGCCCGACGGTTGGCCGAGGTCGGGTCCCAGGCGGGCATCTGTTCCGTGGCCAACATCAATGCGCCGGGCCAGATCATCGTCTCCGGGGAACTGGCAGCCCTTGAGCTTGTGGAGGCCCAGGCCAAGGAGCATGGGGTTCGTCGAGCCAGGCGCCTGGTGGTTGCGGGTGGTTTTCACTCCGAGTGCATGCGCCCGGCTTCAGATCGTCTGAGCGCCGCACTGACCGACATCGAAATTCGCGAGCCCCGGGTGCCCTTCCTCAGCAATGTCTCGGGAGGTCCGGTCTCCGAACCCGCTGTGATCCGTGAACAGCTGGGAGCCCAGGTCTGTGCTCCGGTTCTTTGGGAGAAGTCGATGCGCTGGGCACTGGACGCGGGCATCAATCACTTCCTGGAGCCCGGTCCGGGGCAGGTTCTCGCCGGACTCCTGCGTAAGATCGACAAGGATGCCGAGGTGGATTCCGCCGCAACGCCTGCGGATTGCGCTTCCTGAGCCGCCCACCGGTTACTTCACTTTTTCGGGGAGGGCGGGGCGCTAGCTGGCCTCCTGTCCCCTGGTTCACTAGTCTTTGGATCGCCTTCAACCCCAGCACTTGCCTTGAGCTCCGAATCCTCTAGCACCGAGTTGCGGCCACTTGCCGGTCGAGTCGCCGTCGTCACCGGCGCCTCCCGAGGCATCGGGAGAGCGATCGCTGAACGCCTTGCGCTGCGCGGGGCCAAGGTGGCCTGCGTGGCCACCTCCGCAGAGAACTGCGCCGAGACTCTGGCAGCATGCAATGCCGCTGGCCCAGATGGGGGTCATGCTGCCTATGGTGTCGATGTCTCGGCAACCGAAGATGTGGCGACCCTCACCAAGCAGATTCAGACTGAGCTGGGCGGGCTTGACATCCTCGTCAACAATGCGGGAGTGACCCGTGACCAGCTGATGCTGCGGATGAGTGAGGAGGACTTCGATCGGGTGATCGACGTCAATCTCAAGGGGGCCTGGAACTTCATGAAGGCCGCTACCCGGCCCCTCATGAAATGCCGTGGGCGGATCGTGAACATCGCCTCGGTGGTCGGGATCACAGGAAATGCCGGCCAGGCCAACTACGCGGCCAGCAAGGCGGGGGTGATCGGCCTTACCCGCTCTCTGGCCAAGGAGCTCGCTGGTCGAGGGGTCTGTGTGAACGCGATCGCGCCGGGGTTCATCGAGACCGACATGACGGCCGCCATCGACGAGGCGGCCGCAGCCGAGCTGAAGCAGTCGATTCCCCTGGGGCGTATTGGACGCTCCGAGGAGATCGCCTCCGCGGTGGAGTTCCTCCTGGGCTCTGGAGGTGACTACATCACCGGGCAGACCCTGGTCATCGATGGGGGGCTGTCGATTTGAGCCCCCAACGGGACCACGGCCGCGTCTGGGGCGCCCGATTCCCACTCGGGAAGGGAGCCCAGCAGGTCAATCAACCCGAGACTGTCCATTTGGACCTGAGTTCCTTGTAATGGGGGTCCCTGAGATTCAGGGCTCGACCTCCGGGCGAGGTGCGATCATCCAGGGGCCCAGCCGGAGCGTGCATGGACACGCCAGGTTGCCTGGGCCTCCCATCATCCCTAGACCCAAAATACCGCAGTGAGTACCAAGGTGAGTGATTCCTCCATCCACGACCGCGTAATCCGAATCGTTTGTGACCAGATGGGTGCGTCGGCCGACAAGGTCACGCCGGAGACATCCTTCATCAACGACCTCGGAGCCGATTCGCTCGACACCGTCGAGTTGGTGATGGAGTTGGAAGACGAGTTCGAAGTTTCGATCCCTGACGAGGACGCCGAGAAGATTCAGACGGTCGGGAACGCGATCGACTACATCACGTCCAAGCTCTAAGCAGACTCCAGAACCAACCTAGTTTGGAGGCCCTGTCCGGCTCGAGTGATCGGGTGGGTTCGTCCCACGTACCCATCACCTTTCGAGCCGCCTGGGGTCTCCAAGAGCCAGTCGTGTGAATTAACGACAGGAGATATCGATGCGTCGTGTGGTAATCACGGGTCTGGGTACGGTCAACGCCCTCGGGCTCGACGTTGAAACTTCATGGGGGCGAATGCTCGAGGGCGAGAACGGAGTTGGACCGATCACTCGCTTCGATGTCAGTGGGCATTCAACCAAGATAGCGGCCTGTGTCGATTGGAAGGTGGACGACCACTTTGATCGACCACAGCAGCGCAAGCTGGATCCCTTCACCATGTGGGCCCTGATGGCCTCGACCGAGGCTCTGCGCGCAGCCGGGCTGGAGGACATCAAGGCCTTGCCCGAGGAGCGCCGAGAGAACTACGGTTCGATCATCGGAACGGGCATCGGAGGTATCACCGGGATCGAGGAGCAGCACCTCGTGATGGGGGAAAAGGGCGCCCGCCGGGTGAGCCCGCACTTCATCCCGCGCATCATGGCCAACGCCGTGAGTGGGCAGGTGGCCATCGAGCATGGCTTGCTGGGGACAGCCTTCACCACCTCGAGTGCCTGCGCCTCCTCGGGGCATGCCATCGGGATGGCCTTCCAGGCGGTTCGTAGCGGCGAGTGCGACCTGGTCCTCACGGGTGGCGCCGAGTCGGCGACCACGCCGCTGGGATTGGCCGGCTTCTGCTCCGCCAAGGCGCTGTCCACCCGCAACGATGATCCGGGCGCAGCCTGTCGGCCCTTCGACAAGGATCGAGACGGGTTCGTGATGGGGGAGGGATGTGGAATCCTCGTGATCGAGGAACTCGAGCACGCCAGGAATCGCGGTGCGAACATCCTGGCCGAGATCAAGGGCTTTGGCTCCACCGACGATGCCTTTCACATCACCGCCCCGAAGGAAGACGGTGTCGGTCCGGCGCGAGCCATGGGCCTGGCCCTCAAGCAGGCTGGGATCAGTGTCGATCAGGTTGACTACATCAACGCTCACGGAACCAGCACGGCCTACAACGATGCCATCGAGTCGCGAGCGATCCGCCGCTGCTTCGGTGAGCATGCAGACAAGCTGGCCGTCTCCTCCACCAAGTCCATGATCGGGCACCTGCTGGGCGCCTCCTCTGCTGTCGAGCTGGTGGCCACTACCCTGGCCATTCATCATGGAGTGGTGCATCCAACTCGCAACTACACCACGCCTGATCCTGATTGTGATCTGGACTACGTACCGGGCGCAGCTCGGGAGATGAATGTCCGCAATTGCCTCTCGAATTCTCTCGGATTTGGGGGACACAATGTTTCCATCTGTATTGGCCAGCTGGACCCGGGGGCATGACGCCTGGGGGCTCGGGGGGGCACTTCTTGCCCTTGCCTGAGGCATGCGTGTAGCTACCGCCAGTCGCTGAATCTAGCTAAGACAAGGCCCGCTTTTCGGGCTAGAATGAACATCCGTCCCTCCGTGGGGGAGAGGCGGTCCCCCAACAGAATTAATTCCGATTCTCGATGGCCCCGTCCTGGGGAACTAAGGAGCCCAACCTTGCAGCAGAAGTTCAAAGAACTCCTTCACGAATATAAGAAAGAGGTTTTTCACGCGACGCATGACCCTGCCAGCGTCGAGCAGATCACTTCCGAGTGCCTGCACATCACAGAGGATGTACTTCACCAGAAGTATCGCTATCACTTTCACAAGCTGCCCGATGCCCCGCGAGCGGAGATCATCAACATGATCAACAATTACACCCGCGAGGCAATTCTGCCGCCCCTTGTGGACTCGCTCGTGCGGCGCCAGGTGATGCAGGACAAGAAGATCGAAGCCCTCGTACATCTTGTCGAGCAGCTCTTCGAGAGCCTCTCCAGTACGGCGCAGCCCGCTGCGAGCGACTGATCGGGAGCTCGCGTTGATTCCTTCCGAGCGCGAGCTGCGCAACCTGGCCGCGGACCGCGGCCAGGAGCACCTCTTCGCCTTCTGGGAAGACCTTTCACCCGAGGGGAGGAGCGCCCTGCTCGAGCAAGTTGCAGGCATCGACTTCGATCTGGTCGAGCAGCATGGGAGGTTGCTGGTGGGAGGTGCTCCCGTGGACTCCTCCGGCGGCGACAGCTTCGATCCACCTGAGCTCTTTCCCCTGCGACGTAGTGCGGAGCAGCAGGAGCAGGCCAACCAGGCCCGGCGCCGTGGAGTGCAGCTCCTGGCAGCGGGGGAGGTGGGCTTCTTGCTGGTGGCAGGAGGACAAGCCTCACGCCTGGGTTATGACGGGCCGAAGGGGGACTTCCCAGTGGGGCCAGTCTCTGGTCGGACCTTGTTCGACTTCCATGCCAGGAGGCTTCGTGCGTCCCAGGCGAGGAGCGGTGCGCGGCTCTCCTGGTATGTGATGACATCGCCTGCCAATGACGCGCAGACGCGCAGGATTTTTGCCGACAACGAGTACTTCGGGCTGGATGCCGAGCAGGTTTCCTTCTTCTCGCAGGCCATGATTCCGGCCCTCGATCTGGAGGGGCGGATTCTGATGTCAGGCCCGGGCTCGATCTTCCTGGCGCCCAATGGGCATGGCGGCACGCTGGCAGCCCTGGAGGACTCTGGTTGCCTCGAGCATGCCAGGTCACGGGGGGTGAGCATGTTCTCCTACTTCCAGGTAGACAATCCCCTGGTACGCCCGGCTGATCCACTGTTCATTGGGCTGCACTCGCTTGCGGGAGCGCGAATGTCCAGCAAGGTTGTGGCCAAGCGGGATGCTGGCGAGAAGGTTGGCGTGATCGGGAGGATTGACGGAAGTCTGGGCTGTATCGAGTACTCCGACCTCCCCGAGAGCCTGAGAGAGGCCCAGGATGATGCGGGGCAGCTCCTGTTTCGCGCCGGGAACATCGCGGCCCATCTGCTCGATCTCGATTTTGTCGATGAGCTGACCCGCGTCAGGCTTGAGCTACCCTGGCATGTCGCGCGCAAGGGAATGGCCTGTATTGATGGCACTGGGAGCTCTCGAGAGGTGGACGGCGCGAAGTTCGAGACCTTCATCTTTGACGCACTCGGAAAGTCTCCAGCGAGCGTGACGATGGAAGTGGAGCGCTCCCTCGAGTTCAGCCCTGTGAAGAATGCAGAAGGCGAGGACTCGCCCGCGACGGCGCGACGTGATCTGTGCCGGCTCTTTGCTGGCTGGGCGGAGCAGGCCGGTCATGAGCTGCCCGCTCCCGATGACCAGGGAGTCAGGCCGGTGGAGGTTGATCCGCTCGTGGCTGAAGACGAGGAGAGTTTCATGGCTGGTGGGCAGCCTGCTCCGACAATCGGGGCGGCGGGGCACCTGTACGATCAGGGGTGATGCAGGACGAGGAGTCGCCGATGAAGGCCAGGCCAGTGCACGAATCCGAGCTTCCCATCAGCGTTGTCATCTGTGGATACAAGGGCAGGATGGGGCGTCATGCCTTGCAAGTGCTTGAGGAGCACCCTGCCTTTGAGGTCGTGGGATGTCTGGGCCGCGGTGAGTGCACGGAGGAGGGCCTGGCGGCCACGGGTGCCAGTGTGGGGCTCGACCTGACCGAGGCCGGAGCTGGGGGACGTCACGGTCTGAGGATGCTCTCCGTCGGTCAGCGACCGGTGATCGGCACGAGCGGCCTTTCCCTGGAAGACAATGACTCCCTGGACCGAGCAGCCCGGGAAGTCGGGTTGGGAGGTCTCGTGGTCCCGAACTTCTCTGTCGGCATGTGGCTCCTTCAACGAGCGGCGGAGGAGGCCGCGAGATTCTTCTCCCGAGCGGAGATCATCGAGCGCCACGGGCCGGCGAAGAAGGATGCGCCTTCGGGGACTGCCAGGGATACTGCTGAGCGGCTTGCCTGTGCTCGTGGGGATCAGGATGTGGGCGGTGTACCCATTCACTCCCTGCGCCTGCCGGGCGTCCTCGCCAATCAGGAGGTGGCCTTTGGTGGCCGTGGGGAGGTGCTCCGTCTCGTGCACGAGACCTATGGGCTGCATGCCTTCACCCCGGGAATCCTCTCGAGTCTGCGCTATGCGCTGACAGCTGCAGGTGTCGGCCGGGGGATTGGGCTGGCCTTCGAGGTCTCGGGGATCGAGTAACCGAAAGACCTGGACGTTCTTCTCGCTGCTGGGGGATTCCCCGCTTGATTCCCCCCCGGGGCCGACTAGTCTGTGCGCTGGGCCAGGGTGGCGGAATTGGTAGACGCGGTGGATTCAAAATCCACTTCCCGTAAGGGAGTAGGGGTTCGAGTCCCCTCCTTGGTACCACCCCCGGATCATCAGCTGTCAGGTCCGGGGGATAAGTCACGGGCAAACGCTCCCTGGAAAGTTCGAGCGTGGAATCTCTCCTACACACTTTGGAGTAACACTTGGTCCAAGAGCAAATCGACTCGAGCGTGAGCGATCCACTCGCACGAATGCTCTTGCCTGTGCTGGTCCACAGGATGAACAACACCACTCAGCTGCTCTCGAATCTACATGCACTGATTGGTGTGGATCGCACCAGAGACTGGTTGGGGGAGCGCTCTGAAGACCTGGGTCAGTCGGCTGCCGATACCGACGAGATGGGATATCTGCTTGCCGTGCTTTCCTCGGCGGCCGGTGCTGACATGCTGCTCAGCCGCCGAGTGGCACGCGGTCTCGAGATTCTCATGAGCGCTGTTGGTGAGGTTGCTCGTCGGAGTGGCCGGGATCTTGTCTGCGAACAACCCATTCCTCATCTCGCGCCGGAGGTTCACGATGGATGGCAGTTGCCCTGGGCCTTTGCGGCCCTGATCTGTCAGGCTGTCCTCGATTTGCCCGAAGGGGAGAAGCTTCACTGGCAATTGCTTGGTGAGGCTGATGCCTGGGTGCTGATCTGTCCGCGAACCCCATCCTGTGGCTACGACGGCCTTCGACAGCAGGTCGGGGTGCTCCTTCCCGAGACGACCCTCGACATCAGGGATGGCGGCTGGAGCTGGCGGTTTCCCGCCAGCTGGTTGCGAGAGCCCTCGTGAACTGCTTTCGAGTAGGCTAGGGGTTACCCATGGAATTCCTCGAGAGACTCTTCGGCGGTGGTTCCTCCGATCGCCCCAAGGGAGATCCAGCGCAGGTCGAGCAGGTCGAGGCTGTTCTGGAACGACTCCGGCCGCTCTTCCTGGCGGACGGAGGGGACATCCGTCTGGTGCGGATCGATGAGTTCGGCTGGGTCGAGGTGCGTCTGCACGGTGCCTGCAATGGCTGCAGTTCGAGCTCGATGACCCTCCAGGGTGCGCTGGAGCCGGAGCTTGCCCGTGGCCTGGATTGGTTCCAGGGGCTTCGAACTGTCTAGAGCCTGGCCTGCCCGGAGCGGGGCGTTGCCAAGGTCTGCTGGGCAGCCTGCTCTTCTGAGGAGCCCACCCAGCACTCAGCGGGTCCCTGCTAGTTCAGGGCTGCGGTCGTGCTTCCGATGAAGCCGCCGTTGCTATCGGTGATCAGGGCCTGGAAGACCTTGGTGCCCTGCAGGTTGCCGGGATCGAAGTACTGGAAGGACCCCGAACCCGTGGCGTCGATGGGGATCAGCAAGGGGGTGCGCTGGATCTGACCGATCGGAACACTGGAGTGGAACAGGAAGTTGAAGCTCAGCTGAACGGAGATGTAGTTCGGGTCGAAGTTGCCAGCATTCGAGAAGAGTACCAGCATGCCTCCATTGGGTTCTGCGTTCTGAACGCTGAGGGTGGCCACGGCTCCACTCTGGCTGATCGAGGCTGTGGGGCGTTGCGGGCGGATAGTGATGATCTCATCCTGTCCGTTGTAGTGCATGAAGACGCCATCTTCGGGTTGGTAGGCATGGAAGTGGCCAATGCCTCGGCCCAGCATGAGCTCGACACTTGTGAGGTAATCGGGGCTCTCCACGATGACGTCGACCAGTGAGCCGTTGCTGACATCGAACTCGAGTATGCGGCTGGTACCTCCGAAGATCGACTCGGCCAGAAAGACGTTGCCGAAGATGGGATCGATGGCGAGTGCCCCGGCACCTCCGAGTCCTGAGACGAGCACGATCGCGTCACTCTCGTCGAGAACGGGGCCTGAGTGAAGCTGGGTCTGGTTCCAGGAGATGATCTTGGAGTTGTTCGGAGTGACCGTGTCAATGGTTCCATAGTAGAGCCTCCCCTGATCGTCCATGTCGACCGGGCCCGAGGCCCCCGCCACATTGGCCACGAAGGTTGTACTTCCCGTGGTTGTATTGACACGTACGATGTCATTGCCGCAACCGAAACCGCAGGTTGCCGCGCTGATCAACACGTTGTTCGCATCCTCAAAAACGGCGTCGAAGTTGAACTGAAGATTCGCGAGGGTCGTGTAGCCGGAACCATCCAGGGCCACACGGAAGATGTCGCCGTTTGAACTCTCGCCTACGAGAGCAAAACTGGAGCTCGGATCGGCCTCGACGAAGGAATTGAAGACGAAGCCGGGCAGGATCGCGAGGTTCTGAACGATCGTCCCACTGGAGTCGTAGCGGTCGATGCTCAGGCCGTCGAAGACGATCCTGTCGCCACTGGGGAGGGTGTCGTAGGAGGCGAAGGCAGCGGGTGTCGGCTGAGAGCCTGTGATCGCAAATCCACCGCCGATGATGTCCTGCGCGGCGGCGGTGGTGGTGAAGAGTGAGGTGGCCAGCAGGAGGCCAGGGACCACTTGGGCATTGATGGAATGGAACTGACGCATTGGGTTTCGGATCTTCTTTAGAGGTCTTCTGTCGAGACCGATCCCGAGTCCGGAGACTACCTGCGTGAACCGTCAGCCTAAACGAGCCCTCTTGTCACCTGGGGCTTGCCCGAGCCATGGCTCGGTAGGTCTGGTGGGTGGAAGCAGGACCCAGTCCTCGGGGTCGATTTTTCCACGAGTGCCACGGGTCTCCTGACTCATCGCTTTCACCTCAACGCCCGAGCCTTCCCAGAGAAGCAAGCTCCAGTGACCATTCCACTCAGGTGAGTGGAATCGGGGCGTTTCGGCGCACGAAATACAGTGGCGGGACCGTGCAGGGTTCTAACCTGCTTCCCCAAGGCGCGCGCGATCCAGTTTTCAGCAAGCAAGAATGCCTTGGAAGCGGCGGCCTGTCAACGGGCCGTGACCTGGCTTGCAGTGGGGGGGGCTTCCCTCCTCGCGGTTGCCAGGCTCAGTGATCGGGCTGCCTGCTACCCAGCCACTCTTGGATGCTATCGGCCGCCAGGGTCTCTTTCTGGGTGAGTACCGGGTAGCGAGTGGTGAATACCTGGAGGAGGCTTCGGCTGTAGGTGCCATCCAGTCGGTTCGCAGTCCAAGGCTGCGGGCCGAGGTGAGCGAGCACGACGAGCCAAGACACGTGAAGCAGGACCCCTGTCGCGAGTCCTGCGAGCAGGCCCCCGAAGCGGTCGAGCGTCCCCAGCTGCATGGCCTGCAGGCTCTTCTTTCCCAGGGTTCCCAGGATCGCAGTCAGGATGATTCCCGCGAGGAAGAGGCCTACCCAGACGATTCCGACGGCGACCTCGTGGGAGATGTCGGTGGACTTCTCCAGAGCAGCTCCCCAGGGAGCGGAGAAGGTCCTGGCCAGAGCTGCGGCGCCCAGCAGGCCAAGGAGCCGAATGACCTGCCACCAGAGTCCTCGCATGAGCCCCAGCACCATGAAGGTTGCTCCCAGCCCAAGGCCGATCCAGTCGATCCAGCCCAGCTCGATGCCCGAAGCTGCAGCGTCTGAGCTGATTGAAGTGACGGAGAGCGTCTCTATGAACATGGCTGGTCGTGGAACTGTGGAGAGGGGTCAGGGGCTGTTCAGGCGCCCCTGGACAGGAAATCAAACGCCGAGGGAGCCATCAAGTCCACTCTGGGCTTGAGTGGGGGAGTCCATGAATTCCTGAACCGGGATGCTCTCCAGGCAAGACTCTGATTGGGAATCTGGTCTAGAATGTTGTGCTCAAATCGCGAGTCAACCCCGCGTTTTCCCCAAGTGAGCATGGAGAATCCCACCAGAGAGTCAGACGGCTACGATGCAGCGTTGTTCGAGCAGGGCTTCGCGCTGTATCAGAACTTGATCACCGCCGACGCTGCCTTGGCCAGTGAGTACGAGCGGAGCCTCGTGGAATTTCCGTCCGAGGAGGTCGGAACCGATGAGCGCTCCGGGCACCGGGCTCGTCGACTCTTCGAGTGGTTCCTGTTCGAGCGCGATGCTGAGTGTATCGGTGGCCTTCCAGTTGATGCCCTGCTCGAGTGCTGGTGGGAGGAGGCTGATGAGGATCTGCGTGCCTTGCGTTCTGCCTACACCGAATCGATCACCGGTATCTTCGAGATCCTGGAGGGACCCGTTGAAGGTGTGCTGGCTGCTCGAGACCTGGCGGGGCTCACTCGGCTGGAATTGATCCAGCCCCGGGGACCTGCCTCGTTGTTGCCCGGAGACCTGATCGTCGGGAGGCTCTTTCCGGTCGAGGGAGACCTCTATCTGGCCTCTCCTGCGTGTCAGCTGTTCCGAAGCGCCGAGCTCCTGGCAGCTCTGATTCGAGATCTGAACGAGCTGCGGGAGTCTCGCTCGCGGGCCGTGATGCGCCTGTCGCAAGTGGAGCTGGAGCGCATGTTCTGGGGACACACCCGGGTGGCAGGGGCCGATTCACCGCAGGGTCACCTTGGCTCTTCAGGGCCAAAGGACCCGGTGGGGGAGCTGCAGGAATTCCTTGCTCAAGAGGGGATCAGCGAGGAGGTAATCCAGTCCTGGTGCCGTGGCCTGGCGAGAAGCCCCCAGGACGCAGAAACCCTGGTCTGTGGCGTGGACGACCTGGTCGGACAGATCCTGGATCAGCTGGCCTTCCAGACGGAGATGGATCTTGGTCGAGCTCGAGCTCTGTTGCTGGCTGCCTGGCCCGTGCTCTCGGCACCAGATGCAGGTGATGCGACGGAGGACGAGGTGACAGGGGCCGTCGATATCTCAGCTTCCCTGGCAGAATTCGATCGAGACCGGGCTGCGGGGATCGACCTGGAGACGTCCTTCCGTGAGCTCACGAGGCGCCTGGGCCTGGAAGACGATGATGGCGATGAGGACAAGGAGGCACCTGACTTCCCCGGGGTCGTCGGCGCGATGATCGAGGAGTTTCTCTGGGAGACCGAGCAGACCTTGGGGCCAGAGCTTCGGGCTGAGCACGAGGTCCTGCGCTTGTTCGGTACCTACTCCGCGAATGTAGGAGTCTTTGAGAACCTTGGCCACCGAGACGTGCTGAGCTTCGCGTGCTTTTGGATTCCCGAGAGTCGTCAGCTGAAGAGTGGTGTCGAGGCCAAGAACCTTGCGGCTGCCATGCTGGAGTTCACCAGCTGGGCTGCAAGCACGCAGGGGGTGGAGCTACTCGAGGAGGATCTGCCCGAGTGCCTGGCCGCGCTCCAGGAGAGTCTGCCACGCGCTGTGGTCGCCAACTCCTTGGTGGAGAGGGACGAGACCGGAAGCGGGGAGCTCTTCGAGTATCTCGGAGTTACGCAGGGGGCCCTGGCGCGGATTCGTGATGCCCAGGAGCTGGAACGCGAGGTCGAACTCGACCAGCCGCTACTCTCCCAGCTGACCGCTGGGGATCTCTTCCGCGGATACACAGGCGAAGACGGCGCCTTCGTGGTCGCCTGCTGCTATCCGCCCGAGGCGGCCAAGCTCCGGCAGAGCCTGGCCTAGGATCCATGGTTCGCAGGCGCCAGGCCACACACCCCCGAAAAGCAACATCCTAGGGCGGAGCTGACTCTCTAGGGTGCGTAGGTGACCGGGACCTGAACCTCGGTGATCAGGTCATCGAAGCTCTGCACGGAGTCGGGCGCGACCAGGTAGGTCTCCCGAATCGGGCCATTTTCGACCCAGTCGCTTCTGAGCATGAACTCATACAGGGATGGGTACGAGCGCGGAACCTCGGGGTAAGCGCCGGCGACAAAGGCATAGACTACGGTGGTGCTCGGCAGCAGATCGAAGGCGAGGTTGTTGTCCGTGCGCACCTGCTGTTCGACTGGCACGCAGGCTCTCGAGCGCAGTCGTTCCGTCGCTGTGGTGCCCGGATCGTCAAAGTACAGGTTGAATGGCGGTCCTGAAGGCTCGATGCCCTGATCGGCCATGGCCCGATGAACCAGCGGCAAGAGGCGCCCGGTCTCGGTGTACGAGCCGATGAACTCCACGTAGACGTAGGGCTGATCGATGCGCTGTTTCCAGTTCACGTAGGACTTCTTGAAGGGTGCCCGGGAGACGGGCATGTCCAGCTGGAAGGAACGCTGACCTCGGGCGCCATCGAAGACTGAGCCCTGGCCCAGGTCCTGGGAGGTCGAGCTGTCCGGGTGGCTCGCCAGGCAGCCTGAGCTGATGAGGCCCAGGCAGATGAGGGCGGCGTTGGAGAATTGACGGCGGTTCATGGGGATCCTGTTGGGGTCTGGTCCGAGGTTCTTCTCGGACATTCAGGGCCAGATCCTTTCGTATTCTTCAGAGCCTGTGCAGGAGCGGGGAATCATCCAACCATCGATCAGGTCATCAGGGGGCCGTCAGGGGCCATCCCTGGCTGTGCCGAATGTCTGATAATGTACGTTATGTTGCACTGTGGATATGCCGGAGATGGCCCGGAAGCTGGGCTGCAGGGATGATCCGGCTGCCTTGTTCTGTACCATTCCGTGCTCCAAGCTTCCATGCGAGGTGCTGATGCCCAAGAACTGTTTTATGGACAAGGACCGCCCCTGCGACCTGACGTGCAAGGCGGCCTTCGAGGTGGACGATCCCGTCGACAACATCGACTGCTACCTGATCTGGTTGGCGTACCACTTCGGCGAGGGCTTCTATGAGATCAAGCGTGCCCTCGAAGGCGGCCCCGGTGGGCCTCCCTCCCAGGCGGGAGCCGGTGGACCGGGGAACCCCCCTGGTGCGGGTCCGAAGAAGCCCAAGGGTTTCCCGAACAACTGAGCCAGAGGGTGGGATTCCTGGAGCTCGCCCTGGCGAGGTGCGCTGATTGAACCGGGTCCGGGGCCTTGGGCGTGATGGAGTTTCCTCCTCCCCTGGCTGAAAAACGGGTTCGCGTGGTTGGCCCCTGAAGGAGTCACGCTTAAGTTCCCTCGTGGAGTTCGGGCCACCCGGGGCTCGGCTCCCCGATGATCCCTCGCTTCATTCCGGGAATGGCACGCATTGCACCTACCCACCCCCCCCACTCGTGGACCTCTTATTCCACCTCTTCCCCGCATCCCTGCAGAGGCAGAAGCATGCTTAGCTGGCTGACTCGTACCGCGCGTTCTTCAATCGGAAGAAAGGCAGTGGTCGCCCTCACGGGGCTCGCCTTGATCGGATTCCTCGTCGTTCATCTCGCGGGGAACATGACGTTCTTCGCCGATAGCGATGGCGCCACCTTCGACGCCTACGCGGACACCATCGGCAACAACCCTCTTCTGCCCCTGGCCGAGATTGGCCTGGTCGTTCTCTTCCTGGTCCACATGGGGCTTGCCGTGCGGCTGACCCTGGAGAACAAGAAGGCTCGCTCCAAGGGTTACATGGTCAGCAAGGCTCACGGAGGACGGACCCCTGGTTCGCGAACGATGATCTTCACAGGGGTCATCGTGTTGCTCTTCGTGATCCTGCACCTCGCGCACTTCCGACTGCAGAAGGGTGACGACGTCAGCATGGCCAGTCTGGTTCGCTTCGAGCTGTCACGGCCGCTGGGAGCGGGAGCGTATGTGGTGGGGCTCTTGGCCCTTGGGCTGCACCTGAGTCATGGCTTTCAGAGCTCTCTCCAGACCTTGGGCTTGAACCATCCCAAGTACACCCCGCTGGTCAAGGTCCTGGGCTATGGCCTCGCTGGGCTCCTGACCGTCGGATTCCTGCTGTTCCCGCTCACTATCTTCTTTGGAGGGAACTCCTGATGACGAATTTCGACTCCAAGTGCCCGACGGGTCCGATCGAGGACCGCTGGACGAAGCACAAGTTCGACCTCCCGCTGGTCAATCCGGCGAACCGTCGGAAGTTCACGGTGATCGTCGTTGGCTCTGGCCTCGCCGGAAGTGCTGCCGCTGCCTCCCTTGGCGAGATGGGTTACAACGTCCTCAACTTCTGCATTCAGGACTCTCCACGCCGGGCCCATTCGATCGCTGCTCAAGGTGGCATCAACGCGGCCAAGAACTATCGAAATGACGGCGACAGCGTTCACCGCCTGTTCTACGACACGGTCAAGGGTGGAGACTTCCGTGCACGGGAGTCCAATGTCTACCGGCTGGCCGAGGTCTCGAACAACATCATCGATCAGGCCGCCGCTCAGGGCGTTCCATTCGCCCGCGAGTACGGGGGCTTGCTGGACAATCGATCCTTCGGTGGTGCTCAGGTGTCCAGGACCTTCTACGCCCGTGGGCAGACAGGTCAACAGCTCCTGCTTGGGGCTTACAGCGCCCTGATGCGTCAGGTCTCCGCGGGCACGGTGCGGATGTTTCCTCGGCGCGAGATGGTCGATCTTGCGGTCATCGATGGCCAGGCTCGAGGAATTGTCGTTCGCAATCTGATCACCGGTGAGTACGAGCGCTACGCAGCTGACGCTGTGCTGCTCTGTACTGGTGGCTATGGCAATGTCTTCTATCTCTCGACCAACGCGAAGGCCTGTAACGTGACCGCGGCCTGGCGCGCTCATCGTCGTGGAGCCTACTTCGCCAATCCCTGCTTCACGCAGATCCACCCGACCTGCATCCCGGTCTCTGGTGACTACCAGTCCAAGCTGACCTTGATGAGTGAGTCCCTGCGTAATGACGGGCGTGTCTGGGTTCCCAAGCAAGCCGGTGATTCGAGGAAGCCCTCCGAGATCCCTGAACAGGAGCGGGATTACTACCTCGAGCGTCGCTACCCGTCCTTCGGAAATCTTGCGCCGCGCGACGTGGCTTCGCGCGCAGCAAAGGTCGAGTGTGATGCCGGACAGGGTGTGGGACCGACCGGTCAGGCCGTCTTCCTCGACTTCCGTGACGCCATTGCTCGCGATGGCAAGCCGGTCATCGAGGCCAAGTACGGAAACCTGTTCCAGATGTATGAGATGATCACCGGCACCAACCCCTATGAGGTGCCGATGATGATCTATCCGGCTGTTCACTACACGATGGGTGGACTGTGGGTTGACTACAATCTCGAGAGCAGCATTCCTGGGCTCTTCGTGCTGGGAGAGGCCAACTTCTCCGATCACGGTGCAAATCGACTGGGTGCCAGTGCTCTGATGCAGGGCCTGGCCGATGGCTACTTCGTCGCTCCCTCCACGGTCACCGTGCAGATAGCCGGGCGCAAGCGGGAGGCGGTCACCACCGAACATGAGGTCTTCGCGGCAATCGAGCACGAGGCTCGAGAGCGCAATACCAAGATCCTGGGCGTGAGGGGCAGCCGAAGCGCTACAGACATCCACCGAGAGCTCGGGAAGATCATGTGGGAGAAGGTTGGCATGGGGCGTAACGCCACCGGACTGGCCGAGGCAGCGAAGGAGATCTCCGCCCTGCGCGAGGTGTTCTGGAATGACGTCCACGTCTCCGGTGACCCGAACCATCTCAATCCCGGGCTCGAGCACGCGGCTCGGCTCGCGGATTTCCTCGAGTTAGGCGAGTTCTTTGCTCTCGATGCCCTGCATCGGAACGAGTCATGTGGTGGTCACTTCCGCGAGGAGTACCAGACCTCAGAGGGTGAAGCTCAGCGCAACGACGAGGAGTTCTCCTACGCGGCTGCCTGGGAATTCCAGGGCGTTGGTCAGAAGCCTACGCTTCACAAGGAGGACCTTTCATTCGAGTACGTCAAGCTGGCCACGAGGAGCTACAAATGAGCGCCCAAGCCCATCCCGAGAGTATCAACGTCAAGCTGCACCTGTGGCGTCAGGCGGGTCCGGAAGATCCCGGCTCCTTCGAGAAGGTCGAGCTGAAGGATATCTCGACGCACATGTCCTTTCTCGAGATGATTGACGTTGCGAATGAGCAGATCCTTGAGGGCGGTGGTGTTGCTGTTTGCTTCGACCATGACTGCCGTGAAGGCATCTGCGGCATGTGCAGCATGGTGATAAATGGGCAGGTGCATGGCCCGGAGCCGGGCGTCACGACATGTCAGCTTCACATGCGGTCGTTCGCGGATGGCGATGAGATCTACGTCGAACCCTTCAGGGCCTCAGGCTTTCCAATCGTGCGTGATCTGGTGGTGGACCGTTCAGCCCTGGACAAGATCGTGATGGCTGGTGGCTACATCTCGGTCAACACCGGCAGCCCGCAGGATGCGAACTCCATGCTGGTTCCCAAGGACAAGGCTGACCTCGCCATGGATGCGGCTGCCTGCATCGGCTGCGGTGCCTGTGTGGCTGCCTGTCCCAATGCAGCGGCGATGCTCTTCACAGGTGCCAAGGTCTCGCAACTCGCCCTCCTGCCACAGGGTCAGCCCGAGCGGGCATCTCGTGTGCTTGGGATGGTGGACACCATGGATTCCCTTGGGTTTGGCAACTGCACGAACGAGTACGAGTGCATGGCGGCGTGCCCCAAGGAGATCGATGTCAGCAACATCGCACGAATGAATCGTGAGTACCTGAGGTCCTCAATCGGGAGCGCGGAGGGCGTCTAGGACACAGCTGGTGTTTCTCCGGACTTGGGAAGAGCTTCGCTCGGAAGTCTCAAGAGGAACTCCGTTCCCGCTGCGGGGGCTGACTCGACCTCGAGGTCTGCGCCTAGCTGCTCGACACAGGCAAGCACCGAGCTGGTGCCAAACCCTGTCCCGCCCCGTGACTCGCCTGCCCGTAGCAGTCGATCAAGTTCCGACCGGCTCATTCCGCGACCCTCGTCGCGAATGAGAATCTCGACGCCAGTCGCTCCCTTGCAGGCCTCGAGCTCCACGCTCGACCCGCTGGGAGTCGCGGCGATCCCATTGAGGAGCAGGTTGCGCAGTATCCGGCGCAGGAGAGCCTGGTCGTTATTGGCCTCGACCCCCGGCAGGCATCTCAAGGCCACGCGAACCTCACCTTCCCGGAGCGAGAGTGAGGATGCTGCGCGAATCTCCTTCACCAGCAGCGGCTTGAGAGGGTATGGAGGGCGAGCCTTGTGCTTGCGAACGGAGAGGAAGTTCCTGCACAGTTCCAGGGCCCCCTCGAGGCCGTGCTCCAGTTCTTCCGACAGCAGCCCTTCGTCGGCGTGTCTGCTGTACTCGAGTTGGACGAGGGACAGCTGGTTGCGAAGGTCGTGAGCCACTCCCGCCGCGTGCTCCCCCATCAGCTCGAGTCGATCCCTCTGTCGCTTCTGGTCGCCCTGGTTGGCGAGCTCCTCGAGGTGCTCGAGGGCTGCCAGCAGATCGCCGATCCAGGCGGAGTCCACCTGCAAGGGCGAAGATGACTCGAACCACAGTCGACCCTGGGTACGCTCTGCCTGGGCGACGAGCGCCCAGTCGAGGCCGGCGGCCACGGCACGGGGATCACGTCTCAGCCAGTTCGGTCCCAGCAGTCGGGCCCGGCCTGTAGGAGCCTGCTCCAGCCAGCGTGTCGGAAGGCAGGCTGGGAGATCCTCTCGTCTGAGCTCGCAGCCGGGCTCGCTCAGGGAAATGGCGCCGCGGCCTGGCCGATTGGAGACCCAGATCCCTCGGGAGGCTCCCAGGCCAAGCCGTGCGGCCGTGAGTCCTGCCAGAAGTGGATCGCGACCTTCGCGTACGGCCAGCAGGCCACCAAAGAGGCACTCCTGTACCGATCCTGTTCCCCTGGAGGTCATGGGAGGCCAGTCTGTCCCCCGCAAGGGCCTGAGGGAAGCGCTTAAAGTGTCCTGCTGGCCCAGGAGGCCGGATTCGGGAATTGGTAACCCCTCGGGCACAGGGCGCTACGTAGGCGGAACGCGAAAGCTCCGCTCCACGCAAAACATGGGGCCTGGGCCCAGGAAGCATCCTCTCCTGGGATTGCTTCCTGCCCGATTCGGCGATTCAATGAGGGTCGCAGAATCGGAGTGGCACGCGCCTTGCTCGCCATTTGCCTGCATGCGCACATGCCTGTGGGACTCCCAATCAACCAAATACTCGACTCTTCAAATCCAAGATGAAAAAGCTGCTCTTGTTAGGCACCCTGATCACTGCGGGTGCCATCGGCCTTCAAGACGTTTCTACCGGTCACGGTGGAACGTATCGAGGACCTGGTGACACGGTTCCACCCGGCGGCGGCGGCGGCGGCGGTGGTGGTGGACCCTCCACGCCCGGCCCCTCCGGCCCCTCTGCTCCAGGTCCCTCCGGCCCCAGCACGCCCGGCCCCGCAGGCCCGGCAGCTCCTGGCAACTCCGGTCCCAAGGGCCC
Source organism: Planctomycetota bacterium (assembly GCA_014237855.1). Classification (GTDB taxonomy): domain Bacteria; phylum Planctomycetota; class UBA1135; order UBA1135; genus JABACD01. The sequence continues at coordinate 128,645 of JABACD010000007.1, read as the reverse complement.
GACGACCTCCGGTGGTTCTGCTGGCCCGGACCTGACCCTCTGGCAGTTCTGGTGGGGCTTCAACAAGGATCCCTACCTCAACTTGAAGAGCCATATCCACAGCGATAGCACGCTGACCGGCTCGGACGACTTCTTCCTGGGGCACGGCCAGACGAACCAGGCGAAGGACAGCATGGCTCCCTCGGAGGAGACCATTCGTGGAACAATCGTGCCTGCGCTGATCAAGTCGCTCGAGACCGAGACGAACAATGACATCGTGACCGGCGCCATGATCGCGCTGGCCAAGATCGGCGATGAGCAGTCCGAGGATGGGACCTCCCAGTTCGAAGAGCTGATTCGTCCCTTCTTGAAGGATGGCAACCAGGAGATCGCCGAGACCGCCGCCGTGGCGCTGGGCATCCTGGGCAATGTCAAGTCGATCGATACGCTTGAGAACCTGCTGCTGGACAATGCCGCGGGTCGCAAGCTGGTCGGTAGCGAGGCTGGCGTCAACTATCGCACGCGGGCATTCGCCGCCTTCGGCCTTGGCCAGATCGGTTACTACACCGAGGATCCCGAGCAGCGTCAGCGTATCGTCGACATCCTCTGGCAGATTTGCGAGTCGCCGCGTGGTCGTACTCGTGACGTCAAGGTTGCAGCGGTCGTCGCCATGGGCCTGGTGCCCCTGGAGATTGCCTCGGCGGCTCCTGTGGACCCGGAGGCCGAAGGCCCCCTGTCGCCCCAGAACCGCATGGAGCAGATCGATTATCTGATCGAGTTCTTCTCGGACGAGAAGAGCAAGGACAAGCACTACCTGGTGCGTGCCCATGCTCCTCGCGCAATCGTCAAGCTGATGGACGACCTGAATGACAAGGAGATCAAGAGTCGAGTGGTCGACGCGATCGCTCCCTACGTCACCAAGCGTGGAAACGTCGGTGTTCGTGAGATGCGTCAGAGTGCCTCTCTGGCCTTCGGGATGCTTGGTGACCTCGACGATGACGATGCCGATGTAACCATCCGTGCCAGCTTGCAGGATGCTTCAGCCAACGCAGATGCTCAGGTCAAGAACTTCAGCGTGATTGCGATGGGACAGGTCGGTGGCCGTCCCGGTGATGGCGATGACCCGATGGCCGGTGTGAAGGATGTGCGCAAGTACCTCCTGACCCAGCTCTCCAAGGGCAAGACTCAGGTCAAGCCCTGGGCTGGCCTCGCGATCGGTGTCATGGAGCGTGGTCTCCTTGACAACAACCAGGAGCCCTCCTCGGCTTCACTCGGAGCTCTTCGCCAGGCCCTTCAGGGTACGAAGACGAAGATCGAGGTTGGCGCCTACGCAATCGCCTGCGGAATCGCTGGTGACACGGACGCGGAGAAGATCTTGCTGGACAAGCTCGACAGCATGTCGGACGACGACGTTCGGGGTTACACCGCGATCGGGCTCGGCCTGATGAACTCGGTGACGGCTATCGAGCCCATCCAGGAAGTTGTCGAGAAGTCGAAGTATCGTGGCGAACTCCTCAAGCAGGCTGCCATCTCCCTCGGGTTGCTTGGTGACAAGGCTCTGGTCACGAAGCTGACCACCATGCTCGCCGAGGCCAAGACTCTCACGACTCAGGCTGCCCTGGCTTCGGCCTTGGGTTTCATCGGTGATGCCCGCTCGGTTGATCCGCTGGTTGAGATGCTCCAGGACGATAGCCTTACCGGTGCCGCTCGAGGCTTTGCTGCGGTGGCTCTTGGTATCGTCGCGGACAAGGAGAAGCTCCCGTGGAACGCCAAGTTCTCCGTGGACATCAACTACCGCGCGAACACCACGACGCTGACCGGCGAGTCCGGAACAGGATTGCTCGACATCCTGTAGGTTGATTCTTCCCACAGCGAGCGGGCCCGGGCGAGTTCCTCGTCCGGGCCCGCTCTCTTGTTCTACCTGGTGCGCCTGACGATCCCTGGGGGCTCTCTCCCTGCCGTCGACTACTCGGGTTCCACCCGTGAAGCTCGGTACCAGAAGAGCAGCGGCACCAGGGTCGCCAGCAGCACCGCGATGACTCCCAGTCGGGCCCGTGTCAGGGCCAGGGCCTCGGCCTCCCTGCGCTCCTGAATGGCTCTGGCCTCTCCCAGTCGGGGCTCGTGAAGATCCCAGCTTGCCTCGTCAGTGACCTGCTGGAGGTTCAGGTAGAGCTCCTCGGCGAGCGAGCCCGCATTCAGGCTGAGGGCCAGGTAGGCCGAGCGCTCGAGTAGCCAGGGGTCCTCGGGCGAGGTCTCCAACCCCTCGAGGCCGGCGAGGAGAGCCTCCTCGAGGGCTCCCCCCTGATGCAGGACGTAGAGCTCCGCCTGAGCTCGCGCCAGGGGTTGACTCTCGGCCCTGGCGGCTTCGAGGGCAGCGCGATAGCGCTCCTCCCCCACCAGGCGGACGGCCGCCTGGAGGCCGTTCTCCTGCTCCTGGGGCACAGCGGCGAAGGCCACGGCCAGGAAGGCGAGTGAGGCCAGGCCGCTCACGGCTTGGGCTGCCCGGGCTTGCTGGCCTCCAGACGGGCCAGCCTCAGGGAGGCCCGGGAGAGCGATTCGCGCTGCAGGGCGTCGATGCCATTGCGATCGTCTGTCAGGAGAGGTCCGCTGCCCGGTCTGATGAGCTTCCAGGCGCCGTCCAACTCCACAGGAGGGAGCAAGGACGCAGCGGGGCCATCCTCGATGGTCCATCCCGGGCTCCCTGGAGTGAAGGGGAGCGCGCCCCTCCGCAGGTACGCAATGCAGTTGCGCGAGAAGGGGACGCGAACGAGCAGTGCCGGGCGCTCGAAGGCGGAAGCGGCTGTACTCGTGATCGCCTCGACGACCGGATCGTCCAGGTCAAAGCCGCCAATGTTGATGGTCAGCCAGCCCCCATCGACGAGGTGCTCGTGCACCTCTGTGAAGAACTCCTCGCTGCAAAGATGCGCGGGGACCTCCATCTGATTCGCATAGGTGTCGAGGATGATCTGGTCGTACTCTTGAGCGCCTTGTGCAAGCGCGGCTCTGGCGTCCCAACCAGACCAGGTTCTCCGCCCTGGACCTTCTGCTGCGAGATCCATGTGGCTTCGAGCCAGCTCGACGACCTTGGGGTCGATCTCCACACCGCTCGCGTCCAGGGTCGTGTCATCGGGCATGGCACCTTCGAGCACCCGCCATGCTGTTCCAGCACCGAGCCCCAGGACCATCACGCGCCAGCGGCCAGCGCCCGCGGACCACCAGGCCGGCAGGCAGAAGTAGTTGTAGTAGTAGCCTGCTGGCAGCAGGCCTGGGCTTGGCTGCCAGACCGATTGAAAGGAATCCAGCCCCTCGTTGACCTGCAGCTGTCTCTGGAGCGTAGGTCCCTCTCCGGTCTCAACGACCCGCACTGTCTGGTAGGTCGACTGGGCCGTTTCCAGCAGCCTGGTGTTGGGGCCGAGCTGTGGTGGCTGGAATCCAGGGCCCAGGGCGAAGAGTGCGCAGGCGGCAGCCGTACCTCCGCCAGCCGTGGTCACGCCACCGGCCATCCAGTGGGTGATCAGTCCGAGCAGCGCCAGGGTCCCTGCAGCGATGTAGAAGCTCAAGGAGATGCCGAGAGCGGGGACCAGGAAGTGAGTCGTGCCGAAAGTGCCTGCCAGACTCCCGAGTGTGGAGGCGCAGAGTACAGCCCCGCCCGCCGTGCCCGCATGACCTTCGGTTCGCTGCTGGACACACTCCACAGCCAGGGGCCCGACACATCCCAGGGCGATGGCAGCGGGAGAGAAGAGCAGCAGGGAGGCTGTCAGACTGCCCCACATGAGCAGCTCGCTGGCGCGGTCAAGGGTGCCGCCTTCGGGCCGGAAGAGGCTGGCGATGGGATTGGCGGCTGCGGGGAGACAGGCAACCACCAGGGCAGCTGTCAGGAGGGCCCAGCCAAGGGTGCGGGTTGGGTTGGGCCGCATGGCGAGGCGTGACCCAAGCAGATATCCGATGGCCAGCGCGAGCAGCACGACGCCGATCACGTTGGTCCAGACTGCTGAGGAGGTCCCAAACCAGGGTGCCAGGACTCGAACGGCTGCTAGTTCGACGATCATCGTCCCGGCTCCTGCCAGGGCAACGATGGCGAGTAACCCGGGACTGCCCCTAGCTCTCTTCATCGGGGCTCCAGTTGAAGGGGTTACTTGGGGCCTGCGGCGGCGTCCTTCGCCTCTCCCTCGGTGAGAGGGATGTCGTACGAGCGGAAGGCAGTGTAGAGCTTTCCTGGGTCGCTACGTGATCGATAGATCAAGGTCATCATCGTTCCAAAGTTACGCGGGACGAGGTCCTCGTTCTCGACCCCGTTGCAGATCACCTTGATGGGCTTGTCCATGTCGACGATGGTGTCGTTGAAATAGAGCTTGATCGAGGCGATGCCCGTCGAGTCGACGGTAATCGTGTTTGAGGCTCGATCAGCCACGGCGGTGAGCATGGCGTCATCTGAGTACTCGGTCGCGGGCACGTCGATCCAATACGCCTTGTTGGGATAGGGAGAGCCGGGGCGCAAGACGATCTTCTCGGGGTTGGACCTGCGGCTGTTCTCCTCGATCCAGGCCCAGATGTGCTCGGCCTTTGCGTCTGCCTGGAGCGTGCAATCGGCGTAGCCAGCTTCCTTGGCCTTCTCGCTGAACTCGGTGGCACGCTTGCCTCCTCCGGCAAAGATGAACGGGATGTTGCTCAGGTTGTCCGGTGAGATCTCCGCGGCGTCTCCTGTCCTGCCGATGACTCCCCCAAAGCGATCAGGGGAGTAATTGGCGATCTCCATGGCGGCTGCAACGCCAATTCCCTGTCCTGCGAGATAGATGCGGTCGTAGTCGATCGAGTAGGACTCCAGAGCCTTGCGAAAGTTCATCAACAGGACCCCGATTCCTCCGGCCTTCTCCGGATTGCCAGCTTCACCAAGCGAGCCCCAGTTCTCGGTGGTGGTGGGCATGCCGAGAGCCACGATGATGGCGTTGTCCCGGATTGTGGAGTCGTTCCACTGCTCGTTGAGGTTGTCCTGGGGCCGCTCACCCTCCGCCGGAATGCTGAGGATCAGCGGGTACTTGATCTTGGTGGAGTACTTCTTCGGAACCCAGACAGCTGACTCGGAGACGTAGTCCTCGCCATAAAAGGGAACGGGGACCAGCAGGTCGTTCACGCGGCCCTTCTTGATTCCCTTGACCTTTGAAACATCGGTGGCGTACCAGAGAGCAGCGGCGAGGTCATCGGACAGCGCGAGAGGGCTTCTTCCCTTGGCTGCCTTGGTCCACTTCTTGTCCAGGTACTCGCTGAGCTCCTCCTCAGCATCACGCTGTCCGTCTCGGTTGACGTAGCCCTCGATGCACTCAGCAATCTTCTGGCCGACCTTCTTGTGCTCGCTGCTCTTCTGCAGTTCCTCGAGCGGGGTCGGGCTTGAGACAGGAGTGAGTGCGCTCGCGAGGAGCGGGAGACCTAGGCTGGCGCAGAGCAGGATTCGCGTGAACATGGAGGTGTATAGCCTTCGACTCAGGGGAAGTGACAGGATGAATCCTCTAGGGCGGCTCCGATTGGGCCGCGCGTGGGGTTACTTTGTTCGAGCTACGTTGGGCGGTCGGGGAGGCAACATGCTAAGCCCCCAGCCCCTCATAGCCCAGGATTGCGGTGGCTCCTGTGTAAGCAGGGTACGAAAGATGGAGCGCGCCTGCTCTAGCTGCCCTTCTCGGAGGGCAATGCGCCCGAGGACGACTCCCGCATTGGCCGAGCCCCGGGCAAAGGCACTGCCCAGGGGCCCCAGAGCGGCGGCCTCATGGCCGCTTCCCTGAATGGCCAGCCCCAGGCGCTCCAGAAGCTCGTACTGAGCTGGGCCCTCAGGAGTCCCGGCTACCTGGGTCCTCAGGACCTCCAGCGCTCGAGAACTTTCCCCTGCCCGCGTGCAGATGAGGGCCAGGCTCATGGCGCTCCAGCCCGCGGGTGCTCGGGCGAACATGGCCTCGGCGAGGGCTCGAGCCTGCTCGATCTCGTACCTGCGGGTGGAATCGATGAACTCCTCGAACACGACCTGCAGCACGCCCGCCAGGTCCTCTGCACTGGTCCCCTGGAGGGTCTCAACCAGGAAGGCGGTGCGTTCATCGGTGGACTCGAACTGCAGGGCCCGCAGGACTGATGGATCCTGAGGGAGACCAGCTTCAGCCTGCGCGGGGCCAGCCAGGCACTGAAAGCTGGCAACGGCGAGTCCAGCCAGCCAGAGCCTGCGGCCTGAGCTCACGAGGTGGGACCTTGCTCGAGGACCACGCCGGACGGGCCGTCATCGAGGTGGCCGATCAGGTGGGCACGCTCGCCGGACTTCTCGAGGGAGGCGAGGACCTGATTGACATCGTCTTCTTCGACCATCAGGACCAGGCCGATGCCCATGTTGAAGACCTGATAGGCCTCGGAGGTCTCGACGCGTCCCGCATCGACCAGGTAGCGGAACAGAGGTGGTCTCTCCCAGGACGAGATGTCAATCACGGCGCGGAGGCCACCGAGGATGCGCGGCAGATTGTCGAGCAGACCCCCGCCTGTGATGTGAGCGATTCCGGCCAGTCGGCCTTCCTCGAGCAGCGGCCAGATCGGCTCCAGGTAAGATCTATGGGGAGCCAGGAGGGCCTCCTGGACGCTCGCGCCGCCCAGCTCGACGGGACGATCTCCGAGCTCGTGTCCCTGGCGCTCGAACAGGATCTTGCGTGCCAGGGAATAGCCATTGGTGTGCAGCCCGTCACTCTCGAGGCCGATCAGTTTTTGGCCCGCTCGAACTCGGCTGCCATCAATGATCTTGTCCGGAGCTACGGCTCCAACGATGAAGCCCACCAGGTCGAAGTCCCCCGCGGAATAGAGGCCGGGCATCTCGGCGGTCTCCCCCCCCAGCAAGGCGAGGCCGTTCTCCCGACAGGCGTCTGCACAGCCGCGAATGAGGTCCGAGACAACCAGGGGGTCGAGCTTGCCGGTGCCGACGTAATCCATGAAGAACAGGGGGCGTGCGCCCTGGACGAGGATGTCGTTGATGCAGTGCTGCACGAGGTCGCGGCCGACCGTGTCGTGGATACCCGCTCGCTTGGCCACGTCCAGCTTGGTGCCAACGCCATCAGCACTGGCCACCAGGATCTGTCCGGCACAGCCGACCTTGGCGGGATCGAAGAGTCCGCCGAAGAGGCCCACGTCGCCGAGGACACCGGGGGTGAAGCTGGCCTGGATGGACTTCTTGGCCCGCTCCAGGGTCTCGTCCTGGGCTCCAATGTCCACGCCCGCATCGCGGTAAGAGAGGGGTTCTTGATCCATGGTGTCTCGGCTGGCGTTCATGTCAGGCAATGTACTCGGCTTACGTCCCCATTCCTACGCTTGCCAGGCCTCGTCTGGCTGGCAGGCTCCCTGGGGCCTCTCCCGCGGCAGGATCAGTCGAGCGAGGATTCGCCGGCCTCGCGGCCCAGCTGCTCGAGGAGGGGCTGCAGGATACGCTCACGGTTGTGGAAGCCCATATCCTCTGGCAGGTCGGTCATGGCGAACCAGGCCGCATCCTCGGCGTCGTCTGCGGGGCAGAGCTCCCCCCCGACGGGGATGCAAAGATAGATCGAGAGGTTGGCGGGCTTCCTGGAGTCGTCGGGAATGAAGATCAGATCAATCAGGCGTACGGGCTCCACGATGATGCCGGTCTCCTCCTTCACCTCCCGAGAGACTGTCTCCTGGGGGGTCTCGTCGATCTCCTGGTAGCCGGCAGGCAGTGCCCAGTATCCCTTGTACGGCTCGATGGCTCGCCGGATCAAGAGAACCCGTGACCTGCGGTCCAGCACGACCCCTGCGGCTGCAGAGGCCGGATTCTTGAAGAGGACGAGTCCGCAATCCAGACACTTGGGTCGGAGACGGCCCGCGACCTCCTCCTCCTGGAGGGGGGTCGTGCAGGCCGGGCAGAATTTCGCGCGATTCATCCACATTGAATGTCTTCCTCCCCGTAGCTCGGAGTGGGCATCGGAGCGATCCTCCTCGTCCTAATCCAGGACCGGAGCTTCGATCCGGGCTCTTCCATCCTAGACTCGTAGCCGGTGTCTCCAGAGTTATATCCTCCCGGAGTCCCCACACCGTCCATGAAAGAAATCGCTCTGCTTGGATCTACCGGCTCGATCGGCACCCAGACCCTGGCTCTCGTCCGAGAGTCTGAGGGGGGGCTGCGGGTCAGCGGCCTGGCGGCAGGCTCCTCCTGGCAGCTGGTGGCTGAGCAGGTTGCCGAGTTCAAGCCCGACTTCGTTGCGATGGCGGACCCCGAAGCTGCGGAGGAATTGAGGAAGACGGTTCCCGCGAGCTGCCATGTCCTCGGGGGACCCGATGCTGCGACACGGCTGGTACGCGAGGCGCGGTACGAGACTTGCGTCCACGGCATCGTGGGTGCAGCAGGGCTGCGGCCCTCGGTCGCCGTGCTGGAGCTCGGTAGGACGCTGGCGCTGGCAAACAAGGAATCCCTGGTGGTTGGCGGGACGCGTCTCATGCAGGTGGCCCGTGAGCATGGCGCCGAGATCATTCCGGTCGACAGCGAACACAGCGCCATCTTCCAGTGTCTTCGTGGCGAGGATATGGGGCGAGTTCGGCGCGTCCTGCTGACAGCCAGCGGCGGTCCCTTCCGGGAGAGGAGTGTGGAGTCCCTGGCGACGGTCACGCCGCAGATGGCGCTCCAGCATCCCAACTGGGACATGGGGCCCCGGATCACGGTCGGGTCCGCAACCCTCATGAACAAGGCGCTCGAGGTGATCGAGGTGCACCATCTGTTCGGGCTGGGGCCGGATCGCATCCAGGTCGTTGTGCATCCCCAGTCGATCGCGCACTCCATGGTGGAGTTCGTTGACGGTTCCGTGATCGCGCAGCTGGGTCCACCGGACATGCGTGGGCCGATTCACTACGCGCTACATCACCCCGATCGCGCCCCAGCTGACCTGAAGGGTTTTGACTTCTCACTCTTTCGGCAGCTGGATTTCTTTCCTCCGGACCTGGAGCGTTTCCCAGCACTCGGACTTGGGTACCGCTGTGTGGAAGAAGGTGCTGACTCTGGAAGCGTGCTGAATGCGTCCGATGAGGTAGCCGTAGCAGCCTTCCTGGAATCACGAATACAGTTCACCGACATCAATCGAATCAACGCAACGGTTCTGGATCGTCGCCCTGGCTTGTGCGCCAGCCTGGATGATCTGATGACCGCCGACCGCATCGCCCGTGAAATGGCCCGCGACGAGATCGCCAGCCTGACGGAGTAAGGCGACTCCAAGAGCCACTCGACTTCAAATGGATCTTCTCTCTCTCTGGCGCATCGTTCAGGTCGTCCTCGGAATCGGCCTTGTGATCTTTGTTCACGAAGCGGGTCACTACATGGCCGCTCGACTCTGCAAGGTGCGCGTCCACGTGTTCAGCCTGGGCTTTGGCCCCAAGCTCTTCTCCTGGCGTAGAGGTCACACGGAGTACCAGGTAGCCGCTGTTCCACTCGGCGGCTACGTGCGGATGGCCGGTGAGGAGAGCCACTACTCGGACCAACCGGCTCAGCCATGGGAGCTCGGATCCAAGACCGTCGGCCAGAGGTTCTTCATCTACTCGGCAGGCGTGATCATGAATGTGATCTTCGGCCTGGTGGTGTTCCCCATCCTGTTTGCGGTGGGGATCCCCTCGACCCCGCCGGTCGTTGGGGAGATCGAGCCCGGTTCTCCGGCCTGGATGGCTGGAGTCGAGTCGGGGACGCTCATCCTGGAGGTCAATGGAGAGATGATCTACGACCTCGACCAGGTCGCCCCGGAGGTGGCCTACGGCGGGACGGGGCCGGTGATCCTGAAGGTGCTTCAGCCGGGCGAACTGGAACCCGTTGAGCTCTCGATCCTGCCGACCTTCGACGAGGTCTACGACATTTACAGCATCGGTCGGATCTCAGCGCCCCTGGAGGAGGGCCTGCCGCTGACCGTGGCCGAGGACAGCCCGGCTTCCAAGGCAGGTGTCAAGATGGGCGATCACCTGCTGGGGGTCGCTGGGCAGACTCCGGGACTCAGTCCCCAGAAGCAGCTGTTTCGTGCGGTCGACGCGGAGGAGCCATTCATCCTGGCTGTCGAACGTGGCGGCCAGGAGCTGGAGTTCGTCATCGAGCCCGAACCCGGCGAACTCTCCCCGAATGAGCTGATCGGCTTTACCAGCCCCTTCCGCCGGCTGATCGCGCTCCTGCCGACGGATCAGGTGTCGGAGACGGGGCTGCGGGAAGACGATCGTATCCTGTCCATTGACGGCACTCGGGTGCTGCGACCGGGAGATCTGCTCGCAGCCCTGACGAGCACCCAGGGACCCGTGGAGTGGCTCATCGAGCGGGAGGGTGAGGCGCTCGAGCTGGTGACGCCGGAGCTCTCCCAGGACCGGGGCATCGCGCTGGCCGAGTCACTGGCTCTTTCTTACGACCTGGAGAGCACCCGTATCGTGGTTCTGCCGGGCTCTGCGGCCGAGGTCGCAGGCATGCGTACCGAAGACGAGGTGCTCGAGCTCAATGGTGCCGCCGTCAGCGAGTACCAGGACCTGAAGGACGCGTCTGTGCTGGCTGCCCAGACAGGAGCTGCCCTGAGGTTCTCCTTGCGGCGAGATCAAGGGGTGACCGGCGGGGCGCAGTACCTGGAGCTCGAGGCGAGCCCCGCTCCCTTGCAGTTGATGGAGACCGGCTTGAACCTGACCATGGAGCGCTACACCTTCCGGGTGGCGGGCGCCGGAGAGGCTGTCAAGCTAGGTGTTACTTCTTCCTTCAAGATGATTCGTGATGTTTGGCGACACCTGCGCGGCATGATGCGTCAGGAGGTTGGAAAACAGAATGTCGGTAGCATCATCAAGATCAGCGTGATCGCGCACCACACCGCTGAGATTGGTTGGGTCAAGTTCTTCTGGTTCCTCTGCCTGCTCTCGATGAATCTGGCTTTCTTGAACGTCTTGCCGATTCCAATCCTTGATGGAGGGCACCTGTTCTTCCTTCTGATAGAGAAGATCAAGGGATCTCCAGTCAGCGAGCGCATCTTCAGCTATAGCCAGCTGGTGGGGCTGGTCTTGATCGTCTCGATCTTCGTCTTCGTGATCTACAACGATCTCTCGACACACGTCTTCAACTAGTGCTCTGCTGGCTACAGGCCTGGGCGCGATTGCTGCGCATCTCGCTCTCGCCGACGGCTGTTGCGGATGTCCTGGCAGGGCTGGTTGTGGCCGGAGGAGGGTTGAGTCCCTGGCCGCGCACGCTGGCGCTGGTTGGGAGCTCTCTGTGTGTCTATCACGGGGGCATGGCTCTCAACGACTGGGCCGACAGGAAGGAGGACGCTCTGGTGCGGCCGGATCGGCCCATCCCCTCCGGTCGGATTGGCGCTGGGGCCGCGCTCCTGGCAGCCCTGGCCCTCTTCGTGGCGGGACCACTGCTCGCGTCCACCATCTCAACCAGCGCGGGGCTCTGGGTGGCCGGTGTCGGGCTCTGCGCCGCGAGCTACGACCTCTTCGGGCGCGGACCGTGGCTGGGCCCCGGACTCCTGGGCCTGTGCCGCTTTGGGAACTTCTCGATTGGTTTCGTCGCCCTGGGCATGGGGTTCGGTTCCGTTGGTTTGCTGCTGCTGGCCCCGCTGCTGTACGGGCTCTACGTCTTCCTGCTGTCACGGCTGGGGAGGCTGGAGGACGGAGAGCAGAGCTCTGCGGGCCTGGCCACTCCCCGTCGCTTGCTCGTGGCCATGGTGGCCACGTTCCTGGCCGTGCCTCTGCTTCCGGTCGAGCAGGCAACCCTGTGGGGTCGTGGAGTCTCGGCCGCCCTTGTGCTTGGTGCCAGCTGGGGCCTCCTCCAGCAGGCCAGGCAGCTCGGCAGCTGGTCACCTGCTGAGATCATCCCGGCCATGGGCTGTGCCCTGCGCAGGATGCTGGTGTTCAGCGCTGCCCTGGCTGCGCTCTTCACCGAGCCGCGGTCGCTCCACCTGGTGGTCCTGATCCTGGCACTCTATCCGGTGGCCTGGTACCTGCGGAAGCTTTCACCTCCGTCCTGAGGGCGGTTAGTATCCACGCATGTTCAAGAAAATGATCCAGCGCTTCTTGCCCGGTGGCGGTAGCGAGTTGAGCTTGAGGGTGGGTGATCCCGCCCCGGCCTTCGAGTGTGAGGACCAGAATGGCAACCTGGTGAGATCGACCGACCTGGCAGGTCAGCGTTACCTGCTCTGGTTCTATCCGATGGCGGACACGCCTGGGTGAACCAAGCAAGGCAGGGGGTTCCGTGATCGAATCTCCGACTTCGACGTGCGCGCCATCCACGTCTATGGCGTCTCCTTCGACTCGCCCGAGAAGAACCGTGCCTTTGCAGAGAAGCACGACTTCCCCTTTCCGTTGTTGTGTGACACGGAGCGGAAGCTGGCGATTGCCTACGGTGCTGCAGCCGCGGCTGATACCAAGTTTGCAGCCCGCTACACCTTCCTGATCAACCCCGATGGCTTGATCGAGATGGCAATCGATACTCAGGATCCAGGGGGCCAGGCTGACGAGATCCTGGCGGTCCTGGGTTGAGCGCGCGTCTTCTCGGTGCGCCAGGGAGCCTCAGCGGTGCCGCGGAGCGGCGCCGCTCGGCCCCGAGTTCAATCCCACGGCCGGCCTGGATGCCTGCTGCCTTGAGTCGCTCAAGAGCAAGACTGGCGGACTGAGGTCCAGCTGACGGGTGTCCCAGCCAGTGTCCATGCGGTCCTGGCTCAGCCACTCGCCGGCCAGCTTCTTGGGCAGCTCGTGGAGACTATCGAGGACGACGAATGGAACCCGGTCCTCTCGGGCGCGCCGGAGTAGCCACTCGATCTCCAGCGGCGCACCGCCTGACTCGGACTCGATGCGGTAGGCCCACAGGCCCCGCACGTCATGACTCTCGAGCTGGTCGAAAATGAAGGTCAGGTCGGCCAGCACACGCGAACCCGCTTCAATCTGCTCATCGAGGGAGGCCGCGTGGCGTTCCTGGATGTCCACTCGGTGGGAGAAGTAGCGCAGGCTCCGGGAGCCGAGCACTCCGAGGGCCAGGAGGAGAAAGCCGATGGCGCACCCTCGCCTCCTGGGGCTCCACCCCTCCACTTCCTGCAGGGCCACCCCCACCACCAGGAGGAGCATCGGCAGCACGGGGAGCATGTACTTGGCGGTGGTGCTCTGTGCCAGGAGGGCCAGGCCAAGCAGGGCGCTGCCGGTGTAGACGGCCAGCTGCCTGTGCTCCCGCCAGAGTCTGCCCCGAGCCACGGCGACAGCGAGGATGACCAGGGCTGTGGTGGTCACATCCTCGCCGTGACGAATCCAGCGCCTGGGTTCCCTGAGCAGACGCTCCAGTGCCCCTCCCACGGTGAAGTCCCTGGCATCGAGCGCTGGGTCGGACCTGAGCTGCGCCCAGAGGTTCGCGAGCTCTCCGGAACTCAAGGCATCGGCGAGGTAGAGAGAGGCGATGAAGAGCGCGACGAACAGGAACTGGAGGGCTCTTGAGACTTCGCGACTCGCCAGGAGGGTCAGGCATCCGGCTGCGATGAAGAGCAGACCATTGAGATGCACGAGCGCGGCCAGGCCGGCCACGATGGCGCTAGCGAGCAGTGTGATTCTGGAGTTGTTGCGCAGCCCGTTCTCGAGCAGCAGGTAAGAGCTCAGGCCGAGGGCAGCCAGGCAGAGCTCGGGGCGAAAGCTGTAGGCATGTGTGATGGCCAGGGGGTGCGCAAACAAGAGCAGGGGCACGAGCAGCGCGGTCGTCGTTCCGTTGTTCCCTGGCAGCCGTCTCGCACGCCAGGCGAGCAGCACCAGGACCAGGGCAAACCAGGGCAGGCTGACGGCCTGCAGCGCGGGCAAGGACCAGCCAAGGAGCCCGATGGCCAGTGCCCCCTGGGGGATGAAGAGCTTGTGGAAGACCCAGATTCGCGTGCCCCAGTCCTCGAAGCTTGTGAACAGTCTCGAGTGCACCACTCCATCGCGCTGCAACCAGTAGGCCTGCTCACCGAGCCAGGCATCGTCCAGCAGGGGCATTCGACCAGGAAGGCTCCAGAGGAAGACACCGCCGAAGATCAGCCAGAGCGCCAGACAGGGCCAGCGGCTGAAGAGGGAGCGATGTTGCACGGCCTACCTAGAATGGAAGCTCGCCGGGCCGTGGAACCTGAGGCGCAGGCGGCGGCTCCTCGCCCCGGACGAGGGCGGCCAGCTCGGCAGCCGTGGCTGGGCCGTGGCCGGCGTAGTGATTGTTGGCGTAGACAAAGAAATCATGGACCTGGCCCGACAGCTGCTTCAGCAGGTCGGCCCAACGCGACAGTCGCGAGCTCTGATCCAGGACGATCTGGTCGAACTTGTCCGTCATCGAGTCGATCTTCTTGCGGTCTCCGATCAGGCGCGCGTAGATGAAGTCGGAGGTGACCAGCTGATGCTGAGTGGCGAGATCAGCTGGGTGCGGCATGTAGGAGAGGTCCAGCAAGACGAAGGCCACCTGATGGCTGCGCAGGAGCTCGAGCAAGTCCTCGGTCACCCAGTTCTTGTTTCGTATCTCCACCGCGTATTGAAAGTCCGGCGGTAAGTGCTCGAGAAAGGAGTCCAAGCGCTCCAGGAAAGGTCCTGGTTCGCCAAAGGCCTGCTTGTTGAAGTAGGGAAACTGAAGTACGAGTGGGCCGCATCTGTCACCCAGCTCGCGCATCACTGTCAGGAAGTTCTCACTGTCCTTTTGAACATGGTCGTAGACCAGGACTCGGTCGGGGTCGGGGGTGCGTCCGCTTCCTGCATGGACCACTGTCCGTGGGTACTTGGCCGAGATCTGGAAGCCACTCGGGGTTCGGCGCCTCCATCCTTGCACCATCGAGTGGCTGGGGATGCGGTAGTACGTGACATCGGCCTCCACCGTGTTGAAGACCCTCGCGTAGGAGCTCAGGAAGTCGGCGGGCTTGGTGCCCTCGGGATAGAAGCTTCCCACCCAGCTCTTCGAGGACCAGCTGGAGGTTCCAAAGCGCAGGTTGGGCCCCGGTATGCTGGCTTGCTTCTCGATCGGGGTGCCCACTACCTGATTCCTGTATTGCCGGCTATCAGCGACCCTCGAGGCGTCTGAGCCGCACGAAGTTGGTCACCAGCCGGAACACGGAGTCGTCGAAGATCTGCTCGCCGGCCTTGTTGTTGGAGCTCCAGAACCTCTCTTTCTCTGTCTCTCGAATGCGCTCGAAGGAGGTCCCCATGTGATCGACTGCATAGGCCATGCGTTGCTCGGGTTTCTTCAGGTAGGTGGCATACTCGAAGCCCTGCAGGTTGAAGTGGTTGGCCGAGTCCAGGATGGTGCCGTGACCCGAGGTGAACCAGCAAGCCAGGTTTCCACCCCCCCACTTCTCCGCGCACTCGACGCTGTCCACCAGCATCTCGACCCGCTCGGGTTGCAGGACCCTGATGAGGTGGGCGCCTTCGAGCCGGTAGATGGGAACCACGTGCTTGCCGAAGACTCCCTTGGTGTAGGGGCTGTCGGGAGCACAGGAAGTGGAGAGGACGTTGTCCATGACCTGATCGCGCGTGGCCACCTTGGCGACGACCCCGGGCTCGATCTTCGCGATGGTCTCGGTGACGGCCCAGCAAGAGCCGCAGAGATAGCCGCCGACCTTCACGAACCAGTCGAGTCGCTCGAGATCCTCGACCTCCATCTCTCCAGTGCAGTTGGAGACGAACACGCCGGAGGGATCGAGCCCATCCTGCTTGATTCGATTGGAGATCGTCATGCGGTGCACGATTCCAAGTCGTTCGAAGATCTCCTGGATCCGATCACCGCGGCTCTCGAGGACCACGACGTCGAGTCCCCGATAGACCTGTTCGGGGGTCGCCTCATAGCCGTACTTCTTGTTCCTCTCTTGCTGATCGCGAGGATCGAGCAGGCGCAGCTTGTCCTGCTTTTCGGACCACCAGGTGGCCCAGGCCTCGATCTCGGGCGGAATCACCTCGCCGCGCGCGATCGAGAGCAGGTAGGAGTGGGCGGTCCTGGCGACGAGCGGTTCGTCATCGGCGAGTGCGGCGATGATGCTGTCGATGCCGTCCTTTTGCAGGCACTTGGAGAGGCCCACGACGGCCGCGCCGCGCAGACGCCAGCCGGGCGCCTCGCGAACCAGTGCCTCGAGTGGCTCCACGGCGAACTCGCTGCGTGTCAGGCCGAGCGACACGGCAGCACAGCAGGCCACTGCCCAGTTGCTGTCCTGGAGCGAGTCGATCAGGGCCTGGACGGCATCGCCCTGCTCCGTCAGTTCCCTGCTGCCCAGTGCAACGACCATGACCTCTCGTAGCTCGGCGCTACCTTCCTTGCCCAGCTGTTCGATGATCCAGGTGCGGGTCTCGTCGGTGGTGATCGGCTGAAGTTCCAGGATCGATTCGAAGGCCGCCCGGCGAACACGAACACTACTGTCAGCAGCGTAGATCCCATGGGCTGTCTCGAGACCCTGGTCGGCGCCCAGAAAGCGCAGCAGGAAGGCGGCGGATGCACGAACTCCCGGATCGTCGTGCTCTCGAGCTGTCTTGGTGCTGGCGACGAGGTCAAGCCGCTGGCCCCAGTCGTACTCCAGAGCGAGCCTCGCGAGCAGTGGCCCCCGGCGAGCCACGCTGGCTTCCTTCGAGCTGCAGAGTGCTGCCAGCGAGGATTCGAAGGTCTCTCCGGGGTTCTTCTCGATGCAGTCGATGCCTGCCGCGAGGGCAGGTAGGGCCCGGCGCTGGACCACGTCGGAGAGGGTAGCCTCTTCCAGGAGCGACAGGATTGGCTGGACCTGTTCGGTCCGGGGCTGCTCCGCTGCAACCTCGAGAGCGGAGGCGCGTACTGCCAGGTGCTCCGAGCCCAGCAGGGACTCGATCACCTCAGCTCGGTCTTCGCGGGAGAGCGCCACCATGGCGCCGGAGGCTGCAGCGCGAACCCGCAGGTTCTTGTCACCAAGCAGCTTCTTCAGGCCCTTGGGAGCCTCGAAGCCCTGAAGGCTCGGTGCAATCCGGACAAGAGCCTGACAGGCGGCCAGCGCCGTGTCCTTCTTTAGCTTCTTGCCCAGGGACTTGGCGGCCTCGTTGGGGTCGAGCTGGGCGACGGCATCTGCGGCGCTGGCCCTCACGTAACGGATCGGTCCGTCGTAGGCCAGCTTGACGAGGGTATCCACCGATTTCTCCCCCCCATGACGTCCAAGCCCCTCGCAGGCCACGATCATCACCTCCCAGTCATCGTCCTTGAGGAGCCTGGTCAGGGCCTTCTCGGCATCCTCTCCACCGGACTCCGCAACCTGCCTGGCGGCAGCGAGGCGCACGTTGGCGTCCTTTGACTTGAGGTCCTTGGCGAGCGTGTCCTGGGGAGGATCCGGGCTGACTTCGGGAACGATGGCGGAGAGCAGCATCAGCCCCGCAAAGGCCAGGATCGAGGGGAATACCGTGAAGTTGAGTCGCGTTCGAGGGCGTCGGATCATGATCAGAGTCATCGAGGCGGAAGCCTGCCCGGTGTCAGAGAGTGAGGGGGCGCTGGTACCGGGCGAATTCTAACCTAGACTCTGCGGAGTTCGGCGAAACTGCTTTTCCCTCATGCCCTCGACATCGATCCACCCTTCTCTGCTCACTGCCCCAGGTAGGAGCCTGAGAGCCCCCATCAAGGGGCTTGCCTGCCTGCTGCTGGTTGGCGGAGTGGTGCTATCCGGATGCTCCTCCGAAGACCTGGATGAACAGGAGTGGGGCCAGGAGTGGAATGTCCTGCTGGTGACGTTGGATACCGTCAGGGCTGACCGACTTGGTTGCTACGGGGACCAGGCTGCGTCCACACCGCACCTGGATGGCCTCGCGCAGGAGGGCGTGCGTTTCGAGTGCGCGATCTCCACTGCGGGCCTGACACCGATGGCTCACGCCTCGATTCTGACCGGTCGCAATCCCTACTCGCATGGACTGCGAGTCTTCTACGGAGATCTGGAGCATCGGCTCTCGCCGGACATCGCCAGTCTCCCCAGCATGCTTGCCGCTCGTGGTTGGCGCACGGCCGCCTTCGTCAGCGCCTATCCGGTGTCTGAGATCTATGGGCTGGACAACGGGTACCAGCGCTTTCGAACCGGGGTCAGGGACAGCATTGCTGAGCTGGACATCTCCCATCCACAGAAGCATCGTGGCTACTGGCAGGACTCGAAGCTCACCCACACGCAGCGGCGAGGAGATCACACCACCGACGAGGCGCTCACCTGGCTGGAGCAGTTCGGTGATGCGGGTCCCTGGCACATGTGGTTGCATTACTTCGATGTGCACGACTTCTCACTGGTGCCGCCAGTTGAATTCGCAGAACGTGCCGGAGTCGTCTATGACAAGACTCTCGGTCCGAAGGATGTCAGTGCACGGGAGCTGATGTACGACCTGGAGCTCTCATTCGTCGATGCGCAGATTGGTCGGGTGCTCGAGCATCTAGAGAGCTCGGGGCAGCTGGAGCAAACCTTGATCGTGGTCGTGGCCGACCATGGCCAGGGACTGGGTGACGGCCTTCAGCGTCACTCGTGGCTGCTTCATCGGCTGGTCTATGAGTGGTCGATTCGCGTGCCCTTGATCCTCCGACTGCCGGGTGAGCAGGGGGGCGTGGTCGTGCCTGAGCTCGTGCGTACGATCGACATCCTTCCCACGGTTCTGGAAGCGCTTGATCTGGATCCCCCGGGAGGGCTCGAGGGGCGCAGTGTCCTTCCGATCCTCCGTGGTGAACTCGACGAGCCACGTATTGCCTACGCGGATGCGCTGAACCTCGAGGATGCCCACTCGCCTGGGAGTCGGCTGCCCGAGAACCAGCGCGACAACCTCTTCGTGGCCATGGACCAGCGCTGGAAGCTCATTCATCACGCAACCTTGCCTGCCAACTCGGAGCTCTATGACCTGGAGGCTGATCCACTGGAGCTCGTGAATGTTCACGCACAGCATCCGGAGGTCGTGCAGCGGCTCAGGCGGTTCCTGGAGATGAAGGACGCCTTCAGGCTCGTGCCCAGTTCAGCTGAGACAGCGGTACCGGACTCGAGCTCGCTCGAAGCCCTGGGGTACACGGGCGAAGCGAGCGACTAGAGCTCGAGCACCACGCGCAGGCGAGGCTCCAGACCGCCGAGGCCCGCCTCCCGAGCACCCTGCAGAGCCTCCTGAGCGTCGCTGTCATCGACGAAGTAGAGCATCGCTCCATAGAGGGCTCCAACCCGACTGGAGCCCTTGCAGTAGAGCACGGTCGGTTCACTGGTCTGCGCGAGGATTCGCCCCAGTTCGATGGCGTTCGCCTCATTGATGGCGTCAGCATTCGCGATGGGCAGGCGTGTGAATTGCACGCCCAGGGCGCCCGCGTGTGCGGTTTCCCAGCCGGTGCCGGGCTCCGAGAGCAAGCGGAGGCAGATGAAGTTTCGATAGCCCGCGCGAACGAGGGCGTCGAACTGCTCCTTGCTCAGCTGGCCGGTGCACAGCAGGCCGGTTCGGGGGACGCTCGGATTGCTCAGCTGGAGGTCTCCGATGCGCATGACCTCTATCGAGGTGGCGCTAGAGGCTTCGGGGGGCGTCTGGCCGGCGCAGGCCAGGCAGGCGAAGAGGAGGATCGATGACCAGAGCTTCATGGGCCAGAAGTTACAGAGGCGAGGCGCAGTCCGTAAAGGGCTGCGCCTCGCCTTGGAGAAAAAATCGGTGGCCGTGGCTAGGGCGTGAACGAGACCTCCCAGGCATTGGAGAAGTTGAAGCCACCACCACAGGTGTTGCCGGGGTCGCGATACCAGTACTGGAAGTAGGTCGGGCTGCCCATGTTGGCGATGGCGCCGAAGGGCTGGGAGTCAAAGTCCGCGTAGGTGGCTTCCCCTGCCGCGCTGGTGATCTGCACGTGAGAGCGCATTTGGGGCGCGGTGCAGAGGATTCCGTCCCCCACCGCATTGAAGATCTGCACCGATCCCTTCACGAGTAGGCCGGGCTTGGCACCGGGGACCCCGCTGACATCAAACTGGAAGGTGTCGTTGCTGACCTGTGCATTTCCAGTGCCTGCAAGGCCTGCTCCGGGACCGCCTGTGTTCTGGCAGCCGACTCCCGGGCCGAAGATCGCGAAGCAGGGGCAGGTTGCACTGCCGTCGCCTGCACAATAAGCATTACCTGAGCTGCTGCCCTCGAACTCGATGATGTAGGAATTGGTTTGAAGGTGATTCAGCTCGGCATCGTTCCATTCACCAGAGGCGAACATCTCGCAGTAGTTCTCAGGGCCTGCGGTCGCACTGTTGTCGTTGGGCTCGCCGGGGAACCAGTTGGTGAAGACCCTGGGCTCTCCGGTCACCCACACCCAACCACCGCTGGGCTCCGAGTAGTTCGGGTTGCCGGTGTCCTGGTAGAGGCCGATCCAGGGGCGGTCGACGACCAGGTTGGCGAGAATCCAGTCGAGCTCGGCCTGGTCGCTAATTGTCACGAGGTGGCCCGGGCTGCCGCCGTAGGTGTAGCTCTGGGCCGAGGTGTCCGCGTCTTGCCAGGAGAGCCCAGCGGTCACGACCATGTAGCTATTCCCATTGCCGGGGTTGGACGCGGGGATCTCCTCTCTTAGCTCGAACTGGCCGACCCCGCCGAGGGCCGTGGGGTAGGTCCCCAGTCGAATGAGATAGGTGCTTCCGGCGGTAGCGCTCCAGGTGATGCTGGTCTGGAGGGAGCTACAGGAGTCGTCGTTGCAGGCGAGCAGGGTCCCCGCGCAGCTCCCATCATAGATTCCGGCCTTGGTGTCGACGGTTGTGAGCCCGCAGGTCTCGAAGGTGTAGATGCTACTGGAGGGAGCTACCCAGCTGAACCAGACATCATTCTCCACGTCGGACTGACTGAAGTAATCACAGAGCGGATCGGGGAGGCCGTCGGTTGTCGCAGCGGAGTTGTCAAAGTTGAAGAAACCAAGACCTGTGATCGCCTGTGCCGTGGTGCACTGATCTGATCCTTGGGCGCTGGTCAAGCCAGTCAGACCTAGGCTGCAGGCAGCGAGTGTGGGAAGAAGAAGCTTGGGGTTCATAGGTTCAATTGGCTCGTGGTGACAGGGATCCTCAGGGGGTAAGTCGGGGGCTCGCCCATGCGGCTGTCTGGCAACCCTACCACAAGGGGCTGTGAGTGGGGTGTTCGTGGTGACTCTACACACACTTCCGCTTTCGAGCGCGGGTTCGCCATGAGGGATAGAGGCTCCAAAAGGGTACCCTCGCGACTCGACTCAGAATTTTCATGCCGAAGATATCTGCCTGCATCATCAGCCTCAACGAGGGTACCAGGATCGAAGGATGCCTGGAGAGCCTCGTGGGGGTGGTCGATGAGGTCATCCTTGTTGACTCCGGAAGCACGGACGACACGGTTGCAATTGCCGAACGCCATGGGGTTCGCATCATTCATCAAGAATGGCTGGGGATGGGAGCTCAGAAGGCCCTGGCGTACTCCCTGGCGAGACATGATTGGATCCTCAACTTGGATTGCGATGAGCGCCTGACTCAGGAGCTGGCGGAGTCAATCACTGAGGCGCTAGGCCAACAGCCGCAGCACTCGGCATTCGAGATGCCACGCAAGAGCTTCTACATCTATCGCTGGTTGGATCACTGCTGGTATCCGGAGTGGCGCACCAGGCTCTTCGATCGCCGCAGTTGTGAGGTCCGGGGAGTTGATCCACACGAGCACGTGGAGGTTCTTCAAGGAACGACCGGCCAGCTCAGCGGGGATCTACAGCACTATTCCTTTGCAAGCCTCTCGGATCATCTGCAGACGGTTGATCGCTACACGACAATCTCGGCCCAGCGGCTGATTGATGAGGGCCGCCGGGTTTCGATCCTCACACCCCTCACGCGAGGAGCCTGGACCTTCTTCAAGCTGCTCGTCATCAAGCGGGCATTCCTTGATGGACTCGCTGGGATCTGTGTGGCGCTCCTGTCAGGGATTCACAGCTTCCTGAAGTACGCCAAGGTTCTCACCGCGGCCTGGAAGGCCTCCTGATGGTCCTGGGCCAGCCGGATGCCGACTTCCTCCGGCCTGGACACCACCGGAACCTGGGCGCAGGCTTCAAGTTGGGCGATGAGGTCCGAGCCCCCCGGTAAATGGGCTATATACTTCTGGCTCAAGCCAAGGCCTTGCTGACTCCCTTACCCGATGGTTCGAAACACCCCCCTGCTTGCACTCCGGCATACCCCTTCGATGATCCTGGCCCTGGGGCTGGCCCTGGCTGGATCGTGCGGTGACGGAGGGGCACTCCCTGCCGACGGGCCACTACCCCAGCGGGTCTTGTTGATCTCATTGGACACGCTCCGGGCGGATCACACGGGCTTTGGCGGCCATGACCAGGACACGACCCCGTTCCTGGATTCACTGGCGGAGCGAGGGGTGGTCTTCGACAACCATTTCGCGAACTCCAACTGCACCCTTCCGTCACATGCGACCATGCTGACAGGGTTGCACTACCCCAGCCACGGGGTATTTCCGCCCAAGAACGACACCGACCCGATCAAGGTCCTGCCTCAGTCTGCGGTCACTCTCGCTGAGCGCTTTCAAGAGGAGGGTTACAGCACCGCAGCTTTCACCAGCCACGGCGCCTGGTTGAATGAAGCCCACGGCTTCAATCAGGGCTTTGACCACTTCGTCTCCCGCTGGACGGATGCTGACACGATCATCGAGGACTACCTGGAGCTGGTCGACGAAAGCCCTCAGGAGAACAGCTTCACCTTCCTGCACTTCTTCGACATCCACTCTGACAATGCTCAGAAGGGGCCCTGCTTGCCCTACCAGTCGACGCCGAAGCTGGTGAAGCAGTTTGCCGGAGAGAAGCCCGAGGGCTTTACCGGCTGCTCCTCTACCCCCGGCCGAGAGCATCAGTGCTCGTCAAAGTATCTCAAGGACCTCTCGATGAAGATCGAGCCGCTTCCTGAAGATCATCTCGAGTACATCATCGGACTCTATGACGCTGGTATTCGACATCTCGACGAGAAGCTACGGGGCCTCTTCGAGGAGCTCGAGAAGCGCGGCCAGCTGGAGAATACGCTGGTGATCATCACCTCGGACCACGGCGAGTCCTTCTTCGAGCATGAGTCGATGTTGCATGACACTCACCACGATGAGGTGGCCCGCGTTCCGCTTATCATTCTCTTGCCCTCGACGTCAGGCGTTGCACCCAGAAGAATCGAGGCACTCACCCAGTCCACTGATCTGGCCCCCACGATCTTGGACCTGTGTGGGCTCGAGCCGATAGGTCAGCTTCCCTCGTTGGCACCGGCCATCATGCTGAATGAAGAGCCTGATGATGGGCTGATCCTCTTTCATGGACACATCCTGGTGGGCCGCGACGAGGTTGGTGAGTACAAGTTCGTGAAGACCGGACGGAACAAGCCGCCCATCTTCTACGATCGCGGAGAGGATCCCGGCGAGCAACACAACCTGCTCTCGGACACCCAGTATCAGACGGACCAGCGAGCCCGCTTGCTCGCGATCTACACGCAGCTGAACGAGCTGTTTGCTGATTGCAAGGACATCAACGAGATGCTCGCCAGCCTTGATTCCGGTGATGGCGCCACGCTGAGCGAGGAGCGCATTGCAGAGCTGAAGAATCTCGGCTACCTCGGAGGTGGAGCCGATGAGCCCGCCAGGAACTCTGACGGCGACTCCAGTGAGCAGCAGGAGCCCGGTGATCTGTAGGTACTGCCCGGTCTGGGCGCGGCTGACCTCCTGGCAGCCCCCTGTCTGAGAGGGGTCGATCGGCTCAGGATTCGCGGGCCTCTGCTGTCTCTCCACAGAGCTGGGTCATGCCCTGCCCGGCAGGCACCAGCTGCTGCCGGGGAGCCATGTGTTCCTCATGGAATGCCGTTCTTGGGGTCTGGAGGCCGTTTTGCGGTCGAGCGCTGGAATCGTATGGACCCGCACCTGTGCGATGGCTGTCGGGAAGCGCTCATGGGGGGTCACTTCTTTTGTCAGAGACCCGGCGGTCGGACTTCAGTCAAGGTGCGGTGACCACCGAAGACCCCGTTGGTCCTGTGTCTTGCTACCCCGGGCCAGCTATATCCATGTCCCCTCTATTTGGAAGGCTCAAGAAAGCGCTAGGCCTGGATTCCCAGGTCGTACCCAGGAAGCGTCGAAGCACCTCGAAAGGGGAAGCGCAGCACGCATCTGGGGGTGTGGGTGACGATTCGCTCCCGATTCGACCCCTGTCGACGCTGGACCTGGACAGTACCGACTACCTGAGCTCAGAGCTCTCTCCCATGGACGAAGCTCTGGTGAAGCGCGTGGGGACGATGGTCGACCTGGGACGCTTCACGCTTCCTCAGCTGCCTGCCACGAGTATGGCGCTGGTATCGCTTGCAGGTCGTCCTGACGTGGAGGTTGCACGCGTGGTGGGCCTGATTTCGTCGGACCCAGCACTGGCAAGTGAGCTCCTCCGCCTGGCGAATTCGGTCGTCTACGCGACTCACAATCCTGCGGAGACACTCGAGGACGCCGTGATGCGCATCGGTCTTCGTGGATTGCGCTCGTTGATCTTCACTGTTTCCGTGCGTGGAACTGTGATGCGCGTCAAATCGCTGGAGACATACACCGCTGAGGTTTGGAGGCAGGCCTTCAGTGTGGCTTCGATTGCACGAGCCATTGCTCCCAAGGTGGGAATCGATCGGGATCGGGCCTTCCTCATCGGGCTGCTGCATGATGTTGGGAAGATCGCCTTGCTGTCGATAATCTCCGAGGAGACGAAGGGCAGCGACGCGCCGTCGGCGCCTACCGTGGGAAGAGTCTTGATGCTCAATCACGAGCGAGCTGGCCAAGCACTCGCGGAGAAGTGGAGACTGGATCCGGAGATCGCAAGCGTCGCCGGACAGCATCATGACTTCGCGTCGAATACAGGGTTCTCAAAAGGGGCTGCCCTTGCCTGCCTGGCACACAAGCTGGACCTTCATCTCTCCTTCGAGCGCAGTAGCCCCTATGAGAGTCTGGTCAGCTGCCCAGAGCTCGAGTTTCTCGAGGTCCCCGAGGAGCGCCGGAAGGCAGTCTTGTTGGAGGCCAAGAGGATCTGCTTCGAGTCCGCGGACGAGGGTGCGGGCATGGTTCTCAGAGCTGCCTGAGCGCCGGCGGCTCAGAAACCCGGAAGTGGCGATCCGGTTGTCGGATGCTTGACTGGGGGGCGAGGGGGCTGAGCGATGCACGCCAGGCTCGAATTCGGGCCCAAATAGTGACCTCTGGAGCAAAATAGAGGTTCTTCGTCCCATTATGGGAACCTGAGCAGTGAGAAGGCTGTCTACTGGTCTGTATACGTGGATTCCGCTTTGATCAAGTTGTGAATCGATCCTGTTTCAGCCCCCCAGCCCAACACACCAATGAGACTCCAGATGTCCTCGTCCCTCCTCGGTCTGGTGCTGCTTGCCAGCCCAGCCTTTTCTCAGATGCAACGCGCCTTCCCGATGGAAGTTGCCAGGGAAGACACCTCCACGAACATGGTCACGGTCAAGCCTGACCTGGATGCCATTGCAGACTTGATGAACACGCGCTCTGTGACGTTCAACGAGGTCTATCTGCCTGGCGGTGAGATGATCGATCTGAACCTGCGGCAGCTCGACCTCGGTCGCTACAAGTACGGTTTCCAGGTCAATGGCGAGACGCGTACCGACCTGCTGGAGGGCCTCGACCTGAGCGTCTGGGTCGGCACCGTGGTTGGTGAGCCCAGTTCGGACGTGGTTCTGTCGTTCTCGACTGTTGGATCACGCGGTTGGATCAAGCGTGATAGTGGCCTCGTCCACCTGATGCCGAAGCCAGGCGAAGGCAACGATTGGTTCGATACTACATCGCTCCTGATCACGGAGTCTTCCCTGATCGAGATCAACGGCCCGATGGATAACTTCTGTGAGTCGAGCCGGATCTCGGAGGTGAGTGGTGAGCATACTGCCCGCCAGCCCGGCGGCCAGAACGACCTCTCTGGTGAGGGCTTTGGAACTCAGATGCTGGGCGCCTGCTCGGCACGGGAGTGCACCGTTGCTGTTGAGACCGACTGGCAGATGTACAACGACGTCTTCAACAACAACCTGTCCGCGGAGACTGCCTACATCACCTCACTCACCGCGGCAGCGAGTGATCGTTATGAGAGTCAGTTCAACACGGTCCTGACATTTCCCTACCTCCAGTTCTACACGACCAGCAATGACGGCTGGTCGAGCCAGGACAGTGGCGGTGGAAGCGTGGACCTGCTCTATGAATTCCAAGGCGCGTGGAGTGGCAACGTCCCCACCGGCGCTACCCTCGGCCACTTCCTCTCGGGCGCCTCGCTCGGTGGTGGAGTTGCCTGGCTCAGTGTGCTCTGCAACAACGAGTTCAACTTTGGCGTCAGCGGGAACATCAACAGTAACGTGAACTTCCCTGTCACTCAGGGTCCCCAGAACTGGGACTTCATGGTCTTCTGCCATGAGCTGGGCCATAACTTCTCCTCGCCCCACTCTCACGACTACTGCCCGCCCCTCGATGAGTGCTCATCGGGCCAGTGCTCGAGCGGCAACGTCTGCACGAACCAGGGCACGATCATGAGCTATTGCCACCTCTGCCCCGGTGGCCTTGCCAACATCACGACCTTCTTCCACCCCACGGTGGTCGCTCAGGTGACGCCCGACGTCAACAACTGCCTGCCCCTGTACGCGGGCGTGAGTGGCTCGGCGACCCCCCCCACGATCGTCAGCTCCCAGGCCACGACCCCGGTTGACTGCGACCTGATTGGCGATGTCACGGGCAATGTGGTGCTCAACTATCGCTACCAGGGAGGCTCCTACAGCTCGGTGGTGATGTCCAACACGGGCGGGAACAGCTACTCGGGGGACCTGCCGGTAGCGCTCTGCACCGATAGCCCGGAGTTCTACATCAGCTTCGACTCCGCATCCTGCGGCAGCAGCACCCTGCCGGAGAATGGCTCGAGCTCTCCGTGGACTGCATCGGTTGGCGAGGCCACTTCGGTCTTCGCGGACAACTTCGAGAGCAACCAGGGTTGGAGCACCTCGGTGAGTAACGCCTCTTCGGGGCAATGGCAGCGCGGTGTGCCTGTTGACGATGGTGGCTGGGATTACGACCCCGCCTCGGACGGTGACGGAAGCGGCTCTGCTTACCTGACTCAGAACGAGAATGGCAACACGGACGTCGATGGTGGCTCTGTGACGCTGACCTCACCCTCGCTCGACATGACTGGTGGCAACGTCCAGGTCAGCTACCTGTACTACCTGGAGCTGACCAATGCTGACGGTACCGACCGTCTGCTGGTCGAGGCCAACAACAATGGAGGCGCCGGCGGTTGGACGACCATCGCGACGCACTCGAGCGACAATGGTTCCTCCTGGACCTCGCATACGGTCGACATGGAGAGCGCCGGGATCACCCTGACCAACAACATGGTGGTTCGCTTTACTGCGAACGACGGCGACCCGCAGAGCATCGTCGAGGCTGGAGTCGATGGCTTCACCGTTTCGAGCGTGTCCTGTGATAGTGGTCCTGGCGAGCCGACGGCCTACTGCGAGCCCGCCAACCCCAACTCCTTCTCTCCGCTGGGCGCAAGTCTGGCGCATGTGAGTGGAACTCCTGGCGGCGTCATGACCTTCGACATCTCGGATGTTCCCAACACTCCCGGGATCCTGTTCTACGGAGATAGCCAGGCTGATCTGCCCTTTGGTTGTGGACGTCGCTGCGTGATCGGCTCAGTCGTGCGCTCGAACGTCTACTTCCCCGGTGGCAACAGCTTCCAGGCAGTGTTCGACACGACGGGAGCAACGGGCTCCGCCTTCAATATCCAGTACTGGTTCCGCGATCCGTCGAACATCCTCCAGTGCGGCTTCGAGTTCAACACCAGTAACGCGATTGCCTACTAGTTGACCGAGTGATGATGGCGGCCACCCCAGCTGGGGCCCGCCCATGAACAAGGCGGCGGCGAGCTCGAGCTCGCCGCCGCCTGATTCTTGGCCGAGAGGGTCGTGACTCAGATCATCTTGGTCACGCCGGGAACGGCGATCTCGGATGCGGGGTTGTCCCCCCAGGCATAGGCCTTCGGTGAGAGATCGAGCTGGGACTCCAGTACCTGCTGCCGGGTAACGCTCTGGCCGGTGTAGGCAGCCAGCCTGCCCATGATGGCCATCAGGGTCGACTCGCACATGTAGTCACTGTTGTCGATCCTCTCCCCCGAACGAATTGAGGCGAAGAAGGCATCGTGCTCGTTCTGGTACATGTCATCCGGTCCCTCTGATCGATGGCGCCAGTCATTGTCTTCTGACTCGATCCGGTGCCGTTGAATGTTGGCCCTACCCTTGGTTCCGAAGACCCAGTCGGACACGTCGTGGGCGGTGCCAGTCCACTGGCGACAGGAGGAGAAGCCCCGAACACCGTCATCCCACTCGTAGACCGTGTTGAAGTGGTCGAAGATGTTGCCCCACTGCTCCTGAGTGCGCTGCGAGCGTCCGCCGCTCGAGACTGCCTTGACGGGATAGCCTCCCTTGACCCAGGCCAGCTTGTCGAGGCTGTGGATGTGCTGCTCGGCGATGTGGTCTCCGGAGAGCCAGGTGAAGTAGAGCCAGTTCCTCATCTGGTACTCCATTTCACTCCACTCGGGCTTGTTGCCTCGATGCCACAGCCCTCCCGTGTTGTACGTGGTCTGCATGGCCGTGATGTCCCCGATGGCACCATCCTGGATGCGTTCGACGGTTGCTTGCTTGCCGAACTCATAGCGATAGCAGAGACCTGACACGACGCTGAGGTCCTTCTCGCGCGCCTTCTTGCAGGCTTCCCAGATACGACGCAGGCCGGCGGGGTCAGTGGCCACGGGCTTCTCGACGAACAGGTGCTTTCCAGCCTCAACGCCCGCCTCCACGTGAAGGGGCCTGAAGTGAGGGCTGGTGGCAAGCAGGACCACATCACAGCTCTCGATCACGCCCTTGTAGCCGTCGAAGCCCACGAACTCGTGGTCCGGGTCGACGGCGATCTGTTCAGCGATGTCGGGGGAATTTCGCCAGGAGCTCAGGGCGTCCTGTATCGGCTCAGGGAAGGCATCCGCGACGGCGACCAGCTTGGTGTTCGGGTCGGCTTGAAGGGCGTTGTAGGCCGCTCCGCGGCCACGACCGCCGCAGCCTACCAGTCCGACCTTGAGCATCTCATCGCCTCCAGGGCGGAAGATTCGTCCCGCGGAGCTGTAGGGGGCGCTGGCGGCGGCGACGGCGGCAAGCGCACCTCCTCGCAGGAGATGTCGCCGGGTGGGATGCACCGAGGGGGTGGATTCGGACATGGACGAGCTCATGGGCTGATCGGCTGGATTGGAAGAGAGATTCGCGAGGCGCGCTCAGCGCATCGTGGGGTCGATCATTCTCCTCGCGAATCCAGAGGTCTCGCAAGCTTCCCCGGGAGCTTTTTCGATCACCCAAAAGCGTCCTTCCACCCCAATTCGCCTTTCAAGCCATGGCAGTCCCGTCTCGGGCCCCAGAACGGAGGCTGCTGAGGCGCAGGCATCGGCCGTCATGGCATCCCCCGCGAGGACGGTGACTGCCGGGCTGGAAGTCAGTCCCAGTCCCGTCCGGGGATCGATGAGGTGGGAATAACGGACTCCTCCCAGGTCGACAAAGCGGTAGGAGTCCCCGGAGCTGGCCACTGCGCCATGGCTGAGGAGCAGGCAGCTGCCCCCTTCAGCCGATCCTTCCAGCGCGATCTTCCAGCCGCTCTGTCCAGGGGGCGCTGCGCTGACCACGATGTCTCCACCAGCATCGATCAGGGCACTCTCGATCCCCTGCCGGCTCAGCTCCAGCAGAGCTTGGTCGATCGAGTAGCCCTTGGCAATGCCGCCAAGGTCGAGCCGCATTTCCCTCATGGCGAGTCGAGCTGCCCTTGGCCTGGAGAGCAGCTCGAGGTGCTCGTGACCGACCTTGCGGCGAGCCTCATCGAGGCGGGCCGGGCTGGGAAGCTGCTGCTGTCGAATGGATCGGCGCCACAGACGTACGAAGGGCCCCACCGTGACGTCGAAGGCTCCGTCGGTCTCACGGCTGATCAGCTGAGCACTGGAGAGAACGTACCAGAGGTCCTGTGACAGGGGCACGGTCACCCGTTCGCCTGCGGCGTCCGAGCTGCGCGAAAGGAGTGAGACTTCACTCTGATCTCGGTAGTCGCTGAAGACGTCCTCGAGCCGCTCTAGCCGGGCCCAGGCTTCATCGAGAGCGATACGTGCGAGCTGCTCCTCGCTGGAATACAGGACAATTCGGAACTCGGTCCCCATCAGCAGGCGGGACTCCTCGTATCTGGCTGGTGTCTCCAGAGCCGCGCAGCTGCCGAACAGGAGCAGCAGAACTGGGAATATCCGCATCATCGCACCCCCGAATCTACGCTAAAGTCCCCTGCTGAGCTTTCTCCTTTCTCCCCGTGACCCCCGTGCTCACCTTGCATCCATTCAGGCTGGTTCTCCTTGTTCTCCCAAGTGCTGCGGGCGTCTCATTCGGTGAGGATGAAGGGCAGCAGGTGGGTGTTTACCCTGAGCCGCCGGAAGGCAATCCACCGCCGCTGGAAATAGAGGGAGCCAGCGCGTCGAGTGCCGAGAAGATGCGGCCCTACCTGGAGCGGCTGGAGGAGACTGACGTCAGCTTCCGCATGCTTCCGATCCCAGGTGGGACCTTTCTGATGGGGAGCCCAGGGGAAGAGCCGGATCGCGACAAGGACGAGGGCCCCCAGCATGAGGTTCGCGTGGATCCATTCTGGATGGAGGCTCACGAGGTCACCTGGGACGAGTACCAGGTGTTCCAGTTCAAGCTCGACATCCAGCTCCGTTCACAGGAAGGCCACACGATCGCTCCCCAGGCACCTTGGGCAGATGCGGTCAGTCGTCCGACCCCACCCTACGTGCCGATGGACTTCTCCATGGGGGTCGAGGGCTACCCTGCGATCTGCATGACCCAGTTCGCAGCCAAGCAGTACACCAAGTGGCTCTCCATGAAGACCGGTCGCTTCTACCGCCTGCCGACTGAGGCAGAATGGGAGTACGCCTGTCGAGCTGGTACGACCACGGCCTATTCCTGGGGGGACGATCCCGCAGACGTCGATGATCACGCCTGGTACTACGACAACGCTGACGACGGCTATCGGCAGGTTGGCAAGAAGAAAGCCAATCCATGGGGCCTCTTCGACATGCATGGAAATGTCGCGGAGTGGGTTCTTGACGGTCACCAGAAGAACTACGGCTTGCAGGTGGAAGGAATCGTCGACAATCCGATCCACTGGCCGCGATCGCTCTATCCGCGGCTCGTGCGTGGCGGTTCCTGGGATGACGACATCGAAGAACTACGCAGCGCAGGTCGAAGGAAGTCGCTCAAGAGCTGGAAGGTACAGGACCCCCAGCTACCCAAGAGTATCTGGTACCACACCGATGCCCAGTTCGTGGGCTTTCGTGTTGTACGCCCGCTCAAGGAGCCGTCCAAGGAAGAGCAAGCACGCTACTGGGAGGCGGATCTGCACGAGATTCGCGTGATTCAGGAAAAACAACGCCAGGGGGGCCGCTAGGTCAACCGCTACGACCCACAAGAAAACGATGACACTCAGAAACATCTCCTCGCTAGGAACCATTGCGGCGCTTCTCCTCTTCGTCACCCTGTCAAGTCAGGCGGCGGCGACTCGCCACGAGACCGGAGCGGCTGCCACAGGTGTCAACGATGGCGATCACACTGAGCTCGAGGAGGCCATGGAGGTCATGGAGGACGAGCTGCGGGTCCTGCGCAAGAGTCTCAAGGACCAGACCAAGCAAGCAACCTCGTTGAAGTCGATTGTTGCCATGCAGGATGCTGTCTCCAAGGCCAAGGTTCAGACTCCGCCGATGGCTGAATCGCAGCCCGCCGAGAAGCGTGCTGACTTCGTTAAGGAGTACCGTCGGATGCTGATTCGAATGGGCAAGCAGCTGCTCGACCTGGAGGAGCTGGTCCTGGACGGAAAGACCGAGGAGGCTGGTGTGCTGTTCAAGGAGATTCGGAACATGGAGGATAGCGGGCACGAGCGCTTCACCGATGACGGCTGAAGGATCCACCCCCACCAAGGCCTGGCTGGTTGACCTGGATGGAACGCTCTACGCTCCGCGGCCTCTCAAGCTGATGATGGCGGCGGAGCTCCTGCTCCTGGGGTTGCCCAGCCTGTCAGCGATTCGAGCCTTCCGGCGGGAGCATGAGGCCATCCGAGAAGAGAGGCCGGACTGTCACGGCGATCCCTTTGCCCTGCAGCTGGCACGAGCTTCGGCAAGGCTGGGGATTGATCCTCAGGAGCTTGAACGGACCGTGAGGGAGTGGATGGTGAAGAGGCCCTGTCGCTGGTTGCCCCACTTTCGAAATACTGCCCTCTTGAGGGAGATCGAGGCCTTCCGAGCTGCCGGAGGGCGCACCGCCCTGGTCAGTGACTACCCCGCGCGGGACAAGCTCCGGGCGCTTGGAGCTGAGGGGCTCTTTGAGGTCATCGTGGCCAATGGAGAGCCACAGGGGCCCACCGAGCTCAAGCCCTCTCCTGTGGGGTATCTGGCCGCCGCAGCGGCCCTTGGGGTGGCGCCGCAGGCCTGCCTGGTGATCGGTGATAGGGATGACGCGGACGGGGCAGCGGCTAGAAGCGCGGGGATGTCCTTTCGTAAGGTCTGAGTGACCCTGGCCTGCTTCGGGGCAGTGGTCCTATGATTTGACGATGCTCACCACGATCACTGCCTGTCTACTCGCTACAAGTCTGGCGGCACCTGCAAGCACCTCTTCCCTCTCGAGGCCTCTCGAGGGACCCACCGATGAAGAAGTGATCGCTGCCTGGGAGAAGCTGGAGCCAGAGGTTCAGGAGGAACTCGTCGAGTGGTTTCGTTCCGAGGTTGTCTGGCTCGACACCTTCCAGAACTCACTCGTTCGCTTCTGCCTGGAGAATCAACCGCGGGATGCCGGGCTCTGGCCCATTGTGGGCCCGGGTAGCTGGTATGACCCCGAGGTGCATGCTCCCGCGCAGCCGATTGCTCGCAAGCGGCTCTCCTTGACGAGCAAGTCCCTCGAGAAGAAGCGCGAGGAGTTCTTCTTTCGTGTACCGGAGCGCAAGCTGGACAGTGCATTCATCTACGACTACGGCGAGCAGGAGTTGCGTCGCACTCAGCGACTCGATGACCCCGATCGCATCTTTCGAAATGCTCTGGCAGGCTTCCCTCCGGATCTGGATCTGGCGGAGGCCCTGGTCGAAATGTGGCTGGATGATGGTTCCCAGCAAGCGACCGCGGAGGCCTTTGCTCACCTCTACACGGACCGGTCGGGACGCGCCTACACCGGGCTCACGCTCTACGATGCCTGGGCCTCAGGTGCGAACATGGAGATGCCGGACGTGGACACGCTGGGCGTGATTCATGATCTCGAGGATGATTGGAAGAGCTATCGCGCTCCGGTGCCTGAGAGAAAACACAAGCAGCTCTACGACCAGGTTGGTGCCCTCTTCAAGGATATCCAGCACCACCGGGGCCTGCGTCACGCCATGGCCATGACCTATCTGTCCGGCTATCCCGCTCTCCGGGATGGTTATGGGGCCAACCTCGAGCGCTTTCACGCCCTCTGGGACTCGACTGAGAGTACGCCGGAGAAGCTGGAGTCGGAGCTTCCCGACTCAGAGGATTGGGACTCCTTCCTGAAGAAGTGGATCAAGACCCACGACAAGAGCAAGAAGCTCAAGGAGGCCGGCATCACCCGGCGAGACACGCTCCACAATGATGGACTCTGGGTGCGGCACACGATGATCTCCGTGATGACCAGGGCCGAGGTGCTGCAGAGCGACGGCTAGCCTCGCTCGTCGCCGTCGCGCAGCGAGGTCAGTCACCGGTCGGGATGGCGTACTCGTAGATCAGCCAGGCCCACAAGGACAGGTGCAGGGCCACGATTGCCCAGAAGACCAGCCGGAAGGAGAGCTTCTGGGTCTTGTGACGGAAGACCCGCTGCCCGATCCAGGCGCCTGGCCAGCCGCCCAGGAGTTCGAGGGTGTGCAGGGTCTTCTCGGGCACGCGCAGCTCGCCCCGACGAGCCCTGCGCTTGTCCACTCCGTAAAATACGAAGGTGATCAGGCTGACCACCAGGTAGCTGAGTGCGAACCACTTCATGCTTGTCTCGAGCTGGCGTGGCGAGCGGCCAGGTCTGCGGTGGCGAAGGCAGCTTGGAAGTTCAGGCCCCCGATAGGTCCATCGATGTCGAGGAGCTCGCCGAAGGCGTAGAGACCCGGATGACGATTGATCTCCATGCTCCGCGGGTTGACTTCTCGCAAGGCCAGGCCGCCCCGCGTCACCTCGGCGAGATGAAAGCCCAGGGTGCCATCCACCTCGACCCTTAAACCCTTCAGCGCCTCGATGAGCTCATGGCGTTGGGCCCTACGGATACTGGTCATCGGGGGGTTGGGCTGACTCCCGGCCTGAGTGCAGACAGCGTCCACCAGGCGGCGAGGAAAGCGATTCTCCAGCGCTCGAGACAGGCGTGGTGTCCCCGAGGCCCCGGCTGCCTTCACCAGCAGCTCGCGGAGTTCCTCGCGGGTCGTCTCAGGGCACAGGTCGATTGAGAGCACGAAGCGAGGGGTCTCGTCGGTGAAGCGCGCCTTGGCCTGGGTGGCCGCAACGATCCCCGAGACATCCATGGCCGCCGGTCCAGAGAGGCCCTTGTGGGTGAAGAGAATGGGCCGTCGGCGCCTCATGAGTTCCTTGCCTGCGCTATCCAGAAGGCGCACCTCAGCCTCCTGCACGGCGATGCCGGTGAGTTCACGGACCCAGTCCTGGGAGCTGGCCAGGGGGACGAGGGCGGGAACGGGCTCGATGATCTCGAGTTCCAGACCGGCGAGCCAGGTGTAGCCATCACCTGTCGTCCCGGTGGATGGATAGCTACGACCTCCGGGGCAGAGCAGCAGGGTCTGGCACTCGAGGGCGGTCTGGCCGGCAATGTCCAGCTGGTAGCGACCGTCGGGGAGTGGTCGGATCGAGAGGACTTCCTGCTCACAACGAATCTCGACGCCGGCCGCTCGAACGGCTTTCTCGAGAGCATCTCGAACGTCACGCGCACGCTGGCTTCGGGGAAAGATCTTCTCCAGTGCTGCTGCCTCGCACGGCACGCCCAGCTCCTCGAAGGTTGAAACCACCTTCCTGGGTGGGAGGTTCCTCAGGGAAGGTCTCAGGAAGCGCTCGGCAGCAGTCCCAAACAGCCTGCCCGACTCCTCTGCATCGAGGGTCGTGGTGAGGTTGCAGCGTGTTCCCCCGCTGGCGAGGATCTTGGTGCCACAGCGCACGGTCTTCTCGAGGAGCAATACCCTGGCCCCCGCGCGCGCGCACTGCAGGGCTGCCCACAGACCTGCCGCTCCAGCTCCCACGATGACCAGTGCCTCTTTTGAGTCTCTCATCCCCCCGAGAGGGCGCGCTCCCACGCCTCGAGCTCCGCAGGGCTGTGAGGGCTCTTGGGCGGCGTATCATCGAGCAGGTCGTCGAGGTATCCCTCCGGCAGACGCACCCGCTGGGTGCCGCCGCGCTTGGCTCGATTGACGCGGAGCACGTGCAGGGGAAAGGGAGTCTGTGGATCGACCTCCGAGAGGGTGCAGCGCATCTCCTCGAGGCTGCTCATCCGTGCCAGGCGACCGCGAATGGCGGCCGAGCCTCGAAAGCCCTTGGTGTACCAGGCACACCACTTTCGCATCTGATGCACGCCTCGGACCGGGCCGAAGAGCTCGATCAATGCCTGCGCATGTTGATCCATGATCTCCACGATGCGGCCGAAGACCGGGGGGGGCTCCGGTTCGCAGCCGTCGAAGACGGCGGCCAGCTCGGAGAAGAGCCAGGGCCGCCCCAGGCACCCGCGGCCGATCACGACGCCATCGCAGCCGGTGGTTCGCATCATCCTGAGGGCATCCCAGGCCTCCCAGATGTCTCCGTTGCCCAGGACCGGAATGGAGACCCGAGTCTTGAGGTCGGCGATGGCGCTCCAGTCAGCCTGGCCGCTGTAGAGTTCGGCTGCAGTCCGGCCGTGAAGAGAGATCGCAGCCGCGCCCTCCTCCTGGGCAACCTCGCCGGCGTCCGGGTAGGTGATCAGGGATTCATCAATGCCCTTACGGACCTTGATCGTCACCGGCACATCACTGGCAGAGTGCACGGCGGCTCGAACCAGCCGGGCGAGCAAGCGTGGCTTGACAGGAATGGCGCTGCCACCGCCATGACGGGTGACCTTGGGCACGGGGCAGCCGAAGTTCATGTCGACATGATCCACGCCATCATCGACCAGGGCCTTCACCATTTCTCCGACGTCGAGTGGGTCCGATCCATAGACCTGCACGGACCGCGGAAACTCACCCTCTCCCCCCGCCGCCAGGAGATGGGTCATCTCGTTTCCCATCCTGTAGCCACGGGCCGTGAGCATCTCGGAGGTGCAGACCCCGGCGCCGTAGTCCTTGCACATCTTGCGGAAGGCCAGGTTGGTCACACCGGCCATCGGGGCCAGCACCACGGGAGGCCAGACACGCAGGGGGCCGATCGCGAGCGGAGAGAACTCCCCCGCTCGTGCCGGGGGCACCTCGCGGTTGCAGCTGTCGCCCACAGGTCTTCCAGCGGGCGTGAGGTGGACAGCTGCGCCGTCTCGTTGGGGGTTGTCCGTGGTCATCGGGCGCAGATTCTCCGCCGAACTCCCCTGGCTGGCAAGGTGGCGACCCACCAAGTTGGCGGGTCGCCGCAATAGAGGACAGCGAAGACCCTCTGGCTTCGCGTGGACCCGCCACCGATGGGTTCTCTCCGTCCACCGAATTCTGGTCCCTGTCTGGGACTCAAACGCGGAGCTTGGGCGTGATGGGGCGAATTAGTTGGGCAGAGAGCCCGGTCTCACCTGGGACATCCCGTTTCTGCGATCACTGGCCGTCCTCTGGAGCCGGCTGCTCCGACTCCCTGGCGGTCTCTGCTCGCCCGGGGCGGGTGTTCATCGGGGGCATGCCGGGGCCTCCGAAGGAGGTCTCACGAGCCGACTCGTATCGAACGGTGGCCTTGCCCTGGGACCTCACCAGCTTGGCCAGGGCACCATTCTCCTCAAAGGTGGCGACCATCGGTCCCTTGCCAGTCCTGACAGCGAGGACATCCTTCTCGTTTCGCTTGAGCTCCCAGTCCACGATGATCGGATCCATGCCCTCGAAGTAGAGCGCCGTGGTCTCGCCGTCGGCGATGTAGTGCGAGAGAATCATCGCAGGCAGGGACATGCCAGCATCGACCAGATTGGGGCGCCGGGGGGTCGAGTTCGTATCGACATACTGATCATTGAGCCAGCGCTTCAGTCGAAACTGTCCGCCAGTCTGGAGGCCTTCGACCCTGTAGCTGATGCCCCCATTGAAGATCTCCAGCTGGAATTCACTCAGCTTCTCATCAACGAAGCGCTGGCTGATGGTGGTGGTGGTCGATGCGCTACCCACTCCACCTGGCAGGGACATCCTCCCGACCCAGGCCGTCGATCCGTCGAAGCAGCGAACGACCCAGTACTCCTCCGCAGCCACCACCCGGTCGAACGCCAGGCCCTCGACGCGTCCCTCGAGGACGACACGTCCCTCGGGTAGCTGCGGCTTGATGACCTCCAGGGGCTTCTCCGCTTCCAGGGTGGCCTCGAGCTGTGCATCTCGCATGGCTCCCCTGAGGTCCTCCAGGTAGGTCTCGTCGAGCCAGTTTCCACGCAGCAGGATCCCGCGGGGAGATCGGAAGGTGGCGAGATCCTCGCGAGGGTCATGGGCCAGCAAGACAGCGTTGGCCACCTTTCCCGCTGCAATCGTGCCGAAGTCCGCCTCGACACCACAGGCCAGCGCCGCCCCGGAGGTGGCCATGCGCAGGACCTCGTCTGCCGGTATCCCGGCTTCAACCCAGGTGTCCAGCTCATCTAGCAATCCCGAGCCCGGAGCCATCCAGGGGTTGGGAGCTGCGGAGCCGGGAACCAGGGCAGCGCCGCTCTTCCACAGGTCCAGGACGAGGCTCTCGAGTTGCTGGTAGCGCCGGGCACCATCGGCGAGGTACTCCTCGTCAAACTTGGCCCGGCGACCCTCCAGGTCCCCCCGCCACCAGTCTGCGTAGGAGGGTGCCAGGTAATTGAAGATGGGAGGGTCGTCGCCCTGATCAACCGTGCGGTAGGCATAGACATGGAGCAGAGGCATGTTGGCCACCCCGCTGGTGGCGAAGGCCAGCACCTGTTCGTGAGCCAGTTCCGTGTCCCACTCAGCGCCGGCCTGGCGGAAGCCTTCCAGGTACGCGATCCCGTCGAGGCCCGCGTCTCGTGCCGTATCAGGATCCACGCCATTGGGGATGGGCCCCCAGACCTGAATACCCTCGTCGTGAGCCGCTGTGATCAATGCCCGCCATGCAGCGGGGGGAATTCCCTGGTGATAGGAGGCGAACTGGATACCTCGCTCGATCAGGCGCGGAAGCTTCTCCTGAACCTCCTCGGGAGTGCGGACGATGATTGCTTCGGTGGTTGCTGGTGGCACTCCATCGAAGATGGCCCCCGCCACGAGGAGGTCGGGCCCGGGCATGCGGTTGCGGATGTTCGGCAGGGCCGCAATCAGGATGGTCTCCAGGTCATTGCCCATGTCGCGGCAGAGGGTCACCCCGTTGAGGACGTAGAGTGGATCGTGGTCCATGTCGTGATGGACCATGCCGTCGATGAGTCCAGGGACCAGGTGGAGCCCGCTGGCATCCACGACCTGGGCGCCTTCGGGGACCTCCAGCTCCTCACCGATGGCGAGGAAGCGACCCTCCTCGGAGATGACGGTGGCGATCCGGGGCTCTTCGCCTGGGATCATCGTGTGGACGGTGGCTCCCTGGAGAGCGACGGCTTGGGCAAGGAGGAGGATCATGCGGTGCGGACAGGCCGGCGAGGCGGTTTGAGGTGGTGACCGTCGGGGAGCCGGTCTGGGACTACGCGCAAAGTGCTGCACGGTGAGCAGGAACCGTGCCCGGGACCAGTAGACTACAAAGAAGCTCCTCACGAACAGTGCCCCAGCTTCCCCAGCTTCCCCAGCCAACGCCCCATGCCCTCCATGAAGGCCACCCGTCACCAGATCGAACTAGAATCCGACGATATCTCTCGTGGCCCCTGGATCTATGGCCGTCAGGTCCTCGAGCCCCGCGATGAGGTGGAGCCTGGGTCGCTGGTGGAGATCATCGACCGTTCGGGGAGATTCGTGGGCCACGGCCTCTACAACCCGGGGTCGGACATCCGCTTGCGAGTCCTTTCGCGCGGCAAGAAGAGCGATCTCGATCAACCCCGTCAGTTCCTGCTGCGCCGACTGGCGTCAGCGGATCGCCTCCGCAAGAAGCTCCTGCGGCTTCCTGAGAGAACGGATGCCTACCGGGTGGTGCATGCGGAAGGCGATGACCTGCCCGGGCTGATCGTGGATCGCTTCGGTGATGTACTTGTCTGTGAGTACCATTCCCTGGGGTTCTACGAGCTTCAGGACGAGATCAGCTGGGCCTTGGGAGAGCTCTATCCGGGGTCGACCTTCGTCCATCGGGTTCCGCTGTCCGTTCGCAAGGCAGAAGGCTTCGATCCAGCCGAGGAAGTGCTTGATGTGGGTGAGATCGAGATTCAGGAGGATGGGTTGCGATTCCGGTTGCTTCCAGGCCAGGGGCACAAGACCGGGTTCTTCTGTGATCAGCGCGACAATCGCGCCAAGGTGGCCGGCTTCTGCAAGGGCGCGAATGTGCTGGACTTGTGCTGCAACATCGGTGGGTTTGCCCTGCATGCAGCGCGGGCTGGCGCTCGCCGGGTGCGCGCTGTGGATCTTGACGAGGTGGTCCTGGAGCGCGCCGAGGCATCTGCGGCAGCGAACCAGCTCCCGGTGGAATTCATCCATGCCGATGCCTTCCATGTCATGCGGGACGAGGTCGCGGCCCGCCGGAGCTCCCAGGTGGTGGTGCTCGACCCCCACAAGATCGTGCGGGGCAAGCGCATGCTCGAGGATGGGCTGGCGAAGTACCTGGACCTGAACGCCCTCGCGCTGGGTTGTGTGGGTAGAGGTGGGCTTCTGGCCACCTTCTCGTGCTCCGGAGCCGTGGAACTGGCTGATTTCGTCGGGACAGTCTTCCGAGCGGCCCGCAGGGCAGGCCGGGAGATCCGGGTGCTCGAGGTGCTCGGAGCAGCGCCCGATCACCCCCAACGTCCGGACTTTCCCCGCTCGCGGTACCTGAAGGGGCTGCTCCTGGCGGTCGATTAGGGAGCCCCGGCCCGGTGTCGTGGAAAAAGGCTGGAGGCCTGACCTGGAACTCCGGCCGGGAATCGGTCAATCTATGAGTAGCGCCCTCGTGCGGAGACCTTCTCTGCCGAGGGCGAATCCGTGACCGGAATTTCTCGCCGTTCAGAATTCACCTGAGTGGCGAGACCTCGACTCCCAAGACTCCCGACGCCCGCGACGCCCATGAGCCTTCCGATCTATGTCACCCAGGACAAATGGCAGGACTTCGATGATTCCTGGTCCGAATTGATGGCGACCGAGGACTCGCTCGATGAGCTCTTCGTGGCGCTTCGTCGTGCTGGTGAGAAGAATCGCATCAGCCGCTGTGTGCCACTCGTGAAGCAGCATGTGGAGATCCTCGAGGTCACCGAGCGAAGTGCGGATGCCGCCAACTTGCTCGGCACTGCCATCCAGGCCGGTGCGCCGACGAGTGAACTGGCCGAGCCCTTGATGAAGTTCGCGACGGCTGCCTGGGGTAGCGAGCCCTGGTGGGACCGAGCCCTGGAGCTGACCGAGCTGAGTGACCCCAGCCGTATTCGTAAGGCCTGGAGCTCCTTCGTCAAGCTCCAGAAGTTCAAGGTCGGGGTCCTGATCTTCCACCCTGCTGGTTGGGGAACGGGAGAGATCTTTGACCAGGAAGATGACGGCATGACCGTGATGGTTCGCTTCCAGAATGGCCGCACGGATCACTTCCCTCTGAGCGCTGCTCTTGAAATCTTTGACGTGCTGGAGGAGTCGGATCTCCGAGCACGCTCCTTCCGTGACCCCGAGGGTCTCAAGAAGGAGGTCAAGAAGGATCCTCTCGACGCGCTCAGGGCGGTGCTGACTCGCTACCACGGTCGTGCAACCTCGATTGGTATCAAGAACGCCCTGGCTCAGATAGGGATTGAAGGCAGCGCCTTCAGTGCGTGGTGGAGGAAGACCAAGCCCCTCGCCGAGAACAGCGAGTGGTTCCGTTTGACCGGTAGTGGCAAGAAGATCGAGGTGCACCTGCTCCTCACAGCAGCCGACCCCAAGGAGCAGCTCGAGCGGCAGCTGATTCACGCCGGCACACTCGAGAACATCGTCTCCAAGGCCCGCGGACTCCTGAGCGACGAGAACCTGGACCCCGAGCTGGCGGAGATCACCTACGCAGCACTGACCTCGCAGGCCGCTGACGAGGCCAATCCCTACGAGTGGCGCCTCTCCGCCTGGATCCTCCTGCGTGAGAAGCAGGGTGAGACCCCCGCCGAGCTGCGCGAGCTGGTGGATGCTGCCCTGGCGAGTGAGAGCCCCGAAGGTGATGCGTCTCACGTGCCGCCCCTGTGGTGGCTGTTTCAGACGATGCCTACTCCCCACGACCAGGAGCAGTGCCTGGGCCTCTTGATCGAGGTGCTTGACGAGGCCTGGGTGGATGAGGCTGTCAAGAACCTCGAGTACGTTCCGCCTGGCATGGTCCGTGGTCTAGTCGAGCGCCTGGCCACAGCCAAGCGTGCTGATGATCTGGGCGATACCTATCGACGTCTCCTGACCAGGACGAACCGTGCCCCGCACCTGCTCCTGGCCCTGGCCAAGCTCGCAGAGAGCGACAAGCTCGGCGGTGAGCTACCGCCGCCCTTTGCTCGGGCCCAGGCCTATGCCAACCTGGCTGCGCACCTCTTTGAGAACCGGAGAGTCGATCCCGTTTACGGTCGAACACACACCCGGCTCGTCGAGTTCCTGGCAGGCGGCACCTCTCCGGCGCTGAGACGACTGCTGCATGATTCCAAGGCCTCCGAGGTGCGGAGTATTCAGCGCCTGACTGCCAGGGGTGTGGAAGAGTCCATCGACAACCTGCTGATCGCCATTGGAATTCACGCCGAGGACGATCTGGCCAACTCCGGCCCGGTCTACTTCTGGCAGGACGACTCGATCTGGACCACGCGTAGTGGCAAGGATCGAATCTCGCGCGAGTTGAAGGAGCTCAAGGATGTGAAGATGCCCGCCAACGAGGAGGCCATCGGCAGGGCCGCAGCCCTCGGCGACCTCTCGGAGAACTCCGAGTGGGAGGCCGCCCTGGAGGAGAAGCGCAATCTCTCCACACGGGCCTCCACCATGGAGGAAGAACTCAGCCGTGCTCAGCTGCTGGAGAATGCAATCCTGCCCGAGAACATCGTTTGCCCCGGCACCCGCGTCTCCTACCACGACAAGGGCGAGAAGACCGACAACAGCATCGTCCTGCTCGGTCCCTGGGACGGAGATCGGGGAGATGACGTGGTGTCCTACCGCGCCCCTCTCGCCCAGGGCCTGCTCGGTCTCTCGCCTGGAGCCAGCCAGTCCATCGAGCTTCCCGGGGGCCTGATCGAGGTTGAAGTGCTCTCTGTCGAGCCGGTCCCGGTGGACTGAGACCGCAGCTGATCTCCAAGAGCAAGGCGGCGCCGGGCCTGGGCCAGCGCCGCCTCTTCATATTTGGGCGGAAACTGGAGAAAAATACGCTTCCGGGGTTGCTTACGCCTTATATCAGCTGATCATGATGGAGTGTTGAAGAGCCCCCCCGACTCCCCCTCCCTGGCCAGCCTGCTCAAGGCCCTGGGAGATCCCACCCGCCTGCGAATCCTGGGTCTCCTGGGCGGCCATGAGCTGTCTGTCGGCGAACTCTGCCGGTCGCTGGGGCTCTCGCAGAGTCGTGTCAGCAATCACCTGCGGGTGATTCGGGAGTATGCCCTGCTCACCGAGCGCCATGTCGGCCCCAGCACCTTCCTGTACTTCGATGCCGCTGGTCTCGAGGCCGGCGGAGGGTTCCTGGGAGAGCTCTGGGCGACTCTGGCCCCCGAGGTGAGGAGGCAGCGTGAGCATGGCGATGACCTCGCCCGTTTGCGTGGCGTGCTGGAGGAACGGCGACAGAACACCCGGAACTTCTTCGATTCGGTGGCCGGAGAGTGGAACGCCATTGGCGTCGACTTTGCCACGGGTCAGGCTCGTCAGCGGGTGGCAGCCAACTTCGTCGATCCTCAGCTGACCGTTGCCGACCTTGGTTGTGGCACCGGCTATGTGGCTCAGGCCTTCCTCGGGCTCTGCTCGCGAGTGATCTGTGTCGACTCCTCGACCGGAATGCTCGAGGAGGCGCGCAAGCGGCTGGATGAGACTCCTGTCGGCACGCGCATCGAGTACCGGCCTGGAGAGCTCGACAGCCTGCCCCTCTCCGACGGCGAGGTCGACGGAGCGGTCTGCGCGATGGTCTTGCACCACCTCGAGTCCCCTGACGCCTGCCTGGCAGAGATGTTCCGGATCATCCGGCCCGGTGGTACGGCAGTGCTACTGGAGCTCAGCCCCCATCGCCAGGAGTGGATGCACGAGGCTCTCGGGGACCGCCACCTGGGCCTCGACCCGCAACTGGTCGCTCAGAGCCTCGAGAGTGCAGGATTCGTCGAGGTCGCCCTGGAGATTGCAGCAGATCGCTACCAGCCCGGGCAGGCGGAGCGGGCGGAGCGGGAGGAGGGCCTTCCTCTCTACATCATTCGTGGGCGTGTTCCCCGTTAGCTTTCCAGCTCGAACACGCCTGATAAGTACTCAGATTCCAACCAACCACTTTCTTCAAGCGATACGGCCCCACGGCCACAGAGACATGACGACATCCACCGCTACTGAATTCAAGGTCAAGGACCTCGAGCTGGCCGCCTTCGGTCGCCAGGAAATCCTGCTCGCTGAGCACGAGATGCCTGGATTGATGGCTCTCCGGGAGGAGTACAAGGGCAAGAACCCGCTCAAGGGCGCACGCATCACGGGCTCGCTGCACATGACCATCCAGACGGCTGTCTTGATTGAGACGCTGGTGGAGCTCGGTGCCGAGGTCCGCTGGGCGTCTTGCAACATCTTCTCCACCCAGGACCATGCAGCCGCTGCCGTGGCCGTTGGTCCCAATGGAACCACGGACAAGCCCCAGGGCATCCCGGTGTTTGCCTGGATGGGCGAGACCCTCGAGGAGTACTGGTGGTGCACCGAGAAGGCCCTTGTGTGGCCCAACGATGAGGGCCCCAACATGATCCTCGACGATGGTGGCGACGCCACCATGATGGTGCTCAAGGGTGCCGAGTACGAGGCTGCCGGTGCCGTTCCCGCGCCGGCCGCGGATGCCGGCGAGGACTGGGCAGAGCTGCTCAAGCGACTCGATGGGATCCTTGCCACCGACAAGGATCGCTGGACCAAGATGTCGAACGGCATCAAGGGCGTCTCCGAGGAGACGACCACCGGTGTGCATCGTCTCTACCAGATGGTCGAGCGCGGTGAGTTGCCCTTCCCGGCCATGAACGTCAATGACTCGGTGACCAAGAGCAAGTTCGACAACCTCTACGGTTGCCGCCACTCCCTGGTGGACGGCATCTGTCGGGCCACCGACGTCATGCTCTCTGGAAAGGTAGCCGTCATCTGCGGCTATGGCGACGTGGGCAAGGGTAGCGCCCAGTCTCTTCGCGGGCAGGGTGCCCGCGTGATCATCACCGAGATCGATCCGATCTGTGCGCTGCAGGCAGCCATGGAGGGCTACGAGGTCAAGACCCTCGAGGACGTGGTGTCCTTCGCGGACGTCTTCGTGACCACCACAGGCAACTTCAACATCATCACCGCTGACCACATGGCGAAGATGAAGCACAACGCCATCGTGGGCAATATCGGCCACTTCGACAATGAGATCGACATGGCAGGGCTTGGACGGGTCTCGGGGATCGAGAAGGAGAACATCAAGAACCCCGCAGAGCATGGCAACCAGCTGGATCGCTGGATCTTCCCTGATGGACACG
Source organism: Planctomycetota bacterium (assembly GCA_014237855.1). Classification (GTDB taxonomy): domain Bacteria; phylum Planctomycetota; class UBA1135; order UBA1135; genus JABACD01. The sequence continues at coordinate 83,781 of JABACD010000007.1, read as the reverse complement.
CCATCCTGATCCTGGCCGAGGGCCGGCTCTTGAACCTCGGCTGTGCGACCGGGCACCCCAGCTTCGTGATGTCGAACTCCTTCACCAACCAGGTGATGGCGCAGGTCGAGCTGTTCAACAACGCCTCTCTCTACGAGAACAAGGTCTACACCCTGCCCAAGCACCTCGACGAGCGTGTCGCCCGTCTGCACCTCGACAAGCTGGGTGTGAAGCTCACGACACTGACCAAGGAGCAGTCCGACTACCTGGGCATCCCGGTCGAGGGTCCCTACAAGCCGGATCACTACCGCTACTAGGACTGCGCTTGTTTCAAGCGCTCGGTGAGTGCAAGACGACGGCCCGGTACCTGCTGGTACCGGGCCGTCGTTCATTGCGAAGCAGAAGCGCTGGCTACATGGCGAGCCGCAGTCCGGCTGTGAGGAGTTGCTGAGACTGGAACCAGGTGTAGCGAGATTGGATTCCGAAGTTCTCGGTGAACATCAGGACCAGGGCACCGTGCCCACCTATCTCGGAGCTGTAGAACTCCCTGTACTCGGCCGAGACGTCGAACTCCAGGTAGTCGGTAAAGAGCGAGCGGATGCCGAACTCGATCCCATAACCATTCTGTGTGCGGTTGCGACTCTTGTAGCCACCGTTGAGCCCCAGGCTGGAGTCCCAGACTGGTCGCCGCCACTCTCCTCGGAGGTACTTGATATCGAGCACCAGGTCGGTGGTGTCGGCAGGTGAGGTGATGAAGCCCACTCCGGCCTCCAGGTCCTGTCGAAGCAGGCTGAAGTTCTCTGTACCTAGCGTGGCATTGGTCTCCGTCTCATCGTAAGCGAGGATGATCCTGACGCCTTCGGGGGAATCAAAGGACAGCCTGCCTCCAAAGCCGTCGAGCCGGCCAACCTGCGAGGCCTGGTCGGAGATCTCGGTCGTGGCCCAGTTGATGTCCAGGTAGTTGTAGCTGAAGGGACTGTCGCGGTACTGAGCCTGGGCGTGGGACCCGAAGGCGCCGAGGAGGATCAAGGGGAGGTAGAGTCGCGAGGTTTGCAAGGTGATCTCGGGGCTGGAGTTGTCGCCAGGCGGGCGACAGGAGCCCCAAGGGTCGAGCAGGCCCCTTCGCAAGTCAACCCTTCCCCGGCCCTTCGGTCTTGATTGAACTCCGGTCACACAGAGCGCAGGCTCTAGGCCCGCCGTGGGCTGCCCCTCGATCTTCCCTCAAGCCTCCCCCCAGCCATGACCCGCCCGGTTCGAATCGCCCTGTTTGGTAACTCCTTTGCGGAAAAGGTACTCCTCCCGGCCCTGAATCATGTGGGCTCCCAGGATGGTGCGGCACTCGAGGTCGTGGGCATCGCCGGAAGGGATGGGGACAAGGCGGCCGCCACCGCGCAGGCCTGGAAGATTCCCAGGGCAACGGACAACTGGCCGGAGCTCTTCGATCTGGAGCCGGACCTATCGATCATCGCCACCCCCGTAGACCTGCACTTTGACATGGTGCAAAACGCGCTGGAGCTGGGCTCTGCCGTCCTCTGTGAGAAGCCCTTCGCACTCGACGTCGCGCAGGCCGAGGAGCTGGCGCAGCTGGCCCAGGGCAGGCTGGCCCTGATCGACCACCAGCTGCGCTGGAATCCGTACCGCCGCAAGCTGCGAGAGCTCCTGCAGGACAGCTTCATCGGCGAGATCCTTCATGCCCGCTGCGACATGGTCCTGGACAGTCCTGCCTTCCTTCGACGCCCCCACTCCTGGTGGTTCGACGAGGCTCGTGGAGGCGGCGTGCTCGGGGCCCTTGGATCCCATGTGATCGATGGCATCCAATGGCTCCTGGGGCCGGTCAGCGCAGTGAGCGCGCGCCTGACGACCTGCGTCAAGGAGCGACCGGATGGCGCTGGTGTTCCAAGGGCGGTCACGGCGGATGACCTCGCCGAGCTCTGGCTGGAGCTCGAATCCGGTGCACGGGTGAGCCTGACGACCAGCGTGTGCCTCCCCGGTGCCGCACGATGGTTGACGGAGATCTCGGGCTCGCGCGGGACCCTTCGTCTGGGCATGGAGGATGAGCTCCTCGGTGGAGTGCACGGTGAGGAGCTGGAGGCCATCGAGGTGGAGGGTGTTCTGCCGGATCCAGGCGCCCTGGGCATGAAGGCCAGCGGCCCCTTCAGTGCGCTCTCACCTCCCTACCTCCTGGATATCGTCCGGGCCGTGGCGGCCGGCCGCACCGAGGTGCCAGAGGCGGCCACCTTCGAGGATGGGGTGGCCTGCATGCGTGTCCTCGAGGCTGCCCGGCGCTCGTCGCGCCATGGAGGAGCTCTGGTGGCGTGTCGGTAGGTCCGGTCGGACGTCTTGCCCCGAGTCCCACGGGCCTGCTTCACCTGGGTCACGCGCGCTCCTTCCTGCTGGCCTGGTGGTCGGTGCGATCGGCAGGTGGGACCTTGCGGCTGCGCCTGGAGGATCTGGACAGGTCCAGGGTGAAGCCTGGAATGGTTGAGGCTTGCTTGCGGGACCTTGAGTGGCTGGGGCTTGACTGGGATGGGCCGGTGGTGCTGCAGAGTGACCACGAGGGGGAGCTGTACGAGACTGCCCTGGAGCTCCTGCGGCTGGGGCACGCCTATCCGTGCATCTGCACCCGGCGGGAGATCAGCGAGGCACAGTCCGCTCCCCACGCTGATCAGGAGAACTCCGTCTATCCGGGGACCTGTCGAGGGCGCTTCAAGAGCCTGGAAGAAGCCCGTCGAGTTTCGGGCCGAGAGCCTGCCCTGCGCCTGAAGGTAACTCGGGGAGAGCTCTCGATTCAGGATCGTCTTCATGGGGAGTTCTGCCAGGACCTGGAGCGGGAGGTGGGCGACTTTCCAATCACGAGCCGCGATGGCCAGGTTGCCTACCAGCTGGCCGTGGTGCTCGACGACGCCCGCCAGGGCATCACCGAGGTGCTCCGGGGTGATGATCTCCTGTCGAGTACTCCGCGTCAGGTCTTGCTGTACTCGCTCCTGGGGCTCAAGCCACCCTCCTGGATTCACGTCCCGCTGGTCCTCGATGAGTCGGGTGAGCGGCTGGCCAAGCGCCATGATGCCCTCTCCCTGGCGGCCCTGCGTGAGGCTGGAGTCAAGGCGGAGAGCCTGATCGCCTGGCTGGCGCGCTCCTGTGGTTTCCTGGCCTGTGGACCCCTCTCCGCCCGGGACCTTCTCGAGGGCTTTGATCTGGGACGTCTGAAGCTGACCCCGGTGACCTTTGATGGCCGCGCCAGGAAGGAGATTGAGGATTCCACCCAGAGTTGAGGGGAGTTGCTCTCCACCAAGGCCCTGGTCAGAGTCTAGAATGCGCACGTTGCCGGCGGGGTACCCCGCTGGTTCTCGCGATTCATTCCAACCCAAGTAACCGAATCATGGCCATCATCGCCAACGGCGCTGACGCTCCGACTTTCAGTCTCGACAGTCACCTCGAGACCACGGTCGATCTGTCCAGCTACAAGGGGCAGAAGAACGTCCTGCTCGTCTTCTACCCACTCGATTTCACCCCGACCTGAAGCATCGAGATTCCCGGCCTCAACGCGCTCAAGGCGAAGTTTGAGGACGCAGATACCGAGGTGCTTGGTATTTCAATCGATTCAAAATTCTGTCACATGGCCTGGGCCAAGAGCTTCAATGGGATTGACTTCCCGCTCCTGGCTGACTTCCACCCCAAGGGTGCGGTCTGCAAGGCCTACGGTCTCTGGCTCGACGAGCCGGGCATCGGCGATCGGGCCACGGTCCTCATCGGCAAGGACGGCAAGGTCCTGTGGGCCGAGTCCGTCGGTCCCGGCGGCGAGCGGAACCCTGCTGATCTCCTGGCCAAGGCCTGCGAGCTCGGTCAGTAGCCACGGCTGCTGACATCTCTCAACCTGGGAGGGCCATCAAGGCCCTCTCAGGTTGCTTCTCAGCCGCTTCCAGCTTCAAGAAAGGAAGTTGCGAACTACCCTAAGGCTCGCTGGTTGACACTGCCGAAAAGTGTGGCGAGGTCCCTTGACCAGGGATTCAAAGGGGCTAGTCTTTCGAGCCCAACCGTTCCCCGATAGCTCAGTTGGTAGAGCAACCGGCTGTTAACCGGTTTGTCGCAAGTTCGAGTCTCGCTCGGACCCCCAGTTAACACGTCATGCGAACCGAGACATGGCTTCCCGACCCCAAGAAGCCTGATCTCCCCGAAATGAGAGAGTTCGCAGAGGTGTAAAGACCGGGGAGCCATCTCGCTTTGGGCGATGGAATGGGGCGCGCCGCCGGTTGACGGGGGCGTTTCTTCGTGCTCCGAGCGAGGTGGCGGAAGGCTGGGAAAGGACGGGAGTTGTGGCCTTGTGGTCCCTCGCGCGACGCTCTCGGATCGTGGCGGCGAGAGCAGCTCCCCCAAGAAGAGGGCGCTCATGCAGGCGAACTAAGCGCGTGATTGCTCTCGATCTCTCTCGCGTCTCTGCGAGAGCGGCAGGGAGCGGTTGACAGCCGAGTTCTCTGCCTGGACGGGGCTGCGGGGCGAGCTCTCGACCCTACCAGTTGTCGATCTCTCAAGTCTTGTCGACCTTTGGTCGTGACCGTCGTCCGGGAAGCGCTCCGCCGGTCAGGATTCCAGCTGTGATCAGGATGTAGCCAAGACCCGTTGGGAAGCCGCCATCAGGTCCAGCATCGAGTCCGGCTAGCACTAGACCCATGAGAAAGACAAGTGCGGCGGAAAGAGCGACGCACGCTTGGGATGATGTGATCAGCTTCGTTGACCAACCCGCTAGTATCGATCCGAGGAGGCTGATGATTGCGCTCGGTAATCCCGGATTACTTGGTGCCGTCAATACGGACTCAGCAATCTGAAGGAAACCTCGCTCCGTGCCGTTAGCGGTGCCAGTGATCAGCAAGTTTGCACCCCCGGTGATCACGACCACCCCGACCCCGATCAGGATTCCAGTTACACATCGAGTCATCTGGTTCTTCCTCCATCGGCTGTTGATTGGGCCGCGCAGTTGAGATCCTCGCAGGATCCGTGATACGTGCCCGACTGTAACCGGGCAACTAGAAAGAAGGTCAGAGCCACAGTTCCACCGTAGATCCCCCCGCAGCGCCGGGAGGCCCGGGCGGGAGGCGGGCAGGCGTTGAGTGATGGGGCCCACGACGTCGCTCGTCCAGTATCAGGCGACGACGAAAGCACAAGCCGCGGCGGTCTCTTCACTCCAGATAGTGCCTCAGTCCTCGCGCTCGTCGATCCAGGCCATCTGAATCGCCTCGAGGATCCCTTCGTTCGAGTCCTTCGGGTCCGAAGTGAAGCCCTCCAGCGAGATTATCTTCTGGCGCAGATCCGTGAAGCGCAAGGTCAGCGGATCGAGATCCGGCTCAGCCTCGAAGAGTCGGAAGGCGATCTCGTGGACGTCGGACCAGGTGAGTTTGTCGGCGGACATGGCGGCTCGGGGATGCAGATCAGGTGCTCGCGTCACCTGTGGAAGCTGCCCGGCAATTCAGAGGCCAGACCGCATCTGGATACACCCCTCGCCTGCATGGGGCAACGACAAACCTGAGCGGGGTTACACGAGGGCTATTTGTGCCCCTGGGGTCCACACTCGCGGGGGCGGGCAAACTCCTGTTTCGACCTTCCTCGCAACGGACTCTACCGAGCATCGCCGGAGTACAGGTCCTGCATGGCCTGCAGAATTCCCGGAGCTCACACTCGACCTGCATCAGGCGGCGACGGAAGCAACCATGGAGAGGGTGCTCAGGGTTTTCGTGAGGCACAACCGAGGAACCGAATAGAGTGTGGCGATGAAGCCAACTACAACCGAGAACGACGAGTTGATCGAGCTCGAATCGCGCTACTCTGCCCACAACTACCATCCCCTCGACATCGTCCTCACGCGAGGCGAGGGAGTCTGGGTCTTCGATGTCGATGGCAAGCGCTACATGGACTGCCTTGCGGCCTACTCGGCGGTCAACCAGGGCCACAACCACCCGCGCATCGTCAGGGCCCTGCACGAGCAGTCGCAGAATCTGAGTCTGACCTCGCGGGCTTTCCGCAATGATCGCTTCGGACCCTTTTGCGCCAAGCTCGCCAAGCTGTCCGGTTACGACAAGGTGTTGATGATGAACACTGGAGCCGAGGCGGTCGAGACCGCGATCAAGGCGGCGCGCAAGTGGGGCTACACGGTCAAGGGCATCCCGGCCGAGCGGGCAGAGATCCTGGTCTACGACGGAAATTTCCATGGCCGCACCACGACCATCGTCGGCTTCTCCACCGACGACCCTTGCCGTGAGGGCTTCGGGCCCTTTGCGCCGGGCTTCCGGGTGCTGCCCTACGGCGACCTCGAGGCGACCCGGGCCGCCATGTCGCCCAACGTCGCGGCGATCCTGGTCGAGCCGATCCAGGGTGAGGGCGGCGTGATCCTGCCACCGCAGGACTTCCTCCCGGGACTCAGGGCCCTGTGTGATGAGCACCGCGCGCTGCTGATCTGCGACGAGATCCAGTCAGGTTTGGGACGCACCGGCGCCATCTTCGCCCATCGCCAGGCCGGCATCCGCGCCGATGCGGTCACGATCGGCAAGGCCCTGTCCGGCGGCGTCTATCCGGTCTCTGCCTTCCTGGCTGACGATGCGGTGATGGATGTCTTCCAACCCGGCCAGCACGGTTCCACTTACGGTGGCAATCCGATCGCCTGCGCGGTGGCCGAGGCCGCCCTCGACGTGCTGCAAGACGAGAACCTCTACGAGCGCTCCCTCGACCTCGGCGGTTGGTTCCAGGGCGAGCTGCGGAAGCTCGAGTCGCCCCACGTCAAGGAGATCCGCGGCGCGGGGCTGTGGATCGGCGTCGAGTTGCACGACGAGGCGGGCGGTGCGCGGAAGTTCTGCGAGGCCTTGATGCGGCGCGGCATCCTGTGCAAGGAGACTCACACCCACACGATTCGCTTCGCTCCGCCCCTGATCATCGATCGTGAAGACCTGGCCTGGGCTCTGACGGAGATTGCCGCGGTCCTCGCCTAAGGCAGCGCTGGCCCATGGATCGAGGAGGCTCCGCAGGTCTCCCACTCTCCACTTTCGGAATGCAGAAGGCCGCGAATCGGTTCTTCACGGCACGACCTGTCTACCGGACCGGGCGGACTCAGGGTTGCGCCCCCGTGCCCATCTCCTCCGGACCCGGCGGGGCCAGGCGAATCGCCATCACGCAGAGCGCGACGAGCAGGAGCGTAGCGATCAGGAGACGTTCGGCCAGCAGACTCTCGAGCCAGCCGCGGTCCGGCAGACCGAGCTCTCGTTCCAGGCGCAACAGAGCGGCGCGGGACATGGCATCGCTCGTGGGCCCTGACTTCAGGAACCAGGGCCCGGCACGGGCCTCGTTCTGAAGATAGCCGCGGATCCAGCGCGGCTCTATGCCTTCCGGCACGCCTGCGCGGCCCATGAGCTCGATGGCCGCCCAGGTATCCGAGACGAACGATCTCTCGAACTCCTTCGGGTCGGGCGAGAAGCCCCCAGGGTCGCCAAAGATGGCCGCGCTTCCGGGCGCGATCCAGTGGCTCCTCAGAAGTCCCCGAATCGAGGCTTCGTGTGACCTCACGAGGTCATCACGACCGAGCAACTCGAAGCAATGCACCAGCATGGCCGCGGTTGCCAGGGGACTGTGACTCTCGCCCTCGGGCCAGGCAGCAGCCAAGTTGCCGGCCAGGTGCTCCCGTTCCTCCGCTGACGGGTCGCGAGTAGCGAGCAGCATGGGGACGCGGTACTCGTAGTAGGTCGTGGAGTTCAGTTTGCGACCGGGGAGGACCAGGCTGTCCAGCGCTGTGGACTCGCCCGCATGGTCCAAGATCTGCACCCACTGGGCGTTGTCGATCAGCCCCATGCGCGCTGCGGCCGTCCAAACGACCGGATGCACAGCCACTCCTTCTTCGAGCGCCAGGGCCAAGCTCTTCGACGTGGAGGTCAAGTCGGGCGTTGTCTCACCCACGGATTCGAGGGCCGTGAAGACCGCCGCTGCGTCCTTCCAGCCCCTAAGGGACTCGGGCTCGAGTTCCAACTGCGCCAGCTGAGTTCGCAGCGCTGAAGGCGTGCTCTCTGTGAACGCGAGCGGGTTGTAGGTCAGCACCAGGAGTCCGACAACAGATGCAGCCAACAATCCCCTGAGAAGACCCCAACCGAAAGCGGTGCATACAACGATTCCGATCAACACGGCAGCCGATGATCCCCCGACGCCCAGCTCGGCATGACCATCCGGAGTGCTCAGTACGGTGCTGAACCACAGGAAGCAGCCAGTGAACACCGTGATCAAGAGCCCCACGGTGAAGCGGGCGGTCTCGCGCCTGGACAGCAAGCCCGCCTGTCCCAGACCACGAATCGTGAGCACTACCGACCCCATCGCAATCAGGAGGACCACGCTGAGCACGTCCATCGCCGTTCTCCCTCCGGTCAAGAAAGAGATGAGCAGCGTGAGTAGCATCCCCAAGTTGACGACCATGAGCAGCCAGCCGCCGAGTTGAAGATCACCGTTGAGGGGCTTGGGGAAGTGTCTGCCCGAGCGCAGGGAAGAGAAGGCACTCCAGGCCAGCGGCCCAGGCACGGTCGGCTTGGCGGAGTTCATCTCGTGCTTCACGGCACGCACGCTGACCAGGAAGCTCCCGATGCTTGAACCCAGCACGAGGGCCGGTAGAGCCAGTGCGGAGTACATCCACTTGAGCAAGGCCGAGCCCGCCTGGCCACCGCCGATCGGATCGATGGGCAGGACGGCAGCGGCGCGGCGCATGAAGGTCCTGCCCTGCGGACGCGCCTTCTGCTCCCCTTCTTGCGCTTCAGCAGCGCGGCGACGTTCCGCGATGCGCTCCTCCACCTGGGCACGAAAAGCAATGGGCTCGGGAGCACGCCTCTCGAAGAGGTCAGCCAGGTCCTTGTCGGAAACAGTGCCCGCGGGATGGTTCGTGCTCATGATCGCACCTCCGAAACATGCATGGCTTCGGTCTTGTCCAGTTCGCTGCGCAACGCCTTCCGCGCCTGGTAGAGGCGGCTCTCGACGGCCTTGGCTGTGAGCCCGAGAAGCGCGGCCACTTCCTTCGCGCTGGTCTCCTCCAGGTAGTGCATGCGCAGCACGGTTTGGTGTGGCGAACTCAGCTTGCGAAAAGCGTCTGCGAGCGCCGCGCGGCGAGGATCGAGTTCGGCTTCACGGGCCTGTGGCTCATAGTCCTCCAGATCCTTCGCACCCGCACGCTGGGCCTTGCGCCGTGCCGTTCGATGCAAGTTGAAGGCGATGCCGCGTAGCCAGGCGCCCACGGCTCCAAGATCCGAGAAGCTACCGGCGAAGCGCGCTTGGCTCACCCAAGCTTCTGCAAAGGTGTCCTGGGCCAGCTCCTCTGCCGCCCGCCAATCAGAGCCCCAGGAAGCGAGCAGACCCATCAGCGGCCCCCGAAAGGCCGCGATCCAGTGATCGAGAGCCTCCTCCCCCCCTCCCGTTCGCTGCTCATCTCCCATGCTGGACGGCTATTGTCCGCGGCCGTGCGAAACCCTCAAGGAATGTGCGAGTAGATCGTCGCTCGCCTCTGGATCGACGCTCCCGGCCCTGAAAGGCGGGCTGCGCAGCCCCCATCTACCGGGCCGAATTCGAAGCTCGTCTTCAAAAGGAGTGAAGGAAGCACCGTCCCGTGGCCGGGGGACACGCGCCACTTCAGCACGAGCACGCGCTGAGCCGACGCACGAATCCGTGTATGGGACCGGGCGCCCCTCAGGCCAGGGCGTCCGTGGCGACGTGGTACTTCGGATCCTCGATCACGTTGACCTCGACCAGACTGCCGGCCTTGCGCAGGAGCTTGCGACACTCGGGGCTGAGGTGGCGCAGGTGCAGGATCTTGCCGAGGGCCAGGTAGCGCTCGGCAAGCGTGTCGATGGCCTCGATGGCTGAGTGGTCGGAGACCCGGGCGTGCTGAAACTCGACGATCACGTCGTTGGGATCGCCCTTCGGATCGAAGAGCTCCAGGAAACTCTTGCTGGACCCGAAAAACAGCGGACCACGAAGAGAGTAGACCTTCGTCCCGCTCTCGTTCGTCTCACAGACAGCGTGGATGACCTTGGCGTGCTTCCAAGCGAAGACCAGTGCCGAGAAGATCACTCCGACCAGGACGGCCACGGCCAGGTCGGTAGCGACGGTGACGGCGGAGACCAGAACGATCACGATGGCGTCCGACACGGGGACCTTGGTCATCACGCGGAAGCTCGACCACTCAAAAGTCCCCAGGACGACCATGAACATGACGCCCACGAGCGCTGCGACCGGAATCATCTCGATCAGGGGCGAGGCAACGACCACGAAGGCGATCAGCGAGAGTGAAGCCGTGATGCCCGAAGTCCTCCCGCGCCCGCCCGAGTTGATGTTGATCATGCTCTGGCCGATCATGGCGCATCCCCCCATGCCGCCGAAGAAGCCGCATGCGATGTTCGCGGCGCCCTGCGCCACGCACTCCTTGTTGCCACGGCCGCGAGTCTCCGTGAGCTCGTCCACCAGGGTCAGGGTGAGGAGCGACTCGATCAGGCCCACGGCGGCGAGGATCGCGGCGAAGGGCAGGATGATCCGCAGCGTCTCCAGGTTGAAGGGCACCATCGGTATCGCGAAGCTCGGCAAGCCGCCCGCCAGGGAGGCCTGCGCATCTCCGGTCATGGTGCGCAGGTAGTCCACGATGGTGGGCGAGTCGAGACCGAAGCTAGCTGTCGCCAGGGTGATCGTGACGATGGCGACCAGGGAGGCGGGCACCACCGTGGTCAGTTTGGGCAAGAGGTGGATGATGGCCATGGTCGCCACCACCAACCCCAGCATGGTGAAGAGCGGAGTTCCCTCCATCCACACGAGTTGTCCGTCCCCATCGGGTGCCTTGAACTGCCCCAATTGCGCCAGGAAGATCACGATCGCGAGGCCGTTGACGAATCCCAGCATGACCGGGTGGGGAACCATGCGAATGAACTTTCCGAGCCGGAAGAGCCCGGCCAGGATCTGCAGGACCCCCATCAAGGCGACGGCCGCGAACATGTACTGGACACCATGCTGCGTGACCAGCGCGACGAGAACGACCGCGAGGGCTCCCGTGGCACCCGAGATCATTCCGGGCCGCCCACCGAAGAGCGAGGTGATCAGGCCCACCATGAAGGCGGCATACAGCCCGACCAGGGGATCAACGCCGGCGACGAAGGAGAAGGCCACGGCCTCCGGCACGAGGGCCAGGGCAACCGTGATTCCCGAGAGGAGGTCCGTCCGGAGCCTGAACTCGGGATTGGTTTGGATGTCGAACAAGCGTTTCTAGAGTGATAGCCGAAAATAGGGCGGCGCAGGGTAGCGGGGAGTCCTTCGAGAAGCTGAGGCAATCGAGATCTATTTCCGTCCGCGCGTCGCTCTCGAGGATCCCCCCCCGAGCGCTCGTTGCACCGGAATTCGCCCTTGTCCCTCGGGTCGGTGCGCTCGATCCGATCGTTGACGGGCCGTTGGTGTGCACGCTCCTCGTGGTCGTGCTCGGGTCTGCTCGTGATCCTTGCGCACCCTTGAATCGACAGGGACGCGGGGCGATCTTTCCGCAGGAGTCCCTTGTAGCTCCGACTTCCACGCACGCTTTCGGAGGCCGCAACCGAGGAGACGACCACGCATGCACTGTCTCGCGAGCACCCTCCAGGCCACGGACATATCGCTCACCCCGATTCCGGGCTTCACCGATCCGGTCAGCAGCATCTCGCACCTGATCGCGACCGTTGGCTTCGCGTTCGCGACGCCCAGGCTCCTGCGATCCGCGCGCGGCAGTCCTGGTTTGAGGATCACGCTCGCGATCTACGCCGGCTCGGTCATCTTCTTGCTAGCCATGAGCGGCGTGTTCCACTTGTCGCCCCAGGATACGACCGGGCGCGCGGTGCTCCAGCGATTGGATCACGCGGGCATCTTCGTGTTGATCGCCGGGACCTTCACGGCGGTGCATGGAATGCTGTTCCGTGGTTGGCTGCGCTACGGGGTGATCGCGTTCGCGTGGGCCGTAACGGCCACCGCGGTCCCGCTGAAGACCGTCTACTTTTCCGAGATGCCTGAATGGCTCGGCCTGACGCTCTACCTCGCATTTCCCTGGCTCGGATTGGGCACCGGGGTCCTGCTCTGGAAGCGCCACGGGCTGCGCTACATCGCTCCTTTCTGCTGGGGTGGCATCGCCTACACCACCGGTGCCGTGTTCGACTTCCTGCGCTGGCCGCGGCTCTGGTCCGGTGTCCTTCACGCCCACGAGTTGTTCCACATCTTCGTGATCGCCGGTGTGTGGTTCCATTGGCGCTTCTGTTCGGCGGTTGCGCTGGACCTGGCCGCCCATGGCCGTTCAGTGGGGAAAGACACTCACAGCGCGGATCCGGGGCACTCCAGCTCTCCCCCTCCGCGGCGGTAGACCTCGATCAGGCAGGCGCTCCAGGTTTGGCTTGGCGGGGGCAGCTCGAGCGAGGCCCGTCCGCTGAGGAAGAGGTGGACGCTTCGTTCTACCGCCCATGCAGGAGCGCTGGGTAGGTAGGTGGGTGGCGATGCATCCTTGACCCCTTCGCTCTCCCCGTTTCACTCCTCCTCGGGTTTCAGTGCTCCCCCGAAGCCCGGGGCGTTAGACTCCCGGGCCTGTCCACTTGTCCGAGCGCTCCACCCCCTCCACGAGTGTCGGGGTTGGCTGCCTCAGACTTCTCCACCCGCAACTTTAGGTGACATGAAGATCATCGCCATCGGCGGGGGGCGGATTGGACGCTTCTCTTCGACCGTTCGAACCACGCCCCTCGACCGGGAGATCGTGCGGATCAGCGGCAAGAGCTCGCCTCGCCTGCTGTTCCTCCCCACCGCCAGCGCCGGATGCGACGAGTACTGTGCGGCGATCTACAAGCAGTTCAGCAAGCGCCTGGGTTGCAAGGTCGACATCATGCTCCTGGTCAATACCGATCCCGAGCGCGCGCGCATCCGGGATCGGATCGCCTGGGCAGACATCGTCTATGTCGGAGAGGGAAACACCCTGCGGATGATGAAGACCTGGCGTCGCCACGGCGTGGATCACGCACTCCGCTCCGCCATGAAGCGCGACGCCGTCCTCTGCGGGTCGAGCGCTGGTTCGATCGCGTGGTTCTCCTGGGGCAACAGCGATTCGTACAAGACCAAGCAGGACCCCACGAGGCTGGCCCGCGTCAGAGGATTGGGCTTCGTCGATGCCTTGATCTGTCCTCACTACGACGTCGAGAAGCACCGCAGGCCGTCGCTCAAGGCCATGACGAAGAAGCACCCGGGCGTCGCCATCGCCCTCGACGAGCACTGCGCGCTGGTCGTGCATGACGACGAGTACCGGGTCCTCGCCTCTGTCAAGGGCCGCAAGGCGTATCGGGTGTACTGGAAGGACGGGAAGTACGTGGAAGAGCCGCTGGCGCCGTCGACGCAGCTCCGGCCGCTCGGTCCGCTCTTGGCCAAGTAGGCGAGATGCGCGCTTGGGGACGCGTGGCGCCGGCGCCGTGGGCCTCAGCCGGGATGTTCCCCTTGAGCCGTGCAGCCCGCGACGCGCGTCACTCTGTCCCAGAGCATGGCCTGACGGACCGGTAGTCTCACGCCCGGCGTTCGAGAGGGTCGACCTTTCCGCCTGCAGCTGGCGTGCCGCTGTGTATTCCCTGCACGGCACTGGCCACGAAGGGTGAGGTCATGGCGCGCACCAGCGCGCTGTAGTTGGGCTGCAGACGGATCTCGTCGCCGACGCTCAGTGGCTCCTGAGCGGATTCCACGACCAGATGGTCGCTGCTGGCCCCGAGGATCTCGATGCCGGCGGGTGCCTGGAGGCCATGGGGGTCCGTGTCTTGACGTCCGAGCGCGAGAATCGCCTGGGAGATGTCACCCCGATCCGCCGGTATGGGCAGCTCCCCGAAGGCGCTCTGGGCGAGCTTGCCCCAGGGCCGCGATGGTTTGCGCTTCGACTCGATCACCTCGGCCATGAGCGTGAAGGCGTCGGTGTGCAGTCCGTCGATCGGCTGGCGATGGAGGGGCTCGCAACCGAGCAGGAGCGACTCTCCCAGGCGCAGATGGTTGACCCGCCCGGGGTGCGCACCGCTGAGCGCCCACTCCAGGTTACCGGAGTTCCCGCCCGAGACGATCTCGAGCACAGGGCCAAAGGTCGCGTCGATGGAATCGGCGAGGGCGGACAGCTCCCCCATGTTCGTGGCGTCCGGCACCACTCCACTGCGACAGGCGAGGTTGGTGCCGATGCCCCTTAGCGCGATGTTCGGGCAGCGAAGGGTCTCACGCACGGCTTGTTCCAGGTCCCCTGGCATGATGCCTTCACGAAGATCACCGAGCTCGATCATGAGCACGACTCCGTGAATCCGTCCGGCCTCCTGGGCGGCGGACGAGAGCTCTCTGATCACCTCGAGCTCGGTGTTGAAGCTCACGTCGGCATGGGCCACGACGCGCTCCGCCTGGCTCAGCATCGGAGAGCGCAGCAGCATCATCGTTGCCGGCACCGCCGCCCTGCGCATGGCCTCGATGTTCTCGATGCGCGAGTCGCCCAGCGAGCTCAGCCCCCCCCGGAGCAACGCCCCGGCGATCTGGGTAGAGCCCAGGGCGGCCTTCGTGACACCCGTGACCGATATGCCGCGATCGACTAGCCGCTCGCCCAGGGTCCGGGCGTTGTGCTCGATCTTGTCGAGGTCGATCTCCAGCCGTGGCGCCGTCATCGAGCGCTGGCCGACAGCTTCTCCTCGAGCTCCGGGAAGGCCGCCAGGACCATCTCGACCAGGCGTGCCGGCGGCCGGGTGAGCGCGTCGGTGGCGGTGATTCCGAGTTCGAGCTCGTACAGCGTGATGGCTGCACTGACCTCCGTTTCAGTCATGTTCTCATGGTTGATCGTGAGACCGATGACCTTGGTGTGGGCGAAGGTCTGAATGAGGTTGATCTCCGAAGCGGGTGTCGGCATGGGCACCTGGGGGAAATCACCAAGATGACTTCGGCCCGGCGCGTGCTGCAGGACGACGCCATCGGGGCGGCTCCCGCGCAGGATGAAGGAAGAGCTCAGGTAGGCGGGGTGGCTGAGCGCGCCCTGCCCTTCGACGATGATCACGTCGGGGTCCTCACCCTCGAAGGCTTCCACGACGACCGCTTCCATCTCACCCGAGCAGTACTGGCAGGGGATGGCGTCGAGCGCGATTCCGTATCGGGCACCCTGGATAATGCCGGTCTGGCCGGTGCCGACCATCACCGCCTTCAGGCCGTGATCGTTCAGAGCGCGGGTGAGAATCGTGGCGGTTGTACGCTTCCCGATGGCGCCATCCGTGCCGAGCACGGCGATACGCGGGCAGGTGACCTCGTTGATTCGACCGCTGAACATTCGCAGGTCCTTCTTCGGGCGGGGCCTCCGGACGTCGAGGATCTCCACGCCCGTGGCCAAGCAGGCTTCCGCGAATTCCGAATCCTCGTTCAAGAACTCGTGCAAGCCGTTGACGACGTTCATGCCGAGACGGATGGCCTCGAGCACGATGCTGCGCTCGTTCGGCGACAACAATCCGCTCGAGGGCGCCATCCCGAAGATGAACCAGTCGGGCACATGCCCCGTGCACGCAAGAGCATCGGCGAGGTCGCGGCAAATGGGGATTCCGTTCTGCTCCCCGTCGAGCACGGCGCCGGCATCGAGGCCAGCCTTCTCGCTGTCGATGACCGTGAGGATCTCGTACTTCTCCGAGTGGCGCACGAGACCGTTCGCGGTCTTGCCGTCGATGGCGCCGAAGTTCGCCTCGCAGTAGACGAGTGCGGTGGGAATACGTCCGTGTCTCCCGTTGCTAGCGTGTAGCGCCGATGGCGCGGATGTGTCTCGCTTAGCTGATCTGTCCGGGTCAACGTCGCTTGCATGCGACGAGAGTCCTGCTGACATAATCACTCCTCATGTTTGCTCAGAGGAGGCGACGGGATCGTGCCGACCGGAATTGGCCGAATGTCAACGAGAGGTCCCCGCTAAGTTGGTCGTATGGCCCTCACTTTAGCATGGGGAGAGCGGCTACCCCCGAGGAATCGAGACATTGGCCCGGCGCAACTCACATGCCTTGTTCATGCCGTTCGACACCAGAGTTCGAGTCTGGACCGGAGCCGTAGTCCACACCTCTTGCGAACCGAGACACTGCTCCTTGACCCCGGGAAGCACGATTTGCCCCGAGAGCGATAGTTCGCAGAGGTGTATAGACCGGGGAGCCACTTCTCCAGTCATGAGAGAAGGCTGAACGCCACTGGATGCCAGGGGCGTTTTTTCGTGTCGTCAGCTGATCGGGCAGGTGCCGAGAGCCGCGTGCGGCGGAGCCTACACGAGAGCGCACCCAGACCCTTGAGCGCAGGGTCGGGGTGAGGAGCGTGCGATTGACGGGAGCTTGGGAAAGCGAGGCCCACTCCCGGCAGACAGATCCGGTCCTTCTGCCCTCCAGATTTCAAAGAAACGGTACCCTGGAAAATGTCCCAGATGCTTGCAGGCAGTCCTGCGAGCAGGGTACCAGCACGGATCCCACGACAGGACCAGGGCAGTCCATCACCGAGCAAAGACATGTTCTCCAAGCGCCTCCCGCTGATCTTCGCCTGCCTGTTCCTCGCTTCCGCAGCCTACTTTCGCGGCGCAGGAATCGAGGCAGGGCCCTACCTGCAAGATCCCTCGCCGACGACCATGTGGGTTTGCTGGGAGACCGCCAACACCACGGAGAGCGTGGTGGAGTACGGGACGACGCCGTCGATCCCCAGCTCCACCTCGGGCAACTTCCTCAACTCCTCCGCCGGCACGATCATCCATCAGGTGCGCTTGACCGGCCTGCAGCCAGAGACGACGTACTGGTACCGGGTGAAGACCGGAAGCTGGTACAGCGACATCTCCCACTTCAAGACACCGCCCCTGCAGACTTCCGAGGAGTCCTGGCGCTTCGCAGCCATCTCCGACACTCAGGTCGACGGCAACAACTCCCAGAAACACCGCGAGGTCATCGAGGAAGGGATCATGGCCTACACGGCCCAGCAGTACGGGCCGGACATGGCCGAGGAGCTTGCCTTCCTCGTGCACTGCGGTGACCTGGTCAGCACGGGTAGCAACCACTCGCAATGGCAGAATCACTACTTTGGCCAGGCGCAAGAGCTCTACGAGCAGGTCCCCTCCTACTCGGTGCTGGGGAACCACGAGGCGGATGCGGCGCTCTACTACGAGTACCTGCAGCTCCCGCACAACTCCCTCTCCGGTAGTGAGGAACGCTACTGGTGGGCGGACCGCCAGAATGTGCGCCTGATCGGCCTCGACACCAACGGCTACACGAGCACCTCCGAGCAGCTCAGCTGGATAGACGGCGTTCTGGCTGACGCAGCCACAAATGACAGCATCGACTTCGTCTTCTGCCTCTTCCACCACCCCCACAAGTCCGAGCTCTGGACGCCCGGGGAATCAGGCTTCAGCTCGAACCTGGTCGCGCGGTTGGAGCAGTTCTCCGACGACACGGGCAAGCCCTCGGTCCACTTCTTTGGCCACACCCACGGCTACTCCCGCGGCCAGAGCAGGGATCATGACCACCTCATGGTGAACGTCGCCACTGGTATGGGAAACCCGGACTACTGGTACGAGTACCCCCAGGCCGACTACCCCGAATTCCAGTACTCGGAGCCTGATTGGGGCTTCTGCATCATCGACGTGGATGCGGGAAGCGATCCCCAGTTCCGACTGCGCCGCCTCAGCCGCGGGAACGAGTTCGTCGCCAAGAACAACACCCTGAGCGACGAGATCACGATCCGCCGCTACAACATCCCGCCGGACAAGCCGACGGCGCTCTTCCCGAATCCCTCCAGCGCTGACCAGACCTCCGGGAATGTGGAGCTGGTCGGCTCGACCTTCAGCGACTCCGACGGAGACACCCTGCTGGAAGCTCAGTACCAGATCTCCGAGTTCCAGAATGACTGGTCGAGCCCGATCACCGATGACTGGCGCCGGATCGAGAACTGGTACCGGCCTCCCAACGGGGACGGCTGGTACAGCGTCGATACCGTCACGGACGCGCAGATCGAGGACATCTTCGTGGACGAGGTCCTACCCGGCTGCCGCGACGTGTGGTGGCGCGTGCGCTACCGTGACTCGGCCCTCGCCTGGAGCGACTGGTCAGACCCCGCGCAGTTCCACGTCGGCGCGTCAAGCAGTGGCAACAGCCCGCCCGAGCCCTTGGATGGAGAGGTGGGCGTCACGCACACCCCCACCCTGCGGTGGTTCCCCTGTGAGACTCCCGACGCCTTTGACGTCTACTTCGGTACGAACCCCACCCCGGGTGCCTCCGAGTTGCAGGGGCAGCAGACCGAGACGACCTTCGAGCCCGGGCACCTGCAGGCCGAGACGACCTACTACTGGCGCGTCGACATGGTGACGCTCGGTGTGCCCACGACGGGAGAGGTGTGGGAGTTCGAGACGTCCCAGAGCTTTCCGACGCAGTACACGGCCGAGTGGCGCTTCAACGACAGCGCAGCGCAGACCGGTGTCGCGCTCGAGGCAGCCATGGGGAACAGCGTGCTCACTCCGAAGGGCATGACCTTCGGCTCTGACTGGCTGCTCGAGTCCACCGGCGGTGCGATTCCCGACATCGACGGAATCCAGGCGAATTGCCTCTACCTCGACAACGTCTGGGGCACGAACACCGGCCTCGAGCTCTTCCTCAACGCCCCAGGTAATGGCGGCGGTGGCTGCTGCGATGCCTTCCACTTCACATTGATCTGGGATGTCTTCATCCCTGCGGGCTATTCCGAGCTCCAGGCGCTGTGGCAGGGGAATGCGTCGAACACGAATGACGCCGAGTTCTTCCTGGACGCCGGCAACGGCGGCTTCTGGTCGGCAGGGTCGGGCTACGTGGGCGGTGGCGACTGGAACACGGGCGAGTGGATCCGGATCGCCAACCGCGTGAATTGGGCCGACGACACCTCAGCGGTCTTCATCAACGGCGTCAAGGTGCTCTCGGATGACGAGCTGCTTGCACCCGACTGGTTCTACGCCGCCGGCTCGGGCAATCCCTGCTGGATCCTGACGGACAACACCGGTGGCAGCGACGTGGGTGAGGTCTGGTGCGCCAACTTCGCCATCGTCGACGGCCTCATGCCGGACCAGGAGATCGCCGCCCTCGGTGGGCCCAACGCGATCGGGATCTTCCTGCCTCCCGGCGGAAGGTCCTACTGCACGGGCGCCCCCAACTCGGTGGGGTCGGGAGCGATCCTCGACTGGCAGGGATCGAGCTCTGTCTCGGCCAATGACCTGGAACTCTCGGTGTATGGCGGAGTCCCCAATCAGTTCGGGCTCTTCTACTACGGCGCGGGAGCCGCCCAGATTCCCTTCGGTCACGGCTACCGCTGTGTCTCCACCGGTGACGTGGGAATCTTCAGGATGCCCCCGCCACAGCAGTTCGACATCCTGGGTCAGGTGAGTGTCCAGGGCTTCCTGGACCAGAGCCCCAGCAACTCGGGAGCCGGAGCCATCGCTCCCGGTTCGACCTGGTACTTCCAGTTCTGGTATCGCGACACGCCCATGGGGCCTCCGGGCTTCAACCTGTCCTCTGCCCTGGCGGTGAGCTTCTCACCCTGATGGAGAACCAAGACCCTAGAAGCCAGCGCACGGCCTCGGCCCCGCGCCGTGGGGCCAGGGTGCTCAGGCGGGCTTCCTGGCGAAGAGCAAGGCGTGCATCCAGCTGAAGAGTACCCACAGCACCGATGCCATCAAGCCTGCGCCCAGGACCATCATGAGCGGGGGAAACAGGGCCACGAAGGCGGAGTGATCGCCTGCGGAGGCTCCCACATAGCGTGACCAACCAGCGCTGGCTCCGCGCAGGAGGTACACCAGGATGAAGAAGAACAGGAAGACGTTGATCAGGCGCACTGCAAGGCAGATGGAGGGCTTCTGCAGGCTGCGATGATCCGCGCCTGCCGCCAGGCTGACCAGATAAGCCATGGCGGCCCACAGGATCATGGAGTCGATGCCCACCATGCTGCCCATCACGTGAGCAGAGATGGCGTGCGTTCCGTGCAGCATGGCGTTCAAGGGTGGGACGGCAATCACGATGGAGAGCGTCAGCATCAGGAACGTCCACAAGGAGGCTGACCGCATGAACCCGTTGATGACCGGATGGGAGGTGGACGCTGCTTGCTTCTTGAGCAGCTTGCCGAGATCGAGGAAGACCTTGGCCAGGATCAACAGCTCCAGCATGCTCACGATGAAGCTGACCCAGTGGATCCACGCCGACTGAGGCAGGTGGTAGGTGTGGTGTCCGTAGTTGCAGAAGGTGTTCAACAGGCCCACGGTGAAGAAGGCAAAGGCCGTCCGAGAGTAGGCGTAGTCCTCGTTCTTCTGCAGGGCGCTGGCCACGAACATCAAGGAGCCGTAGGCCAAGAGGTTGAACGATCCGACGTGGGCTCCAGCGGCCTTCCACTGGATGGCCAGGTCGCGCAGCGGTCGAAGCGACACGTACTCGAGCAGGTACGCGTGGGCTTCAGCGTAGGTGAAGAGGAACAGTGGTATGGCCACCCACCACATGATCACGTAGACCGGAAGACCCGTCAGCCTCCACCCCACACGTGAGTAGAAGGTCCAGGCGAAGAGCAACCAGCCCAGAACGATCAATACAGAGAACACCGGCGAATAGCCCAGGTACTCCCGACCGGTGAAGTGCCCCCCCATCAGGCTGATCAGGATTCCCACGCCCGCCGTGGCCCAGAGAGCCACCATGGCGATGATCCTCTTGCGCATGGCGGAGTCGGGAGGGCCGTACGCTTGTATCAGCCACAGATGCACGATGGTCACCCCGCCAATGAACACCCAGGCGAACGCACAGGATTCGTGGATCGGACGCAGGTGCTGGAGTGTGATCCCCCATTCTCGCAGGAGCGTGAACTGGTCGGTGTAGGTCAGCGCAACGGGAAGGCCGATCAGAAAGGTCAGGCTGCAGGCACCCAGGGCCAGGAGCGCAAGGCCGGCAAGCGGGCGCGAGACCCCAGTCGAGGCGCCGGTGTCCCAGGTTTCCGCGGGGCGGGGAGTGGAGCTGCTCATTTGTACTCCCACCAGGGGAGGTCGGACCAGCGGAAGGGCTGGTGCTGGGTGAATTCGAGGTTGAACTCGGCGAGGGTGGAGCGGTGGTCCGCCACCCATTGCAGGAAGACCTCGAGCGAGCGCACCTGACTGTCGTCGAGGGGCGTGGCTGGCATCCTCCCGCGCCCCTCCGCGAGAATCTGACTCAGGTTCTCGAAGGAGCGGTCGGTGGCTCTGGCGGTCAGGTCCGGTTCACGCAAGAGTCCCGCCTGGAAAGGGAGGTGGCAGGTACCGCACTGCATCGTCGTCCACAGCTCCAATCCTTCCCTGGCGGGTCCAGGGATGGTCACGAGGGCGCGCCCTTCCGCCTGGGAGATCAGCTCCTTGAAGTGCATGGACGCGACGGGAGCTGACTCTGCTCGCAGGGGCTCGGGCTGCGCTCTCCCCGATGCGTTGATCGAGCGCAACCAGGCCATCAGGGCATCCAGGTCCTCGTCGGGGAGCTCGAAGGCCGGCATACGACCGCGTCCGGTCATGATCACCTGGATCAGCTCCGCGTCGTGCACGTCGTCCGTCAGACGATTGGTCAGGTCGGGGCCGTGGAAGCCGCCGAATCCGTGGATCTGGTGGCAGGCCTGGCAGTTGTTGGTCCTCCAGACCTCCAGACCACGCCGTGCCTGGGGAGCCATCTGCGGCCCTACCTCGCGTGGGTAGTCGCTGTAGGCCACGACGCTCAGGCTGAGGAAGCAGCCCAGAAGCACGCACATGACCTGCCCACGGGTGAGGCTGAATCGGTCGGAGGGGGGGCTCACGGGTCGGCTAGTGTTCCATACGGGTTCGGGTGCCAGGTGGGGAGCGCAGATAGTAGCCGTTGCCCTGCCTCAAGGGACCCCCTGACCCGAGAAACGGGCCCTGCTCGCGGCCAAGTCGGGGGAGCTGGATTGTGACGTTCGAGGACCCACCGCTCGCGCTCATGTTCCGCAATTCCAGTCACGCCCCGCTCTCCGCCTGGCGGTCAGCTTCCCCTCCGGGGCGCCCTCGCTCCGCACCTCAACGCCCCTACCAGGCCAGTCCGAGCTGGCCGCAGCGGGGCGATTCTCGGAGAGACACTCCTCAGCCCCAGGGGAATCGAGGATGCGACCGAGTTCTGATCTCCTTGTGATTGCAGCGATCCAACGTCGCTGCGAGCTGCACCAGGGGCGTTGAGGACGCCCACATCGAAAATTCCCGAGTTGCAAGCTCCGGTATTGGCCTGCAGTGACGCCGTAGGGGGTGGCCAGCAAACGCCTTCGCGCAAGCTCCGCTTCCAATTCGATGAACAACCAGGAACAAGCCATGAATCCCACACTCAGCTACCTCCCCATCTCACCCCCCCTGAGGCCCGTGGCACTTGCCGTCCTTGCCCTGACGGTGGCCTCTCCCGGCGCCACGGCTGCGGGGCAGGAAACCTCTGCCGACACCTCCTATGGAGCGGAGGGCATCGCTACACCTGGCGAATGCCGTAGCTCTCAAACCCACTACCAGGCCAAGGTCAAAGGGCGCGCCATGTCGTTTGGCGGCGTGGCCCCGGACGTCCCCTGGTTCACACTTCCGGCTGCTGGCTACGGGCCTCTCGTGCTTCCCGTCGTCGGTACCCCGCCGACAGGCTTCGAGCCCTACACGAACCCTGCCCCCACACAGAACTGGAACGCCGACAATCCACCGTCGAGTTCCTACACCAGCCATAGCAACGTCACGCGCTACTGGAGCGCGCCGCCTACTTACACGATCGTTCTTCCGCCCGGGGTAACCGGTACGGACCAGGTTGCAAAATCCTTTCCATCTACAAGGACCGTGCTCAGCTCCGTGGGCGTGGTCCCTGTCTACACCTGGAACGATTGGATCAACGATGTCAACAGTACATTCAGGACGTACGATGAGACCATTACTGCTCAGATTTCCACGACCTATTCAGGGACCAGCACAGCGGACTGGAGGTTTGCCGCCGCCAGCATGGCGGTCGGTCTGGGGACCTTTATCTGGCCCACGAGTTCAGCCACGGCTGGACCGACCGGCAACGACACCAACGAGATCATCCTGACCGACCAACCAACGCTTTTGGGTGGTGGTCTGACAAGCATGATTGTCGATCCAACCACGGGAGTCATTCTCGAGGCGGATGTCTTCTTCAGCGTGGACCTGCTCTTCACCTTGGTGACAAGTAACGCTGGGGTCACGACGGTCACGACACCTCGCGAGTGGACGGCCCTGCGGCACGAGATAGGCCATTTCTATGGACTTGACCACAGCAATCTCCACCCTGGACTTGCGGGAGCAACCCCTCTCCCAAGCAACCCAGGCTTGGGCACTGTAACAGCAGCCTCGGTCGCGGACTTCACTGGTCCGGCGACGTCTTCCATTCCTACTGGTGAGTTGATCGTGCCCGGCATGGTAGGCGTGATCACACATGCTGGACTCAATTTCAATATGGTGAACTCGCCATTGCATCTCGATGACGCGACATGCCTTTCGCGCATTTACCCGGTGTGCATGCCAAGCGACCCCGCCCAGGGCGGCCAGAAGCTGCCCCTCATCAACACCTCAGCTCGTATCATCGGACGCATGCGCAATGGGAACACGGTGTTCTCCCCACCGGGCGGCGCTGCAGTCGCCGGAAAGTTCGGGGTGAATGTCTACGTTCACGAGGAAGGGACGACGGGCAACGCGCAGGTGTATCCCAAGCAGGGCGTCCTCTCCGGAATGGCACGCCTGAGCGACACGGACGGAGCGTTCTTCAGCCGGTACAACCGACCATCATCTTACCCGGTTGATGGTCTACTCTCTGCAGTAGCTCCCTGGCCGGCCACCCAGCTCTTCAGCGGGAATTCGGTTGTCGGAGCCTCCACGGTGCTACCTGCCCTCGTTCCCCTCGCTCCTCAGCCCGTGCTCACGGCTACCGGAGACTTCTCTCTCGATGGGCTCCCGCCGGGTTCAATGGAGGAAGCCGTGGCCTACGAAGTGGTCTTCGAGGACTCGGCTTCCCTGGGAGTTCTTGCGGCAAACCAGGCCGATTGGTTCAACGAGCCTGGCTTCTACACCGGTAACCCGCTCGACCCCTACGCACCCGTCGCCGCCGTACTGCGCAGCATCGCCTCCGAAGACCTTGGGTTTTCGCGGCTTCAGTCCCAAATGAGAACGGTTCCGGGAACTGTCATCGCTCTTGACCCCGTCGACCACGATGAAACCTCGTTGAGTGGCGTGGGTGTTCCTGGTGCTTTTCCTCCTTTTCCTGATCTTGCTCCATTCGTGGCGATCACCGGCGCACCCTGCAACCTGACGCGCGACTTCTACGCACGTCCACTGATTTCAATCGAGCCGCGAACGGGACGTTACGGCAACCCTCCGGTCGAGATTCGAATCCTGGACACCTTCGATATGTCGGGCCCGAATCCGTTCTTCTCGATCGATCCAGCCAACACCTTCATCTACATCAACGACGTGGTGATTGGCGATCTCATTACCATCTTCGGCTCCGGAAGCTTCGACTCCGGAATTCTTCCAGGGATCACTTATGCAGGGTCGACCGCTCAGGACGTTCGCCTATCCATTCCGATGGCCTCCATCCTCGCCCACGAAGCGGCCTCGAAATCCAACCCGCACTGCCCGCCTGGTGGAATCAACCCCGTCAAGGTCACGGTGATCTCGCAGTTCCAAGCTGCTGTCCCATCCTATGACCGCTTCATCGGTCAGGGCCGCAACGACTGTATCTTCTAGGCCGGCACTTGCCGTTCAACCTCGAGCCGGCGTCGACTGCCCCGAATGCAGGTGCCTTTGAAGGGACCGTGATCGGAGCTATCGCCCCGGCTCGTCCTTCGTTTCTGAGGGTCTCCACGGGGCTTGGAGACCTTCAGAAACAGGCTCCTTGAAGAGGAGTGGAGGTGCGCTGGATCATACCTTCGATCCAAGCTTCCTTCGAATCATCAGCTTCGATCAAGCTGCCACCAATCACGGCAGCCACGTGACCTCATAGCCATTGGACAGGTTGAAGTTGTTCACCCCAGCTCCGCAGGGCTGGTTGCCGGAGTTGTCTCGATACCAGCACTGGTAGCGCCTGGTTTGGCCGGCTGCGGCGCTGCCCTTGGCTGCAATGGAGAGGGTCGTGCTCGAGGCACCGGAGGCGTCGGAGAGGCGTACTTGCAAGCGGACGACCGCGGTTCCCACACAGCGCAGCCCGTCGCCAAAGGTGAGACCATCGCCCCCCATCAGGGCCGTGTTGCCCTGGAAGTAGAGGCCCGTACTACCCGGAGTCATCCCGCTGGCAGCCAGCACCAGGGAATCATCGGAAACCCGGGCATTGCCGATCCCGGCCAGGCGTGCTCCGGAGGGGAAGGTGCCGTTGGCGCAGCCCGAACCCGGCACGCTACCATCATTGTCATTGGCGCAAGGGCATGCCGTTCCGGAGCCGGGAGAACCGAAACAGAACCCCAACCCGGGCTCACCGACGCGGACGATCTTGGTTCCCCCACCTCCAAGGTAGAAGCCACCCGGGCCGGCGGCCAGGGCCTTGGCCGTGGCATCCATGGGCACCGGGACTGTCTCCCAGCTAAGGCCCCCGTCCATGGTGAAGGCGGCTTCCACCACGCTGTTGGACCACCTGGGTACGGCCAGGCCTCGCAGGGAGTCGGAGAAGGTGATGAGGTTCATCTCCTGATCGTGGACCTGTTGCCAGCTCGCCCCGCCGTCGTCGGTTCGCCAGATTCCCGGGGTCGGATTCCAGGAGGCGAACAGGCCGGTCAGCTCGTCGAGGAAGACCAGGTCATAGGGGAATGAGGGCAGGGGGCCGCCGAAGGGGTTCCAGCTGTCTCCTGCGTCCAGGGTCAGGTAGAGCTGTGCAGAGCCAGCCACCCCGGCCACTGTCGCATAGCCGCGCGCCATGGTCGGGAAGGCGATGTCAGTCAGGAAGGCGGAGGCTGGCAGGCCCGCGTCGGCGGTCTGCCAGGTCGCCCCACGATCTTGTGTCCGAAAGACGTGACTCACAGAGGTGCTCCACCCGGAGGCGAAGGCCACGTCGTCGGAGGCCAGCACGAGGGAGCGCATCTGCAGGGAAGCTCCGCTGGGGACGGGTAGCGTCTGGCTGATCCAGGTGGCACCCCCGTCGTGGGTCTGCGCGATCCGGCTTGGATGAGTGCCGACGGCCAGGCCCCAGGCTTCGCCTCGAAAATCGATCGCGTTAGCCTTGTTGACCTCGGGCGAAGGGCTCGCGAGTGTCCAGCTCTCGCCCCCGTCGTTGGTCTCCAGCCAGATGGGCGTGTTGCTCGCGACCGAAGGAGAGGAGCCGGCGTAGCCATGCCCCTGGGGAGTGAAGCTGATGGCGCTGATGGGCACGGCGCTGCCCTGGTCAGGATTGTCGATGGCGTTGGTCCAGGTCGCACCGAGGTCGTCGGAGTAGAAGAGGTCGCCGTAGGTGCTACCGACGATCATGCGTCCGCCAGGGAGGTGCTCGAAGGCAGCGAAGCCCAGGGTGTGTGGCAGCTGCAAGAGCTCCGTCCAGCTCATGCCGTTGTCGGTCGTGCGCCAGACCTGCGCTCCCTCGCCGTCCAACGCGAGCAGGCGATCGGAGGGACTGAGCTGGACGAGTTCTCCGGGATAATCGGGGCCTGTTGAGGGGTCCAGTGTCCAGGTCAGCCCGCCATCGGAAGTCTGGAACTTCTTGCCAAGATCTGCGGTCAGGACACCGTGCAAGCCATCGTCGAGGAAGCCAACGACGGTATAGAAAGTCTGCGCGGGCATCCCTGCGATTGCGGTCCAGGTCAGGCCCCCGTCATTGGTGCGCTTGGCGACGAATGTTCCGGCGGCAAAACCGGTGCTGGAGTCGAGCCAGGTGTGCTCAAGGACCGATCCAGGCCCCGCGCTGCCAGCCGCGCTCCAGGTCCATCCGCCGTCGAACGAGCGTAGGAACTGTCCGCCCTCTCCGGCAGCGGAGAGGAAGGAGGTGGCGGCCCATTCAAGGCTGAAGAGCGTGTCGTCAGAAGGGTTGGCCAGGGCCGTCCAGGTCTTGCCGGCATCGTCTGAACGAAAGAGGCCCGGGCTCTCGCCAACCACCAGGATGGAGTCGTGGTCGAGCATCAGAACGTCATGCAGGTTCTGATCCAGCCCCGCATATCCACCTGGCTCACTCCAGTTGCTGCCGCCATCGGAGGTGACCAGCAGGGTGCCGAGATTCCCCACGGCGACGCCGTTGAGGTCGTCCAGAAAATCCAGCGCGAGGATCCTGCGGCCCTGGGGTCTGGGGGTGCACCAGACCATGGGAAGCTCGATCGAGCCCCCTCCGGGTATGCAGAAAAGGGTCGATACGAGGGAAAGCAACATGAAGGTGTCCTCCGGCGTGGTGAGCGTAGTGGACGGGCTGCCTGGGGATGGCGGGCTCCGGGGGGTCTGCACCCAGAACAGCGTTTCTTCCCAGCGGGTGTGGCAGGGATCCTGGAGATTCCGCCTGGCCTGGCCGTGGTCGACCAGGCGGGGCGGATTCTCAGGAGCCACGGCCCATCGCTGGGTTAGCGCGGAACCTTCAGACCCAGGTCCTTCATGGGGAACTCCACGAAGGTCGCTTCGTGGGACTTGACGAAGCCGACGACCCGGGGAAGACCCCATTCGAAGTAGCGATGCCCCGTGCTCTGTCGCTCCTTGGGATCCATGTAGAGGTTGTAGACCCAGGGCGCGGTCCCCGTGGTCAGGAGAGTGGACTCGTCGATGTTTCGCCGCCCTGCTGTCTGGAAGATCCTCAGGTGGATCTTGTACTCCAGCCAGCGGACTGCTGTGAGGGTGGTCTCCGAGTAGAAGAAGACCGTCTGGCGTGCGGACTGACCATCATTGGCCAGGAGAAAACCTGATTGATCGATGCCGTCGATGTACCGCTTGCTGGAAATCCTGTCCGTCTCTCCCGCGATGGCGAGTGAAGTGCAGAACAGGTCCATGATGTCGAAGAGGCCGTCGCTGTCACGCCCCGCTGGGATCATGCCAGGCCAGTACGCGATGCCCGGTACGCGGACGCCACCCTCCCAGGTCGTTCCCTTGCCCCCTCGCCAGGGTTGGTGGCCCGAGTCAGGCCAGGAGTCCTCGTTGGCGCCGTTGTCGGAGGCAAAGAACACGAAGGTGTTCTCCAGCTGACCGGTCTCCCTGACCGTGTCCATGAGCCGTCCGACGATGTCATCGACCTCGACCACCCCATCCTTGTACGGAAAGGCAGCTGGACTCTTACCTGCGTATCCAGGAGCGGGGTAGTTGTCGTTGTGCAGTCGCGAGAAGGAGTGAATCAAGTAGAACGGTTGCTTGCGCTTCACGGTTCGTCGGATGAAGTCATCCGAGTAGTCTGCAAAGCTCTGGTCGAGCCTGGCCATGTCCTCGGTCGACTTGATCTCCTTGACGACCTCGAGAGGCTGACCTTTCTTCCCGGCGGTGACCTCCGGGAGTACCAGCTTGCGAAGTGCTTCGACTCGTTCGGGCTTGTTGAGGAGATCGGGATAGAGACGTACATCGACTGCCTGGGTCATCTCCGAGGCCACCGACAGGATCCCCAGGTACTCGTCATAGCCCACCTGGTGGGGATGCGTGCCATCCATCTCGCCCAGGTGCCACTTGCCGACCAGTGCTGTGTGGTAGCCCGCGTCACCCAGGAGCTTGGCGGTCGTTTCTTCTGCCGCCCATGGATTGACAGTCGGGTTCTCGCCCGTGAGCAGCGGCCTTGTCAACCCGCTGCGGGCCGGCAGTCGACCGGTCATCAGGGCCGCACGAGAAGGTGTGCAGAGCGATTGCGCGTAGAACGAGGTCAGACGAAGCCCCTCGCGGGCCAGGCCATCGATGTTCGGTGTCGGTGCGCCCACCGCGACGCCGCCCCCGTAGACGCCGACATCTCCCCAGCCCATGTCGTCGACCAGAAAGATCAAGATGTTGGGTGACTGCCCGGTCTTCTCCTTGAGGGCTGCCAGCTTCGCGTTAGCGGCCTTCTGTTGGGCCGGCCTGGGGATCGCCGGTTCCAGATGATCGGCCACCCGGATGGTCTTGTCGAAGGGGTCCTTCCCCGAGTCTGGTTGCAAGGCTTCCACATCGGAAGCGGAGATCAGAGTCAGGGCGGCGAGCCATGCCGCAGGTGTTTGGATGAAGGGTCTGCCGGTCATATTGCACTCACACGGTGGTCCACGGCTTGGTGGTGGTAGAGGATTGGTGGTGTAGCTTGCTGCAGTGTAGGTGCTTGTCAGCGAGTGGAACAAGCTACGCCCTGGAGGCCTCCTTCTGTGGCCATCTCCTCGGCGTGCTGACGCTCCAATGGAGCCTCAAGTCCGCTGTGCAGCCGGTTGACTCCGGAATTCACTCACCCCATGTCAGCTTGGCCCGTGCCGCCGTGGACAGCAGCAAGCGCAGAGCTCCAGGGTGGATCCAGGGGCCCCTTGGGGTCAGGAGGGGGTGCCTGGAGAAGGAGTGAGATTCTCCCTGGATACTGAGTTGCACTTGCTTGGTGAGGCCGTCTGGGCGGGTGAATCAACTGATCCTCCGACTTCCCACACGCAATCACCTATCCCATGTATCAGTATCTCAATCACTGCCGCGCCCTGGCGATCGGCCTCTTCCTCTCCTGGTCCCTGGTTGGTCTCAGTGATCTGGGCCTTGCCCAGGATGACTTCGATCAATATGCAGGTCACGGCGACGTGTTTGATCAGGCCTATGACGTTGACGGAACCTTGATCCACGTCTCTACGATCTGGTCATTTCAGAGCAACTCCAGCTGGCTCGTGGTGAAGACATCACCTGACCATGGACAGACCTGGAACCCAATCTACGAGGGGCAGGTACAGAACATCGACTTCATCAAGCACCTCTCTATCGACGTGGCGTCGGGCTTCTCCGAGCCCAAGGCAAACCACCGGGTCTACATCGGTGTCGCGGGTATTGGAGTGTCGACTCAGCAATTTCCTCAAGGCCAACCAGTAGAGGTCTACAGGTCTGGCCTCGTCAGTGGCTCCTACGAGTTACCCTGGACGTCGGCGGTACTCGTTCCTACCAGGCAGTGGTACGGGGAGGTGCCCTGGGGCTTGCTCAACTCCTCGAGCGATCCCAGTGATAGCGTGCAGGGGCTCAGCACGAGTGTGGCTGTTCTCCCTCACTCGATGTCTGCGCCCTATCTGGTGGCCATGGCATCCACGCAAGCCTATACCGCGTCGGTTCCCTATCGCAATGTCGTACTCAGTTACACGGCGGACCTTGGGCGGAGCTTCACGGGTACCTCAAGACTGGTAGCAGGGGAAGATCCTTGCGACGGTGACATCGGTGCTCTGACCTCGTTCGCGTCGACCTACTTTCCCATTCAGCCGGACTGCGAGGGCTACAGGCATCCGAGCCTGGCCTGGGATCTGAACAACGAGGTCCTCGTCATCGCTTACGACGGTGACTTCGGCAGCAAGGGCCGTAGTATTGTGGTCGGAACGGTCGATCCAGTGCGACACCTGACGGGTAGTGCAGAGCTGGTTGGTTGTTACAACGGCTTGATCAGCAATGCCAGCAGCATCAAGCGCAAGGAACAGCATCACCCCGTGGTGGCGAGTGCGGACAACCTGATCGTCTTCACCTGTCTGACGGGAAAGCCTGGGCCCCATGGTTCTTATGGGATGACGGCCTTCTGGGGAGGTTGGTTCTATCAGCCCTGGCAGGATGCCTTCAGCGAGGTGAGTGACTTCTTCTGGCGAGAGCGAGGATTCCACGACAAGGCACTCTCCATGGCGGACCTCGCGCTGCGAGGCGGCGTCATGCACTTCACTGCTCACTGCATCGTTGATCCAGTGCCGGGGCAGCCGGGCACAGCGATCCTTCAGTTCAGGAGTGAGATGGTTGCTCCCTCAGAGTCCAGCAAGACTGCGATCAATGATCACCCAACTCAAGTAGGCGGTGGAGCACCGATCATTGCCATCACCCAGA
Organism: Planctomycetota bacterium; assembly: GCA_014237855.1. Classification (GTDB taxonomy): domain Bacteria; phylum Planctomycetota; class UBA1135; order UBA1135; genus JABACD01. The sequence continues at coordinate 52,865 of JABACD010000007.1, read as the reverse complement.
CTCCCTCTGGCCAGAGGTTCGAGAGCGTTGGCTACCCGGATGCCAATCGAGATCTCTGGCTTGATGAGTAGAGGGTGATCAGCGGGATCCGGAGCACCATCAAGGGAATGGAATCGGCTCCAGCGAAGAAGGGGGCGAGGCCAGAAGGGCCAGACCAGGTGGGGGGGGGCGAGTCTCCCCCACCTGGTGTCCCCAGCTAGTCCGTCAGCTAGTGCTAACGGTTCGATGTCGGTCGGCCCGTTGATCAGGAATGAACTTGTCAGTTCGTCGGGGGCATGGGGCGCATGGTCCCGCCGTAGTCCTCGTCATCGAAGCCCACGTAGATGGTCTGCTGGTGACCCTGGAAGGCAATGGCGACTGACTCGGCCTTGAAGCCATCGATCTTCGCAATCTGGGTGGGTTCTGGCGCCAGCTGAATGGTCGCCTGTCCCTGAAGGCGACGAATCCTTCCAACCCGCCAGACCGAGCTGCGGAAGGGGCCGAGGTCCGGATCGCCGGGGAGGCCTGCCGTCTCTGGATCGAAGGAAGAGATCGTGTAGAGCCTCCCGAGGCGGTCCACGTCGAGCCCCACCACGGCACGGACCGTGTTGGTCGGGTCGGGGTTGGCCAGCTTGACGGACTGGAAGGAGCCGAACTCCATCTTGATCGGGTCGAGGGCTGCCCACTTCAAATCGGTGGAAGGTGCGTTGTCCGCGCGCTCCGCGTAGATGAAGTAGAAGGCGTTGTGCAGCCGAGCAACGGCGGTGGCCTCCACGTTGTAGACGGGAACTGGCCAGAAGACCACTCGCTCGATGTGCAGCTGAGTCCCAGCCAGCCGTCCACGAAAGATCCGCCGGAACTCCTGGTCCCCATTGTCTCCGCTCTCCGCCAGGAGATATCGATTGGTCCCGGGGATGCGAGCGACGCTCTCGAGGTCGCTGCTCTCCATGCCGTTCCAGTTGATGTCCAGGGGCTTCCAGAGAATGCCGGCAAGGTCTGAGGGAGCCTGGAGGAGACTGACTCGAGGCCGGCTCAGCTCGTCGGGGTTCTTGGCGTCGTGGACAGCAAGGAAGCGTCCATTGCCCACGAAGGCGAGGCCGCTGAGGTCGGGAAGGGTTGAGGCTTGTTGGAAGCCATTGGTGGATTGAACAGCAGGCTGGCCGCTGGCGGTGAGGGCCAGGCCAACCAGTAGTGCTGGCCCTGCAAGGAGGCGGGAGCCCGCGAGTCGGATCGAGGAGTTGAGATACATGGGGTCTCTCTTTGGAGGGAGTAAAGCGCAGTAGGAAATGGTGGCTGGTCAAACGGCAGCAGTCTGTCGCTCGTCAGGGTCGCCAGTGGACACGATATCCGTTGGACAGGTTGAAGCCGGAGCCGCAAGACGCAGTTGGCGTATCCCGGTACCAGAGCTGGTAGTGCAGCAGCTCTCCAGCTGTTGCCAATCCCTCTTGAGCGACGTCGAATGCTCCGCTGGGGAGCACCCCGGCCGACCCGTCACTGGCCAGCTGCCCCTGGCCGTCGCAGATGCCCACCCGCAGGCGAAGGATGGCGCCGCCCACGCAGCGCAGACCGTCGCCGAAGGCAATGCCAGCCCCCTCCGCCACGGGAATGGTGCCCTGGAAGAAGAGCGCCGGCTTGTTCGGCAGCGCGCCGACAACGTGCAGTGCGAGGTTGGCGGAGGTGATGGAGCGGGAGCCCGAAGCGAAGAGCTGGGCGCCGACACCACTCGAATTGGAGCAGCCCTGTCCGCTTCCACCGAGATTTCCACAAGGGCAGGCTGCAGCGATCTTGTCGGCTGCCGAGCAGAAAGCGACGCCGGGAGCTTCGGTGCTCAAGACGAGCTCATCTACCGCCAGCATTCCTGAGAGATCATTGCCTGGACCCATCTCGAGGCCGATGCCATCGACGCCTGTGAGCATGGGGGTTCCCGTGCCGCCAAGAACCGTTGGGCCAGCCTCTCCGCCGTCGTCCAGCTCGTTCATGTCGGCACCCGCGCCGGTGTTCGTCGCAACGATTCTCCAGTTGAGGTCCTCCAGTTGAACCTGCAGGAGCTGGGAGGGGCTGGCTCCAGGTACTTCGGGAGTCGACACCAGGGAGGAGCTCCACCAGGACTGAGCATCGCGCAAGAGGACGCGCACCCTGGCGCCACCTGGCATGTTCGCCTTGCTGATGTCGAGTTCAAGCAGCGGGTCCTCGGAGATGTCAGCGATCGCCCCCAGGTGAGTGTAGGCCCGCGAGCCCTCCTCAAGGGCGCCGGCGTTGAAGAGCAAGGCCCCCCCGTTGGAGGAGACTGCTGGATGGAGATCAAGGCCCACCGCGTGTGGCAAGGCTCCGGTTGTGCTGCTGGCATTGAAGCCTCCCCAGAGGTAGCTGGCCTGGACCACGGTCTCGTTGTCGAGGTCCTGGGGTACTGCCTGATCATCCAGGGGCCGGGCAAGGCCCGTGCTGAAGTGTTCGTTTGCGACCGTGATGCGCGTTGGTGGTCGATCTCCCCCCAGCTCTTCGATGAAGAAGACCCAGAAGTCGTCCACCAGATCAACGGGAAGCTGGTGGGCTCCAGCATGGGTGATCAGTTCAACCTGAAGACCAAGTGCCTGGTAGCCAGCGACCAACCGTGGGGACTGGGGGCTCGCCACCACGCAATCCGCCTGGCCGTGGACGATCAGCAGAGGGGGATCAGTGGGGTCGATGAAGCCAAGGGGGCTGGCGTCCAAGACCAGCCCGTACTCGGGCAGCTCCGGATGGTTCCGCAGGACCCCGATGCCCTCTCCGGGGCCGTCGAAACCCACGAGTCGGGACTCCGGTGAGCCTGGCTCATCGTGCACGACCGGGTTGGCACAACCCGCGAGCTGGGCGTCGGCATCCATGGTGAAGAAGTCAGTCGGACCGTAGCCATCCCCCACAGCCTGCAGACTGGTGTCACCCTGGGGATCGTCCGCGCTTCCCCGAGTCCCGGCCAAGGCGGCCAGGTGGCCCCCAGCCGAAGTTCCCCAGGCACCAAACCGACTGGGATCCAGTTGATACCGCGTGGCATTCTGGCGAAGGAACAAGAGGGCGTCCTGAACATCCTCGAGCTGGGCTGGGAAGAGCACCTCATCAGCGCCGAAGATGCTCGCCTGACTGGTCAGCCTGTAGTCGAGGCTGGCGACCGCAATTCCCGCATCGAGCAGACCGGAAATGCGCGTCATCGAGACTGCCTTGGTCCCCGAGGACCACCCCCCACCATGAATCCAAAGCACGAGAGGGTGTGGCCCGGAGCTGTCAGGCTGGTACAGGTCGAGCCGCAGGGGAGCCTGGTTGACAGTCTTGTAGACGATATCTGTCAGGATGGTTCCCTGCGCATGCAGCTGGGCACCCATGGCGACAAGCAAGAGAGGGAGCAGTTTGGGCATGGGGAGTGCAGGGTGGGCCAGCTGGCTCTCCCATGTTAGCGCACTGCTGGAAATTCCGTAAGGAGTCCACCGATCGCTGGTGGCGATCGACTGGCGGCTTCAGGGGATGGTGATTGTGAAGACCTCGTCGTGGAACGGCATCATGTAGACCTGGGTTGTGGTGGCCTCCCTCCAGGTAAGCTTGTGCTGTGAGCTGTCTCCTGTGGCGGAGGCGCTATTCTTGACCCTTGGTTCGATGACGATGGTGAAGGGCCCCGGCGACAGGCTGAATCGAAGCTGGGGCCGGAACTTGCTGATGTTGATTGCCCCCAGTCCGCTGTTGGAGCCACCTTGGCCTTCTCTCATGAAGGAGAGGCAGGCTCCTTCGGAGAGACGATCGTTTGGATCAACCAGATTGATCTGCGCATGGAATTGCCCAGGAACCTGTACTGGTAGGCGCATCTCTCCTTCTCTGGCAACGAAGGGCGGTAGATGCTGGCGTGTTTGGAAGCTCGCTTCCGCCAGGCTGAGGCTGTAACGAGCGCCGGGGATCAAGTGTGGAATCGTGATCAGCCCATCGCTCTTCATGGGCACCGTCTTGATGTGTTCGTTGACAAAGCCACCGTTGGCTGTGATCTCCCAGAGCCGATAGTGCAACTTCATGGGGAGGCGCCCCCCGTTGTCACTCTGACACTCCAGAACCAGGCGTGAAGCTTCTGTGGAGGGTGGCTCCAGGACAAGCCAGACCTCGGAGTCGCCCTCCTGTACGCCGCGAACCTCAGCGCTCCAAAGTTCCCAGGCTCGTGACCTGGAGAGCTGGTCGGAGCTGTCTCCCTGTGGCCTTGTCCTCCGCACGGAAGTTGCTCGGATGACATACGTGGCGTCGTGCAGGGCCGGGTTGAACTCGAAGTGCCCATCTTGATCCGTTATCGCCCACAAGCAGCCATGAAGATCCGGATTGGACAGCCTTGAGGGCCTGTCCATCTCACTGGCGACCTCCTGAACAAGGCAGACCACCTCCACGCGTTCGCTTGGCTGATTGTCGAGTTCCACCACTTTACCCCTGATTGAAGCAGGCCTGGAGACAACGAGGGTGATCTCGTGGACCGGGGAGCTGGAGCTGACCTCGAGGTATCGGTGGGGACTGACCTCGCCTGTCGAGGTCTTGGCCCTGACCACAAGGTGGCCGGGTGACTGGAGGCGGATGGTGAACTCACCCTGGAGGTCCGAGTCTGTTTCCCTTGCGCTCTTGTCCTTGAACTCGAAGACCTGCGGTGTCTCCGATAGTGGGTACATCAGGATCTCGGCAAGGGTCACAGGTTCTCCTTGCTCATCGAGAACGAGGCCATGAATGAAGTACCCCGAAGCCCCCCCCTCCAGTGCAGGACCAGCTTGTGATGCCGTTTCCTGAGCCGCCCGACTTGAGGAGTTGAAGGCCTCGGTTGTGATCGGAGCTGGGGAACTGTCCAGACCCTCGGGGGCCGCCAGTGGCCCTGTCGACCGAGTGATGGGCGGCTCTGGCGAGGCTGCGTCCGAGGAGAACAATTGAACCAGCAAGCCTCCTGTGACCAGGATGCCTGCAATGGCCAGCAGCGGTCGGGCCTTGAGCTTCATGGATGCCTGCTTGAACTGAGGGGGTCTTGGAGGCCTTCGTCTGGCGACGGGATTGCTCGAGATCCTGGGACGGAACCTGACAGGGAATTATTGCCGATCCAGCCTGCCCAGCGGTTGAACGAGCGGGATTGTTTACCAGGGGGCGTATTGGAGTCGAATCAACGCGATCTGCGCGTGCCCTCGATCTTCAGGGTCGGCATAGATGTAGTTGAGGCTGATCTTCGTATCCGCACGGAGGTACCAGTTGAAGCCAACGGTGAGGTCATGGAGTTCACCGCCTTGCAGGCCGGCGTCATTGAGGTCGACCCTCGAGTAGCGTCCGACCAGCTCATAGGCGCCGCCGAGAAGCCGTGCGCCCTGGCCTCGCCCCGCGTAGGCGAACTCCGGGCGAAAGCTATCGAAGACACCGCCTGCCCTGCGGTAAGGCCTTGACTGACCCGTGAGAAACCATCCCACCTGGATGTACTGTCCATTGAATGTTGGGTTTCCAACCTCTGCTGCCTCCAGCTTCGAGATGATCCACTCAGCCTGTGCCCAGAGCGCGTCCTTGACCATGGCGAGCTCGGCCCCGTAGAGCTGGATACCACTGGCGTCGATGTTGTTGGTCTCGGCATACGGGGCCACGTAGCGGGCTTCTGGGCGGGCGAAGTAGCGAGTTCGGCCGGATGGACTTCGGCCGCTGATGGAGGCTCCGATATGAAGCAGGGTCTTGCCGTCATCCTCGTAGATGGGAAGACCTGTCCAGCGCCCGGTCACCGAGAAGGCGGACTTGGAGTCCTGATCCTGTCCGCTGCTACCGAAGGAGAAGAAACCCAGAGACCACTGCTGTCTGCGATCCTCGGTCACGCCGTGGAGCGCGGCACCGAGGCTATGGTCGGGGGCGAAGGTGGCGACTGGAAGTGAGCGTTCCAGGAAGCTGATGTAGTCCGTGCTTGTCTGACGTTCGAAGCTGAAGGGCTCCTTCTGGTGTCCGACTCGAAAGCGGCCCAGGCTCTGCCCCCAGATCGAGAGCCCGCCCTCTTCGCTATCGACCCAGGCATCGCGAAGGGAGAGCTCGGTTCCCAGCTCGATTGAGACAGCATAGATCATGTCGTAGATGCTTCCATGTGACTTCAATCGCAGGCTGCGCACCTTGAGGGATGAGTCGATTCTGCCGAACTGATCTTCAACCTGTTTGGACTCTGATCCAGTGGTGCCGTCCAGGCGCAGGCCGACACCAAACCTGAACCTGGCCTTCTCATCAAGGAGAGTGAAGGTCTGACGTCCCGTGATCAGGGCCATGACTGCGCGTCTGGTCCAGCGGAAGGGCCTGGCCTGGGACAGATCCTCAAGTTCTTCCGAGCTGCCAGCGGATCCGGAATCGTCCGTGGGCGTCCCGCTGGCAGAGGAGGCAACCTCCTGGATGGAATGATCCGGCTGTTGGGTCTTCGAGTCCTGTTCGGTGTTGCCGGCCAGAGGCTGCGCGCAAGGAACGAATTGCAGCAGCAAGAGAAAGGCCAGAGCGCGGCGCGGGATGGCGCTGCTCCCAGGTGCAGACCTTGGAAGGCGCTCTTCGTCTTGCTGGAACCGGCTGTTCATCTGTTGAGGATATGATGTCTGGGCCCTGTTCTGCCATCGCATTATCCCCCAGTCCTCAGTTCTCCGGCCTCAGCAGACCTGCGTGCATCCATGAACTGGAACCTGAGAAAGCTTGCCTCGTCAGCCACTCTGGCTCTCTTGATCGGAGCTCTCCTGGCCCTCACACCTGTCGCCTGCCACAGCCAGGAACAGGCCGCTGATGCCTCGGGTGCACTCGCAACCTCCGAGCGCTGGCGTGACTTCCAGCCGCTGCGGCCGATGTTGGAAGGCCCTGAGTATCACCTGATCGAGGGCTATGACCCGGTGTGGATGTACAGAGTGCGCGAGGGAGTGGAGCTAGCGCGCGACTATTACGGGAGCTTTGGTCCAGTGCATGTCCACGTCCTCGGGAAAGAGGACGGGACAGAGCTATCTGCTGCTGCAAGGGAGGTGTTCCTTCGTGATTACTGCAGTACCCGCAGGGGGCTAGGAGATGCTCATTTCGAGGATTGCATGCAGCGCGATGGAGCGCGCCTGCTGGACGTACTGGAGCGCGGAGAGTCGGAGGCCTTCCTCTCCTACCTCTCAGCCCTCGATCCACCCCAGGCCGAGCTGGTCTTCATCAACAATCACCTCTGGCATGAGAGCGATGCTGTGATCTCGGACGCCACTGTGCGTGGGATCCATGAATACACCCACGTCTTCCAGAGCTCGCTGGGCCCACTGCCGACCTGGATCATGGAGGGTGGAGCGATGTTCACGGAGGTCTGGATCCCCTATCGTGAGGGCTTGCGCGACTGGGGCGAGGTCATGCTGTGGTCACTGGATAGCGCCCGTGCCGCTACCGACGCGGGACTGGGGATCTGGGACATGGAGGAGATCGAGAGTGCCCCTGCCGAAGTTGAAGAGCACTACCGTGGTCTGGCCTATGACGGTGGCGCCTGGGCCATGGTCTTCATGGTTCATCGCTCAGCAGAGCGACGGGTCTGTGGACTCCGCGAAGTATTCTATCCAGCGGCCAAGAGTGCTGGCTGGGAGGCTGCTCTCTGCAGTTTCGCCCGAGTCTCGTCCAAGCAGGAATTCTATGCTGCTTTCGCGAGCTTCATGGAGCTGTCCGAAGAGGATCAGCTGGCCGTGCTGTCATCTCTGGAGCAGAGCTGAGATCGGGTCAGTCTTGAGGCTGGAGTCGTCCCTTGAATTTGGAGTCTAGATCCTGGGCAAGGGCAGGTACGCGGCCTTACGCTGAGCGGGTGATCTGTTCAATTGCCCCGCTATTGTTCCTCTCCACGTCGATCGCCATGCCCAGCCAGGACTGGGCCCCGGTCGTTCCCGGCCTGTTGAGCAAGCAGCCCCTCAATGAACATGCGGTCGGGAGGGTCCTGTTCGAGGAGCTGCATTGTGCGGCCTGTCATGATGGAGGTGGGGAGCCGATCAACCCCGTCGCGATGGGCCCTGACCTGACCGAGACCGGGGCTCGCATCGATCCAGAGTACCTGCAGTCGTACCTCTCCGAGCCCCGCTCCGTGCATCCAGGAACACGCATGCCGAGCTTGCTGCAGGCGAAGAGTGAGGAGTCTCGCAGGGAGATCGCGGTGGCCCTGGCGCACTTCCTCTCCTCCAGTTCGGAGGCTGATTTCAAGCGCGCTGCAGTTGATGAGGGCCTGATCGACCAGGGTCGGGATCTCTTCCATTCCGTGGGCTGTGTCGCCTGCCATGCACCGCTGGAGAACCAGCCCCAGGGCGAGACGGCTCGAGGGTTGGAGCACGTCCCCGCCAAGTTCGGGGTCGCTGGACTGAGCGAGTTCCTGCTCAATCCACTGCGCCTGAGGCCATCGGGCCGCATGCCTGACATGGGGCTCAGTCGTGATGAGTCCAGGGCCATTGCCAGCTACCTGCTGCGCTCTCAAGAGCTGCCGGCCAGCGCTCCTCTGGTGGTTGACGCCGGGCTGGTGGAGGAAGGGCGCGAGCACTTCGAGGCTCTGGGGTGTATCGCCTGTCACCAGTCAAGCCTCCCCGAGGCCAGCCCGCTGCCCCCGATTGCGCTGCAAGACCTGAGTGCCGGCTGTCTCTCCGACAACCCCCGGGCAGCCCCTGCTTTCTGGCTCGATAGCAGTCAGCGGAGGGCGCTCCAGGCCTGGCTCCGATCACCGGGTGCTGACGAACGAGCCGAGACTGGCGTTGCGCACATCCTGACCAGCTTCAACTGCATTGCCTGCCATGAGCGTGACGGGTACGGGGGGGTTGCACCTGCCTTGCTCTCCTACTTTGGTACGGACGAGCCGGACCTGGGTGAGCAGGCCAGGATTCCCCCATCACTGACCCTTGTGGGTGCCAAGCTGAGTCCACAATGGCTACGCAAGGTGATCTTCGATGGACGCTCGGTGCGCCCGTACATGCATACACGCATGCCACGTTTTGGGGCGGCCAATCTGGCCAGCCTGCCGCAGCTCCTGGAGGTTGCAGACATCTCGCAGGTCGCTGCCCAGGAGATGCCAGGCCCCGCTGATGAGGACGCAAGGCGGGCGGCGCGAGAGGCCGGACGTGAACTACTTGGCACTGGGGGCCTGGCCTGTGTCTCTTGCCATGAGTTTCAAGGCCGGCCGTCGGCCAACTTCGCCGGCATCGATCTGATCCTTGCCAGCGAGCGATTGCAACCGGACTGGTTCGCAGCCTTTCTGGTCGCACCTCAGCGATTCAGCCCGGGCATCGTCATGCCTGACTCATGGCCTGATGGTGTTGCCGTGCACCAGGGCATCCTCGACGGTGAGACCAGTGCTCAGATCCAGGCCATCTGGTACTACCTGTCGCTGGGTACGTCAGCGCGGGTGCCTGACGGAATCGATGTTCCACGCTCGGTGCTGGAGGTCAGCGATGGGCCCCGCACCTACCGAGGCCGCAGCGGGATTGCGGGCTTCCGCGGCATCGCGGTTGGCTTTCCCGACGGCCTGAATTATGCCTTCGATGCCAACAACGGGAGCCTCTCAGGAATCTGGCGTGGAGGCTTCGTCTCTGTTCGCTGGGACGGGCAGGGGGCGGGAGGCTTTCAGCCGGCGGCGCGCCCGATCGAGCTGCCCCGTGATGTCTCGTTTGTTCTTCTGGAGGAGCAGGAGTCGCCCTGGCCCTTGCGTCCGGTGGTCAGCGACGAGAACCCGATCAACCCCGACCCGCTCTATCCCCGTCAGCTTGGTTACAGGTTTCTGGGATACTCTCTCGGTCCTGATGAGGTTCCGACCCTTCGCTATGGCTGTGGTGAGGTGGAGATCGAGGACCGTACGGTGCCGGTCCAGGGTACGAACAGCCCCGGCTTGCAGCGAACAATCCAGCTGAGGGCTCCGGCAGCCCAGACCCTCTACTTTCGTGCACTGGCCGAATCGTATGAGGTTCAGGGCGAGCGAGAATACAGAACGCCTCGACTGATGTTGAGGGTTGACGCCGGCACCGTGCTCGAGAGAGATGCCGAGCTGATCGTCAGGTTGGACTTACCAGAGGGTCTCTCGACACTCACCATCGATTATGAACTTCTGCCCTGAGCTCCTCCTCGCCATCACCCTCTCCGCGCCCCTTGGTTCTGCCGAGGACGTTGGAAGCCTCTGGGGGACCGCCGAGCGCGAGCGGGAATTCTACCCCGTCGTCGAGCTTCCCCTGCCGCCCGGAGCGGTGATCGAGGCGGGTGCCTTCCTGGTCCTGCCGGATGATCGGTTGGCCGTTGGAACAAGGCACGGAGACCTCTACATCGTCAGCGGTATCGACGGGCCCAAGCCAGAGCCGAAGTTCGAGCTCTTTGCCACAGGCCTCGACGAGATCTTCGGGCTGGCCTATCGCGATGGCTCCATCTATGTCACTCAGAGTTGCGAGCTGAGCCGGCTCACGGACACCGACGGGGACGGACGAGCAGACGAGTTCGAGACTGTCTCCGATGCGTGGGGATACGAGAACTACCATGAGTATGCGTTTGGAACGGACTTCGACGCCGATGGCAACCTCTTCGTCGCTCTTGGGCTCTCGATGTCCTATCACTCCCGCGCCCTCTTTCGTGGTTGGGTGATTCAGGTGACTCCCGAGGGCGAGTCCATTCCCATTGCCAGTGGACTCCGTAGTCCAGGCGGAATCGGACCCAATGAACACGATGCGCTCTTCTACGTGGAGAGCCAGGGCCCCTGGAATTCCTCGTGTAGCCTCAAGGCCATCGAGCCCGGCAAGTTCATGGGCCACCCGATCAGCTTCAACTGGTATCCGTTTGCGCCCAACCTGGGAGCTGCTCCTGTCGAGCCCGAGTCAGGATCTCGGGTGATCGATGAGCTCGAGCGTGTGCCAGAGCTGGTCCCCTACGCAGTGATCTTCCCCTACATCCGCATGGGGCGCTCGATCACCGGCTTCACGGTGGATCGTACGGGCGGTAGCTTCGGGCCCTTCAAGAACCAGATCTTCGTCGGGGACTACACGCTCTCGATCGTCATGCGCGCGACGACCGAAGAGATCAACGGCGTCTGGCAGGGGGCCTGCTATCCCTTTCGGGAGGGACTCTCCACGGGACTGCTCGACGTGGAGTTCACTCCCGCGGGCAGCCTGCTCTGTGGTGGCACGAATCGAGGCTGGCCAGTGCGCGGACTCCGGCCGTTTGCCCTCGAGCGACTGGACTGGAGTGGTGTCACTCCCTTCGAGATCGAGCGAATCAGTATCAGTCCAGAGGGCTTCGATGTGCGCTTCACGCTGCCCGTGGACCGCGAGAGCGGCAGCGATCCCAGTTCATATGGCCTGGGCACCTTCACCCACATCTACCACGCCGGCTATGGCGGCCCTGAGGTTGACCAGAGCGTGCCGCAGGTTGAGTCCGTGACGCTCTCAGAGGATGGACTTGAGGCCAGGCTGGTGCTTGATCGCCTGATTCGTGGACATGTCTACGAGTTTGACCTGGCGCCTCTGTCCTCGGCAGCGGGTGATGGGCTGCTCCATCGCAATGCCTACTACACGGTGAATGAGGTGCCCCAGGAGAGGAACCAAGCCAGCAGTCATCCGGTTCCCCCGAGTCCGCGGTGGTTGACCTACCCGGGAGCTGAAGGGCCTGGAAATGGGAAGCATGTGGTGCTGATTGCTGCCGAACAGGAGTACCGCAGCGAGCAGGCGATGCCCATGCTGGCCAGGGTGCTCTCCGAGCATCATGGCTTCGACTGCACCGTGATCTTCGGTCAGAACGAGGCTGGAGAGGTGGATCCCACCCTGCCAATTCGCTGGGAAGATGAGTCGGTGGTCCACGACATTCCAGGTCTGGAGCACATCCAGCGGGCCGACCTGCTGATCGTCTTCACCCGCCTGCTCTCGCTGCCCGAGGAGCAGCTTGCTCACCTGCATGAGTACCTGGACAGTGGAAAGCCGATCATCGGACTTCGTACAGCCAACCATGGCTTCCTGGACTTCGGGTACAAGCCCAGGGGGGTAGAGGCTCGCTTTGGTGAGGATGTACTCGGAGGGGCGTTCAGGAGTCACCATGGGCGCTGGCACCAGGACTCGACCCGAGGAGTCGTGGTTGAGGAGAATCGACTTCATCCGATCCTTTCGGGAGTCTCTGATGTTTGGGGGCCCTCTGACGTCTATCGGACCTTTGATGCGGAGGTGGGCCTGCCCAGGGATTGCCTCCCCTTGCTCCTGGGGCAGCCGCTTACCGGTCGCTCGTCGGACGATCCTCCGAATGAGGAGCTCATTCCCCTACCTGTTGCCTGGACCAAGACCTGGCAAGGGGCGAACGAGGTTCCGGCGCGGGTCTTTCACTCCACCATGGGCAGTGCACGGGACTTCGAGAGCGAGGGGTTGCGTCGCTTGCTTGTGAATGCTGCTTACTGGTGCCTGGAGCTTGAAGACAGCATCAGGCCAGGATCATCGGTGGAGCTGGTGGGTGACTATGCGCCGCTGGAGAGTGGTTTCAACTACGAGGCGCTCGGGGTGGTACCACGACCGCCACGTCATTATCAGTGAGCGCACCTGTCGTGGAGCACCCTGCGTCCGGGGTGCGGCCGGGTATGGCCTGACTGTGCTAGAATCCAGAAGTTATCCATGCTAACCGATGACCATCTGGAAGCGGCTATTGGAAGCCTTCGAACGCTCCGCATCGAGCCATGCGGCGGCCAGCGGCATGAGAGCATGACCAGGTTCCTGACGCCGATCTTTCGCTGCAGCCTTGGAGTGACCCTGGTGGTCCTCGTCTCCTGTGGAGGGGACAGGGATCCTGAGGAACTCGCTCTCCCCCATGAAGAACCTTCAGGCGTGAGCAGCTCGGCATCACAGCGATTGGCCCAAAGACTGAAAAAGCTGAACCCGGCCGATGACGAGTGGGAGAGCGAGATCTTCAGCACGCAAGCGGCTGAGCAATTAGAGGTCATCGAGCACCTGATCCTGCAGCCAGAGTCAATCGACCAGGAGACCCTCCTGGCTCTGGTGGATGAACGCTTCTCGTGCGCTCCACTGCGCCCCAGCGAACTTCTTCTGGATCATGAGTCCGAGAACCTGAGCGTTCACCACGCATCCCCCGTGGTGGATGGCAAGTCATGGCGAGGGCGTGCCGGGTTGGTCCGAGCGCTCGAGGAGCTTGGAGAGCCGATTCGCGGCTCGGAAGATGTGCACATCAAGTGGAAGCTCTACCGGGTTGAACCAGATGGTGAGACCGTGCATACAGACCTGTATTACCAGACCTACGGTCCAGGTGCAGTGCACCAATTTGCCAACTGGTCCTGCCTGTGGAGCCCGGCAAGGGGCGATGCTCTTCCGAAGCTGCTCTCGATTGAGACCAATAGCTACTCGGAGACCTCGAGGCCCGCTCAAAAGCGTCGTCTGTTCCACGACGCCACTCAGGCTGTGCTCGGTGAGACCCCTTCGTATGAGGGTGAGGTGCTACCGGGGCTCAATCACTGGCGTGGTCTCCTTGACAGGACACTGGGAGTGACCATCGACGGCCATCAAGGCCTGGCCTTGGGCGACCTTGATGGTGACCAGCTCGAAGACCTCTATGTTTGCCGGGGAGGGGGGCTTCCCAATCGCCTCTATCTTCGCCTGAGTGATGGGCGCTGCAGGGAGGCGAGCAAGGAGGCGGGCCTGGATGTCCTCGATCTCTCCCGCAGCGCGCTGATCCTGGACTTCGATGCCGATGGCGACCAGGACCTCGTGCTTGCCGGCAATTCCCTGACCGTGTTTGCCAACGAGGGAGACATGAGGTTCCGAGTGGCCGGCCGCTACCCCGCCATTTCGAACGCAATGTCCCTGTGCGCGGCAGACTTTGACGGGGATGGGGACCTTGATCTCTACGCCTGTCGTTACACGTCTCCCGAGACAGGCTCTCCGCAACCCTATCACGACGCGAATAACGGTCCAGCCAATGTGCTGCTGCGCAATGATGGTCGGCTGCGGTTCACAGATGTCACCGTCAAGCAGGGAATGGACACAGGGAATCGTCGGTTCAGCTATGCAGCAAGCTGGGAGGACTACGACAATGATGGTGACCAGGACCTGTACGTGGCCAACGACTATGGGCGCAACAACCTCTATCGAAATGACGGTGGCAGCTTTGTGGATGTGGCCGCCGAGGTGGGAGTCCAGGACATCTCGGCCGGCATGGGAGTGACCTGGGCTGACTATGACCGGAACGGGGCGATGGACGTCTATGTCAGCAACATGTTCTCCTCCGCCGGAAACAGGGTGACCTTTCAGCGGAACTTCCAGGAGGGAGTGGACGAGTCAGCACGTGTTGACTTTCAGCGCCATGCACGTGGCAATTCCCTGTTCGAGAACTCGGGCGACGGCTCCTTTCAGGATGTGAGCCAGGCGCGAGCCGTCACCATGGGGCGTTGGGCCTGGGGCTCACTCTTCGCTGATCTCAATAGCGATGGATTCGAGGACCTCTATGTGGCCAATGGCTTTCTGACGAATGAGATCAGCACGGACTTGTGAAGCTTCTTCTGGCGGCAGGTCGTGTCGCAGTCACCCATCGATGACACCACGGACCCCCAGTACCTCCAGGGCTGGCGAGCTGTCTACGAGCTGGCCCGCAGCGGCAACTCCTTCAGCGGAAACGAGCGCAACTGCTGCTTCCTGAACCTCGCTGGAGAGGGCTTTGCTGATATCTCGTCGATCAGCGGCTTGGACTACGCGGATGACGGTAGAGCCCTTGTGCGCTGTGATTGGGATTTTGACGGGGCTCCTGATTTCTGGGTGTCCAATCGTACGGGGCCTCGACTGCGCTTGCTTGTCAATCGAATGGAGACCGGGAATCACTTCCTGACACTTCGCCTGGACGGCAGGATGCCCAACCCCACCGCAGTCGGTGCTCGAGTGAAGCTGATCTCCGACGAAGGTGGATCACAAGGGCAGATTCGAAGTGTCCGAGCCGGGGAGGGTTTCCTCGGCCAATCCTCGCGTTGGCTACACTTTGGACTTGGTCCTGATGGTGGCCCGCAGGCCGTGGAGATTCGATGGCCTGATGGATCACGAGAGCGCCACGACGGCCTGCTGCCCGACAAGCATCACATCATCGAGGAGGCCACTAGCAGCTATCGCGAGTGGGAGCCGCCGTCGGAGCAGGTGACCCTGGAGCACAGCACTCCGGAGAATGTGGCACCTTCGAAGGGTGAGCGGGTCGTGCTCGCCGCGCGAATTGCGATGACGCCGCTGCGGTACGCCGATGACTCAGGAGCCTCCCGGGTGCTGGACGTGGTCACGTCCGAGCGTCCCCTGCTCTTGAATGTTTGGGCCAGCTGGTGTCCGGCCTGTGCAACCGAGATGAGCGAATGGACCAGGCACAAGGATGACTTCGAGGATGCTGGCCTCGACCTCCTGGCGCTGAGCGTTGACCAGCAAGAGGACGTGGCGGAGGCCCGTGCGATGATCCAGCGGCTTGGGTGGCCCTATCCCTGGGGGCTCGCCGATGGAGACACCCTCGAGGTGCTTGAACTGGTGCAGCGAGCGGTCTTGGACAGTCACACGGAGCTGTCCTTGCCGACCAGTTTCCTGGTGGATGCAAGCGGCAAGGTTGCCTTCATCTACAAGGGGCGCACGCCAGCCTCCACCATCCTCCAGGATCTTGCGGCTCTGTCCTTGCCTGACAGATCGACTCGCGCTGCAGCAGTTCCCTTCCCGGGTACCTGGCTGGCGCCAGCCTCGGATGCTCTCTGGCAGGGGCTCGTCACCGAACTGGAGGAGCATGGCCACTACGAGGTCGCCCGCGACTACCTCAAGGTCATCGGGACCGATGGTGATGCACCCGGTGCTGCGGGAGAGCTTCTCGAGAGAGAGCTGACCCTGGTGAGAAGAAGGGCGCGCGACGGAGAGGTGTTGAAGGCGCTTGAGGATCTCCAGGGACTCGCGAATCAGAACCCAGAATCCGTGGCTGTGCATGCTGAGCTGGCGGGGCTGCTCCGCAGCCTGGGGCGGTTTGAGGAGGCCCTCGAGGGGTATCGAGCGGCGGTGAAGTTGGACGCAGCAAGTGCCGACCTGCAAGACGAACTGGGACAGGTTCTGGTCGAGCTGGGCAAGGGGCGCCTGGCACACAGAGCCTTTGACAGGGCCGTGGCCCTTCAACCGCAGCACCTGACAGCCAACCGGAACCTGGGGGTGCTGTTGGCGCAGCAACGAGAATTTCAGGCTGCTCTCCCCTACCTGCAAGCAGCAGCAGCGCTCGATGATCGCTCCAGTACAACCTGGCTCTATCTGGGTCGAAGTTATCGCAACCTCGGACGCACGGACGAGGCGATCTCTACCCTGGAGAAGGCGCTGGAGTTGAAGCCTGGGCTGACCGTGGCTGTTCAGCTCCTTGGGCTGGCTCACATGGACGCCAGGAACAGGTCGGCTGCTCTCTTGCAGGTGGAGCGATTACGGGAGAGCGATCCTCCGCGGGCGGACGATCTTCTCAAGAAGATCCGGACCGCTCTCCCGGACTAGCCTGTCAGACTAGCTGCTCCCCAGGTAATGTCTCGACACTCCATCTGCCCCAGCCTGCCCGACTCCGCCATCGAAGGTGCCCAAGAGCACCTGGCGGATGTATTGAGAATTGCCTTCGAGCATGATGAGACTCAAGCTGCGCTGGTGGTCTCGGACTCTCGCTGTGACCTGGCGATTGCCTTGCAGGCGGCCTACCGGGGGAGCCTGCCCGACGCGAGCTTCATTGATTTTGACGCTGTGTCCCCCGACAGGATCCACGAGGCATTTGACGGGCTCAGCCCAGGCGACCTGGTCGTTCTGATTCAGTCAACAAGCTTTCGCTTGGACGCCTTCAGGATTCGAGTGGAGCTCTTCAGGCGTTCACTCAAGGTGATCGAGCACCCCCACCTGGCCCGCATGCCAGGGGACGAGGGACTGATCTACCTGGCCGCGCTTGCCTACGATCCTGACTACTACCGTGTGGTTGGCCCTGCACTCAAGGAGAGGATTGACGGGGCGGACAGGTGCACTGTCGATAGTGGAGGCGAGCTCCTGGTCTATGAGGCCGGTCTTGAGCCCGCCAAGTTGAATGTGGGTGACTATCGATCGATGCAGAACATCGGTGGGCAGTATCCCATTGGCGAGGTCTTCACGGAGTCAACGGATCTGGAAGCGGTCCATGGAAGGGTGCGGATCCATGCCTTCGGCGATACCCAGTACTCCGTCAATCGCCCTGAGCGCCCGATCACGCTCGTCATCGAGTGTGGCCGAGTAGCGGATGTGCTGGGTTCGACACCCGAGTTTGATCAAGTCCTGGCGGATATCAGGGAGGCGGAGGGCGAGGTCTGGCTGCGAGAGCTGGGGTTTGGAATGAATCGTGCATTCTCACGTGAACGCATCGTCAGTGACATCGGGACCTACGAACGAATGTGTGGAGTGCACCTCTCCCTGGGAGCCAAGCATGCCAGCTACAACAAGCCAAACATCCGCAAGCGCTCAGCCCGTCATCACGTGGATGTCTTCGTGATCACCGAGGACGTCCAGCTGGATGGTGGTTCGGTCTACCGGGAAGGGGCCTGGGATGTGGGAGCTCAGTAGCACGTAGCCCGGCTCATTCAAGCTCGCGCATCGGGCGTACACCGAGAAAGGCCACCTTGAAGCCCGGCAGGTTGTGATACCGACGGGCACTGCGAGCGTAGTAGGAAGGGAAGTAGTAAGCCCCCCCACGAATGCTGCGGTCGCCTCCCACCGCTCCGTATGCCTCGTGATCACCGATCGTGTTTCGGGGGTCGTAGTTCTTCCCATAGGCATCGCGACACCACTCCCAGACATTTCCGTGCATGTCATGCAGACCGAAGTCATTGGCTGCGAAGCTACCCACGGGAGCATGGATGGCATGCCCATCTGGCGAGATCTCGGGCTCAGGTTGCTCTTGCCATGTCTGGCCTGCACCTGCACCTACTGGGTCTTGGATGTTGGCCGCTTCGGTGAGGGTGTCCATGCGGTCCCCGGTACTCCACACGGTGCTGGTGCCTCCACGTACCCCGTACTCCCATTGCGCCTCCGTGGGGAGACGCATGCCAAGCCATGAGAGGGTCAGCTGGCAGTCGAGCCAGCTGATGGACTCGACAGGGTGCGATCCAAGGATCGTTGCTCCCTGAGCACCGGCCGGTAACGCAGAGCCCGCCGCAAACGAGCTGGGGTTGGTGCCTGCTGCTCGCTCCCACTGTGCCTGAGTGAGCTCATACTTTGAGAAGAAGAAGGGGCTCAGACGAACCTTGCGGATGGGGGCCTCGTCCCTCTGGGGTGTGCCTGCGCTTCGAGGCGCATCTGGGTCCTCGGGCACAGCCCCCATCTCGAACTCTCCACCAGGCAGCAGCACCAGGACGATGGCATTCTCGGGAGACATGGTCAGCTCACCCTGGCTGTTCCGAGATGGCAGCACGCCCGTGCGGATATCGGCAAACTCCCACAGTCCGCTGCTGCGGTCGCGCCCAAGGGGGAGCAGGCCAAGCTGGGGTTGGATCGAGAGGCCCCCATAGGCTGGGCAGTCGGCCGGGTCTGCGATGCTTGCACAGGCCTCAGCCCAGCTCGCTTGACTCTCGGGAGCCAGAAGCGTTCGTTCCTCAAGGCTGGACGCCAGCTCGAGACGCCGGGCAATACCAATTCCATGCTTGGCCGAGAGCCCGTGAATCATGCCGATCTCGGGATCCAGGAGGGTCTCAAGGCTGGCTACAAGAAATTCCAAGCGGTCGTGGCGCCACTGGTCATCCAGCTCAGAGAAGCGCCACTCGCGTACCTGGGAGGCAATTTGAAGTCGGGTCTCCAGGTGCTGGCGAGCCTTGTTGACGGCTGAGACAAGCGTGACAAGTCCATCCGCGGCTTGCGGGTCACCTGCCTGAGCCTTCGTGCGTAGGGCGATCAGATCAGCCTCCCTGGCCTGGAGCTCGTCCTTGGCGGCTCGTGCGCTGACTGCCGTCGGGTCTGAATCGATGTTGATATCGATGAAGGTTGCAGGAAGAGCCAGCTGGCGGATTGATTGAAGGGAGGCCTGGTAACGATCAAGCTCGCTGGTCAGCTCGTCTGCATCCTTCAGCCAGGACTGGTAGTCAGCAATCCGCTCCGGGACAACGGGCCATAAGCGGTCCGCTCGCTGTACCAGGGTCTCCAGTTCTTGCAGCGCCGACAGGGAGAGGATTTCCTGGGTTTGAAAGCGAGCCTCGTCCCGGGCCTCTTCGAGGTCCTTGTTCTTGCCCGCGAGAACCACCGAACTGCCGGTGGTGGCTCCCAGGATGGCAAGAGTCGAAACGATCACGATGGAGGCGGTCAGCTTGTTCCTCAACAGCAGCTTCTTTAGCTCGGCTATGGGGCCCTGCTCAAAGGCCTTGACCACCCGGTTCTCGAGGAAGGCCCTCACATCGGCAGCGAGCTCACCCATGTCGGCGTAGCGTTGCATTCGATTGCGAGCCATGGCCTTCTCGGTGATGGCTACCAGCTCGGCCGGTGCGCTGGGCGCTGCCTGTGCCAGCGACAGCGGAGCGCCCTGCAGCACATTGTGGAGAATGGTGCGATTGGAGATCCTTGCTCCAGCTGGGACGTAGGGAGGCGAGCCCGCCAGGAGGTGATAGAGGATCGCTCCGACCGAGTAGACGTCGGCCCGCCTGTCAACGAGCTCCACCTCTCCTCGAGCCTGCTCTGGGCACATGTAAGCGGGTGTCCCAACGACGTCTCCATCCATCGTTACCAGTGGAGATTCGGGGTCGCCATCAGAATCATCATTGCGCTGGCTGACGACGTGGCTGACCTCGGTCTCCTGTCGGAGCCGGATGTCCTTGGTCTCCTTCCTTCCGAGCACCCGGGCCAGGCCCCAGTCCATGACGTACACAGCACCATGCTTGCCGACCATCACGTTTCCGGGCTTGAGGTCCCGGTGAACCACGCTCTTCTCGTGAGCGTAGGCCATGGCCTCACAGACTCGGAGGATGATGCCCACAACTCGAGTGAGGTTCCATTCGGGATGATCCTCGTGGACCAGCTGAAACACAGACTTGAGGCTTTGGCCACGCACGAGCTTCATCGTGAAGAACACGCGTCCGTCCGGGCTGACGCCGATCTCGTGAACGGGGACAAAGCCCGGATGGTCCAATTGGCCCGTGACCTGCGCCTCCTCCAGGAATCGCGACAGGTTCTTGCTGTCGAGTTTCGCACTGCCCTTTCGCCCGATGATTGCTGAGGTCGGGAGCATGACCTTCATGGCAAGGTGGCGTCGGAGGTCCTCATCCCAGACACGCAGAACCACCCCCTGACCTCCACGTGCGACCTCGTGCTTGATCCGGTAGCGTCCTAGAAGGGGGGAGTTTGCATCCTGCTGCGGAAAGACATCTGATCCCCGTTGGAGCGCTCCTCGGTCCTCCTCTGCATCGAGGATCACACCTGGGTCAGCGTCGTCACCATAGCGCGCTCGAATCAGGCCACTCATGGAGACCGTCTCCTGCTGGCGAGCCGCCCCGATCATGCGAACAGCGCCCTGCAGGCTGAGAAAGGCCAGCCTGTGCTCGGGGTATTGCTGGCAGAGTTTTTCGACATCCACCTCTCGGCCCTCCTCGAGGTGACTCAGGTGCTGCTCAAAGATCTGCTCTGCTTCCTCGAGAGAGGTGGAGTCGTCCTTGGGATCCTCGGGAAGCATTCGATCGTCAGCGGGCCCCGCCGGGCACGGAGAGAGAAGGTACCGAAGCTGAGCGATTTGAGCCAGTTCCAGTCCGTTCACCTGGTGAAAGCCGGGGGGCCCTGGCAGGCAGAGGCGGGGGCTCGTGGCCGCCGCGAGGTGCGTTCGTGGCTGGACGCTTTGCCCAAGGGGAGCTAGGGTTCCTGGTTCCTCCTCCCCCATTCGAAAATCGGTGACAGCTCCCAAGGATGCAGGTAATGGAAGAGACTCTCTACGACATGGCGGTGATTGGTGCCGGTGGTGCCGGCACCATGGCGTATCTGCGCGGTGTTCTGAACGGCAACCGGGTTGTGCTCTTCACCGGGGATGCGGACTCCAAGAGAAAGGGAAGAGCTACCTGGGTCATGGATGTGGACAACATCCCCGGAATGCACGGCCTTGATCGGCCCATCACAAGGACCTCGGCTTCGACGCTCAAGTGGCTCAAGGGTCAGGAAGGACTCTCTGAACTCGGGGAGACCTTGAAGGCCAAGGTGGACCGGGTCAGCAAGGAGGATGATTGTTTTGTGCTCGAGTACACCTCTCGGAAGGCGTCGGCCAGCCTGCGTGCCCGGAACGTGGTTCTCGCCACGGGCGTCATGGATGTCCAGCCCTCGATCGGTGGGAGCATCGAGCCCATCTTTCCGTTCGCCAACCGTGGTGAGGCCATTTACTGCGTCCGATGCGACGGTCATCGCACGCGAGGCCACAGTCTAAGCGTGGTGGGTAGGAGTGACAGTGCCATCCACATCGGCAGCATGATGATGGATCGTTACGGTCATGAAGATGTCCCCGTCCTGACCAATGGCACTGGTGCGGACTTCTCGCCGAAGGCCAGGGAGACCGCCGAACTCTATGGCATGGAGTTGCTCGAGTCCCCCATCGTCGAAATCCTCGAGAGTGATGATGGCGGTCTTGCCGGCTTCTTGCTGGAGGATGGAAGAAAGGTAGGTAGCAGCCGATCTGTAATTGCCCTGGGAATCATCGCCTACAACGAACTGCTGACCTCCTTGGGTGGAGAGGTGGACGCTGTTGGAAAGGCAGTGGTGAGTGACAGCTTCGAATCGAACGTCGAGGGCTTCTTCGTTGTTGGCGACCTGGTCGCTGGCAGTAAGATGCAGATCTACACGGCCTGGGACGAGGCAGTTGATGCAGCGGACGAAGTCGACCGCCGGGTCAGAGCCCGCAAGCGCAAGATCCGTCGAACCTCCAGGAGCTCCTGAATCACCCCCGTACACATCATGACTCTCCAGACGCTCTTGACGCTCCTGCCCCTCTGCAGTGGAGCCTCTCCGGCCCCCGCACCCGTGATGAATGACATCAGGATCCGCTTTACCCGTGAGGTCTGTGATGAGGCCATTGATGGTCGTCTGCTCGTCTTGCTCACGAAGAACGGAGAGACTGAACCCCGCTTCCAGGTCAGTGGGAACGTTCGTTCAGCCCAGGTCTTTGGATTTGATGTGACCGGCATGGCGCCCGAGGTGAAGGAGGTGCTCAAGACACCGCCAGATGGCTTGCCGACAAGAGAGGGGTTCTTTGGCTTTCCTCTGCAGACACCGGCAGAGATCCCTCCGGGCGATTACCACGTCCAGGCGGTGTTGCACCGCTACGAGACCTTTGATGTTGCCCATGGGCATACATTGAAGCTCCCCATGGATCGCGGGGAAGGTCAGCGTTGGAATCGTGCTCCAGGAAACCTCTACAGCCTTCCACGTCGCTACACGATTGGAGCAGGTGCGCTGACCGTTGAACTCCTCATGGACCAGGTGATCCCGCCTATCGAGGAGCCCGAGGACACGGAGTACGTCAAGCACATCAAGATCCAGTCAAAGCTGCTCAGTGACTTCTGGGGCCGACCGATGTTCCTGGGCGCCCATGTTCTGCTTCCTCGTGGGTTTGATGAGCATCCAGAGGCGCGGTATCCGCTCTGTGTGTTCCATGGGCACTTCCCGGCTGACTTCGGAGGGTTTCGACCAGAGCCCCCGGATCCAGACCTCGAGCCTGAGTACAGCGAGCGCTTCCAGCTGGAGGGCTACAATCGAATCCAGCAACAGGAAGCACATGACTTCTATCAGCGCTGGGTGTCTGACGATCTTCCGCGGTTCCTGATCGTCGAGATCCAGCACCCCAACCCCTTCTATGACGACTCTTATGCGGTCAACTCTGCAAACCTGGGACCCTATGGGGATGCGATCACCCATGAGTTGATTCCTGCCATCGAAGAGCAGTTTCGTGGGATCGGTGAGGGCTGGGCTCGCTTCCTGTACGGCGGCTCCACAGGGGGGTGGGAGGCGCTTGCAGCGCAGGTCTTCTATCCAGACGAGTACAATGGCTGTTTCGCTGCTTGCCCGGACCCGATCGACTTCCGTGCCTACTGCCTCGTGAACCTCTACGAGGACAAGAACGCCTACTGGGAAGAGGGCCCCTTCGCTCGATTGTTGAGGCCGGGGCACAGGAACTGGTTGGGCCAGGTGGACTCCACCCTGCGTGACATGAACTACATGGAGCTGGCCTTGGGCTCTAAGGGACGCTCTGGTGACCAGTTCGACATCTGGCAGGCGGTCTACTCTCCGGTCGGGGATGATGGCTATCCGCGGCCCATCTGGGACAAGCGGACGGGCGTGATCGATTCCGAGGTGGCTGACTACTGGCGGGAGAACTACGACCTGCGCCACATCATGCAGCGCGACTGGAAGACCCTGGGCCCGAAGCTCAGGGGCAAGCTGCACCTGTACTGCGGTGACATGGACAACTACTACCTCAACAACGCCGTCTACCTGACAGAGGCCTTCTTGAAGAGGACCGAGGAGCCCTTCTACGACGGGGAAGTCGAGTATGGGGATCGAGCGGAGCACTGTTGGAATGGTGACCAGGAGAACCCCAACGCCATTTCACGGCTGCGTTACAACACGATGTACATCCCGAAGATCCTCCAAAGGATCGAGTCCTCTGCACCGAAGGACGCTGACCTGACGAGCTGGCGCTACTAGGATGGAAGCCAGGCTGCTCTATGTAGCTGATCCGATGTGTTCATGGTGCTTCGGCTTTGCACCGGTACTGGAAGAACTGCGTCATGATCTGGAGCCTTTCGTCAGGTTCGAGCTGGTCCTGGGTGGACTGGCTCCCGACGACGACTCCCCCATGACGCTGGAGACCCGACGCTATGTGCAAGAGGCCTGGAGGGCCGTTGAGAGTCGAACCGGGGTCAGATTCGAGTGGTCCTTCTGGGAAAAGTGTGAGCCCCGGCGCTCCACCTGGCCCGCCTGTCGCGCGGTCCTCGCAGCTGGTGAGCACGGGGAGGCCATGTTCAAGGCGATCCAGCGAGCCTACTACCGCGAGGCGCGTGACCCCTCGGATCCCGCAGTGCTGGTGGATCTGGGGGCCGAGCTGGGCCTGGATGGGGAGGCTTTTGCTCGGCGACTGGACTCTGCAGACATCCAGGCCGAGCTCTCGAGCCACTTCCAGCGTCGTGATCACCTGGGTGCACGCTCTTACCCCAGCCTAGCTCTCGAGCGTGATGGTTCCGCGGAGCTGATCAGCTGCGGCTGGACCGACCCGGCCAGCCTACGCTCGATGCTGGACCGTGCTGGATTGCTCCGCCCCGATCAGCCCTCTCCGGGCACCATGGGCGGGTCCTCTGGGTGAGAACTGGACCAGTATGGGCCAAGACCCGCTACTCTGACGCATCCGTGACGGTGTCCGGATCGAAGGGTCGGATGCCTCCGACCCAACTCAGCACTTACTCCCCATGAATCCCAGTCGTCTCCTTGTCGTGCTTCTGGCACTCGTTGCCCTGGCCGCAGGAGGGTTCTTCCTGCTTGGTGCCGATCAGTCGCACCAGGGCGAGGATGTCCTTCTACCCGGTCGTGCTGCGGCGGCCCTGGAGCCCAGCTCCGGCCCGCCCTCCCTGTCGGGAGTCGCCCCCTCTCCAGAACAGGCTGCCATTCAGAGGGTCAGTGAAGAACGCCTGGAGGCTGGCCCGGGACAGCGCGACCTCGAGGTGGCAGTGCTGTTTCCGGCGGGTACGCCCCCCGACTCCGCGCTGCGAGTGATCGCCATCGCGGACGATGAGGTTCCTGAGAGTCAGGAGCGGACCTTGCGCGAGATCGCCGAGAAGCCCGAGCTGGTTCTGGCCACAGCCACGGTTGAACAGGGGCGAAGCCTCACCCTGACGCTTCCAAAGGACGAGGCGGTGGTCTTGCTGCTGGATGGTGAGCATCTCTTTCTCAGGGAGCCCGCGCGGCCAACACCAGAAGAGGCCGCGATTGAGCTCGAACCACGCCTCGGAGCAAGAGTGGTCCTCCAGGTCGAGCAGGGGACCGAAGAGCTCTCTGGAACGATTGCTCTCTCCGGTGGTTCCTTTGGTCGCAGAGCACAGGGGGCCAGGTGGCAGAGACGCGAACAGTCGGTTGAGGACATGGCTGTGCTGGAGTTTCGTGCCCTGGACACGGAGGTCGCCTGGTCAGTGCTGCCGAACTTCTCTGAGCACCATGCAGAGTCCTTACCGGCTCTGGAGCTTGAGCCCGGCGAGGATCGAGTGATCGAGATACGACCCACTGCAGGCGGGACCGTGAGCGGTGAGGTTCACGACGAGGCTGGAGAGCCCCTTGGGGGTGTGGAGGTAGCCACCGCGGCCGGGGGCATGTCCTGGATGGGGATTGGGGCCTCACGGGAGACCACCACCGACTCCGAAGGCAGGTTCGAGTTGCGCGGTATCGAGCCTGGAGAGACTCAGCTGAGCGCTGAACTCGATGGCTGGCAGGAATCGAGCAGCGATGAGTTCGCCCTCGCGGAAGGCGAGTTGGTTCAGGGCATGCGGCTGATCTTGAGCCGTGGAGAGTCAATCAGTGGTGTGGTCCTGTGGCCGGATGGTCGTGGCGCTGCAGGGGCTCTGGTCACAGCGGGCTCAATGCAGCCTTCCGGATGGGGAAACTGGGGCGGTTCCCGCGTCACGACCGCAGGCTCTGCGCGGACAGCTGAGGACGGCAGTTTCAAGATCTCAGGTCTGGACGTGGCCACCTACAACCTGCGAACAACCTCGACTCAAGGGGCGGACGACAATGAGGATGCTCCCCTTTGGCGTGCTGGTCTCGATGGCGTTGAGGCTGGTGCCACGGATCTTCGTCTGGAGCTGCAGGGGCCCCTGAGCTTTGCTGGACGTGTGATCGATGACCTCGGGCAGCCTGTCACCGAGTTTCAGCTCAGCGTCCGGTCAACGGAGGCTGGTGGAGCGCGAGAGCGTCAGTCATTTGAGAGCGAGGATGGCTCTTTTGTCTTCGCGCGTGTTGGGGCTGGTGAGTGGACCATCGAGGTCACCGCCAGCGGCCATGTTCAAGCAGAGCCTCTGACCTGGCTCCTCAGTGACACAACCGCGACGCTGGAGCTGACCATGATGAGAACAGCCCGACTGACCGGACGCGTTGTGGACAGCAGAGGCGCGATCGTTGCGGGCGCCTCGGTTCGTGCCGATGATGGTAGGGGGGACTCAAATCCCTGGTCCGGCCCGGCGGGTGCCTACACGGAGTCCGATCAAGAGGGTCGGTTCGAGTTCGGAGAGCTGGCACCGGGCACGATCGAGCTGGTCGCCTCAGCTGAGGCCTGGGCTGACAGTGAGGGCCTCAGCTACACCGTAGAGCCGGGGACACAGCTCGATGACATCGAGCTCCTTCTGAGGATCGGTGGACGAATCGACGGTAACGTCTTCAGCCCCGAAGGTGATCCAGTCCCCGGCCAGCGAGTCACCTGGGGCTCGAATGCCATGGGGTTCGGTGCTCGAGGAGAGACTCGAACTGATGCGGCTGGTAGCTTTTCTTTTGAAGCGGTGACGCCGGGAGAGTGGGCAGTCAGTGCAGCACCGTCCATGGAGGAGATGGGCCGTGGAATGCGTGGCTCTCGGGGCGCGTCGGCCTTCACCGAGATCATGGGCAAGCTGATCACCGAGACTGTTCAGGTGGAAGATGGCAAGCTGGTGACCGTTGCCTTGGGGGGCGAACCGCGCAGACCGGTCCGCGTCTTCGGGACAGTGACGCTGGCCGGTGAACCAGTGGTGGGAGCCAACGTGGTGGCGGTCTCGGAGGGCTCAGCGGTCTTCGAGGGCATGAAGAGCGCACAGACCCAAGACGACGGTAGCTACGAGCTGGTCGTTGATCGCCCAGGAGCACACACCATCAGTGCGCAGCAGGGACGCCTGGGTGTCGCCCTGTCGACGCGGATCCCCTCTCAGGACGAGGTGCGGGTGAATCTGAGCATTCCGATGGGACGCATCGAGGGCACCGTGAAGAAAGCAGGCGGCAAGCCAGCGGCCGGAATTCGAGTCACCATCGCACGGGATGACGGATTGGGTCAGATGCGCTGGGGCGGCGACCAGGCAACCACGGACGAGCGTGGTGCCTATTCCATGGAGGCCCTTGAGCCTGGCAGCTACACGATCAGGGCGAACACCTCCAGTTGGGGGGGCCGCTCGGACGCGGAGTGGGGAACTGCGATTGAGGGAGGCCTGACCCTCTACGAGGATCAAGTTCTCACCGGGATCGATTTCCTGCTTCAACGATCGGGGTCGGTGAGTGGCGTTGTGGTCGGACCCGGTGGTAGCCCCATCGAGAACGCCTCTCTCTTCTTCCGAGATGCCTCGGGAAGGATGGTCTCAAGCATCTCCGGAACCACGACCAATGCGGCCGGAGAATTCAAGCAAGCTGGATTGAGTCCAGGTGAATTCCGGCTCTCTGCACGGGCCAGCGGCTACGCCTCGAGTGATGCCACCACCGTGCGAGTCGTATCAGAGGAGACGACAGAGACTCGCGTGAGCCTCGAGGCAGCCACTTACCTGGTAGTCACTCTCGAAGAGAAGGGAGAGCCTGTGGAGATGAGGGCTCGTTATGAGGTCTTCGACTCGAATGGCAGTGAGGTGGGCAGCCTGATGACAGCCGAGCAGATGCGATCACTCTTCAACCAGGGCGGATCGAACAAGGAGCGACGCATGGGCCCCTTGCCGCCAGGCAAGTACACGGTAAAGGCGACCATGTCCGATGGCAGGACGACTGACAAGCGCGTTTCCATACGAGGTCGGGTCAGTGAGAAGAAGGTGCGCCTCAAGCTAGAGGACTGAGCCAGCAGCGGGAGCTCCCTGGAGCAGCTCTCGGGATGGTCTGGGTGGATCAATCAGAGCCAGGAGAAGATTCCCCGCGGTCAAGGAAGTGCATGGACAGCTCTGTTGTGGGCAGGCTGCAGGGGGCCTTCCGACCGAATAGCCGGTAGCGGTTGCTGGCCACAGTTGAGTCGATGGCTTCTCGAAGGAGTGTGCTGAATCTTGCGTCTAGGGGCAGCCGAGCTGGTCTTCCCAGATCGTCCTGGCTGACCACGTCGAACTCCTCCTCACTCAGGATCGTCGGCGTTGCGTTGCTCTGCATCCTCGCGGATCTGGCGCCCCACCTCGTCGAGCTGCGCTGGCCAGCTAAAGGTGGGAGCCAGTGCCGGCTGGTAGCCCTCCATGTGGCCTTCCAGGCGGGTGGTTGGCTTGGTGTAGACCAAGATCGTGTCTCCAAAGACCTCCTGGCATAGCGAAGCCAGACGAGGGTCATAGGAGATGAGTTCCACACGCGTATTGACGTGGTTGTGATCGTGGTCTTCTTCTCGGTTGTCGTCGAACCAGGATTGGACCCCTTCAGCGAAGTACTCGTGGTGATTGGTTGAAGCGTACTTCCCCGACCACAGTCCTTCAGCCATGGCGAGGTCATAGGCCTGCTCCACCCTGCCATCAAAGCTTGAGTCGAGATTGATCATGCCCACCAGGTGGATGTTGTGGGCAAACTCATGGATCAGGATGTTCTCCGAGTGATAGGGGTCACCGGGAAAGGCGAGCACATTCTCCTCGGCACAGCTGCAGACCGGGTCTGTCTCGGAGCCTCCCAGGCCGCGTGCACGGCGATCCCAGAAGTCGGCTGGCTCCATGTGGGTGTACTCGGGAATGTCGGTGGTGAACTCGGTGTACCCCATCACGATCATGCGGGAGCCATTCTCGATCATTGACTGTCGTACGTCCGGCCGATTGGCGAGCATCATGTTGACGAGATGGGCTGCCTCCAGGAGTGCATAGTCATTGACCTCGGCAGAGGCGACAATGGGATAGCCGTCAGCGCTGACGTACTTGGTGTAGAACGGGTCCAGTTCCATCTCGGCTGGTGGAGGCTGAACCTGGTTCTGTGGCGAGCTCGCACAGGCCAGCGAGATGAATCCAAGGCTGAAGATGGCGACCTTCCTGAGGTACTCGGTTTTCCTGGTGGCACTGATTTCCATCACCCGATTGTAGAACCACGGAGTAGCAAGCTACAGCAAGTTACGCCTCCCTCAGCTTTTGCCAGCTCACTGTAATCGAGCTGGTGAACGCGAAGGCCGTATCCCTCAAGCCGCTCTGCCGTCCGCGGAAAGGCCAGGGGGAAGATCACATCCCTATCCAATCGCACCACGTTGGCGGCCCCATCCTCTCCAGGCTGTGTGTGCAGGAGCCTGGCACCTTGGAACTGCTTGGGGTCGAGCCAGTCTTCCTGAATCAGCAAGGCATCGTCGCCGATGGCACAGGCTGCAGACTTCAGGTGCAAGCAACCCCGTACCTCCACTCCAGCTACTGAGTAGTTGAAGGGGGAGAGAATTCGCGCCAGCTGCTCGATACCTTCCTGGTTGGATCTGGTCGAGCGCCCTACATAGAGCTGTCTCCCGAGGACGAGGACGTCTCCCCCATCGAGAGTGCCGGGTGCCTCGATGTGAAGCACTCTCCGATGTGTGGACAATGCGCGGGCAATGCTTGCTGTCTCGGCGCGGCGTGACTCGGCTCCGGGGCGGGTGATCACTGCCAGCTCATCGAGCACCACAGCTGCATCCTCTACAAAAACCGCATCGGGCAGCGTTGGCTCCGCTGGCAACTCGAGCACCTCGAGCTCGAGCTCCTCCAGGATCTCCACGTAACGCGCGTGCTGTCGAGAGAGGAGCCCCATGTCGATTTGAACCCGGTCCAGGTGGGTCAGCTCGCAGTTAGCCATCGTGGCGCTGGGAGAGCGCGTGATTGCCAGGTTGTACTTCATCTCAACAGGACATCAGCGTGCAGCTAGAACTTCAGCCACTCTGCCTCGTCTCTGGTGATCTCTGCCCGAACCTCTCCCGTGTGGGCAATTTCGGCGGGTTCGAAGAGCATCAGCTTGACATGTCCCCTTGGAACGACCCGGTGCTCACGACCTCTAGCAACGACATAGAACTCCCCAGCGCCAAGGGTGATCGTTGCGCCCTCCTCGATCACATCGAGTATCCCGTCCACGACGAAGAAGAGCTCATCTTCATTCTCGTGGATGTGGAAGGGCACCATGTCCCCTTCCAGGTGGACCAGCTTCACATGCTGGCCATTCAGCTGCGCGACGATCTTGGGTGTAAAGGTCTCACTGAAGAGCGAAAAGCACCCTTCGAGGTTCACTTTCTTGGTCATGGTCAGTCCTTCATTTGAGTGCACCAGCTGCAGTCGCAGCTGTCCTCTGGTGGTTGAGCGACGGGGGGGAGAGACTCTTGAGCGTGTTCAAGCCCCTTGCCCTGGCCGGGAGGCATGATGCTCTCGGGGTCAGCGCTGACTCTTGGGGCTGTGCGCAACCAGGCGATCAGTTCATTGCGGAGCTGGCGAGTGAGCTGCAGCTCTTCAGCTTGGAGGTCCTGTTCAGACCCCGGCCTGGCCTGGAGATCATGGAGCTCCACCCTGTGTGGACCTGGGCTGGCATTGAGCTCGTGACCGGAGGCCTGTGGAAGGTGAAGGATCAGATGCAGGTTGCCTCGGGTAATCGAGGCCGCCTGGCCATCATGCGCGATGGCGTAGGTCGTGCGTTCCACTGGATCCTGCTCGATCAGACCTGCGGAACCCCTCAACAGGTCATCACCGGGAAATGTCGAAGCCTCACTCCCGGCAAGCAGAAGCAGGGTCTTGCCAAGATCAATGGTCCCCGCGCGCGCAGAAATGAGAAGCCCCTGTAGTTCTGGGGCTGCATCGGGCCAGGTGATGATCAGTGGCACATGCAGCATCGCATGGCCAAGGGATGATCGATTGCCTCCGAGCCCGGGCTCGTCAAGGTCCTCCCCACGATCAGAGGTGAAGGCGATGATGGCTGTGTTCATCCGCCCAGCCGAGAGGAACGGCTTGAGCAGCGCATCGACGTGGTTGACCTCCCCGCGATAGAGCAGGCGTAGCAGCTCCATGGAGCCTGGCTCGTAATCTGTGGCCAATGGCCGTTTCCCAGCGGCATCCTTCACATATCTGCGAGGCGGTTCATAGGGCCGTTGGGCCTCATTGAGATGCAGCCAGACGAAGAGTGGCTCGTGGATGAAGTCCTTGAGGTCATCCCTGAGGCTGTCGATGGTGAGATCACCCGAGCGCTCACCCTCGACCGGTGCGTTGAAACGGTCGAAGCCACGGGCTGCCCCACCGCTCTCACTGAGAGCCGCAGAGCTGGTGCTCGCAACTGTTCTCCACCCCATCTTCTGAAATTCCTGCGCAAGGGTGACCACACTGCCCCCCATGACATGATCATTGCTGATGACCCCGGTATCGCGAGGGTGAAGGCCGGTGAACAGCGCGTTGTGCGCAGGGAGGGTGGCGTCGCTACTTGAGTACGCGTTTTCGAATGTCACCCCCCTGGCCATGAGGTCCTCAAGGGCCGGTGAATGAACCTCCCGTGCCCCCGCAACGAAGGGGAGGTGGTCTCCCCGATGGGCGCTCGAGGTGATCAACAAGACGGTTGGCTGCTCGATCTTGGGTTGCAGGATCCCGGGGCTCTCGAGGAGTGCAAAGGCATGCCCACTTCCGTCGATCTGAACTGAGAAGCTGACCTTGCATTGTCGGCCGACGTAATCATCCAGCGAGACCTCGTATCGCTGCCAGGTATCGGTCAGAGGCAGTGCGCGCTCGATGATGCGTAAGTACCCGCTGGATTGTATTCGGAGGAAGAGCGCGACCTCCTGAGCGACCGTGGCTGGCAGTGATGACGGATCGAGGCGAGCGGAGAATTTGAGGAATTCACCACTCATCGGGATGAACTCGCCGGCCAGGGAATGGTCCGTGGAGAGTGACCAGGCTCTTCTGGTAGACCCTTCGATGGTAACCGCTCCGTGGGTATTGGCGGGCATGCTCGAAGGTGGCACAGAGACTGGGTTTCTCTCGACCTGGTGAAGCTCCAGTTCGCCAATACCCATGGGGCCCAGCTCGCCATCCACCAGGAACCGCAGGGCCCTGACTGTTTCCCCGCGTGGTGCAAAGCTCTCAGGCAGCTCAAACACAATGTACTGAGGCGAGCTCCAGGCAGAGGCCCTAACCGAAACCGGCACCCCCACCGGACGAGATTCACCCATGGCCTCTAGGGTGATTGTTCCTTCGCCACGAACCATGGCCAGGAGGTTGACTTGATTGAACTGGTCGGGCTCGAACGGCCCCATGACCTTTACGGCCTTTTCACCAGGACCGAGCAGTGCAATGGCGACACGGTGGCTGTCCGGGGATTGACCTGGCAAGCCTTCAATCAAGGTGCTCTTGCCACTGACTTCCCACCCTCCCCGGTCGGGAGGGATTGCAATGGTCCGTAGAACGTGCAGTCCCCCATCGCCAGTGCTGAGCTCAATCGGCTTGAGCTCAAGCTGGCGCAGACCCAGTGATGAGTAGTCGGCTTTCTCCCACGGCGCCCTTGGTGTGCAGGCGCAAAGAGTGGCAGTCAGCAGGAGGGAGGCGGCCCCTAGCAGGCGTGAGTCCATGAAACACGAAGATAGGTAGGTCCCATCATCCCATCAACCTCCCGACGGTCTGGATGTACCAGGATCTTTGGGGGAGCTCCGTCGAGATCGACCCAGGCGACCCAGGCGACGGCCTAGGAGTCTCCATGAATCCTGGCCAATTCCTCGAGAAGAGCTGTCTTATCGGGCCTGGTGCCCAGGAATTCCGGGAAGGTCGGAGTGCGTAGGGCTGTTCCAACTCGCGATAGCAGCTGAAGTTGCAACTCCATGCTGGGAGAGAGCAAGAGGAGGACGGTATGCACGTCGATACCGTCGGGAGCTGCCCAATCCACCGGGGACTCGAGGTAGAGAACACTCATCACCTGATCCTCGAGCTGATCACCAAGGGCTTGCCGGGGATGGGGCGCAGCAACACCTCTTCCCAGAGCGGTGCTCATCAATCTCTCGCGAACCAGGGTTTGAGCTATGAAGCGTGATTTCTGCTCATCGGAGAGGCTGTCTATCTGGCTGACTGCGAGCTCGATTGAGGAGAGCGCAGTTTGATGCCCATCAACCGAGGTCACGGCCCCATTGAGGACGGCCTTGGAGAACAGGTCACCAACAGGGGTATGCACCGAGCCCGGACCATCCGCTCGAACGATGCCACGCTCCCTGGCCCACCGCTCGAGTGCCTCAGGATTGAAGTGATCATCACTGATGCACTCGTCACTCAGTAAGCCCTGGCGTCTCCAACGTTCAAGCGCGCGAGTGGTCACCCGAAGGAACCTGGAAGCTTCGTCGATATTCATCTTGGGGCCTGATGGGGGCTGGCCGTGTGGAACATGAGTTCCCTGCCTGCCCTCCTGGAGCTTCAAGGAGGGTGTGAACTCTGTGCAGAATCACGCTATTAGAAGGGGCGACCCGGCCGTTACCCAGCACAATCGCTGTGCACTCACCATGTTGTGCTGGCCAGTCGGCGTGAGGGTCTCTGCTGCAACCCCATGTCGGTAGTTTTGCCGGTTCTGGCAGGTGCGCGTGTGCCCATCAGGAGCCACGGCGAGGCTACGGTTTCCAGACTGTCGCCGTTATGCCTGCGGGGATGCCCGGATGCTGACTGACGCGACCACCGGGCCAGCGAATCTCAACATCAACGACCGCTCCGCGCGGCAAGCCGAAGAGTGCCTCTGCTGGCTCCTGACTCAACATGCTGGTACCCGCTGTGATCACCCTGGTCTGAATTCGCTCCCCAGTTCGGCATGTGACGACCGCCCCAATGGCGCGATGATTTCTTCCGGTGGCCCTGGGTCTGATCATCAACCCGGTTCGACCATCGCTGACCTGGGAGCGGTCATTAGAAAACAGGCGAGGTGGACCGGGATTGAAGGCCGCTTCCAGGAGATCGGGATCGCCGTCCTGGTCAAAATCAAGGGAGACCAGTCCCCCGCCCCGTGAGATCTCCCCCAGGCCGATGCTGGCACCGACAGTATCGAAACCCTGGTGACCACCGCGATTCAGAAAGAACTGGATGGCGTTCGGAGAGCTGGAGGTCTCCGAGAGGTCCAACCATCCATCGAGGTTTGCATCGAGGAATGTGGTGCCCCAACCGATGTACCCCTGCTCGACATCAAGACGTCTTGCGCCCTCATCAAACAGGATTGGATCGGTTGGCCGTGGCTGACCGCTTCCGCGCCGTACGAGGAAGATGTTGTACTCACCCGGTCCCCACTGGTTGGTGACGTAGAGATCCTGATCTCCGTCATTGTTCCAATCGCCACAGGCGACCCCCATGTCGTTCATGGCGTTATCCGTGCCACTGGCCTGACCTGCATCAAGGAAGGTCCCGGTGCCATTGTTCATCCATAGCAGGTTGGGACCAAAATCAACGGCCTGGTAGATGTCGAGTGCGCCATCGCCATTGAAGTCATGCATCAGCGGCTGCCAGAAGGGCCTTGAGAGCCCCAGGCCGCTGCTCAGGCTCTGATCATTGAAAGCTCCCTGCCCGTCGTTCATGAAGAGCCACCCCGAGCCCTCCCAGAAACAGACATAGAGGTCAAGCCAGCCATCTCCATTGACGTCGCCTGCGCACAGACCACCGACGTGTGTGTCCGGGTTCGGCAGGCGAGTTCCTCCAAGCCCTGCACCTACGGTCACATCTTCAAAGCTCCCGCTGCTGGTCTGACGATATAGATGAATCGTATGCAGCTCTGTGCAGGTGATCGTCTCAAAGCAATCGTTGACAACAACGAGGTCGAGGTCTCGGTCACCGTCATAGTCGAACCACAGGGCTGCTCGATCATTGGTCGTTGCAGCCAGGCCTACCTGCCCCGCGATTTCCGTGTACTGACCAGCGCCGTCGTTGCGATAGAGCTGATTGGGCGCTCCCTCACGGTTGGGCAGGAACAGGTCGACGTCCCCGTCGTTGTCGTAGTCCGCAGCTGCCAGGCCGACCGTCAGTCCAGGGGCCGGGTGCCAGGCGGTCAATCCTCTGGCTGTGGCCACCTCAACGAACTGGAGTTGAGCGAGGCCAGGAAGTCCAAGGAGGATCAGGGCAAGAGCGTGGAGCGTGACCCGGCGAGTGGGATTGCCTGACTGCACGGCGTCCACGATAAGCTGCGAGCTCTCATCGGTGGCTACTCCTGCGGGAATTCCAGGAACCACAGCTGCTGATTGGGGCCTGGGTGTGCCCCTTGCCCAGGGTTCCGCTTCCCCTTCAGGGGCCCAGCGTCAACGGGGCCGCAGCCTGGGGCCACGTGGCTACGGGGTTGAGCGTGCTTTCAATGGGCTGTCGCTGCTGGTCTTGACAGCCATCGGTGTGCTGCTGGACTTGCCGGGAGAGAGATGGGGCGGCGACGGGTAGAGCGTCAGGGTGTGATCAGCAGGACGCTGGCGAAATCCACGGGCCGGGAGTCAACCACCAACGAGAGCTGCCTCTCCTTGATGGAAGGCCCGGGCAGCTCTGTTCCATTCAAGAGGAGCGTCCAGCTACCAGCCGTATGGCTGGCCACCAGTCGGTTCCACTCTCCGGCTGGGCGCATCATGCCGGGAACCCTCAACCCACCTAACTCCAGGGGCAGGTTCGTGGGAATGGCGCCGGCTGCATCTTTCTTGAAACGCCAGTCCAGGCGCACCTCCAGGTCTCCGGCCGGGAGGTCCCTGGTCAGGACTCCTGGCGAGACTCCCGCGAGAATCCAATCCTTCAGCACCCAGGCCTGCTGCTGGTCCGTCTCCCAGGGGCTGAGGTCCAGGCCATCGTAGAGTGGCAGAACTCGGGCAGAGTCCGGTAGCGAGTTCGCTATCTCCGCAGCAGCCAGTTCACGCCCTGCAGCGGGCAAGGGGAGCAGCCGCATACCACGGAAGTGGACCTCTCCGCCCTCGGACTCGATACAGAGGTAGCCCTTGCGAGGAGCTGCATGGTAACCGGCGCTGACCAGTCGCCCATTTAGCTCCACCTGGACCGTGCCATCGATGCAGGTGATGCGATAGTGATTCCATTGGCCGGTGCCCTTGGCGCGAAACTCCAGCGGGAGGGATCTCGATCCCCGAGGCCAGCGGCCGAATCTTGGATCAGGAGACATGACCGCGCCGTGGATAGGAAAGACATCCCCATGACGGGTATACCAATCTGAATTGTGATCGAAGTTGGCCACCTGGACCTCAACGCTTCGAGTGAAGGGGACCCCGAGGGCGGGAAGTGGATCGGACCAGAGGAAGAAGCCAGCATTGGCTCCCCAGCCAGTGGTCATGTGCCTCCACTCGAACTCAACCAGGAAGTTCTCGTACATCTTGGAGGTGCGCATCACCCCTGTAGGCAGGCCAGTGCACAGCAACATCCGGCTGTCCGCATCAGCAGGGTCTGGTACGAGCGTGAAGGTCGAGGCTGCGCAGTTGGAGACCCGCCAGTTGCTGTCGAGGTCGCCTCCCAGAAGATCAATCCACCCCTCGTGCTCTTGAGGGTGGGTGGTGACCTCATCAGACCTGAGCCCCACTGCCAGGGTGCTCTCGGTCATGAGGGCAGCCAGGCCCATGGTCGTCAAGACGATGCACTGCGCTCCCGTTGCCAGGCCACGACTCGAAGCTCTTCTCATTGCTTGGTATCCACTCCAGGGAGGGGAAAGTCCGTGGAGGGCACGTGCTCGCGAGCGAGTAGTTGCTCGAGTTCGGTGCAGAGCTCCGGATGATCAGCCGCCACATCACGTGATTCTGTGGGGTCGTCCTCGAGGTTGTAGAGCTGCAGGGAGAGATCACCCTTGCGCAGCGCAGAACGAACCCCCTTCCAGGGGCCACGGCGGATGGCCTGCTGGCCCGCATACTCCCAGTAGAGGAACTCGTGTTCCTGTTGCCCTTCCAGGCCCAACAAGGTCGGGAGGAGGCTCTTGCCATCAGTCGGCACCTCGACTTCCATGCCTGCTAGCTCGACCACGGTTGGCAGGATGTCCTGGAAGGCGCTCAGGTGTGCGGATTGAACCCCGGCTTCCACCTGCCCTGGCCAGCGAACAATAAAGGGTACGCGGAGCCCTCCTTCATAGACGCTGCACTTGAGACCACGCATCCCCGCAGCGCTGTTGAAGAAGGTCGAGTCGGTGCCCCCGTTGAAGGTCGGCCCATTGTCGCTGGAGAACATGACCACCGTCCTCTCTGCCAGATCGTATCGCTCGAGGCGCTCGAGAATCCGCCCGATGTTCGAGTCCATCCGGGAGACCATGGCGGCGTAGGCTGCTCGAGGCGTTGGATGCGGGAGGTAACCCTTCTCGCCGAGGTAGGCGGTCTCCTCGAAGGCTCCCGCGTACTTCTCGACCTCCTCACGTGGAACCTGGAGCGCTGCGTGCGGAACGGGGCTGGCGTAGTACAAGAAGAAGGGCCGCTCCTTGTTCTCGTCGATGAATTCCAGGGCCCCCTCGATCATGGCGTCAGTGGCGAAGGACTGACGAGAGTAGCGCTCGTAGTAGTCATCATCGCTCTCAAGGGGCTCCGTGAGCTTCTGATGGGAGGCGAACCAGTCATTGCCCTCGAGATCGAGGCGCTCGTTGTCCTTCCACAGGTGGGTGGGATAATAGTTGTGCGCCTGCCTCTGGCAGAGGTACCCCAGGAAGCTGTCAAAGCCCTGAGCCAGGGGGTGTCCGCTGGTCTGCGGACCACCGTTGCCCCACTTGCCGAAGGCGCCGGTCTTGTAGTCCCCTTCTCTCAGGAGCTCGGCAATCGTGATGGCCTCTTCGGGAAGCGGGAACTGCCCCTCGGGGGCACCTTGTTCCCAGCCACCGTTCTCCCAGTTGTTGCGCACCACCGCGTGGCCGGTGTGAAGCCCCGTGAGCAGCACGCAGCGAGAAGGCGCGCAGACTGGACTGCCCGAGTAGTGCTGGCTGAAGATCATTCCCTCGCCCGCGAGACGATCGAGATGGGGAGTCCGAATTCTGGTCTGGCCGTAGGCTCCTACCTCGCCATAGCCCAGGTCATCGGCCAGGATATAGACAATGTTGGGCGCCGCTTCAGCAGCGGGACGGGTGGTGGCTCCACCCTCCTCGTCAAGGCCGGGGAGCAAGCAGGCCAAGGAGAAGAGCCCGAAATGGAGACTGGAGAGCAGGCTGTGGCTGGGTTTCATTGCCACAGCCTACAGAGCGTGGGCGCTTACCGGCAGCCTCCAGCGCACCAGTGGCCGATCACCACTGAACGTTCTGCCCGTTCGTGGTGTTGAAGCCCGAATTACAGGGTCCCGGTACATCTCGATACCAGTACTGGTAGTTACGCACATCCCCAGGGTTCAGGCCCTCGAGAACCGACAGGGTCCAGGGAGTCTGAGCGATTCCAGCTGCACTGGTGGAAACCACACCGAGTCGCCTGATGGGGCCCGCCACGCAGCGCAGTCCATCTCCGAAGGGCAGACCTGCCAGCTGACCGGGGCCACTGAAGAAAAGTCCTGGAACATGGCTCGGGCATTGCTCGGCAGACAGCACCAGGGTATCCGCGGTCGTGTCTGCAGCTCCTGACCCGCTCAGGGCTGCACCGCTCCCTGTGCTATTGGCGCAGCCCTCGTCGCCGGTGCCGTTGTTTCCACAAGGGCACGGGAACCCCGATGACCCCCCATGGCAATAGCCCGTCCCTGATCCGGGGCCAAGCAGTACCGACGGGCAGCAAGAGTACTGGGTACTGAAGGTCTCATCCCAGTAGCTGATGGAGATGGCGTAGGGGCCTGCTGCAACCTGGATGCCGGAGCCGTCGTCCTGATTCCAGGTCATGAAGCTGGATTGACCGGGAGCAATCGGGGTGAAGACCTGGGCACAGAAGGGTGCCAGCACCACGGAGTTGCTGCAGCTCTCAGCCTCATGTACGGATTGATAGGTACAGCTCGTGGGAAGCTGAATGGTGCTGCTCGAGTTGTTCGTCAGGGTCACCAGGACGGGAGTGCCTATGGGGGCTGGGTCGGGCGTGACCGTGACCGTCACGAGGGGCAGTCCACAGGTCTCCTGGGCGGCTGCCGGGAGTGCGATTGCAAGAAGTGTGAGGGTGAGCAGGGATAGTCTCATCGTGGCTCGGCAGGGTCGTGGCAGGGGATACAGCTCCCTGGGGATCGGTGAGGCGCATGCGCGCTACGCCAGGATACCACAACCCGGAAAGCTTACCGGCGAGGGCCTATTCCCCAACCCGTGGAGCCAGATAGGTAGCCTCTGGATCAAGCTTGTACGCATATCGACTGGTCCAACCCTCCTCGAAGTAGCGCGCCATCCTCTCGGCGAATGACCCGCCCTCGAGGAGCAGGCCAACGTTACGGCTCTCGTGGAAATAGGATCGTTCCCAGTTGCTGCTACCGATCCAGCCACGAGAGCGATCGACAACCAGGTACTTGGCGTGGATGACCCTGGCGAAGGGGATGTGCCCGCGCTCCGCTGGCGGAATGGTCATCATG
The DNA here is from genome assembly GCA_014237855.1 of Planctomycetota bacterium. Taxonomy (GTDB): domain Bacteria; phylum Planctomycetota; class UBA1135; order UBA1135; genus JABACD01. Next base: position 13,618 of record JABACD010000007.1, on the reverse strand, counting down.
CGGATGTGCACATTGGGGATCCTGGCGAGAGCCTGGAGATCCTCGATGGTCCCAGAGCGCTTGCACCAATCCGAGACCAGCAGCCTGACCTTCACGCCACGGGCGGCGGCTCGCAGGAGTGCGGACTCCATGGCCTCAAAGCGCTCTCCGTCACGCCCTTGCATGCGAAAGGTCAGAACCTGAAGGAGGACTTCATCCTCAGCACCATCGATCCAGCTGAGGAGATGGGGAAGGTCCCACTCGACCATGTCGCTCAGGAGGTCTTGAGGGCTGACAACAGGGGTGACGAGCACCTCCGTGTGATCGGCGGCGTGCAGGGCGACAGGAAAAGGTCGCTCCGTGGAAAGGGTCTCCTGGTTCGACTGGCCCGCGGCCAGGGCCCAGTCCAGCTCAAACACACTCCCCAGGGCCTCAGTGATTGCCTTGCTCCTGACGTCAACACCCAACTCCTGGATGTGCTCGAGGGAGCGCCAGTCGAAGTTGGCACTTCCCAGGCAGGTTCGCTCGCCATCGGCTAGGAGGAGCTTCGCGTGCAAGACACCACCGGTACGCTCCGTGAGATCGAGCAGGCGAACCTCACAGCCGTTCATGGCCGAGAGCCGATCGAGAGTGTCCGGATAGGTTCCGTGAAAGCGGACGTCCGCCAGGAACCGGACCTGCACTCCCCTGGAGGCGGCAGCCTCGATGGCCAGGATCACGGATTCGAGCCGACTCCCGGCCTCGTTGCTGGCGTAGAAGTAGGCCAGGTCGAGGCTCTTCTGGGAGCCATCGATCATCTCCAGCCAGACGGCGTGATAGTCAGGGAGATCTTCACTGCCCAGGGATGTCTCTAGGGGCCTTGTTTCGATCAGCCGGATACTGCCTTCGGGGGAAGCACAGGCAGTCAAGAGGAGCAGCAGGAGGGCGCGAAGGAGCTGATGCATGACTTCATTTTCAGCAATGGCCGCTCCGGTGTCGCCCCCCCGGACGGTATTTCGGCGGCTGACGGACCTAATTGCCCCTGGTCAAGAAGGCCTGGGACCGCCAGAGTAGCTGACCGAGGAAGTTCGCTCTTCCAGCTCTCCCCAGAACGCCAGCCCCCCAGCGAGGACATCATGGCTCCGTCCAAATCGAGTTATTCCCGTCGTCAGTTCCTCAGGAATTCATCGGTGGCCCTGGCGGGCTCCAGCCTGCTGACCGGTCCCCTGCGAGCGAGTGGGACGGTAGCGCGAGGCGATGATGAGCTGAGAGTTGGTCTGATTGGTTGTGGTGGCCGGGGAACAGGAGCTGCAAATCAGGCGCTCTCCACCGAGGGTAATGTCCGCCTGGTGGCCATGGCCGATGCCTTTAGTGATCGACTCGAAGGCAGCCTGGCGAACCTTCAGACGAGCCAACCCGACAGGGTGGACGTTCCTGAGGACAGGCGCTTCGTCGGCTTCGATGCCTACCGAGAGCTGATCGACCTCGACCTGGATGTGGTCATCCTGACCACCCCGCCAGGATTCCGCCCGATCCACTTCGAGTACGCAGTGGACAAGGGCCGACACGTGTTCATGGAGAAGCCCGTGGCGGTAGATGGGCCCGGCATTCGGCGGGTTCTACGCGCAGGGCGCGCTGCCTCCGAGAAGGGCCTGAAAGTAGGTGTGGGCCTCCAGCGACATCACGATGCTCGTTACCAGGAGACCATTCGGAGGATCCAGGAGGGAGCGATCGGTGACATCGTCTTGTTGCGTGCCTACTGGGACAGCGCCGGTGTCTGGGTTCGTCAGCGCGAAGCTGAGCAGTCGGAAATGGAGTATCAGATGCGCAACTGGTACTACTTCAACTGGCTCTGCGGTGACCACATCGTCGAACAGCACATTCATAATCTCGACGTCTGCAACTGGATCATGGGTGACTATCCCGTGCGCGCCCAAGGCCAGGGCGGTCGGCAGGTGCGGACAGGTCCTGAGTACGGCGAGATCTTTGATCATCACGTGGTCGAGTACACCTACGAGAACGGCACCAAGCTGTTGAGTCAGTGTCGGCACATTCCGAATGCCTGGAGCAGCGTCTCGGAGCATGCGCATGGAACGGCTGGCAGCGCCAACGTTGGCGCGGGCAGGATCGAGGGCACTGGTGGTTGGGACTGGCGCTATCGCGACGAGGTCCCCAACGCCTACCAGGTTGAACACGATCGCCTGTTTCATGCCATCCGCAATGACATCCCCCACAACGAGAGTGAGAACGGGGCCAAGAGCACACTGACGGCGATCCTCGGACGTATGGCCACCTACTCGGGTCGTGAGATCAGCTGGGAGCAGGCCATGGGCTCAGAGCTCGCGCTGGTACCCTCGGCTTATGAATGGGATGGCATCCCGCCGAGCCTGCCCGATGCAGAGGGCCGCTACCCCATTCCCATGCCCGGCGCTACTCAGGTGTTCTAGTGACCAGCTCCGGACTGCAGGCGCTCTCACTTGGCGCAGCCCTGTTCTTCGGGGCGCTCCTCGGGGGCTGCCAGAGTGAGAGCATGGGCGGCTCTGGAGCCCTGGCGGCCAGTGAGATGCAGGTACGAATTGGCGGGGTCGACTGGTATGTTGATTACGAGGTGGCCCTTGCTCAGGCCCGTGCCGTTGGGAAACCACTCTGGGTCCACTTCGGTGAGAACCCTGGTTGAAGGGGTTGCCAGTCCTTCGCGAGCGGTCCGCTCAGCGACCCTCAGGTCATCCTGGTGAGCGGCAGCTTCGTGCCGATATTCGTGGACACCCTGGCACGCCCTGAGCCCTACCGGCGTTTCGGTGAGTCCCATGGAAGCTACCCGGTACTGCGTGTGCATGATCACAGCTCGAGGGACCTGGCAGGCCGGCTGGATGGAAATCCAGTCGCCGGCGAGATCCCCGCAGAGGCTGTGCTCGAACAGCTAGCTCTTGGTCTGGCGAGCTTTGAGGGTAGCTGATCAGGAGCTCGCAGAATCGAAGCGCGCGCTGGAGAAGAAATCGATGGGATGGGCTGTTCCCTGCTCGAGGGCCAGGTCGGCCAGGATCTCCCCCAGCACCGGCGCGAACTTGAAGCCGTGACCTGAGAGGCCCGCAGCGTGGACGAGTCCTTCGTGCAATGGATGGCGCTCGACAATGAAGTGCTCGTCCGGACTCCTGGTGTACATGCAGACCTGATGAGCCACACAATCAGAGCTGATTCCGGGCAGGTGCTCGCTTAGGAAGGCGGTCACCGCTGTCAGGTCCTGTGGGTGAAGTTCGCGATCGAGACTTGAGGGGTCCGTCACGGGAGCACCTCGCGAGTGCTCGGCTACCTTGACTCCACGTTCGTCGAGCTGCGGAAAGCCATAGTGAATCTCACCAGCAAGGGTCTCCACGATGAAGGGCATGAAGCCCGCCTCCGGCAGGTAGTCACTGCTCGCGGTGCGAAACCAGAGCTGGGGTTTGCGGACGACCTCAAGCTGAATACCCAGCTCCAAGAGGGAGGCCGAGGACCAGGCACCCTGAGCGAGAAGCAGGCGGCTGGTCTGCCAGCTCTGTGCGCCTGAGTGCACGACAAACGAGCCTCCCCGATCCTCCCACGAGTCCACGCAGGTCTGCGTTCGCAGGTTGGCGCCCCTCCCGCAAGCCTCCTGTGCCATGGCCCGAATGGCCTCCTCGACCCTCAAGTAGCCGGCAACCGGCTCGATCAGAGCCTCCATCTCCCTGGGAAGGTGGACTCCGGGGAGCCTTTCACGCAGGGCGCTGGCGCTCATCCGTTCCACCTCCAGCCCATGCTCTTCTGCAGAGAGCAGCACACCAGAGACCAGCTCCCCTCCTGCGGGCCCAGCCTCGAGAACTCCGCACTCGGAGTAGAGAGCTGCCTTGTGCCGCCCATCTAGCTCTCGCCAGAGCTCGAATGTGCGCCGCAACAGCGGTACGTAGTCCGGGTGTTCGGAATAGGCCAGGCGAATCGCCCTGGTCTGTCCGTGAGAGCTGCCGCGATCATGTCCAGGCTCATGACGTTCCAAACCCAGGACCTTGGCGCCCCGTCGCGCAAGCTCATTGAGAGTCGCGCTCCCGACGGCCCCAACACCGATCACGATGGCGTCATAGCTCTCCATCGGTTCCAGTGATCAGGTAGGCAACCAGATCGAGAACCTCATCGCGCTTCATGCTGTCCAGCAAGCCGGCGGGCATCCTGGAGAGTGCGTGAGGGCGACGGAGTACGATCTCATCCGCATCGAATTCGATACGCTCTTCGAGTGGCGGCAGGGTCAGCAGCACGACCACTCCATCCTTGTCCAGCTCGACACGTCCGATGAATAGCTCCTCGTCGCGGGTCACGATCTCGATATCCTGGTATTGATCGGAGACCTCGAGATTGGGATCGATGATGGTCTCGAGGAGGTCGCGAGGACTGAACCGCGAACCGGCGGCAGTCAGATCGGGGCCGGTGTTTCCGCCACCACCATCGAACCTGTGGCAGGTGGTGCAGGTCGCTCGCTCGTACAGGAGCTTTCCACGTACGCGGTCTCGAGCCGCCCAGTCCTGCTGGAGATCCCTGGCGAACTCGTCCAGGGTCCAGGCCCTCACGAAGGACGCCGGAATGGCAACCGCCTCGGTGGGCTCCGGCGCCACCTCGAGCAGCGGGGCGAGGCGTTCACGCTCGACGGCATCGAGACGATCCAGGAACACAGCTCGTGCCCTGTCCAGGTAGGCCTGCAGACTGGCACCTCCCTCGAAGGTGGCAATGGCCTCTGCGAAGGCTTCCAGATAGCGCTCGCGTAGTGCGGCCGTCCATCCGGACGTGAGGTCCTTGAGGGTAAAGAGGTAGTGCACCTTCTGTTCCTGCGAGCCAGCGGCGTCATGAAGAGCCAGGCTACGTTCGATGATGGCAGGCGAGTCCAATTCGACCAGCGCCCGACAGAGCTCCGAGTCCACCTCGAACTGGCCTCTGGGATAGAGACCCTCGAAGCGCGTACGAAGAGCGTCTCGCTCTGCTTCCTGCAAGGGTCCCTGGCGTATGACGATCAGCGCATGCAGTCTCAACGCATCGATCAGCCTTCGATTGTCAAGCTCCTCCAGGGGTAGAGCCAGCAGGCCAGCAAGCAGCTCCTGTCGGAGGTCTTCATCCGCGCAGCGTGCCAGCGCGATCATGGCGGGCAGCCTCAGCTCGGGCTTGTCTTCCTGGAGCGCCCTCTGCTGCCACAGTTGCACGGGTTGATGCTCGAGGGCCACCCGAGCTGCTCGCCGCAGGAAGGTGTCACGGTCATCGAGGGAACTCCAGACCTCTTCGAGCTGACCCTGCTTGATCCAAACCTCCTCGAACTCCTCTGGAGTGAAGGAGAGGTGCAGGCTCTCGAGCTGCTGTCGACGGTGGCGCTCGGAGGCCATGCGCGGGGCGCTCGCCTCCTGGAGACCAACGGGGCTCGTCTTTCCCGAGGCTCGCAATCGATAGAGTGCGGACTGGGTACGCCTGCCACCTGTGGTGAAGTAGACATTTCCGTCCTCAGCCGCACAGAGGTCGGTGAACTGCAGGGGCTTGCCCGTGGCCAGGGGCTCGAACTCTCCGCTGTAACTCGATCCACGGGGGTGAATGTCGACCCCGTGGAGTGTCCCGTGGGTCCAATCGGCGATCAGCAGCCTCTCGTTCCAGGGCGCTGGAAATGAGGCCGGTGCGAACTCCACGCCTGTTGGGGAGGCCAGGCCAATGTCCACCACGGCTGGCCAGGAGTCAGGGTAGCTGGCGGGCCATTTCCCTGAACCATGCCGCCACCCGAAGTCCGAGCCACTGACAAGGTGCAAGACCCTGGTCGGGCGGTACCAGCTCAGCCCCACATCCCACTCCATGTCCGAATCGAAGGTGAACATCTCGCCTTCGTTGTTGAGGGCGAAGTCGTAGGCATTACGCATGCCGCAGGAAACCAGTTCCCAGTTCTTTCCCTCGGGGTCCACTCGACAAAGCCAGCCACCCGGAGCCTCGACCCCCACCGCATGCCCACGTGGATCGGGGCTACGCGGGAGCAGCTGATCCTCGCCCCAGATCATGGGGACGCGACTCGATGAAACGGGCGGCAGCTGCGTGTGGTTTCCAGCAATGATGTAGAGGGCCTGTCCATCGGGCGAGAGTCGGATGGCGTGAGGTCCGTGCTCGCCATAACCGTGGAGTTCTTGCAGGAGCTCGACGCGATCCAGCTCGCCGTCAGCATCGGAATCCACTGCCCGGTAGAGCCCGCTCACCGGGTCGCCCGTACTCCCGACGAAGTAGAGCGAGCCGAAGGCCCACAGCAGACCCTGTGCCTGCCCAACATCAAGCGGGAGCCGGCGCACTCGGGTGTCCTGCTCCCCCGCGCCCACCGCAGAGGGGGTCACGCTGTAGATTCCTCCGTACTGATCGGAGGTGAACAGCGTTCCCTTGGGCCCAGGTGCGATTGAGACCCAGGAGCCCTGCAGCTTGCGCGGCACCGTGTAGACAAGATCCGCTGCAAAGCCCTCAGCAAGAATGATCTCTTCTGCCGGGAGTGCCCGGGGCGGTTTTCCGTCGACGAAGGACGTGGGCGCGTTCCAGGGCGCGACTCCGAGGATGCCGAAGCTGTGAGGCCTGTCCCAGCCCTCTACTTCGAAGCCCTCCTTGCGCCAGCCCTTGGGCTCCTGACGTGTGACCGACCAGTCCGGGTTGCTGACGATTCGCTGCTGCGTCCCGTCGTCGTACGTGATCTGGAGTTCAAACCAGAAGCCAGCCGGCCCGGACTGGTTGTGGCCCTTCGCGACGATCCGGTTCTCCTGGCCCTGGCGCAGGTACTCGGTGATGTCCCGATGCACGGCTCGGGACCACTCGTCGTTCTCGGCCGTGGCGACCCCATTCATGACGAGCTCGAGCTCGTTGTCACAGCTGGTCCACAGAAGTGCGGACTCGACTCCCTCCCTGGCCTCGAACTCACGGTAGAACCAGCAATCCTCGGTGGCTCCAGGCTCTGCGGTGGCCCAGAGCCACTCCGGCTCGGCCTCTTCCTGGGGACTGATGGAGGGCAGAAGAGCGAGCAGAGCTAGGTGGAGGATCGACATGAGGCCATCAATTGTAACAGGCATCCCAGCTTCCCCAACCCGCCACGCCGATCCTGACTGGAGGTTCTCCAGCAGCGCCAGGGATCAGTCAGGGAAGACCTTCCAAGGGGGCCCTCGACTCCATCTCCCATTGGGAGTGAACCCGAAGGGAGACGGGCGCAGCGAGGAGCGACTGGGCGACCTCTCGGAGTTCGGAGACGAGTTCTTCGGTGGGTGGCTCTGAGCCACCAAGCTCCAGGGTGGCACGAAGATTCGAGCCGTTGGATTCAAGCTGGAGCGCAAGGATGCGGTGCTGGTCTCCGAGGCTGCCCTCAAGTGCTTCAAGGAGCCCCTCGGGCACGCGCATGCCACCTTCACGCAGATCGGGATGCTGACTGAGACCAATCCCCAGGCAGAGAGCGAGGATGCAGATGATCGTCCCGCTGATGCGGGTCAGCCGCGAGCCAGACTGTCCCTCGCGCATACCCACTGCCCAGAGGCCAAAGGCAGAGGCCAGGACGATGGCAACGAAGTTGGCCAGAAAGAGCAGGCTGGCTCCCAGGGCCAGGTCGAATTCTCCGATGGAGAGTGCCACACCGGCGGTGGCGATGGGTGGCACAAGCGCCGCCGCAATCGCAACGCCCGGCAGAGCGGCGAGGAGGTTGGAGCGGCAAGACGAGTAGACCCCGGCCAGCCCCGCAACGAAGGCGACAAAGAGATCGAGCAGGCCCGGCCAATCACGGGCCAGCAGTTCGTGGGTCGGGTCACCTGGAGTGGCGGCAACCGCTCCCAGGAGCACACTGATCAGGAGTGCAGTCAGGAACCCCAGCCCCACCGACCGCATGGCAAGCCGCAGCAGTTGCGGGTTTCCCTGCACGAGCGCCATGCCTACCCCCATGATGGGAGTCATCAAGGGCGCAACCAGCATCGCACCAATGATCACCGCTGCTGAATTCACGATCAGACCTGAAGCAGCGATCAAGGTCGAGAGGCTCATCAGGGTCACGAAGTCGAAGTCCCAGTGCGAGTTGGACTGCACGCGTTCGACCAGGGCCAGGCGGTCCTCTCTCTCGAGCTGAGGAACACGGCGCTGAATCCAGGACGCCAGGGCCCTTTGCGTGCGGCCATGCAGGGGGACCGCCGCACGGATGACGGCCACGCTCGCCTGAGGTGCCGATCGAAGGACCTTCTCAGCCACCGTACCACGCAGTCGTTGGCTGAGTCCTCCGAGCTTGCTGGCCCCCACCAGCAGCAGCTCACCTTCGCCATCCTTGCAGGCCTCCGCAATCGCCTGATTGCGCTGGCTACTCACCACCACGACCCGCTTGAAGTTCCGGGCGTGCTCACCTCCATAGGTCTCGAGTAGATGGTTGACGGTTCGGCGACCAACGCCACGCGAATCAGCACCGATCTCAGGCTGAACGACGAGTGCCCGTACAGGCCCCAGCCCAGCCCCCTCGAGAAGCTCTGCCCAGTGCGTCGCTGCGCGGGCATGCGGGCCCCGTGCAAGGGTCAGAAGCACCCCCTTGTTGGCCTCGTGGTCATGGCTGCCTGGTCGCAGGAGGAGCAGCTCGCAGAGTGCGTCCTCGTAGATCCTCTCTCGACGCTCGCCGTTCTCCCCAGCCTCGCGTTCGTTTCCCGGCAGGACGGCAACCAGGAGGTCCGACGACTCCTCGTCAGGGGGATTCAACCAGACGGCGACCTTGGTCCTCTGAGTGGTACTGAACAGCCCGATTCTGATGACCTCTGTGCCCTCGCGTTGCTCGGCCGACCCCGAATCCTCGACTGAACCCGAGGAAGTTTCAATCCAGCCATCCGAGCCGAGCTCTTCATCGAGGCAGCTCCGGATCTGCTGCGCCAGGGGAGCTTGAGGATTCATGGGGGCACACCCGTCCTCGTCCTTACGCCCAGCGGGAATCACCACGCGAATCCATGGCCCCCGGAGGATGGCCAGCCGAAGTCCTTGGTGCAGGAGCTGGGGAAGATGCGAGTCGGAATCGATGTAGAGCGTGACAACCATGGTTCGGGTCCCGCTGTGAAGGTAAGTCTCGTCACGAACGGCTTATCAATTATGATCTGGGCATGATTCAGATCCAGAGCGTGGCCGTATCTCGTCTAGTTCTTTCCGCAGCTCTTGTCCTCGGGCTCGCCAGTCCAGGGCTCACAGGTGGAGGTGAGCTGAAGCCAGCAGTCGAGCAAGCCGGGGAAGAACCCCTCCGGATCTACATCCGTGCTGGAAAGAAGACCCACGGGCCCGGACAGCATGACCACCCGCGATTCCTGACGGAGTGGACAGAGCTGCTCAACGCCCGTGGCGCGAGGGCAACGGGGAGCTTGAGTTTTCCGGGTTCCGAGGAGCTGGCCAAGACCGACGTACTCGTGATGTACGCGGCTGAGGCAGCCACCATCGAGGGTGAGCAACGTGCGGACTTCGAGCGCTTCCTGCAGCGTGGTGGAGGACTGGTCGTCGTCCATGACGCCGCCTGCGGTGGTGATCCTGAATGGTTCAAGACCCGATCCGGAGGAGCCTGGGAGCACGGGCACTCCAAGTGGCTGGAGGGAAAGGTGGGCCTCTATTTCAGCGACCCCCACCCGATCACCCGGGGGGTCCCGCACTTCGACCTCGATGATGAGATCTACTACGACCTGCAGATGGATCCTCGCGCCAGGGTCCTGGCGAGTGGCTTCCACGATGTGTTCTCGATCACCCCTCAGATGTGGGTCATCGACGAGGGCCCCCATCGCGCCTTCGTGACCCTCCAGGGCCACCAGCACAGTTCATTCAGCCACCCCGCGTTCCGTACGCTGCTCCTCCGCGGTATCGCCTGGGCCGGGAACAGAGACGTGGACTCATTCTGCGCTCCCGAGGAGCTGAGTGCCCTGCGGTACCCTCCGGGCGGACCGCTTCATCCGGATCGTGCCGCTGAACCCTTCGCGCTCCATGAGGACTTCGAGATCGAGCTGGTTGCTTGCGAGCCACTCGTCGTCAACCCGATAACGATCGACTGGGATTGGAAGGGTCGTACCTGGGTGGCTCAGACCCCCGGCTATCCGTACAAGGAGGAATTCAGCAATGTCCCTGCCCACGACGAGATCACCATCTTGGAGGACACCGATGGAGATGGTCGCCTGGATTCCTCCAAGACCTTTGCCGATGGTCTCGACCTGATCACGAGCTTCGTGTTTCACGGTGATGGAGTCATCGTCACCCAGGCACCGGATATCCTCTGGCTGCGGGATCGCGATGGAGATGACGTGGCCGATGAACGCATCACCCTGTTCACCGGATTCGGTTACGGGGACACCCACGCGGTGACCAGCAACCTGCGCTGGGGGCTGGATGGGTGGATCTACGGAACCCAGGGCTACAGCGGCGGTGCCTCGCGCCAGATCCGCTCTCCCTACTTCGATGAGGGCAAGACGGACTTCGGTCACATCCCCAATGGGATCTTCAGGTTCCTGCCCGATGGCTCCGCGATCGAACCCTACTCCGTCTATGGATCGAACACCTGGGGGCTGGACTTCTCACCCGACGGAGAGCTGTTCTTCACCATGGCCAACGGCTCCCACCTGCGCCACGTCCTTCTCTCGGAAGACGAGCTGGGCGCGAATCGCCTGCAGGGAACCAGGACCTGGCGGGAGATCATCGATCACCGCAAGGTCGAGCGCATCTCCAAGGCCGATCGTGCGCCCTATGTTCAGATCGACTTCGTGGGGGGCTTCACGGCTGCAGCCGGATCAACGATCTACTCGGGCGGCGTCTGGCCAGAAGAGTTCGAGGGGAACCACTTCGTCTGCGAGCCCACGGTCAATCTCGTGCACAGGGACCTGGTGACCCGCGAGGGTGAGGGGTTCAAGGCCACCAAGCCTCGCAAGGAGGAGTTCCTGGCCTCGACCGACCCCTGGTTCCGCCCCATCCAGACACGCATCGGACCCGATGGGGCCCTCTATGTCCTGGACTTCTACAACCAGGCTGCTGTCCACAATGACACACGCGGTCCCAAGCACGGCCCGACGAATGCTGCTCTGCGACCTGACCGCGATCGTCATCACGGACGCATCTGGAGGGTTCAGCACAGCAGTGCCCCCGAGGAGGTCCCCGCTGGCGCTAACTTCTGGAGCGAGATGGCGGCGCTGCGTGGTGCGCTCGATGGAAGCCGCCCAGACTCCACGCCCAATGACATCACCTCTGCTTCTCCCGCTGAGAGGATCCGCGCGCTCTGGCAGGCTTTCCACGCAGGTCAGGCTGACCACCAGCTGGCGAGAATGGGGCTAGGTGACCAGCATCCTGGTGTTCGCCGCAATGCCGCGCTCATGGCAGGCGAGCTCCAAGCGCGCTCCGAGACACCCGGATTGGTCTTCCCCGTGATCCTGAGAGTCAACGACAGGGATTCACGAGTTCAGCTGGCGGCTCTCGGGGCCTTACGCCACTTCACACTCGGCGAGAGTGACCTGCACACCTTGGTTCCAGGCTACGTGCTCCTCGACTCAGACCTGGCTCGCTCTGCTTTCATCCGGATGGCCCAGAACCAAGCGGCAGCCTTCCTCGAGGTCGTCATCGCCATGAGAGCTGAGGCGACTAATAAGGCCGAGGTCGCAGCGTACAATGACCTGATCGCGCGCTTGCTGGTGGTCCTCGCTCGAGCTGCCGACTCCCAGGCCATCACGGTTGTCCTGGAGCAGATGGCTTCGACCGAGCAGGCCATGGCCGCCGGACTCGGGCCAATCCTTCGGGACCTTCAGAATTCCTTGAAGGAGGACTTCTCCTTCGGTGAGCAGGACCAGGGTGCAGCCGAGGCCCTGGCTGCACTCTTTGCCAACCATGCCGAGAATGTCGACGTGACCAGCGCGCTCTTGCCGCTGGCTGCTCGCATCCAGGATGATACGGCCCTGCGATCGGCCCTTGTGGAGCTTGCTGCTGGGCTCTTTGCCGTCGTGGAGAACCCCGAGGCTGAGCTGGACAACCGTCTGGCGGCCCTGGAGACCCTGCTGGAGCTTCCCTCACAGCGGCTGCCGGGTATCGCTGCTTCCGAGCGCTTCCTGCATCCCTACTTTCCACCGGCGACCGTCAACCGTGTCGTGGAGGCTCTCGCCGAGACTGGTGAGATCGCCTCGGCTGGAGTGCTGGTGCGCGCCTTCCCTCAGGTCAGCCTTGACTCACGAGAGCTGATCTTCCGCAAGCTGATCGCCAGGCCGGCGTGGACGGAGAAGCTGCTTGACGCGATCGAATCAGGCGAGACGCAGGTCTCCGAACTTGGTCCCCGCAGATCATTCCAGCTACGAGAGCACGCTGATGTGGAGACTGCCAGGCGAAGTCGCGGGGTCCTGGCCTCCATGGGATTGACTCCTGGCCCGGAGACGGAGGAGCTCATCGCAAGCCTGCTCCCGGTCATCGCGCAACCTCCCGACCTCTCCAACGGCAGGGAGCTGTTTGTTCAGAACTGCGCAGTCTGTCACCGGTACGAAGGTCTACCCGACGGGGTCGGAGCCGATGTGGGACCTGCCCTCACAGGCATGGGGGCCCACGGTGCCGAGCATCTGCTTCCGTTCATCGTCGACCCCAATCGTTCGGTCGAGGCTGCCTATCTCGAGTACGTGGCTGAGACGGTGGATGGGGAGCTGCTCGCCGGTGTCCTGACCTATGATGGGCCTGACGCCATCACGCTCAGCTACTCGGGAGGTGAGCATCAGGTCCGTCGCGAGGACATCGAATCATTGCGGTCGACTGGAAGGTCCCCCATGCCAACGGGCTTTGAGGAGCTTGGCGCAGAGGGTCTTCGGGACATCCTTGGATTTCTCTGTCAGGAGTACGAGGACTATCGCATCGTCGACATCGAGCCGTGGTGCACGGCCAGCACCGCCCTCGGACTGTACGACCGGAGTCACGATGCCAACCCCTTGAGGTTTGAGGCGTTCGGGGTGGTGGATGTGCTCGGTACCCCGATGGAGGTGCTCGATCCTGCCAGCTGCCTGGATGCCAACAATGCGATCGTGCTCAAGGGCGGCGCCCGCGACGGCTGGCAGTCGAAGGTGGACATGCCGCAGGCCGTGGAGATTCCCGTGGGCTTCGCCTTTCAGCGGATGCACGTGCTGGGTGGCATCTCGGCCTGGGGTGACCCGTTCTTTGGGGACGGTGATCCAGCCGTGAGCTGGACCTTCAACTATGCCGACAAGACCAGCGAGACGGTTGTGCTCCATGATGGTCAGGAGTTCGCCGACTGGATCCGGCGTCATGATGTACCTGGATCCACCTTCGTGGAAGGCCTGGTTGCGGAGGGTAGTGCTGGGCAGGTGCGCACCTTCGCTATCGATCCCTCCCGGCCGGAGGCTGTCGTGGAATCCATCAGGCTCGAGAGCTTCGATAATCGTACGGCCCCCACTTTCCTGGGGCTGACCGCCCAGCTTCGGGGTGCAGCTCCAGCAGCGGTGCCCGCGGAAGCTGCCATGTCCCAACCGCGAGTTCTCATCATGGCCGGCGGTTCAAGCCACGATTGGGAGGCCTACTTCGAGGGAGACCTTCGAGGAACCATTGAGGATTCGGCGGGCATCAAGGCTGGAGAGGTCGCGTACACCGAGGACCCCGACGAGATCCTTCCGCGACTGGCTGAGCTGGACGTCCTGGTGCTCTCGAATAATCA
>JABACD010000078.1 GCA_014237855.1 Planctomycetota bacterium | reverse complement strand
CCGGATTCGCCTCGCCAGCTTCCTGTCCCCGGACGAGCCCACCGCCTAGCGACGGATCTTCCGAGCACTTCACCGGGGGATTCCCACTTTCAAAATCCTCACCCAGAAGGAGGCCTCAAGCGAGGCCTGAACCTGTCCGGAAAAAATCACCATTGCACAGAATCCATAAGGAGTGACCTCATGAAACTGCATCGCATCTCCGCCCTCGCCCTCGCCGTGCTGGCGAGTGGCACCCTTGCCCGGGCCCAGTCCTGGGCCATCGAGATTCACGACGACGGCCGACTGGAACTTCCCTGGCACTCGATCATGAACACCGACTCGACGGCCACCATGGAGGGCTGGTTCCGGCGGAGCGGGCCGATGAGCCAGCAGATGGGCTTCACGCGCTACCAGGGAAGCGCGGAGCACAAGGAGCTGATCGTGGCCCCCGACGGCCGGCTCAGGTGGCTCTACGCCGGCCAGCCCTGGGCCCACAACGGCTCCTGCAGGGAGACGGGCCCGGGGGTCTTCCCCGACGATGGTCAGTGGCACCACTATGCCTTCTCGCGGCACGCGGACCACAACTGGGAGGTCTATATCGACGGCGCCGTGGTGCATTCGGGCGGCCCCTCGGGCTGCTGTTGGGTGACCTGCAACATCATCAACGCCCAGGCGCCGACCTGGATCAGTGGGGCGAGTGGCATGCAGCTGCGGGCCTTCCGCGTGTCAGAGGCCGATCGCTACAGCGGCCCCTTCGAGCCCCAGGCCCAGTGGACGAATGATGCCGACACGGCCCTGCTCCTGCCATTCGAGGAGGGAGCCGGGGATGTCATCTTCGACCACGGACCCGCGGGACAGACCGGCGTGATCAGCGGCGGCTTCACCTGGGTCGACCTGGGCGCCGAGTGCGTCGCTGAGAACTTTTGCACCGGGGCCGCCAACTCTTCCGGCACGGGCGCGATGCTCTCCATGGGCGGCTCGAGCTCGGTCGCCACGAACGACTTCACCCTGACCGTTACCGGCGCGGCCGTGGAGTCGTCAGGTCTCTTCGTCTACGCCTCGGACACGGCCGAGGAGCCCTTCGGTGACGGCCTGCGCTGTGTCGGCACGGGCAGCCTGGGCGTCTACCGCCTCTCTCCGACGCTATTCACAGACGGAAGTGGGGCGGCCACGCGCATCGTGGACCTCGAGAGCGGTGCGCCCGCCATGGGCAGCAGCGAGATCGAGCCCGGCTCCACCTGGTACTTCCAGTTCTGGTACCGCGACCTTGCCGCGACCGGGGCCGGCTTCAACGCGAGCGACGGGCTCAAGGTGGTCTTCTGTCCCTGAGCTCCAGGTGCCCGGAGGGGGAGAGCTCCTCCAGCTCCGCCGCGAGCGCCCCCACAGCTGGAGCTTTGGTTCGAGGGCTGTTGACTGAAGGTGG
>JABACD010000077.1 GCA_014237855.1 Planctomycetota bacterium | reverse complement strand
GCCAGTGGATGGGGGAAGAGCGCCGGCGATTGGGCGATCTGTAACGCCACTTCCTACTTCACGTAGCCGATTGCCTTCAGTCGGTCGAGCAGGTCTTGGTCGATATCCACCTGGGTGCGCTTGGACTGGGGATCGGAGCCCCGTCCGCGGTGCTCGTCGAGGATGGCGACAAGCTGTTGCACGAGGGGCTGATGGGTGTCCGCCAGGTTGTTGTGCTCACCTGGATCCGTCTCGAGGTCATAGAGCAGGACACCCAGATGCGATTGAATCAGCTTCCAGTTCTCCAGGATCACGCCCCATAGGTGATCTCCATCTTCGAAGCGGTGCAGGATCAGTGGCCGTTGGACCAGTGTCATACTCTCTGACTGCAACCCCTGGCGTTTGTCTTCGCTACGGCAGAAGGGGGCTAGGGAGCGGCCATCCACGCCGATTGGTGCGTTCTGCCCGATCAGGTCGAAGATGGTCGGCACCACGTCGATCAGGGAAACGTTCTCCCACACGCGGCCTGGCTTCACGCGCAGGCCTGGCGCTCTGACCAGAAACGGGATGTGGTTCAACTCCACGTGCAGGGTGAACTCGTGGTAGAGCTGGCCGTGTTCGCGAAACTCTTCGCCATGGTCGGCGACTACGACAATTAGGGTGTCATCATCGAAACCCATAGCTTGGTGGATGCGCCCCAGGAAGCTGTCCAGGTAGCCCAACTCGCTCTTGTAGCGCTCCAGGTATTCCGCGGTTTCTTCGCGTTCCTCATCGGGGCGATAAAATCGCGGGCGCTGCTGGTAGGGCTTGTGCACATCGTTGAAGTGCAGGTACAGAAAGCTGGGGGCCTCATCCGCTTCGATGCGGGTACGCATGGCCATGAGGCGCTCCGTTAGGA
The DNA here is from genome assembly GCA_014237855.1 of Planctomycetota bacterium. GTDB lineage: Bacteria > Planctomycetota > UBA1135 > UBA1135 > JABACD01. The sequence goes on along the minus strand of JABACD010000077.1, from coordinate 592 downwards.
ACTTGGCGGGCTGCAGGTCGTGGCGTTCGAATTCATCGAAGCCACGATCAAATGCCATCTCCGGACCGATGTTGACATTGGATGCAAGGGCGAACGTGCTGTACCCCGCTTGCTTGAAGCGCTCGGCGAGGGTGGGGACGTCCGAGGAGATGGCCAGAAGCTCCATCTGCTTCAGTGCATTCTCATCAACGGATTCGCCTTCGCGGAATTGTGCCAGGAAGCCGCGGGTCACTCCGTGTCGATCTGGATACATGCCGGTCAGCATGGATGCGGTGGACGGTGCGGTCCAAGTCGAGGTGGAGAAGGCGTTCTCGAATACCGTTCCCTCGGCCGCAAGCTTGGCAAGGTAGGGGGCTCGCTCGTCCTTTGCGCCGTAGAAGCTAAGGACGTCTGGCCGCAGGGTGTCCAGCAGGATGACCACCACATTGGGGGGGCGCATCGCGCTGGCTGGCTGCTCTTGCACATCTGATCCACCGCCACAGCTGGGTAGGAGGCCGAGGAGGACCAGGACCCAGTGCTTGGGGGGGGAGAGGTGGAGGGGGCGGTGCATGGGCAGCGAGGTGGGGAGCGCGGCTAAGTATTCCTACTTGAT
>JABACD010000076.1 GCA_014237855.1 Planctomycetota bacterium | reverse complement strand
TCGACTCAACCACCTTGCTGGAGGAGGCTGAACAAAAGAAACTGCAATGACCCTGGCCTGTGGAAGCGCTCCAAGACTCCGCTCTCAATGGGAACTTCTACGCTCAGGGTGCTTCCGAAGGTTCCAAGGGCCGCTTCCCATCGGAGCCCCCCCCCGAATGTCCTCTTCGCTCGCCGGCAGTCAGCCTGATCCCGAGAACGGGTCTTCTGAGCCCTTGATGGACCCGTCCTCCCCCAACACCGCCAAGCCCCTCAAGGTGCCTGGCTGGGTTTCCCTGCGCGGTACACCGCGCCAGGTCCTCAAGAGGCTGCTGAGCGGCGAGCCCTTGCGTCTGCACCGACTCGTGCGGGCGCTTGGGCTTGTGCTGGGCAGGTGCAGGTCCTAGCTTTGAACTCGCGAATATCCCGATCATCCCTTGCAAAGAGGCAGCCATGAGTGAATTCACAAGAGTAGCCAGCACCCAGGACCTTCCTCCCGGGCAGTCCATGTGTGTCGCGTTCGAAGGGGAGCAGGTCGCCCTGTTCAACGTTGATGGAACCATCTACGCGATCTCGGACTCCTGCACACACGTCGGCGGTCAGCTTTCCGAAGGAGAGGTAGAGGGCACGATTGTCACCTGCCCCTTGCACGGAGCGACGTTTGACCTGACGACCGGCAGCTCGGAGAGCCCGCCGGCTGATGAACCCGTTACCTCTTATCAGGTGCAGGTGGAGGGCGACGAGATCCAGGTCGCCACCCGCTGAGTTCATCGAGGAGAAAACACCCTCCCCCGTACCACTGGAGACATGTCCCCACAGGCCCGTCCGTGCCCGTGGCCCTGCCTACCCGGCCTCGAAAACGACACACCCCAGCCTCACGCCGCTGGGCTCACGCCCGTTGGATCCCTTGTCCTCAAACCCCGGTCGGCGCGTATGCTGGTGTCCAAAGGAGGCTCCTGTCTTGCACCATCGGTCTCTTTTTCCGTTCCCTCTCGTGGGCGACGCGGCGCCCAAGCCGCGGACGCTTCCGGCCGGGAAATACCGCTTGCGCACCTATCGGATCGAACGCGAGAAGGAGGGCGTCAGCTGGCACATCTCCGCAAGGGCTCACACGATCCAAGAAGTCGAGGTGCTGGCCGGCAAGAACGTGGCGCTGAAGATCGATGCGCGCATCCACATGACCTCGCACGTAAGGGGCAAGATGGACAGGATGAGCATCTATCGTGCACAGAGCCGTATCCCGGTGAAGTACTGCGTGCTGGACAGAGACAAGAATGAGCTGGCCGCTGGAGCCATGACCTACGGCTGAGGTGGCGGAGGTTGGGCCCAGTTGGAGCCCCAAGACAAAACCGTCAAACTGGAACTGGTCTACAACAAACCACCATTCGAAGTCATTGGAGGCTAGGTAGCCCCTGCAGCCGGCCCAGGGACGGGCTTACGCTCATTTGCGGGGAGGGTAACGCTGGTCCCCGCGATGCACCCGGGGCCAGCGAGATCAGAAACCCGAAGTCGAAGCTGGATGGGACGACCAAAGAGACGCCGGGCAGGGCAGAATGGGAGCCGTGATCATGGTCCATCGAGCG
>JABACD010000075.1 GCA_014237855.1 Planctomycetota bacterium | reverse complement strand
GATACCAGAACTGGAAGTTCCACGTCGAGAAGGGCGTCACGGCGAAGGGACCGCTACCGACGGGCGGCATCGTGAAGTCGATGGGAAGGGCCGCTGCTCCCTGAGCGTCCGTGACGAGCACCGGTTGCAGTCGCTGAATAGGTGCCGAGACGCACAGCATCCCTTCACCCAGAAAAATCTGGGCCTGACTCGCCCCGTAGAAGAACAGCCCGAACTTCTGTATCGCGGCCCCCTGCACCTCAAGCGTGAATGCGTTGAGCGTGAGACTGTGAGAGCCGTTGGCGGAGATGGTGGCGGTGTTTCCGCTGGTGTTGTTTGAAGCCAGGCAGTAGTTGGTTGCCACGCACTCGCAGGTGTCGAGGATGCCGTTGGTGTTCTGGTCGAGGGAGCTGTCTGAGGCAATGTCGCAGGAGTCCAGGGTGCCGTTCTCGTCGCAATCCAATCCAGGGTCGTTGGCCAAGTCGCAGGAATCGAGTGCACCGTTCGAGTTGCAATCCAGGCCGGGGTCCAAGGCGATCTCGCAGGAGTCGATGGTACCGTTCAAATCACAGTCGAGACTGGGATTCGATACCACCTGGCAATCGTCAAGTGCCATGTTCGAGTCACAATCGAGACCGGGGTTGTCCATGATCTGACACTCGTCGGGAACTCCATTGGTGTCGCAGTCGCTACTGCTCCCCGTAGAAATGTCATCAGCATCGGGTGTGCCATTACCGTTGCAGTCTTCACAGGCGTCTATCTGCCCGTCGTTGTTGGTGTCCAATCCCGGATCGTGAACGATATCTGCGGAGTCCGGAACGCCGTTCTGGTTACAGTCTGGTGAGGGCGGGATCTTGATCAGAGCTCTATAGCCTTCATTGCCAATCGCAATATGCCATGCCCCCTGTAGGCTGAGAATCACAACATAGTCCCTTCGATCAGTGTTAACGCCCGAGCTAGAGTGCGAACATGGGTGTCCGCCATCCCATGCCCAAGTGCCTTCAACAGCGCTATCGTTCAATCCAATCCAGAGACTGTGGCCATTCCACCAACCCAGGGTAGACACCAGATCTCCTTCACCATTGATCCCGCTGGTGTAGAAGAGGTCTCCTCCATAGGTGTTCGCAATGCTCCGCCCTCCAAACCAGGTGGTCCCTCCCGTCTTCCCATACCAGAACTGGTCTGCACTGTTGGCTGGAAGAGGGCTCAGTTGATGCCAAGACTCAACCTGTGCTTGGGCAAGAGATGAGAGGAGAGTGATTGAGACGAGGGAGCGGAGGAACATTGCCAGTACGGCACGGGAGTACGCCATCATCGGGGTGGTAGGAGTCAAGGTGCGAAGGGGGGAGCCCGTCCCTACGGACAGAACGTCACTCCACCGTACCTCCCCCCCCCAGTCCAGGTGGACAATCCGCCCGTTTCCCCCCAAACCTGTACCAGGCGTGTCAACCAAGGACAGTGAGAGCACGTGGACCAGCGCAGCGGCGGCCTTTCACATCACGGCTGCCAGGTCACCGTCCAGGCGTTGCTGAAATTGAATCCGAGACCCGAGCAGGTATTGGTCATATCGCGATACCAGAACTGGTAGTTCGTCGGAACGCCGCCCGGATAACTCGACGCGCCGAAGGGGCTGCCCTGGAAGT
>JABACD010000074.1 GCA_014237855.1 Planctomycetota bacterium | reverse complement strand
GACAAGCCGTGAATTCCGCACCAACGTCCCTGGAATCTAATCTCCCTTGGTCAGGGCCTCGACAGCCTCTAGGTACAAGTCTTCAATTGCCAACTCCTGCCCGTCGTCCAAGACTGGAACAGCATCATGGTTGTGGAGCTGTTTGAAGTATTGATCCTCCGCTCGGTCGAACGCCGGAAACTCTCCGTCCCTGAACTTGAACTTCGCTTCATCAGCAGCAAACATACGTGTGCCCTGGATGGTTTTAAGTACAAAACCCTCGGGTCGATCACGTACATAATTAGCCCGCCCGTGGTGCTTCATGATCACGGCGACCGACTTTCTCGCCAAGACAAATTCCGCTTGAACCGCTTGGAATCTCGCTGCATTTGTACTGTTCGGATCTTTGAGCGCCTCAATGTAGGCTTCGTGGCACCGGTTCAGCCCTCTCAATTCTGCTTCTCTATCAAATCCAGAGGCCCCGTCACCAAACCCCGAATCCCCATCACTAAGGGCCACTTCTCCTTTTCCCTTCTCTCGGTCCGCAACTCTCCCTTCCTGGGTAGATTCGATCACGGGCAGCGCCATGTCCAAAGTCCGACTCAAGACATCTCCACCTCCTTTGGTGGGAGCCGTCAAACGTCCCTCCTTTGGTTGGCTCCGAGCATCATCGACGCCAAAGTCAAGGAATGCTCCGCCAAGCAAACAAATTGTAGCTACAACAACCAAGACAACTCTCATGCCTGATCTTCTACTAGTGCTTTCCAATTGTCATTCATCCACTTAAGTTTCGGCAAGGCTCACTCCCGCGCAATTCGACCAACTAGATTTTACTGCCCCTGGAAGGTCGAGGTGCATGGGTTTCGCGAACCGTATGAATTGTTCAGCTGAACGGCGGGGCCCTTGGTGTGGGGCCACTAGCACTGATACACCGCTGAGTATCTGACGCCGCTACAAGAGGGCTGTTGTACTTTATCCCCCACAGGTACTTCTCTCTGGCATGTCACAGGAACCGCAAGACCCTAGTCGCAAGATTCCCGTTGGCTGTTTGTACCTCTTCCCATCAGGGGATACACGGGCACAGGAATGACCCACTGAATGAAGTCCCAAGAGGCCCGTCGAGATCCAGTGAACTGAATGTGTCATTAAAGCTGAGACCGTCGCAGGAAAGGTCTGGCTTTCTAATCGATCCATTCGCATCACCCGTGCCGAAGTTCGTTCCATTATCCCAGATTACTACCCAACTGTTGTCATGAAGCCATCCAGGGTCCTCGTACGCCCAAGACACGACGCACTTGCAGTCAGAGCAAGGCGTACACTCTCCCATCTCCCCTTGAGGACCTCTTCCTTGGCCGTCTCTCGTAATCGCAGATACGGTCCAGCTGGCGGCGGGGAAAACTACATATTCGGCTACGCAGGGGTATCCTGAGCAAGACTCAGTTGCCGGAGCATCTTGAATCTGCTCACTAGTTGTGGCGTACAGCGAGACGGTCGCTCCGAGAAGCAAAGCTATGGGAAGTAATCTGGATATCATCCTTGTCTTGAATAGGCTTGGTGGTTTGGGAAGTGCGAACCCTCCGGGAAAGAGGCCCGCTTGCTGGGAGTGAGGCGTCTGAGGGGGGCAGAGGGTGAATGTAAAGGTAG
>JABACD010000073.1 GCA_014237855.1 Planctomycetota bacterium | reverse complement strand
ACGGTCGGTCGTTGCGCACCACATAGCCGATGAGCTCCAGCGCCTCCCGAGCGACCGCCCGGTTGGTCTGGCTCGCTGCTTGAGCCAAGAGCGACATGTCCGTGTCTGCCGTCGGTGAGTTGTACCAGAACAGGTTCGGGAAGTCGGCGGTGCTCAACAGATTGAGGGCTCGCTGCTCCCCGTCCTGCCCGGGCAGGAGGTAGCGGTCGGTGAGGAGTTGATCGTTGTAGACCTCCTTGACCCAATCGATGAAGGCCTGCTCGGTGAGCAGCTCATCGAGCAGGACCTGCAGGCCCAGCTCACCCTCGATGGCGAGGAACGCCTCCTCCTCCTCGGTCGGCAAGCGAGAGCCGACAACCACGGCGGCCTTTCTCCAGGTGTCGATGGGATCGAGCAGGCTCACACCATCGTAGAACTCGTTGAGCGCCTCGGGATCTTCCTCACACTCCACTGGCGCCTTCATCTGAGCCACGAGGCTCTCCAGGGCCGCGTAGTCCTCGCTGTCCTCATTGATGAGCTTGCCCCCACCGTGGCTTATCTGAGCTGAGGGCTTCAACATCAGGATGGATGTGCCCTCGTACTCGAACGCCGCGATCTCACGAACCACCTCATAGTTGTGATCCAGGAAACCCTGCAGCGTGGGCGGCTGGAGAACAAATTTGGTGTCCTTGGCGAGCCCGGTGGCGGTGTGGCAACCATCGCAGCGGCCCTGCATCACGGGTGACCAGACCTCCTTGGCGAAGAAGTCCCGAGTAGAGACGCATGCCGTGGGTTCATCTGGCACCCGAGACTCATCGATAGGCACCAGGTCGTCCGGGTTCACCTCTGGGGCCACCTCTTCTGCCGAGGGACCCGGCTCCTCCTTGTCAGCACAAGAAGAGCAAAACAGCGCCATCCCTAAAGATAACGCCAGGACCGCCATAGGCGACCGCGAGAGATTCGTGTGAGATCGTCGCACCAACATCATCAACATCCTCGAAAACAGCGTCCTGGGAGTCCGCACGAGGGGGGGCGGCCTCGCGCCATATGTCGCGCGGCTGAATTCCCCCAAGTGCTGCTTAGTGATCCATTTTGGCCCACACTGGTCAATCCGTGGACAGGAAGTCTCAGACACGCCTTGTAACCAGTCGTGTGGGTGAATGTAACCGGAATGGGGGCCGACCAGAGAAGCAGCACACTTGACGTTTCAGGGATTCGAAGGCCCTCTAAACAGGAGGTGAACATACGAAATGGCAGACGATTCCGAGTGGGCTTAACTTCTGGAAGCTTGCTGCGGCCCCATTCCACAGGCATGGACCGCGGTCGGTGCCTTGGTGCAGGCCAACGTAGAAGCGGACTGGCAATTGCCTCCCGTGGACGCTGGTTCTGCGTACAGCCGGTATCCGATCCACAAGGGCGATATGGGTCACGTTGATCTGCTGAAGTGGAGACCTGGGGGCGTGACCATGCCCCACAGTTGGCCGAGCCGACGGGTGTTCCATTGTCTTGTCCGTGGGCGCCTACACCAACGCAGCTGGACGTGGCACAACGGGGAGCTCATCCCCACCGGAGAGCGACGGGTGAAGGGACCTGACGTGCTCGCGAGCGGACCTGATGACTGCCACAGCTACATCTGTCCGGAGGGAGCCATCACT
>JABACD010000072.1 GCA_014237855.1 Planctomycetota bacterium | reverse complement strand
GACCGGCATCAAGGATGCCGAGGGCATGGCAATCCGGCACTGTCTCGACAGCCTCGTGGCACTTCCGCACCTACGCCCCCACGCGGACGAGGCCACATCTCCCCCGCCTCTGGTGGACATCGGCTCCGGCTGTGGTGTGCCTGGTATCCCCCTGGCCCTGGCGCGCCCCGACCTCCCCGTGGTCCTCATCGAGTCCCGGAAACGCAAGTCAGAGGCCCTCGACCAGATGGTGACCGCCCTCGAGCTTGGTCCTCGTGTGGGGTTGGTGCATGCCCGCGCGGAAGCCTGGCTGGCTGAACATGACGTCGGGACCCTGGTCACTCGAGCCGTGGGCTCGGTGAACACCCAGCTCGAGCTCTTTGGCCCACTCCGCACCCGCTATCGGAGACTGGTCATGCTGAAGGGCCCGGCGGCTTCTGAAGAGCTCGAACTCGCGGCCAAGACCCGGCACAAGCACCGCTTCCCCGAGCCCGAGATCCACGAGACGCAGCTTCCTGGCGAAGCTGGCCGGCGCGTGGTGCTTGTCTTCGAAGGAGGGCGCTAGTCGCTCGAGACTAGCCCTCAAGGCCGACCGACGACTCAAAGCCCTCTGGCTTAACTGCCAGGATTGAGCACTCGACGCTGTGGATCACCTTTTCAGCCGTGTTCCCGACCAGACCGGCAACCAATCCTGGACGCCCGACCGTTCCCAGCACCAGCAAGTCAGCCTTCAATTTTCGAACCGCGAGGACGATCTGCTCGCTGGGCAAGCCTTCGCTCATCCAAAATTCGGGCGTCACCCCGGTCTGTTCAGCCAACGGGTCGCACAGTTGATGAAGCTCATCCCAGGCGTGCTTGCGTACGCCGGCTTCGTAGGTCTCGGTCTCCTCGACGCTCGCCCCCTTCAGGCGCATTCCACCTTCAGCGGGGTACTCGGGGCAGTGATAGATATGCCACTGGCCTCCGCGCAACTTGACGACGGCCGCAGAGAGTTCCAGCACGCTCGAGGTGAAGTCATGGAGAGCCACTGCAGACAAGACCACCTTCGGCCCCGTCTCAGAGGTTCTCGGCGCGACAAACACAGGGCAAGGACATTGGCGCAAGACATGAAGGGAGACGCTCCCCACGAGCGTGGGGTGCACTCGACCCGCTCTCCGAGCAGATAAGACCACGAGGTCGTGTCCATCCCGAAGGACCTTGCGAATGATCTCGACGTGTGCTGTTCCATGAGACACGGCCACCTCGACATCTCCCTTGAGATGCGGCAGCACGATCTCTTCGAGTCGATGACGCGCCAGATCGAGAATCTCGGAATCGACATCGTCCCCTTCGACCACGGTCATCAGCGTGACCGAGGCCCCGGATTGCTCACGGATCCAGTTGACCTCAGAGAGACACGCCTGGACGGCGGCGGGAGGGGGCCCCTCTTCATCGAAACCTCGGGCGGACACATCCACGCACACGAGTAGTGAGTTGAATCGATCCACGCTCATCGGCAGAACCTCCCGACCCAAAAAAACGTATGCAAGCGATGGAGCCGGGGATGGGAATCGAACCCACGACCTCAGCTTTACGAAAGCCGCGCTCTACCGCTGAGCTACCCCGGCGCGAAGCCGGAAAGCTACCACAGGTTCGGCCCCTGCAACCACATCCCCCGGGGACTGGGCGGC
>JABACD010000071.1 GCA_014237855.1 Planctomycetota bacterium | reverse complement strand
GCTACCAACCCTGGCACTCAGCGCTACCATCATCTACGCCGAGGAGTTGCAATCGCCTTGGGCTCCGACCGAGCCTGCGCCCCTTGTTTCTGAGGCCAATCCAACGATTCGGTTCAGTGGACTGCCTCAATGGGGTGAGCAAGTGACCGTGAAATGGAACGAAGGTTCAGATTAGTGGAACGCTCGGCCAGTCCATGTCCCGTAGAGATGTCTTGATCAAATGTTGTTATGAGTAACAAGAAAGTTTGGCGACTCGTTTTTGTGGTCCTCATAGTCTCCTTTGCCGTGTTCATGTACATGACAAGCAGCGGACCGATGGAGGCTGAATTCTCCTCAAATTGACTGTCAGCCCCCGTGCCAGGATCGCGACCGTGCCAGGATCAAGATCACACGATAACGATCTTGGCACGATCGTCCCGATTCTCGGGTCGAACGCCGGCCCTCCCAAGGTTTCGTGTCAGGTCGAGGGTCCCTTCTTTTGCTGCCGGCTCTGCAGTAGATCAGCGAAGAGACCGGCAGCCAGGGGCTCGTGATCGACGTAGAGAAAACTGATCCAGGATCGAGTCGGTGCGAGTTTGATCCTGGCACCATACTCCGTCTCTGCGCGCGGACAGCAACACGGGAATACCCCCCGCACACTCCGCGTCCAAGCGCCGCGCACCCATACTGGGCCCCATCACCCCAGGCACTCGACGACGCTCGATTCCCATGAACGCACGATCCATGGCCCCCTTCGCGGGCCTTGCGGCGCTCGCTCTCTTCGTCACCCCGCTTGGTGCCCTCGCGGGTACCGAGGATTCCTCCCACATCGTCGGCAGCGTTTTGGCCGACGAACGCAATCGCGTTCTCCCTGGAGTCACCATCGTGGCCTTGCTCGAAGGAGTCACTCCCTCGGGCAGTGCAGTCACCGATGCTGACGGCCGCTTTCACCTGGAAGTCCCGCGGGGGAATACGACCTGCGCGCCGTCGATGACGGCTCCCCCCTCGTGGCGAGCTTCGTGCGTGAACTTCGCATCGCGGAGGGCCAGACCCTCACCGCTGACTTTCGCCTGGTCGCGGTGAAGAAGAGCTTGATCGACACAGGCATCGATCCCGCGTGGCTCGTCGACACAGACGCGGATGGTGTGCCGAACTTGCAAGAGCGTGCTTTCGGCTGGGATCACAAGCTCGCCGACTCCGATGATGACGGTCTTCCCGATGGACTGGTCGCTTGGGTTGGTGCCGACGCCAAGGTCGGCGCGCAACGAACCGAGTTGGCGCCGGAGTTTCTTTGGCCCAACCTGGGCGAGTCTTTTCCCCTCGACGAAACACTGACCGTGGAACTGCTCTTCGCTCCGAGCCCTGGCGCAATCGGCTACCACCTGCGTGTCTTCACGAAGGACGCGAAACAAGACATCGAAGAGACGTTCGACGTGGCTGCCGGGAACTTGTTGCTCGGGGAAGCCTGTGCGCTACGCTGGACGCCGCCCGTCGATTGGGGAGCAGGCAAGTACGAGCTGCGCTTACGTGGCTACTTTGGTAGTCCCGAAGAATGGGTCGGCGAGGAAGCTGCAACGACTCTCGAGTTTCACGAGATCGAAGAGCTGCAACCCTTGGTCTTGAGTGATGACCGCGAACTCTCGGGGCTCAAAGGATAAGCGATCCAAGCTACCTTTACATTCACCCTCTGCCCCCCTCAGACGCCTCACTCCCGGCTAGCGGGGCTCTC
>JABACD010000070.1 GCA_014237855.1 Planctomycetota bacterium | reverse complement strand
CGGTGTCGGTGCCGAGGCCGATGGTGATCGTCACGGGGAACGTCCCCTGAAATCCCGCGCCACCGTTCTGACCCGGCGTCACGGAGACGCCGACCTCGCCGAGGTGAGTCTCCGCGGTCGCCATCGCGGCTCCGATCCTGGCCTCGAGGATGTCCCAGGGCTCACTGTCGAACTTGTGCTTCGCGTGAGCGTAGCCGGTAGCAGTTGCGGCTCCCGGACCGTGCTCGAGGACGACCTTGCCCTCCATCTGAGCGGTCTTGTCGAGCTCGACCTCTCCCACCCCAGGTGGCAGGTGTATCAACTTGACGTACTTGAATGCCGTGCCCTGGAGCTGGATCTGGGACGCGGACCAGGTATTGGCCCGCGTCCAGACGCTCCCTTCGATGTGGCCGCCGACGCCCGAGATCTTGCCACCTTTGGCCCACATCAAGCTCGATTGGGTGGGCCAGTCCCAGAGCGTGCGGTCGTTGAACTTGAGGGCCACCAGGCGCCAGCTCGCCGAAGCGGTGGGCGCGATGCAGGCCATCACGAGGGTGATCATGAAGATTCGTCGAATGAGTGTGTCCTCCTGTACGGCTTGGAACGATCTGTGTGAATGGACCCCATGATCAGGCTGCCGTCGAGCCCGATCAGCGCATCCTCGTCAGCGTGAGGCCGGTGCCAGGATGGATGATGTCCTGAACCAGCATCCCTTGGAGGGAGTTCGGCATGCCGATGAGCGTGAACGAACCGTCGGCGCCGGTCTTTGTCGTGATGCTCCACTCACGCATTCCAGGGGGCCTGAATGAGATGACCTTGTTTGCGAGAGGAGTACGGTCGGGATTGAACACCTTGCCTCCGTAGTGTGAACCGGGCAGCAGGTGGATGAGCAGCTCTTCTTGGGGGCGGACCGTCACATCCCCGTGGAAGAACAGATTGGCCGGAGCAGAGCTTCGACTGTGCCGTTGCGTGTGCACGAGGAGCTTGTAAGTGCCAGGCTCGAGCTCGACCGATCCAGCTTCGCGGATCATCCCCTTCGCGACGCAACTGCCATCGCGAGAGAAGTCGTAGTGGAAGGCGTGCTTGCGGTCCTTGGGATGCGGCCTGTCCAGCCGCATCGTTGTCTTGCTTGCTTCCTTGAGCGAGTAGGTGATCTTCACCATGGCGGGGGAGACATCGACCGCGGCCTCCCTGACCGGGATCGAGGTGGGCCACCTGGGGTCACTGATGATCTCAGCGCTGTTGACCAGGAGAGGAAGGCCGTGGATCCTGGCCTTGCCGGGCTCGATGTCCACCACAGCCGAGAACACATCGGCAGGGCTTCTTGGAGACGGCTCGATGTTGAAGTCCACGCGGCTCCACACGGGTCTTGTCGCGTTCTCGAAGAGCTTGTCGAATGGGATCTCTCGCCCTCGCGACTCGATTGAGAGGGAGATCTCGCGAGTCGTTGGAAGTGCGACGAGCTGACCCGCGAAGAGATCCTGCCCGGGCTGCAGAGTGAACTGCTGCCTGTAGACGTAGTAATTGTCCTGATCCGGGCGCCACCAGGCCATGAGAATCACCTCCCCTGGCGGCACATCCTTGAAGGTGAACGACCCGGTCTCTCTGTCCACCACGGCGAAGCGTGCTTGAGCCGCTGCCGTGAGGGTCTCGGACGGATCTGCCTCATGTCGCAGCGTGGTGACGTGCAGGAGGTGAATACCGTGCCAGCGCCTCCGCTCTGCTTGTTGCCAGGAAGGGAAGAACTCGCCGAAGGGGATGATGCCGCTGAGTGAGGTGCCACGATGTACGAGCACCTTGAAGCAGCGAGTCTCTCCCGCCGAGATCG
>JABACD010000006.1:188295-205973 GCA_014237855.1 Planctomycetota bacterium | reverse complement strand
GGCGGGCGGAGGTGAGAGCTGCATGCAGACGGGCATCCTCCGCCTGGATGCGCTCCAGCGCTACCTCGGTCGTGAGCTGGTCGAGCCCCTCCGTGTGAGGGTTGACGGCCTCGGTCGAGATGTGAGCTCGCGAGGGCACGCTTCCGTGATCGGACGCGCTCACTCCGAGGCGGCGGCCTTGCGCTTGAGCCGCTTGCCAGCTTCCCAGAAGGGAGGGGGGAGGGTTGCGCCTCCGTCGACCACCAGGCACTCACCGCTGATGTAGTCACTGACCGGTGCGAGCAGGTGCAAGCACTGCGCCGCGACCTCATCGGTGGTGGCGAATCGCTTCATGGGGATCGCACGTTCCATTCCCTTGCGGACCTCCTCGTTGGGCCAGAGATTGGCAGCCGCCCCCTTTGATTCGAAGGGGCCGGGAGCGATGGCGTTGACGCGTATTCCGTGACTGGCCCACTCCGCGGCCAGGGTCTTGGTCATCGCGAGGACGCCGGCCTTGGCGCTGGCGGAGTGCACCACTCCTGCCATGCCGGTCCACGCATAGGTGGCAACCACGTTGAGGATCGAGCCACCCTTGGCCTGGATCATGGTCTTGCCGACGGCCTGCGAGACGTAGAAGGTGCCGTCGAGGACGATCCCGAGCACTGACCTCCAGGCGTTCGGGGAGAGCCGCTCGGTAGGGCAGACGAAGTTGCCGGCAGCATTGTTGACCAGGATGTCGATCCGGCCGTGTCGGCCGATCACGGAGTCGACGCAGGCCTGCACGACCTTTGGCTCACGCACGTCACAGACCTCGGCCTCGAGACTCCATCCCTCACGCTCCGCCTCGGCAAGCAGCTCGGAGTGATTGTTGGGATCTCGGGAGGCGATCACGGTGGTCGCGCCCAGGGCGGCGAGGCCCCGGCTGATCTGCAGGCCAAGGCCTGTGCCTCCGCCTGTGACCAGCGCGATCTTGTTGTCAAAGGTGGCTGCAGGGAGCCAGGAAGCGGACTCTGGTGTTGAGGAGGGCGAAGTCATGAATGAGAGCATCGCAGATCCATCGGGGGGAGTCAGACAAATATTTTGTGAAGGCACCACAGAACTGGTCACAATCGCGAATATCAGTCCTACTGAAGGCCTGACCCCTTCCCTTTCCACACATGCAAGTGAACTCGAATCGAACACGAGACTTCCTGGCCCTGGCCATCTTCACCCTGGTTGCCAGCTGCAACTCTGGCGACCTGACCAGTAGCTCGGGCACCTACTCCGTCGCCGAGACGCCCAGCAGCTATTCACCGACCCCTGAAGAGCCCGAGGAGACGAAGCTGGCCACCTTCGCCGGCGGTTGTTTCTGGTGCATGGAGACGCCCTTCGAGGATCTTCCGGGGGTCTCTGCAGTGATCTCCGGCTATACCGGCGGCGATGTCGTTGATCCGACCTACGAGGCGGTGTGTTCGGGATCCACCGGGCATGCCGAGGCGATTCAGATCAAGTACGACCCGAGTCGTATCGGGTACGACACGCTGCTCGAGGTCTTCTGGCGGCAGATCGATCCTACAGATGGAGGTGGGCAGTTCGTCGATCGCGGTGGCCAGTACCGCTCTGGCATCTGGTATCACGATGAGGGTCAAAGAGAAGAAGCTCTGGCTTCGAAGGAGGCCCTGGAAGCCAGTGGACGCTTTGGTTCACCCATCGTCACGGAGATCCTGCCGGCCGAGGTCTACTACGATGCCGAGGAGTATCACCAGGACTATTACCTGAAGAGCCCTGCGAACTACAAGCGTTACCGCAAGGGCTCCGGTCGTGACCGCTTCATCGAGAGCACCTGGGGAGAGGACCTCGAGGTCCATGTGCCTGAACTGACCGCGTCGATGAGTCGGACGTACACCAAGCCTGCGCAAGAGGTCCTGCGAGCTCAGCTGACTGATCTGCAGTGGCAGGTCACTCAGGAGGACGGAACCGAGCGATCATTCAATAACGAGTACTGGGACAACAAGGAGCCGGGAATCTACGTGGACATCGTCTCCGGAGAGCCGCTCTTCAGCTCCCGGGACAAGTTCAAGTCCGGAACCGGCTGGCCGAGCTTCACGCGCCCCCTGGTCGAGGACAACATTCGCAGTGGTGTTGACTACAAGATTGGCTATGCCCGGGATGAGGTACGAAGCAAGTCTGCCGACTCTCACCTTGGCCATGTCTTCAATGACGGTCCCGAACCCACTGGGCTGCGCTACTGCATCAACTCGGCATCCCTGCGCTTCATTCCCGCGGCGGACCTGGAAGCGAGTGGTTACGGGGAGTTCGCCAAGAGCTTCGAGTGACGATCTCTTCGCCAGGTTCGGCAGCGGAGGGGCTCTCCCGATTGGAGAGCCTCCCGCTTGTTCATGGCTACGCAGGCCTGGGGGAAGAGTTCTCCACGGAGGTCTTCCCGCGAGAGCTGCGGGGGGCAGAGCTACTGCATCTCAACCGCGCCGGGTGTGCTCTCCTGGATCTTGATCCGGACTCGGTTGATCCGCAGCAGGCAGTGGATTGGTTCGCTGGTGGTCGCCAGATGCCCGGCGCAAGGCCGGTTGCGGCCGTCTATTCGGGCCATCAGTTCGGTGTCTGGGCCGGGCAACTGGGTGACGGGCGAGCGCTGCTCTTCGGGGAGATTCGCAATCATCGGGGCGAAACCTGGGATGTGCAGGTCAAGGGGTCCGGACCGACTCCGTACTCCCGTGGTGGAGACGGTCGTGCGGTCTGGAGGTCGACGCTGCGAGAGTACCTGGGTGGGGAGGCTCTCGCCGGCCTGGGCATCCCAACCACTCGCGCCCTGGCCCTGTTCACCAGCGAGGAACCGGTCTACCGAGAGGAGGTCGAGCGGGGGGCCCTGCTCGTCCGTCTGGCTCGTTGTCACGTACGCCTGGGCACCTTCGAGCACTTTCACTGGACACGCAGGCAGGACCTCGTGCGGGTTCTCTTCGGTTACTCCCTGGGGCGCTGGTACCCGCACCTACTCGGGCTCTCGGCTCGAGCTGGGGCCTTCCTGGACGAGGTCACCGACCGGACGGCGAGCATGGTGGCCCAGTGGATGGCCGTGGGGTTTTGCCATGGAGTCATGAACACGGACAACTTCTCGATCCTCGGTGAGACCCTGGACTACGGGCCCTACGCCTTCATGGACGACTTTGTCTGGGATCACATCTGCAATTGCAGCGACCATGAGGGGCGTTACGCCTTCTCGAAGCAGCCGGAGGTCGGCCTCTGGAACCTTCTGCGCTTCGCCGAAGCCCTGCAGAGTCTGTTCCCCGACACCGCTGTCGAGGCCTTGATGGAGCATGTGAACGCGCGCTACGGCGAGGCCTTCGAGGTCAGCTACAAGGGCCTCATGGCCGGCAAGCTGGGAGTGGAGGTCGGGGCTGCAGGGTTCGACTCCCTGCTGGACTCCACCCTGGATCTGCTGGGGCGCACGAAGACCGACTACACCTGCTTCTGGCGTGAGCTCTCACAGTGCGACCTCGCCAGTACCCCGGACAGGCTGCGGGCCAGGTTTGCCCAGCCCACTGATCTTGATGCCTGGTGGCCGGCCTATCGTGCGTTCCGCTCGGACCACCCCATCGGGGGCAGCGTGGGGGAGAGTGGGCGACAGATGCTCGCCACCAATCCGCGGTACGTGGCGCGCAACTACCTGCTGCAGGAGATCATTGCAGAGGAGACATCAGCCGGGCGCTGTCAGCGCATCGAGGACCTGCTCGAGGTCCTGCGCGACCCCTACGGAGAGCACCCCGGGCTGGAGGCCCTTGCGGAGCCTCCTCGGGGTGCTCAAAAGGCACTCTCGATCGGCTGCTCGAGCTGATCGAAGGCGTCGCCCCTGATCCTGCCTAGACCGGGGTCCCCCGGGTCTTGCGCAGGATGACGTCCAGCCCGCAAAGTCCGAGGACGAGGATCTCGATTCCCCACATGCCCATGAGCGCCAGGCCCACGCCGCTGGTGAACCCGTAGCTGTGGAGGCCCACGTTGAGCAGGTTGACTCCCCACCAGGATGCCGAGACAACCATGCCTCCGATCACGGCCATCACGGCCATGCCTCGATCGAGGATGTAGCCACCCATCCGGAGGTGAAGGATCAACAGGCCCCAGATGCAGATCAACAGGGCGCCGTTCTCCTTGGGGTCCCAACCCCAGAAGCGTCCCCAGGAGTCGTTGGCCCAGACGCCGCCCATGATCGTTCCAAAGATGGAGAAGAGCAGGCAGAAGCAGATGATCCCGTAGATCATGCGCGTCAGGCTCTTGTAGAAGGCCTTGTCCCCGGCTCGATAACCGAACAGCTGGCCAAGGATCCAGACGTGGGCAAGAGCTCCGGCCAGCAGCCCGCCAGCGTAGCCCAGCGTGATCGTGGTCACGTGGATGGCGAGATAGTAGTTCGTGTCGAGTACTGCAACCACGGAGGCCATCGTGTCACCCGCGGACTCGATCTCCTTGAGCTCGTAGCGCATGGCCAGGAACATCCCGGCGATACCAAGCACGGCTCCAACTCCCAGGGCGATGCGCTGGCGTGTGAGCTTCTCGAGCAGCATCGAGACCAGCACCATCGAGGTGGTGATGAAGAGGATCGTGTCGTACAGCGAGACGACCGGGGGGCGACTGCGGATGACGCAACGCATGACGATCCCGACGGTGCTCAGACTGAAGCCGATGATCACGGCGGCCCACACTCCCCGCAGCAGCCACTGGTTTCCCGGTAGCAGCCAGCCGAGGGCGAGCAGAACGAAGGCCAACATGAAGAACACCAATGAATTGGTGAATGGGTCCAGCTTGTACAGCGTGATCTCCAGTGGAACCATGGAGTACTCGCCGCGCTCCTCGGCCAGTCCGACGACCGCACCATGGAGCTGGGTCAGCTCCCGCTCGAAGGCCTCGGGCGAGCTCTTCGATGCCTCGAGGCGCTCCAGGGTTGCCAGGATTCCTAGCTGCTGCTGCAGATCGAGATCCGATTGAAAGGCCGTCCTCACCAGGTCTGGCAGGGTGAGCCAGGTGCCCTCATCCTCTCCACCTGAAGGTGGAGGTATGAGTGCCACCGAGCCCTGGGACCCCTCCAGCGAGCGGTCGACTTGAGAGAACAGCGAGCGCAGGGCCTCGAAGTCCTCGTTCTGCTGGTCGAGCAAGCTGTTCGCCAGCCGGTTCAGGCTGTCGGCCTCGCTGATGATCTGCTGGAGGCTTGACTGCTCTCGACCGAAGATCTCCCTGAGTCTCGCGGACCCATCAGTCCTGAACTGCTGCCTCAAGGGCTCCAGACTGCTGACAAGGCCCAGGAAGCTGCGCACGTCCGAGGTCAGGTTGACCGTCTGGCGCTGTACCGCAGTTCTATCGGCGGCCTCGGTGGCCAAGGCCTTTTCAAACTCCCTCTGAAGGTTGCTCAGGCCGGGAGCCAGGTCGTTGTAGCTGTACCAGTCGAGCTTGTCCTTGGCTCGGACTCCGATCGCGGCCAGTACTGCGTCGTACTCGACCCGGAAGCAGGGATAGTCCAGGGCCTGCGTCGGAAAGAACAGGCAGTCGAGCAGCCAGGGTGTGGGCTTGAGCTTGGACTCACCAGAGTCATCCAGCTCCAGCGTTCTCTTGCCGTTGAAGGTCAGCAGCTTCAGGGCGGCAAGCTTGTCGAGGGGCTTGATCCGCCCGCCGTGCTGCACCGGCAGGCTGGCGAACAGATCGATGACGTTCTTGCTCCAGGGCTCCGTCCGCTCCTCGCCGGGTGTCACGGTCTCTACTCCGTGGGCTCCCGGGGCATGGTTGTGGCCCTCATGACCAGCTTCCTGTGAAGTGGCGTGGACCGGACCCGTTAGGAGTGCAGAACAGGCAAGCAGGATGGCCAGCAAGGATGACAGGGCACCTGACTGGGGGAATGACTTGGATTCACTCATGACTTCTCTGAGACGGGTGTCGCCAGACGTTGATTCTGCTTCTTGATATAGCCGAGCAAGGTTCTCCCGAAGGTGATCAGTAGCCCAAGAGCGATCACCCACATGCTGTATTCCGGCCACTTGTCAGAGGGGTTGTTCACCGCCGAGAAGACGGAGTAGAGCTGAACGCCGGGTGGGACGCTGCCATCGGCCCGCTGCGGACCGTAGCTAGACTGAAAGAGGACGATCCCATCCTCTCTCAGGGGTTCGTTCATCTCGATCAGGATACGCTCCTCGCCGCTGTCATCGATTCGAGTCACCACGCTCTCGTAGGTCTTCGCCATCGTGAGCCCCGGATAGTCTTCCTTGGTGAACTCCTCCAGGCGAATCTCGAAGGGCATCTGATAACGCCGGTGGCGCATGTCGATTGCAAAGCGACGTCCGTCAGCCTCCACGACCCATGGATACCTCTGCGCCCCGAAGAGGATTCCTCGCTGGCTGACGCCGCCCACGGCGACCATGGCGTGGATACCTGCAAGGTCTTGAGCCGCTTCCTTGCTGGGGGGCAGCTGGAGGATTCCATAGCCGTCGATGACCTCGCCCTTGGCCTCCCATTGAGGTCCCTTCGGCATGACATTGCAGTTCTTGACGAAGCCGCTGAGGGTCAGGTCAAAGGGTAGCTGTGAGCTCGTGAATCTCCGACGGGCGTCTCCTCTGAGATCCCTGAAGTGCTCATCGGGGATGACGAACTCGGAGGCTGGAGCCTGCTTGTCCAGCTCGAGGATCGACACTTCCCAGAGTTCCTGGCTCTCGAAGTGATCGAGCTTCTCACCCTCCCAGAGTCTGAGGATCCCTTCCGTGCCCCTGGTCATCTTCACCAGGCCCGCCAGCAGTAGAAAGATGATTCCACAGTGGATGATGATGACGCCGGTGTTCTTGGCGACCCAGCGGATACGCAGCAGTCCACCCGTGATGAGGTTCACTGTCAGCACGGCGAGAACAGAAGCAACGCCGGGGAGATAGGCGACCGTGCGTCCAGAGATCTCGATGGGGGCGAAGTCCCAGGCGAAGAAGACCTTCTTCGCATCGTAGAGTCCGTGATCGACCTGATGCAGCGTCCCGAAGATGGTCAGCAGGAACAAGAGGAAGAGGCATGAGCTACAGAGCGCATAGGAGCCCAGAGCGCTCACTATCAGCTTGCCGAGTGATCGTTTGTCTTTAGCCATCTCTGTGGTCCTAGTTGCTCTCCCGCAGGGAGGCGACAAAGGTCAGGAAGTTCTCCCGTTCGGCAGCAACCTCGTCTGCCGGGCCGACCATCTTGACGAAGATACTTGCGCTGGGTCGGATCAGCGGGACGGCGAGAAGGGTCATCGAGTCCCCCGTGGGGCCACCCATTCCCGAATAGGATCCGCTGGCCTCGACCAGATGCACGTCCTCACCGAAGAGCTGGATCCGGGGAAGCTGATCGATTCCCGCCTGATCGAGGCTCTCGGCAGACATCTCTCCGAGCCAGCGATTGATGTTCATCGCGAGCCCGCCAGCCTCTCCGGGGAGGGCGACGAGATAGCACTGGCTGGTCTCGCCTGCAACCAGGTTGACCTCACGCATCATCTTGGGTGGTCCCTCTCGCCAGCCCTCGGGTATCGAGTAGACGAAGCCCTTGTCGCCCCCGGGTGAAGAGGAAGCTTGGACCTCATCGTCATGGCCCTCGCCAGGTGCGTGATCATGGCCCGCGTGGGGATCGGGCTCTGATCCGGGGGTGGTCAGAGAGCTACAGAAGTGCTCGAAGTTCTGACGCTCTCGCTCCACCAGCTCCTCGGGGCCTGTCATCTTCACGAAGAGCGTCAGGTTCTCCAGGGTGATGACCACACCCATGAGGCCCCAGTTCTCCTCAGGAGCTCTGCCCATTCCGGTGAAGGTCCCGTGGAGATCAACGATCGTCGCGGACTCTCCCAGGAGGCTCATCCTGGGCATCGCCGCGACCTCCGCGCTGGAGTAGGGGGACAGGGCAAACTGAGAGCGCCAGCGGTTGACGTTCGCCGTCAGGCCGCCTCCATCGTTGGGCAGAACCGTCACGTAGCACTCGGCACCCGGGTCACCTGTGATACCGAAGTTGATCAGTCGCAGTGATGTTTGATCCCTCTCGACCCAGCCTTCGGGAACAGCCCACTTGAACGGGTTGGCGGGCAGGGAATCCGATGCGCCCATACGCCCCGGTCCGCTCCCAAAGCGGTCACTTCCCGTGGGAGCCGTAGGCGGCAGCGCCGGGAGTTCCCTGAGCTGGCGCTCCTGTTCGATCTGGAGGACATCCGCGGGGGAGCACGCCGCCAGCCCCAGCAAGGTGAGCAGGAGCGCGGGGAGTGCGCTAACCCGGATAGGTCGAGAGTTCATGCTGTTCATGGAATTGGGCCTTGCCCCTTCCGAAATCAACGTCGCAGGGCCCGGTCTCAGGATGGTTCTTGCCAGGCGCCTGTTCGAGGGAGTGAGGACAATCTGTTCAACCCCGGAGTATAGGGTCCATCATGACCCGACAACTCTGGTTCTTTCCTGGGGTTGTTCAAGTGTCTCGATTGGAGCAATCCAGTCCCTGGCCGTCCGGGTCCAAGCTCCTGTTGAGAGGGGGGCGGCGGCGGGCTCTCGGCGGTCCTCGAGGGGCGCCGGACAGCTCCCCAGATCGGGGCGTCCTGGAGCCAGGTCATTGGCCGCTGGTCAATGAGCCTGACGCCTGATCAGGTCCTGGAATTCGCTCCGCGTGGCCAGGTCCGAGCGGAAGCTGCCCAGGACAGAAGATGTTGTCATCAGGGAGTTCTGCTTCTCCACCCCACGCATCATCATGCAGAGGTGCTTGGCCTCCATGACGACTCCGACCCCCTTGGCGTCGATGGCCTCGGCAATGTCCTTGGCGATGTCGGCGGTAAGGCGCTCCTGGATCTGGAGCCGTCTCGCATGAAAGTCGACGATCCGCGCCAGTTTGGACAACCCGATCACCTTGTCTCGCGAGATGTAACCGATGTGACAGCGACCAAAGAAGGGCAGCATGTGATGCTCGCACATCGAATAAACCTCGATGTCGCGGGCGATGATCATGTTGTTCGCCTCTGACTGAAAGACAGCCTCGTTGATGATCGTCGGAAGGTCCTGGCGGTAGCCGGAGGTCAGGAATTCCATGGACTTGGCGACGCGGTGGGGAGTCTTCGCCAGTCCCTCTCGATCTGGGTTCTCTCCCAGTTCGACGAGGAGTTGGTGCACGAGTTTTGCGATACGTTCAGTATTCATGGCAGTCGTGGATTCACGGACGGTCGACTTGTGGCTCGACGGTGATGGTCTCCCTCAAGATGTGTGTGAAGGGCTCGTCCGAGCTCAATTCAGGAGCGGGGGGAGTTGAAGGGGGCAGGTAATGCTCCTCGAGCTGGGGGGCCAGCTCGAACAGCGGAATGAAAAGGAATGAACGGGTCAGCATCTCGGGATCGGGAAGCTGCAGGTCGGGCTCATCGATCACGAGATCGTCATACAGGATCAGATCAAGGTCGATACAGCGATTCGCGTGCTTGTCTTCGCTGCGGCGCCGCCCGAGCTCGTGCTCGACCTGCCGCAAGACCTTGAACTTCAGATCACGCGGGGAGAGATTCGTGTGCCCGCACCAGACACCATTGAGAAAGCGGGGCTGGCCGCTCCGGGCAAGGGCCTCCGACCAGTAGAAGGTCGAGCTGGCGACCACTTCGATTCTCCTTCGAAGGGCTGCCAGGGCCAGGGGAATGTGCCGCTGGGGATCGAGGTTCGATCCCACGGCGATGTAGACCTGGGCTGCCATGTCCTGACTCAGGAAGGCCGGCCGCCCCTGCTGAGGTGTCGGTCCAGATCCTCGCGCGTGCGCTCGACCTCAACCGAGACCGTGCGAGCGAAGCGTAGCGCCCCCGGCTTGTCGACCCGCACCTCGGCGCGCTCGACCTTCTCATCGGCCAGGCAGATCCAGGCGATGGAGGCAGCCATGCGTTCAATCAGCAGGAACTCGGAGGACTCGACCAGCTCGACGATGGAGTTCTTGATCCCCTTGTAGTCCACGGTGTCGGCCACATCATCGGTCTCGCCGGGGCGCTGCAGATCCGTGTGTAGGGTTGCTTGAATCAGCACATCCTGCTTCTTCTCTCGCTCCTCGGGGAAGATTCCGATGATGCAGCGCAGATGTAGGTCCTCGATTCGGATCTTATCCATACAGGCATCCCTCCAGGTGTCTGCCGCCGTCGATGTAGAGCACTTGACCGGTGATGAATTCGCTCTCGAGTAGAAAGGCCGCAGCACGAGCCACGTCCTCGGGAGAGCCCGTCTTCTGCAGCGGAATGGACTCGGCCAAGGAGGCAAAGTATGTCGCATCATCGCCCTCTGCGGGAAGCATGGCCCCGGGAGCGATTGCATTGACCGCGATTGCTGGGGCCAGCTGGCGAGCCATCAGAGACGTGAGACTCGCGAGCATGCGCTTGGAGAGGTGATAGGCGAAGTGCTCGTCATCCGGCCCCGTGGTCTTGGAGTCAGTGATGTTGAGGATCTGCCTGGCTTCGGGGCATCTGGCGAAGGCCCGGGCCAGCAGGCTGGGGGCGATGCCGTGAATCTGAACACTCTCGATCAGGTCGGTCGGCTCGAACTCGAGCAGGGTCGAGCGGGGAAAGATCGAGGCGTTATTGATCAGTGCGTTGAGGCTCCCTGTGAGCTCCAGGGCGCGCGGTACCAGCTCCTCGCATGCGGCTGGGTCAGCCAGGTCCGAGGGGATTGTCCAGGCCCTCCTGCCCAGAGCGCGCAGCTGGTCTGCCAGGGCCTCGGCGGCTTCGGCTGAACTCCTGTAGTGCAGCACGACATCCCATCCGCGGCGACCGAGCTCCAGTGCCATGGCCGCGCCCAGACGCCGGGCAGCACCTGTGATCAGCACGATGCCGGCCGGCGGAGCTTCAGATCTCGAGTTCATGGCGGATAGGTTAGCGCGGGGGATCGCGCTGAGTCGACTCGAACTCGCAGCTCCGGGAGCCTGCTCGCCCGATCGGCGGCTAACGGCCATGGATTCGCCCCTTGGTCAGGACCGGATTCGCTCCTTGCGCGAATCCTCTCCAGGGGGGCACGCCAGGGCCGGGCTGCCGCTCACCTCGTTCGGGAGGCCTCTTCAGACTCGAAGGCCGAGCGATTGTTCTCGTACCAGCGCTGCCAGTCATCGGGGGAAGATCCTGGGCTGGCACCAGTCAGCTGCTTCATGGCCTTGCCGAGCCCGAGAAACTCCCTCCGGTAGGTGTAGCCAGAGACACCGACCACGCGTGCATCGAGGACAACGGCCTCCTCGCCTGCCATGACCGTTGGGTCCGCAATTGAGGCTGCCTGGGCGATCTCGAGGTCGAAGTCACCGACGTAGGCGAACTGGGTTCCCACCGAGATGTGAGCGGTGGCCTTGGCGGTCGAGTGACTGCCAGCCTGGGTCAGATTACTGAAGTGGGTGACAAGAGCCGGTACCGCACTCTTGAAGCCTGCGTTGCCCAGGCTCTCGATGGCATTCGTGCGGACCGGCCGAGACTCACTCTGCAGGGTCTTGAGCAGGGGCAGCACGATGCCTGGATCGCCCGTGCCCCGCAGAGCACGAGAGGCTTCTTCTCGAACCGGGCGCGAGATATCGAGTACGCAGCGCTGCATGAGCGCATACATCTCCAGCTTGCCTGTGATCGAGAGACGTCGGAGCGCGTGCGCCGCAAAGGTGCGCCTGAGAACCCTTGGTGAGCGTAGCTCCGCTTGCAAGGTCCTGCGAAGGACCTCTCTACCGGAACCGCTGGACTCGACCGCACTGAGGCTCAGGATCAAGAGCTCGCGGTCGGCTGGGCCTGCGCTGATACCGGCCGCGAGGATGTGCTTCACGAAGGCCTCGGTCTCTTGCTCCGCACCTGAAGCTACCGGCCCTGGGAAGGCCGGAGAGCGCAGTACCTGGAGAGCCGGAGAGAAGTCGGGGTCGAGCTTCAGAATGCTGTCGAGCTCCTCAAAGGCTTCCAGCACCAGGCCCTGTTGCACCATCCATCGACTCAGTTCGACACGCTGGCCGAGGTCCTGGGGCCCAAGCGCCCTACGCAACCGGGTTGCCTGCCTCTCGAGTTCCTTCTCTGGTCGCCAGGAGGTGACCGAGGCCTCCTCGAGCTGTATCCACTTACCATCCATTCGCAGGTTCCAGAGGCCCTCGCTGAAGTAGCAGAGCGCTCTCAGGTGGCCTCCCTCACCTAGCTGCAGGACGCGCTTGAGCTTCTCCTCACGGTTGGCCGGGACCTCGGATGCAGGGGAGTCCTGCCTGGGCCCTGCGCTCCAGCTCTCCTGGGGCGGGCCAGAAAAGAGGGGGGCGAGCAGCAGCGAGAGGATCGGGATCGGAAGGCTCATGCGGGCCCCCTTCGGAGGCTCTGGGTGGATCGGAGGACGGTCGGGTGGAAACTCATGGTGGCCATGCCTGCACGAAGTATGCCGTGGACCTGTCCAGGGGAGCCCGACTCAGGTAGGTCTTGGGTACTTGAACCTACCAGTGGGCCTCCAGAGGGCCATCCCGGGATGTACACTTCCAGTTCAAGCCCCGCCGGTCGAGCTCGGAGGCCACCTGGGGCCGGTCACTGGCGCTGATCCAGATCTCTCCGGGGAGAGTGGCGTCCAGAAAGGGAGTGAGCCAGGGAGTCTCGGAGCCGTGGTGAGGAAAGAGCACCACCGAGTAGGGGCCGCGTATCGCTCCCAGGCGAAGCTGGGCGGCCAGGCCGCTGGCCTCGGCATCACCACACAACAGGATGCTCCTTCCCCCGAGACGAAACTCGAGACTGCGAGAGCCCTCATTGCCGGAGGTGCTCTGTCCCCTCAGGAGGGACCAGCCCTCACTTCCATCAGCTCCAGAGCCAAGAGTTCCGTCCAGTCGGCCCCGCTCCAGGTCGACCTGAAGACAGCTGTGCGGCAAGCGCTCTTTCAGCTGTGCGGTCAGCGAACCCAGCCAGATCGAAGGTGGATAGCGTTCGATGAGCCAGGGCAAGGCCCGTGCGTGGTCAGCGTCAGCGTGGGAGAGGGCCACCCCCACCGGCCCCACGTCGAGCTCGCGAAGGAGCGGAGCCAGGGCCGAGCGTGCAACTCCCGTCCGATCCCTCGAGCCAGCGTCAAAGATCCAGGTGAGCTCGCCGGGGGCTCGCAGCACGGCGGCTGTTCCATTCCCGACGTCGAGGACGTAGAGCTCGACGTCGCGCGGACCGCGCCACCAGGGACAGATCGCGATGCCCCAGCAGAGGGCTGCAAGGCGCAACCAACGCTCAGCTCCATCCCGGCACTGGCGACCCAGTGCCAGGAAGCAGGCGGTGCCTCCAAGGAGCAGTAACCAGAGGGGTCTGGTAGGCAGGGGGACGGGAGTTCCAGGCAGGCCATCGAAGGCCTCGAGGGCGGAGACCATCGACTCGGCGCACCACACCAGCGCAAGCTCGACCATGGCGACGGGAGCGAGGAGCCAAACCCAGGCGAGCAGGAGGAAGAGGGCCAGCAGGGGTAGTATGGCCATCGTGGCCAGCGGGCCTGTGAGGCTCCACTCACCGAAGACCCACCAGAGCAGTGGCAAGGTTGCGAGGCTGGCAGCGATCGAGGCTGCCAGCCCGCCGATGGCGAAGTCCACCAGCTTCTGGCCGAGCACGCGGCACAGCGGCGAACGCCGGTGCCCGGCGCGGCTGGTCTCCGAGATCAGGCCCCCTCCGGGAAGTCGCGCTCGCAAGTGGTTGACCAGCGCCGGACCCATCACGAGCAGGCCCAGGGTTGCCAGATAGGAGAGCTGCAGGGAGAGTGAGCGCAGGGCATGTGGATCCGCCAGCCACTCCAGCCAGCCGGAGAAGGCCCACAGGCTGAGGCTGTCCGGGCGCCTGCGCAGGTCGACGTGGCCGGCGATCGGAATCAAGCCGGCGACCTGGGCCAGAGCCAGGGCCAGGGTAGCCCTGACGACAGGTGCTTGGGAACCTGCGAGGGGCGCGAAGAGAGCCAGGAGCAGGACGCGCCAGACCTGGGGACGGCCCAGCCAGTCGATGAGTTGCCATCGCCGGTTACCGAGGAGTGAACAGCGTTGAAGGCTGCGAAGGATCCAGGCCAGCAGTCGTCCCAGGGGCCAGACGCAGAGGCTGGCAATCAGGCCCACGTGCAGTCCGCTCACCGCCAGTACGTGTCGGGTGCCGGTGCGCGTGAACAGATCCGAGCTGCCTGCGGGGAGCTTGCTGCGGTCGCCGAAGAGGACGGCGCTCGCCAGGCCGCGAGCGATGGGAGAGTCCAGAGACTCGAGGCGTTCGAGCCCTGACTGCCTCAGGTGGGTCAGGGCCCTGCGGAGGTGATCCAGACCCCAGGGGCTCCCGGGTGCGAGGCGCCGGACCTCGTCAGGCCAGAGCTTGATGGGGGCTGGACGGGGTGGCAGGGCCGGTGCCAGCGGTCCCCGTGCAGGCGGTCGCGGGGTGCGCCCTGGGAGGAGCTCGACCCACTCACCATCACGCAAGCTGCCTGGGGGCACCTCGTAGAGTCCAGCCTGGCCCTGAAGCCTGCCCACGAGCTCGGACCCTGAACCGACACTGCGCCAGCGGCCGATCCGGCGGGAGTGCGTGGGAGCAGCGGGCTCCAGCTGCCTCAGACCTGATAGGGCCAGGAGCGCCGCCAGTGAGACGACTCCCAGGCCATGGACGCTCCAGTTCCTCCCACGACCCAGCAACAGCAGGATCCCGGCCATGGCAACGGGGAGGAGAGGGCCGGCCCCGGTCGAGAGCATCAGGCCCTCGCCCAGGAGGCAGACCGCAAGGACCACCACCAGCGGCCGCCGGACGGGTTTCATCCGGCCCCGACCCCGAGGAGTCTCGATCTCTTCGGTCCCGATTCTCATGCCTCCTCCGTCTCTTCAGAGGGACGCTCGGCGGGCTGCGCGGTTTCGGGGGTCGTCCACCATTCCCGCTCGTTACACTGAGGAGCATGAGCGCTCAGCACGCCCTCTTCCCTGGAAGCTTCGATCCCGTCACCTTGGGTCACGTGGACCTGGTCGAACGTGCCGCCCGGCTCTTCGGGCGTGTGACGGTGCTGGTGGCATCGCACCCTTCCAAGCAGCAGCTCTTCAGCCTTGAAGAGCGCATCGAGCTGATCGGTGAAGCCCTGGCAGGCGTTGCTGGTGTGCGGGTCGCCGCGACCGCGGGCCTGCTGGTGGATGCCTGTGCCGAACATGATGCCGATGTCGTCGTACGCGGCGTTCGCGGGGCAACCGATCTCGAGTACGAGGTACAAATGGCCAACACGAATCGGGCCATGCGTTCGGCAGTGGATACGGTCATGCTCGCTCCAGCCCCCGAGTTCGCCTTCGTCACCAGCACCCTGGTGAGACAGATTGCCTCGATGGGAGGAGATGTCTCTGCTTTTGTTCCGCCCTGCGTGTTGCGTGCCTTGAAGGCGCGCTTCGAGCAGGACTCCTGACACTGACTCACTGCGGTCCCCAATGAGCGAACGCCAAATCATCCATACGGATCTTGCTCCTGCCGCCATCGGCGCCTACAGCCAGGCGGTGGTCGCTGCCGGGCTCGTTCACTGTTCCGGCCAGGTGGCGATCGACCCGGCGACACAGGTGTTCATCGATGGTGATGTCACTGTCCAGGCCGAGCGTGCGCTCGAGAACCTGGGCGCAGTGCTCGAAGCCGCGGGCTCCAGCCTTGCAAGGGTCCTCAAGTGCAACGTCTACCTGGTCGACATGGGCGACTTCGCTGCGGTGAATGAGGTCTACAGCCGCTACTTCACGGGCGACGAGCCCCCGGCGCGGGCCTGTGTTGCAGTGCGTGAGTTACCCAAGTCCGCCCTGGTCGAGATCGATTGCGTGGCGCTCGTGGACTGATGTCCGCGCAGCAATCATGCGCTTCTTGAAGATCGCTCCATGACGAAGCTCCTGGTCATCGGCTGCGGAGGGTTCATCGGTGCCGTGGCGCGCTATGGCCTGACCTTCTGGATCGAATCGCGCTGGGTGACCGCTGTTCCCCTTGGAACGATGGCGGTCAATGTCCTGGGTTGCTTTGCCCTCGGGTTCTTGATGGCCTACGTTGCCGAGCGGCCGGGCTGGAGCCCCGAGGCTCTCCTGTTCCTGCGGGTCGGCCTCCTGGGAGCCTTCACCACCTTCTCGACCCTGGGCTTCGAGACCGTGGAGCTGCTCGAGCGTGGCCAGTGGCGAGCGGGGTTGCTCTCCATGGGGGGGCACCTGCTGCTGGGGCTGCTGGCCGTTGTGATCGGCGCCTTCCTGGCGCACCGCTGTTTCGAGGCCTAGCTACCAGGAGGTCGTGCTGCGGATCGACCGTCAGTTGATTCGAACGCCGTGCCAGACGACGAAGACGGAGCTCTCACCTTCGCCGTTGTCCGTGCTCCGTACCCAGACCAGCCCTTCTTCCGTTGATGTCGTGTAGTCGATGTGAAAGCCGCTCATCGCCTCGAGAGTTCCACTGATGTCATTGCCATGAATCTTGCCTCCAGCCTGCGTCAGCTTCTCTTGCAGAAGGTCGCGCAGGGCGGCGACCTTGTTCATCATCTCTCGCTCTGAGATGGGAGCCTGGCAGTGAAAGTCGTAGGACTGTGCTCTCGTGGTTTGGCTGCTGCTCCGGATTCCCGTGCAGGTCTCGTCCAGGACATCTTCCACGGATCTCACGACGTAGTTCCCGAGGGAGGCTTGATCGATGCTCGCAAGGCTTGATGCGCCACACCCAAGAAGAAGGGAGAGGGCGAAGAGGATGGAAGTGAGTTTCATTTGCATACCTACGTGTGGGGTAGCGTCGAGCTGAGAATTCAATCAGGCCCATCCGGCTGGATCGGCATCGGCGAGTGTACAGGGCCTGGTAGGGGCGGTCTGACGGGGCGGTGGATTCTCAGGGATCCCCCGGCCTGAAGCCGGCTGGGGAGGGGCCTCCACATGAGTCCGGGGGAGAAGGTCCGCGCGATCTAAGGGCTGAAGGTCGCCGCCCGACCGCTCGAGAGGTTGAAAC
The DNA here is from genome assembly GCA_014237855.1 of Planctomycetota bacterium. Classification (GTDB taxonomy): domain Bacteria; phylum Planctomycetota; class UBA1135; order UBA1135; genus JABACD01. The sequence continues at coordinate 189,121 of JABACD010000006.1, read as the reverse complement.
CGTTGAGGCAGGGGCCGCCGACGGAGTCTCGATACCAGACCTGGAAGTAGCGCGTCTCGCCGCTGGTCCAGCCCTCCGTGGCAGCGTAGCCCGGTCCCCAGCTGGCAGCACCCGCCACATCGGGTACCCGCACACCCAGACGACGCAGCGACCCACCTGCGCAGCGCAGCCCATCGCCCAAGGGCAGGCTCCCACTCATCTGGAGTGATCCGCAGAACAGCAGGGCCGCCTGACCTGAGACGAGGCCGTTGGCCACAAGGGCCAGGTCATCCGCCGAGGCACTGGTCGTGCCACTGGTGTTCAAGGAAGCTCCCGAAGCGCTGGAGTTCGCACAGCCCTCGCCACTCGACCCGTTGTTGCCACAAGGGCAGGGCGCCCCGCTGCCATCGCCCTCACAGAAGACGGTCATCGAGTCGCAGCCGGGGGAGAATTCCTGGTACAGGAAGAGTGAGGCCGAACCGCCATCATCGGTCGTCATGAAGAAGCTTCGCCCACCCGCCGAACAGTCAGCGCTGGACATGATCGCGATGCCCTCGTGGTTCGCGTGGCTGGGGCCCTCGAAGGACTCCAGCACGTTGAACTGACGGTAGCTCATGCCGGTGACCGGCGTCGAGGTCAGGTCCAGAACGGACAGGACATCAAAGCTCGAATCGTGCCAGACGTGGAGCAGGCCCACTGAGCGGTCGTACTCCAATCCCGCCGTCTCGCTGTAGTCGGTCAGGTACTCGCCGACGAAGTGGAAGTCGCCGGAGTCACGATCGAGATCGAAGACGAAGATTCCACCGCCGTTCTGATGGCCGACGAACATCAAGCCTCCCATGCCACC
>JABACD010000006.1:130088-188285 GCA_014237855.1 Planctomycetota bacterium | reverse complement strand
GCCACCCGTGCTGGTGTAGGGACTTCCTGTCGCGTCCACAAAGCCCGCGGCGGCCAGGTGTGCATCCGGCACGAAGGTGATTCCCTCTGCCCCTGATCCTCCGCTGAGGGGCAGGAAGGGGCTCGTATTCCAGTCGTTCAAGAGAATCGCGCTGCCGTAGGTCGAGACGTCGAACTCCCTGATGCGTTCCTGGCCTTCGATGAGGAGGTAGACCACATCCTCGTTCCAGTCGGCCTGGGTGACGGCCTCGAGGTCACCGAAGCCCGTCCACTCGCCGCGGAGGCCGCCGTCCTCATCGACCTCGAAGCCACCACTGCCGTCCTCGACAATTGCCCAGAGCTTGGAGGCGGATCCACCGGGGCCATTGCGACAGACCCACAGTGTGCGAGTCGACGGGTTCCACACGGCTCCACTAAGATCCGAGTAGAAGTCGTTGGAGCCGGGACCCTCGATACCAGTCAGGTTGACCGCACTGCTCAGGGCTTCTGCGGGCCAGGGGTCCTGCAGCGCGAGCGCAACGGGCGAGAGGAGCAGGGCAACAAGGACGAGCGCGCCTTGATTGGCAGGTCGAGAGGTCGGGATGCTCATGGTCAGACAGGGGAGACGTCTCCTTGGGGGGCTGCGAGTCATCCTAGTCCAAGCAGGACCAGGCTGCTGGAATTTACGGGGAGCCTGCCTGCTCCTTGCCTGTCAGCCCCGCGGATCAAGAAGCAGAACATGCAGGTCCCGGGGACCGTGAACCCCAACGACGAGCTCCAGCTCGATGTCGGCTGTCCGCGAGGGCCCGGTGATCAGCGTGAGCGTGGGAGGGAGCTCGTCACGCTCGAAGTGAGCCAGGGCCTCTCCCAGGTCGGCGACCACCTTCGCTGCGTCCAGCACCACCAGGTGCACAGGAGGCACCAGGGAGGCCAGGCGGTGACGCTCGACCCGTGAGTCGAGCACCAGGGTCCCCGTCTCGGCAATCCCAAGCTGAGCGGAACTCAATCCGGCGTGTGCCTCGAAGAGGGACTTGCGTTGGGGAACTTCCTTCACGGATGAGCTGGCACAGATCCACTCGACGTCTCCAGCGGTGACGATGAGCGGATCGAGACAGGTGGCATCGGAGCGAGCGATGCGAGTCAATCCCAGCTCACGAACCAGCTGGGCAAGACGCTCGGCCACAGCCTGGTCACTGTGCAGGTGATGGAGCTGGCCGCCCGAGGCTTGCAGACGCTCGCTAAAAAGGGCCAGCCGTTTCTCTCGAGGGTCGAGGTCAGGACAGCCGCCGGGAGTCGGTCCCTGTGGAAGCTCGGTGAAGCTCGAGAGTCCTGCCAGCTGGCCGCGAATTCTGCTGAGGCATTCGTCGCGGGCGCTCATGAGTCCTTGGCCTCCTGGTCGCGCCAGAGCTCGCGAAAGGATCGACCTGCGGGCGGGCGGAATTCTCGAGCTGCGGTCCAGGCTGCCAGGGGCGGCACCCAGCGTGCCAGGCGAGACCGAGCGCCGGGGCGTTCGAGCAAGGGGCGGGCAAGTCGCAAGGCTCGTAGGAGGAGTCCGTAGCGTCGCGGTCCGGACATGGCCAGCGACCAGAGACGAAAGGCTCGCCGCTGCTCCCGATCTCCGGAGCCAGCAGAACCCTGACGCACCTTTGAGCGGAGCTTCAAGAGCAGTGCAGGCAGATCGATACCCACGGGGCAGACGTCACGGCAGGCTCCGCACAGGCTCGAGGCGAAGGGCAGGTGATGGGCCTGCTCCACGCCCTGAAGCATCGGCGTGATGACCGAACCGATGGGGCCGGGATAGACCGAGGCGTAGGCGTGGCCTCCGATCTGGCCGTAGACGGGGCAGACGTTGAGGCAGGCGCCACAGCGAATGCAGGCCAGGGCCTGGCGCGAGAGGCTGTCGGAGAGCATGGCGCTGCGACCATTATCGAGCAGGATCACATGCAGCTCCTCGGGGCCCTCGCGGCCCGCGGCCCGCGGTCCACTGAAGAGCGTCTGGTAGCTGGTGAGGTGCTGGCCGGTTCCTGACCGGGGCAGGAGTCGCAGGAAGACCTCCAGGTCGGCGAGGCGTGGAATGACCTTCTCGATTCCGATCAGGGCCACGTGGACCCTGGGTAGCGAGGTGCAGAGTCGCGCATTACCCTCATTCTCCAGCACCAGGAAGGAGCCCGTCTCGGCGATGGCGAAGTTGGCGCCGCTGATGCCCATGTCCGCCCTGGCGAACTCCTCACGAAGACGCTCTCTGGCAATTGCCGTCAGCTCCTTGGGGTCCTTGGAATCCTTGACCCCCAGGGTGCGGTGGAAGAGCTCGCCAATCTCCGCTCGGGTCTTGTGGATGGCGGGCACGATGATGTGAGAGGGAGTCTCGCCCGCCAGCTGAATGATGTACTCACCGAGGTCGGTCTCGACCACGCGATGTCCGAGCTCTTCGAGGTGCTGGTTGAGGCCGATCTCCTCGGTGGTCATCGACTTGGACTTGACCAGGGTGCGAGCCCCTGCGTCGGCGGCCAGCCGCGCCACGATCGCGTTGGCCTCCGCGGCGTCACGAGCCCAGTGGACCTGTGTTCCCCTGGCGATGGCGTTGCGCTCGAAGAGCTCGAGCCAGTGATCGAGACGCTCGAGGGTGGCTGCCTTGAGGGTCTTGGCGCGCTCGCGCAGCTCTTGCCAGCAAGCTACCCGCTCGACCGCCTGGCCGCGGCGCTCGTCGATCACGCCAGTTGCATGTCGCAAGGCACCTCGGAGCTGGGAGTCGTTCAGCGCGCGCCTGGCGTTCTCGGGGAAGCTCTCCAGATTGGCGGAGTGATCTTGGGCGGGGTGACTCACGAGGCGCCACCCGCGAGGATCTCGGCCAGGTGCAGGGCACGCAGCCTCGAGCCGAGTCGTGCAAGCCGGCCCTCGATTTGCATCAGGCAGGAGACATCACTCGAGGCGATGGCGTCGACTCCGGTGGACTGCAGCCCCTCGAGCTTGCGATCGAGCATGGCCACTGACAGCTCGGGGAACTTCACCGAGAAGGTGCCGCCGAAGCCACAGCAGCGCTCGGAGTTCTCGTGCTCGATGAGTTCAAGGCCGTCGACTGTTGCGAGCAGCGCTCTGGGCTCGCTCTTGATGCCCAGTTCTCGAAGTCCATGGCAGGCATCGTGCCAGCTGACCCTTCCGGGGAACCGAGCCCCAAGCTCCGTACAACCCAGCACGCTGACCAGGAAACTCGACAGCTCGTGGCACTTCGGTGCGATGGCTTCAGCCCTCTCGCGCCACTGCGGGTCATCGGCAAACAGCTCCGGCCAGTGTCGTGTCATGGCAGTGCACGACCCCGAGGGGAGCACGATGGCCTCGGACTCTTCGAGGGACTGGATCGTCTGACGGGCAGCGGCGCGAGCATCTGCTCGATAGCCGGCGTTGTAGGCCGGCTGCCCACAGCATGTCTGGCCAGGGTCGAAGCTCACGTCACAGCCAGCCCGCCGCAGGACCTCGACCGTGGCCAGCCCGACCTCGGGCCGGAACTGGTCAACCAGGCAGGTGACGAAGAGAGAGACCTTCATCCGGGTGGCGGGGGGGAGAGGCTAACTAGATCTGAATGCGACATGGACCTGAGAGAGCATAGCGGCGAGGATGTCAGCAGCCTATTCACGACAGATCAGCTGGTCTCATTCCACGACTCAACCATGGCGATCATTGCAGTTCTCGGCACCCTCGACTCAAAGGGGCTGGAGCACGAGTTTCTCGCGGAGCGTATCCGTGAGCGGGGACATCAGGCCCTGATGGTCGATGTTGGAAGCGGAGGAGAGCCCCAGGTAGCTCCTGACATCGGCCGTGAGGAGGTTGCCGCAGAGATCGGCCTGGAGCTGGGGCCGCTGATTGCACGGCAGGATCGTGGCGAGTGTGTCTCCGCCATGGCTCGCGCGGCTCCCGTACTGTGTGCGCGCTTGCAGCGTGAGGGGCGCATCGATGGCATCGTCTCACTCGGAGGGGGCGGGGGTACGGCCATCGCGACAGCAGCCATGCGTGCGCTGCCCGTGGGCTTTCCCAAGCTGATGGTCTCGACCCTGGCGAGCGGGAACACGGCGCACTACGTGGGCACCAAGGACATCACGATGATGCCGAGCATCGTTGACGTGGCGGGACTCAATCGCATCTCGCGGACAATCTTCTGTCGAGCAGCGGGCGCTATCTGTGGGATGGTGGAGACTCGTGTCGAGAGCGCCGGAGAACGGCCGCTGATTGTCGCGAGCATGTTTGGCAATACGACCGACTGCGTGAATGCTGCGGTGCCGGTGCTGGAAGAAGCCGGCTACGAGGTGCTGGTGTTTCACTCGACAGGGTCGGGTGGTCGCGCGATGGAGTCCCTGATCGAGAGTGGCATGGTCGACGGCGTGCTGGACATCACGACCACCGAGTGGGCCGATGAGCTGGTGGGCGGCGTGCTCTCCGCAGGCCCGGAGAGACTCGAGGCCACGGCCAAGGCCGGCCTGCCCTCCATCGTCGTTCCCGGCTGTCTCGACATGGTGAACTTCGGGGAGCGTGAGTCGGTCCCCGAGAAGTTCGCGGGCCGTAACTTCTACGTTCACAATCCGCAGGTGACCCTGATGCGCACGAGTCCGGCCGAGTGCGCCCTCCTGGGGAGCAAGCTTGCGGAGAAGATCAATCGCTACAGTGCGCCGACCACCGTTCTCCTGCCGCGAGGAGCCATCAGTGTCATCAGTGCGCCAGGTCAGGTCTTCCACGATCCAGAGGCGGACCGCGCGCTCTTCGATGCGCTGACTGCCGAGCTACGAGAGGACATCGAGGTGGTCTCGATGGACGTGGCGATCAATGATGCGGAGTTCGCCCAGGCTTGCTCCCGTGCCTTGCTCGAGAACATCCGCCTCGTTAGCGAGGGTGTGAGATCCTGAGTCCCCTGAATCGAGAGAATTCATCAACATGCCCGAGGTCAAGCACATCGCCTTCCTGCAGTTCAAGGAGGACGTCAGTCCGGATCAGATCGACCGTTGTTTTGAGAGCCTGGTGGGAATGGTGGGCCGGATTCCTGGCCTGCTCGACATCGTCCACGGTCCCTACGAGAGTGACGAGGGACTGAACGACGGCTACACCCACGCCTTCATCATGACCATGGAGAGTCCTGCTGCTCGGGATGCCTACCTGCCGCACCCGATCCACGAAGAGGTCAAGGCGGGCATCGATCCGCACCTCGAGCGGCTGGTTGTCTTCGACTTCAACGTATGAACTCCAGGCTTCACAGGGGCCCGAGATGACCTCGGTGCTGTGTAACTTCCTGCTGGTCTTATCTGGTGTCTTCCAGCTGAGTGGCGCTGAGGTCCAGGAGCCGGCTCCGCTGTTCGACGGGGCTTCACTCGAAGGCTGGGAGACGCCCGAGAGTGATTCCAGGTGGTGGTCCGTCGACGGAGGGCGGATCCGTGGTGGTTCGCTGGAGGAGGACGTTCCTCACAACACCTTCCTCGCGACGCAGCGCTCCTACCAGAACTTCGAGCTGAGGCTCTCGATCCGTCTCGAAGGCTCGGGAGGCCTGGTCAACTCGGGCATTCAGATTCGCAGCACCCGGGTGGACGGGAGCTCGGAGATGAGCGGCTACCAGGTGGATGTGGGAGATGGGTGGTGGGGCAAGCTCTACGACGAGTCGCGTCGAAATCGCGTGATCGCCGAACCTCTGGATCCCCAGGCGCTCGAGCTCGCCGTTACCGGGAGCGACTGGAAGCACTACCGCATCCTTGCCGAGGGACCGCGAATTCGTTCGTGGATCAATGGCGTGCCAGCGCTGGACTACACGGAGGTCGACGGAGGCGTCCCGCTTGATGGCAAGATCGCCATCCAGGTTCACAGCGGCGGCCGTGTCCTCGTGGAGGTCAAGGACCTGACACTCCTCGAGCTGCCGGCGACGCCCGGAGCCATGAGCTGGCGGCGCTTCGAGAAGGCCAGGTCCGTGAGCGGGCAGGGCAAGGCTCCCGTCCTGGACGCTGCTGAAGAGCTCGCCGGTTTCCAGGTCCTCGAGGGATTCGAGGTGGAGCTGGTCACTGCCGATCCGCTGGTGAACAAGGTCGTGGACATCGCCTTTGACGATGCCGGTCGCATGTGGGCCGTCACAGCACTGGAGTATCCCCTCGACGGCAACGAGTCCGACGGCGTCGCCGAGCGCTATGCCTCCGGTGGCCGTGACCAGGTCTTGGTCTTCGATGATCCCTGGCAGGAGGGGCCCCTGACGCCACGGGTCTTCGCCGATGGCCTGTTCATGCCGATGGCCATCTCGCCGCGCTCCGATGGGGTGCTGATCGGCATGGGATCGGAGATCCTTCGCTTGCACGATGACGATTCGGATGGCAAGGCAGACCGTCGCGAGGTTGTCTTGAGCGGGTTTGGAATTCAGGACTCCCACCTGTTGCCTCACCGCTTCGTTCGTGCGCCCGGGGACTGGACCTACCTGGCGCAAGGCGCATTCAACTCCTCGCAGGTGGTCACGAAGAACGGCCTGGTGGTCAAGTTCGACAGGTGCAAGATCGGTCGGTTCAAGTCCGATGGCAGTCGCTTCGAGGTGGTGGGGATCGGCCTCAACAACATCTGGGGGCTTGTCATCGACCGACTGGGAGACAGGTGGATCCAGGAGGCCAACGACCTCGGCTATCCGCTGGTGCCCTTCGAGCACTACCGCAGCTACCCGGGGATCGGCATGGATCGCTTCCACTCCCACTCGCCCTGGCATCCGCCCCATGCGGACTTCCAGATGGGGGGGACCGGACTCTCCGGACTGGCGCTCTCCGAGGATGCCGGTGGATTCCCAGCACCCTGGGACGAGACCTTCTTCCTTGCCAATCCCATCATCAGTTCGGTGCAGTCGATACGTGCGCAGCGCGATCCCTTGTCACCGAGCGAGGTCAAGCTGGAACGTGCGCGTGACCTGCTGACGAGCGATGACAAGAACTTCCGGCCGGTGGCTGTTCACTTCGGGCCGGACGGCTGCCTCTACGTCGTGGACTGGTACAACCCGATCATCTCGCACAACGAGGTGCCCAGGGATCACCCCGATCGAGATCGAACCAGCAGTCGGATCTGGCGGATCCGGCACGCGTCGCAGCCCCGCCAGAGGCCCGTTGACGTGAGCGCTCGAGGGAACGATGAGCTGGTCGAACTGCTGGGGGCAGGCTCGACCTGGGCGGCGAGGGCTGCCTGGCACCAGATCGGTGAGCGCAGGGCGGTCGAGCTCGAGGAGGCTCTCGTCGAGCTGGCCCTGGATCGACAGGCGCCAGCGAGGGACCGGATCCTGGCGCTGTGGTGCCTGCAGGATCTGAACCTGCTCAGGCCGCGAGTGCTGGCCCCCCTCGTCGAGGACCAGCACCATGCCCTGAGGCGCGAGTCGGCTCGCCTCTCCAAGGAGCTGGGGCTCGACTCGGAGCGCATCGCAGAGTTCCTCGAGTGGACTGCGAGTGATCGCGACCCGCGAGTGCGGCTCGCCGCCATCCACTCCCTCGGGGAAGGGGGAGAGCTGGCCCCCCGGGCAGTCGGGCTGCTGCTGGAGTTCGTGCATCCTCTACCCGAGGGTCCCGTCGTGTGGTCGAGCCAGCTGGGGGCCCACCTGCTGACGGGCAGGGCTGGTGACCTCGCCTTCGAGCGCAGCCTTGTGCGCGCGGTGCTCGAGGCTCGACCAGCAGACGTCTTCGAGTTCCTCGACTCGGAGCACGCCAGGGATCTCGATGAGAGACTCCAGCGCTTCGCTCTCTTGTGCGCTGGAGGCGCGCAGGGCGCAAGACGCCTGGCCCTGCTGCTGACCTCCTCCGGTACCGTACCCTCTGCCTTGGAGCTGCCCTTCCTCGCCTTGCATGGCAGCGAGCCCGAGGTCCGTGAGGCGGTGACGAGCTGGATCTCGCGTCCCGAGACTCGACCTGATGGCCTGCGCATGCTGGCGGACTCGGAGCTGCGCTGGGAAGAGAACCCGACGCTCACAGCCACGGTCATTGAAGGCCTTCGAGCTCAGCTCCTCGAGGACTCCTCTCGAGCAAGCCAGGAGTTGTTGCTGCGGGTCGCCCGTGAGCGCAGGTTGGTCGAGCTCGAGCCGGATGTCATCGAGGTTCTCGATGGTGGAGGGCAGACCCTGGCCTGCTTGCAGGCCCTGCTGGAGCTGGGCTCGACCGATGCCGAGCTGTTCGGCGAGCTGGCGGCCTCGAGCTTGCCAGACTCCGAGCTACGCAGGGTGGCCTGCACGGCTCTCGCGCGGGTGCAAGGGGCCGATGCCTTCGAGGTGCTGCTGGAGCTCTGGCCAGAGCTCGACTCGGGGCCACGAGCGGCGGCCCTGGCAGCTCTCCTCGAGAGTTCAGCTGGAGCGACCAGGTTGCTCTCCGCGATCATGACCGATGAGATCGGAAAGGAGGTTCTCGATGCGAGGGTTCTGACCCGGCTCAGCGATCACCTGGGAGAGGACGCGAATCTCGCGCTACTCCGGGATCAGGTTGCGGCGCTCCAGCAGCCGGTGCTGCGACTCGAGGGCGGAGGGGAAGACTACGCGGATACCAAGCTCGTCATCGAGGGTCCGTTCACAGTCGAGGCCTGGATCCGACTGGACCAGGGCATTGGCAACGAGGATGGGTTGTTGCTGTCCCCGGGAGCCTTCGACCTCAACTTCTATGACGCTCGACTGCGGCTGTGGCTTGGTCCGGCGGGTGATGTGATCATCTCAAGTCGTCAGGTGGTGGCTGAACAGTGGTTGCACTTCGCCCTGACGCGTGCTGCCGATGGTCGCCTGTCCCTCTACCTGAATGGCGAGCTGGACATCAGCACACATCCGGAGAGCCCTGCGCGCTTCGAGCAGCTTGACGTCGGACGCACCGGACCCGCGGGGGGTACGGCGGCGGAGATCTTCGAGTTACGCCTCTGGAGCATGGAGCGCAGCGCGGCGGAGGTCGGCGCCGGCTTCCGGCGACGCTTCGACCCTGCCTCGATGCCGGATGGCCTGGAGCTCGTGATTCCCGGTGCTGACGTCAAGCTCTCGGGCGCCGCGCGCTTCGTGGGTGCTCTCGACATGCCTCCGGTGCTCTCCGAGGCAGAGGTGCTGGCCGAAGAGCAACGCTTTGAGCGCTACCGCGCTCTGGCGCTGGCGGGGGGCGATGTGTCTCGCGGACGGCAGCAATTCCTGACCCACTGTTCGGCATGTCACCGAGTCGGGGGAGAGGGGACCTCCATCGGACCGGTACTCGATGGAGTCGGCGCCAAGGGGACCGAGGGGCTCCTGCGCTCGATCCTCACTCCAAACGCTGGAGTCGAATCGGGCTATCGCACGCTGATCGTTCGCACGACCGACGGCGAGATCCTGGACGGCTTCCTGGCCAGCGAGGACTCAGACTCGATCCTCTTGCGGCGCAAGGACCGCGAGGACCTGCGCCTGCCGCGGCACCAGATCGAGAGTGCGCGCTTCGACCGCCTGTCGCTGATGCCCGAGGGGCTCCTCGATGCCCTGGAGGACCAGGAGGTCAGTGATCTCTTCAGCTACCTCATGGGGCTGAACTGAAGGCGGCAGCTCGCTCAGGGTCGAGCTGGATCGAAGAGCAGCTGCTCGGTGCTGGCCGTTGGGCGCGCGTTGGCACTCACCTCCGCATCGAGTTCGAGCGCAAGCGCCTGCAGCTCGCGCACCAGGTCCGGCTGTTTCTCCGCCAGGTCACGGACCTCGCTCACGTCCTGTTCCACCTGATAGAGCTCGCCGGACTCCAGCAGGAGCTTCCAGGCACCGCGCCGGATGCCGGCCAGCTCGCCCCTGGAGGTGTAGTAGAGAAAGCTCCTGGGAGTCGTGCCCCCTGCTGGCTTACCCCCTAGCTGCTCGCGGACATCGGCACCATCGATCACGAGCTCTGCAGGAAGTTCAGCGCCTGCCAGTGGGGCGATGGTCGGCAGCAGATCCATGGCGGTGATGACCTCTGTGCACAGGCTGCCGGGAGGCACCAGCGGGGGGAACCGCAGGACGCAGGGGACCCTCTGTCCACCTTCCCAGTTTGTTCCCTTGCCGCCTCGGAGAGGCCCGGCGGATCCGCCGTGGTCACCAAAGGAGAGCCAGGGGCCGTTGTCCGAGGTGAACAGCACCAGGGTCTGGTCTGCGAGGTCATGCGCGTCAAGTGCATCGAGGACCTGGCCCACGCTCCAGTCGATCTCCTCGATCACATCACCGTAGAGCCCGCGTGGGCTGTTGCCCCGAAAATCATCGGAGGCGTAGAGCGGGATGTGTGGCATGGAGTGGGGGAGGTAAAGGAAGAAGGGCTCGGTGCTGTGCTCGTCGATGAACTCGACAGCCGCCTCGGTGAAGCGCCTTGTCAGGAGGGCCTGGTCGGGCTCCCACTCGAGCACCTCCTCATCCCGCAAGAGCGGCAATCGATACCGATAGTTCGTCTCGGGCTTGCGGTGGAACTGGGCCATGTCATTGGAGTACGGCACGCCGAACCAGGTGTCAAAGCCTTGATCGGTGGGCAGGAGGCCAGGCCTGTGTCCCAGGTGCCACTTGCCGAACATGCCGGTTGCATAGCCGTTTTCCTGCAGCAGGTCGGCGACCGTGAGCTCATCGGTGTGGAGCCCGTAGTCGTAGTCGGGAAAGATCACGTGGCGGTGCATGCCAACGCGCTTGGGGTAGCAGCCAGTCAGCAGTGCGGCTCTGGAGGGTGAGCAGACTGGCGAAGCCACGTAGAACTGCGTCAGCTTGGCACCCTCGCGCGCGAGGCGATCGATGTTCGGAGTGCGAATGGTCGGGTGGCCGTAGCAGGAGAGATCGCCGTAGCCCTGGTCATCGGTGAAGATCACGATGATGTTGGGGGGGCGACTCGTCGACGTGGCTACTGAGGTCTGGCTGGAGCGGCAGCCGCTGACGAGGGCGAGCAGCAAGCAGGTGTAGGTGGCGTTGCGCTTCATGGGGGGAGGATAAGCTTTCTGGTTCTTCGAGCCTCGCCTTCCCCGGGGGGCAGCGGCAGTGGCTCCTGGGTGCCCGTCTTGCCTCAGTCCGAGACGAAACCCTTCCAGCGGGTCATGTAGTCCACGAAAGCCTCACCCAGTCCCTCGTGACGAAGGTACTCCCGGGTGACCGGTAGGGAGGTAGGTTCGAAGCCGGGGTCCGTTCTGACGCGCCGAGGGAAGTCGTGGTGCAGGATGGCGGCGCGTCCAAGGGAGACATAGTCGGCACCCTCGTCCAGGCAGCGCTGCGCATCGCCGGCGGTGGCTATCTTGCCTGCAACGCCCAGGCGCACCTGGCCACGCTCGAGATCAGTGAAGTAGCTCATCAAGGAGCGCCCCTGGTAGCGCTCGAGCTCCGGCTCCTTGAAGACGTCCCATAGCGAGACATCCAGAAAGTCGATGGCGCCCTCACTCATGAGCCGCTGGGCCACCTGTCGCACCTCCTGCAGCTCGAGTGCACAGTTCTCCGGAGAGAGTCGAACGCTCACGTTGAAATCGGGTCCACAGCGTGCACGGATGCCGGCGACGACCTCGAACAGGGGCCGCGCTCGGTTCTCCAGGGAGCCTCCGTAGCGACCCTCTCGCCGGTTGATCTGGGAGCTGAGAAACTGACTGAGCACGTAGCCGTGTGCGCCGTGGATCTCCACGCCATCGAAGCCCGCGCTCTCGGCGCGTTTCGCAGCGCCGACGAAGTCCTCGATGAGCTGTTCGACCTCGACTTCTGTCATGGCCCGCGCTCCTGTCTCCTCATTCTCGGATGGGCACAGGGGTGTGGCTCCGATCAGCTTCTCTGGGGATCGCATACCGGCGTGGTGGAGCTGGACGACCGCCAGGCTGCCGGCCTCCCGGAGCTCGGTTGCCAGCCGGGTGAGCCCCTCGATGTGCGTATCCGAGAAGATTCCCAGCTGCCCGGGAAAGCCCTGCCCGAGAGCCTGCACATGGGCGGCGCAGGTCATCGTCAGAGCGAAGCCACCCCTGGCTCGCATGACCAGCCAGTGGTGCTCGTCCGCCGAGATCCGGCCATCGGTGTGGCTCTGGCAGTTGGTCATGGGGGCCAGCATGAAGCGATTCTTCATGGCGGGCCCGCGGGAAAAAGTCAGCGGTTCGAACAGACTGGGCATGCACCTTCCTGGGCTGGGGGGAGCAGGGTAGCGCAACCCTCGCCGGACTGCAGGGGGGCGTGGGCGGATTGATGCCGAGGGCTCAGCCTCTTCTCTTCAGCGAGGGAGCCACTCCTCCCAGGGATTGGCCAGCTCGGTGGCACACAGCTGTTCCAGTGTCGCCAGGAGCAACTCGACCTCACTGCGGTCGAGCAGGCAGAGCATGCCGGTGCTGCGGTTCAGCACGAAGGTGGCCCCCGATGGCGCCGAGCGACCGATGACGAGCTCGATGGGATCGCCCTGAATCTGGAGCAGGGTAATGGTCGCCAGGGGTTGGTCGAGGCCTCTGCGCTGGGCCGCCGCTGGATCCGAGAGCCCCCGGTACGGAACTCGATAGAGGAAGGCCTGCCAGGCTCCTATTCGATAGGGCAGGACCGGGGCGCTAGTCTCGCCCTGGATGGCGAGCCACGTGCGTGGGGCGGGAAGCTCAGGGGAGGGGGCTGGTCCGAGCACGCGGCTCTTGATCTCGATCGAGCGACCGTCGCTGAAGTCGATGAAGGCCCGCTCGAGCCCCTCTCCCCTGGCCGGCCACTCCCCGGCCAGGAGGCGCTCGTCCAGCATGGGGGGCAGGCGCTTTTCGGGGTCGGTCAGGAGTCGAGAGCGTGGATCGGCGTCGATCTCGAGCACCTGACTGCTGCCGCGCGCACGCAGGTAGCTGCGACCACTGCCCAGACCGAGCAACGAGCTTCCGAGCTCGAGCTCCAGGATGACATCGCCAGCGGGATCGGTGCCGAGCTTCGGTCCATGCAGTCGTAAGATTCGAACCTCGGACTCTCCGAGGCCAAACTCGCTCGTGCGGTCGGCGCTGACCCACTCGCCGCGGGCCAGGGTCAGGTCGGTGATCAGCCCCTCGAGTTGGGGAGTGAGGGCCACGGCCCCGTAGGCACTTGCGCACAGCCACTGTCCATCGGACAGGATGTAGCGCACCTCGCTGCCATCGACCGGATCGAGGATGGAGACCCCTGCCACGGTCATGGCGGCGCGCTCCTCGGCACTCAGCACCTCGCGCAGGTACGCCTCGGTGTTCGGCTCGTCCCTGCTGGCCTCCAGTGCGCGTTGCAGGCCAGCGAGAACGATGGCCAACCCGGCCAGCAAGGCAATCGTTCGGCTCATGGTTGCAGCCTCCGCAGGGCACCCATCATCAGCAGCAGGAAGGGAAAGCCACCCAGGACGATGAGGCGCCAGGCCAAGCGCGTGCTCTCTTCTTGCGGTTCGATGACCGGAGCCCCCGGGCTGCGGTCGAGGAAAGCGGCCAGTGCCGGAGCGAGGCTCAGATCTGCTGCTGCTCGCAAGGCGAACAGCTCGTGATCGTAGTCTCCTGAATTGAGCAGCTGGTTCTCGAAGAGTCTCGAGTTGCCGACCAGCAGTAATCTGGCCGACGGATCCCCATCTTCTTCCCCGACGATCAGGGTGGGGCTCGCACTCTCTTCCGAATCGCCGAGCGTGGCGGTTGGGAAGGATCCGCTGATCATGGCGGCGTAGGTTGCGGGTTCCTCGAAGAGTTGCAGGCCGGTGGGTACCAGACCCTCGGGGGATAGCTCTCCACGAAGTACCTCTCCAGTCAGGTCACCGCCAGTCCAAGCAAAGGTCCAGTAGAGGTCGGAGCCCGTGACCCAGGGCGTGACACTCAACCCGCGGGAGGCCAGCTCCTCGGTGTCCCATTGAACTCGCGTGGGAAAGGGCAGCAGTAGCTGGCCCAGTTCGCTCGCGGCTCCAGCCCCAGCGCTGACAAGGAAGGGTTGGGTCGTCTCAAGATCTACGTAGCGCGCCGTTCCGTCCGTGCTGTCCACACGGGTCTGCACCGGATGGGATGCGTGGATCGAGTCGAAGACCAGCTCGCGCTCAAGCTCGATGCCCAGCTCGGGCAAGTAGAACTTCTCCAGGTCGAGGAACTGCGGCTGGGGCCAGAAACGCTGCTGCAGGCCAGCACGTTCGAGCTGACGAGAGAGAATGCGGAAGTGCTGGCCGGCGACCATGGCAGCCCCGCCGGCATGAAGCCAGCGTCCGAGCCTTGCGAGCATCGGCAAGACGTCCCGGCGTGGTTGCAGCCACAGCACGGCGTCAGTCTCCACCGGGATCTCGTCCTGTGCAGGGTTCAATCGCGTGACCTTGAAGTCGTACTCCTCGAGCAGTTCTTCGAGTTCACTGAAGACGTCGCTCTCGCGCGGTGCAAAGAGCCCCTTGCGCTGGTACTCGAGGGTGGCTTCGGCGGGCGAGATGCGTGGCGGCTGAGCATAGAGGGCCAGCTGTGTCGGCTTGCCACGGTCCAGGCGCTCGAGTGCGTGGGCCAGGCGGAAGCGCAGGGCTTGAAAGGACCGCTGAGAGGGGAACTCCAGGACCTCTGTCCGTGCGCCACGACGCATGAGCAGGTGCGCATAGATGGAGTAGATCCTGGTCACCTCCGCGCTCGTCGTGCTGACCAGGAGCCTGGAGATGCCGGCCTCGGCGAGCTCGGCCTGCTCGAGGGTGTCGTAGGTCTGGGGCTGTAGCTCTCGCAGGCTGACGTTCTTGAACTCTCGAGCGAGCTTCTGGCAGGTTCGCCTGGTCTCACGTGCCAGTGGCTTGAATTCCGCTGGAAGCTCAGCGGCTGGACTGAAGCAAAGCTCCAATTCCACGGGCTCTTCGAGAAGCTCCGAGAAGACCAGTCGTTCATCCGCGGTGAGCCTGTTGCGACCCTCGCGGGTCAGGTCCACATCGATTGCCGGAGTGAGCCTGCTTGCGAGAACAGCCAGGATGGCGGCGACCGAGGCCGAGAGGAGTGGGGTCAGGCTCCGCATGGACCTGGCTCGAGCTGCTCTGCGCTCCCGACGGAGAAGGAACAAGAGGGCGAAGATCCCGGGGATGGTGAGCACGACCGCAACTCGCAGCCAGGCCCTGGTGGCGGGCTCGAACTCGGGCAGGATCTCGGGACTCGTCAGGGCAATCCTGCTGGCGACGACTCGCTCACTCGAGAGCAAGCTGGAGAGCAGGATCTCGAGGAAGGCGGAGTGAGCGTAGTGCTCGGCTCGAAAGTCCTGGTCGGCGAGGAGCGCGGAGTCGGCCAGCATCACCAGCCTTCCGCCCCAGGGGTCAGTGGGTCGAAGGATGGCGCACAGGGACGCGTTGGGCTGTGAACGACCGCTGTACTCCAGGACCTCTTCGAGAGCGACCTCGCTGTCTGGGAGCGGGTGTGCACTCGCGTACTCACTGGCCCCTGCGAGGACGGTCTCCTCGAGACTCAGCTCAGCCAGCCTGGTACGGTCGGGCAGGAAGGCGGTCGGGGTTCGGAACAGGAGGCTGCCATTGGGTTGACCGCGAAGCGTGCGGAAATCGTGCTGGTTGGGCGTGGAGCGCACCAGCCAGGGCGCGATGGCGGCGGGGGTCTCGCCGGCGGTGAGGCGAGGCCCCACCACCTCCGCGCCCTGGGGGTCGAGCAGCAGGCCCTCGACCGGAGTCAGCCCAAAGTGCTCCAGCACGGCATGGCTTGCCCTGGGACCAGCAGTGAAGCTGGCCCGCAGCTGGCTGCCAGCCCAGCTCTCCTCTGAGTCGAGGGAGTTGCCCCCGAAGATGAGGTTTCCACCGGTGGCGCGCAGGGCCTCGAGGGTGGCCAGGTGCTGGCCTGTCGCGTGTTCCGGGTCGAGCCAGACGAACAGGTCCAGCTCCTCGGGAAGTTCTCCAGTGGTATCGAAGTCGACCTCGATCAGCTCGGCACCGCTGCGCAGGATGGTACGCAGGTCGTCGAAGCCGGGCGGGGCATCGATGGCAACCCGTGGGCGCCGGGGTCTGCGAAGCTCCTCCAGCTGGGCCAGGATCAGCTCCTGGAGACGATCCACCCTGTCGGGGCCGACTCCATTGAAGACCGCCGCCGGGCGAGGGCCGTACCCGATCCGCAGGCTCGACCACAGCTCGTCGTCACGGTAGCCGTCGCCCTCCACCCGTCGGGCTCTCCAGGGGGCCATCCCCGCGCTCGCCAGGGAGGCCTGCCAGTCGGGATGATCGTCGGGGTAGACCACGGCGACCGAGAAGGGCTGGCCGTTTTCGGCGAGCGACCTCTCAAAGGCGCCCAGCACGTCCCGAACTCGCTCCTCGAGCTGCGCGAGGTGCGCGGGCAGGGTCTCTCGTCGAGAGGCAAGGTAAGTGAGTCGGATCTCCTCGTCGAAGCTCGCGAGTCGCTCCTTGTCCGAGAGGCTGAGGCTGGCGAATCGTCGCTGACCGGGTTCGAACTGTGGCAGCTGCCAGCGATCGGCGAGATCACCAACCAGATGCGAGAGCTGCAGGGCGCAGATCAGTGCCAGGGCGCCTGCGACCCACGGACCGAGACTGCTGGCCCTTCTCACGACCTGACCCTGGTGACGACGATGGTGTTGAGCCACAGGAAGACGGCCGTGAGCCCGGCGAACCACACCACCGAGGAGAGCTCGACCAGGCCGCGCACGAAGCTCTCGTAGTGGGGGAGCGCGGCGACATTCTCGGTCAGCCAGCTTCCCGGCCCCAGCTGCGGTGCCATTCCATCGAGCACCGCCACGACCCTGGGGTGGCCGGTGAACAGGAACAGGAAGCCCACGACAACACTGGCGACGAAGGCCACGATCTGGTCTCCAGTGAGACTGGAGAGCAGGGACCCGAAGGCGAGGAAGAGCATTCCGAGTGCGAAGGCCCCAAGGTAACCCGAGAGAATCAGGCCCAGGTCGGGGGAGCCCAGGCTGACGAGCATGATCACGATGGGGGTGGTCCCCAGCAGGAAGATCGAGTAGAGACTCAATGCAGCCAGGTACTTACCGAGGACGATCTGGCCGGGCGAGAGGGGCAGGGTCATCCACAGCTCGAAGGTTCGCGTCTTCCTATCCTCAGCCCAGAGTCGCATGGTGACCGCAGGTAGCAGGAAGATGGACAGGGGCGCGAGTGAATCGAAGAAGGGGGTCATGTCGAGCCTTCCGGTGAGGAAGAACTCGTTCATGAACAGTGAACCGAGCAGGACCAGGGCGGAGATCAGGTAGACGTAGGCGATGGCCGAGTCGAAGAAGGCCGCGAGTTCACGCCCACAGACAATTCCCACCCCGCTGAGTCTCCCCGGACGGGTTTGCTTCATGCAGTGGACCTCTCCGCCGCAGAGGCCTGGACACGCTCGATGACCAGGCCTTCCAGGCTGTTGTTCTCCTTGTCGGCGCGAGCTTTCAAGCTCGCCACGGTCTCGTCGAGGCAGAGCCGGCCCTCCTGAAGTACCAGGAGCCGGCTCGATATCTCGGCCACCTCCGCCAGGATGTGGCTCGAGAAGAGAATCGCGCGTCCGGGTGCGAGCTCACGAATGAAGTCGCGGAAGGCGACGACCTGGAGTGGATCCAGGCCGTGGGTCGGCTCATCGAGAAGCAGCACCGGAGGATCGTGGATCAAGGAGCATGCCAGACCGATACGCTGTCGAAAGCCCTTGGAGCACTCGGAGACCCGACGCCCGGTGACTGTCCCGAGGGTCATGGCGTCGGTGACCCACGCGATGCGCTGATCGAGGTATTCCCCTCTGAGTCCACGTGCCCGGCCCATGAACCGTAGCAAGCGCGAGACTCGCATGGTCTCGAAGAGCGCGTTGTGCTCGGTCAGATAGCCGATCTTTTCGCGCACCGCGAGCGGCTCGCTGGCGACATCGTGCCCGGCCACCTCGAGCGTGCCCGAACTCGCGGGCAGGTAGGTGCAGAGCATCTTCAGCAGGGTGCTCTTACCTGCTCCATTGGGACCGAGAAACCCTACGATTTCACCGGACCCAATCGAGAAGGAGACGTTGTCAACCGCGCAAACGTCATCATAGTAACGAGAGGCCTGCTCGACTCGAATCATGACAGTGGGGAGGTTCTGGCCACCGTGATTGCTGAGGGAACCCTTCGAGGATTCAGGAGCTAACCTCTCTTGCGCTAATTCCCATGAAGAGGACCAGGAACAAGATAGCGACGATGGAGAGGATCATGAGTATGGTGCCAATAATCCCACAGATCATGCCCGCTTGAGTCATCCCACGGCCCTCCGGATCCATCTCGCCCTGGTCGATCTGATTCAGGTCACCTTTGCCCAGGATCCAGGCAAAGATGCCTGTGATCGGGCAGAGCACCAGGCTGAGGATTCCCAGAACAAGTACCAGAATTCCACGGTGAGGTGCGAGGTTGCTCATGGCAGTAGTCTAGCGAGTACGAGGTCCATGTCGAACCGGACCCCTTGCTGTTTTTGGCATGAGTTGGCTCAGACTATCGCGCCGCTGACCACGGCGAAGAGCAGCAGCATGACCATGGTCAGAAGGGCGAAAATGATCATTGCGGTTCCGCAGATGCCGCAAATCATCCCCGCCTGGGTCAGACCCCGACCTTCGGGGTCCATCAGGCCCTGATCTATCTTCTCCATGTCCGACTTGCCCATGGCCCAGGCAAACGGGCTGATGAACTGGCAGAACACGAGTCCCAGGATACCCAGGACCAGGATCAGGACGCCGCGGTGGGGGGTGCTGTAGCCAGAGTTCATTGACGGGGTCGGTGATGGTTCTCAGTCGTACAGGAACAGATCGGGGCTGCACCCCGAGATCCCGATGGAGGCGTCGTTTCTGGACGGAATAAGACCGAGTGGACCCCACGGGTGCGCGCCAGGCCACGAGTCATTTTTGGCAATCCTGAATTTTGCCCCAGGAATTTTCAAGGAAGCAGGCGCGGCGGCGGGAAGAGCTCGGGGCCAGGGCCTCGAGTTGAGGGCTTTCCCGCTTGCAACGATCTCCGGGGACCTCTGCGCGGCGAGGGCAGCGCGGCTCGAAGGCGCAGCCGGGAGGCGGGGAGAGGGGCGATGGCACATCCCCACTCAGGACGATTCGCTCCCGGGCGCGCTCCTGCTCGGGGTCTGGCAGGGGAACTGCGGAGAGCAGGGCCCGGGTGTAGGGATGCAGGGGTGCTTCGAAGAGCTCGTCGCGTGGGGCTTGTTCCACCACCTTTCCCAGGTACATGACGGCGACCGAGTCGGAGATGTGGCGGACCACCGCGAGGTCGTGGGCAATGAACAGGTAGGCCAGGGAGAAGCGCTCCTTCAGCTCGTCCAGGAGATTGATGATCTGGGCCTGAATGGAGACATCCAGGGCACTGACAGGTTCGTCGCAGATCAAGACCTGTGGTTCCAGCGCCAGGGCCCGGGCGATGCCAATCCGCTGGCGCTGGCCACCGGAGAACTCGTGCGGGTAGCGATTGATGTGCCGCGGGTTGAGCCCGACCACCTCGAGCAGGCGCATGGCGAGAAGCTTGCGCTCGCGAGGCTTCGCCAGACCATGGATCTTGGCCGGTTCGCCGAGGATTGAAGCGACAGTCTGCCGCGGATCCAGGGAGGCATAGGGATCCTGGAAGATCATCTGAATACGCCGGCGGTAGGGCAGCCAGTGCCGCTGTGAGAGCCCTGCTAGCTCCTGCCCATCGAGCTTGATCGAGCCGCTGGTTGCCCTCTGCAAGCCGACCAGGGTGCGTGCCACTGTGGACTTGCCACAGCCGGACTCACCAACCAGGCCCAGGCACTGACCAGCTTCGAGAGAGAAGCTGACGCCATCGACCGCACGCAGACGACCCTTGCGACCGCCGAGCACGGTGGTCTCACCCGCTGGGAAGTGCTTCTTGAGGTTCGTGACCTCGAGCAGCGCTGCGCTCATGATCGAGCCTCGCTGTTCGTGAGTGGACAGGCGGCCAGGCGGGGGCTGGTGGCTGTGGCCTGCTCGATGGACTCGAGCAGAGGGACGGCCTCGTTGCAGGATGAGATCGCCTGCTCGCAGCGGGGCGCGAAGGCGCAGCCGGCGGGGAGCGCGGCCAGGTCCGGGGGCTGACCGGCGATCGACTTCAAGGGTTCGACCTCGCTCGTCGAGAGGCGCGGAATGCTGTCCAGGAGTCCGGCAGTGTAGGGGTGGCGTGGATCACGAAAGAGGTCGACGGTCGCCGCAGCCTCGACCAGGCGTCCAGCGTACATCACGTGCACCCGATCGCTCATGCCTGCGACCACCCCCAGATCGTGGGTGATCAGGATGATTGCCGTTCCGCGACGCTGCTGCAGGTCGCGCATCAGCTCGAGAATCTGAGCCTGAATGGTCACGTCCAGTGCAGTGGTCGGCTCATCGGCAATCAGCACGCGGGGATCGCAGAGCAGTGCCATGGCAATCATGATGCGCTGCCGCATTCCACCACTCATCTCGTGGGGGTACTGATCCAGGCGTGACTCGGGTTCGGGGATGCCGACGTCTCCGAGGGCCTTGGCGCAGCTCTCACGCGCTTGCTTGCGCCCCAGTCCACGGTGGACCTCGAGGACCTCGGCCAGCTGTCTGCCGATGGTGAGTAGGGGATTCAAGCTCGTCATCGGGTCCTGAAAGATCATCGAGATCTCGTTGCCGCGCAGCGCCTGCATTTTAGGAGCAGAGAGCTTCAACAGGTCACTCCCCTCGTAGAGCACCGAGCCACTCTCGATCACGCCAGGGGGTTGGGGGACCAGCCCCATCAGGGCCAGGTTCGTGACTGACTTGCCCGAGCCGGATTCCCCGACGAGGCCCAGGGTCTCGCCCTCTTGTAGAGCGAAGGAGACTCCATCCACGGCGCGCACGGTGCCGTGATGGGTGTCGAAGCGCACCACGAGGTCGTGAACCTCCAGGAGAGCCATCAGTCCTTACCTCGCATCTTGGGATCCAGCGCATCGCGAAGTCCATCGCCGAGCAGGTTCAGGGCGAGCAGCGTCGTGCCCATGGCGAGAGCTGGGAAGACCACCAGCCACCAGTACAGTCGTACGGGGTTGACCATCTCGCTGCCGTCCACGGCGAGCAGTCCCCAGGAGACCTTCGGGGGTTCGATGCCCAGGCCGAGGAAGGAGAGGAAGGCCTCGAAGAGCATCACGGCAGGGATCGTCAGCGTCAGGTACACGATCACGATCGAGAGCACATTCGGTACCAGGTGCGTGAAGACGATGCGCGCGGTCGAGGCGCCCAGGACCCGAGCCGCTTCGATGAACTCGCTGTTTCGCAGGGAGAGCACCTGTCCCCGGACGACCCTCGCCATGGTCAGCCAGTAGACCGCTCCGATGACCACGTAGAAGACCATCTCGCGATCGATGCCGTAGCTGTCCTCGAGTTCCGAGCGGTATTCATTCACCACGGTGATCAGGAAGATCACCAGGAAGATGAAGGGGATCGAGTACAGGATGTCGACCACCCGCATCATCAGGTTGTCGATACGGCCGCCCAGGTAGCCGGCGACCGCGCCATAGGTGACCCCGATGGCGAGGGAGCAGAAGGCGGCTGCCAGTGCCACGAGGATCGATGTTCGGGAGCCCCAGATGATCCGCGAGAGGATGTCGCGGCCCTTTCCATCGGTCCCCAGCCAGGCGCCCGTCTGCCAGTCGTCGAAGACGGCCATGCGGACCTCGACCAGTGCCTGATCGACCGCGCCTAGCTCCCAGTAGTCCGGTTCAAAGCCGCCGGTGCCGAGCTGCTCCCAGGGCGGGACCGGCGGCTGGGGCTCGAGCTGCAGGTCGAGGTGCACTGGCGAGGGAACAGGGAGCAAGGGGGCCAGGATTGCCAGGCCGCCGAACAAGGCCAGGAAGACCAGGCTCCACCAGGCGGTGCGATTGGCCTTCAAGCGACGCCAGGCATCCTGCCAGAGGCTCTCACCCCTGAACTCGGCAGCCTCGGCTGCGAGCTGCTCGAGATCGCGACCGCCGAGGTCCCAGCGGTTGCCGGCCTGTCTCGAGGCACCCATCAGCTCTCCTCCATGGTGATGCGGGGGTCGAGCAATGTGTAGGCGAAGTCCACCAGGGTATTGAGCGTGTAGACCAGCACCGTGTAGAGGATGGTGACCCCCATGGCGAGGGTGTAGTCCCTGTTGAGCGCGCTGTTGACGAAGTGCGAGCCCGTGCCGGGGATGGCGAAGATGCGCTCGATCACCAGGCTGCCGGTCAGGATGCCGGCGGTTGCGGGGCCCAGGTAGCTGACCACGGGCAGGATGCCACCCTTGATCGCGTGGCGCAGGATCACCAGGCGCGGGGGCAGGCCCTTGGCGTGGGCGGTGCGGATGTAGTCCTGGCTGAGCACCTCGAGCATGCCCGTGCGGGTCAGGCGGGCGATGTAGGCTGCGAAGGGCGCGCCCAGGGCAAAGCCGGGCAGGATCAGGTGACGCCAGGTGCCATAGCCTGCCACGGGCAGCAGCGGCACGAGGAAGACGAAGAAGATCACCAGGAAGCCAGCCACGGTGAAGTTGGGGAGTGCAATGCCGCCGGTCGCGGCGAGCCTCAAGGCCACATCCGTCGTGCTCCCACGCCAGAGGGCCGAGGCAATGCCAGCCGTCAGGCCGAGCAAGAGAGCCCACATGAGAGCGATGACTCCCAGGGAGACCGAGACCGGCAAGGACTGACCGATGATGTCGTTGACGGTGAAGTCGCGGTACTTGAACGACGGGCCGAAGTCACCAACCAGGATACCGGTGAAGGGGTCGCTACCGTCACCACCTAGCATCTCGGGCCCGTGCTCGTCGAGGTTGATCGGTCCAACGTACTGCAGGTACTGCTTCCACTGCGGCCAGTCGAGATGGTAGCGGGCCTTGATGTTGCGCTCGATGGCCTCATTGAGGGCACGCTCTCCGTCGAAGGGACCGCCCCGAACCTGACGCATCAGAAAGAACGAGACGGTCACCACTACCCACAGGGTGATCACGAACCAGAAGAGGCGTCTCAGGAAGAAGTGCAGCAAGGAATTCAGGCTCAGCGCTCTTGAGAAGGGGCGTACTTTCCTTGCGCAGGCCCACGGGCGGGGACCTGCACCCAATCGGCGGGTTGTGCGGCGCGCCTCGCGGCCAGCTCCTCGTCACTCATCCAGTACCAGAACTTGTTGAAGTGCTCGTCCTGGATGTTGCCGTAAAAACCCCCGAGGCGGGGATTCACCAGGTTGCGAGTGACGTAGTAGAAGATGGGCAGGATGGGGAGTTCCTCCATCAAGATGGCCTCGGCGCGCGCGAAGTGCTCGAGGCGCAAGCTGGGATCGCTCTCGGCAGCGGCCATGGCGATCAGCTCGTCGTACTCGGAGTTGCTCCAGCCCGTGCGGTTGTTCTCGCCACCAGTAACGAACATGTCGAGGAAGGTGTTCGGGTCTGGGTAGTCACCAATCCAGGCAGAGCGAGTCACATCGAAGTCCAGGGACTTCTGAGCGTCCAGGTACACCTTCCACTCCTGATTGAGGAGCTTGACGTTCAGCCCCAGGTGGCGCTTCCAGTCGTCCGCGACGACCTCGGCGATGTCCTTGTGGGTCTGGTCGGTGTTGTAGTGGATCTCGAAGGTGGGGAACTCGGCGCCTCCCGGGCCAAAGCCCGCCTCTGCTATCAGCTGCTTGGCCTCCTCAACGTCAGCAGCGAAGTTGGTAGCGTAGTCGGTCTTGGCTGTGCTGTGGCCCATCCCGATGATCGGGTAGTCGCCCATGCCAGGAGGGCAGAAGCCGTAGGCCATCTTCTCACCTGCCTTGGTGATCCGTTCGCAGATTGCCTGGCGGTCGATGGTGAGTGCCAGGGCTCGACGCACGCGCGGGTCATCGAAGGGAGGCTGATTGACATTGACCCGGTAGAAGTAGGAGCCGAGGTAGGCGGTGGGGTTGAAGTCCTCCCGCGGCATCAGGCGCGGGATGACATTCGTGATGGGGCGATCGATCCAGTCGATCTCGCCCATCAGGTAGAGGTTGAGGCTGGTCCCGAGGTGGTCGATGGCCAGGGCGTCGATGGAGTCGAAGGCGACGTTGTCGGCATCCCAGTAGCTCTCGTTCTTGACCAGGCGAATGCGGTCGTTGACCCGTCGAAAGAGGACCTTGAAGGGACCATTGGTGACGATGTTCTCCGGACGGAGCCACTTGAGCTCCCAGTCGTTGGGCCAGCGCTCCTGGGCAAGTTCGATGTTGGCGCGAGAGACGGGGAAGACCGGATAGAAGGCACAGATGTCGAGGAAGTAGGGGGTGGGGGCGGAGAGCTCGACGATGAAGTGGTCCTTGGACTCGGCGCGGAGTCCGAGGAGGAAAGTATCCATGACTTCTCGGCGATAGCGGTCACCGGGAATGAGCACGCCATTCCTGCGCAGGCGCTCCAGATCCTCTGGATCCACCGCGAGCTCGGCCAACCAGTATTCACCGCCAGGGTCGCTGAGTATGGTGTCGGTGGGGGGTGACAACCAGAGACCGTCGCCCTGATCTTCCAGGATTGGGTTGAGCGCCGTGACCGTGGCGTCGAGGGGTAATCTGGCTCTCTCCTCGCAGAACATCCAGGGGAAGGTGAACAGCTCGTCACCGCCCTTCAGGTGATCGCCTTCGCGCAGGTTCAGACGGAGCCTCCCGCCCTCGTTCACGAGCGAGGCTTCGGGCCCCAGGATTCCCACCCGGATCCTGCCGGGCTCTAGCTCCTCGAACCACAAGAGCCCGGCCTTCAGCGCCTCCAGCTCGTCGTTCCACAGCGTGTATTGCTTTGCCCCCTCGATGTACCAGAGTTGATAGGCGTACTCCGCAGCCGTCAGCGGATTCAGCATGCGCCGCCAGGAGTACTCGAAGTCGTACGCGGTCACCGGCCTACCATCGGTCCACTTCGCATCCGGTCGGATCTTGAAGTCGTAGGTCAGGCCGTCTGCGGAGATCTCCCAGCTCTCGGCCATGCCCGGAAGCGCCTCCAGGGTCCTTGGGTCCTTGACACACAGCCCCTCGAAGATCGAGCGCACGATGCGCCCCTCCGGGACGCCGCTGACCGTGGCTGGATCCAGGGTGCTGACCTCGGCCCCGTTGTTGAAGCTGAAGTCCGCGGGCTCCAGACGCGCGGCGCTCGCGATCATCAGGGCGAATGCACCGAGGGACGCTAGCAGGAAGAGGGCCAGGGTCTGTCGAAGGCGACCGGCGCGGGAAGAGACTTGCACACGCAGGATCCTAGAGTTGCTGTCAGAATGACGCAAGTTTCTTGCTGGTAAGGATTTGCGGCCTTGACTGGCGGTGTGGCAATCGAGTACCTTTCGCGGCCACTTCAGGGACCGCCCCCCGACCCCAACACTCATCTCCGATGATGACTCCTCTACGGAACCGCTTCTCTTACACGTTCCTTCGGTCAGCACTCGCCTTCTTGGGATTCAGTGCTCTGGCACTTGCGGGACCCCTGGGAGAGGGGCGGGCCACGGATGAGGTTGACACGCAGAAGGCAGCTCCTGTTGACCAGTTCCATCCGGACGCCAAGAGCGCGGCAACGCCCGCCTACGGCGGTCAGGTGGTGGTTCACCTCTCCTCCATGCCGGAGGGTCTTTGCAGGGCTGTGGAGAACTCCGCCGTCTCGCGCTGGATGCTCTACGAGGTGAACGACACCCTGGTCTTGCAGGACTGGGAGACCTGGGAGTTCAAGCCGAGCCTTTGCGAGGGCTGGGTCGAGGAGGACCAGATCATCCTGAAGCCCGAGGCGGCGAGCAAGTATCCCCAGGCCAGAGAGATCGGCAGTGGAGACAAGCTACGCCAGGTGCTCTATGGGAAGGTCGAGCTGGTTGACGGTACCTACAGCGTGAGCTCGGCCTCCAGGGGAAATCCCGTCGAAGGTACGCTTGAGGTCCCCGCGGCTGATGTCGAGTCAGTGCAAGAGGGTACTGTTTTTACCTTCTACCTTCCCACCAATGTGAAGTGGCACGATGGACATCCCTTTGATGCCGAGGATGTCATGTTCAGCTGGGATCTCTTCAACAACTCCGAGGTCGACTGCGACGAGATTCGCTTTCAGTACCAGCAGATCCTCGATGGCGAACTCATCGACAAGCAGGCGGTGCGCTTCTTCTTCGAGAAGCAGTACTTCCTGGCGCTGCAGGTACCGGGAGAGATGGGGATCGTTCCCCGTCACCTCTACGACCTGACTGATCCGGACAACAAGCGCTACGATCCCGAGACGCACGCAGAGTTTGCCAGGCTGAAGGGAGCGGATCATGTCTTCACTGAGGCTGAGCTTGGCCAGTACATCAACGAGAATCCCCACAACACCGACTGGGTCGGTGTGGGGCCGTACAAGATCGTCAGCTGGGACTCGAAGAGGGTGACCGCTGAGCGGTTCGAGGACTATCACGACCCTGAGAAGGCCGGCTACGTCGATAAGATCATCTGGCGTCACATCAGTGACGATGACACGGCCTTCAACGGTCTGATCAACGGGGAACTGGACTACTTCGCCAGGGTCAAGTCCGAGGACTACTTCGGGGAGGGCACCGAGCAGGAGGCCTTCAAGGATGCCTTCTACAAGGGCTACTTCTACACGGGGACTTACGGTTATACGGGCCTCAATACCCTTCGGCCGACCCTCAGTGATGTGAACGTCCGTAAGGCGCTGACGATTGCCTTCGACTGGGAGGACTTCAAGAAGACCAAGTACAACGACCTCGCCATCCGGGTGAATGGTCCGCAGAACTACTTCGGACCCGGCTACAACCGAGAGGTTGAGTTCTTGCCCTACGACCCGGACCTGGCCGAGGAGATGCTGGCCGAGGCCGGTTGGTATGACAGGGACGGTAACGGCATCATCGACAAGGACGGGATCGAGATGGAGCTGGAGTTCCTGTTCCCCTCTGGCAATGCCGCCTCGGAGAGCTTTGGACTGCGCATGCAGGAGTCCTATGAGCCCCTGGGAATCAAGATCAACATGCGCAACTTCGAGTGGTCGACCTTCCTGGAACGGATGCTCGAGCGCAAGTTCGACATGGTCAACCTTGCCTGGGTGCCTCCGGTGGAGAGTGATCCCGAGCAGCTCTGGCACTCCAAGTGGGGGCCGGCGGAACTCAAGAGCTCCAACATGTGTGGGGTGATGGATGAGGAGGTCGATCGCCTGATCGAGGCTGGTCAGATCGAGCTCGACAAGGAGAAGCGCGCTGAGCTCTGGAAGGCCCTGCACAAGCGCCTGTACGAGGAGATTCAGCCCTACATGTTCGGCTTGAACTCTCCCAGGAAGTTCGCCATGAACAAGAACATCCGTGGCTTCCAGGCCTTCAAGATCGCGCCGGGTTACTCGATCCGACGCTGGTACTATCCTGCTGGAACGGAGGGGACTCGAGCCGAGCTGGCGAAGTGAACAAGGCCCAACAGAACCGAGTAACGCAAGAAGAGCTTCTCTCAGCCACGCTAGCCAGCCAGTGCTTCAGTACCTGATTCGTAGAGTCCTGTGGATGGTCCCCACCTTGATGGGAATCATACTCATCATCCTTGGGCTTCTTCATGCAGCTCCCGGAGACCCCGCCATGCAGATGATGGGGCTGGGAGGTGGGACCGGAGAGGTCAGCCAGGAGGGCGTGGACATCGAGGCCAAGATTGCGAAGTTCAAGCGAGACAATGCTCTCGATCGCAACTTCTTGGTCCAGTACCTCGGTCACCTGGGTCCCTTCAACGTGAAGCCGGATGGCCACGAGCTGTTTGGGGGTGACGGGCGCAATCCCTGGGGAGGCTTCCTGTCCTTCAGCTTCGGTAGTGAGCTGTTCAACAGGAACAAGATGATCGGTGCCGAGATCTGGAAGCGTCTGAAGAGCACGACCCTACCACTCGCCATCATCTCGATCTTCTTGACCTACCTGCTGGCCCTCCCGATTGGCATCTACTCGGCAAACCGACAGGGGACGACGATCGACAAGGTGACAACCCTGGGCTTGTTCATCCTCTACTCGATCCCGGTCTTCTGGGCCGCTCTGATGCTGAAGCTGATCTTTGGCAAGACAGGACTGAGCCTCCTGCCAGTCATGAACCTGCACAGCCAGGATTCCGATCAGCTGGGCACGATGGCCTACTTCCTGGACACGGCCAAGCACATGATCCTTCCCGTGGCGGTGATGACCTACGGAGGACTCGCCTACCTCTCGAGGCAGATGCGGACTGGCATGATCGAGGTCATCCACCAGGACTACATCCGCACTGCGAAGGCCAAGGGCCTGGGCAGCAAGGCCATCGTCTTCAAGCACGCCCTGCGTAACTCTGTGATTCCTGTGATCACGATCTTCGCCTCGATTCTCCCGATCATGATCGGCGGCTCGCTCATCATCGAGGTGGTCTTCGATCTACCTGGAACCGGCGAGTACATGTTCAAGGGTCTGATGGAGCGTGACTACAACATCATCATGGCGACCATGACGCTCTCGGGGACAATGACCTTGGTAGGCATCTTGCTGTCGGACATCGCCTACGCACTTGTCGATCCGCGCATCACCTACTCCTGAGCGTTGTAGTCGACAATGAAGCCCTCAACTAATCTCGGCTCGAAGAGCTCGGAACCCCCGACCTACTCAAAGGACTACTGGGATTTGGTCTTCGAGCAGCTCGGTCGCAATCGACTGTTCAAGCTTGCTGTTGTCGTTCTGACCTTGCTGTATGCCTCGGCGATCTATGCGCCGCTGATTGCCAACGACCGGCCCTATGTGCTGGAGGCCGCGAACTACGCGGAATACAACAAGGCGTTACGGACCCTCTATCCCGCGACCCTGGGAGTGGGGCGCATCGCGAAGCAGACTCCGGAGCAGTACCTGGAGAAACGAACCGAGGGCTCCACGCAGACCCATGAAGAGGCGCTGCAGGCCGAGCTCGGGGCGGTGCGTGGACAGCTGACCACGATGAAGCTCTACCTGGCGCCCGAGAAGCACGCCGCGCTGGAGGAGTTTGACCTGGCCATTGCTGAGTTGATTGAGCTTGGTGGGCAGGCGGGTACGGAGCCTGGGGGAGAGGTCGCCGAACTCGTCAAGGCCAAGGCCACGGAGACCAAGAACCTGGTCAAGGCCATCCGCGTGGACTTCAAGCCGATCGATCCTGGGGCGGAGCTTGTCGAGGGAGAGCAGCCCGAGGGGCTCATACTGACCGGCCAGCGGAGCTACCCGCTCCTCGAGGCCATCAGCGGCTGGGAGATGTTCTTCATGTCCCTGTGGTTGCTCGTGATGACCTGGCCTCTGTGGAACTGGATCTGGAACCTGGTGCTCTTGCGTGGTGATCGCGAGCGTATCCGCAAGAACCGCAAGCGAAAGTGGTTGCTGGCACTGGCTCTTTCAATGCTCGCGGGCCTTGTCTGGGGCTCGACGCTGGGAGGCAGTGCGATCTTCAATGTCTCCGAGTACAAGGCCTCGCTGACGAGTGGTGAGATCGTGGAGACGGCAGCAGTCTTTCCACTGGTTCCCTACGGCTTCGCCGAGGGACATACGGCGGAGATCTTCAGGCCCCCGACCTGGGGTGAGAGCAGTGAGATCTCTGAGGAGGGTTACTACGTCCGGGGTGCTCGAATGCCCGAGCCCGATCCGGTGACTGGGTTCGTCAGCCCGCCCAAGCCGGTGGAGATTCGCTTCGCCGAGCCGCAGCTCAATGCCTGGAATCGGCACTTGCTGGGCACCGACTCGGCGGGCCGGGACTTTCTGGTTCGAATGCTCTGGGGGGGGCGTGTGAGTCTGGCCGTCGGTCTGGTCTCCGCAATCCTGCTCGTCATCATCGGTACGATCATCGGCTCGATCGCCGGCTACTTCGGTGGTTGGGTCGACATGGTCATCTCACGCTTTATCGAGATCGTCATCTGCATCCCGGCCTTCTTCCTGATCTTGATGACGTCGGCCTTCATCGATCCCGAGGTCCTCGCTCCGATCTTCGCGATCGTGATCCTGATCGCCCTGATTCGCTGGACGGGGGTCGCGCGTCTTGTGCGAGGAGAGTTCCTGCGCTTGAGGGAGTCCGAGTTTGCTCTGGCTGCCCAGGCTCTCGGTTTCTCTTCACGCCGAACAATCTTCCTTCACATCCTGCCCAATGCACTGGCGCCTGTCCTGGTAGCCGGTGCATTCGCAGTTGCCTCCGGCATCCTGACCGAGTCGACGCTCTCCTTCCTGGGGTTCGGGATTCAACACCCGATGCCCTCCTGGGGCTCGTTGATCACGGATTCGAAGATGGCCGAGCACTGGTGGGTGCAGATCTTTCCCGGCGTCCTGATCTTCATCACGATCACCTGCTACAACCAGGTTGGTGATGCTTTCCGCGATGCGCTCGATCCCAAGGCCAAGAAACAATGAGCACAGA
Organism: Planctomycetota bacterium; assembly: GCA_014237855.1. GTDB lineage: Bacteria > Planctomycetota > UBA1135 > UBA1135 > JABACD01. Next base: position 158,199 of record JABACD010000006.1, on the reverse strand, counting down.
GACGCAATCCAAGGGCTCCTCTGGCGCAGAAGAGAAGAGCGGTGAGGTCCTCTTGCAGGTCAAGGACCTGCGGACTCACTTCCGAGGTGATGAGGGCATTGCGAAGGCCGTGGATGGGGTGAACTACTCCGTCCTGGCTGGCGAGACGCTGGGGATCGTGGGCGAGTCCGGTTGTGGTAAGAGCGTCACGGCGCTCTCGATACTCGGCCTGGTACCCATGCCGCCTGGCTTCAATGCTGGAGGGGAAATCCTCTTTCGTGGTGAGAACCTGCTGGAGGTCGACGAACGGCGCTTGCGCGAGATTCGCGGCAATGACATCTCGATGATCTTCCAGGAGCCGATGACTGCACTCAATCCGGTCTTCACTGTCGGCAATCAGATCATGGAGACGGTCATGCTTCATCAGGGAATGGACAAGATGGCCGCACACCAGCATGCGATCCGCATGCTGGAGAAGGTCGGAATACCCAGTCCAGAGCAGCGTGTGGACGAGTACCCACACCAGCTCTCCGGGGGCATGCGCCAGCGGGTGATGATTGCCATGGCGATGGCCTGTAGTCCATCCCTGTTGATCGCGGATGAACCCACGACCGCGCTTGACGTGACCATCCAGGCTCAGGTGCTCGAGCTGATCTCGGAATTGCAGAAACGCGAGGGCATGAGCGTGCTTCTGATCACCCATGACCTGGGTGTCGTGGCCCAGACCGCAGATCATGTGGCGGTCATGTATGCCGGTAAGGTTGTCGAGTATGGCTCTGTCGAGACCATCTTTGGCAAGCCCTGCCATCCGTACACGATTGGTCTCTTTCACTCCTTGCCCGACCTTGCTCCACCGGGTGTCAGGCTCTCTACCATCGAGGGCATCGTGCCCAGTGCCTTCCGTTTCCCCTCTGGCTGTCGCTTTCGCACGCGCTGTCCGCTCGCCAGCGATCGATGCGCGGAGATCGAACCGACCCTCGAGAGGTTCGGGGATCAGGCGGGACATACCGTGGCATGCCACCACCTGGAAGAGGCTGAGAAGCTCTAGGCGAGTCTCATGACCGAATCAACCACAGCCCCGACCTCCACCGCTCCCTTGATCGAGGTAGAGGGCCTGCGCAAGTACTTCCCGATCCGCAAGGGAGTCTTCTCACGTCACGTGGGGAACGTCAAGGCTGTAGATGGGCTCAGCTTTACCGTCGGTCGCCAGGAGACCCTGAGCCTGGTGGGGGAGTCGGGCTGCGGGAAGACCACAGCGGGCCGTACCTTGTTGCGGTTGCTCGAGCCGACGGCTGGTCGGGCAAGCTATCGTGCCGAGCCAGACACTGAGGCCATCGAGCTCTTTGATCTCTCGCGCCGTCAGATGCGTGAGTACCGCACAGATCTGCAGATCATCTTCCAGGACCCTTACTCCAGCCTGAATCCGCGCAAGACTGCTGGTGGTATTGTCGGGGAGGCGCTGCGGGTGCATGGCCTGGCAACTGGTCAGGAGCTGGAAGATCGGGTCGCCGAGCTCCTGGTGCGCGTGGGGTTGCGGGCTGATGCCTTCAATCGTTTTCCACACGAGTTCTCCGGCGGCCAGCGACAGCGCATCGGGATTGCCCGAGCCCTCGCCCTCGAGCCACGCTTCATCGTCTGCGATGAGGCGGTCAGCGCTCTGGACGTCTCGATCCAGGCTCAGGTGATCAACCTTCTCAAGGACTTGCAGGAGGAGCGCGGGCTCTCCTTCCTCTTCATTGCTCATGACCTCTCGGTCGTGAAGTACCTCTCGGACAGGATCGCGGTGATGTACCTCGGGCGGATCGTGGAGCTTGCCACAGCAGCGGAGCTCTTCTCCAATCCCCGTCATCCCTACACCAAGGCGTTGCTCTCTGCGGTGCCGAGGCCCGATCCGAAGCTGCGTCAGGAGCGCATCCCGCTGACTGGTGATGTGCCGTCACCGATGAACCCTCCGCCGGGCTGTCACTTTGCTCCGCGCTGCCCCGTGGCGGAAAAGCGTTGCCACGAGGCCTATCCAGAGACGGTCAAGGTCACCGCAACGCACGAGGCTGCCTGTCACCTCGTTGAGTAGCGGGGGACGTCAAGCTCAGGCTGATTCTCAAGCCACTCCTCGCGAGGGAGGATGTGCAGAACCACCTTGAGCGAGGATGAGCCACGAGCGAGCTTGCGGCGCTCAGACTCCGACCTCGTAGTGCTGACGCAGGACGATCCGCAGCTGCTCGAAGTTCGCGATCGTATGGTCCGCCTCCAGTCCTGTCTCGGCCAAGGTCGTTCGCGCAGCCCGGCTGGACCAGGCCGTCATCATTCCGACGCTCTTGGCTGGCAGTACATCGTGGCTCGGACTATCACCCACGTACATCGTCCGCTCGGGTGCGAGCCCGTGTGCATCGAGGGCATGGAGGTACAGCTTGGGATTGGGCTTCGAGATTCCCACCTGCTCGGAGATGTAGATGGCCTGTCGATCCAGGTGGGGAAGCAGCTTCAGCCGTAGGAGCTTCTCGGCCTGCTTGACTGTCCAGCCGTGCGTGATGATTCCAACGATCACATCAGTCTCGCGCAGATCAATCAGCAGAGGGGCGACGTCGTCGAAGGGGGCGATCTCGTTGAACTTGGTGTCGTGATATGCCATCACCCCGGCTGCGATCACCAGGGCAGGGTTGACGTCACGTAACGCATCAGTTCCCAACCTCTTGAGAAGGTGGTCATAGTGATTGCCGTAGTTCGAGGTGAACTCGGAGATCACCTCACAGAGCTCCCGATAGACGCGCTCCTCCGGAAGGTCGAGCCCGGCAGAGATCATTGCCTTGACGGCGTTCCAGCGGGCGCGCTGCGCGAACTCCGTGGTGGGGAAGAGCGTGTCGTCGATGTCGAAGAAGATCGCGTCAAGGCGGGACATGACAGGGGGCTCGGGCTGGAGGTTCAGGGAGGATTGAAGCCGCCCCAAGGTTAATGAACTTGGGGGCTAGAAAGAAACAGGGCCAGGGCACTCCGAGGAGTGACCTGGCCCTGTTTGCCTGTCTCCCGGGGGCCGGGGGCAGTTCTGGCTGTTGAGATTTTCCTGCTTGGGTTGGGCAGTCTACGCCCTAGTAGGCGGTCTCGATCTTGGCGACTTCCTCACGGACGTCGATGATGCTGGCCTCGATGAGGATCATCAGTGACTTGTTCTCGTCGCTGTAGCCCTCGCTCTTGAAGAAGAACCCGACCAGCGGTACCTGAGCAAGCCACGGCACCTCGGCGCGTCTCTCGACGTTGCGGATGTCAGTCAGACCGCCGAGCAGGATAGAACCACCGTCCGGGATCTGGGCGGTGGTGAACACGCTCTGGACCTTGAGCTCGGGGAGCTCGAACTGAACGGGCGAGGTGTTGCCGCCGAGGGTAGAGGAGTAGGTCCGCATGGCGACCACTCGGGCGACGGTCGGCTGCACCTCCAGCGAGATGTAGCGACGATCATTGTGGATGGTGGGGCGGACATCGAGCACCACACCCTCATGGAGGACATTGACCTGCGGGTCAGCGACCGCCTGGAAGGTGGCCACCTCGACGTCGAAGTCCTGGATGTAGGCACGCTGGTTGACGACCGTGACGTAGGCACGCTGGGTGTTGTGCACCGAGAGGACCTGGTCGTTGATGAGCTCGAAGTTCGAGCTCTTCTCGACCGCTCGCAGGATTGCCGAGAGCTCGAGATCGTTCAGCAGGGTGTACTGGAACGTCATTCCTCCGACAGTGCTGAGGGCATCACCCAGGGCAGAGCCGAAGTAGTTCTCGGTGCGACCTCTGTAGTCGCCGTCGGGGCTGTCATCGTAGTAGAAGCCAGAGGAGGGAGCGCCCGCTGCGTTCGAGCCGTCAGAGCCCGTGCCGCCGTTGTCCAGGCCCTGAGAGGCCATGTCCTCGAGTCCGTTCGTGACATCCGTCAGGGGGTTGTCGTTCAGTCCTCTGAAGTCGACTCCAATCTCCTGGATCCAGTCGTCACCGACCTCCATGAACTTGGTCTCGATGGTGACCATCGATGAGGAGAGTGCTCGCAGTCCCTCAAGGAAGGCCGCGACCTTCTTCTGAATTTCGGGAGTCTGGACGATGATGATGTGACCGTCGTAGCTCTCGATGGTTGCTCCGTCTTCCCACGAGTTGGGGTCGACGTTCTCCTGAATCATGGTGGCCAGGTCGTCGGGATCGATCAGTCGCGGGGACTCACCGATGAAACCGAAGGGGCCGCCTCCGTCATCATCCTCGAGCTCGTCGAGGAGGCGAATCTTGTTGATCCGGGGTCCCATGAAGTCGGTCAGGCCGAAGACCAGGTCCTGCACGTCGTGGTGCACAACGACGGGCTCGCCGCGGGCCTTTTCGACAGTGGTGACCATGACGGCGTCATGGCGGATGGTCCAGGTGACCTCTTCGCCGGCGAAGTCGGTCAGCAGGTTCAGGGCCTGCTCAACGGTCACCTCGTTCTCGAAGGAGAATGTGAAGAGGATGCCCTCATCGATGACCGCGTTGTAGGCCGCGGGGTCGACCACGAGGGGCAGGCCGGTCATGATCCGGATCATGTCGACGATTGCCCTGATGTTCTCCTCCTCCTCGACGGGGGGGAGCTTGATCAGCGTGCTCCTCAGGGTTTCGCGGAGCGCGAGATCAGAGGGTGAACGCATTTGATCCAGGTCGAGGCCGCGGCGCTTCGAACGCAGCGCGGTCATCTCGGCCCACTCATCCGCATCGGGCAGGGTGATCGTGTCGTTCCACAGGATCTTGTAGCTCTCGAGCTCTTCCTTCCAGCGCCTGAACTGCTCCCGCTTGGCGGCAACGTAGGCGACCTGGGTGGCCTGCTGGCCGGCCTTGAAGGCGCTCTCGCGGAGCTCTTCTGCCTGGCTGTTGCGGGGGTCCTTGCGCAGGGCCTGGTCCGCATAGTACATGGCGTCCTCGTACCTTCCGGTGGCGAAGGAGTCGATGGCCTGGCCGAGCATCTTGTCGACGATCTGGCGCTTGCGGTCGGCGTCTTCGCGCTCGCGTGATTGAAGCTCCTCGAAGGCGAGGCGCTGGGACTCCAGCAGGGTGGCCTCTTCTGCATTGTCGCGCTCGTTCTGGGCGCGCTCGAGGAGGGCGCTGATCGATGTATCAATACCCGACCAGTCGATGGAGTAGGGGGCATACCGAACGGTCTGCTCGGCAATCGTCAGCTGAGCGATTGCGCCGTCGTAGTCACCCTTGGCCAGCATCAGCTTGCCATCGCGAAGCAGGTCGCTCGCCTCGGCGCGCAGCTGCTGGGTGCGGACGATCATGGCGCTCTCCAGTGTCTCTGAGACACTCGAGACTGTTGCGTCGTAGTCATCACCCAGCAGGGCGTTGACTTCGGCCAAGTCCTTCTTTGCCTGCAGGTTGTCGGCGTCGAGTCCGAGGGCTGCGAGCAGTTCTTCCCGTGCTTCCTTCAAGCGCAGGCGCTCCCGGAGGTTGTTGGCGTTCGCAAGGTGCTCTGCTACCAGGAAGGCACGGCGCTGCTCCTTGAGCTCCAGCAGGCGCGCATCATCGCGCAGCATCTGGCCGGCGTCCTGGGGTTCGAGCTCGGTGCTCAATTCACCAGCGGGCACGCCCTCGGGAAGAGCCTTGTTCGAAGGATCAGCGGGGTCGGGTTCCCAGGCGGCATTGTCATTGCTCAGGTCCGCTGTGGTTCCGCAAGAAGCGAAAAACAGGACCGAGGCGAAGGTCGCCGTTGCGATCGTTCCACCACCAAGCAGCGGGCGCCGGGGGGTGGCGGATCGGGAGGGAATATTCAGGTCGGAGTTCCTCATAAGGACCGGGGATCTCTCGAAAGGCGGGACTTGGGGATGGGGAGGTCGATGCTGGCGAGCCAGCACTATCCACGCGGGTAGCACGGGCAACCGGAAACCTTGGATCTGCGCTGCGTTACGCCCGGCCGCGCGGACTGAGCGTACCTTCAAACAACCGGGATGGCGCGCATCTCGGCCCTCGAAGGCGGCGAAAGATAACAGGCTCCAGGGGCCCCGGTCAAAGCCTCTCCTGAAGAATCAACTGTCATGTTGACAAGGACTTAGGGGCGGACCTCGCGGCTGGTGAGCGCCTGCGAGGAGACACGCTCTATCTGTACCTCTCGGGACCGTTCAGGGGCCCTCAAATCGACCCGGGGGGAGAGTCGTTGCTCTCCCCCCGGGTGGCTTCTCGTGCCCCTCCAAGGGCGCCAGAGGGCGCTCAGGGGAGAGGGCTGAATTTCGGTGCGTCTACTCGTAGGCCCCCACAAAGGTGACTTCCTTGAAGTCGGCATTCATGGCCGCATCGAGCACGTGAACCACATCATCGTAGACCGTGCCCTTGCGGGCATCGATCGTGGCCGGTCGCTCCTCATCAGCCTTGTGAAGGTCAGTGAGCACCCGCTGGAGCTCATCCAGATCAAAGGTCTTTCGCGGTCCGATCGAGTACTCGACCAGGCGGTCGGTGTCGTACACGTATCGAGTGCCAGGCGTTCCGTCCCACAGCTTCCGTTCTCCTTCGTTGTTGGCCCGGGGCTCCAGCTTGGTGCCCTCCTTGATAACTCGGAGAGTGACCTCGACCTTCTCAATGGGCGGGTCGTCTGAGCTGTTGACACCCACGTCCTTGGGAAGGTACGCGGCTAGCTTGCCCTCGAGGGTTTTGAACTTCAGTGTGCACATGAAGAAGATCAGGAGCAGGAAGGTGACGTCGATCATCGGCGTCATCTCGAGCTTGTTCTCTTCGGTTGCGATTCTCTTGAGTTGTTCGCCCATGGCAGTGTTGGTTCCTAATAGCTGTGAGTCTGGAAACGATTGGGGAGGGTCCGACGGGATAGCCTATTCGTCGTCCTTGTCCTTCTGCGCCTCGGAGGCGGCCAGCTGGATTTTCCAGATCTGAACACCCTTGTAGCCGCACTGTTCCATCACCTTTTGGACGTGCTTGAAGGGAGTGTTCATATCTGCGCGAACGAGCAGGGGCTCATCGGGGAGCTTTTGGGGATCCTCGGGGTCCCTCTTCATCTTGACGGCCACGTCAGTGAGGAAACCGCGGAGCTCCTTGTACTCGTCGGGGTTCTCCGGATCGAAGTACTGGCGGCGCTTTACCCAGATCGAGCCGTCGACCATGATGTTGACCACTGGCCGGAACTCGTCTGGTTTGGGCTTATCCGCTACCGCATTCTGAGCAACGGGGAGCTGTAGGTCCTCGAGATCCTGCTGCGTCATGTCAGTGATGACCATGAAGAAGATGATGAGCAGGAAGACGACGTCGATCATCGGCGTCATGTCCGGCTCCATGTCAGTCTCGGGATCGTGCTTGTTCAGATTCATCGTGTCGCTCTCTTGCTGGCGTCTTGCCCGGGTAGGTGAGGCCTTGGTGGGGAAGCGGTCGTACTCATGGGGCCGCTTCCCCAACCCCTACCAACCCGTCCTCCAGGGGGTGCGGACTAGGCGTGATTCGGGCGGAAGCGCTCGAACAGGTCTTCGACAATAGCTCCGACCTCGATGACAGTCTTCACCAGTCGGTTTCGCAGGAAGGCGAAGGCCGCCGTGGTGGGAATCGCGACGGACAGACCGAGCATGGTCGTCAGGAGTGCCTCAGAGATACCGACAGCGAGTTCTGCGGGGTTGGCCTGGCCGCCAGAGGAGGCGATCGCGTTGAACGCCTTGATCATTCCACCCACCGTACCGAGCAGGCCCATCATGGGAGCCACGTTCGAGATCAGCGCAAGCCAACCAATCTTCTGGTGGAGGCGGATGGACTCCTCGTCGCCCATCTCGGTGATGGACTGCTCGATGACCTCGAACTGGTGACCAACCTTGGTGATGCCGGCGCCGGCGATACGAGTGAAGAAGCAGGGCTCGTTCTCGCAGAGCTCCATGGCTTCCTGGTACTGACCTTCGTCAAAGAGAGCCTGCACCTCGTCGATCAGGTCGGGCGGTGCCAGCTTATCGCGCTTGAGGGTGACCATGTTCTCGATGATCACGGCAAGGGCGATCACCGAGAGCACGATGATCAGGATGCCGATGCCTCCAGACTTGGTGAAGACGTCGAGAGCGCTGCTGGATTCCTGGGCGAGGGCGGGGGCACTGATAATGGCCGCAGCAGCGACAGTGGAGAGTGCCCGGGTAGCCTTATTGGCCACGCGGCGTGAAGTCTGACTGAGAATCATGACTTGAGTACTCCTATGGAGTCGGACGGTAGAGGTGATGGGGATCGGTAGTGGGGCTACCACCTGAGTGTGGTGTGCCCGTCTTTCTTGTGAACTGGTGGGGTGCAGTGGTCTTTCCTGAGGACCCTAGAGATTGTCTAGTTTCCTTCTCGCGGCCGCTGCTGAGGGGGTGTCGCCGTAGGAACTGACGATCACATTCAGGCGCTTACGAGCCTGAGCCATTCCATCGCTATCTCCCAGCTTCGCCATGGTCTCGGCGAGCAGCAGGAGGGCCTTGGAGGATCGGTCGCGATCTGTGTAGTCGATGCTTGCAACCGTGGCGAACTGGACACTGGCCTCGCGAAGCTTGCCCTGCGCGAGGTAGGCCTGTCCGAGTCCGAGGAGTGATCCGTAGCGAAGGGCAGAAGAGGTCTGTCCCAATGCAGCCTGGACCGCGCTCTCGGACACGAGCTGGGCCTTGAAGAACGTCTCTGCCTGACGGGCCTGGTCTCCTGCAAGCAGCACGAATCCCTCGGTCAGCTGGACCTCGGCGGCAAGGGCGGCGAGGAGGGCCTTATCGGGGCTATCTTCCTCCAGGTCTGCTTGCATCGAGTTGATACTGCTGGCGAGTACACCGCTGATCTCACGCGCACCGAGGGTGTCGCCTGCGGTGGTCAGGGCGCGAATCGCCTGCAGTCCGGCCTCCAGCGAGGGGAGCCGTTGATAGCCTTCGGCGGGGGAGGCGCCACTGCCTGCTTCGAACAGGCTGCGGTACATCGCTCCAGCTGCTGCTTCGTCGCCTTCATCTCCTCGTAGCAGGGTCGCGCGAGCTTGCATGGCGCGTACCTCGGGAACGAGGCGGGAGTCGGGGTAGTCAGAGAGGAAACGCTCGCACTCGCTGAGGGCCAATCCGAACTGTGACGGGTCCGTTGCGCCAAGACGCAAGAGGGCGGATGCTGCAAGCCGTCGTGCGTCAGCCTTGACGACATCGCGCTCGTCATCAGTGGTCGCGAGGGCAAACTTGGCAGCGGCGTTCTCGTAGTCGCCGCGATCGTAGTAGGCCTGGCCTTCCCGGTAGGAGGCAGACACCGCGCCCCAGATGATTCTCTCCACTCGGATTGAGTCGAGTCGTTTCTCCTTGTCGCCACGTTGCAGGAGCACATTCGACAGGCTGTTCTCCGTGATGACACCGGTCTCCTGGCGGGAGGAGTCCTTGAGATACACCTGGTCGGGGCGTCCACTCTGGAGGGCGGAAGATGCCTGTGCTGCACTGCCCGTGAAGAGGGCCAGGACAAGGCCGGCGCATAGGGATGCGCCTGGCTTCAGGGCGGTAGGACGGGAACGAAGCATGATCGAAGAGGCGAACATTCTAGGGAAGGGGACGAGGGTCACAACCAAAAGATAGGGAGGGCTGGCCTGGGGGCCAAATCATCGCATTGCCGGGTTACCTGACCTTGCCCCAGAGCCATACCAGGCGGCGTCGGAGCACATCATCGCCGAGGGCGGGGGCCAGATCCGGGTCTTCGTCGCAGGACTGCCCGACTCCGGGGACGCCATCCTTGCCCTTGAAGTTGGGGCCCAGCGGTTGAATCAGAGCCTTGAGCTGCCTCTCGGCAGTCTCTTTCTTGTTGGAGTCCTTCGGACCACCCTCGGCGGTGGCCCACTTGTAGTAGCCGTAGGCTTGCAGGAACTTGAATGAGTACCACTCGCAGGCCCACTTCTGGTCGACGGAGTTGGCCAGGGAGTTCAGCTTGTCGCAGGCATCGGCGAAGGCCTCCTTGGTCTGGCCTGTACCTGGGACCTCGACGATCTCGGCTGCACTGCCGGTGACCCACCCGGTGACCGAGCGCGCATAGTTGAGCAGGGTGCGCTTGGAGGGGCGGCAGTTGGTGCTGACCATCAGCTGGCTCAGGATAGCATTGGCCTCGGCGACACGCTGTTGCTCGAGGTAGCCTTGAGCCAGGTCGGGGAGGATGTACGTGTCCAGGCTCGTTGCCATGTCGGGATCGCTGCCGAACTTGTCGACCAGGCGTTCGATCACGGGGACGGCCTTGTCCCAGTTCTCGAGATCGACCCAGTGCATGGACTCGTTGCGCAGGTCACGGCTCTTCGGTGTAGAGGTGCTCTGGTTGCTGAGTTCGAGCAACTTGGCCATCTCCTCGAGCAGCTCACGCTTCTTGTCTGGATCTGTCTCTTGATCCATCTGGCCCTTGATCACGTTGTAGATGACCTTGGAGAGCTGCGCGCTCTTGTCGCTATCTGGGTACCTCTCCATGATCTCCAGGAGAGTGCTCTTGGCTTGATCGACTTGCTCGGTCTTGGCGTGGGCCTCGCCAACCATCCGCATCGTCCAGGGTGCCATGCTGGTCTGGTCCGGGAAGAGCTCGTAGTAGTTCTCGGAAGAGCCGATCAACTTCTCGTACTGACCTGTGCTGTACTCGTGAAGAGCGCGATAGAAGGCCGCGGTGGCCATTGCATCGGCACGCTTGATTTCCTTGGAGCCACTGACCGTGTTCTTCGGGTCATTGACGAAGTTCTCGAGGTAGTCCAGCAGTAGACCGTAGCCCTCCTCCCAGTTGCCCATGCGGCAATAGGAGACCGCGATCCAGACCAGGGCCTTCTCGTAGTCGATGGCTGACTGCTTGACCTGCTTGTACTTCGCGATCGCAGGCTCGTACTCCTTCTTGCGACGCAAGCGCTCGGCCTGGTCGTACAGGATTTGGTCCTGATCTCGAGTGGAGAGCTTGGCAGCAATGTTCTGGGACTCCTCGAACATCTGCTTGAGCAGGGCGTCGCCGGGGGCGGTTGCCAGCATGTCCTGCATCATCTTGTAGTAGCCGTTAGCGTTGTACTGGTCGTTCTCTGGGTCGCCCTGCCAGGTGGTGCAGCCCTCGCGGAAGGCCATGGCGGACTCGAAGTTGCGATCCAGCCGCTTGTAGGCGTTGCCCATGCGCAGGAAGGTCTTCGGACCCAGCTCCACCCGGGTGGCCCGGTCCTGGCCCTCGAGCGCCGCGAGAACGAGCTTGAAGCCGGTAATGGCGTCCTCGTTCTCCTTGGCGAAGTACTTGCCCTCGGCAGCCTCATAGAGCACCGAAGGGTCGACCCTGCCTCCGCGGCCGATGATCTCCGCGATCAGCTTTTGGCCCTTGATCCGGAGCACGTTGCCCTGGTTCTCGCTGACGACCTGCTGGGCGATACGTAGTGCCAGGTCAGAGGTGGAGATGCGATCCCTTGTCCTGGTGTGTCCCGCTTCCTTGGCAGCGTCCTCTGACTCGTACCAGACGCCCTGGCCCTGATTGAGCTTGCCGCCGACGACCCCGCCGGCATCGAGCAACACCTTGGCTGCTGCGAGTAGTGAGGGGTAGCCCAGCTGGGTCGAGTAGGCGAAGCCCTCGCGTCGTTGGGTGTTGTAGAGGTGCAGCGCATACCAGGTGGCTCGCTGGGTGTCACCCGCCGAGAGGTAGGCGTCCACCAGTCCGCCAGTGGACAGCTCGAGGAAGAGCCAGGACTGTTCCTTGGCAGCCTGGCTGAGCTCGCTGTCTCGAACCATGGCATCCCAAGTCTGCTTGTCGGAAGGAAGAGCGGTCTCCACGACTGCCTCGAAGAACATGGAGGACTCCTCCCAGTTCTGCTGGGCCGCCTCGACCTGGCCAATCAGATCGAAGGCTCGCAGCCCCTGGGGAGTGTTCTCCCCGGCAATGACCGTGACATCCTCGAGTATGGATCGGGCTTCCTCGAAGCTGAAGGTGCCGTCATCACTGCTGCGCCCGATTTCCAGGTTGAGCTGGGCGCGCATCATCATGACGTTGAGGCGTTCGCGTTTCTGGGCCTCGCTCTCCTCATCGTTGCCCGCGAGCTCCTCGATCAGCGTCCGGGTGCGCTCGTTGGCGGCGAGAAGAACCTCCATGCGTCTGGAGCTGAGGGCTTCGGCTTGCTCGCCAATGGCCTCCTCCATCGAAATCTGGAGCGACCGCGCAAAGGCACTGGACATGGTTATGTAGCCCGAGCGTGCTTCCGGCGCGGAGGGGGAGTTGGGGTTCTCCTTCAGGAAGTCCTCGTAGGCCAAGAGAGCCTGCTCGAAGAGCTCGTTGCGACGCTCACGGTCGCGCTCGGAGATGGCTCCCTGAGCATAGATCTCACACTTGACCACACCCAGGCGCTCGGCGGTCTCGGCCGAGACGCCCTCACTCTCGATCTCCTTGATGACCTGCCCGGCGAGGTCGACGAAACCCCACCCCTTGGCCAGTCCCTTGGCAAAGGCGATGTCATCGCTGATCTGGGCCTCACTCTTGTCCAGAGGGGCCATGGAGGAGGGGGCTGCGATCGCCACGGTACCGGCCAGACAGCCGATGACGGTGAGAGGCAGGAAACGCGAGAGGACAAGGCTACAGCGGCTCTTCATGGCAGATGAGGGGCGCTCGATGTTGATTCGGACGGGGACCTGGGAGCTAGGGGTAGTCAGCGGCATGGTTCGATCCATGTCCCTTCCTACCCGCTTGCAGCCGTGCGGCAACGCATGAGTTATTACGAGATTCGAAAGATCTCGAGGCCTGATAGCGAGTCCTTGGACCGCCCAGGGGGCCTCGAGGGTTTGGTCGTTGATTGAGGGGATTAGCAAGAAGGCCTCGCCGCTCCGGCCGAGGCCTTCCCCTGTGATCTCACCCGAGTCAGGGCTCTCCAGGTTCTTGCTCTTCCAAGAGCCTGCTGGGTAGCGCCCTGTTGGCTAGGTACTCGCTAGCGAATGCCGAGCTGCGCCGGGGTGGGCTCTTCCTCAGAGGGAATCACGATGTCAGCTCGCAGCAAGATAAGGAGCTTGTTGTTCGAGATGTACTTACCCTTGCGCTCGAACAGCATCGAGACCAGCGGGATCTTGTTCAGGATAGGGACGCCGGAGCGATAGTCCTTCTTGTCGGAGATCTTGAGTCCGCCGAGCAGCACCGTGGAGCCGTCGGGCATCGGGATCGTGGTTCGTACCCGCTGGATCTCGAGTTCCGGCAGCTGGATGGTCACCGAGGCCTGAGAGCCCAGCGTGGTGCTGACCTCGCGGATCGGGCGCTGCAGGTGCGCGATGGTGGGGCGCAGCTCGATGGTGATGAAGCGGCGGTCGGCGCTGACGGCCGGTCTCACGTCCAGAATCACTCCGTCCTGGACCACGTCGATGATCGGATCCGCGATTGAGGCCGCCTGGGCGATCTCTACGTCGAAGTCCTTCACGTAGACGACCTGGTTGAGCACCGTCAGGTTCGCGCGACCCGTGTTCGAGACGAGCACCCTGGGGTTGCTGACGAGTTCGACTCGCTCTGACTTGCTGACCGCACGCAGGATCAGTTCCAGCTGGATGTCGTTGAGGTAGGTCCACTGGAAGCTCAGGCCACCTGAGGCTTCGATGGTCTTATCGTTGCCCAAGGCGTTGTCGTAGAGCTCCTCGACGCGTCCCTTGATGTCGCCGTCGTCGCCCTCGTCGTAGTAGGCGCCCAGGCTCGGGTCGGTTCCGATGTCGCTGCCCAGTTCGGCCTGGGTGGTCGCATCACCGAAATCATCGAAGAACTCGTTGGTGCCGAGGCCCGGCTGACCGAGGCCGCGGAAGTCCACGCCGATGTCCTCGAGGAAGTTGTCCTCGACTTTGATGAAGCGGGACTGAATGTCGATCATGATGCCGGTGGCCTCACGAAGGTCGGCTAGCAGCTGGCCGATCTTCTCGTGGACGGCAGGGGTCTGGTTCACAACCATGACTCCCATCTCATTGATCTGAAGACTGTTGGAAGCATCGGCTTCCCACGACTCGGGGTCGATGTTGTTGCGAATCAGCTGGTCGAGGAGGTCGCTCGTGACGACGTTCGACTCGCGCTCTTCGATGTCCTCATCAGGCAGCGTGATGCCGCCGGAGGGCTGTACGTTGATCTCAGCGCCCGGGAAGTCCGGGATCGGGTGGATCAGGTCTCGGACCTCGTACATGCGAAGGACCTGACCGCCTACCATTTCCTCGGCGGTCACGAACTTGACCACGCCATTCTCGATCTTCCAGCGCAGGGACTCGTTGGTGTCCGCGATGATGTCCAGGATCTTCTTCACGCTGTACTCGGGCAGCTGGAGGTTGACCATGGTCTCCTCCTCGCCGAGTTCCTCGCGCACGGCTGTGCTGATGATGAAGTTGACGCCGGTCAGGGTCTGCAGGAAGTTCGCGACGTCCTCGAGCGGGGCACCCTCTCCATCCTCGCCGACGAACTGGGGCGCAAAGCGAACCTCTTCCAGGCGGGTGGTCACGGCGAGACTGTCGTCCGCACCGGCCTCCTCGGAGGCCGAAAACTCCTTGGGCTTGCGCTGGATGACCTCCAACCAGCGGTCGAGGTCATTGAACACGACCGGCTCGGTCTGGATCACGTTCAGCTGATCGAGATCGGCGAAGGTGCGCAGCCATTGCTCCTTGTAGTCGCGGCGGTTGCGCTCCGCGGTGGTCAGGTGTCGTGCTTCCTGAGAGTTCTCGCGAAGCATCGTGGCGGCCTCATTACCCGTATCCTCCATCAGGATCAGGTCGCAGAGGGACTCACAGCGCTTGAAGTTCTCGTTGAGGAAGGCCTGGTTGGCCTCCTCGAAGAGGGTGATCAGCTTGTCCTCGAAGAGCTCCCGCTCACGGCGCTCGGCCGTCTCGGAGGCCATTCGGGCAGCGGCAATGGTCTCTTCCTCAGCGCGGCGCCGGGCGTCCTCGCGATGATCGACGGCGGCGTTGAGCTTGCCGGTGATGATCTGCTCGTCGAGCGACTCCGTGGCGATAAGCGGGTTGTAGCGCAGGATCATCTCCGCGCTGCGGTAGTTCTGAATGGCCTCGTCGAACTCAGCGTTGTTCAGGGCTGCATCACCGCGAACGTTGTAGCGCTCGGCCTCCATGCGGGCCTGAGCCCGCTTGACCATGGCCCGCTCGACCTCGTCCTGGAGAGTGTCGGCGACCACCGCATAGCGATTTCCGAGCATCCCCTCGACGCGCTGCATGCGTTCACGGGCCGTCTGGTTGCCCGGATCGATCGCGATCGCCTCTGCGTAGGCGACGAGCGCTCCTTCGAGGTTACCGCGATCGAGGTGGTTGTCACCTTCCTTGATCGATTCGCCGGAAAGGAAGGAGCGCTGGCTTTGCTTGCGCTCCAGCCGTTCTGCGTCCTGAGCGAGATCACCGGATTGGTTGCTGGCTTCGGCTGTAAACGAAGCTTCGACCGTGTCGGTTGTGTCCTCGGAGGTCTTGTCAATGGTCCCGGTAGGGGTCCGCAGCTCCGGGGCTGAGACTGCGGTGTCGCCACCTTCGTTGTTCGAGTCGGTGGACTGGCAGGCAACGGGGGCCACCGCGAGAAGCGGCAGGAAGAGGAATCTCAGGCGCATGAGTTTCTCGAGCCTTAAAAAAGGTGTGGCCTCTGGGAGGAGAAGCCAGGGTTTAGAGGGGGGTGCGAGAGTCGTTTCCGCCCGTCGGCGCGCGACGTGCTTGGGGGGAACTCTCACGGGCCAAGATTTCAGGGAGTTTGTAACGAACTCCTTGTTCCCTGCACGTACAGGCCACCGACGCGCGGTAGCAGTACACAGCCGATCTTCAGCAGTCCGATCAGCTGTCTCGGTGGGGATGGGGAGTCCTTGAAATGAGCCGGGGAGGATAGCGATAGCCATGGGGGTGGTCAACAAACCCCCAGCAGGCTATCAACGGTTCGTGGTCGACTCCTGGTCGGAGCCTGGCCGCCTGCTACCCGATCCAGCTGGGCTGGTTACCACGAAAGCTCCCCAGGATCTGTTGGAAACCCTCCTCCTGGGCTCACAGGGTCGATTTGCGGGGATGAGCTCAGCTTCCCTCGGCCAGGGTCTTCAGGGCGAGCTGGATGTCCTGCCAGCAGTCCTTCTTCATATGTGGAGAGCGTAGAAGGAAGGCCGGGTGGTAGGTGGGGACCACCTGACGGCCGCCTACCAGGTGGACCCGACCTCTCATACGCCCCATGGAGAGGTCGCTCTTGAGGACGTGCTGGGCGGCGTGCTTGCCGAGCGGGATGATCACCTTGGGATTGACCAGATCGATCTGGCGGTCGAGGAAGTGGGTGCAGAGCTCCTTCTCGGTGGGCTCTGGATCGCGGTTGCCCGGTGGGCGGCATTTGAGGACATTCGCGATATAGACCTCTTCACGGGACATTTTCATGCCCTTGGTGACGATGTCCGAGAGCAGCTGCCCAGCGCGCCCGACGAAGGGCACGCCTGAGGCATCCTCGTCGGCGCCGGGGGCCTCCCCGATGAACATCACCCCCGAGGACCCGCGGCCGTCGGAGAAGACGGTCTGAGTCCGGGTCTCGCACAGCCTGCAAGCCCGACAGGCGGCCACGGCTTGCTGGAGCTCCTCCAGGCTGGAGCAGCCGGCGGCCTGGTCTTGGGGGGGTCCCGTGGGCTTCGTCGAAGGTGGGGGGGCCTGCGCCTGGCTTGAAGGAGCCTCCGAGGCAGTTCTCGTGGGCGCCGGAGCCAGGACTCTTCGAATTCCTCGCCTGCGAGCCCGCTCGAACTGGGCAGCCAGGCCGGTGGCCAGAGCCTCCAGCTCCTCCCGGGGATTCAATTCGCTCATCTCGAGGCTCCTCCGGCGGCCGAGCCAGGGCGCGTGGTGAAGGGGCGGGCGTGTTCCATCGAGAGCGCCCTGAACTGCCGTATTCGCAAGCTATCGGCAAGATAGGGCCCCTTGTCGGCAGGGCGCCCAGCGATCGAGGCTGTCCTGAGGGTTGGCTCGTCGAGGGCCTGGGTGGAGCGCTGGTCGGTCTTGCAGTTGCAGGTCACGAGTCGGACAGTTCCCATGGCTCGAATCCTACGGCAAAGGGGGCCTGCTGCGCTCGCCTCAGCTGGCGCCTTCCGGCGGGTCTTCGGAGAGAGGCCGTGTCTGGCCCCGGCCGCGCAGGCGGAGGTCCGGCGAGGAGAACCGCCGAGCTGCACCCTGATCTTTCCAGGTCTGCGAGGCCAAGCGTAAACTCCAGGGGCGGGCCGGGTAGGCTCCGACCCCCAATCATGCGAAGTCACATCCCGAGCAGCGTAGTCAGGCCCCCGATCCTGTTCTCATTTCTTCTTGTAGCCTGCGGCCAGGCCGAGGTGCCTGGAGGCGGTGAGAGCCAGGAGGTTCGTGCAGAACCCTCCGAGTATCAGGCCGTCTTCCAGAGAGACGACAGCGAAGCGGCACGTGAACTTCGCCGCAACCTGGATCTGGGAGTCCTGGAGGGGATCGAGTCGATCCTTGATCGAGCCCGTCCGACCCTCGGCGTGGAGGAACCGCTGCTCGAGGCTCGCCTCTTCGCGATCCGTGGCCAGGACCTGAAGGTCACGCCGATGATCGAGCAGGCACGCAGCAGCGCGCCGACCGATCCGCGAGTCTACGCGACAGCAGCCGAGTTGCACGCCGCCTCGGGGCGGCTCGAGACCGCCCGAGAGGAGGTCCGCCGGGGTCTGGAAGCCTGTGGTAGTGCCCCGGAGCTGTTGCGAGCTCAGGCCTTCATCCAGCTGTCGCAGCAGGGTGGAGCGCAGCGCGGCCTGGCGCTACTCGAGCGAGCCCGCGAGTACGACGCGGAGATGCCCTTCATGGATCGGGCCACGGCCCAGGCTCACCTGCTCCTCGCCAAGCGCGCGCTCTCCGAACAGCGAACCCGGGCTGCTCTCGAGCAGGTCAAGCTGAGCCTGTCCCGAGATCCCTTCGAGGTCGATGCCCGCCTGCTCTTTGCCGACATCCTGGCCGCGAACGGTGAGTTCCCTCAAGCCGTGAGCATCCTCGAGGAGCTCGAATCCGAAGGCCATGATCGTGGCGGTGAGCTGGCCTTGATGTACAAGCGCGCTGCGATGGCCGAGCTCGTCCTGCGTCGCCGCGACCAGGCCATCGAGTTCTTCCGCCTGGCGCGTGAGGCGGGCCTCACCGATGAGGAGCTCGGTACGGGCGGCGATATCCTGCGCGGCGCGGCTGAACAGGCGATGAAGGATGGTGTCACCGCCTTCGAGAAGGGGGACCTGGAGACCGCTCGAATGCGCTTCGAGCACTCACTTCGGCTGGACGACAGCTTGCTGCTGGTGCACGGCCAGCTGGCCGTTGTGCTCTATCGACAGCAGGAGTTCCTGCCTGCGGCCACCCACTGGCGTCGAGTTCTCGACGATGCAATCGAGGCCGATCTGGTGCTTCCTGAGCCCGTGCACATCTTCATGGCGAAGGCGCTCTACGCAGCAGACGAGAAGCTCGCGGCCAGGACAGCGCTCGAGGCTTACCTCGAGCGTGAGCCGGAGGGCAAGTGGCACCAATCGACCTCGGCCTTGTTGAGCGAGCTGCCCTGAGCGCGCGGCCAGGTATCCACCTGGCGTGATCTCGAGTGCTCCGCTGGCAGGGAGACAGGGAGTCAGCGCGCTTCCCGGGGCCAGGAACAGGAGGGCCTCTGTGCTTCTGATGCAGTGGTAAGATGCCTCCATCGTGAGGGATGGCGACTCCGTGTGAGCAGCCAAACCACCAGGTGCCCTCCCTCGTTCGGTTCCAGATCCCCCCAGACCGAAGCCATGACCATCGCCGCTGTCAAGAATTCCTGTGCTGCCCCTCTTGTGCTCCTCGGGGTCCTCGCTCTGCCCGCCTCCGCACAGTTCACGGCACCTCCACAAGGTGCTGCGACTCGGGTATTGAAGGTCGCCCCCGTGCCCGTGGTAGAGGAGGCAGACCACGTCTACTCCTACTGGCCAACGAACTTCCGTCCGTGGCCCACGTGGCCAAGCTACTCGACCGAGCGGCACGTCAACTCGGGCACCTACGGACTGTCCTTCGACGTCACCAGTGGTGAGCTCACCCGGCTTGGTGCTCTTCAGGGTTCAGTATCAGGTGCAGCGGGAAGCCTCGTCCTTGACAATCAGGTGGTTGAAGCTCTCCCAGCGATGAGTGTCAGCTACGACGTGGAGCTCTCCGGCGGGGTCCACCCGGCAACCAGCTTCCTCGGAACGGACGGCAGCGCGTCGAACCCATCCCGACTGATCGATGGTGGTCGATTCATGCAGCGGGTCGACATTCCCGCCGTCAGCTACGCGAGTGCTCCTGATCTGGCGGGGAGCGTACAACTGGTGACGATGCCTCGCCACCTGGTGCTGACTCATCGTACCGAGACGGTCACTGCGGAGACCTCGAATGTCTCCGCGCGAGTGCATCTCTCAGGACCGGCCATCGATGCGCTCACCGAGGTGACCGTTCTCGAAGCCAACCGCGCGGTGCGCATGGTCGATGGGGCGGGGGATGGGTGGATCCTCATCATTCCCGAAGTCGCAGGGGCGACTGCTGCGATCGAACTTCCTGCTGAGGGTGGAGTGACAGCAACGCGCACTGTCAGTCAGCTCGACGCTGGGCAGACCCTGGCCGTCTCATTGCTGGCCCTCCCGACCCAGGGGCTGACCGATGCACAGGTCGATGCTTACCTTCACCCGGGCACGACAGTCCGCGTGCAGTTTGCCCAGCAGGACCGCAGCGGCGTTGACGCTGAGCCAATCGCAGATGCGGTCTTCGACCCCGAACGCGGTGCCTACCTGGTCGAGCTCGACCTCAACACAAGCGTTGGCGCGCCAACCTATCCGAACTGGTCCGATCCCAATCACCAGACCTGGTACAACAGGCATCGGGTCGTCCTGCAATCCGAGGCAGGAGAGGCTGTCTCGATCCCTGTGGCACTGGATCTGGAGGGAAGCGTGATCGCGAGCATCACCGGAGGGTCCGCGATGTTCAGGGACTCGCAGGGTGAGCCGCTGGGGTTGCCGGTTCAGATCTCGAAGAACTGGCACGAGACTCAGCCAGTTACAAGGCGCTGGTACCACTTCTACTCGACGCCCTTTCTCCCCCAGGGTGGGCGCCATGAGCTCGAGTTCACGATCGCCAGGGCCAAGTGGGGGAGCAGCTTTGCAGCGTCTCACGCTCAGCTGAGCCTGGTCGGGTGGGGGACCAATCAGCAATGGGACGAGTCAGCATTGGGCTGCTGGGGTGAGAGCGTCACCTACGACCCTGACCTCACCCTTGGGCGCTCGATGATCGATGACGTCAGGCCGTTCCTGGTCCAGAGTCAGCAGCTCTACAACTGGACGGGGAATGTGGGTGGTGCCGACTTCCTCGTGTACAAGCCCGCCGGAGCGGCCAAGGATCGCCTGGGTAGGCTTCGGACCCTCTACCAGTCGCCCGGACCAAACCTGACCGATGTGGTCTACGCCGGTGTGACCCTGGACGGCAAGATCGAGTCCTCCCTGCGCACTCGACTTGGCCGTGGAGATGACGTCCTGCGGGTGCTCTATGACCTCGAGTACACCATTCTCGAGGCCGTCACCTACGACCGCCTGGCATTCTTCCAGGTGGCTGCGGACAACTACTCCGACAACGGCTTCTCGAGGATTGCCTACGGAAATGCGGCCGCTGTCGTTGTCGATGTTGCATCAACTCCGACGGGTTCGGTGGGCTATGCCTCGGCTGCTGATCGTGGGATCTCGCTCTCCGGCGACGCTCCGTGGGTCTTGCTCTACGGCAACCTCAATTCCGGGGGAAGCCTTCCCGAGGAGTTTGCAGATGTGGGCTTCGTGGTCAGAGATTACGAGCTCAACGTGGGCGGTAGTCTCACGACCACCCCCCACATCAACCTGGTCCACACGAACAACTGGGGGCAGCATCCTCAGATCGGCTTTGAGCTGGGGGTTCCGTACAACCCCGCCAGTCCGGTCCTTCCCGCGGGGACGACTCTCCGGGCTACTGTCGAGTACCTCGTGCTGCCGGCAGACAAGACGCGCTACTACGGCTCGAGCCCGGATCTCCTGGCTGCGCCGGACCCCGACTTCGGGACGCCGGAACTCATGCGTACCCTCGCCGGCGGAAACAGCGTCGAGGTCCAGATGGCGGTAGGGACGCTCTTGCGCACCCATCCGATCTCCATCGCAGTCTCGTCCAATCCCTCGAGAACCTCGGGTGGAGAGGTCTGGGCGGAGTTCGACCTGACCGGAGGATTCGGATTCGTCCCCATGATCTTCGAGGGACTGGATCGTCACGATGGATGGCGCCTGGAGCGCCAGTTCAGCGGCTCCTGGACCGGGCTGGGCCAGGAGGTTGAGGGCAACGACTACTGGCAGGCCGAGTACGATCCTTCAACCAAGAGCTACAGGCTCGTGTTCAACGTCGATAACACCGGTACGACGAGCTATCGACTGGTTCGCTGAGGCCTGTCAGGAACTCCAGCTTCCGAATCCGAGCAGCGGGCCTCGGGACCGCTCGCGAAGCCCTGGATGGGGGGCCGGCTGGAGGGACCTGTCACCCATCGTCACTGACAGTGGGGAGGTCGGGCGTCCTGGAGCCGGTGAGTCTGTCCCGACACAAGATCTGGGAACACAGGCTGATTCCCTGTGTAATCCCTGGCAACCTCCACGGACGCCCTTGATCAGGACTCACGCCTCCCGTGCTACTCAAGAACTTCGGCCAGAACCAGGATCTCCAGCCGACTGCGGCCTACACCCCAGCTGATGAGGCTGAGGTTCTCGAGATCCTGAACCGGCATCGCGGCCAGCGGGTCCGCGCTGTCGGGAGGCTTCACAGCTGGAGCGAGGCTGTCCTGGCGGATGGCGTGCTTCTGGATCTACGAGAGCTGAATACCGTCGAGCTCAGGTCGGAAGGTGATCAGCTGGTGGGTACGGTCGGGGCAGGCTGCCAGATCAAGCGCCTCCTGGATGAGCTCGGTCGGCAAGGGGCCACCCTGCCCTCGCTGGGACTGATCACCGTTCAGACCGTGGCCGGTGCGATCTCGACCGGAACTCACGGTTCGGGCCGTCACAGCATGTCCCACTACATCGTGGGGGTTCGTCTGGCTCGTTTTGATGGCAACACTGGCGAGGCTATCGTCGAGGAGGTCAGCGAGGGGCAGGCCCTGCGCGCGGCCAGGTGCTCGTTGGGGTCTCTCGGCATCATCCTGTCGGTCCGGATTCGCTGTCGGAAGCAGTACAACATCCAGGAATACCTTGGTGAGTACTCCAGCCTGTCGGAGGTACTTCGAAGAGAGCCATCACTTCCGCTCCAGCAGTTCTTTCTCATTCCCTGGCGCTGGTCGTACATCGCTCAGCACCGGCGGGAGACAGACGACGCACGCTCCTGGCATGCGAGTCTCTATCGGCTCTACTGGCTGGTCGTGATGGATCATGGTCTTCATCTCTTGATCCTATCCCTGGTTCGCTGGGGGATGATTCGCAGCCTGGTCCGGGGCATCTTCCGCCATGTCCTGCCGCTCTTCGTTCTGCGTGGTTGGCGGGTGGTGGATCGCTCCTCATCCATGCTGGTGATGAGGCATGAGGCTTTTCGACACATCGAGATCGAGCTGTTCGTGCGTCGCGATCAGCTGGAAGAGGCGCTCAGCTACACCAGGGATGTCCTGAAGCTGGCGGGTGGGGGGGAGAGCAGCCTCTCCTCGAGGAACCAGCAGCGGCTCGAGTCCCTCGGCCTGCAGGAGGATCTGAGGGCGCTCCAGGGCAAGTACTGCCACCACTATCCGATCTGTATTCGGCGCGTCATCCCCGACGATACCCTGATCTCCATGGCTTCCGGTGCAGGGGAGGATTGGTATGCAATCAGCTTCATCAGCTACGTCAAACCACATCGTCGGTCGGGTTTCTTCCAGTTTGCTCGCTTCATGGCCGAGAGCATGTCGCGCCTGTTTGGTGCGCGGCCCCACTGGGGCAAGGTCTGCCCCCTGAGTCCCGAGGAGCTGGAAGCTGTCTACCCGGGAATGAAGGACTTTCGCGCTGTCTCGAGCAGGCTGGATCCAGAGCGTGTCTTCCAGAACCCGTGGACGGCAGAACTCCTTGATCAGGCCAGCCGCACGGACGACGATTGTTCTCATTGAGGAGCGATCCTCTTAGAGTCTGGGCATGAAAGAACTCCCTGTTGCGCTACTCATCTGGTCACTCGTTGTCGGCTGTGCCTCCGCACCTGAGCAGGGCCCGAGCTCGATCTCGCTCTTCAACGGCACGGATCTCTCTGGCTGGCATGCTGATGTTCCCGCCGCAGACGATGACCGGGATGTTGCTCCTGCCTTTGAGGTGCGCGATGGCCTGCTGGTCTCCAATGGTAGTCCCAATGGGCACCTCATCACCGATGAGCGCTACAGTGACTACCGGCTGACCGCGGAGTACCGCTGGGTGGGCGAGCCCGGAAACTGTGGCATTCTCGTCCATGCCTCCACGCCGAGAATGCTCTACGAGATGTTTCCACAGTCCATCGAGTGCCAGATGCACGTGGGCAATGCTGGCGACTTCTGGTGCATCGGTGAGGACATCGCCGTCGATGAGATGGTCGCACGTCGTGGACCCGAGGAATCGTGGGGGGTCATCGAGGGCAAGAACCGGCGCATCAAGAACACGACCGACGACTCGGAGAACGAGCCTGGCGAGTGGAATCAGATGGTCATCGAGTGCTCTCTGGACATGGTGACAGTCTGGGTGAACGGTGACCTGGTGAATGAGGGCTATGACTGCACGGCTTCGAGTGGCCAGATAGCGATTCAGGCCGAGGGCGCACCGTGTGAGTTCAGAAGGCTCGAGCTGGTGCCGCTCTCCAGGGACGGTGCTGACCAGCGCGGCGATGAAGATCAGCCTGGTCGGTGAAATGAGATGAGGGCTTCTGAGCACCACCACCCGGGTGGTCTACACTTCGTCCATGAGCATCAAATCCGAGGCGAGAGATGCCCTCTCACTTGGCCGCTGGGTCGGGCGCGCATGCCTGGCCACGCTCATCGGCTATGGCGTCATCGCCCTGACGATCCATGCGAATCTCTCCACGCTGTTCGAATACAACGGCAAGATCAGTGAGTCCAACCCGCGGGAGGTCTCGGGAGCTGAGATCGGAATCCTGCTCGAGTTCCTCCTGCTGGGCGTTCTCGTCGGCTATCTGCTCTGGCAGGCGGTACGGGCCCGGCATCGGGGCGGAGTCAGGCCCTTGCACGTCCTGCCGCTCCTGATCGCCTGCGCCCCCCTGTTCACCGCGCTGTTGGCAGCGGCTTGGGGAGTCGCGGGCTTTCTTGTCGGTCCCATCTAGAAGGGCCTGCAGGATCTTCCGTTCCTGGCTTGGATGGGCTTCGTGCTGGGGTCGGGCGTGGCCGGCAGACCTTCAGAGGCCTCGCCCGTACCCGACCCACCGGGCTGCGACTCTCACCGGACGCCGATCACCCCGATCTCTGCCGCCGAGGCCCAGGGGTTTCCTCCGACCTCCGAGAGCGCACGCAGCATGACATAGCGGCCGCGCAAGGGCTGGGCGAGGTCAGCGGCCTGGGCGGTGCGCACGCGGCTGAAGGTGGTCTTCAGCACCGGCTCTTCTCCCAGCTTCTCAATGTCGGAGGCCACGAAGAACTCGGCTGTGGCGATGGTTCCATTCCAGCCCCCGTCCTGACGAGCCAGGTAACGAAACCCGCGCACCTCGAACTCAGCCCCTAGATCGATCACCAGCTCGTGGGGGTACTTATCGAGTCCGGCCGACCAGCTCGTGTGCCACACCGTGCGTGGATCACCGTCGATGGCATTCTCGGCAAGTTTGCCATTCTGAGAATTCTCGCTGCTGCAGTGAACCAGCTTCGTCTGGGCGGCGGGGATCAGGTGCTTGGCTTCGATGGTGTTCACCTTCTGCGTCGACTTGCGCGGGTCGCCATCCTCTCCCCACTTTGCCCGGCGGTCACGCTCGTGTCGGGTGCGAGCCTTGTCCCGGTAGGTACCTGGCCGCGCGGGTTCGTGCTCGCGTTCGGAGATCGCCACGATCCGGGCCAGCTCTTCAGGGTGCTGCTGGGCGACGTCCGTGGTCTCACCAACATCATCATCCAGGTTGTAGAGCGACCACTCGTCGAGCTTGCGATCGAGGACACCCTTCCAGTTTTCCACGCGCACCGCTCGCTGATTGCCGTACTCCCAGTAGAGGAAGTCGTGCTCCACTTGCGGGCCGCTACCCAGCAGGGTGGGCAGGATCGACAGGCCGTCCACATCCTCAGGTGTCGGCGCTCCGCAGAGCTCTGCCAGGGTCGGCAGGATATCTGGCTGGTAGAAGACCAGGTCGCTCTCCTGTCCGGGCTCGATCTTGCCAGGCCAGCGTACGAGGAAGGGAATCAGGAGCCCGCCCTGGTACAGGTTGCCCTTGCCTCCGCGGAACTCCACGTCGCTGCGAGGGTCCTTGTTGGGCATGAAGAACCCACGTGGGTGCTCCTTCGACCTGAAGCGATCCCAGCCGCCGTTGTCACCGGTGAAGAAGACGATCGTGTTGTCGGTGAGCTCCAGCTCATCGAGTAGATCGAGCACCTGACCGACGTCTCGGTCGACCATGCTGACCATGGCCGCGTAGTTCTTGATGTCCTGCTTGATGGCCGGGTCCTCGATCCAGGCCTCGCCCTGGTAGAGCTTCCAGGCCGGGTCACCTGCAGGAATGTCGTACATCCCGTGGGGGGGAGTGATCGGGAGGTAGCAGAAGAAGGGGCGCTCCTTGTTCTCACGGATGAAGTCGAGCCCGGCTTCCATGATCTGGTAGTGGGAGTAGGTCTGGCCAGCACGTCCGCCGGCATTGCCTTCGAGCGGCACCTCCTCGCTGTTACGAATCAGGTAGGGCGGATAGAAGGAGTGTGCGTGCACCTGGTCGTAGTAGCCGAAGAAGACATCAAAGCCATGTTCTTCAGGTACACCCGTGGAATCGCGGCCTCCACAGCCCCACTTGCCGAAGCCACCTGTTGCATAGCCCCTCGCGCCGAGAGCACTGGCGATCGTGGCCTCGCCTTCACGGAGCGGTGTTCCCCCGTCGTTGGCCCTCACCGATGCGTGTCCCGCGTGCTTCCCGGTCATCAGGTTGCAGCGCAGTGGCGCACAGACCGGCGCGCCGGCGTGGGCCTGGGTGAGGCGCATCCCCTCGGCTGCCATGCGGTCGATTCGCGGCGTCTTGATGTAGGGATTGCCCATGTGTGATAGCTCGAAGTAGGCCAGCTCGTCGGACATGATGAAGACGACGTTCGGCGGGCGATCCTGCTGAGCGTGGAGTGCAGGAGCGCAGAGCAACACGGAGAGGGCCAGCAACTTGGTCTTTTGCATGGGGCTCATGATAGGCGCTACCGCTAGCTCGAGGCCTCTGGTCTGGCTGGCAGACCAGCGGGGGGATGGTGGAGGGTAGGTGGCGCACCAGCACTGGAGGCCGACACGGCTCCGGGAACCGACCTGACACAGCTCTGGCAGACGGAAGCCGAGACCCCAGGCCCCCTTGCGGTTTTGACGAAGGAATTCGTGCTTCTGGAGTCGATGCACGAAATGTTTCGTGTAGGGTCTGCCGGATGTCCATCCGAAAGAGCCGGCGCAAGCCCACGGACTCGGAGCTGAAGATCCTCGGCGTGATCTGGCAGCACGGGCCCAAGACCGTTCGAGAGGTGCATGATCTGCTGATCAAGCAGGAGGAGATCGGCTACACCACGGTCCTGAAGTTCATGCAGATCATGACGGACAAGGAGCTCCTGGTGCGTGACACCTCGGTGCGCCCCCAGGTCTTCTCTGCCGCTCAGCCTCAGATGCAGACCCAGGGGGTCATCCTGCGGGACCTCGTGGACCGTGTCTTTGCCGGCTCGGCGGGGCGTCTCGCACTCCAGGCGCTCTCGACGAGGAAGTCAAGTCCAGAGGAGCTGAGAGAGATCCGCGCTCTCCTGGACAAGCTCGAGGGGGAGCCGGGCTGATGTCCTTCTCCGAGTTCTTCACCTCATCAGCCACCACGCTCTGGTCAGCTCTGGGCTGGGCCGTGATTCATTTTCTCTGGCAGGGAGCGCTGATTGGTCTTCTCACCGCAATCCTGCTTGATGGACTGCCACAACGGAGGGCGTCACTGCGCTACCACATCGCCTCGAGTGCGCTGCTTGTCGCCTTCGCGGCCTTTGTCGGGACCTTCCTCTGGTTGCTCCCCTCGAGTGCGGTCACCACGCCGACTGAATTGCTTGCCGACTCGAGCTCACCTCTCATCCCATTCAGCTTGCCGGCCAGCACCGAGCTCGACGTCTCGGCAGTCGCTGCCTGGTCCTGGTGTTTGGGGGTGCTGTTCATGGCCGTTCGCCATGGCAGAGACTGGCTATGGACACGCCGGCTCAAGACGGTCTCGGTCTCCGAGCCCGCCCAGGAGGTGAGAGTGCTCTTTGAATCAATCAAGCGAGAGCTCGGGATCGACAGGACCGTCCGGTTCCTGCAGAGCTCTCTCGCGGAGGCACCGATGGTCGTGGGGTTCATCGCGCCTGTGGTCCTCGTCCCGCTCTCGGCTCTCACCAACCTCACACCTGATCAGCTCAGGGCAGTCCTTGCCCATGAGCTCGCTCACATCCGGCGCCATGACCACCTCTGGAACCTCGTCCAGTGTGTCATCGAGTCGCTACTCTTTTTTCATCCAATCACCTGGTGGATCTCGAAGCAGATTCGCGAAGAGCGCGAGAACTGCTGTGACGACGCATCGATCCTCTCGAACAGAGATCGCAGAAATCTGGCTGAAGCCCTCGCCCAGCTGGAGTCCCTGCGACTGACCCTTCCAACCACGATCACATCAGCCCATGGAGGCTCACTCATGAAGCGCATTTCAAGAATTATCGAGGCTCCCACGAGCAAAGGCCTGGCCCGCCTCGGCAGTCGTTCCTTCTTCCTTGGATCACTTTCCCTCGTGCTCATCGCGGCGGGAGTCACCAACCTGGGTATGGCCTCCTCGAAGGTCTCGGTACCTGAGAGCATGCTCAGCTCTGAGATCGAGCAGGACAAGGCGATCACCAAGGAGGACTACGCACGCATGGAGGCGGAGCTGCGTGAGGCTGTCAAGTCAGGCCGACTGAGCCAGAAGGAGATGACGTCAAAGCTGGAAGGGATGCGCCGGAGGATGGTGAAGGCTGCGGACAAGCAGGGCGAGAAGGTCGTGAGCTTCACCCGCGAGGAGTACGCCGCGGCCGAGGCCAAGCTCAAGGCGATGGTCGCCTCAGGAGAGGTCACCAGGGAAGCCGCGGATCGCCGGCT
>JABACD010000006.1:0-129988 GCA_014237855.1 Planctomycetota bacterium | reverse complement strand
AAGGCGATGGTCGCCTCAGGAGAGGTCACCAGGGAAGCCGCGGATCGCCGGCTGGAAGGGATGCGCCGGAGGATGGCGAAGGCTGCGGACAAGAAGGCTGAGAAGGTCAAGACCATCACCCGCGCTGATTACGCCCGAGCCAAGAAGATGCTCGACGGGATGGTCAAGGCCAATGAGGTGAGCCGTGAGGAGGCCGACATTCGCCTGGCTGAGATGCGCCGGATGATCGCGGACGACCAACCGGCCAAGAGCAAGGTCAAGGCCCCCGAGGACTTCAACTGGGATGAGGTCAAGGCGCGCACCGAAGGCGCGGTCGAGGCTGGCGAGATGACCCGCGAAGAGGCTGACGCCAGATATGCAGGGATCAAGAAGCGCCTCGATGGCTCCAGGGACGAGGCTGCCATGGCTCGCAGGCGCCTCGACCACGCCAACGCCGAGGCAAAGATCAAGCTCCTGGTCGCGGAGGGCAAGGTCAGTGCGGAGGACGCCGAGACGAGGCTGAGACAGATGCGCGAAGGTCTGCGCACCGACAACCAGGTCAAGGCCTTCTCGGTAGAGGAGTACAAGGAGGCCGAAATCAAGATCAAGGCGATGGTCGCCTCAGGAGAGGTCACCAGGGAAGCCGCGGATCGCCGGCTGGAAGGGATGCGCCGGAGGATGGGGAAGGCAGCGGACAAGAAGGCTGAGAAGGGCGTGAGCTTCACCCGCGAGGAGTACGCCGCAGCCGAGGCCAAGCTCAAGGCGATGGTCACCGAAGGAAAAATCAGCGAGGCAGACGCTGAACGCCGACTGGGCGAGATGCGGCGACTGATCAGCACGGCCAAGAAGACAAGGGTCTTCTCCGAGGAGGAGTACGCGCGCACTCAAGAGGAGCTGAAGAAGCTCGTGAGCGAGGGCCGCGTCAGCGAAGCAGATGCGAAGCTCCGACTCGAGAGGATGCGTCGAGCAATCGATATCAAGAAAGAGGGAGGCGTCAAGCCCAGATTGGTCCCCGAGGAGGAGCACAAGCGGTACTCCGAGGAGCTGAAGAAGCTCGTCGAAGGTGGCAAGCTCACCAAGGAAGAGGCAGAGAAGAAGCTCGCAGCCAATACCAAGGCTCACATCGAGAAGTCGGTGAAGTCTGGTGAGATGACTCGAGCGGAAGCCGACAAGCTCTACAAGAAGCTCGGCATCAGATAGCACATCCTCAGACCATGATCAGAGGTCACTGCTCGATCACCTCATCGATCGGACGGGCGGGAGCCGCCATGCTCTCGCTCCTCCTTCCTGTCTGCTTGCCCGCTTGCGATTCCAGGCCTGCGGATCGCACTGTCAGTGAATCTGCTGCCTCGCCTGACGGGCTCTGGGTGGCCACCGTCGTGGGCGTGTCCGGTGGAGGAGCCGCTGGTTACTTCTTCGAGGATGTTCTGCTGACGCGGACGGGAGTCGAGCCGACCCCCGCTGACACGATCACCTCGGGCACCCAGCTACGAGGCGTGTCGCTCGAATGGCTGGAACCCACACGACTGCGCATCGACTACTCGTACGCCTTCCGGGCTGGCGGCAAGCGCCTGCAGGCCGATATGCAGGAGGTTGCTCTCCAGTGGAGGGAGAACTGAACAGACTGTCCCGGGCCTAGAACTGCAGCCCGGCGTTCTTCGTGTCACCCACAGCACGGAGAGGCGCAGGGGGCTATTCAGGGCTGGCGGAACAGCTGGAGGCCCTCGGTAGGGACAAACCCTAGCTGGACTGCGAGCTGCTGGGAGGCCATGTTGCTCTCCATGGCGCCCCAGACCGGTCGAAAGCCGCGCGAGAGCTCCTGACGGATCAACTCGCTCACGGTCAGTCGTGCCAGGCCGCGACGGCGGAACTGGGGCGCGGTGTCGATCGAGATATCGAACTGGGACTCGGTTCGCCAGTAGCTGTAGGCGAAGCTGGCGGCCAGGCCCTGCTCGAAGGTGCACAGGACCTGGCGCTCGGACATCGTGCTCGAGAGGTCCTCTTGGAGATCCAGAGGAAGATGTGCCAGCAAGTCGGTCGTCTGGAGAGCACGGACTCTCACGTCTGGGGGTGCGAGCCGAGCCGCCTCCGCCAGCTCGTAGACCCTCACCAGCTCGCTCGTCCAATCGGGCAACGCCTTGGCCATGGCCGGTGCACTCTCCGTGACACACAACAGCTCGGTTCCTGTTCTCCCGATCAGAGCCTCCGCGAGGAGTTCATTGGTGGGGTGGCCGATCACCACCATCAGGTGGCTCCCTGGGGACTCGTTACGAATGATCAGGCCCTTGCGATCGCCGAACACTGCCCGATGACTCGAGAGCAAGAGTGCCCTGGCCTCGACCCAGCATGGTCGATCGGGAGCTAGCTCGAGGGCCAGATCAACGAGGGGCTGATTGCTGGGGGGGGGCAGTCATGAGAGCGGGAGTAGTCTCAGAGGGACTCGTTGCCGCCCAGCGCCTTGTAGCGTTCGTGTCTCTTCTCAGCCAGCTCTGCTTCGCCCTGACGCTTCAGCAGTCTGGCGAGGGCCAGGTGCGCTCCCAGGTAGCGTTCCGAGCTCGCCTCCGGACTGTCGACAATCACCTCGAGGTCAGCGCGAGCCGAGGCGTCATCTCCTCGAGCCAGCGCCATGAGCGCACGGTTGAATCTCGCGTCGGAGAGCGTGGCGTCCAGTTGCAGTGCGCGATCGTAAGCCCTGACCGCAGCCCCATCGTTTCCGAGCTTGCGCTCGATCTCGCCACTCAACGCCCAGGCTCGGGCAAACTCCGTATCGAGGAGTAGGGCACCCTTGATGGCCTCGGAGGCCTGTTCGAGTTCCTCGACGCTTGCCCAGAGCTGTGCAAGTCCGAAGCGCGGAAGTGGATCCTCCGGTCTCTCGCGAATCTGGATCCGGCGAGTCTTGTAGAAGGCGTGCCAGGTAGCGAGGCTCTGTCCACGATCGCGGCAGCGGGCTGCGGTCTGCAGGTCTCTGGCGACCAGGGCCTCGCGCGCCAGCACATGCCAGGCACCCGGGGCCTCGGGATGCAGCCGCCAGGTGTCCACGAAGTGTCTCAAGAGGGGGAGCGCTCGCTCCACCTCGCCCTTGCGATGTCGCGCCTTGCCAAGCAGCACCCAGGCATCGCGCTCTTCGGCGAGCCGTACGGGGGTGCTCGCGTCGGGGCCCGCCAGGCGGCGAATGACCGAGTCCAGAAGGTCATCCTCGAGCTCGAGGCGGGCCAGGGCGAGCTCCACCTTTGCGGCGGTCTCCCTGGTGGGGGTGGCTTCCTGAAGGACTCGATAGGCCTCCCCTCTGCCGCCAGTTGTCGACAGGGCTCGTGCGTAGAGTGCCAGAGAGTCACCATCGGCGAGGAAGCTCTCCTCACCGAGCAGGCCAGCCTGGATCTCCTGAACCAGGTCAGCATGGAGGTCTAGCTCCAGTGCTTCCGACCAGCGGGCGAGGCGATCTGATCGGCTCTCGGCCTGTGCCGGGGTTGCTCCTGCCAGCAGGGAGAGGCACAGGAAGATCGAGA
This sequence comes from Planctomycetota bacterium, assembly GCA_014237855.1. Classification (GTDB taxonomy): domain Bacteria; phylum Planctomycetota; class UBA1135; order UBA1135; genus JABACD01. The sequence continues at coordinate 126,503 of JABACD010000006.1, read as the reverse complement.
GCAATCGGGTCACTTCCACTCCTCGCTCTTCACGATCCCCTTGCCCTCTTCGATGAAGAGGGTGCGGTCGACTGGGCCTCCAGGTAGCTCCGTCAGTTCACCGGAAGGCCACTGCACGAGGATCGAGTCATACTCGTCGTACTCGCCGAGGCCGAAGTGCAGCGTCGAACTCGAGGCGGACTGATATCCCTGGGATGTCTGGACCTCTCGTATCAGTGCAAAGGGCTCAGCCTCGCCGCCGAGCACCACCGTCACACGAGCGCCCATGGCATCCCGCGGGGTGTAGCGCCTGGTTCGGTCCCTGGGACCTGATGTGGGCGGCCCCGAGAGCTTCAAGGCAAGCCTGTGGTTGCCATCCCCGGTGCGATTCATACCAAGCCCACAGGGACCGTCGATGTAGACCAGAACCAGATCAGGCCTGCCGTCGCCGTCCACGTCGCCCACCGCCGAGCCGCGGGTAGCTCGCTGGAGTGAGAGGATCGAGTCCTGTGCGAGGGGCTCTATCGGGTCGACCTTGGCGAGGGGACCGAGCTTCCACAGGGTGTCGGCCTGTGCGTAGCTCGTGCCAGTCAGGTCCTCGTCGGCCTGGGGATAGACATGGCCGTTGGCGGTGAAGAGCTCGAGCCAGCCATCCCCATCGAAGTCCTCGAGGTGAACGCCCCAGGAGAGCAGGGCGCGGGTCGCGGCGCCCAGACCGAAGCGGAAGGTCTCGTCACTGAATCCGCTCTTGCTACCGAAGTAGAGATTGGTGGGCTCATCGCTGAAGTTGGTCACCGCATAGTCGAAGAGCCCATCACGATTGACATCACCCATGCTGAGGCCCATCCCTGCTTGCGGGTTGCCGTCGGCAGAGAAGGCCACGCCCGACTCGTAGGCATGATCGGTGAACACGCCCTTGCCATCGTTGATCAGAAGCAGGTTGGCCGAGCTATCGTTGGCCACCATCAAGTCCGTGTCGCCGTCTCCATCGATGTCCGAGGGAAGCACCGCCAGGGTGAACCCGGGCACGTGTTGAGGTAGCCACTGGGCGGTGAACTGATGAAATGCACCGGTGCCAAGGCCCCTGTAGATCCGGTCCCCCTGAGGTTTGAGGCCGCGCGGCCCGCAGTAGACGTCGTGGCCCTTCCAGCGACAGGGGAGCGAGAGCTGGCCGTCATCAATTTGCAGGGTATCGGGCGCGACTGGGTCCATCTTCAGGTAGTGGCCGGCGAAGAGATCGAGGACACCGTCTCCGTCTGCATCGAACAACGCCACGCTGGTACTCCAGAGGGGGTAGTTACCACGGTAGCGTTCGACGCCTGGGATGAGTCTCTCCCCCGGACCGTGCGAGATCAGGTCTTGCCAGGATTCGAGTCGTCCTTCCTCGTTCTGCAAGAACACCTCGAGGCGTCCGTACCCACCGGCAACGAGGTCCGTGCGCCCGTCGTTGTTCAGGTCTCCAGTAGCCAGGCCTGTCCACCAGCCGGGCACGCCTGGCCCCGTGGTCTTCTCGAAGTGTCCGGTGCCGTCATTCAGGTAGACCTGCAGGTCCGCTCCCGGTCCCTTGTAGGACTTCTCGAGGGCGTCCATGCCCTGGGAGAAGACCACGTCCAGATCTCCGTCCGAGCCCAGATCCAGCAGGGCAACCCCGGCTCCATTGGCCTCGAGAATGGTTGGCTTGGAGGCCTCGCCGGAGATGTTCACGTAGTCCAGACCGCGCGCGGCGGCTTCCTCGGGCCAGCCGCCTGGGGCTCTTGGGGGCAGCCCCTGGCTGGATTCTTCCTGCCCTGAGGCGGATGGTTCACTCCGGGCGGGGTCATCGCCGGGGGCTTCGGATCCGCAGGCGGTGAGGATCAGGGGGCAGGTCAGGACCAGAAAGGGGGCGCGCATGGGCTGTGCTCGGGGTTTGAAGGGCAGGTCACTATAGTCCCACGATGGCCAGGTTGGAGGGGCGTCACCTGATCGGGATCCGCCTTTCCGCGCCCAGAGGGGTCTGGTTGACCTCTCTGCTGGTCCCGCCTAGAATCTTCGGCCACTTTGCGCCCGGAGAGGTCGCCGACGGACCCGGGCTCGCTCTTGACAACCCGATACGTACTGCTGTCCTCTTTAAGCGGTGTTCCTCTCCATCGAACTCGCCCTGGGATCCCAGTCACGAAGCCATGTCTCCGCGAAAGCCCAATATGCTCGAGGCGTTTCAGCGCTCTGCCGAGGTCGACAAGACCAGGCTGGACGCTGAGCAATTGAGCCGGGAGTCGGGGACCGGAAGTTCCACGCGAGGAAAACCGGATCAGGCCCCCGAGGTCGGCGTTGGCGGACCCTTCGACGCGGGGGAGCCTGGACCTGAGGGTGCAGCTCCCGCGAGCAAGCCAGGCTTTGGTGTCGGGGACGATGTCCTTCGAACCGCTCCGCGGCCCTCGGCTGGCTTCTCGCTCCGGACGGCCCTGCTGGTGATGGGCGTCCTGGTTGCCATGGCCGTCGTGTTCCAACTGGGGCGCGATCTTGGTCGTACCACCGAGGCCTCGGTGACCGACGAGACTCCTGAGGAGACCATCGAAACCCCTGGGGATTCGACCGCCACGAGCAGTGACTCGTCCGGCGAAGTCGCCGCGCCAGTTCCTGACACCAGTGTTCCAGCTCCTGAGTCGGCCATGTCCGAGCATGACCTGGCCTTCCTCTCCAAGGAAAACAACTGGACAGTGGTCGCGATCTCCTACGAGAACAGCGAAACTGGCGGGGCTCTGGCCGTCTCGACCTATCTCTACCTGCTCGAGCAAGGATTGCCGGCGATCAAGCCCCTGACCTTCAAGGGCTATCTGATGATCTGTGTGGGAGCCGAATCCACATACAACGCAGTCATCGAGAAGATTCGCTCCGACCTTCACGCTCTAGACGGGCCCCCTCCTCAAAACGAGAAGAACGCCTTTGGCGATGCCTACCCGCGTAACATCGAGGACCTGATTGACCCGAAACTGCGGCGCTGAGCCACAATCCCTCGACCATTCATCGACCACCGTCGGCTGACCCCGATGGATCCTGTCCAAACAACACTTCCTTTCAGACCGTCTTCAACTCCCATGTCCATCCACTCCAGTCTGCGCGGCATCAACACCCTGATGGGGTCACGCTCCGTCCTCTCGCGTGTCGAACGTATCCAGAAGCTCCAGGCTGACGGCAAGTTCGACGAAGAGAAGGACTCCGTCTACGGGCTTCCGAAGGTCCGCACCAAGTTCAAGACCGTCTCCGGCAAGAAGGCCAAGGCGCTCGAGGCCTCACGCCAGGAAGCTCTCTCCGAGAAAGAAGGCGGCGAGGAAGCGCCCGCCGAAGAGTAGAGCTCCGGCCCCTCAGCGACTGGTGACGGCGTCCCCGCGCCCCACGCGCGAGCGCCCCCTTGATTGCAGGACTCCGCCGCCCCCCGGGCGTCGGGGTCTTCGCCGTTTCTTCGAAGTCCTGGGCCCTCGTACCCCCTGTCTCCTCCACCTGAAACCTGCAACGTGATCACCGCGCTCTATCCCATTCACGAAGTCTTCACCTCGATCCAGGGTGAAGGCGCCTTCCTGGGTGAGGCGCAGGTCTTCGTGAGGCTAGATGGTTGCCCGCTGCGTTGCAGCTGGTGCGACACTCCTGGAACCTGGAAGTTGCCAGCCGAGGGAGCGTCCATGGAAGGGGATGATCACCTCCTCGAGAAGGCCTGGAACTCAGCTGAGGAGATCGCCGCCGGCATCGAGGCATTGGACCCGGACGGTTCGCGTACGGTCAGCGTGACCGGGGGTGAGCCCTTGATGTGGCCGCATCTGCTCCCCGAGCTGCGCCAGCTGCTACCTGACCGGCGGCTGCATCTGGAGACAGCCGGGGCCTTCCCAGGCTCCCTGAAGCAGGTGCTGGAGAGCGTCGATCACATCAGCGCGGATCACAAGCTTCCGGAGGATCTGCGGCCGCCCGTGGCCCTTCGAGGTGAGCTTGAATTCGAGCCAGCGCCCGTCGATGCCAGCGACTGGCGCAGCGCCCGCCGCGAGGTGCTCGCGTTGATCGCGGATCGCGATGCATGCGCGAAGCTGGTGGTGGCGGGGGGGCGCTCGACGGCCGATTTCGACGAAATCCTGCAAGATCACGCGAGCCTGGCCCCGGGCCTGCCCCTGTATGTTCAGCCAGCCACGGCCATCCGGGATGTGCCCGCTCCCGACTCCCAGGCGATTTTCGAGCTCGCGGATCGAGCCTCAGCGCTGGGCCTCTCGACCCGTGTCGTGCCTCAGCTTCACGTCCAGCTCGGCCTGCGGTAGCGCCCAGCGACTCTGAGACTTAACCTGCGCCCCTTCTGTTGTGGTCGAAACCATGTCCGTCACAAGCGAAACTACCCTGCGCCGCGTCGCCATCGTTGGCCGTCCAAACGTTGGCAAGTCGACCTTGCTCAACCGAATGGTCGGCAGTCGGGTCTCAATCGTTGAACCCACTGCTGGTGTGACCCGGGACCGCATCGCCGTCCCTGCACGGCTCTTCGGTGGTGTCCCCGAGCACTGGGTCGAGGTGATCGACACGGGTGGCATCGGAATCGTGGACCGCGATGATCTCGGGCCGCACGTGGAGGAGCAAATCAAGGGTGCCCTGGCCGCTGCTGACCTGGTGCTCTTCCTGGTGGATGTGCGGGACGGAATCACGCCCTTGGACAAGGAAGTGGCCACACGCCTGCGCAGCATCGAGCTCCCGGTGTTGCTGGTGATCAACAAGGTCGAGGGGGAGAGCCTTCGCTGGGAAGCAGACGAGTTCCGTTCACTCGGAATTGGAGAGGAGGTCTTCCAGATCAGCGCACAGAACGGTGTGGGGCTGACCGAACTCTACGAGAAGATCATTGAGCTCCTGCCGGGGACCGAGTTCGAGGAGCGCCCCGTGGCACAGCCGGTCATGAAGCTTGCTGTTGTCGGGCGCCGGAATGCGGGCAAGTCGACCTTGATCAACAACCTGGCGAAGGAAGAACGAATGATCGTCTCTGAGGTCCCCGGGACGACCCGAGATGCGGTGGACGTGATCTTCGAGCGAGGTGGTCGGTCCTTTGTTGCCATCGACACCGCCGGATTGCGCAAGAAGTCGAGCCTTGGTGACGCGATCGAGTTTTACAGCGACGCCCGAAGCCACAAGGGCGTACGTCGCGCGGATGTGGTGATCTTGCTCTTCGATGTCACCGAGCGTTTCTCCGGCATAGAGAAGCGTCTCGCGCGCTACGTGATCGATCACCACAAGCCGGTGATTCTCGCCGCCAACAAGTGGGACCTCGTAGATGGCTACTCTCCAGAGGACTTCCAGAAGTACATTGATGAGCAGCTGCCGGGCCTCTCCTGGGCTCCGGTTGCCTTCCTGTCGGCCAAGCAGGGAAGAGGGGTGGAGCCGATCATGAAGCTGGCGGAGGAGCTCTTTGAGTCCTCCAGCCGACGTGTCCCGACAGGGGAGCTCAACCGCGTGATGAAGCGTGCCCTCGAGGCCCGCTCGCCGAGCTCCAAGGGCTATCGGGTCAACATCAAGTACGCCACCCAGGTGGAGACCTCGCCCCCTACCTTTGTCCTGTTCGTCAATGACAAGCGCCTGTTTGGCAAGGCTTACATGCGCTACCTCGAGAATCGCGTCCGGGAGGAGCTCGGGTTCGATGAGGTCCCCGTTCGGATCGTGCTGCGGAGCGCGATCGACGCTCCCGAGGATTGACCCCTTGGATTGGCCCCCAAGGATGGCTCTCTTGACCTTTTCCGCCAGACCACTTCGACCCATGAAACGACTGCACTCCCTCTTGCTCGCGATCCTGTGCTCTCTCGGCTCGGCCTGCACTGTCATGTACCCAGAGCAGTGGACGGCAGAGGAGATTCCCATGTGCAGTAGCATTCGCATGTGGGAGATCACTCGCCTCGCGATGGAGAAGAACGGGTTTCCCATCGTCAGCACGGGCTTCGATCCCAAGGAAAAGATGACGGTCTCCGGCTGGGATAGAGACTTGCATCCCTTCAAGGGCAATGGCTTCCGAGAGCGTGTTTACGTGCGCTACCGTCGCAGCGAGAACGCGGGCAAGCTGGTGATCGGGGTGCGCGTGGAACAGGAGATCAATGAGAACCTTGCCAAGCCTCTCGATCCTGAGTACGCCGATTGGGTCGAGGCCAATGACAACCCAGCTCGTGCCAAGGTCGTGCTGCAATACATGCGCTCGATGCTGGGACAGGAGTTGAACATCGGTGAGGTGATGGACCGTGACGAGCTGGAGGGAGAGAGCTGGAATTGAGCGCGTCCGGAGCCGGCAAGCGTCTCAAGATGACCGTCCTCTCTCTTCTGAGCGTTCTCCTTGGCTCGTATGCGTTGTGGCTTCTCTGCGCTTGCTTCATCCAGCGTAAGGTTCTCTTTCCGATCCACGCGATTGCTTCACCCGCCCCGGAGGGAGAGCTCTTGCCGGGGCTGGAGCGCCACTGGTTGGAGACCGCTGCTGGTCCTGTGGAGTGGTGGTTTCTGCCTGCAGTCGATGCCTCAGCAGGGACCCCAGCGCCCCTGGTTGTCCATGCTCATGGCAACGGAGAGCTGATCGATTTCCAGCTCGAGACCGCCGAGTACTACCGTGAGTTGGGGTTCCATGTACTCCTCTGTGAGTACCGTGGCTATGGCCGATCTGCGGGCGCGCCATCTCAGGCCGGGATCGTGGAAGATCACCGCAAGGTGCTGGAGCGAGTGCTGGAGCGAGAGGACCTGGACGGAAGCCGAGTGCTCTATCACGGTCGGTCTCTGGGAACGGGGGTGGTCTGCGCCCTTGCACTTCAGCGCGCCCCGCGTGCCATGGTACTGACCTCACCCTTTGTGTCGGTGGCCAACCTCATGCAGGGGTACTTGATCCCTGCACCGCTGGTCTGGGACCCCTTCGACAATATCGGAGCGCTGGAACAGCTCGACCTGCCGGTCCTCGTGATGCATGGGGATCTGGATCGTGTGATTCCCATCTCACACTCTCGCCGGCTGGCTGCTGCTGACGCCTCGGTCGAGCTTGTGGAGCTCAAGGGAGTGGGGCACAACGACATCCCCACGAACACGGAGCTGGTTCGGGAGCCGTTGAGGCGATTCATCGAGGCCAAGCTCGGCAGCTCCTGATTGCGTTGAGGCTCGCCTCCAGGAGAGGACGCTCAGTGAGTCCTGATCGCCACACACAGGGAGCCATTCCAGCTCAGTCCGCTCTTGCGCAATCCCCGTAGTAGCCCTGCTAGTGCCGAGCGCTCGGGGTGATACTCGGCCAGCTCTGAGACCAGCTCGGTGGCCTCTGCCTCGAATTCCTCGATGCAGCGCCCGCGTGGTCGAAGGTGGGTGTGGGCCTCGATCGGTCGGACTCGGCGGAGTTCGGTAGGCATGAGTTCCACGAGGTCGTCGAGCTCCAGGACATCGGCGTGAAACATGCCACGACGCCGATGCTGACGTTTCTCCCATCGATCGAGTTGCTGGGCCGCTAGCTGGCTGGGCAGGCTCGGATCAAAGCTGGGTTCTGCCAGCAGGAGTCCGCTGCGCGCGACTCGCAGGGCCTCCGCGATAGCACGCCCCGGATCCTCGAGGTGATGGGGGACGTGTCGGAGGCTGATCCAGTCGATCGAGCAGTCGGCGAAAGGAAGCTCGTAGGCGCTGCCCTCACGGACGTCGAAGCCCTCCTCGGCGAGCGCCTCGAGGCGCGGACCCGCCTGGTCCAGGCCGTGGACGCTGGCCCCGCTCTCCGAGAGCGTCCTGATCAGCAGCCCGGCACCACAACCGACGTCCAGCACCGACTGCGGAGTGAAGCTCTTCAGTAGCGAGCAGAACCTGGCGAGTAGCCAGGCGTGATTCTCCTGAGCGGTACAGGGGGGCCAAACATCAAGGACTTGGGTCATCGAGGACTGATCCAGTTCGGGGGCGGGGAGCTGTGGATTGAGGCCTTCCAGGGGCCCAGGGGCGGATCGTGGAGCCCGGTCGGCGGGTAGGGGTGGAAATCATTTCCGCTGAGAAACCCCAGGGCAAGGGCTGAGCGCCGGGGAACCTTGCTCAAAGCCGCCCTTGGCCTCAATTCACCGGGAGGCAGGAGTCGAAGATCGCGAGGCGCCCTTCTGTCTCTATTCCGACGCAATGTCCTATTCCGCCGAGTCCCCCAGCTCCAGGTCCACCGGTCTATCCACCCCCCGTGGGGAATGGGTGATCGCGGGGCGTGCCTCCTTGCTAGAGCTGGCGCGGCGGTTTTGCGAGTGGCCTGCTCTCGTCTGGGGTCGACGAGACCTCCTCTATTGTTCGGTACAGCGCGACCTCCAGGCGCGCTTTCGAGGGACCTTCCTCGGCTTCGCCTGGGTCCTGGCTCTTCCCCTGCTTCAGTTCGCAATCTACGCCTTCATCTTCACTCAGTTGCTTGGCGTGAAGCTCGGGCCGGGAGCCGCAGAGGCTCCTGGAGCGATGGGGGTGTACATGTTCACGGGAACCCTGGTCTGGAGCGGCTTCGCTGATGCGTTGCAGCGCTCGACGTCCTGTGTCGTCGATCACCGCCACCTGGTGCAAAAGGTCCGCTTTCCCGCCCAGCTCCTGCCGTTGCAGGTTGGGCTCTCCTCGCTGGTGACCTTCGTTGCGGGAATCTGTGCCTTCGTGGCCTTCACTCTTGCTTCGGATGTATGGGGTGTACCGGGGCCTCGTCTGCTGATGTGGGCGCCTCTGCTCTTGTTCTTGCAGTTCCTCCTGACCGCGGGAATGGGACTCATGCTGGCAGCACTTCACGTACGCCTGCGTGACACCCTTCCCCTGGTGGGGGTGGTTCTGACCATCTGGATGTTCGTGACGCCGATCTTCTGGGTGCCATCTCCAGAGGTCTTGCCCGGCATCGAGCCCTGGTTGGGGCTGGTTGAGTCAAACCCTGTACACCATCTGGTCTACGCCTGGCGGGACCTCTTGATGTCGAAGGAGCCGAGGGTGGTCTTTTCCGGGGACTTCAGCCACTCCCTCTCGGTGGTGGCCTGCTGGGGGCTGGGGCTCTTCATGCTCGGTTCATGGGCCTTCTTCCGGGTGGATCGCCACCTGGCTGACGAGATCTAGCCATGAGCAGCACGAACACTCATGTCGACCAGATGTTGGAGGTAGAGGGCCTTGGAAAGGCCTATCGAATCTACCGTGGCGCAGGTGCGCGGATGCTCGAAGTCCTGAGCGCCGGAAGCTTGCGTGGGCACGATCTGCACTGGGCGTTGCGTGATCTCGACTTCTCGTTGCGGCGCGGGGCAGCGCTGGGACTGGTGGGATCCAACGGTGCGGGGAAGAGCACCTTGCTCAAGGTACTCTCCGGCACGACTGTACCGTCAACCGGGCGCTACCGGATACGTGGACGCGTGGCCAGCCTGCTCGAACTGGGCACGGGCTTTCATCAGGACTTCAGTGGTCGCGAGAACGTGATGATGCACGGCGTTCTGTGCGGTCATTCACGGCGCGAGGTCGACCGCCGCCTGGATGAAATCCTGGACTTCGCGGAGCTGGGCTCGGCAGTGGAAGAGCCAGTTCGAACCTACTCGACGGGGATGGGGATGCGCCTTGGCTTTGCGGCAGCCATGGGCTTCGACCCTGAGCTCTTGATCCTCGACGAGGTCTTCGCAGTGGGGGACATGTACTTCCAGAAGAAGTGCGTGGACCGCCTGCTCAGGTTCAAGTCGGAAGGACACACGATCCTACTCTGCAGCCACAGCCTCTATGACGTTCGTCAGCTGTGTGATGAGGCCCTCTGGCTCGAGTCGGGCGAGGTGCGCTGCAGCGGGGATGCCACGACCGTGACGAACACCTACGCGGCCTGGCAGCGCGAGCACATCCAGGAGAGTGCCGAGGTGGATACCAGGCGCCCGACAGACTGGCCTCGCATCGATGGTGCTCGCTTGCAGCACGCGGACGGTCGGCTGGCCAGTCGCGCACGGACGGGCGATGACTTGAAGCTCTCGATTCAGTGGACCAATCCGGCAGCCGCTCATCGACCGATTCAGATTGGCGCTGCCTTTCTCCGCCAGGACCGGACGCTCTGCGCCGCTGCGGGGACGCACCTCGACTCTCTGGACCTGCACGGTACGGAGGGCGAGCTGGTCCTGCACCTCCCGAGGATTGCGCTGCTCTCGGGAACCTTCACGGTGATGCTCTATCTCTTCGATGGAGAGGGAGTCTTCCGGTACGAGGAGCGTGCGCTCGACGAGGAGCTGGTAGTCGAGTCGGACACCAAGGAGCTGGGGCTGGTTCGACTGCAGCACCACTGGGAGCAGCGTGACAAGGGAGCACAAAGGGAGGCAGCCGCATGAGCAGTCACGAGATCCCGCAGAGGCGCCTCTCGGCCCTGATCGTGAACCATGACTCGGGCTCCTGGGCACTGCGATGCGTGGAGAGTCTGAAGCTGGAGTGGGAGCGGGACGGACGTGCGCCGGGTGACCTGGAGGTGATCGTTCTGGACAGCGGATCGAACGAGGCCGAGTCCACCTGGTGGCGCTCCTTGCGTCGCATCGGGGCTCGTGTGAAGAGCTCACCCGCCAATGTTGGCTATGCGATGGGCTTGAACATGGCCTGGGAGATGTCATCAGGAGAGCCCGACGACATCGTTGCGCTGCTAAATCCCGACCTGTGCTTCCTACCTGGTTCCTTGCGTCCACTGCTGGAGCGTCTCGAAGAGTGCCCAGAGGTTGGGATGGTGGCGCCACGCTTGTTCTTGGACGAGGAGCGTGCCTTGCGCTTGCCCCAGAACCTCCTGCCGACACCGATGCGGGAGCTGGGTGAGTGGCTGGCCGCCCGCTCGCCCCGCCTGGCTCGCTGGCGAGCTGCGCGGTGTTCAGCGAGTGCAAGGGAGTTCTGGACCGAGCAGAGCCCTGCCAGGATGGAGATGCTCTCTGGAGCTTGCTTGTTCCTCAGGCGTGAGACGGTCACCAACCTCGGTACGCCCATGGACGGCCGCTTTCCCCTGTACTTCGAGGACGCCGACCTCTGTGCACGACTGAGTGCTCGAGGAAAGGGCCTCGAGTTGATCCCCGCAGCCGAGGTGTTGCATCACTGGTCGCGTAGTGCAGGCCCGGACTTTCAGGGAGAGGTGGCCAGACGCCACGGTCTCAGCCAGCGGCTCTGGATGCAGGTTCATCACGGGGGCGTGCTCGCTCGCTCTCTCCGAGGTCTCAAGGGTCTCTTGCAGAGACACATCGGGGATAGATTCATCGCTCCAATGCATCCACTGGTTGATCTCGGGGAGGTCAGCGAGAGTCCTGAGGTGCGCTTTGCTGGAGAAGGCTCCTACGTGCTCGAGCTATCCCTGACATCCTTCTGGGGACTCTCGGCAGGAGTCCTTGTCGAGGGCTCGAATTACAGCCTGCCTGCGCGCAGCTGGAGTTGGCTCTTTCCGGGCACCTACTACATGCGCGCACTCGACGCCGACACTGGGCGCTTCTTGGGGGCCTGGAGATTCTGCAAGCTGAGTGCTGCCCGCTCCTGGCCGATCGACCCTGGCGATCTACCTGAGATCAACCGTCGGGCCAGGTCGCCACGACTCGGGGAGCGAGTGGGATGATCGAAGTAGAGAGTCTACTGGTCATTGCTCCGCACCCTGACGACGAGATCCTGGGCTGTGGAGGGACGATCGCTCTCGCCGCAGAGCGCGGTGCTCAGGTAAACGTCCTGGTTGTCTTCGATGGTGCTGCTGGAGATCCGGACAGGCTGTTCGATCTCGGAGAGTACCCGTCGAAGCGCCGCCGCGAGGCCCGTGCTGGCGGCAAGCACATCGGAGTCAGCGAGTACACCTTCTGGAACCTCCCGGAGGGACACCTCGCGCTGGAACACGAGATTGACCAGGGAGCCAAGTTGCTCCAGGAACTGGTCCATACGATTCGTCCTCAGCTCGTCCTGGCTCCCTGGGCAGGAGACGAGCATCCAGATCACCACACGGTTTCCAGAGCGGTCCAGCGCATGCTCGAGCTGCCGGACACCCACCTTGATTCATTCGATGCCTGGGGGTTCGAGGTCTGGAGTCCACTTGATCCAGATCACCTTGTGGATGTGTCCACGGTCTGGGAGTCGAAGCTGGACGCACTCAAGGAACACGCTACCCAGCTCGCTTATGGCGGGATGATCGAGAAGCTGACCGACCTGGCTACTCGCCACAACGCTGGGCATTTCGAGGCCTTCATGAAGATCAGGAGTGAGAGATGAAGCTGGCTTTCTTCGGTAGGGATCCGGTCGCGGACTTCATGGGGGGGACCGAGCGAGTCATGCAGGCTCAGGCAGCTGGGCTGCGAGCTCGAGGTCACCAGGTCACGATTGAGGTGCTGCCGGACCTGACCCAGGCTGCTGATTCCCATGCTGCGGCTGATTCGATGCCCGGGGAGCTGAGCGCCGGGGGTTCACCCACCCGGGAGCCTGTTGACATCGCTCATGTACATCAGTGGCCGACTCAGCAGTGGGATCTCGTCCGTCGGCTGGCCTGCACCACGCCTGTCGTGGTCACGCTGCACGATCACTTCCCCAGCTGTCCGCGCATGTTCCGGACTCCTGTTGATGGCCTGGATTGCCCACTGAGTGCTCCCACGTCGAGCTGTGCCAGCTGTGTCAGGCCCTTACTTGGGCCCGACAGTCCGCCGAATCTGGAGTCTGACCTGCAGACTCGCTGGACCGAGCTTCGAGCTGATGTGCAGGCCGCTGATGCTGTCATCTGCCCGAGTGAGTCGCTCCGTGACAGCCTTGGCATCGAGCTCGAGCTCAACCCTGCCAGCTGGCTGGTGGTGCCTCACGGGCTCTGCACCGACTTCGAGAGGGTCCCACGCATTCGCACGGGAGACTCCAAGCTGACCGTACTTTGCTTCGGAAATCGAGCTTCCGTGAAGGGCACCCTCGACCTGGTGCAGGCGATGGCCGCTCTTCCTGCACGCAGTGCGAGGCTGATCCTGGCAGGTGAGGAAGTCGAAGCCGGTCTGGACGATCAACTGCGCCACGCAGCTGGCGCCCTCGATCTCGAGATCCACGGGCGATATGACTCAAGCGACCTTGCTCGACTCGCGGCTGGCTCCGATCTGGCAGCATTTCCATCGCGGGCCGCTGAGAGCTACGGACTTGTCATCGAGGAGGCCCTGGCCATGGGCCTTCCAGCGTTCGTCTCCGACCGCGGGGCCTACCCCGAAGTCCTCAGGGCGAACACCGGGAAGAGTGGCCTACCTGGGGCCATTCTCCCGGCAGAAACGCCCACGGCCTGGACGGTTGCTCTTCGTGAGCTTGTCGATGATCCCGAGAGATTGCACGATGCTCGGACAATGATCGGCTCCTCCCCTCGGACCGCAGCGAAGGCCGTGAGTGCCCTGGAGTCGATCTACTCCGGCCTCGTGCGACCCCTGGCATTCTTCAGACCGTGAACCAGAGCTTCCCGCCCCTCGCCGAGTTCTCGTCCTTGCCAAGACGAGTCCTGTGCATTGCTCCGCACCCCGATGACGAGGTGATCGCTTGTGGCGGGATGCTGGCCAGCCACGCGGAGCGTGGGGATGAGCTGCGGGTGGTCATTCTCTCGAGCGCTGCCGATGCGGTCGTGGCCAAGTGCAGGGAGGGTGAGGGGCGCGTGGGGCTACGCATTCTTGGGGTTGAAGATGTCCGGTTTCTGGGCTTGCCCGATGGAGCTCTCGATAAGTCCGGGGACCTGGAAGAGGTCCTGGCAGCTCAACTGGAGGAATTTGCCCCTGACCTTATCTATGCTCCCTCTCCCTTCGAGCGGCATTCCGATCATCGAGCGGCATTCAGGGCGCTGGCCTCTGCCGGCCGGGGCCATCCCGGAGTTCGGGTGCTGCTGTGGGGGGTCAATTCGCCGGCCCCCAGGGACGTGCTCTTCGACACTTCTGACCGGATCGAGCAAAAAGCTCAGGCTCTGGCAGCTCATGCAAGTCAGAATCCCGGCGGACAGTTAGCTCGTAAGGTAGAGGCTCTCGATCTTGCAGCAACCATCAACGTGGACCTTCCCGAGGTCATCGCCGTCGAGGCCTTTGGGGACCGCAAACTCCAGCAACTGGTCGCCTATGGTGCCCAGGTCGCCCGACTCCAAGCCGATTCCGTGACAGACCTGCCCTCGACAACTGCGGTCCTGACCTCCTTCAACAAGCGCGACGACGTTCGCGAGAACCTCGCTGCCATCTACCAGCAGACGGTCTCCTTCGAGAGCGTTGTTGTGGTTGACAACTGCTCGAGCGATGGGACTGTCGAGATGATCCGCGAGGAGTTTCCGCAGGTGGAGCTGGTGGTCATGCCCAACAGTGACTACGGAGCCTGCGAGACGTTCAATGTGGGATTCGCTTCCAGTCGATCGCCGCTGACTGCAATCCTGGACGATGACATCGTCATGCCCACTGATTGGCTCGAGAAGACGACCAAGCGGATGCTGGCTGAACCGGAGTCCACGGCGATCGTGTCGACAAAGATAGTCGAGCCGGGAATGCCAGAGAGCTACAAGAATCGTGAAGAGGTCAACACCGAGCGCTACATGTCCACCTTTCGAGGTTGCGCATCGCTGGCTCGCACCGATGCCCTGCGCGAGGCGCACTACTACGACGAGCGACTCTTCATCTACGGCAACGAGCGAGACCTGACCTGTCGACTGCTCAACCTGGGGTACCGGGTACTCCAATACCCCGGTGTCGAGGTCTTCCACAAGACTCCATTCGGCATCAAGCCGGGGCCGCGGAGTCTGTACTACCACTCGCGCAACGCCTGGATCACCATGCTCAAGTACGCGCCTCTCGAGGATCTCTTCCGCTTGCCATTCCTGGTGCTCTCGAGGGTTATCTTGCGCGGGTCCCAAAAAGAGGCGGAGGGGGAGGTGACCGATGCCACGGGCACCATCGGCATCGGTGCTTCGCTCAAGGACACTCCGGGAGCCATGGGGATCGTGCTCAAGGCTGCGGGCTCGGTACTCTGGAATCTGCCCTACTGCCTCAGGAACCGTGAGCCGGTGACCGCAGAGGACTTCGAGCTGCCCCTGGACTGATAGGCTCGAGATGTCTGTCACTGTCGTCGTCTGCAATTACAACGGGGAGGAGCACCTGCCACTGTGCCTCGATGCCCTGAGCGTGATGCGAGGGGATGTTGCAGAGATCATCGTGGTGGACAATGCCTCGACGGATCGGAGTCGGGAGTTATTGCAGCGCGATTACCCTGGGGTTCGCGCTCTCCTGCTCGACAAGAATGAGGGCCCGAGCGTCGCGCGGAATGCCGGACTTCACGCGGCTCAGACCGACCTGGTGCTGGCAGTCGACAACGATGCAGTTGTGGCCGCGGACACTCTTGAGAAGTTACTCAGTGCCTACGAGCTGACCGGGGCAGTCATTGTCCAGCCCCGAAGTGTGCTGGCGTCCGAGCCCTCGCGGGTTCATTACGATGGCGGCGCATTGCACTATGCGGGCCTGATCAGCCTGCACAATTTCTACTGTCCTCTCCAGCAGGCCAAGGGAGAGGGGGTCGTCGAGAGCGGCTGTGCCATCGCAGTCTGCCTGCTGATGGATCGTTGCAAGGTGCTCGACGCTGGTGGCTATGACGGGCGCTACTTCATTCTCTTCGAGGACAATGATCTCTCCTATCGCCTGCGATCTCGCGGTGAGCGCATCGTCAGTGTTGAGGACGCCATCGTGAAGCACCGGGCCGGTACCGCTGGCATCAGCTTTCGGGATGGACCGCACTATCCAGCACGCAGGGTCTTCCTCCACTCACGCAATCGCTGGGTCTTCCTGGCCAAGAACCACTCCTGGCTGACTCTCCTGCTGACCTTGCCCGGCCTTGCAGTCTACGAGGTCTTCGCTCTGCTCTTTGCCGTCGCGAGTGGCCATCCACTCTCGTGGGCCAAGGGCAAGCTTGCGGCCTTGCGGATGATTCCAGGCCTCTGGGGTGAGAGGCGGCAGGTACAGCGAGCCCGCAGTGTCAGGGATGGTGAGTTGCTTCACGGAGGTCCTCTTACGGTCACACCTGCCGTGGCGCGGTCAGGGCTGAAGGTGCTCTTCCTGCGGAGTGTGGACAGCCTGCTGCAGCTCTGGTGGGAGCTGGTTCGTCGCCTGCTCTGATCGCCACTCGCTTCGCGAGCATTGATTCGCAGTGTCGCTGGCTCCTGCCGGAAGCAAGACGGTTCGTATCGTCGCACCCCGGAGTAGCGTGGTGGAGTCCTGACCATCGCCGAGTGCTCTTCACTCGGTTGGGCTCCTCCGTTTGCATTGGTCTTACGACCGCGCAATGGGTCTTTCCGAACAGGGAGTAAAGATCTGGCTCACGGATGCCACTGGTGAATTGTTTTCACGAATGACCGTGAGGTTTGGCTGCCGGTTGTCGTTTAGAGGGCTGAGGAAGTTGATCTCTATCAACCAACGTATAGAGCTACGGCCCGGGGGGAGCTGAGCTCTTGGGGTTCGCGGTCGCAAGATCGCGGACCCGTTCCTTTCTCGCGTTCGTCGCTGTCTCTCTATCGGACAAGGTGAGATTCGATTGAAGCAATTCGGGGTTGAAGGGTCTCCCGCTCGTGAACGAACCTGGCGAAGGAGTTACCTCGAAAGAGTAATGATAGAACGCACTCGAGCCGCCTTGCGTGAAGCCCTCCGTTGTTCTCGGAGCGTTGGGAGTTGAACACCTCGAGAGCTACTGCTCAGCCGTCTGTCGTTCGAGCAGCTTCGACAGGTTCTGTCTTCAAGCATCATTCCCAACCCGAACGTCCGCAGCGCCAGGCGTCATTGATGGGGAGTGACACAAGAAATCCACACATCGATCACGACCAAATCCCGCCTGGCCCATCGACATCTCAGCGCAATCGTTTACGCTGAGGGACTGGTTCGG
This sequence comes from Planctomycetota bacterium, assembly GCA_014237855.1. Classification (GTDB taxonomy): domain Bacteria; phylum Planctomycetota; class UBA1135; order UBA1135; genus JABACD01. Next base: position 109,727 of record JABACD010000006.1, on the reverse strand, counting down.
ACTATTCGGTCCTGAATGTATCCCCCAGGCACGCCTGACCTAATGACTGATGAGGAGCGGTAGCGTATGACCTCTAGCTCGGACACAACCCCGATGGATTCACAGGAGGCCGAGTGTGGCCTCGAACTGGGTGTCGCGGGCATCAATTGGAGGGAGCTCCATGGCGCAGCGAACCTTCCCAAGCTGCAAGAGAGCTTCCTGACCTTCATTCAGGGTGCCAACTCCGAACTCGCCAGCAGTTGGGATGACTACAGTAACGGAAAGGTGGAGCTGTCCACGACTGATGAGTCACGACTGCTGATCGATGTCTCGAGGTATGTCTCACGCTTTCTGGCGAAGCTGTTTCGAATTGGGACAGCCCGGGACAAGCGCATGCAGGAGTTGCTCTTGCGCGGTCGGGTTCACGAACTCGCGAACACCTTCGTCAAGAAACGTGTGCGCAAGGCGAAGACAGATGGACTGGATGCAGCTGTCGTGAGGATGGAAGCGCAGACCCTGCTCGGGATGCTGCCTGGGATCGATGGACTCGATCATAGCCCGGAAGAGGAGTTCGCAGGGCGAGTGCTCAACCTCCTCGAGCGGGAGAAGAGCGACCCCATCAGCGAGGGCGACTCGAGAAGTGTGGATGACGTCCTGGAGTTGCTGGGACAGGACCTGCGCCTACGTCAGATTCAAGAGGATGCCGAGGTCGGCTCCTGGGTCTTTCTCCGGGAACTGGAGAAGGTGGACTTCGCCGATGGGCTGGTGGAGTTCGATCGTCCCGACCCTGATCTCGCCGAGGCCATGGAAGGGCCCCGGGAGACACGCCGCAAGCGCGATGGCTTCCACCTGACGGACGATCGTGCGAGTACCGAGGAGGTGCTTGGAGAGGTGGACCAGTGTCTGTTCTGCCATGACAGGGACAAGGACTCCTGTTCGAAGGGACTCTTCGAGAAGAAGACCGAGGAGCACACCAAGAACCCGGTCGGAATCGAGCTGGCCGGTTGTCCGTTGGACGAGCGCATTTCCGAGATGCACGAACTCTATGGCGACGGTGATCCCATCGCGGGCCTCGCGATGGTGATGATCGACAACCCCATGTGTCCGGGCACAGGCCACAGGATCTGCAACGACTGCATGAAGTCCTGCATCTATCAGAAGCAGGAGCCGGTCAACATTCCGCAGATCGAGACCCGGGTGCTCGTCGATACTCTGGATCTGCCCTTCGGCACGGAGATCTACCTGCTACTCACTCGCTGGAACCCCCTGAACATCAAGCGTCCCTACACCCTGCCCTACAACGGGGTGAACGTGCTGGTGGCTGGTATGGGGCCGGCGGGCTACACCCTTGCCCACTACCTCGCCCAGGAGGGCTTCGGCATCGTGGGCGTTGATGGCCTCAAGATCGAGCCCTTGCCCGAGGACCAGACTGGCCGGATTGGAGCCGGCGGGGGATTGGGCGATGGAGAGCTGCTCCCCACGGCAATCGAGAACTACCGCAGTACGACCGACGATCTGGAGGAGCGTACGCTGCTGGGCTTCGGTGGTGTGTCGGAGTACGGCATCACCGTGCGCTGGGACAAGAACTTCCTCTCGCTGCCCTATCTCTCTCTGATGCGCCGTGAGCACTTCCAACTCCATGGTGGAGTGCGCTTCGGTGGCACCATCGAGATCGACGATGCATGGAGGCTTGGCATTGATCACATCGCCATCGCGACGGGGGCTGGGAAGCCGACCGTGGTGCCGATGAAGAACAACCTCTCCCGCGGGATTCGCAAGGCTTCGGACTTCCTGATGGCCCTGCAGCTCACCGGAGCCTTCAAGCGTGATGCGATGGCAAACCTTCAGCTGCGCCTGCCGGCCCTCGTGATCGGTGGCGGGCTGACGGGAGTGGACACTGCGACTGAGGCAATTGCCTACTACCCTGGCCAGGTCGAGAAGACGGCGGGGCGCTACGACGTGCTCTGTCAGGAGTTTGGCGAGGAGATCGTCCGAGGCTTCTTTGGCGAAGAGGAACGCCTGGTGCTGGACGAGTTCGTCCAGCATGGTCGTGAAGTCGCCGCCGAACGTGCTCGAGCGGATCGAGAAGGAGATCCGGCTGATCTGGTGGGCCTCGTGGAGAAGTGGGGTGGCGTCAAGCTCGTCTATCGCAAGAACATGCGAGACTCGCCGGCCTATCGCCTCAATCACGAGGAGATCATCAAGGCCTTCGAAGAGGGCATGGTCTTTGTCGAGCACATGTCGCCCCTGGAGGCCAAGCTGGACAAGTACGGAGCTGTCGAAGGAATGGTCTTCGAGCGCCAGCACAAGAACGACGAGGGCAAGTGGCGGGGTACTGGTGAGGAGGTCTTGCTGCCTGCCCGGACCGTACTGGTTGCTGCTGGAACGAGCCCCAACATCATGTACGAGAAGGAGCACCCCGGGAGCTTCAAGCTCGATAAGTGGGACTGGTTCTTCGAGGTCAACGAGAAGACGGGCGATGAGCTGGAACCGGTTGAAGGCGGGAGTGACGGCGAGAGGCGTGCATTCTTCACTTCCTACGACGACGGCAAGCACTCGATCAGCGTCTACGGTGACAACCACCCGACCTATGCCGGCAATGTGGTCAAGGCCATGGCCTCGGCTCGGGATGGATATCCCAAGGTGGTCGAGACCTTCGCGAGGCGACTTGCGGGTCTCGACACCAGCGCCCAGGCTTTGACCAAGAGGAAGGGAGCCTGGACCAAGCTCGCCAGCAAGTTCTCATTCGAGTACGACGCGAGGGTTCATGAGTTCAATCGCCTGACACCCACCATCACGGAGATCGTGGTGCATGCGCCTGCGGCAGCCCGAGGATTCAGCCCTGGACAGTTCTACCGGTTCCAGAACTATGAGACTCACTCCAAGGTCGTGGATGGAACCCGTCTGGCGCTCGAGGGAATCGCACTCACTGGAGCCTGGAAGGATGACGAGAGGGGGCTGATCGGCCTCATCATTCTCGAGATGGGGGTCAGCTCCCGACTCTGCGCAACCCTGCAGCCTGGTGAGCCGGTGGTCCTGATGGGGCCGACGGGGGCACCCACGGAGATCCCGACGGGCGAGAAGATCATCCTATGTGGCGGTGGCCTGGGCAATGCGGTGCTCTTCTCCATTGGAAAGGCCATGCGCGAGGCCGGCAACGAGGTCATCTACTTCGCTGGTTTCAAGCGAGGAGAGGACATCTTCAAGCGCGAGGAAATGGAGGCAGCTGCCGACGTGGTCATCTGGTCCACCGATGCTGGAGCCGAAGTTGAGCCCAACCGTAAGCGTCCCTTTGATCATCACTACCGCGGCAACATCGTGCAGTGCATGGTGGCCTATGCGGAAGGTGAGTTCGGCGAGGTCAAGATTCCCCTCGACGCCTGTGACCGGATTGTCGCGATTGGCTCGGATCGCATGATGAATGCCATTCGTGAGCAGCGCTCCGGTGTGCTTGAACCGCATCTCAAGAAGGGACATCTCGCGATCGGTTCAATCAACTCTCCCATGCAGTGCGCCATGAAGGAAATCTGTGCGCAGTGCCTTTGCAAGCATGTCGATCCCCTCACGGGCGAGGAGACCACGCCCGTGTTCTCGTGCTTCAACCAGGACCAGGAGCTGGACAAGGTCGACTTTGCCAACCTGAACCAGCGCCTGAGGCAGAACGCAGTGCCGGAGAAGCTCTCGAACCTGTGGCTGGACCATCTGGCTCATAGGGACGATTCGCTGGGGCTGTGGACCGTGCTGTAACGCCGGCTGAAGGACCTGGAAGAGGGCCTGGGCGCCCCGGACTCCGGCCAGAAGCCGAGGTCCGGGGCGCCTTCCTCCTGGCTGGAGCCGCTGTCAAGTGGGACTTGGGGGGGGTATCCTCCCGGAAGTGAAGGTCCTTCTCATCAGCCACAACTACCCACCGGCTCACACCGGAGGGACCGAGCTGTACACCGCGCAGCTGGCCCGCGAGTTGAAGGCGCGCGGTCACCAGGTCGTCGTCTTCTGCGCAGAAAAGGACATCGGGCGTGAGCATCTGAGCCTGTCCCAGCGGGAGCATGAGGGTGTGACCGTCCACGAACTGGTCAACAACCTGGTCTACTCCTCCTTCCGAGAGACCTGGGACTTTCCAGAGGTGGAGAGGATCTTCGAGGGGGTGCTGGACCGGGAGCGCCCCGATCTGGTTCATGTCAACCACCTGCTCTACCTGACGGTGGGGTGTGTCGAGGCCGCCACCCGACGAGGGATCCCGGTGGTATTCACCCTGCATGATTACTGGTTGCAGTGTGCTCGCCTTGGACAGCGTGTGCATGCTGACAGGTCGATCTGCCTGGACATGGATGAGTCGCGCTGCGCCGAGTGTCTTGGGAGCTTTCGCTACGGGAACTCGATTCTCGAGCAGCGAGTTGCCGGTTGGATCTCGGGTATCCGAAGAGTCAGTGGCCTCGATCTCTCGGTGGGGGCCCGCAAGGCCGGTGACTGGCTGCGGGCCAAGGAGGACGGCGGCCAGGTCGCCTCTCTGCCAGTGGAAGAGGTCAGTGTCCGGAACAGGGAGCTGCGTGAGCGACTGGTGGCGAACGTCTCCCGATTCCTCTCTCCAAGTGCCTTTCTGCGGGAGCGGCTCATCGAATGGGGCATTCCTGCTGGTCGGCTTCAGCACCTGCGAACCGGCACCGATCTCGAGCTCTTTGCCGGTGGCGAGAGAGTTGCCCGCGGGGAGACCCTGCGGGTTGCCTTCATCGGAAGTCTGATCCCGGTCAAGGGAGCTCATGTGGTGATGGAAGCCTGGGAGCGCCTGACCGAGGGGGAGCGGTCGCAGGCCACGCTCGAGATCCACGGTCCAAGCTTTCACGACGCGGAGTACCAGTCCCAGCTAGAAGCGCTGGCAGCCAGCAGCGGCGCACGGATGGGAGGTGCGCTCGACCGCGTGCAGGTCGCCGAGGTCCTGCGCAGGACCGATCTCCTGGTCGTTCCAAGCCTGTGGTTCGAGAACCAGCCCCTGGTGATCCTCGAGGCGCTGGCAGCCGGGACTCCGCTCTGCGTCTCCGACCTGGGCGGCATGGCGGAGCTCGTCGAGGTGGGTAGGAACGGCTTTCGCTTCCCGGTTGGCGATGTGGGTGCGCTCGCTCAGCTCCTGAGCGGAGTGATCGCTGGACCGCAGGCCCTTGAGCAGCTCTGTGGCGAGCCCGTGCGTCTGCCCACGGTCAGCGATCAACTCGACGAGATCGAGATCGTCTACCGGGAGATCCTGGAGGAGAGTGAGGGATCGTGAAGCTGCTTCTCTGTGTGCACGGATTCCCCGACGAACTCCTGGGAGGAACGGAGCTGGCAGCCCATGGCCTGGCTCTTGAGCTCCTTCGTCGTGGCCACGAGGTGGTCGTCTTCACCGGTTCCATGGTCCCATCCAAGGACGCTGAGGTCAGCCTGCGTGAGGAGACTCGAGAGGTCTCGGGAGCTTCCCACGCACTGAGGATCGTCCGCGTCTCGCGGCCCGACCTCTATTTCGACCACTGGCAGAAGAGCAAGAGTGCCCGCATTGCGAGCAGCTTCCGCGAGGTCCTCGAGCGTGAACGCCCCGACCTCGTGCACGTCCTGCACTGGATACGGCTCACCCGCGATCTGGTGCTACACGCAGCCCAGGCGGGGGTTCCATCGGTCATCAGCCTGAATGATTCCTGGATCAGCTGTCCACTCGTCTTTCGAGTGGAGTCGCGGGAGAGCTCGATTTGTGAGCAGCCGCTCTCGGCCATGAATTGTCTCAGCTGCGCGGGACGCGTGGCGCCACGAACTCCCTGGGTGCCGATGGAGGTCGGCTTCATGGAGCTCGGTCAGCGTAGCGAGGACATCGCCACGGAGCTTCGCCTGGCCCGGAGTGTGATCGTCCCCTCACGATCCTTCGGCGAACGCCAGCTGGGGCTCTGCGCCGACGCGCCCCAGGTCCGGCTGGATGTGCTGCCGCCCGTCGCCGCTCCTGTGTACCCGGCCCAGGCTGCCGTTCCGGAAGCCGTGGAGCCCCTCATCCTGGGGAGCTGGGGTCAGCTCTCGGAGCTCAAGGGGCTCGACCTCGCCTTTGAGGCCCTGGCGTCCCTGGGCCCGAAGAGCGGAATCGAGCTGATCCTGGCGGGCGAAGAGGAACGTCCCGGCTACTTCGACCGACTGCGTGGGGCTCATCCAGGGGTCACAGTGCACTGGGCGGGATCGTTCGAGGCGGCGACCCTTCACGAGCATCCTGTCTCCCGGGTCCACGCCATGCTGAGCGCCTCGCGAGCGCCCGAGAGCTTCGGCCTGGTCCTCGAGGAGGCCCGCGCGTTGGGTCTACCCTCGATCCTGCCGGCAGCCGGCGCCTTCGGGGAGCGGGCAGGGGAGGACACGGGGTCGTTGCTGTACGAGTCGGGCTCGGCCCAGGCACTCGCTCGGGCCATGCTGCATCTGCGAGACGAGCCCGCGACCTTGAATGCGCTGCGTGCCAGGCTGGCGGCTCCGATCACGACGGCTGAGGTGGTCGAGGGCTACCAGGCCATCTACTCGAGGGCGGTCGATGAGGGGGTTCCCAGCGATGTTCCGGAACCCAGATGGTTTGACGAGCGCATGCTCAATTTTGCCCAGGCCGAGTGGGACCGACGCGCAAGCGAGCACTCACCGGCAGAGCTTGGGCTCGCGTCCCAGGACCATAGCTAGAGGCGATTCATGTCAAGGCAGAAGACTTCGCGGCGATTTGCCTGGGGCGTGCCCACGCTGGCCAGCCTCCTGCTGGCGTGCTCGTCATCGGGCTCCGACCGTGCACCGCTGACTCCGGAAGCGGAGCTGCCCGCCAGCTACGCCCTCGCCTGGCGTGCGTGGTACGAGGACGTCGGAGAGAGTGAGCTCTGGGAGGAGTGGCGCCCGCGCGTCCGGCAGGATGAGGGTCTGGCTGACTTCTTCACGGACAACCTGATCCTCGTGATGGTCAAGCACTACGACTTCGCTGACATGTCCAGGCGCGGAGAACTGCCCGGACTCTTCGAGCGCGCTCAGCGAGAGCTCCTGTATCTCGAGCACAGCTCGGCACCCAAGCTGGTGGAGCTTGTCTTCGTGGGAGATCCGGTCGTCTCTCGACTCTCTGGAGATCTCCTCCTGGAGATGGACGAGCCGCGCTGGACCTTGCCCGTGGCGCTCCGTCTGGAGAGCCCGGTGATCGAGGATCGTCGCCGAGCGGCCGAGTGGCTGGGTGCTCTGCCCTACGCGGGACAGGCTGAAGATCAGGTCTGGCAGCTCCTGGGGGGAGCTGCCCTCGAGGACGAGTCCTGGGTGGTGAGGGCCCAGGCAGTTCTCGCCGTGGGGGATCGTTCCCTGGCCACGGGTAGCCTCGATCGAGCCAGGCCCATCCTGAGCCTGGCACTCTCCGACCCGGAGGAGGTGGTCGTCAAGTCCGCCTGCCGCGGCCTCTCGACCAATGGGGACCAGAGGGCGGTCCCTGCGGTGATCAACCTGCTGGATCGCCTTGAGCGCTCAAATGGGGAGCCCCTGCTGGCTCTGGAGGGCCAGCGCTGTCTCGAGCAACTGAGCGGACTCGATGGAATCCGCTCGAGTACACAGTGGCGCGATTGGTGGAGCGAAAACCGGCCCTGAGCGCGAGGATTCCACGAATTTCCGGGCTAGACTGCGTTCCGACATCCCGGCTCCGGTGAGCCCGGGCCCTCAACTCCTTCAACAACGCCCGTATGGCTGATTGGAAGATTCGTCGCCGTGATGGCGAGTGCACGCGCTGCGAGGCCGGTTTCGGTGAGGGCGATCGGCATGCCTCACTGCTGCGCCTGGACGAGGAAGAGACACTCCTGCGAGAGGACCTCTGCCCGGATTGCTTTGCATCCGGGGACACGGACAGCTACCTGTTCTGGTGGTTCACGCGTTTTCACGAGCAACGCTCCAAGTCACTTCAGCTCGACCTGTCGTCTCTCGAGCGGCTGTTCATGGAGCTCGATGGTCGCGAGGAGGAGAAGCTGCGCGAGCTGCGCTATCTGCTCTGCTTGCTGCTGATGCGCAAGCGCAAGCTCAAGCTCCAGAAGGTCAAGCGTGGCAAGGACGGAGAGGTTCTTGTGCTGCGTCGTCCGCGGCGCCAGGAAGAGCTCGAGGTCTGGGTCTACGACTTCACTCCCGATCGCATGGAGGAGATGCGCACACGGCTGCAGGAAGTGCTCGAGGGATCCGGACCGAGCGAGGAGGACGGGACTTCCGGAGGCGATGCCGAGCAGCAGGACTCCACGCTCTCCGATGAAGGGGCCGCGATTGCTGAGAACGACCAGGAGGAGGACCTCGACTCCGACCAGCGGCTGGCGGCCGAGGCAGTCGGGGAGCCCGGCAGCTAGGAGTCCGGTCGAGGTCTCGATGAAGAGCCCAGCTCCAGGCTCGCGCAGGGCCAGGGGCTGGCCACCACGGGTCGGGTGGCGGTCTCAGCAGGGGCTCTGACCTGCGCTGCCCAGGGCTCTGCCTCTCCTGCAGGGGTCGAGGAGGCTCTCAGCGCCGTGGGGGACAGGCTCGGAGGCCCCGCAGTTGGCCCAATCACGACCCGTGGTGGGCACTCCAGGGGAGGGGTGGAGCCGGGTGGATCTGGTCACTTCCAGGCTGAGGTCGTGAACCGCGGTCAGATCGAGCCACTCGGGCTGCAAGAACTGGCCGGATCAAGGGGATTTCCCATCACTGGGCCGGGCGTTTTCACTCCGATCAGCTCGGTCTAGATCTGGGGTGATCGGCGACCATTTAGGTCTACATCCACAACATCTAGTGGTGTCTCGCCGAGCTCTTGGGAGGGCTCCAGGGTCTCAGTTTGACTTCTGTGATGATTCCTTTGGACCCACTATTGCGGGGAGCTTGGTGGAGTCAAAGAATGGGTATGTGGAGTCAAGTGGGGCAAAGTGGGGCGCACGTGCGGAAGGCACGATCGGGGTGAGCCCCGAGGGGAAGCACCATGTTCTTTGACTCCTCAGACCATCCGCTCGACGCCAAGTTCAGGGTCTTCGTTCCGAAGCGCTTCCAGGAGGTCATCCCGCGGGATGAGAAGGGGAACCTGGTCGTGATGCTGACACCTGGCGACGATGGGTGCCTGTACCTGTTCAGCATGCAGGGCTTCTTCCAGTCCCTCGGGGATGTGGATACACGGGCCTTCACGACTGAGGAGGAGCGACTGAAGCAACGGCGACTGTCGAGTGCTTCCACCAAGGTGACCCTGGACGCTTCCGGGCGCCTGCTGCTGAACGAGAAGCAGCGTGCGCTGATCGACCTGCAGCCGAACGAGGACGGCAAGGTCATGGTGAAGATGGTCGGGGTCATGAATCGAGCCGAGATCTGGCCGCTCCACAAGTGGGACGAGATGGAAGCCAAGCTCGAGAGCGAGGAGCGACACGAGATCGTCGGTGGCGGAAAAGACGCACGAAGGAAGAACGATGGGGGGGGCGACTGAGCGCAGTGAGCGCTGCAGTGGGAGTGAGATGTTCTCAGCGGAGGTGATGCAGGTGAGAGGGGAAGACCCCGAGTATGGCGGACAGCCCGTCCACGTCCCCGTCTTGGCGGGGGAGGTGATTCATACACTCTTGGCTGGGCGTGACCCCCAAGAGCTCGAGGGGTGGTTCGTCGACGGTACGACGGGAGCTGGTGGGCATGCGCAGCTGTTGCTCCAGTCGTGTCCGCGAGTTCGGCTCTTGTGCACGGACCAGGATCCCGACGCGCTGCACCTCGCCGGAGAGAAACTTGGGCACTTCGGAGACCGTGTCCGCTTGCGTCAATCCAGGCACTCGGAGCTTTGCCGAGTGATCAGAAAGGAGCGGATCGGGAGGCTGCAGGGAGTCCTCTTCGATCTCGGGGTTTGCTCTCTTCATCTCGATCGCCCAGAGCGTGGATTCTCCTTTCAGCAGGATGGACCTCTCGACATGCGAATGGATCCCACGCGGGATCGCACGGCAGCCGAGATCGTCAATCACTGGGACGAGAGCGACCTGGCTGACCTGTTCTACTACGAGGGCAACGAGACCAGGGCGCGCAAGATCGCAAGCGCCATCGTGGAGGCACGTCGTCGCGCGCCCTTCCTGCGCACCTCTGCTCTCGCGCAGACGATCTCCATCTGCCTGGGAAACCCAGGTGGCAAGATTCATCCCGCCACGAAGACCTTTCAGGCCCTCCGTCGCGCTGTGAATGAGGAGGGCGAGGAGCTCTTGCTTGGGCTGCAAGCGGCGGAGTACTGGCTTGACGTTGGCGGGGTGCTGGCGGTGATCTCCTTCCACTCCGGCGAGGATCGGGTGGTGAAGCGCTTTGTCCAGAGCGGAGTCAAGGAGTCGCGCTGGAAGACGGCCATGAAGAAGCCGCTGACGCCCACCCGTGAGGAGCTGCGCATCAATCGCCGGGCCCGTAGCGCCAAGCTACGTGGAGTCGTTCGAGTCCGAAACCAGGGAGTTGAGTCCTGATGACGCGGGCGTTGCTCTCCATCTCCATCTGCGTGCTCTGTGTCGGGCTGGGGCTGGCCTCGGCCAGGGCCCAAGCACAGAACCACTCAAGAGCTGCGAGTCTGGACGAACTCAAGCGTCGCTGTGACCTGATCGAGGCTGGAAACGAGGCCTTGCGGTATCGCATTCAGATGCGTCACGCGGAGATCGAGCGCGGGTTCATCACGGATCGCTCTGACGAGCTTGCTTCAGAGGAGTGGCCGGAGAGATGAAGCGACCCTCATTCGAGTCTGCCTCGGGGCTACGCCCTGCTAGCGCCTATCTGATGATCGTCTTCGCCTTGCTCGTCGTCGGCGGCAAGTCCTGGATCCTGGCCTGCGAGGAGGACCACCATCAGCCCAGGGGCGGCAAGAAGCTGGATGTGCTTCCTGCGCCCGACTTTGACATCGTGGATCGCGACTACAAGTCCCTGGCGCAGTCGGTCCAGCGCATGAACCTGCGCCTCTCTCCCCGTTCGATGTGGCAGGCGCACACTCCCGGTGAGCTGGCCGAGAAGATTGCTCAGCTGCTGGAGGGGGAGCGTGAGGTGCATGATCTCCTTGCGGACTTCTTCCCCTCTGCCAGGGCTGGAGTGATCCGTGTCAATCACAAGGACTGGAGCCTGGACTATGAGGCCGCACGCCGTGTGGAGGCCTGGGCCCACGAGCATCAGCTGGATGAGATGATCTGGCTGGAGCGTTCCAAGAATCGAGCTGTGTGGCGCCTGCACTGGCGCCCGGTCGAGCTGCTCTCAGTCGAAGCACGATTGAAGCAAGGGACCAGTACGAAGCCCATGGCTCCGATTGTCTGGACCCGGCGGCTGGCTGACGGCCTGGCCGCTGCTCACAACCCTGGACTGGCAGACGGGGATGAGCCGCTGACCTGGAAGCAGCTGGAGGCTCGTCGAGCCAGGGTCTGGCGTGCGCTCCTGCCGAGCGCGGACACGGTGGCCTTTCATGGCCTCCCTGCGAGGAGCGTCCTCCCGCTCATCGAGCTGCTCGACCGGGAGTTCGTGCAAAAGCACCAGATGTCGATCGAGTTCGAGCACGAGCGGGTCTACCCGGTTCGCAACGGTAGTGTGAGCAGTGAGGCCTGGGCAGTGCTGGGTAAGTGGCGCTACGTTGATGAGGCTGAGGCGCTGCGCTTGGCCAACCAGGAGGATCCTCAGGCAGACCAGCAGCAGCAGGAGCGTCGCGCTCGTCAGCTGCTCGATGTCAAGCACCCTGGTGGAGGACTGGAGGGGTTGGCTTCCCAGCTACTCGCTGGTGAGGAGTTCTCCTTCATCGCTCCCAAGGCTGCCAGCTACGAGTATCGAAAGAGCGTCCCGGTCCATGAGGCCTCTCGGCGCTACTACCACGACGACAAGACCGAGGGGCCCACACCCAGGGTATTCACCACGCTTGATGCAGAGCTGCAGGAGTTCCTGCACTTCAGCCTCCGCAAGACCGTTGAAGAGCACCGTGCTGCAGCAGCAGGCGCGATCGTGATTGACCTCGAGACGGGTGATGTGCTTGCGGTGGAGGGCTTCAGCTCCTACCAGGTCGCAGAGTTCATCCCCACCTACCACCTGTTCAGTCCGGGATCGACCTTCAAGGTGGTCGTCATGGCGACTGCGCTCGAGGCCGGTGTGGTCACACCCGGAGAGCAGTTCGATACCCACAACGGCAATTACCCGGTTCCGGGAGCTCGTCGCATCATCCGCGAGGCCCAGGGTGCCCCCAAGGGCATGATCAGCGCCGCGCAGGGCATCGCGCTCTCGGTCAATGCAGTCCTTGTCCAGATCGGGATGCGAGTCCCGGACGACTACTTCCACGCAAAGCTACTCGAGCTGGGCTACCACGACCTGCCGGAGACTGGCATTGGCAAGGAGCGACGCGGTCAGCTGACGCCTCTGCCATGGGTTCCTGGGTACACGCACGCCTCGGTCAGTTTTGGTCATGAGCTGACCGTCTCGCTCTGGCAGCACGCCGCTGCTCTGGCCACCATTCTTCGTGGGGGGATCGCTCGCCCGCTGAGGATGATCTCGGGAGTTGAGTGGGGGGATGAGCACTACCGTCTCCATCTTGAGGACGGCGAGCGTGTCTACTCCGAGTCCACCTGCCGATCGGTGCGAGACATGATGGAGCTTGGAGCCAGGGAGGGGACCGGAAGGCACCTTCACAAGGCCGAGCGAGACCTCGGAACAAGGCTCGAGTTCCTCTCGAAGACCGGAACGACCGAGAAGGAAGCTTCGGTGGCATGCCTGCATCTCGAAATGCAGCGGAACGAGCACAACGCAGATCTTCCAGAGGGGCGTGACGACCCGGACTTCGTGACCTTCAAGGAGCTCAAGGGCATGCCGGTGCCCCACGGCGGCTCCTGCTACACCTCCTCGATCTGTCTCTCGGGTCGGGTGCCGGGCGAAGACCGTGAGGTCCTTGTCTTGATGGCGGTCGAGGAGCCGCGCTCCAAGAAGAAGTTCGGATCAGATGTCGCAGGGCCCGCCGCGATGAGAGTGCTGAAGGAAGCACTTGGTCTCACCGAAGGCGGCGTGTGCATCTCACGGCGTGGCGAGTTCGATCAGGACTACGGTTATGAGCTCGAGGAAGATGGCCAGGCCCTCCCCTGGGTGATGCCTCATGTCGGTGACGAGGAGCGCAACTGGTGATGCTGGCAGACCTGGTCAAGAGTCTTGGTGGGCGTTGCGAGCACGAGGGCCCGGGGCCCGAAATCACCGGTGTGCAGCTGGACAGCCGCCTGGTGGAGAGTGGTGATCTGTTCGTCGCCCTCCGTGGGGCTAGTCAGGACGGACGTGACTACATCGATCAGGCGCTGGCAGCGGGCGCAAGCGCCGTCCTGCTGGAGGATCTGGCAGATCAAGCCGGCTCTGACCGAGGGACCAGTGTCCCGATCTGGTACCACGAGAGTGCTCAGGAGGTGGCGGGAAGGGCAGCTGCCCAGGTGCTGGATCAGCCCTCACGGCACCTCTCTGTCTTCGCCGTCACGGGGACCAATGGAAAGACCACAACAGCTCATCTGCTCGGTGAGCTGTTGAGAGCCCTTGGCCATCGTCCGGCGGTTCTGGGGACGACCGGCTATCACCTGGCCGGAGATGAATTTATTCGTGCCAGTCACACGACTCCAGACGCTCCGCAGTTGCAGAAATTACTCGCGCGTCATCGCGCAAGTGGTGGTGATTGCGTGGTGTTGGAAGTGAGTTCGCACGCATTAACTCAGCGTAGGGTCGCGGGACTCGAGATCGACTTTGCGATCTTCACGAATCTGTCCCGCGATCATCTGGATTACCACGGAGATATGGAGCACTATGCTGCTGCAAAGTCGCTCATGTTTTCAAACCTCGACAAGCACGCCACCGCGATCATCAACCAGGACGACAAGTGGTCGTCCATCATGGAAGATGCCGCGCGCCAAGCTGGTGCTGCTGTCATCAAGTACAGTGCTGATGCGCAGGCTGACCTGTGCGCTTCGCAACAGAGATTCGAACCCGATGCAACGTACCTGACCCTGAGTGGGATGGGGATTTCACTAGCCAGGATACGGATTCCACTTTCGGGAAGATTCAATGTTTCGAACGCTCTCGCGGCTAGCGCCGCAGCACTCATGTCGGGTGCGAGCCCTTCCGCTGTCGTGGAAGGACTCGCATCCGTCTCTCCTCCACCTGGTCGTCTGGAACGGGTCGAGCTCTCGAGTCGTGAGCAGACCACAGGGCGGGACAGTCAGACTCCACAGGTCTTCGTCGACTACGCGCACACTCCAGAGGCGCTGGCTGCGGTCCTGAAGAGTCTCCGTGAGGTTTGCCCTGCGGAGTCTGGTCGACTGGTCTGTGTCTTCGGATGTGGAGGCGAGCGAGATCAGGGCAAGCGCGCCGAGATGGGGCAGATTGTCTCCAAGCTGGTCGATCTTGCCATCGTGACGAGTGACAACCCCCGCGGTGAAGACCCGGGCAGCATCATCGAGGACATCCGAAGCGGGATGACTGGCGGTGCTGAGCTCTTGATCGAATCTGATCGGCGCGCGGCGATTCGTGCTGCCCTACAGGAGTCGATGCCTGGCGACACGATCCTGATTGCCGGCAAGGGGCATGAGACAGTTCAGGTCGTTGGTGACGACACCATCGAGTTCGATGACCGTCGGGTCGCGATGGAGGAGTGGGCATGATCAGGTGTCGACTCGAAGATGTCTGCAAGGCAACCGGTGCCGAGGTAGTTCGAGGCTCCGCCGACGTGGAGCTGCACGGAGTCAGCACTGACTCGAGAACTCTCCAGGCCGGGGCACTCTTTGTTGCCTTGAGTGGACCAAACTTCGACGGGAACTTGTTCGCAGCAGCTGCTGCTGAGCGCGGCGCAGGCGCGCTTCTCTTGGCGGGAAGCGCAGCTGCTGCCGCGGAGTTGCTGAGCGAGTTGCCGGATGGCCTTGCTGTGCTCTGCCATCCCGATCCCCGACGGGCTCTATCTGACCTTGCTGCATGGCACCGTTCGCGTCTGGGTATCCCGGTGATCGGTATCACGGGTTCTTGTGGCAAGACCACGACAAAGAACATCCTGGTCCAGCTTCTCTCTGAAGTGCGCGACGTCGTGGGTTCACCCAGCTCGTTCAACAACGATATCGGGGTGCCCCTCACGCTCTTTCAGGCGGATGAGACGACCGAGGTTCTGGTCGTTGAAATGGGTACCAACAGCCGCGGCGAGATCGCGGCTCTCTGTCGTACAGCGCGCCCCAACGGTGCAATCCTCACCAATGTGGGCGCGTCCCACCTCGAGGGCCTGCACTCAGTCGAGGGGGTTGCCGTTGAGAAGGGGGATCTGGTCGCCAGCCTGCCAAACAGCGCCTTCTGTGTGCTGAATGCTGATTGTCCCTGGACCTCGAAGCTGAGGTCCCTGACGGCTGCACCGGTGACGACTTTCAGCGTAGATGGAGGTGGAGACCTCGACGCTACTGACGTCTGGTTCCACTCGGCTGGAACGACCTTCAAGCTCGACGGGAAGGAGATCACCTTTCCGCTGCTGGGGCTCCACAACCTTCAAAACCTCCTGGCGGCACTCGCTGCTTGCCAGGGGCTGGGCATCGACCTCGACTCAGTTCTGCCTCACGTCTCGAATCTCTCTGGAGGGCGTCGCCGCCTCGAGAAGAAGACAGTGGGGGAGATGACCCTCTTGGACGACACCTACAACGCCAATCCCGAGTCCGCCAGGGCCAGTGTTCGCGTTCTGGCCGGTATTCACGGCCACAGACGGCGTGTCCTCGTGCTCGGAGACATGCTCGAGCTCGGAGACCTCGCAGCTGAGTCACACCACTCGATCGGACGCTATTCAGCGGAGAGTGGCCTGGACCTGCTGCTGCTGGTCGGTGATCTGACCAAGGCAACGGCTGCCGGCGCTCTCGAGGGAGGGCTCGACGCCAGCCGGATCCTTCATTTTTCCAGCCTCGAAGAGGCGCTGGTCGAGATCCCAGCCATGCTCTCCGATGGGGACCTGGTGCTGGTCAAGGGCAGCCGTCGCATGGGACTGGAGCGTCTGGTCGTGCTGCTGGAGTCGCAGCGAGCAGGCGACGGTAGTCGCAGTCAGGTAGAAGCTCTGAGCTCGCCCGGGGGTTGAAGTGATTCCCACCATCCTCGACGAATACCTGGGAATACAGCTCTTCGGCTACATCACCTTCCGGGTTGTCATGGCTGGCCTTACGGCCTTCATCCTGGCGCTCTGGTGGGGCCGCTGGACGATTGGTTGGCTCAAGCGCAACAAGGTGGTTGAGGATCTGTCCAAGACCGATCTGGTCCCGGTGGCCCTCGCCCAGGGAGCGGTCGACAAGCAGGACACCCCGACCATGGGTGGGAGCTTTCTTGTTGCCGCCCTGATCGCCTCAGTCTTGCTGTGGGGGCGCCTGGACAATGTTCATGTCGTTCTCGCGGTGATCCTCACTGCTGGAATGGCAGCGGTCGGCTTTGTCGATGACTACAAGAAGCTGACGATTCCGCGCTCGAAGGGACTCACGCCGCGCTCAAAGATGATCGGCCTGACTGTTGTGGTGTTAGGTGTGCTGGTTGCGCTTGCCTACTACTCCCACTCCACCGGGCGCGACACCCTGCTCAACCTCTACCCGCCATTCTTCAAGAATGCGGTCATTCCACTGGGGAGCTGGTCGCTGATCGGTATCTGTATCTTCCTGGTCTTCCAGTGGTTCGTCGTGGTTGGTACCGCCAATGCCGCGAACATCAGTGATGGTCTGGATGGTCTGGCGGCCGGCTGCATGATCATTTCGGGGCTGACGCTGTCAATCTTCTGCTACATCAGCGGTCGTTGGGACTGGACACGGTACCTGTTGCTCCCGCACGTTCCGGCTGCCTCCGAGATGGCGGTCGTGGGGGGGGCGCTCTGCGGAGCCTGTCTCGGTTTTCTGTGGTACAACGCCTTTCCCGCAAAGGTCTTCATGGGGGACTCGGGCTCTCTGGCGATCGGTGGGCTGCTTGCCTGGCTCGCACTGGTGGCCAAACAGGAGCTGGTCCTGCCTCTGATCGCCACCGTGTTCTTCGCGAACATGGGGAGCTCTTGGCTCCAGACTTTCTGGTACCGGCGAAGCGGCGGTAAGCGAGTCTTCACCTGTGCCCCGGTTCACCACGGATTGGAGCGTACTGGCGGGATCTTCACGGCAGGGACAGCGCCCTGGCACGAGGTCACGGTCGTGGTTCGGTTCTGGATCATTGCTGCCGTCGGGGCGATGGCAAGCTTGGCCCTCTTGAAGGTGCGCTAGTGGCTCGCTTCAGGAAGAGGAGCGGCGAGGCTGTTGTCAGTCTGGAGCACCAGGAAACGATCTTTGATCGTCTCGACCAGCTGACAAGAAAAGCCGAGGCGAGCCACCCCGGACGTCCGGCGGTCAGATTGTTCTGCATCGTCCTCGCGATGATGGGTCTGGGCTTGATCCTGCAGGCCAGCCACTCCGCGACCATTCAGACTGGAGAGGAGTTTCACAAGGAGATCACCCAGCAGGCGATGTTCCGGGTCATCGCCCTGGGCGTCTTGATTCTTGGTTATCGCATCGGTCCGGTTCGTCTCCGTCCACTGCTGCCCCTCTTGGTGGTGGCCTCAGCCTTTCTCCTGGTGGCCTGCTGGATACCGGGTTTGGAGGCCAACAAGAACGGCTCGCACCGTTGGATCAACCTGGTTGGCCTGAACATGACCCTGCAGCCCTCGGAGGTGGCCAGAGCCTTCCTGGTCCTGTGGGTGGCTGTCCGTTGTACGAGGCTGGGACCGCGTCTCCTGGATCTCAGGCAGGGCGTTTTCCCGATCCTTGCGGTGGGCATGCTCTTTGTCGCCCTGATAGGCCTTGAGACTGATCTCGGGGGGGCGCTGGTCTTCCTGACAGTCTTCCTGTTCACCTGGTTCGTGGGTGGGGCTAGCTTTGCGCACTTCACCGGGTCAATTGCGACCATCGGTGGCGCTGCATTGCTCCTCGCCGTGACCAGCGTCGACTACATTCGCACGCGTCTCGAGGTCTTCCTTGGACATGCCACCAACGAGCAGGTCAGCTCCTCGATCGAAGCCCTCGGGAGCGGAAAGCTCCTGGGGAACGGACTCGGCCATGGCCTCTGGCGTAACAGCGCCATGCCGTACCAGGATTCGGACTACATCTTCGCCCTGGTGGGTGAGGAGCTTGGATTCTTCGGCATGGCCGTCTGTATCGGTCTGATTCTGGCCTTCGTGTGGTTCTCGTTGAGGCTGGTGATCACAATTCGTGATCGCTACTCAGCGCTGGCTGCCTTCGGCTTGCTGCTGTCCGTCGGGCTCCAGGCAATGATCCACATGCAGGTCGTCACGGGGCTTGCTCCGCCCAAGGGAATGACGCTTCCGTTCATGTCGGACGGGGGAACCTCCCTGGTCGTCTCTTCACTCGCCGTGGGATTGGCTCTAGGCGCTGCACGCGCAGAGCAGTCACCCTCGCGAGACAGTTCCTCTACCTCTCTGTCCCAGGCAACCGGATAGTTCCGGGGTCCTGGTTCATAGGACTGCCCAACCATTCATCAACCACGACTCTTCTGGAGTAAGTTGCGATGCAAAGAATCGAACGATACGGAGTGATTGCTCTGGTCCTCCTACTGGTGACGATCGCCGCCGTTTCTTTCTGGGACGACGGTGAAGGTCCTGACGCCAAGAGCACGAAGCAAGCAGTTGCCGCTGCGGCAAGGAAGAAGGCCAACAAGTCGCCGTCGAAGAAGGCCGGAGGTGTCCGCGTTGGCAAGAACTCGTTGCCGGCGACTGCAAGTCTCCCAAACGAGAAGCAGGCAGCACTCCAGGAGTCGTCCGCCCAGAACGGTCGTAGCTGGAGTAGTCGAAAGAGTCAGCCGCGCAGGTCGACAAAGAAGAGCTTCGACACCTTGCCCGCAAGGACCAGCGAGGCTGAGGAGGGTTCCCTGGCCAACTGGGGCTTCGACCGTGACGAGAGCGGACAGTTGTTCCGAGGCAAGGCTGGCGCAAGCAGGTCGAAGGAGGTCGAGTTCCCCAAGACGCTTCAGGAGAGCCGGGAGAGTCGCGGGACGCCTTTGGCCGGTGATCGGGGGAAAGTGGCGGTTCAACGGGACACTCCCTTCGCCAGCAAGGGAGACTCCAACGAGCGAACACGGCGCAATAGCAAGGCCCCGGTTGCTCGCAAGGAAGCCTCCGGGACCTACACGGTCCAACCTGGCGATACCCTGAGCGAGATCTCCCAGCGAGTACTCGGATCCAGCCGCCGCTGGACCGAGATCCAAGCCCTCAATGGCGGCATCGACCCGGGCTCGATCGGAGTCGGGATGGTGCTCAAGGTTCCCCAGGAAGGTGCGAGGAGAGCCGGGGCTTCACAGGCCCCCAAGGCGCAGGCCTCCAAGAAGGTCGCGGCCAGTACCGGTGGAGGCGGCAGCTACACGGTGAGGCCCGGTGACTCTCTGTCGCAGATCGCCCAGGACCTGCTGGGTGGTGCGTCGCGCTGGAAGGAGATCGTGGCTGTCAATCCGGGGCTCAATCCCAATATGCTCATCGTTGGGCAGCGCCTCCGCTTGCCTGCCGGTAGTACCCGGGTAGCCATGGCGTCAGAGCCTGCTCCCAAGCTCTCGAGTTCTTCACAGCCCAGGAAGAGGAACCGCGTCAAGTGAGTCAACATCTCTACTGGTCTCTGATCGTCGGGTGTGCTGTCCTGACTGCGATGTTCTTTCAGCCAGCCTGGAGAGTTCTCTCGACCACTTCCCTTCCAGGTGAGGTGCAGGCGGCCAACCACTCTCGTGGCTTCTCGATTCTTCCGAAGATGAGGGCTGCGGTGAGCCTCGGTGGTCCCGCAAGCCTTGAAGGAGATCCGGTGGCTCAGGTTCAGGGTGCGACAGATCCGAGTGCGGAGGCCCACTACTAGTCATCCTTGATGCAGGCTACCGTGCCAGGATTTGCGAGCTTGAGGCGAAGGGTCACTTCTTCGGAGGCGTCGACTTGAGAGTCGCCTTCGCAGGAGGTGGAACCGGTGGGCACATCGTACCCGGCATACATCTTGTGGAGCGTATCAAGGTAGGGGTAGAGACGGATGCAGATGCCGCGAGCCCACCTGAACTTGGTGATTTGCTCTGGTTCACCAGTGGACGTGCGGTCGAGGACCGTGTGCTCGAGGACTTCGATCCTCCCTGTCCTTGGGAGCGCTGCGTGCTCGATCTGGAACCAATGGGCGGTGGTGCCCCCTCGAGAGTTCGCCTCGCTCTCGGGTTGCCGGGAGCCATTCGAGCAGCTCGTCGGGCACTGCGTGAGCACGAGACTCGAGTGCTCCTCGGGCTAGGTGGCTTTACCGCACTTCCAGCAGCGCTGGCGGCCCGGTCGCTCGGTCTGCCTGTGGGGCTGCTCGAAATCAACGCGACGCGAGGGAAGGCGACCCGTGCCCTCTCACCGCTGGTGCAGCGAGTCTTCCATGCCTGGCCCTCGACGCTCCCAGCAAGGGGAGCTGATAGCTGCCACCGGCAGATCAGCGCACCGGTCTCACCCGCTGTCACGGCGCTAGGAGTGGACGGAGGAGACCGGGCAGCTGCATGTGGAGCTCTCGGTTTCGATCCGGATCGACCGCTCCTGGTGGTCCTCGGTGGGAGCCAGGGAGCCGGGAGCTTGAATCGCTTCATACGGGATCACGAGGCGGCCCTGACCGGTGCCGGGATCCAGGTACTGCATCAGTGCGGTCCTGGGCGCCAGGCGGAGCTGCCGGCGAGTGGGGTTGACCTGCAAGTCGTCGAGTATGTTCAGCCTGTCTCGCGAGCGCTGGAGGCGGCCACCCTCGTGCTCTGTCGAGGGGGCGCTTCGACCCTGGCCGAGGTGGCTGCGGCTCGGCAGCCAGCCGTGGTCATTCCCTATCCCCACCACGCTGATCGTCACCAGGAGCTCAACGCAAGGCACCTGGGAGCCGGGGTCAGGATCGTGGCTGACTCGGCCCTGGATTCTGACCTTGCCACCGAGCTGGTGGGGCTGTGCGGCCCAGATGGGGCTGAGAGTCTGCTGAAAATGTCCAGCGCTCTGGCCGAAGCAGCGCCCGGGGATGCGGCGCTGGAGGTCTTGCTCGAACTGGAGTGCCTGACACAAACCGGAGCCCGTTGATCGGGGCCGACTGCCTGCTACTCTCTCAACAGAATGATCCACATGAACATCAGTGAGGACAGCGATCCGGGGTCACTTCCTCAGCACATCCACATCATCGGGATTGGTGGTGCCGGGCTCAGCGGAAGTGCGCGCCTGCTCGTCCAACGCGGCCACAGGGTCACGGGTTTCGATCGCGCTAGCTCGAGCTTCCTGGATGCTCTGGGAACGCTGGACCTCGAGAGCCATGTTGGAGATCTCGATCGACCCGTGCTGGGCTCTGGCGTCGGTCTCGTGGTGCGCTCGGCTGCAGTGCCCGACGAGGACCCGGACTGCGTGGAGGCGCGGCGTCGCGGCATTCCGATCTGGAAGTACTCGCGGCTGCTGAGGGAGCTGGCACCCGCCGGTCGAACTCTGGCGGTCGCAGGGACTCACGGAAAGACCAGCGTCTCCTGGCTACTGGCCTATGCGCTGCGTGGACTCGAACACGGGATGGGGGGCACCGCACCTCGTCGCGGCTTCTTGATTGGAGGCTCATGCCAGTCGCTTGGGGTGAACTCTGCCCAGCCCGAGCCTGGTGGTTGGTTCGCGCTAGAGGCTTGCGAGTACGATCGCAGCTTCCTGCAGTTCTCCTCCACAGGCGCGATCATCACCAACCTGGAGGCGGATCATCTGGATTACTACGGAAGCCTCGAGGCAATCGAGCACGCATTCGCGCGCTTCGTGGATCGAATCGATCCCGAGGGATTGCTCGTGGTCGGTCGCGACGTTCCTGAGCGGGTTACGAACTCCAGTCGTGCACCCGTCTGGCGCTTGGGACGAGAGATTCATGTGACCTACCTCGGAGAGAGTCGTGGCCGCTTCCGTATGAAGGTGCGTGGTCCAGGTTGGTCGACGCCACCGGTTGAGCTGGGGCAATGCGGAGAATTCCAGGTGGAGAATGCTGCCCTTGCCATCGCACTGGCAGTAGGCCGAGCTGCTCGTGAGTGGCATCTGGATCCGGAGATGGCTGCGGGCGAGGCCAGTCGTTCCCTGGAGCGCTTCCATGGCGCAGCCCGTCGCTTCGAGTCCTGGGGGAGCTGGGGAGAGATCGATGTCATTCACGATTACGCCCACCATCCCACAGAGGTCCGGGTGACTCTGGAGGCCGCGCAGCGAGCATTTCCCAATCGTTCCATTCACGTGCTCTTCCAGCCCCATCAGCACAGCCGTACAGCCCGCTTCCTGGACGAGTTCGTCGAAAGTCTTCGAGGAGTGGACCATGTGGTTGTCTCGGACGTGTACGGTGCGCGGGCACACATCGATGGCGTCACCGCTGGCTCAGAGGAGCTGGCGCGACGTCTTACCAGTCTTGGTGGAGTCGCGACAGCCGGGGGCGACCTGGCTCGTAGCATCGAGCTCTGCATGAAGAACCTTCCTGACAGATGCGCGCTGCTCGTGCTCGGCGCCGGCGATGTCGACACCATTCGAGATGACCTCACCCGTGAGCTGGCCTTGCGCAGCACTGCCCAGAGCAGAGCTGGCGTCTAGAACGACCATGAGAGTGGGCGGGCAGGCCGAATGGCTGCTCGAGCCCACCAATCCCGATGAGCTACACCGCGCCTGGGTGGTTGCGCGTGAGGCTGGCATGCCCGTGCGGATGCTGGGCGCGGGCGCTGACCTGATCATCGGAGATGGACTGCACCGTGGAGTCGTGATTGCGACGGCCAGAGTTGATCGGACCTTCCGCCCGGGAACGATTGATTGCGAGACTCCATTTGACCTGGGAGCCGATTCGATGGATCGAGTCGCTCCCGCCGAGCTGACAGAGGATCCACGGCTTGTTGCCTGGTGCGGCGCCAGTCTGCCCGGCCTGGTCCGGAAGGCGGGGGAGCTGGGCTGGAGCGGTCTCGAAGGACTTGTCGGCGTTCCAGGGAAGCTCGGCGGAGCCGTGGCTACCAATGCCGGGGGGCGCTGGGGCGAGATCTGGGAGGTGATCGAGACAGTTCGTGTCCTGACCCCTGAGGGTGAAGTGCTCGATCTCGATCGCGAGTCCTGCAATCCGGTCTACCGTGATGGGCGACTTGGTGATCGAGTGGTCATTGGTGCTGTCTTGAGGCTGAGGCCAGCGAACAAGCTCGAGGTCCAGGAAAAGGCACGCCAGTTCCTGCTGGAGAAGAACGCCGTGCAGCCGGTGACCGAGGCTTGTGCAGGGTGCATCTTCAAGAACCCAGATCCAGAGCTCTCGGATGGCCGCTCTGCTGGCCGCTTGATTGACAGCCTGGGGCTCAAGGGGATGGAGCGCGGGGCAGCCATCGTGAGCCCCTTGCACGGTAATTTCATCATCAATCGGGGGGGGGCACGGGCGGAGGACGTCTTCTGGCTTGTAGCTGAACTCCGCCGTCGTGTGGCCGATGAGACGGGCATTGAGCTGCAGCGCGAGGTTCGTAGCTGGATGACGGATCGGAACTGAACGTCCTCCCTGGGTGGTCATTCCAACTCTGGGCGAGTACCCTTCTTGCGCGTTCTCACGGGAGGAACGCAAGCGCAGTGGTCCAGGTCGGGCGGCAGTGCCAGGTATCCCGCAGGAGAAATCCCATGTCAGAGCTCGAAGAGGCTCCGCAGGTAGTGGAGCCGTACCCGCTCTCGACCCTTCGCCACTCGGTTGCGCACTTGATGGCCTCGGCTGTCGGCAAGCTGTTCCCCGGAGTGAAGTACGGCTTCGGCCCATCGATCGATCATGGCTTCTATTATGACTTCGATCTTGAGGAACCCCTGACCGACAAGGACCTCAAGCGAATCGAGAAGGAGATGCGCAAGATCGCGAAGCGATCACCCGAGCTGGTCTGTCACTCGGCTACTCGAGAGGAAGCTCAAGAGAGATTGGCTGGCCAGGACTTCAAGCTCGAAGCCCTGGAGTTGATCCCAGAGGATGAGGCGCTCACCTTCTACTCCCACGGCGATTGGGAAGACCTGTGCGAGGGGCCGCATATTGATCGATTAGATCGGCCCTTTCACTTCAAGCTGCTCAACCTCGCAGGTGCTTACTGGCGTGGTGACGAGCACAACCCGATGCTCCAGAGGATCTACGGGACGGCCTTCTGGAGTGAAGAGGAGCTCAAGCAGCACCTCGAGTTCCTCGAGGAGGTCAAGCAGCGTGACCACCGCAAGCTTGGTACTGATCTCGATCTGTTCAGCTCACACGCTGAGGCTGGTAGCGGCTTCGTGTTCTGGCATCCCAATCTCGGCGTCATTCGCCGCGAGATCGAGAACTTCTGGTGGGAGCTTCACACCAAAGGTGGCTACAAGCCCGTCTACACCCCGCACGTCTCACGCGAGAATCTCTTCGCGGTCTCGGGGCACCTTGAGAACTACGGCGACATGATGTACGCCGAGATGGCCATCGACGAGTTGCCCTACCGGGTCAAGCCGATGAATTGCCCCGGGCACATCTTGATCTACAAGAACCGGGGACGTTCCTACCGGGAACTACCCTTGCGCTGGGCAGAGCTTGGGACCGTGTATCGCTACGAGAGGTCCGGCGTGTTGCATGGCATGTTGCGCGTGCGCGGATTCACTCAAGATGATGCACACGTCTTCTGCACTCCGGATCAGCTAGCGGACGAGATCGCCAGGGTCTGTGCACTGGTCGACGAGATCCTGACGACCTTTGGGTTCAAGTACACCGCCTATCTCGCAACTCGTCCTGCGGACAAGACGATCGGGGACGACGAGGTCTGGGAGCGCGCGACTCAGGCGCTTCGAGAAGCGGCAGATAAGCAGGGCCTGGAGCTCGTGCTGGATGAGGGCGGCGGCGCCTTCTACGGCCCCAAGATCGACTACAAGATCAAGGACGCTCTTGGCCGCGAGTGGCAGAACTCCACGATCCAGTGTGACTTCAATCTCCCCGAGCGGTTTGATCTGGTGTACACCGATAATGATGGACTGCAGAAGCGGCCGATCATGGTTCACCGCGCAATTCTCGGGAGTCTTGAACGGTTCGTCGGTGTCCTGATCGAGCACTTCGGGGGCAAGTTCCCGCTCTGGCTCGCACCGACCCAGGTGGCGATTATCCCGATTCGTGAGGAGCAGACCGAGTACTGCCGAGGTCTGGAAGAGAAGCTGACGGCTGTCGGATTCCGTGCTGAAGGGATGCTCGCTCCGAGTCACATGAACAAGAAGATCAAGGAAGCCCAGCAGCGCCAGGTGCCGTTCATGTTGATCGTGGGACAACGAGAAATGGAGGAGGGGACCATCGCCCTGCGTCGCCGCGGCACCCGGGAACAGGTGGAGATGCGGTTCGATGACTTCCTGGATATGGCAAAGCGTCTGCTGGATCAGCGCAGCCCAGAGCTGTCCTGAATCGGTGCGAGGGGAGGCGCTAGTGGGGAGGAGGAGTGGTTTGAGCCGCTGTTCCTCCTCGTTCTCTCACGGTCCAACTCCCGTGGCGATTGCGGTGGAGGAGGGGCTGGAGTACCTTTCCTCTCCCATGCTCCCGAGCGAATTTCACGGCATCTCATTGGCCGGTTGCCTGGCACGCCTCCTCAGCGTGGCAGTTCTTGCCCTGGCGGCTGCCGGATGCGGGCAGTCGGAGACTGTGAGTGAGCCACAGCGCCTCAATGTCTTGCTGCTGTGCATTGATGATTTGAGGCCTGAGCTCGGATGCTACGGTGTTGAGGGGATGGTCACCCCGAACATCGATCGCCTCGCCGAGGATGGAGTGAGCTTCTCCAGGGCCTACTGCCAGGTCGCCACCTGCGGCCCCTCTCGTGTGGCATTGCTGACGGGCTTAAGGCCCGCGACGACTGGGGCCATCCGGCAGTACTCAGACTATCGTGAGCTGATTCCCGATCTGGTGTCCCTACCCCAGCTCTTCTGGGAGGCTGGCTGGCAGACCAGGGCCCTGGGAAAGATCCACCATGGCTCCGGTGCACTCGACGACCCCAGATCATGGAGCGAGGGATGCTGGAGACCTGATCGCTGGCAGCGCTACTACGCCTTGCCGGAGTCTCGATCAAGGGTTGAGAAGGCACAAGAGGAGTGGACACGGAAGGATGCCGTTGCGAGGGTCATCACATGTGAGGCCCCGGATGTCCCGGCCAGTGAGCTACCAGATGGAATGATCGCTGATGAGGCGATCGACTTCCTGCTTGGAAGCCACGAGGCGCCTTTCTTTCTGGCCGTGGGCTTTCTCAAGCCGCACCTACCCTTCGTGGCCCCCAAGCGATTCTGGGATCTCTATCCTGAGAGCGATGTGTCTCTGACTGACGCGCCCGAGTTTCCTGCAGGCTCGCCCGAGTTCGCTTCGAATTCCTCGTCCGAGCTACTGGCCTTTCAGGATGTACGCGAGAGCGGTCTGGGCGAGGATGTGCAGCGCACTCTCATCCGAGGATACAAGGCCTGTGTGAGTCACGTCGATGCCCAGGTGGGACGAGTACTGGCGGCCCTTGACGAAGCGGGGCTACGGGAATCGACTGTGGTGGTCCTCTGGGGCGACCATGGCTGGCACCTGGGAGATCAAGGCTTGTGGGGCAAGCACACGAATTTTGAGCGAGCGATTCGCACGCCGTTGATCGTCAGCGTGCCCAATCTGGGGGTTCTGGGGGGGACAGCTGAAGGCCTGGTCGAGTCGGTGGACCTCTACCCGACTCTGGCCGAGCTCTGCGGCCTTGCCGCGCCATCGGACCTGGAAGGAGTCAGTCTGGTGCCCCTGCTCAAGGATCCTGGTCTGGACTGGAAGCAGGCGGCATTCTCGGAATACTTCAGGACCCTCCCCGAACTCGGAAGGGTATCGGGGCATTCCATGCGTACGGATAGGTATCACTTCATCGAGTGGACCTTCTCTGAGTCAGGGGAGGTCATTCATGAACTCTACGATCTTGGCGAGGATGAAGCTGAGCGGATCAACCTGGCTGGAGATCCCAGTCACTCCGATCTCGTGGGAGAGCTCGCCGAGCGCTTGCGAGCGGGGTGGAGAGCTGCGCTACCCATGGTCGAGCCCCAGTCGAAGAACGAGTACTCTGACTCCTTACAACCAAACACGGAAACGGACTAGATAGGCCATGCACAAGAACCAAGCATTTAGCCCCATTCGGAGCCTCCAGAGCGCCTGGGAAATCTTGAAGAAGGCACCTCTTCCGATGTGGGTAGGTGGCCTGATTCTAGTGTTCGTCCAGTCGTTCGGCAGCGCTGGAAGTGGCGGCGGTGATCTGCAGATTCACGGCCAAGAGGATGTCGAGCGCATGATCTTCATTCTCTTGCCACTGATCTTGCTCGGCTTCCTGATGAGCATCGTGATCATGGCCGTCACCGCGTGGTTGAAGGTCGGCTACTACAATGGTGTCGAGACAGTCATGCGCACCGGGAGTGTTGAGTTCGAAGAGCTCTTCAAGGGCCGTGGTCGCTGGCTAGGCGTCTTCCTGACCCTGCTTCTACAGCTAGTGCTGGGATTTGTACTGCTGGTGCCGATGGGGTTGTTTGCCCTGGTTGCCGTGGCTGTGTCGAAAGCGCTGGACTTCTCAGACCAGGGGGCGGTGATCATGATCATCTTCAGCCTGGTCGCTTACGTGCCGGTTGCCATTTACTTCTACATGGGGTTGGTGCTGATGCCCTATCCAGCAGCGCTGAAAGGGCTGGGCCCCATGGAGTCTCTAGCAGAGTCTTGGCGTCTGGCCAGTGGCGTGAGACTCCAGCTCTTCATGATGATCCTGCTACAAGTTGCCATGACCATTGTTGGTCTACTCGCCTGCTGCGTGGGGGTCCTCCCCGCAGGCATCATCGCCGAAGTGATGTTCTGCGAGGCCTACGTCCAGGCTGCGCGCGATGACCTTGATGACTGGTGGGTCACCAAGAAGGAAGGGGGGCCGCAAGGATCTGACCACGGGGGCAGTTCCGGGCGGAGCCCAGCGAGTGGGACGGCAGCTCCTGAAGAGCGAGCACGCGTGGTAGAAGCACAGACCAAGGCTGCTCCTGAGATCAAGCAGCCGCCGGGTGAGAAGCCGGAAGGCTTTGATCCCTCGGCCTGGCGGCAGGACTCCGACATCCCGCCGATCGAGGAGGACTAGCCTCGGGATTGGTTTAGCTGGAGATATGGAGAGAGCGGCGAGAGGTCAGGTGCCCCTCGCCGCTCTGCGTTCTGGTCTTAGCAGCTGGCTTGTCGCTCACCATCCATGTCAGAAGCTCTTGGTCATGGAGAAGTTCCCAGCAGGAACTTCCTGGTCACCGTCGTGATTCCAACCTCGAAGGCACTGAACGCTGATTGAATTCCTGGTCTTGCCCTCAGCAACCCAGATCATGGCGTCAAGATCAGAGCTCTCCTCCAGGTACTGCTGGAGACGGGAGATTGCCTCCTGGTCATTCTGGGTCCCGACACCCACGGCCTTTCGCGCTCCAGCAACGTAGAGAATGTCCTGCTCGTCACCGATGCCATCGGCGGGATTACCGAGGACCTTGAAGGAGCGTCGCTCGAGCTCAGCCTGCAGGGCATCGATCCGTCCACGATCAGTGGTGGGCGCAAGATCCAGCAGCAACAAGACAGTGCCGGCTCCCTCGTCTCCCTCTCCGTTGTCCTTTGACAGGTGAGCGCCGTCCTCGGCAAGTTGATCGATGAAGTTCCTGGTCACTCGAACCAGGCCCTGGCGATACTTCTTTCCATTGGTGCGCTGCTCCGGTGCAGACACGACTCGCGCCGTCGAGTTCGGGGGATCCTCGTAGGTTGTCGGGCTCAGAATCGTGCCTCGCTTGGTGATAATCGATTGTGCCTGCTCGTGGACGCTGGCGCTGTAACTGTCGGAATTCGAGAAGGGGGCCTGGGCTGGCTCGTGCTGGTCAGGCATCACGATCCGGCTTCGGTGGATGTGGGAGTGCTCGGGAGAACTACTCTGCCTTACTCCAAGCAGGCTGAATCCAACCATCCCGGCCAGGAACAAGAAGCCGATGAAGGCGGCAACCAGCGAGCGCCCGGTCGATCGCCGGTATTCCCTGGTGGCTGTCGCTGTTCCTCCCACTCGGTGCAGGCTTGCCTGTGACTTGCCCTCTCGTTGTCGACGGGATCTCTCCGGGGCAGTCTCTGCTCGCCTGGAGCCACCTGCGAAGGAAGTGGAGCGAGTCTTGCCCTTACCTGCAAGGGTCCCACGCGGGATACTCCAGGTGCTGGTTCCACTGACGGAGGGGAGATCGGCGGGCCTGACGGCAAAGGGGTCCTTGGCCGTCAGAACCGTTCGGATATCTGCGAGCATCTCCTGCGCAGAGCCATAGCGGCCGTCCAGGTCGGCCATCGAGCGACGGATGATCCAGTTGATCACCTCCGGGCAGCGGCGGGTCACCCGTGACAGGCTTCCGTGGGCGGGGAAGGAGTTCTCGATCAGGGTGTAGAGGACTGCGCCCGAGCTATAGAGGTCGAACTTGACTCCATTGACCTCATGAACTTTCACGCCCCGCATGGCCTGCCGAACCATCTCGGGATCGCGAAAGTACTCGGTGCCGTGCGTGGTCAGCGTCATGGCAGACTCGAGGGGAGTGACCAGGCCCAGGTCGACCAGGTGGGCACGACCATCTGAGATGATCAAGTTGCTGGGCTTGATATCCTTATGCCACAGACCGCCATTGTGGAAAGCGTCAAGAGTGTAGAGCAGGTCACCAACGTAACCGAGCGCCACACGCAACTGGGGATCAGAGAGTCCGGCACTGCTGGACTTCTTGTGCATCGCCGTGATGACCGTATCCAGGTTGTCCCCAGGGACGTACGGCATGACGTAGTGGAAACTCTTCTCGCTGAGCTCGTGCTCGAGGACCAGGCCCAGATTTCGAGCTGATTGGAGCGCTCGACTCTCACGGACGATTTGTGGAAGTGTGGACCCTGTGTTGAGACTGAAGGCCTTGATGACGACGGTTCCGGGATCCCCGTGGCCAGAGGCCAGGAGTTCGCCGAGCTTCTTCTGTCGGGGCTTTGCCAGGAACAGGCGCGCTCCGGAACCACCTGAGGGGAGGACTCCCGTGACCTTGTAGCCCTCGAACTTGCCGTCCTTGACATTGCCACCAGCTCCGTGAGGGGCCCGTGCAACCACATCAGGAAGACGTCGTTCAAAGCCATCTGTGATGGCACCCAGGCCAATGAACTGCATGGGGTTGCCGATGAGCACTCGATACACTCCGAGTCCACAGCTGACAATTTCATCCTCCAGTGCCCGCCCGTAGTGCTTACCTGCACGCCAGCGACCGAACAGGAAATTGAGCAGGGTCAGGGGGATCAGCACCATCGCCGTGAGAATGGCGCCCACAGAGCGGAAGGTGTCACTGAAGGTGTTGCAGATGAACTTCACCGTGTGGCCCACCAGAAATGCGATCCCCTTGAATCCATTCCCCAGGAGCCAGACGAGTCCTTGAGTTCCCTTGATCATGAGCCAGATGCCAATCACGGCACCCGCGATGATGATCGCAGCGCTCACGATTACTTTCAGAAGGACAAGGGCTCCAGACATGATTCAATCCTGTTTGGGTGGATGGGGTCGCGGTTAGGCCTTCTCTACTGGGCAGGCGAGGCAGATTGGCTAGATGCGCCTCGCTCGTCGCTCTGGCTGAGACGGTGATAGATCTCCGCCACTGCCTCGTCGAAGCGCGTCTCATCCTCCTTACTGGGATTCAGCACCAGTCCATTTCTCTCGAGCTCACCCATTTCTTCCTCCGTGAAGCTGTACTTGGAGAAAACCTCGAAGAGCCGTTCTCGCAGAAGTTTACGAGTAGCGGTTAGCCGCCGACTGACGGTCGGAGGACTGACCCCGAGACTGGTAGCGACATCTCGCCCCGTCTGACCATCGAAGACTCGCATTCGATAGACTGCAAAGTCCATGAACTCGCTATCGCGCTCCGCAGCGCGCAGCGCAGCTCCCACCTTTGCCTCGAAGACCTCTCGTTCATAGGCCTGATCCGGACGTTCGGTTGGACTGGTGGC
This sequence comes from Planctomycetota bacterium, assembly GCA_014237855.1. Classification (GTDB taxonomy): domain Bacteria; phylum Planctomycetota; class UBA1135; order UBA1135; genus JABACD01. Next base: position 78,822 of record JABACD010000006.1, on the reverse strand, counting down.
ATTGAAGTCGTCTTCGATGGAGCGCGGCTTGACGCCACTACCTCGCTTCTGAGCGTTGCGGCGGTCGATCTCATCGCCAAGCGTGTAGCGAGCGATGGCCAGGAGCCAGGTCGAGAACCGTGCACCCCGATTGGGGTCGTGGCGATCGATGGCTGTAGAGAGAGCGGCCAGCGTTTCCTGGGAGAGATCCTGCACGGTCTCCACGCCGATTCTGCCCCGGCCCCAGCGGTGTAGCTGGGCTCGCAAGACAGGTCCGAAGGTCTCCCAGAGCTCGAACCAGGCCTGGGGATCGCGTGCGCGCAGGCGCTTCACAAAAGAAGTAGTGAGGTCGTTCACGGGTAGTTGGGGAGTCCTACGAGCAATTCTAGCGCAGATTTGGGCCAGTCTGTCCTGCAGGGGCATGGAGGCCCAGGGCGCTCCTATCTAACGCTGTTCTGACGGGTTTATTCGAGACTGAAACTCATCAAATCCAGCCAATTCCTGGCCACGATGAAATCTCGAGCTGTGCCTTCCCATGAACCTGCTGACAAACGCAAGCAGGGCCCCAAGGCCCGATTCACCACAGGTGACCCGGCCCACCGGGCAAGGAGCAAAGCCTCACATGATCAAGTCACTCTTCAAAGTCGGTATCGGCATCATCGTTCTCTCAGGCGCTGGCCTCGGAGCTGCCCTTCTTCTGGCAGGTCCGCAGCGTACACACGCCATGATCGACCAGGTCCACACGGATCTTCTTCAGCACATCGACGAGAACGTTGATGATCCCAGCGCCCTTCGCACTCAACTGCGCAATCTCGAGGCTGAGTACCCCGAGCGAATCAGTCAGGTTCGAGGGGATCTCGCTGAGCTGCGACAGCAAATTCGTCAGCTTGAGCGTGAAGAGGCAATCTGCGAGCGTGTCGTCGAAATGGCCAACTCTGACTTCACCAGTCTTGAGCCCGTCTTCAAGGAGGCCACCGCGATGCGCCTCAATGGGGGCAAGAGCGCCGTCTCGGTTGTCTCCTGGGATGACAAGGTCTACAGCTACGACCGCGCTGCCAATCAACTGAATCAGGTTCGCCAGACGCTCATGGCCTACACCAACCGTGCGGCAGATGCGCGCCACGATCTTACCTACCTCGGGCAGCAAGAGAATCGTCTCGAAGAACTGCTCGTTACCCTGGAGACCGAGCGCACTCAGTTTCAGTCGCAGATCATGCAGCTGACGCGACAGGTGGACGCCATCGCCCGCAACGAGCGACTGATCACCCTCCTGGAGAAACGAAATCGGACGATTGACGAGTGCAGTCGTTACGACGCGAACAGCCTCGACAACCTGACGAACCGTCTTGCCGAGATCCGCAGCCGTCAGACGGCTGAGCTTGACATGCTGTCAACTCAGCAGGAGCAGATGGACTACGAAGACATGGCTCGCATGGAAATCAGCCGTGGCAGCTCGGCAGTCCATGGTGCTGCGCAGCCGTTGCCGCTTCCTGCGGTGACCGCATCCGAGTAGGCTCGTCTGTGCCAGCGGGTCGTCCCGCCCTCTGTGATCACTCGATCCGGGGGGCGGGACGATCTCGATTGATCGAGGGAAGTTCGCACTGAATCACAAGGAGTCTCGAGCCCTTTCTCCCAGCCGCTCGGATCATTAGGCTGGGAAGCAGAACCATGATCCAGGTCCTCTCCCCCGTTTCAGAATCGCTTCGAGCATGTCCGACGTGTGGACTGATTCAATCGGTACGTGCCCTTGAACCGGGCGAGGAGGCGCTCTGCGCTCGATGCGATGCTCTCGTCTGCTGTGAGAGGAATCTGGCCAGAGGAAACCTGGCCTCGCTGAGTGCTGCGATTGCTGCGCTCATCATCTTTCCGCTGGCGATCTCTCTCCCCATCATGCAGTTGGAGCGATTCGGTCACTCGACGGAGGCCAGTGTCTGGAGCGGGAGCATCGGGCTGCTTGTGGAGGGCGAGATCTTCGTTGGAGTCCTCGTATTGGTTTGTTCTGTCATTCTCCCCCTGGTCAAGCTTGGTGGACTTGTATTCCTGTGCACCTCGGAGAGACTCCCTTCCAAGCACCGAGCCAGTTTCTATCGAGCGATCGAGATGTCGGGCCGCTGGGGAATGCTCGATGTGTTGCTGGTGGCAGTCGTAGTGGCCTGGGTGAAGATTGGTGACCTTGTGGAGGTAACAGCGGGGCCGGCTGCGCTTGCCTTCAGCGTTGTGGTGGTTCTGAGCCTGATCGCCAGTGCTCGTTTTGATCCTCACGCCCTCTGGGTCAAGGATTCAGATTCCAGTATCGATGTGACCTCATGAACGAACAAGAGACCGTTGCGGCCGCCAGGATCAAGCAGTCCAAGGCCCGTGGATTTCCCTGGTTACTACCGATACTGGCGGCGATCTTCGCGCTGTATCTGGTCGTGAATTCCCTCATGGCAAATGGTCCGATGATCACGGTCCACTCGCTCGAGGGCCATGGCCTGGGCGTGGGAGATCCACTTCGGTATCGCGGAGTCGATGTGGGAACAGTCAGATCAATTGAGCTGACCGGGGACCTCCATCAGGTTGCGGTCCGCCTGCGGCTCAAGCCTGAAGCAGCAGGGCTCTGTCGTGAGGGGAGCCGCTTCTGGGTCGTGCGTCCGGAGATGGCCGTGGATCGGGTAGAGGGCCTCGAGACGATCGTGGGGGCACGCTATCTGAGGGTGTCGCCTGGTGACCTCGAAGACCCTGAACGCTTCGAGTTCACGGCCCTGGAGTCCCCACCTGTCCTCGACGTGATCAAGGAGGGAGGGCTGAGGATTCAGCTGGAGGCATCGAAGGCCTCGAACCTGGGGCCTGGGACTCGGATCAGCTACCGGGGAATTCCCGTAGGGTCGGTGCTTGGAACTCGCCTGGCCTCTGATGGGGGGACCGTTGAGATCGACGCCTACATAGAACCTGACTATCGAGACCTGGTCCGAGACAATACCTGGTTCTGGAACACAGGCGGCCTTGAAGTCAATGTCGCCCTGACAGAAGGCCTGTCGGTCGAAATGGACTCTCTACGATCGCTGATCATTGGAGCCATCGCCATGGCCACGCCCACGGCTGTGGGTGAGCTGGTTGAGGACGGCACCAGGTTCTCGCTACATGAGAGTGCGCACGAGAGTGTGGACGACTGGCGTCCGTTGCTGAATGTGGGGGCGCCACCGCAGCTGGCAGGGGACTCCTCCAGGCATCTCTCCAGGGCTGTCTTGAGCTTCGTCTCGGGCCGGGTGATCAGGCAGGACTCGCAGCGTGATGGATGGGTCGTCAACCTCCCGAAGGGTGCGTTGGGGCCTGCTGACTTGCTTCAGTCCCCGACACCGACCAGTGCTGCATCTCTTGTGGTTGACGGGGAGGAGATTGAACTCGAAGGGCCTCTCGTCTGGGCCCACGGAGGTCTTGGGTTACGAAAAGTTCATGCTCTGGCCGCGGAGGCTCTTCGCCTCGACCAGGTTCGCTTCTCTCCAGAGCTCCAGGACTGTCTGGCCTACATCCCCGGCCGTGAGCTGCCCCTCTCGATCTCGCACATGCGACTGAGGAGCGCCGAGGAGGGCTGGCTGGTGGACAGCCAGGTCTCGTTCGAGGACCAGTGGCACGGGGCGCTGGTGTGCGGCCGAGCGGACGAGCTATTCCTCGGGCTCTTGCTGGTCGAAGAAGGAGAAGCGCGCATTGCTCACTTCATGCCAGCTGCCTGGGAGTGAGATCGTTCAAAGGTGCTTCGAGGATCGATATGCTTGCTCTTGGCGATAGAGTTCCAGCCTTTCCTCAACCTCTAGCGCGAATTCCGTCAGTCCAAGGCGACGGGCCTCCTTGATGGCCCGTTGAGCAGCCTCGCTGGCCTCCGCAAAGCGACCGCTCTCCGCCAGAGCGGCAGCGTGAATATCCTGCCAGCGAGGATTGGAGGGGGCGCTCTGGATCAAGGCTTGAGCCATCCGCACTGCCTCGGGTCCGTTCCTCACAGTTGCATCGGGATCGGTCGCCAGCACGCGAGCGGTTAGCTCCAAGAGCTGTGAGTCGGCCTGTGCCCCGAGTAGGTATTGAAGGTGTGGAAGTGCCTCGCGTGCGCGTCCTGCGCCCAGGAGAATGAGGGCCAGGTTCCTTCGAGGAAGAAGGTACTCCGGGGAGAGTTCAACGGCTCGCTGGAGGTGCTCGATCGCTGCTACCGTGGCCCCCGTCTGGCCCAGCACCACCCCGAAGTTCCCCTGGAGCTGTGCATCGTCTGGATTGCGCTCCTCGGCCAGCTCGAAGAACTCGATCGCCTCCAGGGGCTTACCGAGCTGCATCAGGATGGTTCCCAGGTTGTAGTCGACCGTGTCCAGCTCAGGATCGATCCGCTTGGCCTCCATGGCATGAGAGAGTGCCGGAGTGAGTTCTCCCTCATGTAGTCTTAGAACGGCCAGGTGATCGTGAGCTCGGGCGTTCTCCGGGTAGTTTGCCAGCACATCTTCCCAGATTCCGACCTCGGTGGCGTAGTCCCGGTTGCGCTGAATGGTCAATGAGGAGAGTGTGATGACCACTGCCAGGAGCAGGAGGCTGGGCAGGTGGCGAGTGCTTGCTTCCTGGAGGCGCTGGCAGAGGCAGAAGCCCCAGACCACGACCACGGCGATCACCGCAGTCAGCGGGAGGTACATCCGGTGCTCGGCTATCCATTCCCCACTGAGTGGAATGAAGCTGGAGCTGGGGCTGAGGACCGCGAAGAAGAGCAGGCCAGCAAATCCTTCCGGACGTTTGCGCCAGAAAGCGATGGAGCTCGCGACGAGAAGCGCGAGCACGATCAGCCCAGGGACGACTGCCGGACTCCAGGTTCTGACTGGCGCCCAACCCGAGTAGTCCAGAGAGAGTCCCGTCGGCACGAAGGCCAGCCTCAAGTAGTGCACAATGCCCTGCGCCTGGGTACGCAGGTAGTCGAGAGAGCTCAGGTCTCCTCCGAAGCCGACTGTGGTGCCGCGCTCGGATGAACCGACGGCAAGGGCAAGTGCGATCCAGGTCGCAGCCAGCGCGGCATAGAACCCCTTTCGTCTGTTCAGAGCATCACGGAAGCTCTTGCTGATGAAGGTGCGATCGTAGGCCAGGACGGCGAGTGGGGCGGAGATGGCAATCTCCTTACTAAGCATGGCGGCGGTACAGAGAAGGACACAGAGGGCCCCCCAGATCCAGGTCTTCCCGCTCTCGAAGTAGCGATCCGCAGAGTAGAGGGTGCTCAGGTAGAAGCCGGCCAGGAAGACCTCGTGGCGAGTGATCACATGATTGAGGGCATCCGTGTTCAGTGGATGCACGACCCATACCAATGCGATGGCGAAGGCGAGTCCTTCGGCGTGATCTTTGAGCCTGGTGTGGAGTAAGGCACGCCTGCTGAATCCGAGGAGTGCCAGCGCAGTCAGCAAGTGCGCTGTGACATTGAGCATGTGGTACCCGACCACATCCAGTTCGCCCCAGGCGTAGTTGAGCGCCAGCGAGAGGGCGACCAGGGGGCGCCCGCTTGCACCTGAACCGTCCACTGCCGACATGGACTCGCTCAGTGGCCAGAGAGTGCGCAGATTAGGGCAATCGATGATCGAGATGTGATCATCAAAGACGAAGGGGCCATGGAGACTGTTCGCGAATACAACTGCGCCCACCACAACGATGGTGAGGGCGCGTATCCAGCTACCTCTACGTCCAGTGAGCATGGCGCAATTGTAGAGAATCGTGAGGGCTCACATCCCCCTGGCAAGCCAATCGATGGTCGCGTTAGTCGCTGAGCGGAGATCCGTCTCCTCAGCGTAGCCAAAAGCATCTGCCGCTGGCTGCATCGTGTACGAGTGGGAGGTGGCCAGTTGATTGGCCACGAAGCGGGTCATGCGCGGCTCTCCTGGCATGGGGAGGACCTGCCAGAGGAACTCGAGCAGGGCTCCCATGGCGTAAGCCGTGCCTTGAGAAAGCTGGCGGCCTGGCGGTGAGATATCCAGTCCTCTGAGCACCTCATCGATCCACTCCCAGAGCAGAACGGGTTGCTCCTGGCCGATGAAGAATGCTCGGCCAGCATGGGGCGCCTCGGCCGAGAGAGTGTCTGCAGCCAGCACGTGAGCCAGGGCGGCATTCTCGACGAAGCAGAGGGTCACCTCATTGCTGCCGTCGCCGATTCGGGCGAGCTTGCCTGTTCTTGCGGCTTGCACGATCCGAGGCAGGATGTGTGGGTCACCTGGACCGAAGATCAGATGGGGGCGTAGAGCGCAGGTCGCCAGAGCTGGGCTGTTCTCAGCCAGAATGAGGCGCTCAGCCTCAGCCTTGGTGGCCGGGTAGTGAGCAAGGAAGTTGCTGGCGTAGGGAAGGTTTGGCCCTGCCATGGTGTGGTCAGAACCGTCGAAGCAGACCGAGGGGGAGCTCGTGTAGACAAGGCGGCCTACGCCACCGGCTCGGCAGGCGGCGAGCACGTTGTGGGTACCGTGAATGTTGGTCTGTACGTAGTCTCTTCGGCGGCCCCAGACGCCTGCCTTGGCTGCGACATGGAAGACGACATCCTTGCCCTCGATGGCTTGATTCAGGGCAAGAGGGTCCGACAGGTCTGCACGCAGGGTGATCACTCCCTCTTCTCGCAAGTGCGGGTGATCTCCTCTGGATATTGAGGTGACCTCGTCTCCTCGCCTGCGCAGACGACGACAGATCGCGGTCCCCAGGAAGCCTCCTCCGCCGGTGACCAGCGCCCTCAAGCCAGCTGCTCCTCGGCCCAGCGCTTGAGCTCGCCGCGGTGGATCTTTGCGTTGTGTCGCACGTCAACAGGAAAGCTGGGGTGGAACAATATGGACTGGATGGATGCGAGTCCGCTCTTTCGTTCGACGTGCTGCCAGAGCTTGGCGATGAAGGCTCGCTTTTGCCGATCGAGCATGGGCATGGCGCCCCGGACGGGCTCCACGATGAGGACCGGTACCTCATTGCCTGAAGTGCCGACGCCCACCAGGGCAGTCCGATGGACCTGCGGAGCCGTGTTGAACAGGAGCTCAGTTGGCACTGGCATCACCAGACCCTCGAGGGTCTCCAGCCGGTGACCCTTGCGCCCGCAAAACCAGAGCCTTCCATCACCATCGAAGTAACCGATATCACCGATGCGATGACGTAGCAGATCACCCCGACCGATCTTGGCCAGTGAGGTTGCCTCGGGCTGGAACTTGTACTCCGTAGTGACAACTGGTCCGCTCACGCAGATCTCTCCGAGCTCGCCATCGGGTACACCTAGACTGTCGTCCCAGGACTCGTGAACCACATCGTCGATCTTCATCAGATCGACCTTGATCCCGGGAGCTGGCCGTCCGACGCAGGTCCCCACGGCCCGGCCCCCGGTTGATCTGGCGAGCTCGAGGATCTCTCTACCTGAGATTGAAGATGCGGGCAGGGACTCCGTCGCTCCGTAGGGGGTGTGGACGTCGGCATCTCCGACAAGAATCCTGTGGAAGCCCTCTACCAGGTCAGGAGACACCGGAGCCCCGGCAATCAGGACTCGCTTGAGCGTGGGGAGTTGCACGCCGTTCTCGAGACACCATGGGACGACTCGTCGCCAGATGGCGGGCGATCCAAATGTACTGGTAGCCCTGGAGCGCTGGATGCTCTGGACGATCCTGGATGGATCGCAGGATGCAGGTCTGGAGGGATCGAGCTCTGGAAATACACAGGTGAGCTCGAGGCCAGGGCTGAAGAGCGCGAAGAGCGGAAAGCAGGCAGCATCGATCTCGCCTTTCTCGAACTGGTAGAGCTCCTGCAAGGCTTGCACCTGAGCATGGAAGGTGCCGTGTGTGTACGTGACTCCCTTGGCCGGACCTGTACTTCCCGATGTGAAGAGAATGGCCGCTTCCTGGTCGCGCCGGGTGTCTTCAACGAAGCGCGAGTCATCCCTCGTCGCGAGTAGTTCGCCAAGCGTCGAGCCACCCCACAGCCAGCGGGAGCCGACTGTGACCGATAGCTCAACGGTTCGAAAGGCGCCGGGAAAGACCCTCTTCAACGCATGGGCGAGGGGGATACCGATGAAGACCCTGGGCCTCATACGCTCAACACAAGCCAGCAGGTTCTTGCGGCCCATGCCGGGGTCAATCAGTACCGGGACCGCTCCAGCCTTCATCAGGGCGAAGGTAATGGCAATCAGATCGATACCTGGTCGAACGAACAGACAAACCCGGTCTCCGATAGCGAGGCCTCTGTCGCGTAGAGCTCTTGCGATGCGATTGGACCGCGAATCGAGCTCGGCGTAGGAGATCCCGGTTAGACCGAAGTTCGCGTCCTTGCCCTTTGCCACCAGGACGGCGGGACGCTCGGGTTCGCGTGAGGCGAAGTCCGAGAGTAGCCCGGCGATGTTGACTCGCTCGGGGAGTGTGGTCTGCGCAGCAGCTAGCTGTGCGCCATCAAGCTCCTGAGCCAAGGCAGCACCTCCTCGTGTGCATCCTCAAGGACGTAGTGGCCGGCCTGCTCGAGTAAGAGAGCTCTTGCCGCTGGAAAGCGCTCCTCCCACATCTGCTCGAAAGCCGGGGTGAAGCACCAGTCCCTCATTCCCCAGGCAATGCCAAGAGGTAATTCACGAAGTTGCTCGAGCCCCTCATCGATGGCTGCAAGGGTGGCATGGCTTGGGTGAGTGGGGGACATCGGTATGTCTCGAACGAAGCGATGGGTGGCGATGCGAGTCTCCCAGGAGTCGTAGGGGGCCAGATACCCTGCACGGATCTGGGGGGTCATCCGAGAGGAGTCTTCCATCGCCATGCTGACAGCTGCTCTGGCAAAAGCATTCAGGCCACGCACCGCAAGCTCACCGAAGAAAGGGGTCTTACAGACATTGATTCGCAGAGGAATGCGGTCCGCGGGGAAGGCCGCGGTATTCATCACGAAGATGCGCTCGAAGCGTTCGGGGTTTCGAACCGCGACCCCACAACCGATGGCTCCACCCCAGTCATGAACGACCAGGGTAATTCGACGCAAATCGAGTCCGAGCACCAGCTCCTCGAGGTTTGCGACGTGATCTGCCAGGCGGTAGCTCCAGCTCTGAGGCTTCTCCGAGAGCCCGCAACCGATATGGTCGGGAGCGATCACGCGTGAATTTTCTCTGAACTCGCGGACAAGCCGACGGTAGTAGAAGGACCAGGTGGGGTTGCCGTGTACGCACAAGATGGGGGCAGCGTCACGGGGGCCCTCGTCGAGGAAGTGGAGGGCTCCAGCCCGAGTCTTGAAGAAGTTCTGTTCGAAGGGGTACTCGTCCCTGAAGGGAGCACAGATCCGCTCTGCCTCTTCGGAACACCTCTCCGTTTCAGTGGCGCTGATCACAAGTCCTCTCCCCAGCCCTCCAGATCGAGATGCATCTTCTGGTCGTTTTCCCAGTCCCAGCGAATCTCTGCATCGTCGGCAATATCTGCGCTGATCGATACATAGTGACCGCTCTGGAAGGTCTGGTGTACGTAGTGCAGCGCACCACGGTGATGGATGATCATGGCCCGTGGAGATGGTGTGGCCACCACGACACATCGAGAGAGTTCTGCCAGTCCGCAGCCAGCTTTCTTGAGAACAGCCTCCTTTGCGGACCAGATGCGCGTGAAGTTGTGCCACCGGAAGCCTCCAGCCACGTCGTACTCCGCTCGTGATCCCGTTGCGGCCACGATCTCCTGACGCCTCTGCTGTACACGCTCGACATCGATGCCAATGGGCGCCGGATAGACCACCCCGCAGACCATGCCGCGCGTATGACTGATGGACCAGTGCCATCCATCGACCGGGCGTGGAGCCCCCTTCGAGTCCTGGTCCAGGTTCATCAGGCGAAGTCCGAGGCGCCGGGCGCTGTCCATGCAGGCAGCTCTTGCTGCGCGCCGCTGGTTGGAGACTCGCACGGCAGCTGGAAGATGTGTTCCCTGGCCGGGTGCGGTCCGCACCACGGGACAAAGGTGTGGCTGCATCAGGTCTTGGCTCCTTTCTCCAGGGCAGTAGCCCGATTCACGAGCTCCTGGTCGAAGAAGTTCACTCCCATGCCGGCATCGACCACGATACCCTGAGCGTTGATTGCGCTGGAGCGTGGGCTCAACAGATAGACAGCGGTGTCGGCGACCTCTGAGGTCTTGACTCCCTGCTTGCGTAGGGTTGCGGTCTCGCCGTACAGGTAGCTCTCCAGGTAGCCAGGAATACCCGCAGAGGCTGAGGTCTTCAGGAGGCCAGCACGGACAGCATTGAATCGAACCTTGCTGAACTCGCTGAAGCTCTTGGCAAGGAATACCACCGATGAGTCGAGGGCGGCCTTGATGGGGGCCATGTAGCCGTAGTTCTCTGCGGCCATCTTGGTGGTCGAGATCGAGATGGTCAGGACGGATGCCTCGGGGGTGAACAGCTCCTTGAGCGCATTGGAGAGTTCAACGAGGGAGAAGCACGAGATCTCAAGAGCCTGAATGAAGTCTGCCTTTGGCGTCTGGTGAAAGGCCTTCATCCCGTCTGAGTAGTTGGCGAAGGCTATCGAGTGGACCAGGCCAGCGAGCTGTTCGCCTCTTTCGCCGAGGGTGGAAGCCAGGCTCTGTATCGACTGGCTAGAAGACACGTCACAGATATGCACTTCCCTCCCCTCGAGGAGCTTTCGAGTCTGCTCCATGCGCTCTTCACTCTCGACTGAGTAGATGACGCGGGCCCCCTCGTGTTCGAGCTGGGTGGCAATCTGCCAGGCAACGCTCTTGCGGTTGGCAACTCCTGTGACCAGATAAGTCTTACCTTCGAGGCCAAGCCAGGTCATTGCTGGGCTCCCGTCTCGGTCGATGCTTGCGTCGGAGCCTGGGCCACGACGAACTCGAGCCTCGCAACCTTCTGACCGTCACAGGTGATTGTTGATCTCAGGTAGCAGGCTCTTCCGACGCGGTCATTCAAGATGGTGCGGGCCTGGATGGTCTCACCAGGCCGTACAAAGCGCTTGAAGCGAGCCTCTTGGATCCGGGTGAGGACGGGCACTCCCTCGATCTCACCGGGCCGCGAGTCATCCAGCTTGGACATGAGGATTGCGGCAGACTGAAACACGTGTTCATTGACCAGCACCCCGGGGAGAATCGGGTAGTCGGGGTAGTGCCCTTGGAAGAAGAATGCGTCAGGAGCGAGGTCCCATTCCGTCAGGATCTGGTCCTCGCCAAGCTCGAGCACTCGATCGACGAAGAGGAAGGGGGAGCGGTGTGGAATCCAGCGCTGGATCTCCTGCTGGTCCATCAACACGGCCTGCGATTGGCTAGAGTCCACCGGTGACCTCCAGTGTGGTTCCAGTGATGTAGGACGCCTCCTTGGCCGCCAGGCACTGCACCGCATAGGCGATGTCCTCAGGTGCGCCGAAGCGCCTCATCGGGACCATCTCGGAGTACTGAGAGCGGAGCTTATCGGGCAGGTCCTCAAGGAGCTCTGTGTCGATGAAGCCTGGAGAGATGCAGTTGACCGTGATGTTGCGCTTGGCGACTTCCTTGCAGAGTGAACGCATGAAGCCGATCTGCCCGGCCTTCGATGCGCCGTAATTGCACTGGCCAGTGAATCCGAATTCACCTGCCGGTGAGGTGATCATGATGATGCGTCCATAGCGCTGGCGCAGCATGTTCTGAACGGCGAACTTGCTCATGCTGAAGGTTCCACCAAGGTTCGTGGTGATGACCTGGTTCCAGTCCTCGGATGGCATCATGGCGAGCAGGCTGTCCTTGCGGAGGCCTGCATTGTTGACCAGGACCTGAATACCACCATCGACGCTCTCGTCGATTCCCTTCCAGAACTCCTCGACCTGCTCGTAGCTGGAGACATCGAACCCGTGGAGCTGGAGGCGCTCGCCTTGCTCGGCGCAGTGGTCGCGCATGGCTTCAGCGGCGGCCTGGTTCGAGCGGTAAGTGGCGTGAACGGTTGCCCCCTGGGCCAGGAAGGCCTTGGCTATGGCCAAGCCGAGGCCTCGCGTGCCCCCCGTGACGACCACGTTCTGTCCGGCGAATCGCCCCGTGGCCTCGGTCGGCTGTGTACTTGCTGTCATGCTTCGATGCTCTCTAGTTGACGAAGGAATGAGTCGACCTTGTTTGCGGTGATGACCCCATAGTTGGCGGCACCAAGCCAACCAGACATGATGATCCCGACACTGCCAGCGTGATACAGACCAGTGATCTGGTCCGATAAGTTCATTGAGTATCCCAGGCCCTCGAACTTGGTTCCGAAGGAAGAGCCCTGCTGGTGTTGAGTGTAGAACTGGAAGGTGCGGGGCGTCGAGGCCTCGACGTAATCGATCTTGCGACGCGTGCCGGGAATGAGCCTCTCGAGGGTCGTCAGCGTGTCCTCGATGAGAATCGCCTTGTCCCTTGCGTACTCCTCATCAGTCAGCTTGGCCCAGTCATCCCAGTGGGCATTCATCGAGCTGACCAGGGTGTATCGATCGCTGCCCGGGCGGGTCTTCGGGTAGTAGAAGGAGAAGGTGCGGCTCTCACCGTGCTTGTCGCACAAGGATGGTGAGTCGAAGGTCTCGCGGGTGGATGTGAAGAGAAGATCAGTGACGAAGGGGATGGTCTCACCCTGCTTCACACCAAGGTAGACCTGTGTGCTCGAGTTGTTCAAGCGCACTGACTCGACGCCCTTCCTGTACTCGCTAGACAGATGCTCAGGCCCCACAAGCTTGAGGATCGTGGACTTGAGATTGGCATTCGAGAGGACGCTGCCCGCCTCGATCGTGCGTCCGTGTGCCTCGATGCCGGCCACGCGTCCGCCATCCACGATGATGCGATCCACCTGGACCTTGTTGCGCAGCTCGACCCCATTTCTGCGTAGTTCGGCCTTCATCAACTTGATCAGGTGATCTGTTCCACCCGAGTAGGTGAAGACTCCCTTGCTCATGAAGTTGGAGAACACGATCCCGTAGGAGATGGCGGGGTCGGCAAGGCTGGAGCCGTTTGCATAGGAGATCGGCTCCATCAGGAGCCTGTGAACATCGTTGCGGCCAGGGAAGTGCTCCTCGAAGAGTTCACCTGTGGTGGCACCCGAGTCGTCGTAGAAGTTCATGCCACGGACGTGAGCAAAGAAGCCGTCCACGGACTTGTTGGAGAGTCCGAAGGTGTTGGTCAGGTGCCGCGTGAAGTCCTCGGTGGTGAAGGTCGTCTCGATGTCGAACTGAGGATTGCTGAAGCGAATGCTCTCGAGCTGAACGATTCGATCTGCGATCTCCTTCGTCCAGTACTTGCGGCAGGTCTTCTTCATCCCGATTGGGAAGCCATGCAGGGAGATATCGAAGACGTGCCCACCGGCGCGCTTGAACCAGGTGGCCATACCGCCCAGGTTGTAGTGCTGCTCGACCAGCAGGACCTTGAAGCCAGAGCGAGCGAGAACATTCGCTGCTGTCATGCCCGCCAGGCCGCTCCCGATGACGATCAGATCGTAGCGGTCCTCGACTCCGTCGAGGGGATTCTTGAAGGTGGGGGCCTTTCCGTCGCTACTGCCGCGGAAGTACTTCTTCCTGTCGGTGCTCATTTGGCTTGATGGGGGACAAGGGCGTGGCGGTTGGCGATCGAGATGCCTGAGAGCATCGAGCCAGTGACTCCTAGCAGTCCCTGGTCTGTTCCGATCAAGTGCAGGGCCTCGAGGGGGGTGTTGCCATCGAGGCGCTTGCGAGTGGCTCCATAGACGCTGCCCCGTGGTTTGGACGTAAAGCGCTCGACGGTGCAGGGAGTGAAGGCGTCCTGATGGACCTGGTGGGGCCTGGGGTCGATGCCGTACTTCTTGGAGACCTCGATCGCCTGGTTGACACAACCCTGCTTTGCGCTGATGTAATCCTGAGCTCCCAAGCTGCGCCAGGCGTCATAGTTCGCCAGGTTGGTCAGGCGGTAGATGCCCTCAGGGAGAGGGGTATCAGAGAGGTAGTTGTTGGGAGAGGCGATGACTCCACTGCGGTCGTCGATCAGACCCTGAGGTGAGCAGTACTCGAAGGTGGGAGCATCATTGAAGAAGGTGATCGTTGAACTGAACCCCAGATCCTTGGGCTCGCTGTCCAGTACGAAGATGCTCTCGACAAACGAGAGTCTACCAAGCTCGTCCTCGTCCACGTTCTGCTCGTACAGCTGCTGCCCCGCCATTCTCATGGTCTCTGCCCAGCCAGCTGAGGAGAGAACACGGTCAGCCATGAGCTCCGCGCCGTCATCCAGAGTCACGCCCTGACAGCGGCCGTCCTCATGCAGGATGCTCCTGACGCCCGACTTCATCCTGAGCTCGCCTCCCAGCTCTCGGTAGCGGGAGATGAGCAGGTCAAGCAGGGGTTTGATCCCACCCTCTGGACGGGCGAAGCCCTCCTGGAAGATGCTGCGAAACAGGATCACGAACTGGTACCAGTCCACGTCTCCCTCGCGCGCGCTGCCGTAGTAACACAGAGGCAGGAGGAGCATCTCGACCAACAAGGGATCGGTGATGTGCTCGGAGAGTACGGAGCGGGCGCCGGTGGTCGTGTCCTTGGGGTCGAAGGCGTCGAAGTCTGCTACCAGCTGGATGAGCCGGGCAAATCCGTCGCGAGAGTCAGGGAAGCGCTCACCGACCTCCTGCCTGAGCTCCTCGAAGTCATTGCTAAAGCGCAGCTGACAGTCGGGGAAGCGGATCAAGGAGTGCCCCTGGGGGCACAGCCGCAGGTCGTCATGGCGCAGTCGGAGCTGGCGCAGGAGCTTGATCAGGGGAGTCCCGCGCGTTCCCTTGGGGACGTAGTTGGTGAGCGCGTGCAGGCCCACGTCAAAGCGTCGCCCAGCCTGCTTGTAGAAGGAATTCAGTCCGCCCCAGAGGTAGTGCTTCTCGAGGATCAGTACCTTCTGATCGAACTGCGCAAGCCGAATGCCCGCAGCCAGCCCACTCATGCCGGCGCCGATGATGATGGTGTCGTAGGGCGGGCTGGACATGACGGCTGGGGGCGGGCCTGTGCCCAGCCGGGCTCAGGCGTTCTGGAGCTTGAGTTCCTGGCCCTCGAGACGGGGCATCAGGTAGTCCGCACAGCTATCGAGGGTGTTGAGTTCACCGTAGTCCTCCTCCGGCATCTGGACCGAATAGCGCTTCCGCAATTCCATCACGATGTCGAGAAAGTCCATCGAGTCGAGCTCAATCTGGTCTCGCAGCGGCACAGCCGTGTCAAGGCCAACGAGTTCTTCGTCGGGGGCGATGGTGGAAATGATGTCCTTGACGGCGAGGATGGTCTCGTCACGGGTCATGGCGAAATTCTGAGGCGTGAAAGTACTAGTAGCGGCGAATGATGACGGCTGAGTTGATGCCGAGCATTCCAAAAGAAAGAGAGAGAATGTTGTCGACCTGCCCGATCTCCTTGGGGGAGTTCAGCACGAGGCCCCGAACCTCACAGTCGGGATCAAGGTTGTCGACATTGATCGTGGGGTGAACAACGCCATCATTGAATGACGGCAGGTTCCCAGCCAGCTCGAGTGCACCGGCGGCACCCATGGTGTGGCCAATGAAGCTCTT
The DNA here is from genome assembly GCA_014237855.1 of Planctomycetota bacterium. Classification (GTDB taxonomy): domain Bacteria; phylum Planctomycetota; class UBA1135; order UBA1135; genus JABACD01. The sequence continues at coordinate 63,396 of JABACD010000006.1, read as the reverse complement.
CGTGTTGTTGATGTGCGTGCGTTCGCTGTCGCCAAACACCTGCGAGAGTGCCATGCACTCCTGGATGTCTCCCTGGGCTGTCGAGGTGGCATGCGTGTTGACGATATCGATGTCAGATGGCTGCATTCCGGCCTTCTCGAGGGCCATTCGCATGCAGCGGTTCTGACGCTCGGCCAGCGGTAGCACGAAGTCCGAGGCGTCAGAGTTGATCGCGTGACCAACAAGCTCGCCGTAGATCTTCGCGCCGCGCTCTTCAGCATCATCCAGGCGTTCGAGTGTGAACAGGCAGCCGCCCTCGGAGACGACGATGCCGTTGCGGTCCCGGTCGAAGGGGCGTGAGGCCCTGGCGGGGTCGTCATTCTTTGCCAGGGCGCCCTGAGACATGAAGCTGGCAAAGATGCCGAAGGTGTGAATGCTCTCGGAGACGCCGCCGCCGAGGGCCATGTCGACCTCTCCAAGCTGCAGCATCTGTGCCGCCTGGATCAGCCCGAGGTTGCCTGCTGCACAGGCACCGCCCAGGCAGTAAGCGGGCCCATGAAGCCCGGTGTTGAGGGTCACCTCTCCGGCAGGATTGTTGGCGACTGTGCGGGGGTTGTGGTGGTGAGACCAGAACGAGAGGTCGAAGTCGTACTGGGAGACGGCATGGACCTCATTCTCGGTCTCGACATTGCCATGCTCGGTGATGCCGACATAGATGCCAGTGCGCTCCTTCCCGTAGTGGGTCGGCTCCAGGCCGGCGTCCTTTGTGGCCTCTCTTGCGCAGTAGATGGCTATCGAGCCCGCACGTGTACCGCGGCGGAGCTCCTTGCGCTTCTGGTAGCGATTGGAATCAAAGTGGCAGACACCAGCGAGAGTCTCTCCAACGTGGCGGATTTGATAGGGCTCTACACCCGAGACCCCCTGCAGGAGATTCTGTCGGTAGGAGGAGAGGTCATCTCCGTTGGGACTGGTGAGCCCCACCCCGGTGATGACGATGCGCGGGAGCTCAGGCATGGGGGAGCTCCTCGTGTTCCTCGCGGACCTCTTCTTCCTCGAAAGTGATCTGAGTGGAGCTCAGGTCTCCGGGCAGGAGCGGTCCCTCTTGCTCCTCCTGGCCATTGCCGCGGGTCACGAAGCGCGCTGGCATTCCAATACCCACCTTGAAGGCCGCGTTGAGCGCCTTCGAGAGCAGGCTCTCGCTGTCGCCCAGAGCACGCTCGACCGAGTTGAAGACAAGCTGCATCACGGCTTCGGCGATCTCGCAAGAGGAGAGGATCGAGCGAAGCGTCAGGACCCTTGGATCCTTCTCCCCGTATCTCTCACGCACATAGTCCAGAGTGCCGCGCACGCTGGTGCGCAGCTTGCCGAGTACGACCTGCTCTCGTCTTCGGAAGACCGTGGCCACGATGGACAGGGTGTTGCCGATGGGTGAGTGGATGTGGCTCCTACGGGCCGAGTCGAATGCTGTGTGGATTGCTCCCCACTCCGCCAGTTCATTCAGGCAGCTGGAGGTCGCTCCCTGGGAGATGTCCAGGGCCTTGGCGATCTCCTTGCTGGTAAGGGGGACGCCTGCGAGTACCAGCAGGCCCCAGACCCTTCCATGGATGCGCTTGAATCCGAACGTCTTGAAGAACAGCTCAAAGGTGGGGAGCTGCTCGACGAGCTTTGGATCGAGGCCCTCGAAGGCGGGTTCGGTGGTGGTGGGGCTTGTGCTTGCCATGAATCTGGCTGCCGCTGACCGTTGTTCTGGGGCCATCTCCAGGCACCTTCGCGAAGTGCATGAGCTCCAGGGATATCAAGTTTTTCTGATATCCGGTGTGCGGCGGTCGAGCACGAGACCACACCGGTGGCCTCCCGTCCATGACTTGGGACGAAAAACTGCGCTTGGATTCAGGCCTGATAGGAACGCTCGCCTGCGCCTCGCGACACCAGGAAGTTGCAAATGGGGGAGCGGCGTTCGTCGGGTCAGGTCTCCACGCCGAGCATGCAGCAGTGCAGGCCGCTGCCGATGCCCAGCAGGGCGACGCGCAGACCGGGCGGGAGGTGGCCAGCCTGCTCGGCCTGATCAAAGGTGAGTGGCAGGGAAACCGAGCCCATGTTCCCCAGTCGCTGGAAGGTCGGGTAATCCATGTCCAGCCCGAGCCCCAGCGCCCCGAGCAGGTTCTTGCGGTGGGCGGCCCCGATCTGATGGCAGATGACACGGTCGACATCTTCTGCGCGCCAGCTCAGCTCCTCGAGCAGTCGGCCCCAGGTGCGCGTGGCCAGCTCAGTGCCAGCGTGCATCAGGGCCTCGGAGTCGGTCTCCATGAGCATGCCATCTCCCGTACTTGCGTGATCTCCCTGGCAGAGGCCCACGTGCTCGGTCCCGGCCAGGGAAGTGCCGCCAGTCAGTCTCCGCGGTGAGCTGGAGACATCGTCACGAGTCAGCAGGCAAGCTGCAGCGCCTGACGCGATGGTCAGAGAGGCGTAGGCCGTCTTGATGTCGCTTCTCTTCACTCCTGGATCTTGGACCAGAGACTGAATCGTCTTGCGAACGAGTGGACCGCCGTCCTCGCCCGCGACCACGAGCCCCGCTTCAATGTCACCGGATTCGATCGCCCGTGCCACGACTGTCATGGCATTGACAAACCCGAGACAGGCATTGGACATATCGAATGCAGTGCAGGCAGGCGGAAGTCCAAGCGCGCCATGCACGACCGAAGCGGTGGCAGGTTCGAGGAAGTCCTTGCATACCGAGGAGTGAATGAGGAGACCGATCCGTTCGCGGTCGAACGAAGTTCGTGAGAGCGCAGCCTCGGCCGCACGAAGGGCAACCGTACTGGAGCGGGTTCCCTCGGGCCAGAAGCGACGTTCGCGTATGCCGCTCATCAACTCGAGTCGTCCAACGGATAGGCCGAGCTTCTCGTAGACCGGCAGGAGCTGTTCTTCGAGCTCCTCGGAAGATGTGCTCTGTTCAGGGAGAGCGTGGCCGAAGGCCTCGAGGTGTACGTGGTCGAAACGCATGGCAGGGTGGTCTTGGTCCCCCCCGACACATGCCTGGTCCGGGAGGAGCGGCCAAGCAGGATAGGGGCGCCAGGCCCTCGCGCAAGAACTCAACCGAGGTCCCTGTTGACGGATCTGGCAATCTTGGGGCAACCTGAGCAGGATGGCTGAGGCCTCTCTGCACATTCTCCACGTCGATATGGACGCCTTCTACGCCTCCGTGGAGGTGCGAGACAACCCTTCTCTCGCCGGGCTACCGGTCTGCGTGGGCGGGCCGGCATCGGGCCGAGGGGTGATCTCGGCAGCTAGCTATGAGGCCCGAGCCTATGGAGTCCACTCGGCCATGCCGACCTCTCAGGCCCGCAGACTGTGCCCGAATATTGTGGTCCTTCCGCCGGACTTCGACCGCTACACGGAGGCCTCGCGACAGATCATGGGGATATTCCAGCGCTACACCCCGCTGGTGGAACCACTCTCCTTGGATGAGGCCTTCCTCGATGTTGCGGGCTGCGAGCGCCTGCACGGGGGTGTGATCGATATCGGTCATTCGATCAAGCGTGACATCCTGCGTGACACAGGTCTGGTTGCCTCCGTGGGGGTGGCACCCTCGAAGTTCCTGGCCAAGCTTGCCTCCGATCTGGACAAGCCCGATGGCTTTCGCGTGATTCGCCCCGACCAGGTGAGAGAGGTGCTCGACCCACTTCCGGTCTCCAAGATATTCGGGGTTGGAGAGCGAACGGCGAAGCGTCTTGGAGTGCTGGGGATTGAGACGGTTGGGGACCTCGCCTCTCGACCACGCGAGGAAGTTGTCGCGGAGTTCGGGGCCAGCGGAGTTTGGATTCATGACCTCGCACACGGAATCGATGCTCGTCGCGTCACTCCGCGCCGTGAGGAGAAGTCGCATGGATGCGAGCGTACCTTCGCGGAGGACATCGATGATCGCGAGGAGCTACGTGTCTTCATGCTGCAGTTCTGCGAAGAGGTTGCCTTCGGCTTGCGAAGCAAGGGACTCCGAGGGAGAACCATCACGCTCAAGGCACGATTCTCCGACTTCAAGACTGTCACGCGTACGAAGACCCTCGGCTCGGCAACCAACCTCGGGCCTCGCATTTACTCCGTTGCCCGTCAGCTACTAGAACGCGTCAAGCCGGGCCCCTTGCGGCTGATTGGAATTCAGGTCTCCAACCTGGAAGACGTCCGCAAGCCCCAGCAATCCTCGCTGTTCGAGGGTGAGACGCCTGCTCCTGGTGAGGGCCGCTCCGAGTGGATCGCGACGAATGCCAAGCTGGAGCGCGCGACCAAGGAGATGGACAAGCTGCGCCGCAAGTTCGGACGAGATGCCGTGGTGCCTGCCTCTCTCCTGGGTCGCAAGCGTACCAAGGGCCTCGACGGCTCGGATGGACAGGATCGCCGGGGGGACTGACCCCCTGGCTCGGTGGGGGTCCCAACCCCCGAACAAGCAAGCGGCCCGCAGGATCGATGGAGATCCGGCGGGCCGCCTGCTTGTTCGCCTCGCTGACAGTCCTAGTGGTCGTCCGTCAGGTAGCTCATGAAGGACATTCCGATGTCCTCGAACTGGTGCTTTCGCGGGACCTCGATCGCGTCCTTGATGCAGACCTGCTCGCAGAGCTTGCACGACGTGCACTTCTTGGCATAGACCTCGGCGATCAGCTGGAAGGAATTCTCCGTGTCCATTTTCATGCCAATCGCGTCGAAAGGACAAACATCCTCGCAGAAGCGGCAGCCAGTGCAGAGCTCTTCGTGGACCTCCGCCTTGGGGATCTGCTTGGGCTTGATCTTCTCGACGAGGATCTCGGAGTTGTCGTTGATCGCGTCGAAGGGGCAGTAGACCCCACAGACCGAGCAGTTGATGCACAGGTCCGGCTCGATGTGGAAGCGCTCGTCACCGGAGGTGATTGCATTGGTGGGGCAAACCCGCTCACAGATTCCACAGGATGTGCAGAGTGTCGTGATGAAGTGAGCCTTCCACTCCCAGTTCATCTGAGTCTCGACGTCCGTGAATAGCACGACCTGGTAGATGCCGTGGGCATCGTTGCGTTGGACTGAACCAACAATGTCGCGCTTGATCTCGAACTCCTTGGTGAACTGACTCGGGAAGGAGTTGGACGTCCCTGCGAGTGCTCGGATCTTGGGATCCTTGACCCAGGCCGTGAGCATCAGCTTGGAGCCCTGTTGATAGGCATGGGCGCCGTACTCGGGCATGATCTCTGGAAGCCCATAGCGGAAGCGGTCGCGCAGGGCCGGCACCATGGTCGGCAGGCGAAGCTCGACCAGCACGTATCCCTCGTGCTCGGTCACCTCGAAGTCGCGTCCATAGCGGCGATCACGCTCGAGGGCATTCTCGGGGAGGTTCCGATGCTTCGCCCACTCCAGTTCCCAACCGTCGACCTCCTCGAGAGTGGTCAGATCCTCTGCTTCGGGCAGCTCGCCGCTGAAGTGGATCGCGTCGGTGGGGCAGATCTCCACGACCGTGCGGGCGTTGTAGAGGTCCGCTTGCTGATTGTCGACGACATTGGCCTTGTCGTCGGTATCCATGAAGAAGACCTCCGGGAATTCCTGGCAGCAGGCATCGCAGGCGATGCATGCCTCCTTGTCCACCCGGAAGGTATCCGTAACAGCTGTGGTCTGAGCGTCGGCCATTGTCGTGAATGAGGAATCGGGGGGCCCGGAAACAAGTAGAGGGGTGGACCCTAGAATCGCCCCTAGGCTAACCCAACCAGCCCGGGAGACAAGTGCGGCTCCCCCGGATCTCGATGGGCAGGACCCGGTCTCTCGGACCGAGTTGCGGACCCAGGGCAGTCTTCGCCCCATCACAAGTCCAGCTTGAGCCTGACCCCGGCTTCCTGGGCCGGTCTTGCCTGGGCGCGGCAGGGGGCGAAGGTGGGTGCTTCGAGGGAGCCTCGCGCTACTCGAGCAGCCCTGATCCCGACCTCCGCCAGGGCGGGGATCAGGCCGCTTTTCGGAACTGAGACTCTTCTGACGGCTCCAGTCGAGGCCGGGGGCCGGGAGGAGCTGGACTTCCCTGGGGACCCGCTCAGTGGGCCTTCAGCCAGTTGTCTCCCCAGCCGAAGTCGACCTGCAAGGGCACGCGCAGCTCCATCGCGTTCTCCATGCAGTCCCGCACCATCTCAGTCGTCGGTTCCAGCTCGGAGCTGGGAACCTCCAGGACCAGCTCGTCATGGACCTGCAGGAGCATCTGGCCGGCCAGCTCCGAGTTCGAGAGGCGCTCCTCCAGGTCGATCATCGCGCGCTTGATGATGTCCGCTGCCGAGCCCTGGATCGGTGTGTTGACAGCAGCGTTCTCAGCTGCCGATCGGATACGTGAATTCGAGCTGTCGATGTCGGGAGTGTTTCGTCGACGGCCCCCAATGGTCTCCACGTACCCGCGCTCCCGTGCTTCATCGAGGGTCCTGTCGATCCAGGCGCGGACGCTGGGGAAGGAGTTGAAGTAGCGCTCGATGAACTCACGGGCCTCGGGCACGGATAGTCCCGTTTCCCGCGCCAGTCGTCCCGGGCCCATGCCATAGAGCAGCCCGAAGTTGATCGCCTTGGCCCGGCTACGGAGCTCGCGGTCGATCTCGTCCATCTGGACACCAAAGATGATCGCGGCTGTGGAGCTGTGGATGTCACGTCCCTCGGAGAAGGCCTGCACCAGCCCCGGGTCCTCGGAGAAGTGAGCCATGATTCGCAGCTCGACCTGGCTGTAGTCAGCTGCCAGCAGCAGCCACTCCCCAGCCTGGTCAGGTTCGCGTGGTACGAAGGCCTCGCGCAGCTTTCGACCGCGCTCGGTGCGAACGGGGATGTTCTGGAGGTTCGGCTCACTCGAGGCCAGCCGTCCGGTGGCAGCGGAGACCTGACTGAAGCTGCAGTGGATGCGCCCGGTCTGGGGGTTGACGAAGGTCGGCAGGGCATCGACGTAGGTGCTCTTGAGCTTGGCGAGCTCTCTGTACTGGAGAATCTTCTCGACGATTGGAACCCCCTCGTACTTCTCGGAGAGGGTCTGGTGATCGGTCGCCCAGCCAGTCTTGGTCTTCTTGGGACGCTTGACTCCCGCCTCGTCCTGGATTCGCAGCTTCTCGAAGAGAACGGAGCCCAGTGCCTTGGTGCTGTTGACGTTCAGGTTCTCACCAGCCAGACCCTGGATGTCATAGACCAGGGCGTCGATGTCCTTCTGAAGGACCTCCGCATAGGTCTCCAGCAACCCTGCATTCAGGCGGATCCCCCGCTCTTGCATGTTGGTCAGGACCGGCACCAGGGGCAGCTCCAGCTCCTCATAGAGGTCACGGGTGCCGGCCTGGTCGAGCTCTTTCTCGAGGATGGCCCTGAGCCGAAAGGTGACGTCCGCATCCTCGCAGGCATATTCGGCAACCTGATCGATGGGGAGCGTGTCCATGGTGACCTGCTTCTTGCCCGTACCGATCAGCTGGGCGGTGGGGATCTTGCGCAGGTCAAAGTAGTGCAGGGCCAGCTCATCCAGGTTGTGTCGGCGAGAGCTGCCTGCCACGCAGTAACTGGCGATCAGGGTGTCAAAGTCGGGCGCTGCGATCTCGAGCCCATTGCTTCGCATGACCAGGGCATCGTACTTGTAGTTCTGACCCCAACGCTCGAGTGTCGAGTCGGTGAGCAGGGGTTGCAGGCGCTCCAGCAAGCCGTTGGTTCCTCCGTACAGAGGTGGATCCAGGTTCGCGGGAACATAGAAAGCGCGACCTTCCGCCGCACTGAACGACAGCCCCACCAGCTTGGCCTGCATGGCGTCCAGGCTGGTGGTCTCCGTATCGAAGGCGAAGCCCCCAGCCTCACGCAGCTCGCTCTCCATGCAGTCGAACTCGTCCTCCGTCTTCACGGTGACATAGTCACGCTTCATCTCCTCGCGAGGCTTGCTGCTTGCACCCGTGGCGATCTTGGTCGCCAGGCTCTGGAAGTCGAGGCGATGAAAGAGGGCGAGTAGCTCGTCTGAGTTCGGGCTTGCAGCGCCCACGGCCTCGATGCCGGGATCCAGCTCGACCTGAGTATCGATGGTGACCAGGTCGAGTGACATCAAGAGCTGCTCTCGATCACGCTCGATGTGCTCGCGGGCCTTGCCCTTGACCTCCTCGAGGTGCTCGAGCACTCCAGCCACGCTGCCAAACTGAGCGATCAGCTTGGAAGCGCCCTTCTCGCCGATACCCTTCACCCCGGGGATGTTGTCAGAGGTGTCGCCCATGATGGCGAGCACATCAATCACGTGATCGGGAGTCGTTCCGAACTTCGCGTTGACGGCTTCGAGTCCCTCGATGACGAGATCGATCTTGGGCTTGAAGACGTTGTAGAGCTTGACCCTGTCGCTCACCAGCTGCATCAGATCCTTGTCGCCGGTGACGAGCATCACCTCGTCTCCACGAGCCTCGCTCTGCTTGGCCAGCGTGCCAATGACATCATCAGCCTCGAACCCCGGGCGCTCGAAGATGACGATCCCGTGGGCTCGGACGACCTCACGAATGTCATCGAGCTGCGTCAGGAGGTCCTCGGGCATGCGCTCCCGCGTGGCCTTGTACTCGGCGAACTGCTTGTGCCTGAAGGTCGGGCCTGGTGGGTCGAAGGCGACGGCGATGGCCTCGGGCTGCTCCTGCTCGAGGATGCGTCGCAGGGTCATCGTGAAACCGTAGGTCGCACCGGTGGGGCGCCCGTCAGTGGTTGTCAGTCCAGAGCGCGCCATGGCGAAATGGGCGCGATAGGCCAGGGCGGTGCCGTCGAGCAGGAAGAGGCGTGTCATGAGAGGAGTGTAGCGGTGGGAGGTGGCAGGACAACTCGGGACTCGCTCTCCAGGCAAGGTGCTGGGCGGGTGGTGATCATTGAGAGCTCCAGGCAGTGACGGCTAGCTCGGAGCGGGTGGCTACCGTCCGTACTCGAAGACGGCAGTTGTCGTTCCATCCTGTCCCAGGCGCATCTGGGGACCTCTGATCACGCAGGTTGTGGCCCCTTCGAGTACCTGCGTGAAGTCCTGCTCGAGTCTCATGGCCTCGGGAGTGCCTGCCTTGCGGGTGGACATGAGGGGGCCGACCTCGAATGTTCCAATGGCGAGCATCTCCTGGTCGAGCTGGCCGCTGAAGCGATTGACACCTCCGTAGCCAGTGATCGCACCATTGATATCCAGTTCGAGACCGAGGGGGGATGATGGCTCCTCGGGGGCAGGTATCGAGACGCCGCGCAGCTCTAGCAGGAGCCAGTGGCCCCGGAGTGCTTCCAGCGAAGGAGTGTCGATTGGAGCCTGAGTGGAGTGGCAGGCCTGGACCAGGACTGCGAACAGGGGCAGCAGCAGGGTGATCAGATGACGACTCATGGGTGAGGTGCGGTACCAGTGTCGGGGTGGTCTCGAGGAGTTTAGCGCCTGGCCATGGAGGATGGGCGCCTTCCTTTGCCATGGGGGGCGCGCTGCTGCCTGTTGACCAGGGTGAGCCCACGCGCCCAGCTGCTGTCCGCGGGCACGAAGGGCTGGATGTTGATCGGGGCTCCGATGCCTTACACTCGCGCCCCCCATGTCCGAGACCGAGATCAAACTGTGGCCGGGAGTGCCTGACTTGCACGCCCTGGGAGCCCGCGACTTCGACGACCTGATTGGTGCCAGCGGTGAGCTCGAGGGAGAGGAGCGCGGAGAGGTCCTGCTGGAATCCGCAGAGCGCAGTGTCCTGCGTTATCCCCTGCCGGGCACGCTCACGAGGGCTGGTGAGCGCCCAGGTCGTCCCCGTGGTGCGGGCACTGGTTTTGTCTACCTGACTCGCTGGCAAGGCGGCTCGTTGAGGGACAAGACCGCCGCGCGCCTCTCGGCGCCCCGTTCGCTGAGCTTCGCAGCTCGTGCCTGGAATCTCATCTGTCATCTGCGCGAGCACGGAGTGGGCACGGCCCAACCGCTCGCCATGGGCGAGGAGACTGCCGCGCTCTTTTCGACGAGATCATTTCTGGCCACGCGCGAGCTGGAGCTCATGCAACCGCTGGCGGATTACCTGGAAGCCAACCGTGGATCGACCGCTCGTCGTCGGCTGGCCCATGCCCTTGGGCTGCTCGTCGCCCGCCTCTTCGAAGCACGGGTCGAGCTTCCGACCCTGAGCCCTGAGACCATTTTTGTCTCGCGGGAAGGGGCTGGAGAGGAGTGTGCAGCCCAGAAAATTCAGGAGGTGCTGGCTCCTGTGGATAAGAGCTGTGGCTCCCCGGTACCCGGGCTCGAGAAGCGCCCCCTGCCGGAGCTCGCGATTGCCTCCGTCCATGGTGGCTGCGTCGTGGAGAGCTTCAAGGAGCGGGAGAGCATGGATCTTCTTCGGAGGCTCGGCGCTGGGGTCGCAGAGTCCTGGCAGCTCGATGAGCGTGAGCTCCTGCGAGTTGCGCACTACGCTTTCCTGCGCCGCGTACCAAGGGAGCGGCGTCGCGCGCTCGTCTCGCAACTCTCACGTTCAAAAATGGCCCGATGACCGACTCAGACACTCGCCAGGAACACGTTGCAGCTCCCAGGGTCATCCTGGGTGGGGTCTTCATGGGCCTCGCGAACCTCGTGCCGGGGGTGAGTGGTGGGACGATGATCCTGGCCATGGGCCTCTACGATCGGTTCATTGAGGCGCTGGCCGATGTCACACGACTGCGCCTGCGCCGAGAGGCCTTGGTCTTCCTGGCCCTGATCGCCTTCGGTGCACTCATGGCTCTGATCGCCTTATCTGGCCTCGCGGTGACTCTCGTCAGCGAGCATCGCTGGGTCATGTACAGCCTGTTCATTGGCATGACCCTCGGGGGGACCCCCGAGCTCTGGAAGGCCTGCAAGCCGGTCAGCTCCGGCTCGTTCCTTGCCTTCTCGCTGGCACTCGCCTTGATGGGAACTCTGGCCTGGGGACTCCAGGGTGCGCAGATTCCCGAGACGACGATCACCTTTGTCTTCATGGGCGTGCTGGGTGCATCGAGCATGATCTTGCCGGGAATCTCGGGCTCCTACATGCTCCTGATCTTCGGGATGTATGACGTGGTGGTCGGGTCGCTCTCTTCAAGTGCGCTCAAGGAGAGCCCACTGGAGTCGGTGAAGGTCCTCGTGCCGGTGGCCATCGGGGCAGCTCTGGGCATGGCGCTGCTCTCCAACCTGCTCAAGCACCTGCTCGAGAAGCGCCCGGTGAGCTCTCATTCTGTTCTCCTGGGCCTCTTGCTGGGCAGTGTTCTGGGGCTCTGGCCCTTTCAGACCTCGGTGAACCCTGACCTGGCACAGCGGACCTTCCGCAAGAGTGTGGTGATGCTGGTTGCAGGTGAGGACCTCGCGGTGGTCAACGCGAAGTATGGCCTGCAGATCGAGGCGGAGCGTGCCCAGCAGCTGCGTGGCACCTATGAGGGGCTGGGGGCTGGAGAGCTCAAGCAGCTAGGTGACGAGCTGGAGCGCTTCGATCCTTCGGGCAAGCAGGTTGCGATCTCGATTGGGCTCCTCCTGGCCGGGTTTGGCCTGACGCGGATGCTCGGTCGCAGGCCCTCGAGCAATGCTTGCTCTGCTGTAACCAGGAATCGATGAGGCACGGACTGATGAGTCCTTACCAGCACACCCAGCGGGGTACTGTGATCCGGATTGTCCTGGGCAGCGCAGGGCTTTTCTTTCTCGGGGTTACGATCTTGATGATCGTACTGTCAGAAGAAGTAGCAGCGGTTGTCGTGCTGGCGATTGGCACTATTCCCATGATCTTCCTCTACCTCTTCCATTCCCTGACCGTCGAGCTCAGTCAGGACTCGATCGTGGTCTTCTTTGGTCCGGGCCTGGTACGCAGGAAGATCGATGTCCAGAAGATCAGCGAGGTGCGGGTGGTACGCAACCGGATCCTCTACGGTTGGGGGATACGCCGGGGCGCCGGCTGCTGGATATTCAATGTGTCGGGGCTCGACGCCGTGGAGTTGCAATTCAAGAGTGGCCGTCGTTTTCGCATCGGTACGGATGACCCTCACGGACTGTGTGATGCTGTGAAGGCGGTGCTGACGAGTGCCTGAAGAGGCGGCAGACTGGAATCACAGGCTCGCTACCGATTGAAGAGGAAGGCCGGGCTGCCTGCCAGGGCCCAGGCAAGATCCTGGGCAGCACCCAGTCGGATCCTTTCTGCCACTTCCGGATGGCGCCGGACGAACTCCGCGTAGACCTGACTCAGCTCGGTCTCAGTGCGCTGGTCACTGGGAATCGCCATGGCACGGGCGACATCGTCCCCGAGCCCATGGTGCCGGATCGGTCGAGGAGAGGACGTGGTCGAGATGCGCAGATGGCCAATCGTGTGGCTCGTGCCGAAGTGCTGGTCGAGTTCCAGGAAGAGGACCGAGCCAGACTCGCCTCCAAGGTCCTCGCTGAACTCGAAGACGGCCTCGTGCGCGACGCCGAAGTTGGGCGAGATGGCCCAACCAGAGGCCGCATTGTCATCGATGGCGCCCTGGACGTTCCAGTCGGACTGGGAGAAGTCAGCGCTGGCGTTCTGGAGCTTCACTGGGCCCGAGACCTCGGGGCTATCGAGCGGGACTGCAGTGACATCCACCTCGTTCAAGACGAAGTTACCGTTCTTCGCCCGGCCGGGCCCTCCAGCTGGGAAGCTGTCATGGGGTAATGCCTCGAGGCGTAGACCACGAATCGGGCCAGGCCCGGTCTGGAGCACTATCGAGTAGTGGTCCTCCTCGGGGAGCTCTCCGCTGGCCAGGATGGAGCCATCCTCACCGATCTCGAGGGTCGTGCCGCCCTTGGACTCCGCACGGGTCGGTGTGGCCACGCGCCAGTCAGCGACCGGGAAGCTGGCTTCCCATTCGGCCTGCTGCAGCATGACAGCCTTGAAGTCGTCCGGGGGCAGGGCCGTGAGATTCTCGAGCTGGGTTGCATCGAGCGTCGGTATGAGCCGGTCCAGTTCGGTCTGGCTCGGCGGTCGCGCCAGGAAGGCCACGAAGAGCTCGTCCAGGATCACGGCAGGGTCCGACTCGTACTCCACCAGCCTGGCGATCTCGTTCTGGGGATCGCGCACGGCCTCGGCGACAGTTGGCCCATTGATCATGCTCAGGGCCTGGCCCAGAGACATCCCACTCTGTCGCTCGCACTCACAGGAGCTCTCTCGGGGTGGACGACCGAAGAGGTCGAGGAAGCCGTCCGTGGTCTTGATGCTGGAGTCGACAAGGTCTGCAGCGCCGGTTCCCGGCCTCTGCCCGGGGAGTCGAGTCTGCGAGCCCGTGGCCCGGTGCAGGGCATCGTAGAGCACCTCGGCGGGGAGGCGTCTGGCCAGAGCATGTGCGTAGTTCAGCTCGTCGGGCGCGTTGGACTCGTTGGTCTGGATCGAGCGCTGGTAGGCACGTGAGCGACAGATGGTGCGCAAGAGGTCACGCACGTCGAAGCCGCTCGCAAGGAACTCCTCGCTCAAACGATCGAGCAGGGCCGGGTTCGACGGTGGGTTGCCCGCACGGATGTCGTCGACGGGTTCGATCAAGCCGACCCCCATCAGGTAGCTCCAGAGGCGATTCGCGTAGCTGCGGGCAAAGTAGGGGTTCGAGGGAGCCGTGAGCCAGGTCGAGAGTTGCTGTCGTCGGTTCAGGGCAGCGGACAGATCGACCCCATGGTCATAGGGAAAGGCCGGTGCGACCTGAGCTCCGGTCTCGGGGTCGGTGACCTCACCCTCGGCCATGTCCGTGATCAGCTCCTCGAAGGCGGGCTGGGCGCCATCGATCTGATTCTCCGCCGACCGTGGCATGACCATGGAACCCGGAGCATTCGCTCGGCCAACACGGGAGAAGTAGGCAGCCAGCTGCCAGTGCTGATCACGGGTCCAGCGTTCGAAGGGGTGATCGTGGCACTTGTTGCAGTTGAAGCGCACGCCCAGGAAGAGCTGAGTTGTGTTCTCCATCACGAGGTCTGGATCGCGGAGCACCTTGAAGTAGGCACTCGCGGGATTCTCGTAGGTGGAGCCTGTGCCGCTGAGGATGGCCTGCACGAACTCGTCGTAGGGGGTGTTGCTGGCAACCTGTGCCCGGATCCAGTCACGGGTACGTCTGGCACCCTCCTCCCCGAGGAACTTCGAGTTGACCTGCAACAGGTCGGCCCACCGATTTGCCCAGTGATCGACGAAGGCTGGGCTGCCGATCATCCGGTCGACCAGCTCATCTCGCTTCGTGCTCGAGTCGCGGCCGTCCATCAAGAAGGTTCGAACCTCTCTCGGACTGGGAATCTGACCGGTCAGGTCGAGGCTGAGTCGCCGCAGGAACTCGTCGTCCGTGCACAGTTCACTGGGCAGGATGTGAACCCGCTTCAGCTTCTCGTGAACCAGCTCGTCCACGTAGTTGTTCTCGGGTTCGTCCTGCCAGACGAAGGCCTCGCTGCTTGGTTCCATGACCACCATGCGGGTGGCAGCGTAGCTGCCCTCGTAACGAGCGAGGATGGCGGTCTCGCCTCGACGTATTCCGGTGACCAGTCCCCGGTCGTCGACCGAGGCGACTTCTGTTCCCGAGACCTCCAGGATTGCGTGGGCGGTCACATCTCGCCTGGTGCCATCCTCGAAGACGGCAACGACCGCGAACTGCTGTTCGAGTCCTGGCTGGGGTAGGGTCGGATCAGGAGGCGCGAGCTCGAGCGCTGCAATCCTGGCCGGCTTCTTCTCGAGATATGCTCCTCCAGCAACCCAATCCAAGAGGACCTGGTAGTCACTGGAAGCTTCATTGAGGATCGCACCACCCTCATGCGGCACCTTCCCCGTTGGCTTCTGCAGGAAGAGGCTGCGCTCGGGAGCTACCGAGTTGAAGCGCCGGCCGGCGAGGTCGTCAGTCAGAGCGCGGTGGTCGGCCAATGGGTCGTAGCCTCGCAAGGAGAGCTGGAATCCGTTCTGGCCATCTGCAGATCCATGGCAGGTGCCCGAGGTGCAGCCGGTCTTGGAGAGAATCGGCATCACGTCACGGACAAACCGAGCGGGCTCTGGCAGTGCCGCCATCTCGATCGAGACGGGTACGACCAGCTCGTGGCGTCCGAGCTTGAACAGTAGCTCCTCGGTTCCGGACTCGCCCGAGGTGGGGCGCAGCAGTCCGCGCTCATCGAGGCTGACAAACCTGGGACTCTCGAAGAGTCGGGCCTGGCGGGTGACGTCCAGGCGGGTGCCGTCATCGAGCCGCGCGCTGACGAGCAGCTGCAGTGACTCAAACGGATGGGAGAGCGATGGCTCCGCGGGCCAGGCCTCGAGCGAGACGATTCTCTGTTCGAGCTCCGTGGGTAGCGGAGAGTGCTTGGCTTCACCGCTGGATGCTGTGAGGGCCAGTGCAAGGAGGAGTATTCCCTGGGGCAACATCATGAGTCCTGCTGCTTGCTGTCTGTGGGGGCGAGTTCTTCCGTCCTGGCAGAGCTGGATGCCTCGATGGGGCTACCCATTTCTTCGGGGATGTCGCTCGATGGGGAAGGAAAGGGCGAGAACTGGTGGCGAAGCTCGCCGCTCTCCAGGTCCAGCAACCTGATCAGTCCATCGGCACCGCCTACCACCACGGCCCCTGTCTGCGGATGGAAATCCAGGGCGTAGAGTCCGGTGGGAGCTGGGTAGGTCCACAGTCCCAGCTCCTTTTCCGTGTCGTAGACACGCACTGCACCCACCGCCTCGCCAGCGAGGCGGTGGCTGCTGGCAGCTGCCAGGTGCTTGCCTCCCTGAGACCAGGCGACGTCGAAGACGCGACCCTCTAGCCCTTCGTACGCTCGAATCAGGTTGTAGTCGTCACCGATGACGCGCTTCTTCTCGCGATACATGCGGTAGAGCTTGGGAGCACCATCAGCACCTCCGACCAGGAGCTCGTCTCGTTCGGGGTGACGCTCGATGGCCATCAGTCCACCCTTCAGGACCCCGGGCGTGATGCTGGTGACGTTGTCGATGAATTGCTGGGTGGCGACCTTGGTCAGCTTGAGGGATCGATCACGGCCAACCGAGGCGAGGTGGGAGCCATCGGATGAGAAGGTCGTGCAGAGGACCCAGTCGGTGTGCGCGCCCTGATAGAGGATCTGCTCGCCTGTTTCGACATCGAAGGCACGCAGGCTGTTGTCTGCGCCGCCGAGTGCGACCAGCTCACCGTCCGGTGACCAGGAGGCCCCGTGAACGGTGTCGTGAGTCACTGGTATCGAAAGGGAGAGCTTCCACGGCGCGGTCTTCCAGACCTGCAGCTCGCCACTGATTCCCGGGGTTCCACCGGTCACCGCGAGCAGGGATCCATCGGGAGAGAAGGCGATCGACTCGATGCGCTCGGAGAGCCCGATCAAGCGCTCGATGAGCTCGCTCCCATCGTGGGTCCAGATCAGGACCTCGTTGTAGCCGGAGACCGCAAGATGCGCGCCGTCAGGAGAGTGATCGAGGCTGGTGATCACAGGCGGTCGCGGATAGACGGGCGGGTTGTCCACGCTCGGGAGGGAGGATGGAGACGAGGACGAGTCGTCGAGTGCGCCCTCTCGCACCCAGCGAGCAAGCAGCTCCACCTGGGCCTCTGCGAGAGCAGTCCCATCCACCGGCATCTCGGGCGGCTCGCCATCGATCGAGCGTATCAGCTCGATCAAGGAGCTCTCTTCGGGCTGGCCAGCAATCACGACCGGGCCACCACGTCCTCCAAGTAGCAGGGAGCTGTGGGTCAGGAGGTCGAGCTTGCCCTTGGCGCGTGCTGGTTGGTGGCAGCCCAGACAGTTCTGACGAAGGATCGGGAGCACCTCGCGCTCGTAGCTCACGGGCACCTCGGGAACCGGGGTGGGCTCGTCGATGATCGAGTTCGAGCTGGAGGCGAGGGCGATTGCCAGGATCCAGAGGCTCATGCGAAGAGGTCCAACACGGGCTGACCCTTCACCATCTCACGGGGCTGGTTCAGGTGATTGTAGATGGTCGTGTGCGGATCGAGACCGACCGCGTGATAGATGGTGGCGAGGAGATCGCAGGGGTGCACCGGGTTCTCGATCGGCGCGGAGCCGGTCTCATCCGACTTGCCGTGAACGTGGCCACGACGCACTCCAGCGCCAGCGATGACGGCCGTGAAGCAGTAGGGCCAGTGGTCACGCCCATCCGCATCGTTGTCGTTGCCGGAGGTGCTCAAGCCCTTGCGTGGGCTGCGGCCAAACTCGCCGAGACAGACGACCAGGGTCTCATCGAGGAGCTGGCGCTCATCGAGGTCGCTGATCAAGGTGGCCAGGCCGGGGTCGAGCATGGGCGCGGCCTTGTCCTTCATGCGCTGATTGAGCCCCTTGTGAACGTCCCATGAGTGCACGTCCGAGTTGGCCACCTTGGGCCAGTTGACCTGCACGAAGCGTGTCCCAGCCTCGACGAAACGTCGCGCCATCAGGCAGCTCTGGCCAAAGGTCGTTCGTCCGTAACGATCACGGAGCTAGCTGGTCTCCTCTTCGATGGCAAAGGCCTTCTTGGCCCGGCCGGAGAGGATCAGGTCAAGCGCCTGATCCTCGTAGGCGTCCAGGTCAAAGCTCTCAACGGCTCGAGTCACCTCCGGCATCTCCTCGTCGACCAACCCACGTAGCCTCACGCGACGCTTCATACGATCGACGGAGAGCTCATCCCTCAGACCCAGGTCGGCTACCTTGACTCGGTCCATCTTCGTGTTGTCGAAGTCATCACCGGGCGGGTAGAGGATGTAGGGATCGAAGGCACGGCCAAGGAACCCAGCAGTTCCGGCCTTGCCGATGACGTTGCTCTCCTGCAGCGGACGAGGCAGCATCACGAAGGGCAACATGGGCACCTCCGGCGGACGAAGGCGCGCGATGTGGCTACCGAGGTTGGGAAAGTCCTTGGGGGTGGGAGGCTCGAGCTGCCCCGAGGGGCTGACCTTGTCTGCGGTGTAGCCGGTCAGCATCTGGTAGTGAGCGGCCGTGTGGTTGAAGAGTCCAACCGGGGTGTAGCTCATCGAGCGAATGAAGGTCAGCTTGTCGGTGACCTTGGCGAGCTCGGGCAGGAGTTCGGTGACCTGCATCTGGGGGACGACACTCTCGATCGTCTTGAAGTTGCTCCTGACGTCCTCGGGGACATCGTCCTTGGGATCCCAGAGATCGAGGTGGCTCGGACCCCCCTGGAGGAAGATCAGGATCACGCTCTTGGCGCGCATCCAGCCCGGGCCGCCGATGATCGGCAGGCGAGGTCGGGCCAGGGCTTGGCCCACGAGGGAGGTACCAGCTCCGAGTCCGAGCAGGGACGAGCCCCCGAATCGGAGGAACTCACGGCGATCAGGTCGGAGAGGGGTCACGACAGGGTGATAGCTGCTGGGGCAAAGAAGGGGATCGGAAGATCGGAATTCCAATCTACCCCGAGTTCCTGGTGGGCACCAGAGCGCTCAAGGTCATGGTTTCGAAGTCCGCACGCCTTCCCTCCTGCAACCGTCTCTCCTGGGGATCTGAGCTCTCGTGAGGGAGGTCTTATTTGCTGGGTCAGGATTCTGTCCGGCAGCGAAAGTCGTGCACGAGGATCTCGAGGTTGGTCTCGCCGCGGAAGGTATTCCACCTGGGGCTGAAGACCAGGTCGATCGGTGCGCCCATCTTCAGCTCAGGTTCACGGAAGGCCATCTTGAAGGCCATGGCCTTCAGGGCGCGTTCGCCTCGCCTCACATTGAGGATCATGTGGGTGCGGTCTGCACCCACGACCCGGGGAGGAGTCGCGAGACGCAGGTCTCGCGAGAGAAACACCGGGGCCTCGTTACGTTCTCCGTAGGGCTCCATCCGGTCGAGGTGCCGCATCAGCTCGACGTTCATGTCCTCGAAGGCCAGCTCGCCATCGATGGTCAGCGGAATATCGGGGAGACCGTTGGATAGGTCCTCACGAGCTCCTGCGTTGATCGCCTCGCGGAGGAGGTCGACCTTGTCCGCCTCGATGTCCAGACCTGCAGCCGCGGCGTGGCCTCCGTACTTGGGCATGAACTCCGCCCCGTGATGCATCAGCTCCAGTACAGATACACCGGGTACAGATCGGGCGCTCCCTCGGCCGCGCTCTCCATCGAGCCCGATCACGATTGCGGGGCGGGCGAAGCGATCGACGAGGCGGGCTGCCACGATGCCGATCACACCAGAGTGCCAGCCTTGGCCCGCCACCACCAGCACGGGGTACCGGGTGGCATCGTCGAAGCGCTCGGCCTCCCGATTGGCCTCCTCGATCAGCTCTCCCTCGATGCGCTTGCGTTCCTTGTTCAGGTCGTCGAGAGCCCTGGCCAGGTTGCCTGCTTCATCGGGATCATCGCACATCAGCAGGGCCACGGCGGTCTCGGCTGTACCAAGTCGCCCGGATGCGTTGAGGCGAGGGCCGATCTGGAAACCGACGTCGTCACCCTGGAGTCGTCGGCCCGAGATACCCGCGATCCTCAACAGGGCAGAGAGCCCCGGATGCTTGGTGGCCTCCAGTGCTTGCAGGCCATAGCGGGTCAGGATGCGGTTCTCGTCCACCAGCGGCACGACGTCACATACCGTGGCGATCGCCACGTACGCCATGGCGTCCATCAGGAACTCGCGTAGGTCATCGCGAACCTTGCCACCGCCCGAGAATTCCTGGCAGATGCCCCAGGCAAGCTTGAAGGCCACGGCGCCTCCACACAGCTCACGAAAGGGATACTCGGAGTCGGCGAGCTTGGGATTCACGATCGCCACTGCCACCGGTAGATCTCCCCTCGGCGGCTCGTGGTGATCGGTGACCACGGTGTCGATCCCGAGTTGCTTGAGCTCGCCGATGGTCTCGACGGAGGAGGTGCCGTTGTCGACGCTGACCACGACCGTTGCTCCGACCTCCTGGGCCTTCCTCACGGAGTGCTCACCAAATGCGTAGCCGTCGGTGAAGCGATTGGGGATGTGCCAGGCAACCTCGGTTCCCAGCTTCTTGAACAGACGCACGAGTAGCGAGGTGCCCGTGACTCCGTCCACGTCGTAGTCCCCGTGGATCAGAATCGTCTCGCCGTTGCGAACAGCATCCGCCAGTCGGCGGGTGGCTGCAGCCATTCCGGGAAGCTTACGAGGATCATGCAGGGCCATCAGGCTCGGCTGGAGGTGCTTGTCGACCTCTTCAGGCTCGGTGAAGCCCCGGGCCACCAGCATGCGTGCCACGACCTCGGGCAGCCCTCGCTCCCTGCGTAAGCAGGCCACGGAGTCGGGTTCGAGTTCTCGGAGCTGCCAGGGGGGGCTCGACTTCAGGGGCGTGGTCATGCCCGGAATTATGGGGAAGACCGGGCTCTCGCGCCCCCCCCTTGCGACTGATGTGACCCAACCCCTTGCCCAGGGGTAGCTTCGCGAGAGACACTGTTGAGATGAACTCTGCCAGTCGCCCCGATGGAAAGGACTTACAGGCTGCCCTCCGCCTGCTCCCCGGTGTGGACGAGGCCCTACGCCTGGCGCGTGTTGCGCGCCTGGCCGCAGGCACCGGACGCGACGAGATCACCCGCCTGGTGCGCAGTGCCCTGGACGGCCTGCGCCGCGAGGTCTCTGAAGGACAGGTCGATGCCGCGGGTCTCGCGGAACGTCTTGGTTCTGATGAGCTTGCAGCTCGTGTGGAGGCGCTCTTTCTGGCGGAGCGCAAGCAGGGCATTCACCCGGTGATCAATGTCTCAGGAGTCGTGCTTCACACGGGACTGGGGCGCGCACCGGTTCATCCCGAGGTGGCCATGCGCATGGCTGCGGTGGCCGGAGGTTTCTGTGTCCTTGAGGTCGACCGTGCTACGGGTAAGCGCAATCAGCGCGATGGATATCTCTCCGGTCTGCTCGCTCGGCTGACTGGATGCGAGGCGGGGATTGCAGTCAACAACAATGCTGCGGCGGTCTACCTCTGTCTGCAGACCTTTGCTGCGGGGCAAGAGGCCATCTGTAGCCGTGGAGAGCTGGTAGAGATCGGGGGGTCTTTTCGCGTCCCCGATGTGATGACCCGGGCCAACGTGACCCTGACGGAGGTCGGCACCACGAATCGGACAAGGGCTGCAGACTATCGTCAGGCTGCCAGCGCGAACACGGGGCTGTTGATGAAAGTGCACACCAGCAACTTCCGCGTGGTTGGATTCACCGAGGAGGTCTCGATGGAGGATCTGGCGGGCCTGGGGCGCGAGCTTGGACTACCAACCATGTTCGATCTGGGGTCGGGGCTCTTCGAGGGTGAGGGCCTTGCGCCCCTGGGGGACGTGGGGGCGGAGACTCGCGTGCAGGATGCCGTGGCCAGCGGTGTCGACACGGTGACCTTCTCCGGAGACAAGCTCTTCGGTGGGCCACAGGCCGGCTTGATCGTCGGCAAGAAGGCTGCCATCGATGCCCTGCGCAAGAACCCGATCTATCGGGCGATGCGCCTGGACAAGACGGCGCTGGTCGGGCTGGAGTCGACACTGGGGCTGATCATCGATGGGCGTGGGGATGAGATCCCCGCGAGGCGGATGCTACGACTGACCGCAGAGCAGCTGCGCCCCGTGTCCGATGGGCTTGCTGCCCGGCTGGATGCAATTCCAGGCATCTGCGCAACCGTTGTGGCCGCCAAGTCTCAGCCGGGGAGCGGTAGTGCCCCCGACGTGTTCCTCGATAGCTTCGCCGTGAAGGTCACCTCAGAGGCTCACTCGGCCGAAGCGCTGGCCCGCCGCTTGCGGATGGGGGAACCCTGTGTCTTCACGCGCATTCAGGATGGGGCGGTGCACTGCGATCCGCGTACACTGCTCGAGGGCCAGGAAGATGGTCTGGTCAGCGCTTTCGAGGAAGCACTCGCCGCGAGTGCAGGCTGAGAGTCCCGCAGAAATTCGAGGAAGAGAAGAGCCCCTCGTCCGTCATGGTCAACGTGATTGAAGCCAAGCTGATCGAGCGCATCGAATCCCGGGAGGCGCGGGTTGCCATCCTGGGGCTTGGTTGTGTTGGCCTGCCGCTAGCTCGGGCATTCCACGATGCAGGGTTCGGGGTGCTGGGGTACGACGTGGACCTGGAGAGGGTGGCTCAGCTTGCCAGGGGGGAGAATCCCCTCAAGTACATGAACCATGGCGTGCTCGAGCGCATGCTGGTTGACGAGCGTTTTGAGCCCACCTCGGACCCCGAACGCCTGGCTGAGGTTGATGCCATCCTCCTGTGCGTTCCCACTCCACTGGATGCCGACCGGGAGCCGGACCTCTCGAGCGTGCGGGCGGCAGCGGAGGTCGTGGGGCGCCAGCTGCGCCGTGGGCAGCTGGTCGTGCTGGAGTCGACCACCTGGCCGGGTACGACACGGGAGATCGTGCTGCCGCTCTTGCTCGAGCACAGTGGCCTCGAGCACGGTCGGGATTTTCACCTGGCCTACGCGCCAGAGCGAGAAGACCCTGGTCGGACAGACCTCTCGACTCGGTCGATCCCGCGGCTGGTGGGCGGGCTCGACGAGGTTGCGCAGAGAATTGCCCTGGCACTCTACGGCGCCGCAATCGAGGAGGTCATGCCCGTCTCGAGCGTGGAGGTGGCAGAGGCCGCCAAGCTGTTCGAGAACACCTTCCGAGCCGTCAACATCGCGCTCGTGAACGAGTTGAAGATGATCCTCGACAAGCTGGGCGTTGATGTCTGGGAAGTGGTTGAGGCTGCGGCCACCAAGCCGTTTGGATTCATGAAGTTCACGCCCGGACCAGGCATGGGGGGGCACTGCATCCCCGTCGATCCCTTCTATCTCGCCTGGGCCGCACGGCGTGCTGGAATCGATGCCGGCTTCATCGAGCGTGCCGGCGAGATCAATCGACGGATGCCGGAATACGTGGTCGAGCGGACCCTCAGTGCTCTCGCCGAGCGCGATGTCGAGGAGGCCTCTGCGCGAGTCCTGCTGCTCGGCCTGGCCTACAAGGCAGATGTCGACTCGCTGCACGAGTCGCCAGCGATCCGCATGCTCGAGCTGTTCCATGGCCGGGGCGTGGCTGCTTGCTACAGCGACCCCTGGGTGCCCTGGGCCCCTGCCCACTGCGAGGACTGGCTGGAGGTGTCAGAGTCTCTCGAACTGGACCAGGGTACGCTGCAATCCTTCGATGCTGTCGTGCTCTGCACGGATCACCGGGATCTGGACTACGCAGCAGTCGCCGAGGGGGCGCGGTTGGTGATTGACACTCGAAATGCGCTCGCAAATCTGATGTCCGGCGATCCCCGGTACGTGCGTGCCTAGCGCTGACGGGGCGCAGACCGTAGGCTGCGCCCGTGAAAGAACTCCTCCGACTGGAACCGAGCTTTGATTGCAACCCTCTCCTGGTGGGGGTGGTCCACCTGGCGGCTCTTCCCGGGGCTCCGCTCTACGGCGGAAGCCTTGAGCATGTGCTCGAGAGTGCCCGTGCAGATGCTGTTGCTCTCCAGGAAGGTGGTTGTGATGCGATCATCGTGGAGAACTTCGGTGACGTGCCCTTCTATCCACGGTCTGTGCCGCCGGAGACCGTGGCTGCCATGGCTATCTGCGTGAAGGCCGTGCGCGATGGTGTTCGTGAGCTTCCGGTGGGGGTGAACGTCTTGCGCAATGACGCTGCCGCTGCTCTGGGGCTGTGTGCGGCGACTGGAGCCAACTTCATTCGGGTCAACGTGCACAACAGCGCGGCAGTGACCGACCAGGGCATCCTGGAGGGTCAGGCGGCACAGACGGTAAGGGAGAGAGAGCGGCTCTGTCCGGATGTCGCCATTCTCACGGATGTGCACGTCAAGCATGCGAGTCCTCTCGGGTCGGAGTCACCTGCTGAGGCCGCTACTGATGCGCTACACCGCGGTCTGGCCGATGCGGTCATCATCACTGGAGCCGGCACGGGGCGCTCTCCGTCCCGGGAGGTGCTCAGTCATGTCCGTCGCTTCGTTGGCAAGAGCCCTGTCTTGATTGGCTCGGGACTCACGGACGCCAACGCCGAGCGCCTGCTGGAGTACGCCGATGGTGCCATCGTGGGGACCTGGTTCAAGGTCGACGGCCTGCTGGCGAATCCGATCGACATCGAGCGGGTCAGACGGCTGCGAGAGCTGGTGGATTCAATCTGAGGCTTCAACCGGAGCAGCGGGCAATCTGATCACCTCCCCGAGAGCCTCCAGCTGCACCTGCAGCTCGTCCGCAGGTCCGACCACGAGGAAGACCAGGCGATCAGTGTCGAGGTAGCGCCCAACGGCGGCCGCCACCTCATCTCTGGTGACCGTGTGCAGCGCAGCGTCGCGTTGCTCCCAGAAGTCGGAGGGATTGCCGTGGAGCTCCATCTCGAGGGCCCGCTCGAGGACCTCCTTGGGGCTGTCGATTTCAAACACCAGGGAGTTCTGCAAGCGTTCACGCACCGCCTCGAATTCCTCCGGTGGAATTGGCTTGCTGGCACCCTCGAGGATTTCGATCAGGGACCGGACCACCTCACCCACTGTGCTGTTGCCGGTGCTGCAGCTGCCCAGCATGCGACCCGCTCGGTCCCAGAGGGGGGCAAAGTACATTTCACCCCGGTAGATCAGGCCGAGTTCCGTCCGCAGGCGAATCATCATTCGGTTCGAGGTTCCGCCGGCTCCCACCACGTAGGACCACAGATAGAGCGGGACGTAATCCCTGTGGACGCGCCGGGTGCCCGGTGCGGCCAACCGAATCTCGGTCTGTGAGAGGTTTGGACGATCGTGCAGGTAGATACGGGTGCGCGATGGTCGGCGGAAGACCTCGATCTCATGAGGTCTGGCAGGACCAAGAACCGGGAGTCGGTTCAGGATCAGAGATATGCGAGCAGCGAAGAGGGCTGGATCGACCGCGCCTGTAGCTCCGACGACCAACCGGTCAGCACCGAGGATCGAATGATGGAAGTTGATCAGATCCTCGCGAGTGAGGGCGCTGACACTCTCAAGGGTTGGTCGTCTTGCGACTCGAGAGTCCTCTCCGTAGCAGACCCGGTCGAGCAGACGGCCGGCGAGCTGACCTACGTCCTCATTCCTTCGAACGAGTCCGGTCAAGAGGCGTCGGCGACTCTTCTCCAGTTCATCCTGTGGGTAAGCAGGGATCATCAAGAGCTCACCAATTGCCTCAAGAACGGTCTCGATGTCCGAGGCAACGCAGGAGAAGTCAATGCGAAGGAGCTCCTGCTCGACGCGAATGTCGAGGGTCGCTGCGTGGCTATCGAGCCAGCGATCGAGCCTGGGACCGGGGGTGTGCTGGCTGCCACCCTCTCGCAGGACATCAGCCATGAGCTCTGCCAGTCCGGCTTGCTTGGGAGCCTCCTCCCGCTTGCCTCCGCGAAAGATCAAGCTGCCATCGACGAGCGGCAGCTCATCGCTCTCGATCACGAGCAGCCTGGCTCCCTTCTCCAGCTCCAGTCTCGTCAGACGGGGCGGGACTATGGGGCGTAGCGGGGGAAGTCGGAGCTGGTTGGGGTGGTCAGGAATCTGGCTCGCTTGGGCTTCGAGTGGGGCGAAGCTCATCCCCGTCAGGACCAAGGTGAGCAGGAAGGCGGGCTTGATGCTCACTCTTCTTCCTCCACCGGCACGAGGATTGCAACGGTACGACGCTCGGGTATGAACCAGGTGCGCAGCGCCCGTCGAACATCCTTCTCCGAGACAGCGGCGAGTTGCCGCCCGGTCGAGAGGAAGTTTCGCCAGTCGCCGGTCTCGACCAAGGCAGCGGTGAGACCCGCTGCAATGGAGGCGTTGTCCCGCAGACTACGGATGTGATCGGCGGTGGCGACACGCTTGACTCCGGCGAGCTCCTTCTCATCCGGGCCATCCCTCTCGAGTCGATGGATCTCCTCGTAGATGGCCGCCTCGACCACGGTGATGTCAACGCCCAGGTTGGGGACTGCACGTATCATCGCCAGGGAGTCGCGGCGGTTGGAGCCCCAGGCAGGGGAGAGGACGAGCTCACTCACCAGGGCCTTCTCTCGAATGAGTCGCTTCTCGAGCCGTGAAGAGCGTGCATATCCCAGTAGCCGCACAGCGATCTCGATGGCTGCCGAGTCGGGATGGGCACGGGGAGGAATCCGCCATGCGATCGAGATCACCGGAGGTCCATCCGTCGAGACCTGTACCCGTTGCTCGCTCTGTTGATCGAGGAGAGGGGCGCGCTCCGGTAGGGTCTTGGGCCCCGCAGGGACTGAGCCGAAGTAGGTGTCGAGTACGGGGATCAGGCGCACGGGATCGAAGCTGCCGACGATCGCGCTGGTCAGGTTTCGTGCGCCGAAGCGAGTACGAAAGAACTCCTCGGCTGAGGGGCGATCCAGGCGCAGGATTGACTCCTGAGTTCCTACCGTTGAATTCCCAAGGGGGTGGTCGGCGAAGGCGGCAGCCCGCAATCGTTCGGCCAGGAGCCCCAGGCTGTCTGTCTCCACTCTTGCACGGCGGTCTTCGAGGAGCGCGTCCCTCTCAACATAGAACTCACGAAAGACCGGCGCACGAAAGCGCTCGGACTCCATCCAGCACCAGGTGAGGAGCTGGTTCGAGGGCAGGGAGACGACAAAGCGCGTGCTGTCCTCGTCCGTGTAGGCATTCAGGGTCGGGCCACCACCAGCGTCCTCCAGGACTCGGCTGAACTCCTCTGAGATGACCCACTGATTGGCTCTCTGGCGTGCTCCGGAGAGGCTCAGCCTGGCACTGGAAATCTCCTGATCTGTGCCAGCTTCCAGTGCCTCTTGGAGCAGGGAGTAGGCCTCGTCGACCGCCAAGAGCGCGCCCTCTTCTGCCTCCCAGTTGCGGGTGCCGATCCGCGCGGATCCCTTGAAGAGCAGGTTCTTGACATGATGGGAGAGGCCGGACAGGACCTCAGGATCGTCAGCCGATCCTGTCGAGACGTAGGTCTCGAAGGAGATCGTGGGGGCTGCCCCGTGGGGTAGCAGGAGAAAACGCCATCCATTGTCGAGGGTGTGCTCGATGACCCTGGCGTCCAGGGGCATGCCCTCACTGTCCTGGACCTGGGCAGAGGCCTCGATCGAGGACACGAGGAGTGCACACAGGCCCATGCTCACGATGGTGGCGAGGCACGGCTGCTGTAGCTGAGAGGTGCTTGTCATCTGCTTGCCACGGTCATGGACCGCGGAGGACCCCAGACTAGAACATTGTGACCCGGGATGCATCCAACCCCCGGGGCCTCGGTCGAGGGCCAGCGGGGCGCAGGGCCTACTCCGGACGCCAGGGTTCAGGTCCATCTTCGCGAGCTTGCAAGAAGCTCGCGCCGACCTCGTCATACCACGCATGCAGCAGGCCACGAAGGCGTGTGACAACCTCGGGATGACTCCCGGAGAGGTCTGTCAGTTCACCGGGATCCACACCGAGATCGAACAGCTGGACCTGACCATCCTCGAATCTCTCGATCAGCTTCCAGTCGCCGAGGCTGACCGCGGCTCCGGGAAATCCACCCTGGTTGGAGTAGTGTGGATAGTGCCAGAAGAGCGGTCGCTCCTCCTGGGTTTCACCCCCGAGGATTGGCAGCATGCTGCGGCCATCGAGGTGCTGCTCCGGTCGAGGTCTCGAGCGTGTGGCCTCCAGGATGGTAGGGTAGAAATCGGTGCTGATGACGGGCTCGCCGGAGACCCCACCCGACGGCGCGACACCAGGCCAGCGCACGATCAGCGGCTCGCGAATGCCGCCCTCATAGAGCCAGCCCTTGCCACCACGCAGTGGCAGATTGCTGGTCGGGGACCCTTCCGAGGTTGAGAGCCCTCCGTTGTCGGAGAAGAAGATGACAAGGGTCTGATCAGCGACGCCAGATTCCTCCAGGGCATCGAGGACCACTCCCACGGCACGATCCATGGACTCGATCATGCCTGCGTAAACAGCGTGAGCTTGAAGGGTGCGAACACGCCTCTCCTTGCCATTGCCCCAGACCTGCTCCTCGACCGCGAAGGCCTGCTCTCCTTCGAGCTCCAGCTCCGAGCGCTTGGTGCGGTACTTTTCCACCAGCTCCTCCGGTGCCATCAGTGGTGTGTGCACGGAGTAGAAGGACAGGAACGCGAAGAAGGGCTCATGGGCGTGCGCGGAGATGAAGTCGGCCGTCTCTCGTCCCAGGCGCTCGGGTAGGTGTTCGCCCTCAGGACCGTCCTCGAGACGGGGGTTTCCGTAGGGCGTGAAGTACCGTCCCGGACCATAGGGCCCACCTCGCTCGTGGCCTCCGAAGTTGACGTCGTAGCCACGCTTCTCCGGCCAGTGCTCGGGGGTCTTGCCGAGGTGCCACTTGCCGGCGAAGAAGGTGGCGTATCCCTCTGAACCCAGGGCCTGAGCGATCGTGAACTCATCCAGGGGCATCTCATCGCGCAAGGGAGCCGGCCCGAAGGTGTGCGCACGTCGTCCGCTGAAGTAGTCGGTTGCTCCGACGCGGGTCGGGTACTTCCCGGTCTGGATGCTGTAGCGGGTTGGGGAGCAGACAGGGCTTGCTGCGTATCCCCTGGTGAAGCGCAGACCCTCGCTGGCGAGACGTGAGATGTTCGGCGTCTCGTAGAAGCTCTGGGGATTGTTGGGCACGATGTCCATGTACCCCAGGTCATCCACGAGGATGAACAGGATGTTTGGCCTGCGGGCCTCTTGCGGAGTGGAGGGCTCCTCCGATTGAGGTGAGGAGCAAGCGAGCAGGAGTGGTACCAGGGAGCTGAGCAGGTAGCGCATGCCATGCAGGCTACGCCACCAGCCAGGATGCTCCAAGCCTAGTCGGTATCTGGGATAGGGAGGGTTTGCAGCGCTGTCCGCAGCTGCTCCCGCGCCAGGGCACGCTCGGAGTCGTCATCCCCAGGCTCGAGGGCTAGCTCGAGGTCTGGGTCGGCAGCGGTGTCATAGAGGCGCCCGTCTTCGAACAGCTGCCAGCGTGCGTCCCGTGCCCAGCGCACGGCGGGGACTGCTGGCCTGGAGATCGGACGCGGCTGATGATGGAACGTGACCCAGTCACGGTGACAACTCGTGCGCCCGTCAAGTCGCGGAAGCAAGCTCCAACCATCCAGCTGGCGATCGTCAGGCAGCGATTCGCCGGCGATTTCCAGCAAGGTGGCAAAGACGTCGATGGTCGATACTGGATCCGAGATTCGGACGCCGGCCTCCAGCCGTCCAGGGGCCCACAACAGGAACGGCACTCTCGAGCCTGCATCCGTGGTCAGCTTCTTTCCACCGGCGACCAGCTTGCCATCTCGTATGGCCTGCGTTTCATTGGGAGAGCCGTTGTCCCCGATGAAGAGGACCCAGGTATTTCGAGTCAGGTCATTCTCCTCGAGGTGCGTCACGAGATCACCCATGAGCTGGTCGAGGTATTCCACCATCGGAGCGAAGTGGGTCGGGTCGCTCTTCGCATCCCGCGGGCCAGGTGTACCCGGCGGCGGGACAAATGGCCCGTGGGGCAGGATCATTGGCCAGAACAAGAGAAAGGGCTGCTCGGTACTCTCGCCGATCCAGCTCAAGGCATGTTCGAGTGCCACATCCGGTCCATAGGTGCCCTCGTCGAGACGGCTTGTGTGTCCATCGATCGTCATCGTGGGGCTCCAGTGACGCTTGCCGAGGCTCTCGACCTGCCACAGAGCATGGTGTTGAAAGCCGGCATCCGCTGGCAGCGTTCCCTGGCCGCGGAGGGACTCACCGTAGTGATCTGCCCCGTAGAGCTGCCACTTGCCCACCGCGTAGGTTCGGTACCCGCTGCTCTCCAAGGCCTCGGCAAAGGTCAGCTCGTCGGGGTCGAGTACGCTGAAACTCACGTAGTTGCGGGCGTTGCTCCGCCCCGTCAGGAGCTCCACACGAGTGGGCGTGCAGAGGGGCTGCGTGAACGCATTCGCGCACAGCACGCCCTGGGCGGCCAGCCGGTCGAGATTTGGAGTGGAGTAGGTCTCGCCCCCGTAGCAGCCGAGGGCCTCCGCACCGAGATCGTCGGCAAGCACCACGATCAGGTTGGGGCGTGGGGCGGTGCTCGGATCACCCTGCTGAGCCATCTGGCAGCTCAGGGGGAGGATCGGGAGACAGCAGGCGGCGAGTAGCCGTCTCTGAATTACGCCTCTCACTTCGGCCTCCAGAGGGGGCAGACTAGATTCCGCCAGTTGGGTCCAGAGGTGTGCGCAGGCCACGAAGGAAGGAGAGGAGTTCGACCTTCTGCTGATCCCCGAGCTGATCAAACGCGTCTCGCTGCAGCTGGGCGTCGCCGCCGTGGGCCAGGATTGCCTCGGTCAGGGTCGTTGCGCGGCCATCGTGCAGGTAGGGAGCCGTATCGGCTACGCCCCACAGGCGTGCGGTGAGGAACTCCGAGTCCAGATCATTACCAAAGTCCTCAGCGAGTCCGGGGCCCATGTCGTGACGTCGCAAGTCGCTGAACAGGGGCACGGCCAGTCCTCCAGAGGGGAGAGCATCGAAGCCCGCATTGCCGCTGGCCAGGTTCACCCTTCGGAAGGCGTTTTGAAATGGAGCAGTTTCGATCTCCGGTGAGCTCAGCGGGAGGGCCTGCCCATCGGTCGAGAGCTGCGGAATGTGGCAATCAGCACAGCCGATGTCCTCGAACACGACCAAGCCCGCCTCACTCTCAGGAGTGGGGGCAGCGAACCCCGGTCGTCTGAGCGTGACATTGAACAGGTGTAGCGCGGAGACCTCACCCTCGAGGATCTCGTTGGCGACTCCATCGCCGTCGGCATCCACGCCGCGGCCCACGACCTCGGTGGGCTGCATTCCGAAGTGAAACTCGAGCGCCTCCAGGTCGAAGGCACGGACGCTGGCGAACTCTCCCTTCCGACCGAAGGGGCGGACCACGAGATCCGCGTCGATGCCGTTCACCTGGCTCGTATCCCAGGTCTTGTTCACTGGATTGAACTCGATGCTTCCATAGCTCACGCCATGAGTATCGAGGTCGATTCGCACGCCGGGCTGGCTCCTGGCCACCTGCTTGAGCCGCTGTAGGTTGCGGGTCATCTCCTTGCCCAGCAGCTCGACGCCACCACTGCCAAATAGGAAGGGGGGATTGATGAAGCGCCCATCAAAGCTGGCCTGCCCAAGCGCAGCCTCGTCAGCCACGTCAATGTTGCGGGGCATGAACATCGCATTACTGCTGCCAGAGCCCACACCGCCGACGCCGAAGCGAAATGGGCTTACCGCATTGGAACCCACGGAGTGGCACTCCATGCATGTCTGTGAGTCGAGGCCATTGATCCTCAAGAAGGTGCCGTTGCCCTGCAGCGTTGGTCTCCCGCCCGGGGATGTGGAGTCTTGCGGATTGACCGGACCGTCGCCGTAGCCATCGAGCTTGTTGAAGGGAGTCGAGAAGATCTTTTGCCCGGCCTCTCGGATCTCGTCTTCGCTCAGCTGTCCCCCGGTGATGTCTGCCTGGGTGATTCGATCCGTGCCCAGGGCAGGAGACTCTCCGGGCTGGCTCTGGGACCACCCTGCGATGGGCATCAGGAGGAGGAGGCTTGCAGTGTTCAGCCCGCGTGGATTTCGACTCGACTTCATAATTACCAGGCTCAGCTCAAATAGGATATTGAACAGATCGTAACGTGGATCTCTCCGGGTGCCCATGACATTGAAGTGAACGGGAATTCCTGCGAGAGGCTCAGAATTGGGGGCGGCTGGAGCTCATCTGACCCCGGGAGGGCCATCCCAGGCACCAGGTCCAGGGTCCTCCGTACCCGGTTTGCCTGGTGGCGAGCATGACAGGAGTATCGAGTGGGGGGACTGAAGTTACTGCTTTCTGGCCGTAGAGTGTTGTAGGGGCAGCCAGCCTTGCCTCAGTCAATACGCTGGTAGCGCCCCCCGGTCAGCTCTGACAGCTGCCTGAGCCAGGCCCGTTCGGTCCCAATGGTGATGCAGTCGACCGTGGTGTGTCGGGTCCTGTTCCACTGGGCCACGATACGTCGGAGGGCGACACGGTTCTGCATCAGGCTCAATTGGGGGTCGCCGTCAGTCAGGAACAGGATTGCATCTGCCCTGGGATCTGAAAAGGCCTCACGTAGTGCGGCATAGATCTCGGTCCCCAGGGTGAGATCCAGCTGTTGCACGAACTGCTGGGCAGCCTTCTTGTTCTTGCTCCTTGCGGGGATCAACTCGCCCTTCCAGCTCCAGGCGAGCTGACCGAAGTGCACCACGTCGAATTCGCTCGACTCCGGCAAGCCCTCGATGGCCTTCGACAGTTCGAGCTGGGCAATTTCAATACGCGATGCCCCGTTGGTCGTAGCGGGATTTTGCATTGATTTGCTCGAGTCAACTGCGAAGACCAGCCGCTCCGAGTGGATTGGAAGGCCATAGAAGCTGGAGGTCGTGTGGGCCTCGGCAGCTGGCTCGGTTGACTCAGGTGGTGAGTCCGGGATCACGAAGCTAGCTCCCTCTGCTTGCCACCAGCGCTGCCAGCGACCGACCTCCGTTCCAAGGCTCTTTCCGGTCAGCCTCTCGAGTGCCTGAGAGATCCTGAAGCGTTCACCGCGGCCGGCCACGGAGAGCCTCTCGATCAGGATCTTGATGGCCTCCTTGGTGCGTGTTCGTTCCAGGCTCGACAGGGCCTTGCGAGTCACAGGCGGGTAGTCATCTTGCAGTGCTCTTTGAAGTTGATCGAAGCGGCCAGTGAGCTGCTCATCCCCCAGGAACTCCACAGCGGCGAGGCGCTCGGCTGTGTCTCGTGACTTCAGCAAGTTGCTCACCAGCTTGTTCAGCTTCGCTTCGTCCTCGATCCGTGCGGTCCTTGCGAGCACTCCCTCATAGCGAACCGCAGGGTCCTTCGAGCGCGCCAATGACTTCAGCTGCTTGGAATCCAGGGACATGTCGTGCTCGACCATGTGGAGCAGGGCCAGCGAGCGAAGATCCCTGGTGTCACCGTAGAGGGCGATCTCGACGAGAGCATCACGGGATGCGGGCCAGAGCGGTCCAAGCTGCCAGGCAGCATTCAACGAGAGCTTCTCGTCGTTGCCCTGTGCATGCTCCAGCAGAAAATCGGTGGCCCTGTTCTCGAGCTCGGGCACGCCATTGAACTGGGCAAAGGTCTTGAAGGCAGTGCAGACCTTGTCCCGCTTGGGGACGGCGCTGAGGCTCTTGATCAAGGCCTCGAGGGCTGCCTCGGTCTTCAGTTCGGCGAGCTCTTCGAAGAGCTCCATGGGGGCCTGGTTGCCCTTGCTGCGAATCTCCTTCAGGATCTCCTCGGGACTCCGCTCCGAAGGAATGGAGGAGGCGAGCAGCAGTGGGAGGAGGATCGAGAGCATTGCTCAAGTCTATCACTCCGTTCTCCTCAGGGGTGCCGATGGCGCCTGAGAGGCCGCTACCTCTGGTTGGAGAAGTCTCCTGCACAGGTGATCTATCCGAATCGGAGTCCTATCCTTGAGGGCATGGACAGTCGAAATACTGGAATTGGATTGCTGGCTCTCACAGCTTGCATGCACAGCTGTGCAGCTCCACGAGATGTCGGGCAGGGAGATGGGAGGGAGCGACCGCCGAACATCGTCGTGCTCCTCGCCGATGATGCCGGCTACAGCGACTTCGGATTTCAACGTGTCTGTGAGCCCGATCTGGCACCTCTCACTCCTCAGATCGATTCCATCGCGAGGGACGGTGCATGCTTCACCAGTTTCTACATGTCTGGGGCTGTTTGTTCTCCCTCTCGGGCGGGTCTCCTGACGGGCCGCTACCAGCAGCGCTTCGGTCACGAGAAGAACATCGCGCCGGGCTACATGAAGGGAGGGCTGCCACTCACGGAAGAGACCGTTGCAGATCACCTGAGAGAGGCTGGATACGTGACTGCCTGTGTGGGGAAGTGGCACCTTGGATACCCTGAGGACTACCACCCCAACGAGCGTGGATTCGATCTCTTCTACGGTTGCTTGCAGGGGTCACGGCCCTACTTTCCGATGGAGGAGCCTACTCCCCACAGGGTACTGCTCGAGAACCGCGAGCCAACGCCCGAGGGGGGCTATGTAACGGATCGACTTGGCCAGGCGGCTGCGCGTTTCATCCAGGAGCATGCCGCAGAGCCCTTCTTTCTCCTTGTCTCATTCACCGCACCTCATGGGCCGTTGCAGGCCAAGGCCGAGGACCTTGCGCTACCCGCCATCGCCTCGATTCCAAAGGCACGTCGGCGCAAGTACGCCGGCCTGGTCAAGGCCATGGATGACAGTGTCGGTGAGATACTTCTGGCTCTGGAGCGTGCGGGGATCTCCGATAACACCCTGGTCGTCTTCACGAACGACAACGGAGGTCAGACAGGGACCGGTGCTCTCAATACTCCCTTGCGAGGGAAGAAGGGCACACTCTGGGAGGGGGGGGTGCGAGTTCCTGCTGCCATGCGCTGGCCCCTGGTGATCGAGGCTGGTACGACGATCGACTCACCTGCGATTGCGCTCGATCTGCTCCCCACCTTCCTTGCCATGGCAGGTCAAGATGTGCCTGTGGAGGCGGCGCTGGACGGACGGGACCTCTCAGCGTGTCTGGGGGGAGAGGATGATACCGAAGAGGTGCGAACCTTCTTCTGGCGCACGAAGGGAGGCGGCGGTCCGATTGCCCTGCGCCAGGGCCAGTGGAAACTGGTCTGGGATGATCGCGAGAGCGCTCCTCAGCTCTTTGATCTGAGTGAGGACATCTCGGAAGATGTCGACCTCGCTGGGGAGTACCCCGTGCTGGTCTCTGAGCTGGAGCGCGAGCTTCTGGAGTGGGAGAGTGAACTGATGGAGCCGCTCTGGGGCAGGTAGGCGTAGAGCGCCGGGGCCTACCGAAGGTCAGAGCTAGACCAGGAGCTCCTCCACAACCCGGCCATGGACATCGGTGAGCCGGAAGTGACGGCCCTGATACTTGTGTGTCAGGCGTTCGTGGTCCACGCCCATGAGGTGCAGTAGGGTTGCGTTGAGGTCGTGCACATGCACCGGGTCGGAGACGATGTTGTAGCCGAACTCATCAGTTGCACCGTGGGTGTATCCGGGTCTGACCCCTGCTCCCGCCATCCAGACGGTGAAGCAGCGAGGATGATGGTCGCGGCCGTAGTTGCTCTCGGTCAGCGGACCCTGTGAGTAGTTGGTTCGTCCAAACTCTCCGCCCCAGACCACCAGTGTGTCATCGAGTAGCCCGCGACGCTCCAGATCGATCACAAGGGCTGCACTGGCTCGATCAGTCTCTCGGCACTGGAGCCCGAGCGCATTGGGCAGGGAGCCGTGCTGGTCCCACCCCTTGTGAAAGAGCTGAATGCAGCGCACGTCGCGCTCGAGCAGGCGCCTGGCGAGCAGTGCATTGGCTGCATAGCTGCCGGGGTCACGGGCATCTTCACCATAGAGCTGAAAGGTCTCCTCGGGTTCGTCAGAGAGATCGCAGACCTCAGGAACCGACGTCTGCATTCGGTGGGCCAGAGCGCCCTGCTCGATGCGGGCTCGAAGTGCCGGATCACCATCACGCTCGAGCTCCAGCTGGTGCAGCCGCTCGAGGGCAAGGATTGACTGCTCCCGAAGCTCAGGGGGTAGGCCCTCGGGGTCCTTCAGATAGAGGACGGGGTCCTTGCCCGCTCGCAGCTGCACTCCCTGGTGACTGGCCGGGAGAAAACCGGCACCCCAGAGACGCGCATAGAGCGGCTGGCCCCCCTTGTTCTTGCTGACGAGGACGCAGAATCCGGGCAGGTCCTGGTTGAGTGATCCCAATCCGAAGTCGATCCAAGCACCAGCAGAGGGTCGCCCAGCGGTCTGAAAGCCAGTCATGAACAGGGTCACGGCTGGGTCGTGATTGATCGCGTCGGTGTGCATGGAACGGATGAAGCACAGCTTGTCTGCGATCTTCGCGGTTTCTGGCAGGAGTGACGAGACCCAGGCACCGCTCTGACCATGCTGTGCAAACTCGAACTGACTGCCCGCCAGCGGCAAGCTGGCCTGGTAGCCAGACATCCCGGTCAGTCGCTGGCCCCGTCGAATGCTGTCAGGTAGCTCCTCGCCGTTGCGTTTGTTGAGCAGGGGCTTGTAGTCGAAGAGGTCGAGCTGGGAGGGTCCGCCGGACTGGAACAGGTAGACGATGCGCTTGGCCCTTGGTGCATGGTGGAGGCCACCCAGGTCAGCAGGGATGCCCTGAGCACCGTGCATGTAGGGGCTGAGGCCGGCCAGCCCCAGGCCGCTGGCCAGGCCGGAGCAGAAACTCCTACGACTCGGATCGAATGGCAGCTGCTTCGAGGGGATCATGGCTAGCGCAGGGTGAGAGTGGAGTCGAACCCGAGCATGGTATTGGCGACCACCGCGAGAGCGGCGAGTTCGACACGGTCGAGTTGTGGAGCGGGAACGGCCTCGCCAACAGAGAGCCAGGCGTCGAGCTCGGCCTCCGGCAGCGAGAAGCTCTCGCGGGCCGTGTTCAGGAGTTCGGTGAGCACCTCGAGTTCCTCGCTTCGAGCTGAGCGGCTCGTACACCACCGGAAGAGTCGCGCCAGGCGATCGGATTCAGAGGCCTCTGGGCCGGACTCGAGCAGGACACGCTGGGCAAGTCCGCGGGCCGCCTCGACCTGCTGGGGATCGTTCCAGAGTGCGAGCGCCTGCAGCGGAGAGCTGGTTCGCTGACGCTGAACAACACAGACATCTCTCTTGGAAGCATCGAAGATCATCATTGATGGCGGGGGCGATGTGCGCTTCCAGAAGCTGTACAGGCTTCTTCGCCAGAGGCCCTCGCCCTGGTCGGCGGCGTAGACCATGCCGCTCTTCTCCTGCCAGAGCCCGGCTGGCTGGTAGGGCTTGACCGGGGGCCCTCCGAGCTTCTCCACCAGGAGGTCACCCACGAAGAGCGCATTGTCGCGGATCATCTCCGCGCTCAGCTGCCGGCGGGGTCCTCGTGCCAGCAGACGGTTGTGGGGATCTTGCTCGAGGAGCTCCCTGGTGGCGCTGGATGACTGCCCGTAGGTGGATGAGAGCACCAGTCGTCTGAGCAGCGACTTGACGGACCAACCATTGTCGCGGAATTCGACGGCCAGGTAGTCAAGGAGCTCTGGATACTCCGGCGTATCACCCTGGCTACCGAAGTTCTCGGGCGTGGCCACCAGTCCGCTGCCGAACAGGAGCTGCCAGTAACGATTGACGCTCACCCTGGCAAACAGTGGATTGCGATCATCGGTGAGCCAGCGCGCGAGACCGAGGCGATCGGAGGGGGCGCTCTGGGGAAAGGCGAGCACACTCGTCGGAGTTCCAGGCAGCACCTCGTGGCGTGGTGATGTGTAGGCACCCCGGTCGAGAAAGTGCGCCTTGCGCGGCTCGGCCATGGCCTCCATGGCCATGATCTCGGGGATCTGGTCGACCAGACCGCTGTAGGCACGCCTGGCCGCGAGGAGCTCCTCGCGGCTGGAGTACAGGGTCGGGCTTACGCTGCGCTCGAAGTACTCGCGGAGGAGTTCCCGCGCATTCTCCTGTGTTGCCAGCCAAGCTCGCGCGGAGTCTCCGCTCTCGCGAAAGGTGGTCGAAGTCGGCAGGCTTGCCTGGAAGATCTCGATTCCTGAGAGGCGCTTATCGAAGATGAAGAAGTCGTCGACCTGGCCACCGGTGAAGCCGCGATCTCGGAAGCGCTGCCCGATCGTGAGTGAGATCTGGCCACCGCCGTGAATCGTGCGGGTCAGGCGGTCGCGGATGACCTCAACGGGTAGCCTGCGCGAGTCGATCCAGAGCTCGAGCCCTCTTGCCGTTGAGGACCCGTCGTAGGTCATGGCGACATGGACCCACTGATCGATCGGGAGGGGCTCGAGGGCTCGCACACGGATTGCATTACCCGGCCAGAAGTGAATCAAGGAGGCAGAGAGTCGACCCTCTTCGATGAGCAGCTGGTAGCCGCGGCTGCCAGCATCGGTCCAGGCTCGTGAGCGGTGGAAGACCACCGCGCGCTCCTTGTATCCGGGAGTCTTGAGCCACAGAGCGATCGTGAAGGGGTCATCGCGGCTGAACTCACCATTGCCTGCGAAGCTGGCGTTGTCCTCTCCCGTGAGCTCGAGCACCTTTCCGCCGCGTCCATCTCCGAGCTGCGCGCCGCTACCGAGCTGTCCTTGACCGCCGTTGCCTCCGCGACCCTGGACCTTGGATTCGGTTTGGGTGTCGAAGTCGAAGCTGATGCCTTCCGCGGGTGCGAGCGAGGCTGCTGATCTCTCCGTCCATGTCTCGAAGTCCGCGTCGATCCCTCTCAAGGCCTCTTGATGACTGTTCTGTGCCTCGGCTCGCCCCTGGTCCAGCTCGAGCAGTCGTCGCTCTTGCTCGACATCGGGAAGCCATAGTGTTGGCGTTGGAACGGCACTGGTGAAGTGTGAATAGAGTCCACTCTCGTCGATGTCGTCAAAGAAGGCGAACAGGCCGTAGTACTCCTCCTGAGTGATGGAGTCGTACTTGTGGTCGTGGCAGCGCGCGCACTCCATGGTCAGCCCCAGAAAGGCAGTGCCAAAGGTGTGCACACGATCCGCGACATACTCGACGCGGTACTCCTCCTCGACGCTACCGCCCTCGTTGGTCTGGCGGTGGAGCCGGTTGAAGGCCGTCGCCAGGCGTTGCTCGCGCTTGGCTTCCGGCAGGAGATCGCCAGCCAGTTGCCAGGTCACGAATTCATCCCAGGCCAGACCCTCGTTGAAGGCTTTCACCACCCAGTCACGCCAGGGCCAGACGCGGCGTTCTCGATCGTTCTGATAGCCGTAGCTATCGGCATAGCGTGCAGCATCAAGCCAGTCGCTGGCCAGGCGCTCGCCATGACGCTTCGAGCTCAAGAGACGATCGACAGCCCGTTCACGCGCATCCGGGCTCTCGTCCCCGAGGAAGTCGTCGAGCTCATCGGGGGTCGGAGGCAGACCACAGAGATCGAAGCTCACCCGCCTCAGCCAGGTCTGGCGATCCGCTGGCGGGGAGGGGGCCAGACCCTCGGACTCCAGCCGAGCCAGAACGAAGCGGTCGAGGTCATCATTGACCCAGGCTTGGTCTTTCACCTCGGGCAGCTGCGGTCGCACGGGCGCTCGGAAGGCCCAGTGCTCCTCATACTCGGCACCCTCCAATATCCAGCGCTCGAGAAGTGCAATCTCCGACTCATCCAGCGTGAGCTTCGAGTGGGGTGGGGGCATGCGGCGCCTGGCCTTGGGATGACGCAGGCGAGCTAGCAGCACGCTCTCTGCCGGGTTCCCAGGGACGATCGCCGACTTTCCACCGAGGTCTGCAATGGCTCCACTGCGAATGTCCAGGCGCAGGTCACTCTCCCTGGCTTCCTGGTCCGGCCCATGGCAGATGAAGCAGCGATCGGAGAGCAGCGGGCGGATCTCACTGGCGAAGTCGACCTCTTGATCCTCGGCTACCGTGAGAGCAGCCGCGCCTGACGGGAAGAGCAGGATCAGGGCCAGGGGAAGTGATCTTCGCATTCCCTGAGGATAGCGAATCTTCCGTCTTCCTCATCACCGGCGAGCAACTGTTGGTTCGAGAGCCTCATGCCCGTAGCATCGCCGCCGCAAAGCGCCTCTTTTCGCCTTGAATACCTCCTCAAAGCTTCGGCCGGCAGTCATTGGTCTCGATCTCGGCACCGGAGGTGCCAGAGCGCTGGTCGTGGCGGCAGATGGGGTGGTGCTGGCGGGTGCCGGGGCGGACATCGCTCGAATTGACGGCCACCGACAGCTGGCAAGTCAGGGCCGCCATGAGCAGGAGCCCCGCGCATGGTGGGGTGCCGCGGCGAAGGTCCTGCGCGACATCTCGAGCCAGCTTGCCAGGCGAGAGGGCTCGCCCGTCGAGCTGCTGGCTCTCTCGGTCGATGGAACCTCGGGCACCGTCGTGGGGGTTGACGCCGCTGGGCTACCTACCACCCCGGCGTTGATGTACGACGACTCACGGGCCGCTGAGCAGGCAGCCGAGCTCGAGGCTCTCAGGTCTTCCGGCATCAGCCTCTCGGCCACCAGTGGGCTGGCCAAGATCCGCTGGCTCCAGCAGTGCATGCCCGCCGAGTTCGAGGCGACCCATGTCTTTCTGCACCAGGCCGATCTGATTGCAGCCCGTCTGACGGGAGAGGTCGGGGTGACTGATGCCAGCAATGCGCTCAAGTCGGGCTTTGATCTCAAGACGGGGCACTGGGCTGAGTGGATTGACCAGCTGCCCGCACTCCGGTCGAGGCTGCCACGGGTGGTGGAGCCGGGAAGC
The DNA here is from genome assembly GCA_014237855.1 of Planctomycetota bacterium. Classification (GTDB taxonomy): domain Bacteria; phylum Planctomycetota; class UBA1135; order UBA1135; genus JABACD01. The sequence continues at coordinate 23,520 of JABACD010000006.1, read as the reverse complement.
AGCATCGGCCGGCTCGCTGGGGACGTGGCTGGGGAGCTTGGGCTTCCCGCCGGGCTCGCGGTGGTGGCGGGAGTGACCGATGGAACAGCGGCCTTCCTGGCCTCGGGCGCGACGCAACCGGGTGAGGACAACACCACCCTGGGAACCACCCTGGTCTTCAAGCGCGTGGCCCGCGCTGAGGTGCTCGATGAGGGCGGGCTCATCTATTGCCATCGACTCCCGGGTGGAGTCTGGTTGCCGGGCGCCGCGAGCAACGTGGGGGGGGGCTGGATCCGCGAGTGCCATGGCAGGGAAGACCTCGCGCTGCTGGACGCGGAGGCGGCCCAGTACTTGCCGTCGAATGCGCTGGCCTACCCCTTGCTGGGTCGTGGCGAGCGATTCCCCTTCAGCTCTGAGCTCGCGGAGGGCTTCTGCGTTCCTGCGCTGAAGCGGCCAAGCGAGCGCTACGCTGCCAGCCTGCAGGGGACCGCCCTGGTCGAGAGGATGGCCTACGAGGTTCTCGATACGGCCACGGGTGCCCAGGCAACCGGACCGGTGTTTGCAACGGGTGGTGGGTCACGCAGCGATGTCTGGCTGCAGCTGCGCTCGGATGTTTGTGGGCGGACCTACCACCGGCCTGAGAACTCCGAGTCAGCTTTTGGCAGCGCCGTACTGGCCGCAGGTAACGTGCTCTTTGATGATCTTTGGCAGGCCAGTCGGGCGATGGTCCGAATCTCGGCCAGCTTTCGTCCCGATGCCGGACGGAAGAGTTCCTACGACGAGTACCATGCGCGCTTCCGAGAACTTCTCACTCAGCGCGGCTATCTCTGATCGATCCCATGAACACGAACCTCGACGAACTGATTCAGGCGGCCAGGGAGCTGGTGGACGCCGGCCTCGTCACCGGGGCAGGCGGCAACGTGAGCGTCCGCGAGGGCGATGACATGTGGATCTCTCCGAGCGGCTTCTCCTTCGCCGATGCGCGGGCCGAGCACTATCCACGAATCTCCGTCTCGACGGGCGAGGTCTTGGAGGGCGACTTTCGACCCTCCTCTGAGGTCCTGATGCATCTGTGGACCTACCGGGTACGTTCGGATGTCAACGCGATGGTGCACGCCCATCCGAAGATGACCAACGCCCTGTGCTGTGCTGGGCATGACCTGCAGCCGATCTTCGCGGACTACTACGTCTACCTGGGCAAGAACGTGCCACACCTACCCTACGTGACGGTGACGACACCTGAACTGGCCCGCCTGGTGGAAGAGGCCTTCAGCTCCCCCGACTGTTACGGAATGGTCCTCCGCAATCACGGCACGATCACCGTGGGGTCATCGGTCAAGGAGGCGGCCTTCCGGACCATGGCCATGGAGGAGCAGGCCTTCATCCAGTACCACGCGCTGACCGTGGGCGAGCCCACCTACCTCAGTGCGGATGAGTGCGCGAAGCTGGATCAGCTGGGAAGTGAGGAGTATCGCCGCAAGCTGCTGGCCGAGATGAGGGCCTCGAGCTGATCTCGGCGCGCGAGAAGTTCATGACCACCCGGGCCCTCTGCTTCGATCTGGACGACACGCTCTACGGCTATGCTGCCTGCAATGAGCTGGGCCTGATCGCAGCCCATCGCGTTCTACTCGGTCACTCGCAGAAGAGCTTCGAGGAGTTCATGCTGGTCCACGATCGAGTGCGACTCGAGCTGGCCGCCGAGCTGAAGGGTCAGGCCGCGTCTCACAACCGTGCGATCTTCTTCAAGCGCATGGTCGAGCGCCTGGTGAATCCCGGTCGGGGCGGGCTGGCGGTCGAGCTCTTCGACACCTACTGGCAGAGCTTTCTCTCCGCGATGAGCCCGGCACCAGCGGCGCGAGAGGTACTCGATGCCCTCGGGCGAGAGTACTCACTGGCACTGGTCAGCAACCACACCACGGACATCCAGCTGCGCAAGCTTCGAGCACTGCAGCTCGAGACCTGCTTTCCAGTCGTGGTCACGAGCGAGGAGGCGGGCGTCGAGAAGCCCAATGCGCGCATCTTCGAGCTGGCGCTGACCTCCCTGGGGACAGCAGCCGGCGAGACGGTGATGATCGGGGACAGTCCTCGAGTTGACCTGCGCGGTGCACGGGCTGCGGGGATGCGCTGCGTCCTCAGCCGCGAGTTTGTCTCACCAGCGGACAGCGAGGAGGCGCCGGAGGGAGTCATCGACACGCTCGCTCAGCTGCCAGAGCTGTTGGCTCGGATCTAGGGAGTCTGCAAGTTTCTCGGGAGGGCTACTTGGCCTGCTCCCGCTGCATGCTGCTGCGCCAGTCCTCGTGGGCCTTGACGAGACGCTCCACCAGCTCTGGCTTCTCTGCTGCCAGATTGCTTGTCTCACCAGGATCTTCCCCGAGGTCGTAGAGGTGGGTGCCGAGGCGAACGCCTACCTGCTCGAAATCTGCCTCGTGCCTGGCAAAGCTCTCGTCCATGGTCTGCATCAGCTTCCAGTTGCCCCTGCGCAGGGACCACTGCCACTGGATGTCCCAATGCAGGTCCCGTTTGTCGTTGGGCGCACGCTCCCCACGAAGGGCCGAGAGCTGTCCGATCCCGTCGAACTCGTCCTCGGGGGCGTCGATACCAACCAGCTCGCAGATGGTCGGGGCGATGTCGAGGGCCGAGAGGATTCCCTGGTGAGTCCTTCCCTCGGGCAGAACCCCTGGCAGTCTCATGAGCGTTGGCGTCCTGGTCCCGCCCTCGAGGAGGTGGTACTTCGAGCCCGCCAGAGGTCCGTTGTTGGCCCAATCCGGCACGCAGCCACCGTTGTCGACGGTGTAGATCACCAGGGTGCTGTCGGTGATGCCCAGCTCGTCCAGCTGGTCAAGCAGTCGCCCCACCTCGCGGTCCATGCACTCGAGCTGAGCGAGGTAGTAGGCCCTGCCTTCCGGCCAGTCTCGATGATGGACGTGCTCGTACCAGTCGAGGTAGCTCTCCTTCTCGGGATCCCAGTCGGGGAACTTGTCTAGCCCTCGGGCCTCGAGCTCCGCGTCAGGGAGCTGCCAGGCGAAGTTGTGCACGGCATTGAAGGCCACCAGCGCGAAGAAGGGCTGGTCGCGCTGCTCCTCGATGAAGGCTCGAGCCTGTGCTCCAAAGGCCTCGGTGGTGAACCCATCGAACTCGACCTGCTGGTCATCATCCCAGAGAGGCCCAACCGCCATCTGTCCGGCTGCCTTGCCAAACTCCTTCCTGGCGCCAGGGCCGTGGCGCAGGTAGTGGACTCGACCGCCCGTGGTTGTTCCGTAGAAGCGGTCGAAGCCCTGGTTCAAGGGGAAGCCCGAGGCCTCGGGCTTCCTGTCCGGCCCACCGGTGTGGACCTTGCCGAAGTAGCCGGTGGCATAACCTGCCGCACGCAAGCGCTCGGCGATTGTGACAGCCTCGGAGGGTAGCCCGAGGCCACCGCCGTAGAAGAAGTTGTTCCAGCGTTGCTGGTAGCGCCCGGTGAGCATGCCCACCCGGGAAGGATTGCAGATGGGGGAGCTGGCGTAGGAGTTTGGGAAGTAGATCCCGCCCTTGGCCAGCGTGTCGAGAACTGGCGTGCTGACATCTCTGGCCAGACCAAGGAATCCGAGGTCTGCATATCCCTGATCATCAGCGACGATCAGGAGGATGTTGGGGGGCGACTCCGGAGTTGTGGGCTCCTGGGCAGGCGCTACCAGGAGCATGGCGAGGGGGATGAATTGATGAAGTCTGGACATGAGATCCTAACCGGTCAGAGTCGTGCTACGGGTATCTGAGTAGGTGGAGTGGAGGCTTGGTTCTCCCCAGGTTGCGGTCGACAGGCTCATCCGTCGAAGGGGTCAAAGGGGAAGGCATCGCTGGGGGTGCGGTCCTCGGCAAAGATCCTCCCGATGAGGGCAACGATCTCGGGATGCTGTGAGGCAACGTCCCGCTCTTCAGCAATGTCGGTGGAGAGATCGAAGAGCTCGATCTTGTCGTTGCCCTTCTTGATGTTCCGCAGGATGCCCTTCCACTTGCCCATCCGGACGGCTTTTTGTCCGCCGTAGCCGTGGAACTCCCAGGTCAGGTACTCATGGAGCTCCTGGTCCTCTTCACCAAGTAGGGTGGGCAGGTAGCTGATGCCATCACAAGTGGCTGGAGGGGTGACTTCGGTGAGGTCAGCCAGTGTGGCCATGAGGTCCTGGAAGCAGGTGATGTGGTCGGTGCTAGCACCAGCGCTTATGACTCCCGGCCAGCGCGCGATCATGGGGACCCTCAATCCGCCCTCGTACACCCGGCCCTTACGACCGCTCAGCGGTCCAACGGACTCGAAGAAGTTGGTGTCGACTCCACCCACGTCGTGGGTGGCACCGTTGTCCGAGGTGAAGATGATCAGTGTGTTCTCGGAGAGTCCGAGCTCATCGACGAGGCTGACCACGGCGCCGACATGCTCATCCAGGTCACTGATCATGGCGGCGTACCCGGCCCGCGGCCGAGGGTGAGGGGTGTATCCCTTGCCGCCTCGGTAGGGCACCTCATCCCACTCGGGTGGATACCGGTCGACCCACTCCGATGGTGGTTGCATGGCGAGGTGAGGCTCAATGAAGGGCAGATAGAGAAAGAAGGGCTCCTGCTTGTGAGCGCGAATGAACCCGAGCGCTTCGGTGAGCATCAGGTCGGGTGCATAGTCCTCTCCTCTGAAGCGGTCGTAGTCCTCGTCGCCTTCGGTGAGCTTTCCCCGCCCAGGCACGCCTTCACCTCCGTTCAACTCAACCCTCGAGTCATTCCTCCAGAGGTGTCCTGGGTAGTAGGTGTGGGCCTGGCTCTGGCAGTTGTAACCAAAGAAGTGATCAAAGCCCTTGGCGTTGGGGTCACCGGTGGAGCCGATGAAGCCGAGTCCCCATTTGCCCATCGCGCCCGTCACGTAGCCAGCTTGCTTCATGAGCATCGCCACCGTGAAGGCCTGCTCACTGATCGGGTGCTGCCCCTCGGGCTGGTCGCGCTTGTTGTCTCTGATCTCGGCGTTCGCCGAGTGACGACCCGTGAGGAGCACGCAGCGTGAAGGGGCGCAGACTGGCGAGCCAGCGTAGGCCTGGGTGAAGCGCAAGCCCCCGGCGGCCAGCTCGTCGATGTTTGGAGTCAGAATCTTCTCCTGTCCGTAGCAGCCCACCTCGCCGTAGCCGAGGTCGTCAGCCATGATGAAGATGACGTTCGGAGGGCGCTCCAAGGAGGATTCAGCATCCTCTGGAGGGCTCACGTGGCTACTGAAGAGGAGCAGGAGTGGCAGTGAGAACAAGGCGCTCATGATCGATGGTCTGGGTGGATGTCGGTCGACACCGTATCCTGCTCGGATGCGCTGCACCTCCTTCTTCTCGATGCTCTTGCTCACCGGCCTCTGTCCGGCAGGGATATCCGGTGACGGGGAGCAGGTTGATTTCGGCCGGCAGGTTCGGCCGATCCTGTCCAGGGCCTGCTTCGCCTGTCATGGCCCCGACGAGAAGGCGGTCGAGGCGAGACTGCGCCTGGACCTGCAGGAAAACGCGGTGGGGACGGACGGGAGCTTCGCGGCGATCATTCCCGGTGACGCACAGGGGTCCGAGCTCATCTATCGCGTCAGGGATCGAGAAGACCCCATGCCGCCGGCTGACTCGGGATTCTCCCTCTCGCCCGCTGAGATCGAGATCCTGGAGCGCTGGATTGACGAGGGGGCGAACTACTCCAGGCATTGGGCCTTTCTCGCGCCCGCGGAGCCCCAGATTCCCGAGGTCACTGCCTCCGACTGGATCCGCGGTGAACTCGACCTGTTCATCGCCGAAGAGCTTGAAGAGCACGGCCTCGAGCCAGCCCCCGAGGCCGATCCACGCACCTTGATCCGGCGGGCGACCCTGGACCTGACAGGCCTGCCACCGAGCCCCTCGGAGGTTCGCGCCTTCCTGGCGGATCAGGAGCCGGGAGCCTACGAGCGGCTGATCGACCGACTGCTTGTCTCACCCCGTTACGGTGAGCACATGGCGCGCTTCTGGCTTGACGTTGCTCGCTATGGCGACACCCATGGCCTGCACCTCGACAACTATCGAGAGATGTGGCCCTACCGAGATCGCGTCGTGGAGAGCTTCAATCAGAACCTGCCTTACGATGAGTTCGTCATCGAGCAACTCGCAGGCGACCTTCTCCCGGAGTCCACCCTGGCCCAGAGGATCGCATCGGGCTTCAATCGCTGCAATGTGACGACCGGGGAGGGAGGGTCGATCGAGGAAGAGGTCTACGTTCGCAATGTCGTGGATCGTGTGGGCACAACGGGGACGGCCTTCATGGGGCTGACGCTGGGATGTGCCGCCTGCCACGACCACAAGTTCGATCCGGTGAGCACGAAGGAGTTCTACTCGCTCTTCGCCTTCTTCAATAATGTCGCGGGCAAGCCCATGGACGGCAACTTGAAGGACCACGGGCCGGTCGTCAGTGTGCCTTCTCCGGAGCAAGCGCAGAAGAAGGTGGAGATCGAGTCAGAGCTGGCTGAGATGGAGGAGCGCATCGGCCTCGCTGTGGAGGGCTTCGACTACTCCGAGCCGGACAGTCCTGTCGATGAGCGCTTGCCTGGTCGTGAGCTCGTCTGGATCGAGGACGAGCTACCCGCCGGGCATCTTCTGGACGGCAGCGACTACGAGTGGGTTACCGAACCCGTGCACTCAGGTGAGAGGGCGATGAAGCGCACCAGTTCTGGGCTTCAGCAGCACTTCTTTACCGACGCAGACCTGCGCTTGCGGGTTGGTGCGGGAGATCGGCTGTTCGCCTGGGTCCTTCTCGATCCGGAGGACCCACCCGACGAGATCATGCTGCAGTTCAATGACGATGGCCTGGCTGGCTGGGACCATCGTGCCTTCTGGGGGGCCGACAAGATCGACTTCGGCGTCCTTGGCACGAGCTCTCGACTGCACCTGGGCGAGCTCCCGAGTCCAGGTGTGTGGACGAAGCTCGAGTTCGGGGCCGAGGACGTTGGACTGGTCGAGGGCGACGTGATCCACGGTTGCGCCTTCACTCAGTTCGATGGAACCAGCTGGTGGGATCGGGTGGGCATCATCACCTCGACCGATCAGCAGCCTCAAGACCATGTGTGGATCGAGGATGACCTTCCCGAGCGTGCCGAGCCAGGTGGTGATGGTGAGACCTGGAGCTGGGTCGGTGCGGATGATCACCCGGTCATTGCAGGAGAGCTCAGCCTTCGTCGTTCCATGGGCGATGGCTTGAACCAGGACTTCTTCACAGGAGCGCGTCCCTTGGATCTGCGGCGAGGGGATGTGTTCTTCGCCCACGTCTGGTTGGATCCCCTCGACCCGCCGCGCTCGATCCAGTTGCAATTCAACGATGGCAGCTGGGACCACCGCGCACGCTGGGGAGTGGAGGCGCACGGTGCCGGAAGGGAAGACGGTGCGGACTTCGTCGCCGGGCAGTTGCCCTTGGCGGGGCGCTGGCATCGGCTGGAGGTCGCGCTTGGAGACGTCGGTCTCGACGGTGGCGCAGAGTTGAATGGCTGGGCCTTCACCCAGGTTGGAGGGACTGTCTACTGGGACAGTGCCGGCGTGCGCTCCTGGGGACTGCACGACGACCGCCATCTGTGGTCGCTGCGCCGCTGGGAGGAGCTCGTCGCGGGTGAGGAGGGCCTCCCCGATGAGGTGCTGGCTGCGGTCGGTGTGAGTGCTCCCGACCGCAGTGACGACCAGCTGCAGGTCATCCGCCAGCACTATGTTCGCCACGTGTGGGCGGGGTCGCGAGAGGATCTCGAACCGCTCGAGGCGGAGCTCGGCGCCATCGCCAGCAGCCTGGAGGAGCTGGTCGCGATGATTCCCACGAGCCTGGTCATGCGAGAACGAGAGGAGCCTAGAATGAGCTATGTGCTGGACCGGGGCCAGTACGATGCTCGCGGTGACGAGGCCCCGCGAGCAACGCCTACCAGCCTGCCGCCCATGGACGGGTCACTGCCTCGAGACCGGCTCGGCCTGGCGCGCTGGCTCGTGGACCCGGCCCATCCGCTTACCTCCAGGGTCGCGGTCAATCGGCTGTGGCAGCAGTTGTTCGGCACCGGCCTGGTTCGCACCTCGGAGGACTTTGGCAATCAGGGAGAGCACCCCAGCCACCCCGAGCTTCTCGATTGGTTGGCCCTGCGATTCGTCGAGGATGGCTGGGACGTGAAATCGATGATGCGTCGGTTGATGACCTCCTCGACCTACCGACAGAGCTCTTCAGCAACGGAGGAGCTGCTGCTGCTCGATCCAGAAAATCGCTTGCTGGCACGAGGCCCGCGCTTTCGTCTCGACGGGGAGACGATTCGAGATCAAGCTCTGGCGGTCAGCGGGCTGCTCGTCGAACGAATTGGTGGCCCGCCGGTCAAGCCTCCCCAGCCGGATGGGCTGTGGAAGACCGTCGCCTACGTCGGCTCGAATACAGACACCTTCGTGGCTGACGAGGCGCATGAGGAAGTCCACAGGCGCAGTCTCTACACCTTCTTCAAGCGAACCTCGCCTCCCCCTCAGCTGGCGGTCTTCGACGCGCCCAGCCGAGAGGCGTGTCGTGCGCGGAGAGAGCGCACGAACACTCCCTTGCAGGCCTTGTTGCTGCTGAATGATCCACAGTTTGTCGAGGCTGCGAGATACCTGGCCCTGCGGGGAATCATGGAAGGCGGTGAGTCGCTTGAGGCACGCGCGAGCCACGTGTTCGAGCTGTGCACTGCTCGGCAGCCCGATGCGGAGGACCTTGCCGACCTGCTCGGGGTCTATCGAGCCCAGCGAGAGGAGTTCGAGGAGTTCCCGGAGGCAGCGGCGGCGCTGGTCTCGATCGGAGTGGATCCACCGGCCGCAGGGGTCGATTCGGTCGACCTGGCCGCCTGGCTGGTCGTCTGCAATCTGATCCTCAATCTTGACGAGGTACTGGTGAAGGGATGAAGCGCCTGGACGAGGAGCGACTGAACGAGGTGGCACGCCTGGAGGCTCGTAGGAGCTTCTTGAAGGGCTCGGCACTTGGTCTGGGGCAGGCGGCGCTGGCGTCACTGCTCGGTCCTCGAGCCCTGGCGGGTACGGGTACCTGTCTGCAGGGCGGAGCTGTGGCGGGTCACCTGGCACCGAGGGCCAAGCGAGCCATCTACCTGTTCATGGCCGGTGCTCCCTCCCAGCTGGATACCCTTGACTACAAGCCGATGCTCAAGGAGATGTACGATGCGGACCTGCCTGAGTCCGTACGCATGGGGCAGAGGTTGACCACGATGACCTCCGGTCAGGCACGCTTCCCCCTGGCTCCCTCGATCTACGAGTTCACCAGGCACGACAACGGAGGTGACGGGGCCTGGGTGAGCGAGCTCTTGCCCCACACGGCCTCGATGGTGAAGGACATCGCCATCTGTCGCTCGGTTTGGACCGAGGCCATCAACCACGACCCGGCCATCACGCTCATCACCACAGGCGATCAGCTACCCGGCCGCCCCAGCCTGGGGTCGTGGTTGTCCTATGGCCTGGGGTCGATGAATGAGAATCTACCGACATTCGTGGTGCTCAATTCCTCCTGGACCGGACGCAAGGAGGCCCAGGCACTCTACGAGCGGCTCTGGGGCAGCGGGATGTTGCCCGGTCGCTTTGCGGGTGTCTCCTTGCGATCGAAGGGGGACCCGGTGCTCTTCTTGCAGAATTCAGCCGGGATGAGTGAGGGTGCTCGCCGCCGCCAGCTGGATGCGCTGGGGCGCATGAATGAGCGTCGGCTGGCGGAGACCCTCGATCCCGGGACTCGCACGCGAATCGATCAGTATGAGATGGCCTTTCGCATGCAGGCCTCAGTGCCAGAGCTGACTGATCTATCCCAGGAGCCCGACGAGGTCTTCGAGCTCTACGGGCCGGATGCACGCACGCCAGGCACCTTCGCAGCCAACTGTCTCCTGGCACGACGAATGGCCGAGCGAGGCGTGCGCTTCACTCAGATCTTTCATCGGGGCTGGGACCAGCATTTTGCCCTTCCCAAGGATCTGCCCAACCAGTGCCGGGACATTGACCAGCCGGCGAAGGCCCTGGTGCTGGACCTGAAGCGCCTGGGGCTCCTGGAAGAGACCCTGGTTGTCTGGGGGGGAGAGTTCGGGCGCACGGCCTACTGTCAGGGCGAGCTGACTCCGACGAACTATGGTCGTGATCACCATCCAAAGTGCTTCAGTATCTGGATGGCCGGCGGAGGAGTTCAGGGAGGGATCGTCCATGGAGAGACCGACGACTTCAGTTACAACATCGTGAAGGATCCCGTGCACATTCGAGATCTGAACGCGACGATCCTGCACTGCCTGGGCATCGACCACGAACGGCTCTCCATCCCATACCAGGGCCTCGACGTTCGCCTCACCGGAGTCGAAGAAGCCAGGATCGTGCGCGAGCTTCTGGTCTAGGGGTCCTCCTCAGGGACTCGAGAGTCTCCTCTCCTTACTTCATTGCCACCAAGTTCAACCCATGAGCCTCGATAGCCATCGGCGTGAAGCGCCCGACCAGATTCGTTTTGCGGTGCTGACCCTCAGTGATACCCGTGACCTGGAGAGTGATCGAGGGGGAGGCTTCCTGGTCGAGTCAATCGAGGCCGCAGGGCACCTGGTGGCACTTCGCGCGATTCACCGGGACGAGCCGGAGCAGATCGCAGCCGGGGTTCGGGCAGCGGTCGACGACCCTGAGGTCGAGCTGATCCTGACCACGGGTGGCACAGGAATCGCCCCTCGCGATGTGACTTACATGACCTTGAAGGGGCTCCTCGACAGCGAGATACCGGGATTTGGCGAGCTATTTCGCTGGCTCTCCTACCAGGAAATCGGTCCGGCGACCATTCTCAGTCGGGCCATCGGGGGCCTCCTGGGAGGCAAGGTCGTGCTGGCCCTACCGGGCTCTCCGAAGGCCCTGCAGCTGGCCATGGAGCGCATCGTCCTCCCCGAGGCTGGCCACCTCGTGAGTCAGGCGGGTGGTTGAAGCGCTCCAGATGTGCCTGACCTCCGGGGAGCCCAGCCCCTGCGGATGAGATGGAGATTGACCTGGATTGAGACCACTTGCGAGGGTGTGAGGAGGCTTCCGCAAGCTCGCTGTCCCCTCGGTGGAGCCCTCCTCGGCACATATTTGCCATTTAGGAAGTCGCAAATGCTGACGGTTCTTGGGAAGCAGTGTACCCTTGCCTTCAATTGGGCCAAGGCTGGCTTTCGGATCGAAGCTCCCACGGGCGGTTGGTCCATTCAATTCCAAGTAACTGATTCACTACCAATCTGTTCTCTACGCCGGACTGCTCCGGGGCAGAGTGAGAGGTGAACGTCCAAACCGCTGGATGGCCTCGACTACGGGTTGGGCAATGACTCGCGAATTCCCACCGGAAAGTAAAATGAGTAGGAGTACTAAATTTCTCAGGCCGACCTCCTTGGCTGGAAGCATTCTCGTCCTGACAAGCAGCGCATCAGCAATCCAGCAGTTGTATCAGGTCAATGGTTCACTGAGCAACGACCGCCTCGGCGCGTCCGTGGCAAGTACTGGGGACCTTGGCGGCGACGGATTCAATGACCTTGTTTGTGGTATTCCACAGGACGGAAACATCTTTTTCCTTGGCAATGGTGCGATCAAGATCGTGGACGGGGAGACCGGCGCAGAGTTGCAATCAATCTCAGGCCTGCCCACAGATTTCGGGTATGGCACGGCTGTCGCGGGAGAGTTCGATGCAAACAACGATGGGGTCGATGACCTGCTGGTTGGGGCACCCTTTAGCGAGGGATTGGGCCTCTTTGGGAATGGGCGAGTCTCCGTCATCTCAGGCTTTGACTTCTCGGAGATGTACAGCTTGCAGGGTCAGGAAGACGACGAGTACCTGGGCAACTCAGTCGTTGGACTTGGCGATCTCAACAATGATGGACACGATGAGTTTGCGGCAGGCTCCTATCGTGCTGACTCAGATCGCGGAGTCGTTCGGGTCTACAGCGGCATTAGTGGAGCCCAGATGTATCAGTTCGATGGTGCTGGATCAGGTGACCGCCTGGGGGTCTCACTCTCCAAGATTGGTGATGTCAATGCCGACGGCGTCGGGGACATTCTCGTGGGTTCGGTGTTCGACGGAGCCTTCATCTACTCTGGTTCTGACGGCAGCCTGATTCGTCACATTCAGAGCTTCTCAGAGCCGACTCTGGGAATCTCCGTTGCCAGCCTGACGGACGTCACCGGTGACGGTATTGAAGACTACGCAGTTGGTGCCAACCAGTTTGAGATCTTCAACTCTGGGGCCGGTGTGGTCTACATCTACAACGGTGCGACAGGAGCACAGGTCCTTCAAATCAGCGGCAGCCTGACCGGGGATGGCTTCGGAGATGTGGTGGCCAGTGCTGGTGACTGGAATAGTGATGGCAAGACAGATGTAGCGGTCACCTCTAGTCGCGTCTTCGGCGCTAATTCTGTTGGGATCTACTCCGGGGACAATGGAGCCTTGCTGGAGCAGTTCGACTCCGCAGTAGACAATCAGGAATTCGGCACAAGCCTGGCGGGTCTGGGTGCTGTCGGTAGTGATGGGAAGCAGGTGCTTGCGATCGGAGCCGCCTTAGCGAGCACTACTGGTAAGGCTAATAATGGCTTCGCTAGAGCAATCAAGTCTCCCTTCGAGGCCTGCGGAGGTGTCAGCTATTACTGCACTCCGAACAATCATAGTGGTGGCCAGGCGGCGGCGATCCAGGTCATCGGTACACCAAGTCTTAGTGGACCAGGATTGATTCTTCAGTCCTCTCAGCTGCCAACTCAGGGCATTGGTCTGTTCTTCTATGGAGATGACCAGGTCAATATTCCACTCAGCAACGGAATCCGCTGCGTGGGCACCAGTATCGTTCGCCTCACGCCACAGCCGATTATGGCGGGTCAAAGCGGTGGGTTCGTTGCCAATCCGGTGTTCATGGACGTCAATTTTGCGATCACCAGTCCAGGTACCAAGTACTTCCAGTTCTGGTTCAGGGATCAGCAAGCAGGTGATGGAGAGTCGAATCTGAGCCAGGCTGTCCAGATCAGCTTTTGCCCTTGATGGTCAACTAGACGGTATTCGGTCACGCCGACAGGGACCAACTGGGGTAGGCTTCATGGCTACATGGCGGCTGGTTCACCCCGTTTATGGAGGGAATTCTCAGCTTGATTGGCCCCTCTTACAGCACTGAAGAAGGGTGAAACCGACTATTCCCAACGGATGCTTCGCTAGGCAAGCAGAGCCCAGACTTGGCTTGCACCTTATTCCCCATGATATTGAATACCAATTGCCACCGTCTAGTTTGCGTTCTTGCCCTATGGACTTGCCTGGCGGCAGCTGGGGAGGCGCAATCACCAGTCTTCGACTTCAGTGGCGATGGTCCGAATGACCGACTAGGTGCGAGTGTAGATCGGGCTGGAGACGTCAACAATGACGGCATCGAGGACATCATCGTAGGAGCTCCGGAGGACGGAAATGTCTTTCTGGGTGGTGAGGGATACGCGCGAGTCTATTCGGGACTTGATGGCACTGTGCTACTTGACCTCACGGGTGATTCTGGAGAGGTGACCTTCGGAGCCAGTGTTGCTGGAATCGGTGACGTTGATGGGGATGATCACGATGATCTGGCGATTGGCACTCCCTATCACAGTGCTTTCGGGTCCTTGAGAGGGCTGGTGATGGTCTTCTCCGGCCAGACCGGGGTTCGGCTGACGAGCATTCCGGGCCTTGTTGACGGAGACAAGTTCGGTTGGGTCGTTGCGGCAGTTGGAGACGTCAACAATGACGGGACTCCCGACTTTGCCGCTTGCTCGTTCAACTCGGATGTAGTGGCCCTCAACTCGGGGACAGTGAGAGTTTTCTCCGGAGCTGACTTCTCCGTGCTTCACACCTTCGAGGGGCAGGTATCCAATGCTCATCTCGGTCAGTCCATCACCTCGATGAACTTCGACAATGACAGTTTTGACGACATCGTGGTAGGAGGAATTCGGGGCTCGGTCATGGTCTATTCAGGACAGACTGGAGCCATGTTGCGAGAGTATCTCAATCCCCTGGTAGACAGTGGCTGGGGCAACTCGGTGCGCAACCTCGGCGACCTTTCTGGGGATCTGGTTGACGATTTGATCGTAGGAGCGCCTCAGGAATCCCTCTTCGGTGTAGTGGGGCCGGGATTCGCCCGGGTGATCGACGGAGCCAGCGGCGGGACGATCATGGAGATGACCGGTACCCTTGACGGCGAAATGCTTGGGTTCTCAGTCGACAGTGCGGGTGACTTTGACGGCGATGGTGACATGGACTTCATGGTTGGAATTCCGCGCTCCGTGCTACCGAGCCAGACAGGTATCGTTCAGATATTCAGCGGCGCGACCGGAGGGGTCTTGGAGACGTTCAACGAGACCACCACTGGTTCCGGAATGGGAGAGGTCGTGCGCTTCCTGGGCGACTTGACCAACGATGGAGTTGTCGATGTGTGCGTTGGGCAGCCTCAGGAGTCCACCTTGGGCGGCCTGGTCGGCTCAGCGCAGGTCTACTCTGGCTCTCCCGTCTCCTGTGACAACCCGGTTCCATATTGCCTCTCGGTTCCGAACACCACCGGCAACTCTGCGAGCATCGGGTTCTCGGGGTCAAGCAGCTACGCAGCAAACGATCTTGTCCTTACGGCGGCGGACTGTCCTCCTAACCAGGTGGGGATCTTCTTCTACGGCCCCAACCAGGTATTCCTGCCCTTTGGGTCAGGGGTTCGTTGCGTTGGAGGTGCGCTCTTCCGAATGCCGCCCGTTCTGACCATTGATGCCAACGGAGCCGCAGTCGCACCACTGAACCTGAATGGGCTGCCAAACCCCAGTGGTCAGATATCTCAGGGTGAGACCTGGAACTTTCAATTGTGGTTCCGTGATCCTGGCGATGGTAATTTCAATACCAACCTGACCAACGCGCTCGAGGTCCTCTTCTGTGAGTGAGGGGTTGCTCGGAGCCTGAACTCCGAGCGTCGCTGGCAGTGCCTGAGAGGCACGGCTCCTGTCGGTCTTGGGAGCAGCTCAATCGAGATTGGGCCCGGCGAGTTCCCATTGCTCTGGGGTCTTGCTGCTGACGAGATAGCCGCGCTCTCCGCGAGTTACAACTCCGCGTACAAAGACATAGTTCTGGCGGAACTCCTCGCGCAAGTCATCAAGCTCGAGAATTTCAAATGCCTGGCGAGCGGACTCGGGAATCGAGACTCGCAGAGCGTTCTTCCTGTCTGTCGCCCTGAACAGGACTGTCCTGCTCCCATCCTCTTCGTCAAAGAAGCGGTCAGGGGATCCAAAGAGCTGGACCTCCACCCCACGCTTCATGGCTGCCGCAAGGGCCTGGGAGTCCTCAGAGTCGATGGTCTTCTCGGGATCTTGCCGTGATCGTCGACGGAAATTGTCGATCGCAGTGGCACGCACTTGCCACCAGGGCAAGAGCCGCTCGTAAGGGCGTCTTGCAGATGGAGAGTCGGGGGTCTGAGGTTCGTTGGTTCGCGGGTTCCAGATGCCGACAAGATTGCGGCGGGCCGTGTCTTGTGCAGCGACGAACTCCTCGTGACAGATACGGCTGTTGCCATACTTGTTGAAGTAGGGGCTCTTTCCAAGCTCCACGAGCAGGAGATTGAAGTCGGTCCCATCAGGTAGCAGAACGTGGCACAGCAGTCTGCCGTAGACATCGTAGGCCTCCTGGTCGTCTGGAAATCGGAGCCCCAGCCAGAGCTTGCCGTCCTCGCCTCGAAACTGGCCCAGGAAATCGATTGTCCAGAGTCTTGTCTCTTCACCGAACACGGTCTGCGGCTTGGAGGCGGACATCTGCTGTCCGGGACTCAGCTTTTCCTCGGTGTCGACCGAGAGCAGGCGGAGCTTCACCTTCTTGCCGTCGCGTTGGATGTGAATGGTGTCGCCGTCGACGATCTTCACGACCTCGAAGACCTCACTGGGGGCCTGCCCTGACCCCCGGGATTCCAGGGATCTCCTGGCTGGGGTGCTGGGGGTCGAGACTCCTGCTGCTGGACCTGGCGGGGCTGCCAGGCAGAGACTCAGAGTCGTCAGCAGCGCCGCAAGCCAGCGGGGCGTCCTACCAGAGCAGTTCGGGGCGAGGGAGAGTCGGGTGCTTTGCATGATCTGGGGAGCGGGAGTCGGCTGCCTGCCGTTGGTGGCCGGGGGGGCGGGCGTTACGATGGGGCGGACGCAAAGCATAGGCTCACCCTGCATTCGCGACCATGACCGAGAATACCAGCACTTCAGAGACCGCCGAGGAAGCCCTCACGACTCCTAGCGCCAAGAGGGGCTTCGAGTTGCGTGGAACCACCATCACGCCAGGGTTGGCCCTGGGGGTCGTGCACCGCAAGGGATATGACCTCGAGCGGGCCAACCAGGGGCGAATTCCGCTGGATGAAATTGAACAGGAGCTGAACCGCTTTCATGCCTCGCTCCGCTCGTCGAAGGTGCAGCTGGACGGTCTCAAGGAGAGCTTGAGAGGGCGTGTCCCGGCCGAACACATTCAGGTGCTCGACACGCACATTGCCTACCTGAGAGACTCGGTCTTTCTCTCGGACGTTGAGAACTTGATTCTCAACGAGCAAATGTGCCTCGAAGCTGCCATTGCCAAGGTCATCTCGGACTTCGACCGCATCTTTCGTCTGGTGGAGAACGAGCTCCTGCGTGAGAGAGCGGTCGACCTTCGAGACGTGGGCATTCGAGTCCTACGAAACCTGGACCCGCCAGGTGAGGATGACGAGGCTCAGCCGCCGAAGGACTACATCCTTGTGGCGCGTGAACTCTCCATCGTCGACATGTTTCAACTCGACGGGAGAGAGGTCCTCGGCATTGCAACCGAAGAGGGTGGGTTGACCAGTCATGCGGCGATCCTGGCCCGGTCCATGGGAGTTCCCACAGTGACGGGGCTCGAGGGACTGTGTGAGCGAGTGAGTGAGGGTGAATTCGTCATCGTCGACGCAACGGAGGGAGTCCTGCGGGTCAACCCTGATGACGTTGTGAGGGCCCAATATCGTGAAGCGCGGGCAGAGGGGGACTCAGCGGACTCAGGGGTCATTCCCGTGTTCAGTGAGGAGGCCTTCAGGACGTCGGACGGTACGACGATCGCTGTCCACGCAAGCTGTGGAAATCTTCCGGAGGTGGAGCAGGCGATTGCCATGGGACTCCCAGGGGTCGGGCTCTACCGGACAGAGCTGCTGTACCTGATTGACAAGGATCAGCCCTCTCTGGAGTCCCTGGTGGCCCACTACTCTGCGGTGCTCGAGGAGCTTGGGGGCCGTTCGGTGACCTTCCGCTTGCTGGATGTGGACTCGAGCTATGGGATCCACTACCTGCACGATGCTCGCGAACCCAATCCGGCACTCGGGCGTGCCGGGGTGCGTGTCTTGATCGAGCGCGGAATCGTCATGCGTCGTCAGCTGGAGGCCATCATGCGGGCCGCGATCGACGGTACACAGGTGCGAATTGCGGTGCCATTCCTGACAGATGTTTCCGAGCTACGTCGGGTCAAGGAGGCGCTCTTTGATGTGCGTTCGGAACTGCAGAGAGCGGGCCATCGGAGCTCACTCGATGTCCAACTGGGCGCAGTGATCGAGACTCCTGCCGCGGCCTTGGGCGTCGAGTCATTGCTGCCCGAGACCGATTTCTTACTCCTCGGCTACGACTCCCTGGCTCACTACCTGCTCGCAGCTGATCGTGAGACACACGAGATGGGAGAGGTCTTCACGACGCCCCACCCGATCGTGTTGCGAGTCGTCAGAGATGTGGTCCAGGCAGCCCAGCAGGCCGACCAACCGCTGCAGGTGTTCGGAGCTGGTGCACTTCAACCCAGCGTTCTACCACTGCTCGTGGGGGCCGGGGTCACCGACCTGTGCGCCTCACCGGTCCTGGTAGCAGAGGTGAAGAAAGTGCTGGCTGCTATCGACGGAGAGGTGGCGCGTGATGCTCTGCCGAGGGTCCTGCAGGCGGCCTGCCAGGCAGACATCCTACCTACAGTCGACAGCTTCCTGCGTAGCTATGACGGGCTGTCATCTGACCCCTAGGGAATCCGGTGAGCTCCGCGTCGGTAGGGGCGTAGTACATGGGAAACCGAGTCACCCTGGGCGGCAGCCAGTTCCCGAGCCATCGTTGCAGCCAGCCTCGTTGCGACCTCTCTCTGGTCGTGAGCGGCAATGACCGCTGAGCCACTGCCGCTGATGGTCGCAAGAAAAGCACCCTCGCTCTCGGCCGCCGCGAGCGCAGACCCAGCGCCGGGGATCAGGGGCAGTCGAAAGGGGGAGTGGAGACGATCCCAGGATCCGGCACGCAAGGCCTCCGCGTCTGCGCTGGCGAGCCCCTCCAGCAAGAGCGGGAGTCGCTGCAGGTGACGAACAACCTCATCAAGTGGAAGGGCACTCGGTAGCACCGCCCTCGCCTGGGCTGTAGCAACTTCTGCCGGGCCCCAGGCGACTGCAAAGAGCAGGTCAGGGTGGACCTCGGGTTGAAGTACACGTAGCTGACTGTCCTCGAGTGGAATGCCCAGGGTGCAGCCTCCGAAGAGTGACGCGGTTGAGTTGTCCGTGTGACCCTCGAGCTGGAATCCCAAGGTGGCGAGCTCTACCAGGCTGAGTCCCCGCTCACCGAGCCACTCGTTTGCCAGTATCAGTCCAGCGGTGATCGCTGCTCCACTCGAACCCAATCCTCTACGGAGCGGAATTGAAGACTGAACGTCGAACTCGAAGTGTGCTGGTGGGGCGCCGGCCTTCTCGAGGCAAGCGTCGAAGGCGCGCGGCAAGAGGTTGTCCTCGAGCACCCAGTCGGAAGCCATTCCTTCCAGGGTGCCGAGGCGATGCTCCGCCAGGTCGAGTGGTCCGTGTGCCTCGGCGTCCAGGAACAGCTCCAGGGCAAGTCCGAGCTGGTCGAAGCCGGGGCCGAGGTTTGATGTGGAGGCGGGCACTCGCACCCGCAGCGCGGGGCAGGGCTCGCCCCTGATTGGGGTGATCATGGGGGCAAGATCGAGTCGAAAGGCCTCAGAAGCAAGGTCTGGGTCAGGAAAGCTCTTTTCCCAGCGCTGGGATCCTGAATCAAACCCTCTGGGTTGTCTTTGGAGAACCTCTATCCACTAGATAATGTGGCTATTAGATCCGAGGGAAGCATCGACCAGCGGGGTCTCAGCCTGGCCTGAAGCGGCTTTCAGCGGTTCTGAGGGGTATTTTCGAAGGACTGCCGCTGGCGACGAGGACGACGTTGGTAGCAAGCACATGAGGGGGAATTCATGGTAGACGGGTTCGAGAAGGATCGTTTTGCATCGCGCCTGGCGTCAATCCCGGGAGTCCAGCCGATGCCGTCCATCGGTGACTGGATCCTCCTGCAGGTAGAGCAGCCTGCTGAACTGGCCCGACGGGTCAACCGGCGCCTCGCACCAGGGGTGATGAGCGTACCTCGTAACCTGGCCGGAACGGTTCGCATCCACGTGGGCGATCCCAAGGCCAACGAGCGGTTGCTCAAGACCCTGCGGGACCTGGTCGCCTGACGGAACAGGGAGCACGCATTTCTCAAGGTGGATTGCGCCTCGGGGCGCCTCCATCTACAAGGGCGGGATGAATCTTCCCGCCCATCTCTCGCTCTCGGTTCTTCCCTCGCTCTCCTTCGCCCTCGTGGCGCCCCCCCCCCCTCAGGAGCCAGCGCGAGAACAGAATCCCGAGATCAGCGCCGTAGAACTCGAGAGCCATGTTCGCTTCCTGGCCTCCGATGAACTCCGAGGGCGGCGAACAGGGAGCGAGGAACTCAATCGCGCCGCACGCTATCTAGCGCGAGAGTTCGAGTCCTATGGACTCGAGCCCGCAGGAGACGAGGGCAGCTACCTGCAGGAGATGTTCTTCGTGGTGGAGACCTGGGAGGCTCTGCCGGAGGTTGACCTCGTATCCGGTGACGGGGAGATTCGCTCGGCGGTCTATGGACAGGACTTCCGTGTCCGGCAGCCAGGCGGAGATGGCTCCTTTGAGCTGATCGTGGTGACCGAGGATGACGCGCTCCCCGAACTCCAGGGAGACAGCATCGCGCTGTGCTTGGATGGCATGAGTACGTCCAAGGCGCGGCGCTGGCTCGAGGCGCAGGGTGTTCCCCTGGGGATCGGCCTCGACCTGCTGGTCACCTTCACACGCAAGCCAGGCAAGTCCACGACGAAGCTGCCCCGCGCTGGCCGTCCACGTCTGGCCCAGGAGGATTTCGACCCCAGCCCAACTCCCTGGATCGAGGTCTCCCCGGCCCTGCGCGATTTCCTGCTGGGGGGCGAGCTCAAGCGGATCGACCTGCGTCTTCACCACAGTCGGGAGCTGCTCCCGACCTACAACGTGATCGCTCGCCTGCCTGGGCGGGTTGCAGAGCCAGGGAAAGGGCTCGCCGACGAGGCAATCGTTGTCTCGGCGCATTACGACCACATCGGAGTCATGGCGGCGGAGCGGGGCGAGCCGGCTGCTGATGGAGGTGAGCCCGACCTGATCTACAACGGCGCCGACGACGATGCATCCGGGGTGGCCTGTGTGCTGGAGATTGCTCAGAAGTTCGCCAGCCTGGGTCCTCAGGAACGCGAGCTCCTGTTCCTGCTGGCAACTGCCGAGGAGCTTGGGATCATCGGCACCAGCTTCTATCTCGATCACCCGAGCACTCCGCTTGAAAATACCGTGGCCAACCTCAACTTCGAGATGGTTGGCCGGCCTGATGAGAAGGCTGGGGGAGTGGGCAAGCTATGGCTCTCCGGTCACGAGCGGACGAGTCTGATGAAGACCTATCAGGCCAACGGGCTGGATATCGTCGCAGATCCCTATCCCGAGCAGAACTTCTTCAGCCGCTCCGACAACATCGTCTTCTGCCGTCGAGGCATCGTTGGTCAGACCTTCTCCTCATACAACCTGCACCAGGACTACCACCGAGTCAGCGATGAGGTCGAGACCCTCGACTTCGAACACCTGCAGGGGGCTACCGCAGCGGGCCTTGAGGCCGTACGCCTGGTTGCGGATGGCACGATCACGCCGGAGTGGCTGGAGGGGGGCCAGCCAGCAGCGCGTGGACGATGAGAGCGAAGGCCGGGAGCGTGTGGGTGATGGCTACCTGTCGTGTCTTGAGGCCTCACGAATCTGACGGACCAGCTGGCGCAGCTCACTGACCTCGTCTCGCATGTCTCTGATCTCCGAGAGAATCCGCTCCGAGGGCTGGGCCTCTTCTCCACGTCGATTGCGGCGTGGGCGGGCCTGCGACCTGCGTTGCTTGGGCTGCCTGGCCACGCGTCGTTGCGCTTCCCTGCGCTGACCGGGCTCGTCATGTGAGCAGTAACAGCCACCGCTCTGATCCTGAGCCTCGGGCCTGGACCTTCGCAGAGCGTCCTCCAGGTGATCGAGGCGCTCGTTCAGCTCGCTCATGAATCTTGCGGGCTCGCAGCACTCCTGGCTGTCTTCGTGGCGCTGGTCCTCGAACCACTCGTGGCTCTCACGCTCGAGCATCTCCATCTCGGCCTCGAAGGATCTCTCCAGCTCCTCCAGCTCGGCCTCAGACTCTCGCTCGGACTCCTCCAGGTCCCGATCCATCCTCTCCATCTGGCTCTCGAATTCGTGGTCGCGCTGCCTTGCTTGCTCCTCGATTTCCTGTCCGTGGTGCTCCAGCTCCTGTTCAATTCTCTGGGCGTGGACTTCCAGTTGATCCTGCATCTCCTGCCGGTGACGTTCGTGCTCCGCGATGGACTCCTCGAGCTCCCTTCGGCCTCGACCGAATTCACTCTCGGCCGTGGCCAGTCTTCGCCTCAGCTGCTCCTCTTCACGGTCACCATCCGGGGGATTGAGTGCGTCCAGGGTCTGATTGAGTTGACTGACCTCCCTGCCCTTGTGGCCGAGGTCCTCCTCCATCCGGTGGAGGCGACCTCTCGCCTCGTGCAGGTGTTGCTCCACTCGTTCGGCTTCGCGATCCAGCTGGCGCTGATAGTTGCTGGCCACCCGCTCGTGCTCACGAGCACTGCGCTGATTCTCCCGGCGGGCCTGGGATTCAAGCTCCCGGATCTGTGCGTCACGGGCTTGCCGAGCTCGTTCGATACGTGCGTGCACATGGTCGCGACGTCGTTCCAGTTCGCGGTGCATCGCTGACTCCCTGGCCCTCCTCTCCGAGATTTGCCTGCGGGAGTGCTCTTCAGCCTCTCGATGCCTGGCCTCATCTCGAGTCAGGTGGCCGCCAGCGCTCCAGCTGTTGAGCGAGGCAGCCTGTGAGGCCCTTGCGGGGGTGGTCTGATTCGAACCCGGCTGGTGAGGCTGATGTGCTCCCGAGGCTACCAGGAGGAGGCTGATGGTGATGAGGGATCGGATCATGGTGGGGCTAGAGCCTTGCCTTGTTCTGGGCGTAATTGCGGGATAATCTCGGTGAATCGAGGGCCTGGGTGAGGTCAACTATCGGCAGATACTATCAGGGTAGTTGAATCAGCGGGCCTCCCCGCCCTCTACGAGTCGGTTGCCGCTGCTGGTGCCATGGCCGAGAGCCTGGGATCTCAGGCCGTCAGCGGGACGATTGATCTCGACTCCCGGAACGGTAGCCTGCGCCTACAAGACCTTCCCGATTCCACAGAACAAGTAAGAGCCCCTCCGAGGACTTTCACCTTGAGCAAGACCAAGAGTGCCACGAAGAAGAACGAGCCCAAGGGGCACAAGTCGAAGGCGAGCAAGAAGCCCAGTGGCGGTGCCCCTCCCTCGCGTCACCGGTATACAGCTGCAAACGCGGACAAGTACGAGCTCTACCAGCTGGCCGTTCAGTCGCCCGATACGGATGTGGACTTCCTGACGGAAACCTACGAGGCCATCAACGGACGCAAGCCCAGGCATCTTCGCGAGGATTTCTGTGGGACTTCGCTGATGTGCTGCGAGTGGGTTTCACGCGACGCGGAGAACACCGCCGAGGGCTACGACCTGGATCCCGAGCCCCTCGAGTGGGGGAAGGAGCACAACTTCGGAAAGGTCCGCAAGCTCGGACGTGAGAAGCAGGTCGAGCTCTATCTCGAGGATGCTCGTGCCCCTGGCCGCAAGGCTCCGGACGTTCGCATAGCCCAGAACTTCTCCTACTGGCTCTTCCGCGAGCGAGCAGAGCTGCTCAACTACTTCAAGCTCGCCCACGACAGCCTGGCAGAGGACGGCATCTTCGTGATGGATCTCTACGGCGGTACCGAGGGTACCGAGGAGATGTTCGAGGAGCGGAAGATCGAGGGCGGATTCACCTATGTCTGGGATCAAGACGGCTACTACCCGGGCACGGGTGAGTTCTTCTGCAACATCCACTTCCACTTCCGTGACGGCAGCAAGATCGAGAACGCGTTCCAGTATCACTGGCGTGTTTGGGGAATGGCCGAGCTCAAGGATCTGCTTGCAGAGGCTGGCTTCAGCCAGGTGACCAGCTACTTCGAGGGGGATGACGAGGATGACGAGGAGGAGGGCAACGGAATCTTCGAGCCCGATCAGCGCGGAGAGAACTGCGCCTCCTGGATCGCCTATCTGGTCTCACAGAAGTAGAGCCACTGCTGGGATGGCCGAGCGTGCTTTCGGCTGTCACTGAATGAGCAAGGCCTGGACTCCGCGGAGTCCAGGCCTTG
>JABACD010000069.1 GCA_014237855.1 Planctomycetota bacterium | reverse complement strand
CGCTGCCCAGGAAACCGGCCAATAGAGTGACGGGAATGGGCTTACTCTCACGAGGGCTCATCGATCCTCTTGAGGCAATAACCCGTTCACAGCACGCACACGCCAGGAACCACCTTCATTGAGAGACAGGAGACACTCGATGCTCTCTCCGCGCGGCCCGCTGAAGCGTGCGAAGCCCTCGTGCGTCCTTGGGGCTGCATCAGCGGTGCCCTCTCCTGGCTCTGAACCTGAATACTTGGAGGTGACCCGACAAGCGACGAGCTTCCACTCTTCCAAGGAGCTTGCCCAGCCCGCGGGTTCCGCATAGCTCGCCCGAGCCTTCTTGCGCCAGGTCACCGTGGTCGCGGCCTCGGACTCCTCGAGGAAGAACGTCTGCAGCACGCGATCTTCCTCCTCCATCAAGGCGCGCCACCAACCACGGGCAACTTCCGCCGCGCCAAGGGGCAACCAGCCCCGAGTGTCGATTTCTTCAGAGGGCGCTCGTTCAAAGGCAAGGACGTGCTGCCAAGGCAAGGCTCCGGTTCCGCTATGGAACTGAAATCCGTTACGCGCCATCTCATCGAGCACTTGTACCTGGGACATCTTGTGCTCCGGCTTGATCAGCACCTCTGGATCCTCACTGCGGAACTCCACGAGCACGAGACGGCCGCCGGGCCGCAGGCTGCGACGCACGTGATCCAGCACCCGCACCGGGTGGGAGAGCTCGTGGTACACGTCCACCATCAACACCAGATCGCAGGATGCGGGCTCTAGGTGGGGATTATCAATCGCTCCCTCAATGGTCCGAATGTTCGTGATGTCCACATCGCCCGCACGAACTTTCAACATGGCCAACATCTCGGGCTGCAAGTCCACGGCCAAGACCTCACCTCCCGGCGCCACGGCTCGCGCAAGGGGCAGGCTGTGATAGCCGTTTCCCGAACCCAGATCACAGACCACCTGTCCGGGCTTGCAGGCCAGCCACTCACGGAGCAGGACGCCGTTCTCCTCCTTCTCCCTAGTCTCGCGCAACAGCCAGGGAGCACCACTCCAATGCATCGTGCGCGCGACAGGACGGCCCAAGTAGTGAGAGCGTCCAGCCTCCAGAGCCTCCGGATCCTCGGAAGCCACCGGCTTGACCGAAGTGTCCTGCCCGATCACCGGAGCGAGCAGCCATGCCGCAAGGCACAAAGGGATTCGCAGAGAGGTCAACATCGATCGAAATTCACTTCGAACTGCATGCTAGCAGCACCGTTGCCCGAGATCCTCCTTGAAGCGAGAAGTCCCTCTGGATCGCGAGGCCTAGGGCGAGACCTTAGGCCATCCAACGTGCAGGCCCCGTCCGCTTCAGATTCCCTGGCGCAAGCGTCCTTCAAGTCGATCGCTGTAGGCCTGGCTCGCGTTGGCGAGGAACTTCAGGAGGTTCAACTCGGACAACACGGTTTCAAATTCGGCTGTGAGAGCCTCCAGGCCATCGTACTCGTGGCCCTCTCGTAGGACACGCAAGGGTGCAGGTCCGCTCAAACGCAAGACGTCTGCTACCGCGAGGGCCAATTGCTCTCCCCTGGGCGTAACAAGAACCTGCACCGCGAGCCCAGCTTGGGCGATTCGGTTCCAGAGCGACTCCGTGTCGAGATCGAGTATCTGGGACACCTCGGGCAGGGTCAGCATGCGCGCGGGAGGGGCGAGGTAGTCCTGGCGGTTATGTCTCATGGTGAGAAGGGTCGAGGTTCCTGAGGGCGTGGGGTACGCGCCATGCTTGAGATTACCCCCCTGGCTGTGCCTAACCAGAATCAGCACCTAGCCCAGAAATGTTTGCCCTAGCCCAGGACCGTCCCTGACCGAAGCCCAGGGGCGGATCCCGGCGCCGGGATGGGTAGGCTGTGCTGACAATGGCTGCCCTCCCCCTCACCCCCATCCAGCTGGCCGGCCTAGCTCTGGCC
>JABACD010000068.1 GCA_014237855.1 Planctomycetota bacterium | reverse complement strand
TACCTTTACATTCACCCTCTGCCTCCCTCAGACGCCTCACTCCCAGCAAGCGGGGCTCTCGCCACTTCTTCTCGCCAGCTGTAAGCCTCCGGAAGACCCGGGCCTACGGGCAGAACGTCACCGAGAGCCCGTCCGAGAAGTTGAATCCCGCCGGCCCCCCGGGGGGGTCACGGTACCAGTACTGGAACTTCCAGGTGGAGCCCGCCGTGACCTGCGCGGGACCCTCGCCCAGGGGCGGAGAGGAGAAGTCCAGGGACAGGCTCACGGCTCCCGAGGAGTCCGTCAGCAACACCGGGTAGAGCCGCTGGAGCGGGGCCGCGATGCAGAGCGCCCCCTCGCCGTGGAACTCGAGGGCCTCCTGCTCTCCGTAGAAGAAGAGGCCGAACTGGAGCGGCGGAGCGCACATGACCTCGAGCTCGAAGTTCCCCTCGGCGAGGCTCGCGATGCCCGACCAGCCGATCTCCGCCGGGAGCCCCGTGGAGTTGGCCGCCGCGAGGCAGTAGCGCGAAGGATCCCAGTCGCCAACCTCCACAAGGAATGCGCCGTCGAGGCCGTTGTCGAGCCTTGCCTCGAAGATCACGTACCGGCCGCACCTGTCGATGTGATAGCCGTCGATGGCCCCCACCAGGCTCTGGATCGTGTTGCTGCCGACCGTCGTGACGCCCTTCTGGATCAGGAGCGTCTCGTCTAGCCAGAGCCCCGTATTCTGGGCCGTCTCCGGATTCGTGGTGAAGCAGAACCAGAGCACAGCGCCGGAGTCCGCCACCTCAACGGGACCGCTGCCAAAGCTCTTCAGCTGGAAGCCGCCCATGTCGGGGAGAGAGTCCCCCTCCTGGACGAACTTCGCGTTGTTTTTGAAGATGAACTGGTCGTCGTCGGAGGTCCCCGTGAGGCCACAGCTCAGGACCCAGTCGCCGGCGTTGTTGAGGCCCAGCTCGGGGGTGTCAAGAGAATTCCAGGCTCGTCCGGCGATCGGCGAGGGGTGGGATTCCTCAGCGATGATCGTCGAGTCCAGGAGTATGATGTCGTTAGTGCCGCCCGAGCCCGTGCTCATCGTGAAGTTGGCCATGAACGAGCCCGAGTCGTTGAAGTCCCAGATGTGGGCGTTCAGGTTGATGGCGGTGATCGGGACCTCGGATGTGCCCGTGGTGTCCGACTCCTTGATCAGGACCGTCTCGCCGGTGACGTTGCCTGCGCCGTCGGTATCCCAACGGATGATCGCGAGGTCGCCGTCTCCCGGGATCGCGAAGTCGTCGACCTCGACGATGGCGCAGATCTGCTCCTGGTCGTTGAGGCGCACCTCGTGAAAGTCGGTGAAGGTGGTGCCCAGGGCGAAGCCCCACGCGGTCACGAGGTCGCCGGAGCGCTTAATGAGCTGGTCGTTCCAGTAGACGGCCCTGTCGTTCGGCCCGGCGTTGCCCAGGGTCAGGTTGTGGGCGGTGTTGCCGTTGGAGTTGATGACGAGGGAGTCGAAGCCCACGAGGGTCGCGTCGGCCGGGGCGTCCATGACCTGGCCCTCCCGCAGGTAGAGCGCGCCGTTCTTGAGGACGACCTTGTTGGCGGCGTGATTGGAATGGTCAGTGCGCGCCTCCACCAGCCACTCCCCCAGGGGGCTGATGGCGATGTTGTCGATGAAGGTGACGCTTCCGACTCCAGGCACCACGTCTCCTTCGAGTACGAGCGTAGTCACCTGCGCCGAGCCCGAGGCAGAGAGGACGAACGAGAAGACCGCACCGAGCACAAGTGTGAACTGAGGTTCCATGGGCATCAATTGGTGGCTGAGAACAAGTTGTCAAGCAGCGAATCATCCTGCGAAACGCGACCACCGAATCAAGAACTTAGAAAGGATAAGCGATCCAAGCTACCTCTCCATTCATCCTTCCCCCCCCTCAGACGCCTCACCCCCACCAAGCGGGGCTCTCGCCGCTTCCTCTCGCCCCAACGGACGGCCTCCGAGCCAGGA
>JABACD010000067.1 GCA_014237855.1 Planctomycetota bacterium | reverse complement strand
GCCCTCTACAGGGACGCTGAACTCCTGGTCCTTGATGAACCGACCGCCGTGTTGACGCCAGGAGAGGTCGACGACCTGTTCGTGATCCTGCGACGCATGGCCGACGACGGCCGGGGGCTGATCTTCATCTCCCACAAGCTTCGAGAGGTATTGACCCTCAGCGACCGGATCACGGTTCTGCGAAACGGAAAGGTGGTCGGAACCACCACACCCGCTGAGACGAGCAGGGAGGAGTTGGCACAGATGATGGTCGGGCGGGCGGTGCGCCTCACCCCGGACAAGCCCCTGATGGACGCCAGTGCTGCCCGCCTGGAGGTTGAGGGCCTGACAATCCACGGAGACCGTGAGACCGTCGCCGTCGACGACATCTCCTTTGAGGTGCGGTCAGGTGAGATCCTCGGTGTCGCCGGAGTGTCCGGTAACGGCCAGCGCGAGTTGGCTGAGGCGATCGCCGGCCTTAGGGCGGTCGAACCGGGTGGATCAATCAGGATCGCCGGTGTCGATGTCACAGGCGACGACACACGTTCAAGGCGCGACAGGGGCCTCGGCTTCATTCCAGAGGAACGCATGCGCGATGGAGCGATAGCAGAATTCACCGTGAGCGAAAACCTGGTTCTCGTGGACCACGGGGCAGCGGAGTTCTCCAGGCGTGGAATGCTCGACTTTGGTTCGATCCGGGAACACAGCCAGAAGTTGGTCGATGACTTCGCTGTAAAGACTCCCGGCATTGATACCCCCACCTCCAGCCTCTCGGGAGGCAACATCCAAAAGGTGATCCTGGCGCGTGAACTCTCAGCCTCGCCGACAGTTCTGTTGGCGTGCCAGCCAACACGCGGGGTCGACATCGGTGCCGCCGAATACATCCACACTCGACTCATCCAACAGCGCAGCCTTGGAACGGCCACCATCCTGATATCTGAGGACCTGGACGAGGTCATGGGTCTGGCAGACAGAATCGCCGTCATGTACGAGGGAGAGATCGTCGCCATAGTCCCGTCTGAGGAGGCTACGAGGGACAGGATCGGGCTCCTGATGGCAGGTGTGGTGGAGGCTCCAGCCCAGTCCAGCGTCTAGCCGAGTAGGGGGCTGGCACCAGAGTTTCGTGAACTCGCTGAGTTGCACGACAGCGGAGTCCTTAACGAATACGAGTTCCAAGCCGCGAAGAAGAAACTCCTCGACTGACACCCACCCAGCCATCCTCTGCCTGACCACAGACGCTCCAAGTGGGTGGTCAGTCGAACGAATCAGCCAGATCGGCCCTTTAGGTTGCAAGATGCCATCCTCATGCCGTCACGTTGCGAGCCGATCAGGAGAGCCGCCAGAACGGCCTGACCGACTGGGGCTGTCTGCCGTATCAGTGGCGCTGGTGAATGTTGCCTACCCCCTCTTCCTCAGACAGGGTCGGGTTAACGATGGGGTAGGGGCTTGTGCGTTGCTCCCAGCGTTGCTCCCAGAGAGCGTTAGTACTGAAAACGAGAGCACCGCAGGTCGTTGACCTGCGGTGTCACGTGGAGCTAGAGGGAATTGAACCCTCGACCTCTTCCATGCCATGGAAGCGCTCTGCCAACTGAGCTATAGCCCCGAGGAGCGGACAATCTACCAGCGCCCCCCGGGGACACGGCCCCGAGGGGTCGGGTTTCAGGGCACCTCCTGCCAGTCGGCGCCTCGGTAGTCTCACGTCGATGTCCGAGCGCTACGACCCCCAGGCCATCGAGGCGCGCTGGCAGCAGCGCTGGCTCGACGAAGGCACCTACGAGGTCGACAACGACGACCCCCGGCCACCGTTCTACGTGCTCTCCATGTACCCGTACCCGAGCGGTCCGGCGCACATGGGCCACGTCCGGAACTACACCATGGGTGACCTGCTGGTCCGCTACCGCACCATGCGCGGCGACGGCGTGCTCTCGCCGATCGGCTTCGACTCGTTCGGCCTGCCGGCCGAGAACGCCGCCATCACCACCGGCACCCA
>JABACD010000066.1 GCA_014237855.1 Planctomycetota bacterium | reverse complement strand
GTTGCGGCAGACCTCCTGCCACTGGAGCTGCTGCAGATCGCAGCCCTTCCGGATCAGGCCGGCTACGAAGTGCACATCGTGGACGCGATGGTCCACGAGGACTATCTCGAGCGTCTATTCGAACTCTGTGACGGGGCTCTTCTATTTGCAAGTTCGTGCATTCTTGGATTCCAAGTGGCTCACGGCGCACGCGTGGCCAAGTCCATTCGCGAACGCTTCCCAAGCCTGCCCATCATCTGGGGCGGTTGGTTTCCGAGCGTCCTTCCCGAGCGCTACCTGGAAGAGGGTATCGCCGATGCGGTCGGCCTCGGCCAAGGTGAATTCACCTTCTGGGATGTGGTCCAAGCCCTGGACGCAGGTGAACCTCTCGACAGCGTAGATGGGCTGGCGCTCATGCGTGACGGCGAGGTCATCAAGACCGACAAGCGTCAGATCGTCGGATTCGAAGATATCCCCGACGTGCCCTGGCACCTGATGGATTTCGAAGAGTACGTCGCACTTCAGAACCAACCGGGCGCCTGGAAGCTTCGTCACAAATACCCCGACCCCTGGAACCTTCCGCCCGGCACGCCGGTGCGCGGCTTCAGCTACTACTCAAGCTTCGGCTGCCCGGAGCCCTGCACGTTCTGCTGCTCTCCCCTCGTTACGGATCGACGCTGGAAAGCGATCCCCGGGAAACTCCTGGGAGAACGCCTCCTCGACTGCCACGAGCGCTTTGATTTCAACGTAATGCGCTTCCAGGACGCCAACTTTGGTGTCGCGGAAAAACGCTCCAACGAATTCTGTGAGACTCTCGTTGAGGCCGGATCACCCTTCTGGTGGTCAGGCTGCTACGAGATCGAAACCCTCGATCGATACAAGAAGGAGTCGCTCGATCTCATGCAGGCCGCCAAGTGCCACATGATCTCGGTAGGTGCGGAAGCGGGATCCACCGAACAGCAAGACGCCATCAAAAAGAAGATCAACGTCGAGCACTTCGAATCCTCCCTACGCGCCATGAACGAGCGCGACATCACGACCGGTTGCTCCTGGATTATTGGTTATCCCGGAGAGTCCCAGGAATCGATGCGCGAGACCCTGCGTGTCGCCGCGCTGATGAAGTACAAATTCCCGCGCTCGGCCTCCGACGTCTTCCCGTTCCGACCCATACCGGGCACAGAGGACTACAACACCATGGTCGCTCAGGGATATAAGCCACCTCACACCCTGGAGGAGTGGGGATCGTGCCTGGAGTACAAGCTAGAACTGGGCGACCTGGAGATGCCAGCAGACGTGCTCCAGATCTGGAAGCGTTACGGGACAGCCTCGACCTTCTACGACGGGCTCGCCCAGGAAGGCAACGCTGCGATTCGCAAGGCACTGAGTACGATTTCGGGTTGGCGCCTGAAGCACAGTAACTACAAATTCCCCGTGGAGCATGGCCTCTTCCACGCCTATGTGAAACTCACGCGCCAGCGCAAGGAAGACATGTTGGCCAACCCCTCCATGGACAAGACCTCCGGGGTTACTCCCCACGCACCCGCCTGACCATGATCCAGCACAAGCGCAAGATCGTTCTGTTCCTCCCCCACCGCGCCGATCCCGCGCGGGGTGAGATGTTCAGTGCTGACCTTCTCCCGCTGGAGCTGCTGCACATTGCATCAGGACCGGCCAAGGAGGGGTATGAGATTATTCTCATCGATGCCATGGTCGACCCTGATTACATGGAGAAGATAGATGAGGCCTGCCAAGGAGCTCTCCTCTTCGCCAGCTCCTGCATCCTCGGCTATCAGGTGTACGACGGTTACGTGGCGGCCAAGATGGTGCGGGAGAAGCACCCGGGTCTACCCATCATCTGGGGTGGGTGGTTCCCGAGCGTCATCCCGGAGCTCTACTTCGAACACGACATCGCCGACGCGGTGGGGATCGGCCAAGGAGAGCTGACATTCATGGACGTGGTCCACGCCCTTGATGCAGGTACGCCCCTGGACGACG
>JABACD010000065.1 GCA_014237855.1 Planctomycetota bacterium | reverse complement strand
ACAGCCCTCGAACCAAAGCTCCAGCTGTGGGGGCGCTCGCGGGGGAGCCGGCGTGGGGAGCGCACTCGGCAAGGCGAGCGAATTCGAGCTCGCCCAGAACATCGAGGGCGGCGGCATGGGCAAGGGCGACCACGCCTGCGCCGAGCCCGGCACGGCCTCGCGACCCTTCGGGGAGTTCCCGCTGTTCGGGCCCGGCAGCAAGGACTCGGTGGTCGAGCGCCTGACCGCCGGCCGCAGCCGGGAGGCCTACGCCAGCGCGTGGGCCGGGCTCTACTTCGAGGGCGACGACTACGAGAACGACGCGACCTGCGGCCTGCACATCCAGGTCCGCGACCAGAGCGGCGAGCTGGTATTCGAGGGGCGCACGGAGGGGCGCGGCGTGACCGGCGCCGGCCGCACCTCGGCCGAGGTGCTCGAGATGGCCTTCGACGACGCCCTGCTCAAGATGAAGTCGCCCGCCAGCTACGGCGAGTGACTCGAGGCCAGTGACTAGAGGCCCTTGAGCCAGGTGCGGAAGGCGTCCTCGATGGCGGGTAGCTCCTCACCGAAGAGCTTCATGAAGGACTGGGCGGCGGGCTCGCGATTGCGAGCCCGCACGTCGCCGGTCTTGGCCCCCGCGGCGCTGCCCAGGCACATGGTCACCCAGGTGTCGAAGCGCTCGCCCAGCTTGTCGCTCGCCCCCTCTCGGAAGAAGCGCAGGAGGGCCCAGGACTGCACGTAGTAGAGGCGGCCGCGGTCCTCGTCGGCGGTGAGCAGGGCCAGGGCGTCGCCGGCGAGCAGCTCGCGCAGGGAGAACAGGGCCGCCGGGTCGCGCAGGCGCTCGAGCTCGCGCTCGCCGAGCAGCTGGCCCACCTTCAGCTCCTCGCCCTCCCAGGCGAAGCTGCCCGGGCCGCCGAAGGTCTCGGCGAAGCCCTCGTCGAACCAGTCGGGCATCACCGTACGCGAGACGCCGTACCAGAAGAGATGCGTGAGCTCGTGCAGCACCAGGGCGTCCACGATGGGCGGCTCCAGCTCCTCGCC
Source organism: Planctomycetota bacterium (assembly GCA_014237855.1). GTDB lineage: Bacteria > Planctomycetota > UBA1135 > UBA1135 > JABACD01. The sequence goes on along the minus strand of JABACD010000065.1, from coordinate 1,043 downwards.
GCAGACCACGGTCACGAACCAGCGCGGGTCCGCCAGGCCCGAGCCCGCCTTGTGGCCGGTCAGCCCGGCGGCCTCGAGCCAGGCGTCGTAGTTGGCGCGGGTCGAGAAGAGGAACAGGTCGAGGCGCCGCGACGGGCGCGCGCGCAGCTCCTCCTCCAGGTGCGGGAGCAGGGCCAGGCCCAGGCGGTGCAGCTCCTCGAGGCGCTCCAGGGGCTCGGTCCCGCGCACCCGCAGGCGCTCGCCGTCCACCTCGTAGATCGCCTCGAGTTCGGGCAGGGCGGCCAGGAACTCGTCGCGCAGGTAGAGCTTGTCGTTGATCGAGATGGCCTCCGCCCGCAATAGAGCCGAGGCCTCCTCGGGGATCGTGCCGAACTCCAGCAGGAGGCGCTCGTTCGAGTCGAAGCGCAGGGCCTCGCCGGTCTCGAGCACCAGGTCGCGGTAGAGCTGCAGGCCCTCCTCGCGCAGCTTCCGCTTCCAGGCCCACGACGCCAGGTCGAGGAACTCCCCCTGGTCCTTCTTGCGCGCCTTGAGCGCGCGCGTCTCGTAGGACTTGCGCAGGGCCGTGCCGCCCTTCTTGCGCTTCTTCCAGAAGCCCTGGTCGTACTGGCGCATGACCCGCAGCACCGCCTTGGCGTGGGGGTGCTGGTCGTTCGAGATCTCGACCGCGCGCATGATCTCGAAGGCCGACTGGGTCGTCAGCCCCTTGTCGCGGCACCACAGGCCGATGTCGAGGTGGCGCTTACCGGCCTCGAGCAGCGCCTCGTGGTGGCGCTTCTCGAACTTGGCGCGGTCTCTCTCGACGTCGACACCCGTCCAGGGCGTGAGGCTCAAGCAGAGCAGCAAGATCCAGTTCAGCATGATGGAGGAGGATAAGCGATCCAGGCTACCTTTACATTCTCCCTGCTCCCCCTCAGACGCCTCAACCCCAGCAAGCGGTCCCCTCCCCGCTTCTTCTCGCCCCGACTGACGGCCTCCGAGCCAGGACCCCGGCCCTCTTCCCCCTCACCCTTCCCCCTGCGCCCAGAGCTCCCCCACGAGCGAGA
>JABACD010000064.1 GCA_014237855.1 Planctomycetota bacterium | reverse complement strand
ATCGTCGCGCTCTTCGCACCTCTCGTTGCAGCGGGCCGACTGGATCGCTTCGCGTCCTTCACCTACCTCGGCAGCGCCTACGAGGCCCGGGGCGAGATCCGTGAGGCTCTGGACGCCTATCGCGCAGCTCTGGCTCTCCGTCCCGCCGAGGCTAGCGTCGCGGGGACCGTCGAGAGGCTCGTCGCGGAGCTCGAGGAACAAGGCCAGTAGCGAGCGAGGCTATTTGCGGCGAAGGTTCAGGATGAGCTCGATGGGCTGCAGGGGATCGAGGCGAAGCTCCATGGGACTTGGGCGCTCGTAGCCGTTTATCTCGGGGAAAAGCCAGGCGGCAGGTGCCCACGTTGGGGAGTAAGAACCGGAACCAATCAGGTTGGTCTGGATTGTTTTCGCAGCCCATGTCGAGCTCTTCGCCCGCGAGATCGGTGGCTTCCGTATCCCAGAACCAGTTCTCTGGAACCGTCACGGGACTGCCATCGCACGTGAGTGATACCTGCACTTCAAGGAGGGGGTGCATGGGCACGGTCACGTCGTTGTCGCCCGGTTGGATTTCGAGGTGCACGATCTCCCACATGTAGCCGTCCGCATCCACGGAGAGCCGGACAGGTCCCACGGGCAGCGTGGACACGAACGTTCCGCTTGTGGCATCCACCTCTCCATGCAAGGGCGTGGACATCATCTGCCCGTCGGAGCCGCGGAAGCTGAACCAGACACCCACCTCATCTTGCGAGGCGTGCCCCCCAAGGATCGGCCGCGTCGTTTCGGCGTCGACCGGCACGACGCGAATCCGCGCAGGCGCCGGCATCACCAGCAGAAGACCTTCGTCTCCTAGGCCGCTCAGTTCAAACTCCTGACGCCACAGGCACCCCGCTCCCCTGAGGGCTATCTCGGCGGCGTACCGACCGGGCGGGCGAAGCCCGCCATGCCATTGATATTGGTCGGCCCTGCCATCAACTCGGGGCAGATCCTTGACCTCTGTGGTCTTGGATACGTTCGCCTGATCCGAGTGATAGATCACCGCATAGTCATGGGGCAGGTCGTCCAGGGCTTCGATCGACATGGTCAGGGTGCCCATTTCCATCCATGCCGGAGGCACTTCGAGGATGCCGCCCATGGGGACGGGATCCTCCATGGGGGCCAATACCGGGATCTCTAATTCCAACTCGCTCGTCACTCTAGCCGTGATGAGTACCTCGGCACTTGCCAGGGTCGAACGGCGCCGCCAGTGGACGCCACTACTCACTGAGACCCTCCAGGTTCCAGGGGTCAAGCGAGGCACGGGCAGAGGCCTGCCGCTTGCGGGCATCAGCTTGATGACGTCCTCGTACTCAAGCGGACCGAACAGAGGCGTGAGGTCAATCGACGTGGTCTGCGGCCATTCGCCCAGCAGCGTCAGCTCTAGAGAACCCGCCGCAAAGAGCTCAACGGTTCGCTCGCCGCCCCGCCGATGATCGACGGTCACTCTCTCCCAGCCATAGCCCTCGGCTCCAATCCACCACGGGAGGGAGCTTTCCAAGAATATCTCCCCCATTTCCTTGAAATCCGGGGAGAAGGAGAGGGGTGAGGGCTTAGCGCGAACCACCAGCCAGTCCTGCATGTCCTCTCGTGTGACTGGAATAAAGTCTGAATACGCGTTGGCCACGTCCACAGCGTTCAACTCCACCCCTGTCTCGCCGTCCACCACGCGCAAGAGCGTGGGCTGCGGCAACCGGCAAGTGATGATCGTCTCCTGTTCCCGGTGGACGGTGAAGGAGCTCTGAGTGGCGAGTGCCGGTTGCTCCCCGACCAGAATGGACCAGACCTCCAGGGTTCCCAGTTCGGCTTTCAGGGAGGTCCCATCTTCACTGAAGAACTCAGGCTGGAGCGCTTCCAAATCGAGTTCGACGGTCCAAGTTCCATCGGAACAGTGAACGTCCAGGCTTTCATCGATGCACTCCATCCACACTTCAAGGGTGCATTCCTTCGCCTCCCTCAGAATTCCCTGCTCGTCTTCCAAGAGCACGCGCCCGCGCAAGGTCGCAGGACGCAATGCAGGCTCGAAGGCGGCGATTGCGATGCGCGGCTCGTCGATGGCCGTGGGTTGGGCTTGTCGTGTCGCTGTCGGTGTTGCCACAGGAGGCTGGAGTTCAGGTTCGACCTCGGCTGGTGTAGCCA
>JABACD010000063.1 GCA_014237855.1 Planctomycetota bacterium | reverse complement strand
GAGTGCGGTCATACTCCCCGCCCTGCTCGCGCTCGGCGAGGAGCGTGGAGCCTCGGGTCGGTCTCTACTTGACGCCTACATCGTGGGGGTTGAGGTGCAGTTACGCCTGGGTGAGGCCCTCAACATGTCGCACTTCCATAAGGGTTTCCACTCAACGGCCACAATCGGAACACTGGCAGCTTCGGTTGCCTGCGCCCGCCTCCTCGGCTTCGACGCCGCTACCACCGGCCACGCCCTTTCCATTGCTACGAGTTTGGCGGCTGGATCGAAATCCCAACTCGGTACAACGACCATCCACCTACACACCGGACTGGCGGCCCACAACGGCGTCTTGGCCGCCGCGTTAGCTGGTGTAGGCGCCACCGGGTCGGTCGACGCTCTTGACGGTGGCTGGGGGACTCTCCGACTCCTAGCCGACGGGGACGCTCCCGGCTTCGACCTCCCTCTATCAAAGCTTGGGGACCCACTCGCCATCGTCGAGTTCGGACTCTGCGTAAAGCCATATCCGTGCTGTAGCTACACGACCTCTGCAATCGACGGCGTGTTGTCACTGCGGGCTGAGCACGGCCTTACTTCCAATGAGGTGGCCGAGGTCATTGCCCGCATCCCTTCAAGAAACATCGAGTTGTTGAAGTTCCCGAAGCCGGAAAACGAACTCGAAGCACGCTTCAGCATGGAGTTCTGCCTAGCGGTGGCCTTGCACCGCGGAGCCGTCCTCGTGGCCGACTTCACACCTACGGCCATCGCCGAGGAAGAGGTTCGGGCGCTGTTGCCGAGAATCCGGATGGAGGCACTGTCCGAAACTGCAGAACATGAGAACGTGACGATCCTGCTCCGTGACGGTCGCACGCTGGAACGCACAGTTGAACATCCTCGGGGGTCAGCGGCGCTTCCGTTCAGCGAAGACGAACTGCTCGCCAAGTTCGATTCGTGCATGGACGGGGCGCTCGGAGTCGATGACGCCACAGCTCTCAAGCAGACCCTTGTCGACATCGAATCCCTCGACGACATCCGAGACCTCACCCAGTACTTGAGTCTCGCCAACTGATTCCGATTCGCGACACTTCTCGTGGCCTAGGCAACGACCCTGCAGTGGTGACTGGTGACCCCTTAGTTCGACAGCCCGCCACCAGAGAGACCCGGATTGGGGCACCGAGGGCTATGCAGGAAGAATTCAACACGCTCTGCCAATAGCGTTTCGAGGTGAGCCTCAACCGCGACTTCAAGATCCGTGGCTACACGGTTGGCCAGATGCCAAATCTGCCTCTGATTGTCGTGATCGTTGCCACCGTGGCGGGATGGATGACTGAGCAGGGATCGGTCACTAATCGGCTCATGGACTCTGTTTTCTTGGTGAGCCTTAGCATCTGGAGTTATCTAGAGACCTTCGATGGCGCCAACGCATTTCGAAGAGTCCTGGGAATAGCCGGATTTGTAGTCGTGGTGCTTTCAAGTTTGTAGGTGACCGTGGCATGTTCAGCAAGCGGTCATCGAGGACATGCAACGTCACAGGTGGGACGTTTCCACGCCATGCCGCAACCAGGGCCGGGTTGTTGAGCATCCGCAGATCACAGGCAAACACCATGACCGAAGGGGGTCGATCGGCTACAGGCAATCCGTGGGCCCCGCGGGCAGACGCGGGGCTTCAGTCCCCCGATGACACGCTGGACGGCCGGTAGAAGGTCAGCATCTGGGCGATGCCGCCCCCCACGCCAATCACCAGGGCAATCCAGAAGCCGGTCATGCCATCCATGTCGCCGGCGATACCCAGGGCGTCGTCCACCGACCAGGACCCGGGGCCCAGGGTGGCCACCGCCAGGGATACGGAGGCCAGCACGAACACGTACTCCCAACCTTCCTTGATGATGAAAAAGCCGTTGGTCCGATGCGATGTCCAGCCGGCCACTGTCATCACGCCAATCACCCCCGCCGCGGCCAGTGAAGTCAGCAGCCCCACAGCCAGCAGCAGACCGGCACCCACCTCGGTGGAAGCGGCCAAATAGGCGTTGAGCCGCCCTGGACGCATGCCGATGCTGTCAAACCACCGCCCGGTACCCGGGATCTTCCCGCCCCCGGTGAACTTGTTCCATCCGTGGGCAGCCAGGGTCAGGCCGACAACGACTCGGAGAACCAGGAGGGCCAGGTCGGTGGCGG
>JABACD010000062.1 GCA_014237855.1 Planctomycetota bacterium | reverse complement strand
AGCTCGTGCCGAGCACGGCGAGGTAGAGGCGCCGCTCATGCGGTGCTGCGGGGGGGGCTGGAGGGTGGGGGGAGAGGTAGCTTGGATCGCATATCCTCCGGATGTGCCCTCACCGGGCTTGCCGCAGCGCGTTCTCGCTGGGGAACATGCGGATGGTGATGCCGATGATTGCGAAGACGACAAGCACGACGGCGGCGATGGAACCCCTGCCGGGTTCAATCGCCGCCCGGGCCGATCTCGGCGTAGCTAGTACTCGAACACGATCTCCAGCGCCGTCGTGTCGCTTGAGTCGAGCCAGGTGTTGTTGAACGCGATCGGCGTGTCATTGGTCGAGTAGAAGCCGAAGTAGATCGGCATGCTGCTCCCACCCGGGTAGTCCGCGTTGGGGTCCGGTGCCTTCAGGATGCCGGACGTGCCGTTGCCGGCCGCATTCAGTGCGACTGGGTTCGTCGACACCAAGAACGTCGGATCGGAGAACGCGCGGCGGACGAGCGGGTCGCCCATGGGAAACGGCAGCGAGAGACCGTGGTTGGTCCATTGGCCCTGGTCGTTCGATGAAGCGAGCACGACGCCGGATGTGGCACCCACCATGCTGCCCTGCAGGAAGATCGGCAGGCAGACACCGTTGGCGAGGCCCTGCGTGTAGAGCGGATTGGCAGTCGTCGAGACCGAGCCCGGTTGTAGGCTGGCGAACGAGACGAGGCTGAGATTGTCCAGGAAGGCGTCGTAGAAGGCGAAGTCGGTGAACCCGTCGCCGTTGTAATCACTGCTCGACAACAGGTGCAGGAGCGCAGTGCCGCCGGCCTGGAACGAGCCCATCTCGAACCCTCGCTGCCAGGTGCCGGCCTGGCTCGGGCGGGGACCGCCCGAGAGCACACGGACACGACCGGTCTTGCCGACGACGAGGGCGTCGCCGCGACCGTCGACGTTGAGGTCGCCGATGCCCACGACCTCACGGCCGAGCTCTTCGTTCGGCAGGCCATCGATCATCGTGACGTCGCCGGACTCGATCGTTCCGAGCCCGGTTTCCGGCGTGTAGAGGATCACCTGGTTGTTCCTCGAGTCACCGAGCACGAGGTCATCGCCGTCATCAGCTGTTGTCCCCGAGGCCTCGAGGTCGCCGGTGTTGGCCATCGACAAGCCGACGTTGTTCCAGCCGGGCGAGAACTCGTACATGTCCGAGATCGGTTGGTTGCCGTTGCGGTGCCATGACACCAGTCTCCGCGAGATGCCCGGAGGGCCCGAACCGGGGTTGAGCGGGTTGCCCTCATCGTGGCTGATCACCCCGCCGTTGGACAACGCAAGCGAGACCCAGATGACGGCCACTCCACCGAAGCCGTCGTTGTCGAAGTCGCCGCCCTCGACATCGAGGCCAAATCGGCGAATGCCGGCCTGAGTCAGGGCTGACGGGATGATCGACTTGGTCATCACCGGTGGCGATCCACCGGTGAGCGCGCCGGAAACGTCGAAGAAGAAGACGCCGCCTGGATCAAGCAGCTGTAGGCCTGGCGCGCCGACGACGACTTCGGCGAAGCCGTTGTTGTCGGTGTCGGGAGTGATCGTTGCCGAGCTGCCGAAGTTGAGCTGCGCAGGTGTGGTTACTGGTGCGCCGATGCTGACACTAAGGGTCGGACCCGTGGGGCCGCCCGCGTAGACGTAGGCCACACCACCACCAGGCACGACATCGTTGGCGGTCACGACGAGTTCGTCGTCGCCGTCGTTGTCGAGGTCACCAGCGGCCAACGCGGTGCCGAATCCGATTGCCGCGCTGGCGGTGGGGTCCGTCAGCTGTATCTCGAGCATGGATGGGCTGAGGAACACGCGCACTACTTCGGTGAATCGGTTGCCAAACGCGACATCGGCGATGCCATCGCCGTTGAAGTCGCCGGAGACCATTACATGGCCATCGGCGCTGCCGAGCTCCTGGATCTGCTCGTATTGGGCCAGTGCAGCCGTGGTGAAAGCCAGCGTAACGCTAGCGAGAGTCGAGATGCGCTGGATGGCGCCTGCTGTTACGTTCATCGGATATTCAGGGGCTGTGTGGCCACAAAGCTCACTTGGGGGTTCGAACCATCCGACCTCCACCTTGGACATGGCCGAAATTGGCGACCACGCTCGGGTAGCGTTGCCCTGAGGGGTGCTCTTGGCTTCGGCACTCGGGGGACGCCGGACCTGGTCACCGCCCTTCGGTGAGCCCGCGTCTGAGAACCGGGGCGGGCCCCGGGACCGGGCGTTACAGGCGATCCGGCAAGAACTTGCTCCTGCCTCCTGAAGACCAGGGCGAGGCCGACTCTCATGCACGATTCCCCTACCACAGCGACCGACACCTGACCCTGCGCCTGCAGATCCAGCTGGAGCTTTGGTTCGAGGGCAGTTGAATGAAGGGGAGGGTGGGGCCGGAGAAGGTCTCGCTCGTGG
>JABACD010000061.1 GCA_014237855.1 Planctomycetota bacterium | reverse complement strand
AGAGCTCGGCGCGAGTGCTGGTCGTCAATGATCAGCAGCACATTCGGGTAGCTGGTGGCGTCTTCAGTAGCTCCAGCCGGCAATCCAGGCTGCCGATCATCGGCTCGAAACGGAACTCCTGCCATGGCGAGAATGGCGAGACCGATCATCAGCAGAGCCGCCTTCTCGATGGCCTTCGGCCTGCCGTGGCTGGCGATGTACTTACTCAATTTCCGAACTGAAGGACGTGGTGGTGTGTCTATCCAAGCCACAGTGAAATCTCCCACGATCCTCCATGGCCCCTTGCCCCCTGAATCGACTTTTTGGCCCCGATACCGGAGCCCTCCCCTCGGTGCGGGTCTGTGGTGGGAATCAGCAGGAAATGCGCCCCACCAGGAAGGTCCGAGAGCTAGCCAGGGGCTGAAGAGCTCTCTCTTGGGCACCTCAAGCCTGAGCGGCCTCTAGCGGCGTCCGCGGCGGCCTCGGCCCGCTCGCCCGCGGGCTCTTCGTCCACTGCCACGACGGCCCGGGCCACCCCCGGCTCGATTACCGGAGGAACGCGAGCTCCCTCCACCGAGGCCGGCCCCGAACTCGCTGTGCCCCGAGCCTCCCTGACGCCCGGAGCGCTCCCCTGAGGCCGCTCCCCCCCGCCTCCGCCTGGCTCCACGGGATCCTCGTCCACCCCGGCGATGACCACCCCCTCCATGCCCGGCCTGGCCCCGACCTGACTCACCTTGCTCCTCAACTGTGAAGTCCTTCACCTTTCTACGAGGGACCTTCATCCCAATCCGCTTCTCGATCTCCTTGATCGCAGAGAAGTCGTCGGGCGTGACGAAGGTCAGAGCTTCACCACTTCGCTCGGAACGGCCCGTGCGACCAATCCGATGGGTGTAGGCATCGGGAGTATTGGGCACATCGTAGTTGATAACGAGTGAGACGCGCTGAACGTCGATTCCGCGGGCAGCAATGTCGGTCGCCACCAGCACCTGAAACTTTCCGTCTCGAAACCCCTGCATCGCCCTCTGGCGCTGCCCCTGACTCATATTGCCCTGCAAGGCGACAGCACTCATACCCGCACGCTCGAGCAGCTGAGCCAATCTCCGTGCCCGGTGCTTCGTCCGCAGAAAGACAATGGCGGAGTCAAACTGCCGGTCCTTGAGGAGGTGTAGCAACAAACGCGTCTTATCCGGCTGGGCAACTGGGTAGAGGAAGTGATCAACTGTCTCCGCCGGCGCGGAGTGGCCCAGCTCAATGGTGTACGGCTCCCGAAGAACGCGATCTGCTAACTTGCGAATCTCATGGGGCATCGTCGCCGAGAAGAACAGGTTCTGCCGACGCTCGGGAAGCGCTCGAAGTATTCGACGCAGGTCCGGGATGAAGCCCATGTCGAACATGTGATCCACCTCATCGAGGACAAGCGTATCGATCCTGTCCAGACTGACTTGACCGGAGCTGTGGAGGTCGAGGAGGCGTCCTGGACAGGCCACGATGATGTCCGGATTCCCCCGCAGGGCTTGAATCTGCTTGCCTGCACCGACGCCTCCGAAGACCGTCACCGCGCGAGCCTTGGTGAACTTGCCAAGCAGTTCCGACTCGGCATGGATCTGAAGGGCAAGCTCCCGGGTGGGAGCCACAATCAGCGTGCTTGGGCCTCGCCCGCCACTCTCGATCAGACCCTCCAGGATGGGCAGGATGAAGGCCGCCGTTTTCCCGGTCCCGGTCTGGGCAAGGCCCAGGACGTCACGCCCACGTAGGACTGCCGGAATGGCCTTGGCCTGGATCGGTCGCGGCTCCGAGAAACCAGCCTCTGCGATTGCGCGCAGGAGCTGCTTATGGAGACCAAACGTAGCGAAGCTCTGCTTCGACGGTCTTGAACTGGATGAATTGCTGATGTCGTGCTTCCTTACAGGGCCCTGGCGAAGCCTAGCCACTGGATCGAGTGGAGGGAATCCCCTGGGACCTACCAGAATGTAATGGGTTAGGCTGTAAGAGTGCCTGCACCCAGCCTCAAGCCTGCCCACGATCTGGCCGGGGACTCACCCAGCCAAGCAGCAATGCAGCCCTCCCATGAAAGCCACCACATTCCTCATCTACCTGATCCCACTGACCCTGGCCAGCGCATGTGGCGATTCTGAGGAGAGTGCCCAAGTCGAGCCAGGAGTCCAGGCTGAGGTCGAGGCTCCTGATGCAGGATACGTGAATCCATTCACAGGAGCCCTGGCCACCTCCCCTGTAACGATCACAGAGCTGCCAGACGATCCGTTCTTTGTGGAGTACCGCTACCCTGGGTCAAAGGTCTTGAATGTCGTAGAAGTCTTCGGCATGAACACAGCTAAATTCAGCTCTACCGACGATCCAGCGACCATCAACGCCTACTACGAGAAGAAGTTCACCAACGACGAGGGCGAACTTCTTGGCCGCCTGGGCCGGTTCTATCGGACCACTGCAGACGGTCGCCTTGAGCGCTGCTCGGTCAAAGGCACCCCGGGCGGTGGCTCGGAAATCACCATCTCCAATTAGAGGTGTTCCCACGGGATTGCCTCTCTCCACTCCCTCCACTGTGGCCCCCGCTCAAGAAAAGTCCGTTTGAGCGGGTGCCAAAGAGGCCGTTCCTCTCGTCTCCTGGGGGAGCCAGTTCCTG
>JABACD010000060.1 GCA_014237855.1 Planctomycetota bacterium | reverse complement strand
TTTTTCAGGGTTTCTCAGGGAATCCGAGGTGCTGAGGACTCCATCAGGTTGTGAGCAAGCTCGGTTGGCGGTCGTTTCTCCTCGATGCGGTCCCGGACCGTTGTCACCAGAGCTACGAAATCGAACCTCCAAGTGGTTCGACGTACTGGTCCTCGTTGGGTCCGCACAACACTTATTGACTTCAACTACATCAAATACAGATGAAACCTATGAAACTCATTCTTGGCGTTGCCAGCCTGGCACTCAGCGCTACCAACCCTGGCACTCAGCGCTACCATCATCTACGCCGAGGAGTTGCAATCGACTTGGGCCTCATCGAGTAACGCCCGACCGGCACCGCTCGCGTGACGTTACGCGAAGACGGTAATGCCTTGCTCCTATTCAGATCCTGACTACAGGTCGAATTCAGCCCTTGACGGGCATGGGGAGCCGGGTAGGTGCAATGCATCGCGTGCTTACGGCCTTGCGGTGCTTGTTTTCTAGTGTAGCGTCCTCTGGTCTCCCCTTCCGGCCTGGGAGGAAATTCTGATCTGAGGTTCACACCGATCCAAAAATCTTTACCAAGGAGAAGTCGGATGAACCTGACTCGCACTTTCGCATTGGCATCCGTCTTTGCTGCCGCTCTTACTTTTGCGTCCTGCGGCGCAACCGCCGAACTCAAGGGAAAGACCAAGATGCCGCTTCCTGGAGGCGGACACATCGAAGGAGAGGTCACGGTTGGAATCGGCGGAGACAAAGATCTCGACCTCAAAGCGACTCGTCCTGTCTGCGTCAAGCTGTGCTACTCGAGCAGCACCGGAGCCAACCTCGGATGTTTCACTGTTGAGGTTCCGGCATCCAGCCAAGTTCCGGCTGGAGCCGTCTCTGTTACCGCAACGATCGTGCCCTGCCCCGAAAGCGGTGGCGGTGGAGGCGGCGGAAACATGTTCGATCCTGGCACGCTTCCCCAGCAAGTCACGCAGGGCATCGGCCCCATGCAAGGCAAGATGCCTGCCGGGCACCCTGGACCTCTTTGGGAGATGATTGGCCTGACGTTGGTCCCGAGTGCGACGGGAGCTGTGAACGTCAACTTCTCCTTCGGGATTCGTGCTTGGGATCTGGAGGCGGCGGAGGGCCGTCGGGACAACGTCCTACTTGGCGGCATCGGCACGCAGACAGGCCCCGACTTCAATATCTGCTTCTACTCCGAGACGGAAGCAAAAATCGGCCCCCTTGGGGTCCCCATCGGAGTCTGGGTCCGTCAAGCAGAGGTGCATGACACGTTCTACGACTACATGCTGCGGGTGAACGGGACGGTAGTCGCCGACCTTGCGACCTCGCTGAACACGTTGCATTACCCGGAGACCAACGGGTGGGACGTAGTCGAGGCTTTGGTCCCGACCTCAGCCTTCGACACCGGCTCGACGTTCAGCAATGCCGCTCGGTCGGACTGGAACACAATCAATAACTCCAACTTGCTGTACGCAACCTCGAGCTTGACTAACCTCTAGTCACCTCTGCGGAGTACCTCGACGTGGGGTACTCCGCTCCTCCAGACCTCGACTCTATCATGCGCGCCCCCATCCTAGCCATCACTGTCCTGGCTGCGTGTTCCTGCGCTTCTGCCCCTGCTGTTCAACGTCCGTCGTGTGGAGAAGTCCATCCGCAGAATGATCGGGGACTCGTGCTTTACAGCGACTTCGACCAGTTCACAGCCGCGACCATCTCGGCGTCTGTGATTGACGACTACTACGACAGGACAGGGAGTGCGCTCGGATACTCCAGAGCCGAAGCTCCGGAGGTTTGGATCGTCCTCGGTCGCTCTGAGCAAGGCGCCACCTTCGACGACCACATCATCTTCGACCCCAGCGAAGGTGCGTTGGAGTTTGCGCCCTTGATCCTCGCGCACGAGTTCGTTCACTGGCACTCGGAGGGTTCCGCGATGCAGCGCAACCTGCCGCACGTTGTGATGGAGGGTGTGAGCGAGTGGATCGCGGTGGACTTGACGGCGGAATGGTCGCAGGCCCGAAGAGTTCAGTTCGACCGCCTCTTGGATGCTGTCCGTCAACGAGGAGATCTCCCCCTCCTAACCTCCCGCCTCAGTCTGAGCCGAGATGCTTGGAGCAACCTCTCTGGCCCCGAACTCCACGAGACGTACGCCTTGGGATTTGCCCTTGTGGATCGCATCGGTGTCGATGCACTACGGGAAGCCGCAGAGCAGGGCCCTGTCTCTCCGAAGGCCCTTCTCAACATGGCTGGCCTACGCCTTGATGGCGGGGGGCTCTAGGCGTTGGTGGGGTAGTCCGACGCTCTCTCCTGTGCATCCCGAAGCACCCCGCCGGGCGCGTCCTAGCCGCTACTGGTCTAGATCAGGCCGCCCTCCTGTGGCTGGCCGAGGTTCGGAGGCCAGCAGGCCTATTCTCCTAGATTCAGCGCCATGCGCTGACCTTCGCATACCTCTTCCGAGGCCCACGGATCACGGGTGCCCGCACCCTCATCCGCACGAGGTGCTCCCCGAGAGTTGCTCGGGCGGTTTCCAGCGCCTTGAGCATCTCGGAGTCCTCGGCCTTGCTGGGCTGCGAGGATCCCCCTGAGATCTACACCGAGCCCAGAGGCTCTGGAGGATAAGCGATCCAAGCTACCTTTACATTCACCCTCTCCCCCCCTCAGACGCCTCACTCCGGGCTAGCGGGGCTCTCGCCGCTTGCTCTCGCCCCTACGGGCCCCGCTTGCTGAGTGGGCCGGCGGGCTGGACCTCTCCACCCCGCGCACCCAGGCAGAGATCACCGAGGCCGAGGCCGCCATCAGGATCTTTCCGCGCTGG
>JABACD010000005.1 GCA_014237855.1 Planctomycetota bacterium | reverse complement strand
AACACCAATGAGCCAATGTACATGTTCCTGGCAATCCCAAACCCCACCTTCGGGTCGGACGGTCTGGTCGATGTCATCGATATCGGTGCTGGATACACCAGAACTGATACGAACGCTCTTGTCGCTGGGGTTCAATCGATCCCCGTTCCTGATGCTGCCGGCTTGAGCGACTACTGGCGCCAGTAGGAAGACAGCCTTGGAGACATGAACATGAATCATGGTCAGGTGACGAGCTGGGCTCTTTGAAGCTGCTTGTGCGGCGCGCTGCTGTTCGCCAGCTGTGGAGGCAGCGGCAGCGGCTCCAGTAGCGAGTCGACAGGGTCGAGCTACTCGATGGTGCGAGTCTCGAACGGCTTTGCGGAGCTGCTCCCTCACAAGACCTATCGTATCGAGACCGTTGCGGCCGGCGGTGAACCTCAGATCATGGCCATCCGAAGCCTGGAGGATCTGTTCGACAATGTGACGACACAGAACCCCGTCCAGCCGATACCGGTCTATCCGGACGAGGCCGTGCTTCCCAGTGGTGTTCCCGGCAACCACTTCATGTACGCCCAGTTCTCCAGTCCGCTCGATGTCGACAGTATCCTGTCTGACTCGCCAGGACTGCTGGAGAGCAATAGCTTCACGGGGGCGATCATCGTCAGCTCAATCGACCCTCAGACGGGGGAGTCGATCCCGGTTCGTGGCCAGGTCCTCATCAATGGCAAGACCTACGGCGATGTTGCCTCGGGGTCTCCCGCCTTGCTGCCTTACCAGGAGTGGATCACACCCTCCGGTGAGGTCGTGGGATTCGATACCAACGATGACGGGACTGATGACTACTTCCCAGGGATTGGGTTCCCGGGGACGGAGGGGAGTTTCTCGGGGCAGGCAAACCTGCTCTCTCCAAACACCGTCGTGTTCGTGGTCGACTCTGACAGCGATCTGTCGACTCATGAGACCTTTCCCACGGGCCTGGAGATCCGCATGCAGATCCAGACCTCCGTGCTCGATCAGACCGGGCGTCAGCTGGGCAACTCGGCGATGGCTTGTACCACGGTTGGTACTGATACGATCAGTCCCGAGGTCATCTCCTCGCCGCCTCCGGTTTCCTCTCCCGCCATCATCCCCGGGAGTGGAGAGCAGGACGTTGATCCAACGACGACGATCAGCATCGAATTCTCCGAACCTGTTCAGCCCTGGACAGTGGGAAGCCTCCTCTCGGACAATGTTCCGGGTCTGAGCTCGGCGATCTCGATCGTCTTCGGGCCTAATAATGCTCAGGTAGACCTGCCCTTCCATGTGGTTCCGGTCAGTCCCTACGACCTCTCTACCTGGGAGCTGATCCCCATTTTCAGCTTCCCTGGCTCAGGGCCATCCTTTGCTGAGTGCGGTATCTACAACCGAGTTGACATCTTCGTCCGTTCAGGGCCGATCGGTGACCTCGCGGGAAACTTCAACACCCTGCCGGCCTCGACCTTCTTCGTCACAGGTGAAGGCCCCGGGATGGTGAACGTGCCCGTCACGCCAGATGCCATCTATCTCGGACGCTCAGGGGGAACGCCCGGCCTCTCGGTGATCGACCTCAATGCCTTCGGTCAGGGAACGGGTAACCCGACCTATGATCCGGCAAACCCGATTGTCGAGGGCAACTCCAACTATCCCAACAACCCCAACGTCAAGATCCAGGGCACAGCCATGCGCCCGCCTCTTTCGGCAGGGACCTGCACGATCGACGGAGGGTCCCGGGGTGTCTTCACCCTGGCGGTGGACTCTTCCCTCGAAGACCTGGTGGTGCGCACTCCTGTGCTGCAATCCGTTGGAGACATGATGCTCGGCTACTCGCTGGATGTCACCTTCAACAACGCCCCGGCACCCTTTGGTTGCCAGGGATCGTCGGGCGGCAACCTCTGTGCCGCGGACGGGTTCAAGCAGGTAGCGAGCGTCATCGACGGGTCGACCCTCAGTCCCGCAGCGTCCAATCCGAATGGTGTTCAGGTGCTGATTGATGGGGGGCCGAACATTGTCAGCTGGTCACCCCATCCCAATCCGCCGCCGCTGGTCTACCCGCCCCTGTGTATCTCACCGTTCATCGGTGGGCAGGAGCCCACATCGGTCGACACTCCCGCTACCAATCTCCTGGTGCCCGGCAATCCCTTTGGAGATCCTGCGTTGGGGGTACCGCCGAACGGCCTTCTTGCCAGCATCACCAACGTGTACTTCCAGGGGCCGTCCCTACCGGCGACCAATGTGAATGCCTGTACGACCTATGGTCTTCGGCAGCAGATCGGGCAGTTCCTGTACGTGGTGGACAGGGCCAGGAACGAGATTCTCGTTCTCAACTCCAACCGCATGACGGTCATCGATCGCATCCTGGTGCCGGATCCGACCAGCCTGGCGATTGGCACCAACCTCGACTTGCTGGCTGTCTCCAGTCAGACGACGGACTCGGTGACCTTCATCGATATCAATCCGAACTCGGCGGCGTTCCATACGGTGGTCAAGACCGTCTCGGTGGGCAGCTCTCCTCGAGGGCTGGCCTGGGAGCCGGGTAACGAGGACATCCTCGTCTGCAACGAGGGGGACAGCAGCGTCTCGATCATCTCGGCCTTCTCGCTGGCCGTGCGCAAGGTCATCATCTCGAACCTGAATCAGCCCTTCGAGGTCGCCATCACACCTCGCCAGGCCGGCTTCGGTTTGCAGCGCAATGTCTACTTCGCCTACATCATCGGACGTAATGGCAAGGTCTCAGTCTTCGAGTCTGGACCGAACTCGGTCAACGGCTGGGGCTATGACGATGTGATCGGAACGCTCGTCTTCGAATTCCTCAACCCGAAGACGATCAAGGTCGATCCGATCGACATCAACTCGGCCTTCTGGGTCGTGCACGAGGGGCCTCTGGATCCCGCTACCAATGAGCTTGCGGGACCTGCTACACAGGGTGCAGTCACGAATGTGTTCGCCGAATCGGCCATCTTCGGACAGCTCCCGCTGAACGTGTCCTCGCTCCTGATTCCTCAGTTCAGGGACATCAACTACGCCATCAGGACCTCGCTGGGCGAGGGACGGCTGACGGGTGTGCCGGTTGATATCGCCTTCGACAACCAGATCAATCTGGGTGGGCTGGTCAACTGGGCAACGAACTTCAGTGCAGGCTCTCCGGTTCCTCTGAACGGCAAGGCGATCGTCCGCGCCGGGGGGCCATCCAGCAGCCCTCGTTTCCTCTTCGCTGCCGTGCCGAACCCGACCATCGGACTCGGCGGTGTGGACGTGCTGTTGCTCGACGGTGCCTACACCCGCTACGACACGAATGCCTTCTTGCCTGGGATTCAGTCGATTCCTGCGCTGGGGACCGTGACGGTGATGGATTACTTCCGCCAGTAGGCGCTGAAGACTTCAACTCAGCGGCGTCGCGGGGCTTTTCCCCGTGGCGCCGCTGGTCTATGGATCGGGTCCTGTATCCTCTGCGCGAACTCCAACCCCGATGCCCGAAGCCACCCAGGTCCGGTCCATGTTTGCTCGCATCGCGGGCAGCTATGACTTTCTGAACCACGCCCTCTCCGCCGGAATCGACCGGCGCTGGCGCCGTCGGGTCGTCGAGCGCGCGGGTGAGACGGCGGGAGAGGTGGTGATCGATGCCTGCTGCGGTACTGGGGACCTGGGACTGGAGTTTGCCAGGAGCGGGGCAACGGTGGTCGGGGTGGACTTCACTCCGGAGATGCTGCAGTACGCCCTGCCAAAGCAGGGCCGCGTGGAGTCTCCGACCTTGTTCACAAATGGCGATGCGTTGTTGCTCCCGATCGGATCTGCCTCAGCGGATATCGCCTGCGTGGGCTTTGGTATCCGTAACGTGGCCAGTCGAGCCACGGCGCTGGAGGAGATGAAGCGGGTCCTTCGTCCAGGAGGACGGGTGCTCGTGCTCGAGTTCAGCCAGCCACCGGGCGTCGTTTTCGGCAGCCTGTATCGGTTCTACTTCACGAAGGTGCTGCCCAACCTGGGCAAGCTCTGGTCCCGGGATGACGATGCCTATGCCTACCTGGCGCGAACCGTGATGGCCTGGCCATCTCCCGGCGAGTTGCAGGCAGAAATGGAGGCGGTTGGCCTGGTGGACTGCGGTTTCGAACTACTCACACGGGGGATTGCGTGTTTGCACTGGGGTAAGCTGCCCGAGGCCGACCAAACCCGATGATCTGATGACGGTTCAGCAAGAGGAGTGGGAAGAGCACTGGGAGGAAGAGGACTCCGAGGGCGAGGATCACTTGGACCCCGAGAGTGGTTCGAGCTGGACTCCTGCACACCAGGGGCGTGGCCGGGCATCGACCTCCCTGGCCTTGGGGTTTCTGGCGATGATCCCGATGTTCGTTGCCTACGAGTACTCCCTCGCGGTCGACCCTTCCCTACCGCCCAGCCAGTCCGAACAGGTGCTCTTTCGAATCCTGGTGCTCTTCCCGGACCTGGAGGTTCCGTTGCGGCGTGCGATCCTGCTCATCGGAGCTGTGGTGGCACTGGTCTTGTGTTACCGGCGGCGGCTGGCTCTCGTGCCCAGCTTGATCCGAATCGGCGTCGAGGGGTTCTTCGGTGCACTCGCTCTTGGTCCAGCACTGGCCCTGGGAATGCGACTCTTCGGGGGCTTTCAAGACAGCGTGGCACCCCTGGCAGCGGACACGAGTGTACCCGTGGCTGCGCGGGTGTTTGGGGCCGCTGCCTTCGAGGAGCTGCTCTTTCGGGTGGCGATCTACGGGGCCTTATTCGTTCTCTTGCGTCGGGTCCTGATCTTCTTTGGATCCTCGGATCGGAGCTCTTCCTGGGCTGCTGAGGCTCTTGCCGCCCTGGGATCGTCGGTGGGATTCGCCGCCATTCACCTGTCCGTCTGTACTGCCTGGCTCGGATCGGGAGGGGAGCCATTCGATCCCGCGATCTTTGCCTGGCGATTCCTGGCTGGCCTGATGCTGGCCTTGCTCTTTCGTTGGCGTGGCCCAGGTGTCGCCGCCTGGAGCCACGGACTCTTCAACCTGGCACTGCTCATCGGGGCTGGCCCCGAGATCTTTCTATGAGTCGATACTTCGTGGGAATGACTGGCGCGAGTGGGACCCTCTATGGAGAGCGTCTGATCGGTGCCTTGCTCGAGAGCGGCCAGGACGTGGACCTGGCGCTCTCACCCGCTGCGGTCAAGGTCCTCCGCTACGAGCGAGGGTTTGATGCCGGGCCCAACGGTGAGCGCCTGGCCGAGTGTCTACCCGCCTGGCTGGGCGAGGAGGTTGCGAGCAAGGTGCGAACCTATGGTTGTGACATGGTCGAAGCACCGGCGAGTTCGGGGACCTCGGGAACCCGTGCGGTGATCCTGTGCCCCTGCAGCATGGGCACTCTTGCTCGGGTGTCTGCTGGTTACAGCTCCAATCTCGTGGAGCGTGCCGCAGACGTTGCGCTCAAGGAGCGTCGGGAGCTGGTGCTCGTGCCGCGAGAGTCACCGTTATCAGAGATCCATCTCGAGAACATGCTGCGCCTGCGTCGCATGGGAGCAGTCATCTTGCCGGCCATGCCGGGCTTCTATCACAAACCCACCAGCATCGATGACCTGATCGATCACATCGTCGGCAAGATCCTCGACACCCTGGGAGTCGAGCACAGCGTTGGGGCGCGCTGGGGGGAGAAGCCGGAGCGCTCGGACCTCGAGGATCCAGGAGCGGGGTCGCGTTCTTGAGCAAGCTCCGGCAGTACCTCTCGCTGGTCAAGTTCAGCCACTCGATCTTCGCCCTGCCTTTTGCCCTGCAAGGAGCCTGGCTCGGGGCTGGCGGAGTCCCCTCCGTTAGGTCGCTGGGATTGATCGTGCTGTGTGCGGTCAGCGCTCGAACGGCTGCCATGGGATTCAATCGCCTGGTGGATCGTCGGATCGATGCAGCCAACCCGCGCACCCGCACTCGGGAGATTCCCGCAGGTGTGATCTCTCCCCTGGGTGCAGGATTGCTGGTGGCCTCGGCCTGCGCGGTCTTTCTTCTCGGAGCCTGGCTGCTCGGCCCACTGTGTCTCAAGATCGCTCCCTTCGTGCTCGTGGTGCTCCTGGGCTACAGCTACTTCAAGCGCTTCAGTGGCCTCGCTCACTTCGTACTGGGGCTGGCCCTGGCGATTGCACCCCTGGGAGCCTGGCTGGCCGTACGCGGCTCCCTGGAGGGGGATCTGGTGCCAGTGCTCTTCCTGGCGGCAGGTGTGCTCACCTGGGTGGCCGGATTTGACCTGATCTACGCCTCCCAGGACGCAGCCTTCGATGCAGAGCGAGGTCTGCACTCGATCCCTGCACGCCTGGGGGTTCCCGTCGCCCTGCGGCTCTCGGCTCTCCTGCACGTCGTGGCCGTGGCTTGCTTCGCTGCACAGGGGCACTACGCGGGCCTTGGCTGGCCGTACTGGCTGGCCGTTCTCGTGGCGGCACTCCTCCTGGTCTGGGAGCACTCGATCGTGGCTCCTGATGATCTCAGTCGCGTGGATGTGGCCTTCTTCACCCTCAATGGTTGGGTTGGGGTCGGACTCTTCGTGGGGCTGGCTGGAGACCTGGCTCTCCACGGGTGAAGCGCGGCTCCGGCCCGTTACAATGGGGTCATGGCCAAGGCGCGAAATCGAGACCCCGATCCTCCGGTCCAGCTTCGTACGCTTGCTCAGAGGTTGAAGACCGAGGGGCTGCCCGGAGCCGCACTGCTGCGGGGTGAGGAGCGCTACTTCGTAGAACGCGGGCTCGAGATGCTGATGGCGGCAGCAACCGACTCAGGACTCGAGCTCTGCCGCCACGATGCTCAGGACCCGGAGTTCGAGGCTGCCAGCCTGCTGGATGATCTGGCCGCCAACCCGATGTTTGCCTCCGCTCGCTGCATCGTCGTCCGAAACGTGGACGCTGGTCGGGCGGGGGAGGGTCTGCTGAAGAAGGTCGGCAGCAAGCCCTCGCCCTTCACACGCCTGGCGCTCTCCTTCATGGAGACCCAGGGCGATGGTTGCTTGATCCTCACCGGTCGGTCCATTCGAGCGGACCATGCCCTCGCCAAGGCCATCAAGGCCGCCGGCGCCCCCCTGCTCTCGTTGCGAAAGCTATGGGACACGCCGCCCCCCTGGTCGCCAGACCCTCGCAAGGTGGAGCTGGCACTGTGGGTCGGCACGCGTTCCGCAGAGCTTGGGTTGCGCCTGAGTCCTGACGACTGTGCGTACCTGGCGGCGGCCACAGGGAACGATCTGGCGGCCATTGACACCCAGCTCGAGAAGTTACGGCAGGGTGGGCCCGCCAAGCTGCGCGAGGTGGTCGGCTGGTCCAGTGGAGGCACTCCCTGGAAGACCGCGGACGAGCTCCTCGGCGGTGACCTGGCTCGCGGAATCGCCGCGGTCGAGTCACTCTTTCGCTCGGGCTTCCACTCCGATCGGGATGGCAAGACAGAGGTCAACCCCGCGGCCTTGGGCGCGATCGTTCTGGGGACGCTGCGCAACAAGGCGCGTCAGGGAATGATCGGTGCCCGGGCCATGGCTGGAGGAGCGACACCGGACAGGGCGGCAGAGGAGGCCGGAGTCAGCGCGCAGAAGATGGCCCGAGAGGCCTTCCAGGCTCAGCTCACGCTACGTGGCGCAGCGCAGTGGGAGAGAGTCTATCGGGACGTACTCGACCTCGAGCGCAAGAGCCGTACTGGAGCGGAGGTCGATGTGAATGACTTCGTACCCCTGGCCTTGCGCTGGCAGGTGCGTCGAACTCGAAGTCCCCAGTCACGAGGAGGTCGACGATGAGTCGTGACCCGATTGCAGGTGCAAGTGAAGAGAGCGTGATTGTTCCCCTACCTGAGGTCGTTCGAAACCAGATCGCGGCGGGCGAGGTGATCGAACGGCCGGCATCGATCGTGAAGGAGCTGGTCGAGAACTCCCTCGATGCTGGCTCAGGGCACCTCCAGGTCGACCTGGAGGAGGGTGGTGCCAAGCTCGTGCGTGTGATCGACGACGGCATCGGGATGAATGCTGCAGACCTGGCCCTGTGCTTCGAACCGCATGCCACGAGCAAGCTGCGTGACTCGGGCGACCTGGACCACATCGCCAGCCTTGGTTTCCGTGGAGAGGCGCTGGCCTCGATTGGTTCGGTTGCGCGTTGCACCGTGTTCTCCAGGCGCAAGGACGACCTGACCGGTCTGCGCTTGATCAACGAGGGGGGCCGCATCGGAGAGCCGCTGGAGGCTGGTGGTCCCCGAGGGACCTCGATTGAGATTCGCGACCTGTTCTACAACACGCCCGCTCGCCGGCGCTTTCTGAAGAAGCCATCCACTGAACTCTCGCGCTGCCTCGAGGTGGTCCAGCGCATGGCGCTCGGTCATCTGGAGGTCGGATTCGTTGCGACTCACAACGGCAAGCGGAGCTATGACATCGAGGCCTCGATGGACCTCGCAGCACGAATTCGGCGCACCTTCGGATCCGAGCTGAGCGATGCACTCGTGCCTGTGGAAGGCGATGACGGGACGTTCAAGCTCTTTGGCTATGTGGCGCCCCCACGCTTCGCGCGCCGCGACAGCGCACGACAGATGTGGTTCCTCAATGGCCGCATCGTGAAGGACAAGGTGCTCATCCGGGTGCTGAAGGAGGCCTACCGCGGCTACCTCGACCCCGGCCGGCAGCCAGTGGCCTTCTTGCACCTGTCGATGGACCCGTCCCTGGTGGATGTGAATGTTCATCCCGCGAAGGCCGAGGTGCGCTTCCGTCAGGATCGCAGGCTCTTCGCCTTCCTGCTCAATTCCCTGCGTCCGGCAGTTGCGCAGACCGACATGGCCACGCCGGGCGAGGGTCTGCTGCGCAAGGCGCTCAACCGTGATGGCTATCAGGCTCATCCAGGGCAGGGGGCCCTGCAGGACCCAGGAACCCTGTCCCGCCCTTCATCTCCCAGGGAGCCCTTCGTGGTACGCGAGGTTCCCGGGCGACCCTTCGAGCCAGTCCAGCGACCGAAGATCGAGGATCTCCCCGACTTCAGCGGGAGCCCCACGCAACCAGCAGCGGCTGAGCGTGCTCAGGGGGCCAGCCTCACGGACCCCGAGGTGGATGAGCTCCCCGGACCCTTCTTGCAGATCGACAAGACCTACCTGGTGCGCCGCCTCCCGGATGGATTCGAGGTCGTCGACCAGCATGCCTTGCACGAGCGCATCACCTACGAGGGGCTGTTGCGTGACATGGCGGATGGAAAGGTCGAGGTTCAGCGCTTGCTGGTCCCCGAAGTGGTCGAGGTCTCACGCTCGGAGCTGGCCCTCTTGGCCGAACACAGGGAGGCCCTGGCGCGTGTGGGTATCGAGGTTGAGCCCTTCGGGGAGACGGCGGTTGCCGTGCAGGGCATGCCTGCACGATTACGCCATCCAGATCCCATGGGGTTGGTGCGTGATGTGGCTGAGATCCTGGCTCGTACAGGCAAGGGTCCGGAGGCCGCCGACGTGATCGAGGAGGTCTTGCACAGTGCCGCCTGCCGGAGTTCGGTGATGGCAGGGGACGAGCTTGGTGAGGATGAGATCCGCACCTTGCTGAGGCGCGGCAAGGAGCTCGAGTCGGACCAGACCTGTCCACACTCGAGGCCGACCAGGGTGCGCTTCACCATCGCGGATCTCGAGCGAGCCTTTCATCGCAAGTGAGCGACGGGTTCCCCTGGCCTGGCAGGGGGCTGCGGAGCGGGCTCGCTTACTGGACTGGCGGAAGGAAGTCGTCGGGGCCCAGGCGTGCGCGAAGGCTTCCGCGCTTGCGGTCCAGGGCCAGCCTCGAGTCCGGCTTGTTGCGAAAGCGTAGGGGGACCGCGTCAGGGTCCAGCGAGTGGACGAAGATCTCGTGAGGGACCAGCAGCTTCGAACGCTCCTCGTGGCGATCCAGCTTGATGAAGGTGGCGCTTGCCGGTACGACCTGGCCATTGCGTAGCCTCTCGATCACGGCCATTCGAACAGCCTTGGTCTCATTGTCGATGCCGAGTTGCGCTCGGTAGAGGGGAATCTCCGAAGACGGACCCGGATCGTCGGCGTAGGCATAGAAGTCCGGGCTGGTCACTGCCAGCCACGTGAGCTTGGAAGCATCGGTGTGCTGGCGAGGGTGCAGCTCTCTGGGCGGACTGGAGAGTAGCTGCAGGTCGACCAAGCGCAGGGAGAGCGGTTGGGCAAGAGAGACGAAGTTACTGGCGATGGCTGCCATCTGGTCCAGCTGCTTCTTGTCCTCGGCACCCTCCCTGCGGGTCAACTTGATGACCTCCTCGCCGTCGATCAGGTAGTCCCCGCTCGGGCCTCGTAGCAGCGTGCGTCCGGACTCGAGCTTGGAGCGCACGAAGCTGGGAGCCAGGTAGCTGAACTTCAGGTTGAGGTCGTTGACCTGACTCTTCTCGTGGTTCTTCTGGCGCAGGGCGAACTGCAGGTGGAAGGACTGCACTGGGGCTGACGAGCGCATGCTCTCCAGCAGCAACCTCCAGGTCGAGCGTGCCTCGGGGGTGGCCTTCTCCGGGATCTCCCCTGGAAGCACCACTGTACCGTCAGAGTTCAGCAGCACCTGGGGAGCCTGCAAGCGCGCTCGATTCCTGCGTCGAAGCTCCTCCTGGGGGGAGGTGTCCTCGTCCTGGAGGGCGGCAGCGGGGGCCTGAGCCAGGAGCGGCAGGCAGAGGAGCAGGGTCAGAGGGGGTCGGTTCACGGCAGGATTCATGGTACGGCTCGGGTCCAGGACTCAGAGGAGGGTAGGGCGCCCGCCTCGAATACTCCAGCGGGTTCGCGGTCCACCTCTTACGGGGCACTTCGGTATTCTCCTCCCAGCGTGGCCACTTACCAATCCTTACCATTCGCCCACGAACTGTGTGCCCTGGTCGGCCCCACGGCGGCGGGCAAGAGTGACCTGGCCATGGCTGTGGCCGAGCGTGCGGGGGCGGAGATCGTCTCCCTGGACTCGATGCTGGTCTATCGGGGCATGGACGTGGGGACGGCCAAGCCCGACGGGGCCATGCGGGGCCGGGTCGAGCATCACATGATCGACCTGGTGGAGCCGGATGTGCGCTACGACGTCACGCGATTCCTCCAGGACCTGCGGCCAGTCGTGGAGTCGATTGAGAGCGCGGGTGGACGAGCGCTCTTCGTGGGCGGCACCGCCTTCTACCTGAAGGCTCTCACTCATGGGATCTTCGAGGGGCCGCCTGCGGACCTGGAGTTGCGATCGAGGTTGGAGCAGCAGGCCGAAGAGATCGGCCTCGAGGCTCAGCATGCGAGGCTGAAGTCAGTGGACCCCGAGAGTGCTGAGCGCCTGCACCACAATGACACGCGGCGTGTGGTCCGAGCTCTCGAGGTCTACGAGCAAACCGGTAGACCTCTCTCCGCGTGGCAGAGGGAGTGGCGCGATTCCGTTGGTGAGCGCAACCCCGGGTGCAGCCGCCGTCTGGTCGGGGTTGGCCAGGAGGTTCCCAACCTGGACGCCCGCATCAAGGCTCGTACAAGACGCATGCTCGACGCAGGCTGGCAGGAAGAGGCAGAGGCCGTTCGTGCCGGTACGGGGTTTGGGCCCACGGCAATTCAGGCCCTGGGATACACGGAGGTCTTGCAGCTCGCCGATGGTGAGCTCGAGCGTGAAGAGTGCGAGAACTCGATTGCGCTACGGACCCGACAGTTCGCGCGGAAGCAGCGAACCTGGTATCGCAAGTTCGAGGAGATCGTCTGGATCGAGGGAGAGGTGGAGCAAGATCTCGAGGCAATGACAGTGAGAGCACTGCGTGCTCTGGGGTGGTGAAGGAGCCAGTGAGATCCCCGGGGCCTGACCAACAAGAGAGGGGCCGCTCGCAGTTGCGAGCGGCCCCTCTCTTGTCTTGCTTGTGGGGTCCGAACTACTGGGCTACCAGCTCGTAGGACGACACGTTGGGCTCGTTCTCATTGCCGCCGTAGGGGGGCAGGCTGAGCGCATCGTCGAGGAACGACACGGTCAGGACTCGCAAGGGCCGGAAGGTGGTCGTCAGGCCAGCGACGAACTCTTCCTCACCGCCGGGCTCGAGGGTACCTATCATGGAGTCGATCGGGATCGGAATGAAGACACCGGCTCCGGCGTAGATCAGACTGCCGATGACCACTGACTCGATACCGAAGTAGGTCAGCGGGTTGGGCAGCGGGCTGTTCAAGGGGCGCGGCGCGTAGTAGTCAGGGTCCGCCGGCTGGTAGGGGTTCTCCGGGTTCCAGCAGAGCAGATGACGCTGCAGTGTCAGGGAGATGGCTAGCTTGTTCTCCCAGGCGTAGTCGCGATACGAGTCGTACTGGTCGGGGTCATAGCCCAGCATGACGCGAGCGACCCGCGGAGCGATGGACTCGTTGGACCAGTGGTCGTCGGCCTTACTGGGGCTCGAAACGCAGCTGGAGAAGAGGAGCGCGGAGGTCGCGGCGCTGAGCAGGGCGATGGTCTTCATGTATGCAGTGGGAACCGGCAGGGAGCTGGGCCTGACGTGGGGAACTGAGCGCGCGGCTCGTTTGGAGCGCCACAGTCTAGGAATCGGTAGGGGGGTGGTCAACGTGGCGGGGGGCCTGTCGGGGCTCTAAGATTCCTGGATCGTGCCTGCCCCCATGAGAATGCGGATCGAGTGCCCAGGAACCCGTTCGGGCTGTTCTACCCCCCCGGCGCCCATGGTTACGCCTCAGAAGCCCAATCTGGGCCCCTGGAGGGTGTCTTGAGCTCCGATCAGCCCGGATCCGTAGAGCGCCTGGGGATCCTGGGGGGCTCTTTTGACCCCCCTCACCGGGGCCACCTCCACGCGGCCCTGGCGGCGAGGAGTGCCCACAAGCTGGACCGGGTGTGCTTCGTGCCCGCAGCCAGGCCACCCCACAAGCCCGGTCGCCGGCTGGCTGGGGGGGCCCACCGGGTGGCCCTGCTCGACTTGTTGATCGCGGGGGAACCGGAGCTCTCCATCGACCCGAGGGAGCTCGGTCGAGATGGTCCCAGCTACACCATCGACACCCTGCGCGAGATCCTGGCCGAGGCCCCGCCGGGCTCTCGAGAGCTGTTTCTGATTCTCGGGACTGACAACCTGAAGGGTCTGGACTCCTGGCGCGAGATCGAGGAGATCCTGGGCCTGGCCCAGCCGATCGTGATCTATCGAGAGGGGGACCCCGAGGGCCTGCTCCAGGATCTCGAGGGCTTGTCGGACGGCGCACTCCAGCGCCTACGTTCGGGGCTGGTTCGAAGACCGCCGGTGGAGGCCTCGTCAACGGATCTCAGGATCCGACTGGGGGCGGGAGAAGCACCGGGGATCTCGCTGCCGAAGGCTCTCGGCGAGTACATCCAGCGTGAGGGCCTCTACTGCGAGGGCTCTTGATCGACGCCATCCCCTGGTGGTGCGCTGGTTTTCTCCTGACGCTGGCACTCTCGCACCTGTGGCGGAGGCTAGGTTGGGGAGATGCCGCCGTCGGGGAGGAGAGCGTACGCAAGCTCCAGCAGGGCCGCGTGCCCGCGGTGGGGGGCCTGGCCCTGGCCAGCATCTGGCTGGTTCAGTGGCTGACCGGGAGCAACGAGTTACCACTCGCTCACCCGCTGGTGTTGGTTGGGTTTACCGTGACCCTCGGGGGCGGGGTGGTCGACGACTTCCGTAAGGGGGGCTTGCGCCCTCTGGTGAAGGTGGCCATTCAGCTCGTCGGTGGTCTCTGCATCGGGCTGGCGCTCTTCGACGGGGCCGGCATCGCGGGAATCGACTCGTGGATCGGCTCCGTGCTCGTCATGGGGCTCATGGCTGTGCTCTTTACCAACGCGAGCAACACCTTCGACAATGCAGATGGTGCCTTGGGCTCGGTTTCAGGGCTGGGTCTGGTGCTGGTGGGCTCAGCTCTGGCCCCGGCGATCCTCGGTTTCCTGGTGCCGAACTTGCTCTTGCGCCGTCGTTCCGGTGGAGGGTTGAGTCTGCGTAGCAGCTGCGATCCGATCGCCTACCTGGGCGATGGTGGTAGCCAGTTGATCGGCCTGGTCCTCCTGACCAATCCCGCAGCCTGGGGGGTCGTCGTGCTCCCGGCCTTGGACCTCTTCTGGGTGGCTTGCTTGCGAATTCGTCAGGGAGATCCACCCTGGCGCGGTGATCGCAGGCACCTGGCCCACCGGCTCCAACGCCGGGGCATGGGGCCGCTCGGGGTGGTCGGGGTGCTCCTAGTGATCGCGCTGCCCGCCCTGATCGGAGCCTGGTCGCCCCTGACTCTCATGACCCCCGTCCTCTTCCTCCTGGCCCAGTTCCTGACGCGGGCCAGCGAAGCCCTCCATCTGGAAGAAGGGCGCTGAGGCGTCAACTCCGAGGTGCTGCGTCTTGCCCCGGCGGCAAGGCCACGGGATAATCTGCGGCCCGTTTCAGGGTAGAAGAGTCCCGCTGACTCCTCCCTGGATAGTCCCATCCCAGCTCTCCCCAGTGACCTACCACCAGACCGCCATCATCTCCGACCTGCATGGGAATATCCCTGCACTGGCGGCTGCCGTGTCCGACGCACGGGAGCGGAGCGTTCGCCGATTCGTTTGCTGTGGCGATATCGTGGGCTACGGCGCACAGCCGCGTGAAGCACTCGACTACGTGATGAGGCTGTGCGTTGGTGGAGCTGCCTTTGAGGATGGTTCTGACCTGGAGGACGGCATCTGCCTGAAGGGCAACCACGAGGACGCGCTCCTCACCAGCCCGGAGGATTTCAATCCGAAGGCCCGCGCTGCCATCGAGTGGACTCACCATGAGATCTCCGATGGTGGTGGAAAGGATGCGGGGCTGCGCTACTGGGACTTCATCGGTGAGCTCTCGGCCTCGGCGACAGACGACAAGGCGATGTTCGCCCACGGCAGTCCTCGCGAGCCGGTTCGCGAGTACATGCTGCCTCGCGACATTCATGATCTGCCCAAGATGAAGGCAAATTTTGCAGCCATGGAGCGGGATATCTGCTTCGTCGGGCACAGCCACGTGCCGGCGGTCTACTACGAGGATGGACGGCTGTACACGCCCAGTGACACCGAGGGGCCCTACGCGCTGGGCACAGGTCCCGGGCGTCGTGCCATCGTGAACGTGGGATCGGTCGGTCAGCCGCGAGACGGTGACCCTCGACTCTCTTACGTGATCTTCGACGGCGAGACCGTGCAGTTCATTCGCCTGAAGTACGACGTGGACACCTCCGCGACCCTGATTCGAAACGTCCCTGATCTGCCCGACTACCTGGCCGAGCGCCTGTTCGTTGGCCGCTGAGAGCTCCGCTCGGCTCCATGCTCAAGATGGTCCGCCGAGCGGTGGCCTGGCGTTCCTTGGACTCCGACCGGTTGCCATCATCTGAAACCCCGCGGAACGAATGCCCAAGGACCACGGGGTCCCATTGACTCAACTGGAGAGTGGTCCTCGGCCCACTCACTCACCCTGCTGAACCGTTTCCTACCACCGAAACCCCTCCCAGCGCGTTGCGCTGACTCCCGGTTTGGAAAAGCGTATCCAAGTTTTCTTGCTGCTGTCGTTCCTGGTGCTCATGGCCTGGAGCATCTTCGTACCCAAGCCGCCGCCCGCGGAGCCTGGGGTGTCGGAGCTCGTCGAGGTCCAACAGGATGACCCCGCCCTCGAGGGCTATGCAGAGGAGTCCGACAGCGGCGAGGCCCTCTTGGGGACAGAAGAGGAGGAGATTGCACTCAGCCTGGGAATCCCTGGCGAGCCGGGGTCGTACAAGATGCTGTTCACGAATCGGGGGGCGCGGCTGCTCTCCATGCATCTGGGCGACTTCTCCATGGAGATGGAGGCCGAAGGTGGTGAGAGCACCGATCCCGCGTCCTGGGTCGAGCTCCTGACCTCTGCCGAGACCAACGAGGGAAGCACCGGATCCCTGGGCTTCACAGCCAGCTCTTCGGCTCGCGACCTGCTCGTGGAGCCACTGGAGAACGTGCTCTGGCAGCATCGCCTGATGACCCGTGCGGACGACGGCGCCGATGGCATCGAGTTCACCTACGCGCCCGGCACGGGAGTGGTTTTTCGCAAGCGCCTCATCGCGCTCGAAGGCTATCAACTGCACTTCGAACTGGAGCTCGAGAACGTCTCCTCCGATAGCGCTGGCAGCCTCAAGCAATTCAGCTTCACTCCTGCCGAGGTCGTGCCTCCCCATGGCAATGAGGCCTTCTATCAGGAACCTCAGACCCTGGCGGCATGGACCAGCGGAATGGGCGCGCAGCCGGCCATCGAAGCCGAGATCTCTGGTGGTGGCTCTGACGACAGGGTCGGACCCCTGCCGGCGCCTGGCTCGAGCTACCTCTCCTTCGCCGGAGTCCACAACAAGTTCTTCGCCTTCCTCGCTTCACCGACGACGCCCCAGCACGCACGCTCGATCATCGGCGCGAGCTATCGCCGGGTTCAAGATCAGGCCTGGCTAAACGAGAACCCAGGCGAAGATCCGGAGGATGCCTGGAAGTACATCGTCTGCGACCTTGCCTTGCAGCTGCCGGTTCCCGAGATCGGCTCCAAGCTCGCAGTCGCCTTTGACATCTATGCGGGTCCCAAGCAGCGTCAGACCCTCGAGCAGGCCAGCGCTGACTTCATCGGAATGCTGGACGAGGACATTGGGTTCTTCTCATGGATCGCCAACATCATCACGGCGATCCTGGGTTTCTATCAGAGCCTGGTCGGCAACTGGGGTGTCGCCATCATCCTCATGACGGTCACAGTGCGAGCGGTTCTCTTTCCGCTCAACCGCCGCGCACAGACCGCCATGGCTCGCTTCGCCAAGAAGATGAAGCGTGTCCAGCCGCTGCTTGACGCCAACAAGGAGAAGTACAAGGACGACATCAAGAAGCAGCGGGAGGAGCAGGCCAAGATCATGCAGCAAGAGGGGGCTTTCCCCCCGCTCGGTGGCTGCCTGCCGATGTTCCTCCAGTTTCCGGTCTTCATTGGGCTCTTCCAGGCCCTGCGGGTGCACTTCGACCTTCGCCACCAGCCGTTCATCCTGTGGATGAAGGACCTCTCGATGCCGGATCAGCTGATGCGCATCGACCTGAACACGCACCTGCCTTTCATCGGAACGATCGAGTACCTGAACATCTTGCCGCTGATCATGATCGGCCTGTGGATCGGGCAGCACAAGGTGATGCCGCAGCCCGCCACGTCGGATCCAAAGCAGGAGCAGACGCGCAAGATGATGATGGGGATGCAGGTCTTCTTCGCATTCCTGTTCTACAACTACGCCTCGGGGCTTGCGCTCTACATGATCACGAGCTCGGCGATTGCGATCTTCGAGTCGCTGGTGATCAAGAAGGTCTGGCCCATCGACGACAACGAGCAGGCTGCCAAGAAGCCAGGTCGCTTCATGCAGAAGATGGCAGAGCTGCAGAAGGAGCAGCAGCGTCGTCTCGAGCAGGAGCAAAAACGGCGTTCCTCCGCAGGTGGCGGCGGGAAGCGCAAGAAGCAGCGTCGCTAGGGGCGAGGTCCAGATGGGCGACGGGGGCACGATTGCAGCGATCGCAAGCCCTCGCGGACATGGGCGTCGAGGTGTCCTGAGGGTCTCCGGTCCTGGTAGCTGGGACGTGGTCCGCGCGACGTGGTGCGGCCCCACGCCCATTCCTGACCCGGAACGACGTGGCTTCCACATCGGACGATTCGACGATGGCCGTGGCGAGCAGCCCTTGATGTTGCTTTGGATGCCGGGCCCCCGTTCGTTCACGCGCGAGGACGTGGCCGAGTTCCATCTGCCGGGGGCGCCATTCCTGCTGGAGGCTGCGCTGGAGCGCATCCTGTCGCTGGATGTGGGACCTGCCGGCCCGGGGGAGTTCACCCGGCGCGCCTTCGAGAACGGCCGCATAGACCTGACACGAGCCGAGGGGATCCTGGCCCTGGTGCATGCCCGTGGCGAGGCGGAGCGGCGCTCTGCCAGCGCTCTGCTCTTCGGTGGCCTGGCGGATCGATTGACGCCTCTTCGAGAGGGACTCTCGGCGCTCTGGGCTCTGGCGGAGGCCAGCCTGGACTTCGATGAGGCGGACACCGGGCACGTCCCCGGGGAGGAGCTAGAGCGAGAGGCGCGCAGGCTGCTTGACGCCCTCGACGAGGCTGTCCGCTGGGAGGAGCGCCGTGTGGCGACCAGCGACCTGCCCCGGGTGGTTCTGGTCGGCTCGCCAAACGTGGGCAAGAGCTCGCTCTTCAATGTCCTGGTCTCTGATGCCCAGGCCCTCGTCAGCGCTCAGCGCGGCACGACGCGCGACATGCTCCACGGTCGGTGGGAGACCCCGGCGGGTGAGGTGCGGCTGTTTGATACGGCTGGCCTCGAGCAGCAGGCCACCGGACCCGATGCATGCGCCCAGCGCATCGGGCTCGGCATTCGAGAAAGCGCTGACCTCCAGTTGTGGGTGGTCGATCGGCTGGACTGGCGGGCCAGTGAGTTCTCGCATGAGGCTGCCCGCCTGGCCGTCGATGTGCCCTTCTTGCTGGTGTGGAACAAGACCGAAGAGGGTCTCGATCCACCAAGGCCGCTCCCTGGTCTGGAACGAGCAGCCCTGCAGGAGCATTGTGTCTCGGCCCTGACCGGAGCCGGGCTCGACCAGCTGGCGGAGACGGTGGGGGCGCTCACTCACATCAGTGATGGGGCCGCCGGCCCCCCTCCTGAACGCCTCGAGCGAGAGATCGGAGTCCGTCACCGCGCCGCCTTGCAGGGGGCGTTCAGCTCACTCTCGGGTGGGCTGGAGGCCTGGCTGGACGGCCTGCCCCTGGATCTGTTTGCCGAGGCCCTGCGGGACGCCTGTGGGGAGCTGGACGGGATCTCGGGGACCACCACCCCCGAGGACTTGCTGGATCGAATCTTCGCCGCTTTTTGTATCGGCAAGTGAGTCCTGGGGCCGGGCGGCAGCTTCTCTGCTCGAGGTCGCCAGATCGGGGCGCGGCCCCAGCAATAGCGGGGTCACCTGCATTGACACACAACATCTAGCGTGTTCTCCTGCACCAAAGAATACGTCCCTCGGCACCCCTCAGGGGCGTATTTCAGCTCCCAATGAGATGCCCGCACTGCAAGCAGGACAACGACCGAGTTGTCGATTCACGCCTCACAAACGAGGGTGCAGTGATCCGTCGGCGGAGGGAGTGCCTGGATTGCTTCCTGCGCTACACGACCTACGAGCGGGTGGAGGAAACTCCCCTGCGCGTGATCAAGAAGAGCGGTGAGCGAGTTCGCTTCGATCGTGAACGAATCCTCAGCGGAATGATCCTGGCCTGCGAGAAGCTACCCGTGTCGATCGAGCTGCTCGAGCGGGCCACCCTGGTGATCGAATCCAAGATCCACGAGGGTTACGACCGGGAGGTCCCCAGCACGGTCATCGGTTCTCTGGTGATGGAGGAGCTGCGGCTGCTCGACCCCGTGGCGTACGTGCGTTTTGCCAGCGTCTATCGGGAGTTCCGAGACATCCAGCAGTTCCTCGACGAGCTTCGGCCGATGCTCGAGAGCGGATCTGAGGAGGGGTCTGTATGAGTGTTCGTCGTGTTCGCAAGCGGGATGGGCGCGAGGCACTCTTCGAGAAGTCGAAGATCGCATCGGCTGTTCGTAGCGCACAGCACGCAGTGGGCGAACACGATCCGCTCTTCGCGGACGAGGTTGCGGATCTCGTGGAGCTGGCCCTTCGCAGGCGCTACGCCTGGCGTGGTGACGCCGGAGCTGGGAAGAAGCAGCTGTATGACGGTTCTCCGGAGGCCGACGGGGCGGGACTGGAAGCGGAGGCGGCAGCTGAGAGCGTGCCCGAGATCGAGGAGATCCAGGACCTGGTCGAGGTTGGCCTGGTCGAGCTGGGACGCGCGGCGGTCGCCAAGGCGTACATCCTCTACCGTGATCGCCGCAAGCGCGTGCGCGACTCGCTGACGATAGCTGCCGACCGGGAGCGCCTCGACGGTCAATTGCGACACCTGCGGGTGCGCGAAGCACGCGGGACTTATCCCTGGAGCAAGGGGCGGATCATCGCAGCTCTGGTTCAGGAAGCAGAGCTATCTCGAGAGCAGGCCGAGCTGGTTGCCTCGCGGGTGGAGGCCCGCGTGGTGGCTGCCGAGCTCAAGCGCATCTCCACGGCGCTGATTCGAGAGCTGGTGGACAACGAGCTGGTGGCCATGGGGCTCTCCGGTGCCCTGGCGCGCCAGGCTCCGGTCGCGATCCCCAGGTATGACCTGCGCGAGCTGCTCGGGGAGGGGCAGCGCAGCCCGGCGGCACGACGAGCCGCCCTGGACGGGGAGCACGAGGAGCGGCAACTCGATCTTCTGCAGGTCCTGGGTGGGGAGGTCATGGGGCGCTACGCCCTGGAAGACATCTTCACTGAGGCCACGGTCGAGCGGCACTCCACGGCGGCTCTGCACCTGGAAGATCTAAGGGCACCGCACCTGTATCTCACCCAGGGCATACGCTGTGAGCTGTTCCTACGTGGTTCTCCCGGGGTGCAGGCGGCCTTCGACGCCTTGGATGAGATCGCTGCGCAGCTGGGCAGCGTCTCCCGGGGACTGGTGCTCGAGAACCCTGCTGCGTTGCTGCGTGGTCTTGCCAAGCCCGGCCGGGGTGACGAGCTCGAGAGCCTCGGCACCTGGGTCTCGGCAGCGGCTGCGGTGGCCCGCGGTACCGACCGCCGATTGGACTTCGCCTCGCCCGGCCCCAAGGCGCTTGCATTCTGTGGAAGGCTGGTGCGGGTGCTCGACGAGCTGTACGGATTCGATGACTCCAAGCCGCTCCCTCGCCTCTTCCTCGATCGTGGTGAGCTCAGCGTGCTGCTGGACTCGACCGCGGACATGCGATCTGTGGTCTCCCGGTTGCTGGAGCGTGGAGCCTTGATTCCGACCTGGGCTCCGAATGGTGAGCAGTTCCTCGGCCCTGCTGGTAGGCGGTTGCCCCGGGAGCTCGGGAGCCTCGGCTGTGGAGGTGCTGCGTCGCTGAATCTCAGCCGGCTCGCTCGGCAGGCGGGGCCCTGGCGCGAGGACCTGTTCCTTGAGAGCCTGGCACACCTCGTCGAGGAGGCAGTGGAGGCTCTTGCCAGCCTGGCGCGCTTCCAGAGAGACACTCGTGCGGCACGTCCCAAGGAGCTACGCGGTCGGGTGGCCTATGCGCTCACTCCGGTTGGTCTTGGTGAGGCCATGCGAATGCTGGGGGACGGAGAGCTGCGCGCCGACCAGGGGTCTCGAATTCTCGGACTCATGTCGGAGGCGGCCCGTCGCTTCTCCGCGAAGCGGGGAATCTCGGTGCACCTCTCACCTCACTTCGCCGGGGAAGCCTGCAAGCGCTTCGCCCAAGAGAGTCAAGAGGGTCAGCGAACGCACCAAGGCCTTCTCTTCGATTCGGGACACGGTGCAGAAGATCCCGTCGCGGGACTCGCTCGCGGCTACTCCCGTGGCTACCGTCTCGGGGCGCTGCCCGGAGTTGTTCCTGGCAGAGCTGAAGCGCAGCTGCTCGCAACGGTCCCGGCAGGCTCATGGTTGCCCTTGCAAATCGACGGTCCAACGGATCCTTCTCATCAACTAGAGGCACAGCTCGAGGCCTGGGAGCTCTTCCAGGAAGAGCGAAACACGATCCGTCAGAGCGTCTCCGGAGCTGTCGAGATTCCACCGACTGCGCCCTTCTTTCAGCTAGATCCATCCTCAAGTGACTCCTCCCCGCGAGTGAGTTAGACCCCTCTTCGATCCCTCAGAGCTCGATACATGCGCCTGAAACGACTCGAACTTCTCGGATTCAAGTCCTTTGCTGACACGACAGCCTTCGAATTTGGCAGCGATACCCTGACTGGGATCGTCGGCCCGAATGGCTGTGGCAAGAGCAACGTCGTCGACGCAGTTCGCTGGATTCTTGGCGAACAGCGGCCGACCTCGATGCGGGGCAAGGAGATGGTGGACGTGATCTTCAAGGGCTGCGCGAGCCGCCCTTCGATGGGGGTCGCCGAGGGCACGATCGTCCTCGACAACTCGACGGGCACCATCGAGACGCATGGTGCCGAGATCTCCGTCACGCGCCGGGTCTTCAAGAGTGGAGAGGGCGAGTATCAGATCGACGGCACGAAGGTTCGCCTGAAGGACGTCAAGGAGATGCTCTTCGATACCGGTCTGGGGAGTCGGGGGTACAGCGTGCTCGAGCAGGGTCGCATCGATGCGGTTCTCTCCGCTAACGCTGTCGATCGCCGTCGCATCTTCGAGGAAGCTGCAGGTATCAGCCGCTACCGTCAGCGCAAGCACGAAACCGAGCTGCGGCTCGCTCGTGTTCAGCAAGACCTCGCTCGACTGGATGACGTGACTGGAGAGCTGCGGTCACGTGTGCGCTCACTGAAGATTCAGGCCGGCAAGGCGGAGCGCTATCTCACGGCTCGAGTTGAGTGGGAGGGGCTCAAGACACGCCTGGTGAAGCATCAGCTCCACCAGTTCGAGCACGAGTTCCAGACCTGCCTGAGCGAGATCGAGGGGTTGGAGTCGGATCTCGGGGAGAGGCGCGGTCAGCGCGAGACCCTTGAAGAAACGATCGGCAACCTGGAGCAGGAGCGGGTTGGCGTTGTGGATGCACTTCACAGCGTGACCGAGGATGTCTCACGCCTGGAGGGTGATGTACGGGCCCTCGATGAACGTCGTACTCAGCTGCTGGCCAGGGTGAGTAGCTGGGAACACATCGCCGGCGAGGAGGCCGAGCGGGTGGAAGAGCTCACGGCTCAGCTGTCCCGGCGAGCCGAAGAGCTGCAGGTTCTCGAGGAGCAGAAGGCTACGCTGGCGACCGAGGTCGAGGGCGTGCGTGGAGAGGCAGAGCGTCGCGGCGCAGAGCGACGCCAGTGGGCGGAGGTCTACGGCGAGTTCCGTCAGCGCTCCGAGCGTCAGAATGAGCTCTTGCTGAAGGCGCTCAACGAGCGCACCGCGGCCGAGAACACTGTTCGCCACCTCGAAGAAGCTCAGGCGCCTGCCGCGGATCGCACGGAACGTGTTGCGACCCGCCTGCGGGAGTCCTCCGAGCAACTGCAGGCTGTTGAAGGTCAGCAAGAGCACGCGCTGGTCGAACTGGCGAAGGCAGAGGACGACCTCGTCACGGCCGAGACCACCCAGGCCGGAACCCAGGTTCAGCTAACGGAGGCCAGCGCCCACCTCGAGGATCGCGATGCCGAGAGCAATCTTCTCGAGCTGGAGCTGACCCGCCACCGCAGCCACATCGAATCCCTGCTGGATCGTGACCGCGAGCTCGCGGACCTGGGAGAGGGCGCTCGCGCAATTCTGGACGCAATAGATGGTCAGGACGGCCCCTGTTCAGCCGACCGGCTTTCAGGTCTTCTGGCCGATCACCTCAGCACGGGTACAGCGCACGCCCGCGCCCTCGATGCCGTCCTTGGTGACCGAGCTCAGGCCCTGGTGCTGGCAGACGATAGCAGTGTCCGAGACATCGCCAACTGGTTGACCGAGAAGGCCGGCGGACAGGCAGCGCTCACGGTCATGGGGGGGCTCGGCAGCGCTGAAGCGGCTCCCATCTCGATCCCAGCGGGGCTTGAGGGGCGCGTCGTGGGCTCCCTGCGGAGCCAGGTGGAGTGTGCCCCGGAGTTTGCACGGATTGCTGACGTCCTGTGCGCGGATGTGCTCCTCGTGCGTGATCTGGAGACGGCCTTCGACGTGGTTCGTTGCGACCCGAGGTTGCGCTGTGTGACTCCGGCTGGCGAGCTGGTCGATGGAGCAGGTCTGGTGGTTGGTGAGCGTACCCTGGCTCAGGGCGCGATCGGTCGTCGCTCGAGCGCTGCAGAGTTGCAGATCGAGCTGGCTGAACTCGAGACCCGCCGGACAAGAGTGCTCGCCGAGGTCGAGGCAGCCCGTGAGCGTCGTGCTGCTCAGCAGACGCTGATGGACGAGGCGGAGTCGAGGACAGAGGCCGCTCGCCAATCCCTGGGCCAGGCTCAGGGCGCTCTGGGAACGGCCCAGGCTCGTGTGCGCGATCTACGAGCCCAAACGGAGGCGCTGGAGGGAGAGCACCGTGGTGTTGTCGCCGAGGCAGCCCAGCTCGAGGCCGACCTGGGAGCTGCTCGCGTGCGCTTCACGGAGCTCGAGGCTGGCTATGAGCGGGAGAGTGTGGCCCTGCGCGAGATGGAGCAGCGGGGTGGCGAGCTGGAGAGGCAGCGTGAGGAACTCAATCTTGCGGAAGGCCAGTCGAAGGTAGAGCTGACACGGATCGAGGAGCAGATCGAGGGACTGTCCAGCCGAATCAGGGACCTGAAGAGGGGGATTGAGTCGAGCACCAGCGAGGTCCAGCGTGCACAGCGGCTCTCCGAAGAGGCGGGCGAGAATGCCAGGACAGGCTCTGCCGAGAGCGAGCAGCTTGCCTTGGATAGCGCGAAGATCGCAGAAGAGCGTGAGAGTGTCTCGAAGAAGATGGCGGAGCTGCGCCAGCGCACGGCCGAGGCTGACCAGGAGCTTGATAGCTTCCGCCGAGAGCAGGACTCCTTGACGCGCTCACTCGAGGGTAGCTCGGCAGATCTCTCGAGCCTGCGGCTGGAGGAGCAGCGTATCGCTCTTGCCCGTGATGAGGTCTCACGCCGGGCAGTGGAGGAGCTCGAGCTGGAGCTGGCCGGTTTGCTCGAGGGCTTCGAGCCCGAAGAGGAACTCAGCACGAAGAGCTCGATCACCGTTCTCGATGAGCAGGTACGGGACCTCAAGTCAAAGCTGGACCGAATGGGGCCTGTGAACACCGAGGCCTTGAGCGAGCTGGAAGAGGTTGGCGGTCGTCTCGAGTTCCTGGACACCCAGGTCACAGATCTGAATCAATCGCGAAAGGTCTTGAACGAGACTCTCAAGAAGATCGAGGAGGAGAGCGAGCGGCTGTTCGTCAAGACCTTCGATGAAGTGCGGGCTAACTTCCAGGTGCTCTTCCGCCAGCTCTTCGGCGGTGGCAAGGCGGACGTCAAGCTGGCTGAAGGCGAGCCCGTCCTGGAGGCAGGTGTGGAGATCACCGCGCGTCCTCCCGGACGGGAGATGCTGCCGATCGGCCTGCTCTCCGGTGGACAGCGAACCATGACGGCTCTGGCGCTCCTGTTCGCAGTCTTCGAGGCCCGACCGAGTCCGTTCTGCATTCTCGATGAGGTTGATGCAGCCCTCGACGATGCAAACATCCAGCGCTTCCTGGTGATGCTCGATCGCTTCCGCGAGTCGACACAGTTCATCGTTGTGACCCACAACAAGGGCACCATGGCGCGCTGCGAGAGCCTCTACGGGGTCACCATGCAGACCAAGGGCGTCTCTCGACAGGTCTCGGTGCAGCTGGAGGATGTCGACCACTTCGTGCCTGAGGCCAGTGGGGGCAAGCAAGGCAAGGAGAGCAAGGGGACAGCCAGCAGCGACACGAGTTCCTCGTCCGATGACGATCTGGATCACGAGTCTGGTGAGCCAATCGTCGAAATCGTGCCACGAGGATCTACAGAGCCCGCGGAGGTCGCCAGTGAAGAGGCGACAGCTGGTTCCGCGAACGCCTAGGGGGCCGGTTCACTGCCGGCCTCAGGTGAAGGGCGCCCGATGAGTACCCGATTCATCGGTGTGATCGCCTCGGGAACCGTCGACCAGCGCACCTTGTAGTTCGCCTGCTCCATGCGGTAGGTGCGGTCCACGTCGATTGCGAGGTCGTGACCCAGGGCGATCTTGAGCGCGTTCGGTGCGCTGGAGGTTCGGTGTGATCTGCAGCAGGGCATGACGGCAACGGCACCACCAACCTCGATGCCGATCTCGATGCAGCTGTCCGTGCGGTGACCACAAGCATGGACGGAGACCACGCTGGTCCCCGGATTGAGCTCGGACCGCGCCTGTTCGATCTTCTGGTTCAGGCAGGAGAGCTTGTCACGGGTCCAGGGGCCTACTTCTGCGGCAGCCTCCAGTACGGCTGCGCGGCTCGCAGGAGGCCTCCAGTCAACGAGCAGGACCTGCTCAACCTTGCGCTCGTACAGGGCAAAGAGAGCGCCCACCAGGCCATGTCCGGCGCAGAGGTCCGCGACCGATGGAGCTCTCGTGTCCTTGCGAACGACGGCAAAGAACTCGAAGGCCTCGAGGACCTCCTTGATGGGGACCGCGCTTCGCCGCGCAAGCGCTCGCGCAAAGCGATGGGCGAGCCCATCGCCCCGAAAGTACTTGATCGAGTGCTCATCGATGTACCCACGGTTGGTGAGTACGCCCGGGCTCCCTGGCTCGTTCAGCTGGCGTAAGAGGCGAAAGCCGCCCTGGCTCGGGATGGTCTTCGCGATGCTGTGTGGAGGAGCTAGCTGATCTTGGGGCGTCGACCCCGAGGGAGCTTGGCCTTGGGGACCTTGAAGCCATGACGCTCTAGCTCGGCAACCAGGGGCTTGCGGGCGTCGGAGAGCGCATGTCGCATCGTAGTGGAGCTGTGTTCGGCGGAGATCTCGAGAGCGCGATCAATGGCGCTCAGTGCCTTGACTGCAGACTTCACCGTTGGTGACTTGACGAACTCCCTGAACTGCTGGCGTTTCTTGACCTCACGAATTTGTGACTTGAGATCCGTAATCAGCTCCTGGTCCGAACGACGAGAGCGCTTCTTGATTGCTTCCTTATGTGTCTTGGCCATCTCTGCTCTGTCAGTTCTCGCTGTCCCCAGAAAGTGATTGCTTGCCAGCATCGAATTCTGATCCTGTGACAGCTCGTGTTGTTCGATCCAGCGGCATTCTGGACCTGTAATGGTGCAATTACAACCCGAGTGCAGGTAAAGCCAGAGTGCCCGTTCGTTAGACTTCGGAGCCCAATTGCATCAGGAGAACTCGTGAAAGCCCTCTTCCCCCAAAGTGAGTCAGCCCGCTCGTGGCGATCCGCAGCCTCTCATGAGCGGGTCGTGCTCGTGATGGCGCTGGGGCTTCTCGCCTGCAATGCGCCGGCGATCGAGGGAGAACCTCCGCGGCCACTTCGCCCGGACAGCCTGGAGAACAATGGCTGGGACCGTGACTCCGATCTGCTACATGTGGACGTGTCACTCTCGATAGATCTCGAGGAGAATAGCATTCAGGGCCAGGTGTCGAATCAGGTTCGAGCCTTGATTCAGCCAGTGGAGGAGCTGAAGTTTCACTCCCTGGGTTTGGAAATTGAGAGCGTGCGCGATGCGACTGGACGTGAGTTGGAGTGGCGACTGGACGAACCCGTGCTCACCGCGGTCCTGGCGGAGTCTCTGCAGCCGGGGGAAGAACAGACCCTGACCATTCGCTATGGAGGCCGCCCCGAGGCCGGCCTCTACTTCGTGGACTCCTCCAAGGACGCTGAGGGTGAGGCACCCCAGGCCTGGACTCAGGGGCAGCCTGAGGACAATCGACGCTGGATACCCACCTGGGACTTTCCCAATGATCGAGCAACTTACAGCGGACACTTCCGTGTCGAGGCCGGGTATGAGGCGCTTTCGAATGGTCGCCTGACAGGCGTCGAGGAGCATCAGAATGGAGAGCGCACCTTCCACTGGGAGCTGGAGCGGACCATTCCCACCTATCTGATCGCACTGGCAGTTGGGCGCTGGGAGCACTACGCAGATCAGTGGAACGGAATGAGCGTCGACTACTGGGTTGGGCCAGGGACCGGTGAAGTGAAAGCGCGACAGGCCTTTGGAGAGACTCCTGAAATGCTCGCTTACTTCAGTGAGCTCCTGGGGGTCGAGTATCCCTATTCAAAGTACGGCCAGGTAGCGGTGGCGGAGTTCGTTGCGGGCGGAATGGAGAATGCCAGCCTGACAATCCAGAACGACTACATCATCGGCACTGAACGGGAGCACCTCGAGAACGATGGGGAGACCCGCTTGCTGGTCGCCCACGAGCTTGCACATCAATGGTTCGGAGACCTGGTGACCTGTTTTGGATGGAGCCATCTCTGGCTCAACGAGGCCTGGGCAAGCTACCTGGAACTCATGTTTCAGCAGCACAAGGCGGGAGTGGAGGACTTCACCCTCTGGCTCGAGAAGTATCGTGCCAGCTATCTCTCCCGTGGAGAGAGGACGCGACGTCCGCTGTCAGAGGACTGGCGTACTCAGGTCAGCCCTGCTCGCTGTACTCACGAGTACGTCAAGGGGCCATGGGTCCTCTACATGCTGGAGCAAGAGCTTGGGAGTGAGGCCTTCTGGGCGGCGACCCGCGAGTACTTGCTGCGGCACTCTGACGGTCTCGTGCACACGCATGACCTTGCGCGAACGATCTTCGATGTCACCGGACGAAACGTTGAGGGCTTTCTCGAGCAGTGGGTGCAAGCAGGTGGACATCCTGAGTACGAGGTTCGCCTTGGCCGCGAAGGGGATGAACTGACCGTGCTCGTCAAGCAGACCCAGCGCACCTCGGAACTCGTGCCGCTCTTCGACGTGACCGTTGTGGTGGAGGTCATTGACGATGGTGGGCCAAGGCAGATCCCTTTACGGATTGCTGACGCCTCCGAGGAGTTTCGGATCTCGTTGATTGGTGAGCTCCGTGACCTCGTCTTCGATGCTCCCTGTCGCGTGCTCTGTACCATCGATCTGGAGAAGGATCCTGTGATGTGGGCGCGGCAGGCGGGGGAGGGCTCGGCGGCCCAGCGCTGGCGCGCTCTTGGTGAGCTGGACCGTGCACGGAGGTCAGGGTCGGGAGTGGCTGAAGAGGCTCTGCTTCGCGTGGCGAATGATGATGAAGAGGTTCTCTTGCGTCGGCGGGCCATTGCTCGGCTCCGTCAGCGTCGTGATGTCGGAGCCCTGCTGGAGATACTGGAGGGCGAAGAGGATCCCATGGCGCGGCTGGAGATCCTCCAGTTGCTGGCCAGGCAGCGCCTTGGCCCGCTGGTCGTAGCCAACCTGGAAGCGGCTTTTGCGGGAGTCGAGTCCGAGAGAGTCTCCAATGCGCTCGCGAGCTTGAACGAGCGCCTGGACCAGAGCATCGAATGAAGCCCAAGCGCAGCGAGCTCCAAGCCCTGGCCGGGCGTGATCCGCTGCTAGGGGAGTACCTCGAACGGGTTGAGCCCTTTCCGGACTTCCCTGAGGCCAGCCACCGTCGTATGAGCAATTTCGAGGCGCTGGCCCGCTCGATCACCTACCAGCAGCTCTCCGGAAAAGCAGCCGCGACGATCTGGAAGCGAGTCTGTCGCCTGGGACCAGGGAGAGGGTTTCCTGCGGCACAGGAGCTCTTGCTGCTGGAGGAGCAGGCACTGCGTGGCGCAGGGCTCTCCAATAACAAGATGCTGGCGCTGCGTGACCTGGCCCAACGTCATCTGGATGGACGACTCTCGTTGCGGAGCCTCGGACGGCGTGACGATCAGGCCGTGGTCGAGGAGCTCATCCAGGTGCGCGGGGTCGGAGTCTGGACCGCACAGATGTTCTTGCTCTTCAAGCTTGGTCGTCCCGATGTGATGGCGCCTGGAGACCTGGGCTTGCAGGAAGGCCTGCGGGTCCTGGATGGCCTCGCGGTCAGGCCTGGACCTGCCGAGCTGGAGGAGCGCGCACGAATTTGGAGCCCGCTTCGAAGCGTGGCCTGTTGGACCTTATGGCGTCTACTCGAGTTGGACTCGGCCAGCTAATCCAGTGCTCCAATTCCTCAAGCTGAAGATTCGCGGCATCTATCGTGCTCTGCTCGACATCCTGTTCTCGGTGCAGGATCACAACCTGTTCACCCATGCGGCAGCTTGTGCCTTCTTCTTGTTTCTCTCCCTGCCTCCGGCCCTGCTCGCACTGGTCACCTTGGTCGGGATGATTCCAATCGAGGCCTGGACAGAGAGCACGACGATCGAGGTCATCGAGTGGATTACCTGGGCTGCAGGCTTCCTCTTGCCCCAGGAAATCGTCTCATGCCTTGGGCTGGGCTTCGAGATTCGCTTCTATCCCGACCTGCTCCAGCTCCAGGACATGTCAGCGGTACGCGTGCAGTCTCAAGTCAGCGAGTTCCTGGGCGGGCGAGTGCCCCAGGACCTTGCTGATTCGCTGGAAGCCATCGCCAAGAACATCCTCGACAACCCTCGACGGGGGCTCCTGACGGTCAGCTTCCTGGTCATCGTCTGGTCTGCCAGTGGGGTGACACGGGCTGCGATGCGCGCCATGAGTGCGATCTATGAGGTCCGGTATCGATCGATGGTCGGCCGTAATGCACTCTCGCTTGCGCTGACGATTGGCTTCCTGATTTCCTGGACCGTCATCTTCGCCTTGCTGCCAGTCTCGAGGACGCTCTCGCATCTCGTGGTGGACTACTTCGGGCTTGATCAAGGCGTGGGAATCGTCTGGTCCGGT
Source organism: Planctomycetota bacterium (assembly GCA_014237855.1). Classification (GTDB taxonomy): domain Bacteria; phylum Planctomycetota; class UBA1135; order UBA1135; genus JABACD01. Next base: position 213,654 of record JABACD010000005.1, on the reverse strand, counting down.
ATCAACTGGGGTATTGGAGCTCTGATGCTGTTGCTCTCGGTTCTTGGGCTGAATCGATTGGGCCCCGATGTCCAGCTGCGAGTCTGGGCGCTGCTGCCCGGGAGCATCTTCACGGTCCTCTCCTGGGTTCTGATGACAGGGGCCATGGGGACCTGGATGACGGAGAGCTGGGAACACTATGACGCCACATACGGGGTGCTGGCGGTCATCATCGTCCTCTTGCTGTGGTGTTACCTGATGGCCCTGGGGCTGCTGCTGGGGGCTGAGCTCAACACGACGATCCTGCGGCTGCGTGCCAGGGGACTGGAGGCGGCAGGTAAGGATCACCGCCAGGCCACGCGAGCTGCTGTCGAGACCGAAATCGTGGCGAATCCACTCTCTCTTGGTGGGCTGACGGAGTCGCATCCAAAAAAGGAGTAGACTGCCGCGAGAGATGTCCCAAGCTCTTGGGACTCACACGCTGGGGGCGACGCAATCGCGTCTGAGAGGCACCCCTCGAACCTGATCCGGATCATGCCGGCGTAGGAAAGCAGACCATGACGATTCAAGAACCCGATGCTTCCAGAGGCCTCGAGCTGGCCGCAGATCCTGCTCCTGCTCGCCCTCTCGATCAGAGCTTTCCCCGCTCTCACAAGATCTACAGGTCGGTCGAGCACAACGGCTTCACCCTGCGGATTCCCGAGCGCAGAGTCCATCTGGACGGTGAGCCGGGTCAGATAGATCTGTACGACACCTCGGGGCCACAGGGGCACCGTCCGCAGGAGGGACTGCCCAGGTTACGCCAGGAGTGGATCGAGGCGCGGAAGGAGAAAGCAGACGGCAATTTCAGCCAGATGCATTATGCACGCCAGGGGCAGGTCACCGAGGAGATGGCGTACATCGCAGCCCGCGAGGGATGCGATCCGGAATTCGTGCGTCTGGAGGTGGCCGAGGGACGAGCCATCATCCCTGCAAACATCAATCACCTGGAGCTGGAGCCGATGATCATTGGCCGGAACTTCAAGGTCAAGATCAACTCGAACATAGGCAATAGCGCGGTGAGCTCGGGAATCGAGGAAGAGGTCCAGAAGCTGCAATGGTCGACTCGTTGGGGCGCAGATACCGTCATGGATCTCTCCACTGGTGAGAAGATTCACGAGACCCGCGAATGGATCGTGCGAAACTCATCGGTTCCGATTGGAACCGTGCCGATCTATCAGTGCCTCGAGAAGGTCAACGGCAAGATCGAGGACCTGACCATCGAGCTCTTCCTCGAGACCCTGCGTGAGCAGGCCGAGCAGGGGGTTGACTACTTCACGATTCACGCTGGCGTGTTGCTGCGCTACGTGCCTCTGACCGCCCAGCGCATGACCGGGATCGTCTCACGCGGTGGGTCGATCATGGCCAAGTGGTGTCTTGCTCATCACCAGGAGAACTTCCTCTACACCCACTTCGAAGCGATCTGCGAGTTGATGAAGGAATACGACGTCTCCTTCAGCCTTGGCGACGGTTTGCGTCCTGGCTCGATCCACGATGCAAACGATGACGCTCAATTTGGCGAGCTGGAGACTCTCGGAGAGCTGACGAAGATCGCCTGGAAGCATGATGTACAGGTGATGATCGAGGGCCCGGGCCACGTGCCCATGAACAAGATCAAGGAGAACATCGATCGTCAGTCGGAGGTCTGTCACGAGGCCCCCTTCTACACCCTGGGCCCGCTGGTGACTGATATCGCACCAGGCTATGACCACATCACATCGGGCATTGGCGCAGCCATGATCGGTTGGTGGGGGACTGCCATGCTCTGCTATGTGACGCCCAAGGAGCACCTGGGACTGCCGAATGCTGAGGACGTGAAGCAGGGGGTTGTCACCTATCGGATCGCAGCTCACGCCGCGGATCTGGCTCGGGGAAACTCCAAGGCCCAGGAGCGTGACGATGCCCTCAGTCGTGCGCGCTTCGAGTTCCGCTGGGAGGATCAATTCAATCTCTCCCTGGATCCGGAGACTGCCCGTGCCTACCACGACGAGACGCTGCCCGCTGATGGTGCCAAGACGGCTCACTTCTGCTCCATGTGTGGTCCGCACTTCTGCTCGATGAAGATCACCGAGGACGTTCGGGATTACGCGGCGGAGCACGGTCTGGAGAGCGAGGAGGCCCTCGCTGAGGGCATGAAGGAGAAGGCTGCCGAGTTCAGCGGACAGGGCGGCGAGATCTACAGCTGAGCCATGGCCTTCGATCACGAGCTCTCCTGGTCAGTCTCCCGATCCGGGACCTTTGCAGCGTGCAAGCGTCGCTACTACTGCGACTACTATCTCTCGTGGAACGGCTGGACGCGTGGCGTGCCCGAGCGCCGCACCCAGGCCTGGCGTCTGAAGAAGATGACCCGCATGCCGATGCTGGCGGGGGATGTCCTGCACCAGGCTATCGCCGAGTTCTTCGATCAGAAGTCGGAGGGCCGGGAGATGCTCGAAGACGAGCTGGTTGGATTCGCGGTCAAGAAGCTGCGTGAAGGCTACAAGCAGTCCCGTGACGGTGGCGGATTGTGGCGTTCGCGTCCCGGTCAGAGTACCCATCTGGCGGAGCACCACTACCACGAGGCTTGCGTCGACGAGACAACCAGTGCGGCGGGAGACTACGGCAAGCGCTACGTGCAGCGCCTCCAGGAGGGTGGTCATTTCTTCATGACCTCCCCCGAGCTGGCCTCCTTGCATGATCTCGAGCGCTCTGAGATTCTCTGCGTGGAGGGTCGTGATCCAGGCGATCGCGCCTCCAAGGACCTGCCCACGATCGAACTCTTCGGCACCAAGGTCTTCGCGATTCCCGACTTTGCCTGCAAGACCCAGGTGGAGGGGCGGCCTCACTACTGGATCTATGACTGGAAGTCTGGCACCCCCAGGGAGCAGGACGAGTTCCAGCTGGGCGTCTACACCCTCTATGCGATGGAGAAGTGGGGGGCACAGCCAGGGGAGGTGACCTGTGTTGATGTCTACCTGACCAGCGGTGAGCTGGCGGCGAAGCAGCACACGGAGATGGACCTCGAGGCGATTCTGGGCCGGATCGAGGCTTCTCTCGCCGAGATGCGTGCGGTCCACTTCGATGCCGGGGATACGGCCGGCGACGAGTCCTGCTTTCCCCAGGTCGAGCAGTCCTCGCGTGAGTGCAGGACCTGCAATTACCGGGAGCTCTGCGACCGCTAGGTCTCACCTGCGGTGACCCGAACCGTGTTTCCGGCCATCAGCAAGCCCGATTGAGAGTCCATCGGGGTTGCTCACGGAGTTCTCCTGGAGGATACCTAAAGCTGCTATGCATAGGGGTCGATGGTCTGGGGGTCCCAGTCCCCAATCCTCGCCGCCATGACCTCCAAGAAACTGGTCGCTGCCTCCAGCGAACCGCTGGTGCTCTCGATTCTCTCTCAGGGTGAGAGCTACGGCTACGCCATCATCCAGCGCGTCCGACGGGTCTCGAAGGACACGCTGCAATGGACCGATGGGATGTTGTATCCCATTCTCCACCGCCTGGAGCGCAACGGTCTGATCGTTGCTACCTGGGGAGAGTCGGAGACCGGTCGTCGTCGCCGCTACTACCGGATCACCTCGAAGGGCAAGCAGGCTCTCTCCGAGCAGAAACGAGAGTGGAGCTCCGTTCATGCAACCCTTCTGCAGGTCTGGGGGAGCCCCCATGCCTGACTTCGAGGATCGCATCCAAGTCTGGCGACGGGGGCTGCTTGCGAGCGGCGTGCTGATGGAGTGGCAGGCCGACGAGCTCGAGGACCATCTACGCACAGCCCTTGCCGCTGCAATGACTGAGGAACAGAGCGCGCTGAGAGCCTGGAGGCTCGCGCTGGAGCGCACCGGTGAGTTCGAACTCATCACAGCAGAATTCAAGAAAGAACAACCCATGAACCCGATGTCTCGTTTGCTTGGTATCGCCCTTGTGATCACTGTCCTCGGCCTCCTGCTGGGGCACGGTCCAGGTGGACTTGGCCTGTTCCTTCACCTGACCTCGCTGATCTGCTTCCTGGCGCTGGTCTTCGGGGGCCTCGTTGCCAGTTTTGGTCTGAAGCGAGTTGGACAGGCATTTCGTGCCAGCATGCTGGGCTCCACCCCCCTGGAAATCGACGAGGTCTCGAGGTTCGTGGAGGTCTTTCGAACGGGGCAGCGCCTTGCCTGGACCAGTGGTGTGCTGCTGGCAATCATCGGTCTCCTCCAGATGATGGCCAACCTGTCTGATCCAGGGATGATTGGTCGTGGAATTGCAACCGCGACTCTCAGCCTGTTCTATGGAGCGCTGCTGGCGGAGTTTGGCTTCGCCTATGCGCGGCAGTGGCTGGAGAACCGCAGTTGCTTCTCGGCCGTGAAGTCTGGGGACTGACCGGTCAGCCAGGTTGAGCCGGTCCTCAGGGCAGCAACACCCCGTGGGTGTACTGACCAACTACCCAGCCCTGCCAGCCCGCCCCCTGGCTACTCATAGAACTGTCGCAGGTCCCGCGCCAGGCGCTCGAGGCTCGGCTTGTGGACGTACATCATGTGACCTGCGTCGTAGTTCCTGATCACCACTCGCTCGGCGTCGATCCCAGGGCGAGACAGGTTGTACTCGGCCGCCAGGACGGTCGTGGCCACATCGAACCAGCCATTGGCGCAGAACACGAGCAGCTGGGGATTCTTCTGCATCGTGTCGGCCAGGGCTGGAACCGTATCGAGCCAGCCAGCGAAGGCAGCCTGATCGGACTCGGAGCGCTTCCACTTCCCAAAGACTCCGTTGCCGCTGAAGCGGTAGGGACGCTCGGGAAGTTGTGAGCCAAATTCCTGACGGAGGTACTGCTGGAAGCCGGCCACGTAGGCACTCCCGATCCCATTCATCATGGGGTCGCTATCGGGAGACTCGCCCACGGCGTCGGTCTCGCTCCCCTGGTAGCGAGTGTCCAGCCGTCCAACCACGACTCCTCGCTGGCGAAGAAGTTCCTTGCGGAAGCGCGAGGCAGAGACTCGCAGGTTCGCGCGCTCCCAATACCCCTCGCTGAGGCCGGTGTAGCTGCTGAGGTCGCGGACGACCCCAGCGCGCTGTTCCGTATCGAGCCCTTGGCCGGCGAAGAGTGCTCGCAGATAGGGGCCCGAGGCGAAATCTCGAACCTCACGCAGCCAGGCATCGCGGTCCTCGACCCTGATAGGCAGGGCGTCGTGGAAGAGAGCCGTGGCTGCGTAGGTCGGCAGGGAGGTGACGTAGGTCAGATCGTCCTCCCGCCCGTCCACGAACTGAATGTCGAAGGCGGGCGAGACGAAGATCAGGCCATTGAGAGCCACCGACATGCTATTGCCCTTCAGGGCCTGCCCCAGGAGCGCGCCGCGCACCCCACCGTAGCTCTCGCCGAGGACGTACTTTCGAGAGCCCCAGCGTACGTTCTGTGAGAGCCACTCGCGTATGAACCGCGCGACCGAGTCCACATCCTCGTCTACCCCCCAGAAGTCCTCGTCTTCCGAGTCGCCGACTGCGCGGCTGTAGCCCGTTCCGACCGGATCGACGAACACCAGGTCGGTATGGGTCAGCAGCGTGTAGGGGTTCTCTACCAGGGGGTAGGGGGGTGCACCTGCGTTACCTGCGTCACTTGGAACGACGACGCGCTTGGGACCCAGGATGCCCATGTGCAGCCAGACGGAGGAAGAGCCGGGGCCGCCATTGAAGGCAAAGGTGACCGGCCTCCGCTCGTCAGTGTCGAGGACATAGGAGAATGCAGTGAAGTGTGCCGTGACCTCTCCCTGGTCATCGCGGATCGCGTAGTCCTTCATGGCCGAGGTGTACTCGAGATCGAGGTCCCCGACGGTGACCTCCCCCGAGCTGGTCAGCTGGAGGCGCCTGGGGACTTCAGGGGTCGTCTCTGCTTGCTGTGAAGTTGCAGTTGCCGGAGGTGCAAGGGCAAGGAGGGCTGTGAGGCCGATGGCGGAGCAAGAGGACATGGTGCGGAATTTCCTGGGTGTTGGTGTCAATTCGAGAGCATCAAGATAGCTTTTCCTCCAAAGGAAGACCCGCCCGATCGCCCCCCAAAGACCGATGCTCCTCCATCTCCCTCTTGCCCTGTGTACCCTGAATCTCGTCGCTGCTCCTGAGGATCCGTCGGGAGAACCGCCGCGTCACTATCCGCACTCGACGGTCAAGATCAGCCAGCTGACTGCGGACCTGGACAAGACCCGACAGGTGCAAACCCTCAGCCTCAGCGATAGCCAAGCGGGGCTGCGCGGGACGGACCTGGGATGCACCTTCGAACACGATGGCAAGCTGTGGTTCCTCTTCGGTGACTGTCGAGGATCTGGAGATCGAGATGCAATGGCCTGGAGCAACTCCACCGATCCTGATCAGCTGGTGTTGCACTTCCCGGTCGGTGAGGATGGAGAATTCAGGCCCATCGATATCCCCGGCGTGAAGATGGGGGCCTACGAGGTGCCATCCCACGGAATCTCTGTCGACGGCTCGATGTACCTTGTGACGACTGCTGGAACCAGCAAGCAGAAGACCATGGAGAGGTCATTGCTTGTGCGTTCGGACGACGAGGGCGGGCGATTCAAGATCCTGTACGAGCTCTCCCGCGATGCCTTCATCAACGTGGCCCTGGTGCGTGCGAACCGCGAACAACACCCCTCGCTGCCAATCGATGATGCGGTGCTCGTCTGGGGCAGCGGAGACTACCGGCGTTCGAGCCCCAAGTTCGCCTGCATCCCAGCAGCGGATATCGGCAAGAAAGATCAGCTGCTCTATTTTGCCGGAGCGGGGGAGTCAGGACCGCTCTGGACCAAGCAGGAGTCCGAGGCCGTCTATTTATTTGACGAACCGTGCATTGGTGAGCTCACCGTCAGCTGGGTGGAGCCTCTTGGCCGCTGGGTCATGCTGTACAAGGGCAAGCGCCCAACTGGCATCGTGATGCGCAGCGCAACCCAACCCTGGGGGCCATGGAGCGAACCAGAGGAGATCTTCAATCCCTGGGAAGACCTGGGCTATGGAAACTTCCTGCACTCCTCATGGAAGAACGGTCGCAAGGACAACTTCCACGACAACGGCCACGAGAACCGCTGGGGAGGTCCCTATGCACCTTACGTGATCGATCGCTTCACGACTGGTGACAGCAAGCGCTGCCGTCTCTACTTCACCATGTCGACCTGGAACCCTTATCAGGTCGTCCTGATGTCCACGGAGCTGGGATACCCCGACCACGAGGGGCTGGCGAAGCGCGTGAGCGAGAAGAGCTTGCCTACCCAGAGGCCGTGGAAACGCAGCGCGAAGTTCCTTCGTAAGTTCGAGGAAGAAGGTGTGCCGTACGTTGGTACCGCACCAGCCTCGAGCGATGTCGAGATGGGAGTGGCCCACCGTGCGATCGAGGCCAGCCCCGATGGATTGCTGGAGTTCACCCTGAGAGGTGGCCGAGGCGAGGTCGTTCTGGTGCGAGAGAGCGAGACACCTCCGGGTAAGATCAAGGATGTCAAGGCGTTCCGCAGCCAGCTCAAGCGCGGTGACTTCGGCCAGGTCGTGGAGGCAGTGGCTGGACCGGGCAGTGAGGATGTAGAGCTGGAGGTTCGCTGGCACCTGGGCCGCCACGTGGGGCATCCGCTGCGTCTCTACCTGGTTGATGCCTTGCGGGGCAAGTGGGGCTTCGTCAACGTCTCGGAAATGACCCTGAGCTCATCGGAGTAGGGCAGCCGGGGGCCCCAAGGGGGGCTCTCCCGGTCGAGGGAGAGGGTCTTGCTGGTGCGGTGCGGTTGCGAATCAAGCCGTCAGAAGCTGCCGACGATGAGTGCCGAGTCGTCTGATCCTGATCTCCTCTCTCAGCCGGAGTGCAGCTTGACTCACAGCCCGAAACCACCCACTTCCAATCGCGTATCAGCCGCGAGAGATGTCTCGACCTCTGATCCGATCAAGGGCCAGATAGCGGTCCTGATGGTCGTGGCCTCGCTCGTCGGCGCGCTCCTGTTTCACTCGATCCGCAGGGAGTATCGAGCACTGAGTGTGGCCTCGGCAGAGCTCCTGGATCAGAGCGAGTTCGAGCACGACCTGACCTTGCTCGCCAATGGCATCGATCGGTTCTCATTGATGGCGGATCAGGTACTTGCCAGCGAGAACTCCTACCTCTCCGGACAGCTCTCCGACCAGCAGCGTGTGATCGGTGGGATGATCGAGGGGCTGGAGGGATCGGAGCGCTTCCTGGGCAACCGTGACTACCTGAGTCAGATCGGGCAGTGTGTCACCTCGATGGGAGGCGCGGTCGACCGGACTGCTGTTGCGAGTGGGCGTCGTCGTGACCAGGTCATTGCCGAATCAAGCGCAGCCTTCGATGCCAACAACTCGATGGTGGTCGGCTATCTCTCGTGGGCACTCGCGAGCCTCGAAGAAAATGGGCAAGCAGCGCAGGTCTCTGTGCGGGAAGCCAGACGTCAGCTGGAGCTGACCGCCTGGCGTACGTGCGGGTTCTTTCTGATCACGCTGTTGACCATGTTCATGTGGATCTCGCGCCGCCTGGAACGACCGCTCCAGCTGCTGAAAGCTGCTAGAGTTTCCGGTCAGTCTGTGACTTCGAGTTGAAGAACAGCAGCGCGCCGATTGCCAGGATGCCAAGCGCGGCAGTCCAGGACATCGGGTCAGAGAACATCTCGAGTCTCTGTTCGTGGAAGCCGAACAGGATCATGATGCCGAGTATCAGCTCGAGCAGGGCGGAGCCAGTGATCAGGCCTGCGGCACACAGGATCGACTCATTGGTCTGCCGCCCGTGCCGGAACTCGCCGGCGAAGCGGAACAGCGCCCCGATCAGAATGCCAGTACCCAGCACAGCAGGTAGATAGATACCCACTGCGAGTGCCATCGAGGGCAAGAGCCATCCCTTTCGGGAGGCGAAGACCTCCATCAGTACTGCCAGGACACCCAGGCCGAGACCGGCCATGATCGGCCACCAGGGCAGGACACTCTCCAGCAACAGGCCGCTGATCAGGGTGGCAAACATCTTGCCCTGCGGTGCGGGCAAGGCATCACTTCCCATGACGAAGGACTCGTCCGCCACGTAGAGCACGATCGGGACCACGACGCACCCAACCAGGAGCCCGAGGATCTGAGCCAGGAACCCGTCCTGGACCCGTACGCCTCCCAGTTGCATGGTCTTGTAGTCCTGGCTGGAGTCATTGGCGGAACAGACTGCCACGCAGGCGCCCACCATCAAGGGGGTCAGGATCAGCACATCCTCGACCTGCCTGTGCCCGAGTGCCAGGGCGGCCAGGCAGAGCACGAGAGTCGTGACGAAGATCGTGCCAGAGACGGGGGATGCCGAGCTTCCAACCTGTAGTGACAGGATCGCGCCCAGGGTGGTCATCAGCATGGCCATGACGAGGATGGTGATGGCCATGGTGACAGCAAACGCGCCGATACCCGATGCCATCACAAGCCAACCGACGAGGACCAGGACGCCCAGTCCGATCGACAGCTTGAGCATGCGCCGAATGCCGGGGTCGACTTCCAGTACCTGGTCATCCTCGCTGTTGCTGCCGTGGAGCTTCTTGATGCCCATGAAGCGCACCAGGGAGTAGCACACGGCCACCAGCATGGTCGCGCCCCCGGCCCAGCGCAGGGTCGTGTCGATGTCTCCGGCGAAGCGCTCCGTGGCCCAGACCGAGCCGGGTTCGAGCCCCGCGATGAAGAACTCGCCCACCATCCGGACCATCGCTCCACCAAAGACCAGGAGGGCTGTCGGCAGGGTCAGGAGTCCACCGATACCGATCAGCAGTGCATCCAGGGGCAGCCTGAAGGCAAAGTCATGGTCGTTTCTACGCTGGCTGAATATCGAGAAAGAACCTGCCAGGGCATGCATCTTGACCATCAAGGTCGTGCCTGCGCCGATAAGCAGTGCCGCGAAGAGCGACTGCCCCATCCTCGGCCGCATGGCGGCATGGGCAACAGCCGAGCCGATCATGGTCTTGCAGGCCTTCGCCTCGGGGGCCGGAAGGGTTGGATCGGAGAGGAACTTCCTGGTCGCCAGTCCCACGAAGCCGAAGCCGATCAGGGCGCCTGCGAGGCTCAGGATGATCAGGGACATGACGTCCACAGGAGGCGGCACGAGCCCTTGCTGGCGATAGACGATCTGAATCACCGGGGCCGTGAAGATCACGCCCGCAGTCACCGCCATTCCGGCTGAGCCGGACACCTGCGTCAGGTTGAGAAAGCGCGTGCCGTTTGGCCCGCTGGCGCGCTTGGCGAACATGCCCCAGGCGCACAGGATCACCAGTGGGCTGACACCAGGTGTGATCCCTGCCTTGAGTCCCGCGATGACAAAAGTACCCGAGAGCAGAGCGGTGATGGCGACGCCGAAGAGGATCGGGGTGAGGTCTCGCTTCATTGGGTGCTATTGAACTGATCGTCGGACAGGTGAGCGCGCTAGGCTAGCGGACCATCGTCCCTGTTGCGAGTCGTCACGCTTCGGTTGAGTCCCGGGTGCCTCGAATCAGGTCCAATTTGGGAGTGATCGAGAGGATCAAGGTCTTCTCAGCGGAATTTTCCCGTGCCTCGGGGCCAGGGAGAGCACTGCATCAGGGGTGGCCTGAGCACGAGGTGATCCCGGCCTCCGAATTCTTGAATCTGAACTAAGATTGAAGCTTCGCTCGCAGTGATCCTTGCTCGGGTCCATGCGAGCGAATTCCCCTACTCGGATGGAAGAATCGCGCCACAGGCGTGGAGGTTCCCGGATGATTCAATCACTGTCTCGGTCAATCGCCTTGTTGTTGGCGCTGGCCTCCCTGGCCTCGATCTCGAGCGCTCAGTGCGTTCGTCCCGACCGTCTTGATGGCGGTTTGTGTTGCACGCCGGCGCAGCCATTCTTTCCCACTCCGCCTGGCTTTACCCAGGATTGCCTCGAGCTCTGCTGGCGGGACTGCGATCTGGAAGCCCAGGTCAATCTCAAGGCAATCTGGGGAGCGTCGAGCTACTCCACCTTGGGCCCCTGTCGCCGAATCCGGCAGTCACTGGCTCTGGAAGACCTGGCCGGGAACCTCGCGTGGAAGGGGCGTTTCTCGTTCCAGTACTCGCGCACCTGGCTGGAGACGGACCCCGCCGGAAACAGCATGCAGGTCTGGCGTTACCTGCTCAACGGAGATCTCAAGCCAGCTCCCGCCGCCGGCCCCATTCCCTGTCCGGTGCCTGCGTGTGCCCCGGCAACCAACAACCGGGTGAGATTCACCGGGTACATGGATCTGGCGAGAGAGTGCGGAACGAACATCCAGCGTAACGCCTGGATGCTCACTCACGCCTGCGATGCCGTGGACCACAACCCCAACTTTCCCAGGGGAGGTGTCTTTCATCCCGAACGCAGCTTCACCTTTGTCGGTCCCTCGGCGGGCTTCGCGCCCTCGCCCCTGGTACCGATCGAGGCCGGTGGATCGGCTTCGGAGGCAGTGCGTCGGCTCGGTGTGAATGCACTGGGTGGGGCTACCTGTGAGTACGAAGAGCAGGCGGACTTCTCGATCGATCCCTTCCAGCAGCTCTGCCCCTGTGGAAGTCCCAACGGCCTTCCCCAGTGGTCGATTGCGGCTCTTCAGCTGGGTGGAGTCTGTGGGACCACTGCCAACACATCCGCCGCGAATCCCTACCTTCCGGGTTTCATCTCGATGGGAATCGGCAGATGGACAGACCCCAACATCTTCCCGGGGACGGAGAGCCTCCGCTACAACGCAGGGGGCTACGAGTACCTCGATCCTTGCCAGGGAATCGTCCGCCAGGAGGTGTTCTTCGGCGTCACGACCGCCGAGGGCTTCCTGGCCCGGGAGATCCGAGTCTCGGGGGTAGGGGCCCCGCTCTTGCCCACCTTCATCGATCAGGGCAACTCCCAGAGACTCGGAAACGCGAGGATGAACGTGCGCTACCGTAGCAACCACATCCTCAACCTGAATCTCTGAGCTCGAGGCTCTAGACAGGCACAGCCCGAGGGCCGGTTGTCGTCCATCCAGGGGCCTCTCCCTCCGGCACCCTACCGGGGGCGGAGGCTGCAGGATGGGAGCAGGTCGGGATTCGGGGAGCGGCCCCTGGATCGGCCCAACCGCGGTTCGGCATTGGCCAGTGAGCAGGGTAGACTTCCTGACCCTGCCCGCCCATGCACCGATGACCTTGCCCCGCCTCTCGATCCTCCTGCCCACCTGGAACGGCGAGCGTGACCTGGAGCGCCTGCTGCCTGCCCTGGCGAGCCAGGAGTACGCGGGGGAGCGCGAGCTCCTGGCCATTGATTCGTCCTCCAGCGACCGCACCGTGGAACTCCTGGAGGCGGCCGGAGCCAAGGTGGAGGTCATCCCCAAGGAGCAGTTTCGTCATGGAGAGACACGCAACCGCCTGGCGGCCCGGGCCTCCGGAGAGATCCTGGTCTTCCTCTCCCAGGATGTGCTGCCGGCGCGCGATGACTTCCTGGCGAAGCTCGTGGCAGCCCTTGAGGAGCCAGGGGTGGCCGGTGCCTACAGCAGGATCCTGCCCCATGAGAGTGACGACCCTCTGACAGCCCGTACGGTCCTCGCCTCACCCGAGGCCGAGGACCACAGCGCAGAGCTGGAGGCGATCGATCCGCGCCGGGTCTGGGATCTTCCGCCCCTCGAGAGAGTGGAGCGGCTGCGCTTCAATAATGTGGCCAGCGCCGTGCGAGCCTCCGTCTTCGAGGAGATCCCGTTTCCCGATGTGCCCTTCGGTGAGGACTTTGCCTGGGCGGCCCGTGTCACCAGCGCCGGGCATCAGGTGCGCTTCGCACCCGCCAGTGTGGCCTTCCACGCGCACCGGTACACCCCGCGCCAGGCCTTCGCACGCTACAAGCTCGACGCCGCCTTTCACCGCGAGATCCATGGCCTGCGCCTGAGACCCAGCTACTTCTCGGTACTGAGAGGGATTACCTATGAGATTTGCGAGGATCTGCGCTTCGTTCTCCGGGGAGAAGGCGCCTCCGGTCTGCGTCACATGCTGCGCTCCCCAGGCCTGCGTGGGGCCCAGGTCCTCGGCCAGTTCTGGGGCAGCCGTGGCTGGGGGGCGGGGTTCTGGCCCCAGAAAGCGACCCGGACGAGCGGTTCGGAGTCCTGAGAGCTTTCGCCTCCATGGACCAGCCCTTCTAATGTCCGCGCCCCGTCACTAACGATTCTCTCCCAGCTAGATCTCCCACCCTCGATGCGCCCGATTCAGTCCGTCTCCGTCCTCATGCCCACCTGGCAAGGAATGGAGTTCCTTCCTCGCGTGCTGGACGCCCTGGCGGCCCAGGAGCTCGAGATCCCCTGGGACTTCATGGCGATCGATTCGAGCTCCTCGGACGGGACCTGGGAATACCTGGCGGTGCGTGCGCAGGACTTCCCAGTGCCCCTTGCCCTGGAGCGCATCGACCCGGTCGAGTTTGATCACGGCGATACGCGCAATCTCCTGGCGGCCCGCTCTCGAGGTGACCTGCTGGTCTTCCTGACCCAGGATGCGATTCCCGCCGGACCCCATTGGTTGGCGACGTTGCTGGCCAACTTCCGCGACGAGACCGTGGGGGCTGCCTACTGCCGCAATGTGCCAAGGCCTGACGCCGAGCTGTTGACCTGCCTGTTCAGCGCCAAGGACCCCGGCTACGTCGAGGGTCGTCGCGAGGTACGAATCGAGGATCGCGAGGCCTATCTGAGGATGGATGCTCATGAGCGTCGCCTGCTCTACAACTTCAACGACGTGGCATCTGCCATGCGTCGCGAGCTCTGGGAGCGCCATCCTCTTCCTCGTACGCCCTTTGGTGAGGACGTGTTGCAGGCGCGTGCCTTCCTCGAGGCTGGTTTCACGGTTGTCTACGACGATGACGCGACGGTCGAGCATTCACACGACTACGGTCCTGATGAGATGCGGTCACGGGCGCGGATAGATGGGCAGTTCAATGCCGAGTATCTCGATCGAATCTGTGTGGGGTCGGCAGCAGATGTGCGGACCCTTGTCGAACGCCAGCTCGAGCAGGATCGTGCAGGGCTGATCGCATCCGGGTTGCAGGGAGCGGTGCTCGAGGGCGAGCTGTCACGAGCGCGAGATCTGCGGGTCGCGGCCTTCGAAGGCCTTCACGATGGCGGCCTCTCGACGCAGCGTTTCGGCTCTTCGAAGATGCTCGAGAGTACCCAGCTGCACATCCTCTATGTGGTGCACGGCTTCCCGCCGGATACCTGGGCCGGCACGGAGATCTACACCTACAACATCGCCAAGGAGATGGAGCGCCGCGGTCATCGCTGCACCATCTTGCACCGAGTTCCAGCAGAGAAGAGCCTGGCGGATGGCGGTCCGGCTGACTTTTCCGTGGAGGAGGGAGAGTTCCAAGGTCTGCGCGTGCTGCGTTGGACCCACCGACTCGAGCATGCCAGCCTGCGAGCCAGCTACCAGCACGACGGGGCTGAACAGTCCTTCCAGCGCCTCCTCAACCAGCTCGATCCAGACCTGGTCCACTTCCAGCACCTGATCCACACTTCTGCCGGTCTGGTTCACGTGGCCAGGCAGCATGGCTTGCCCACGATTGTCCACTGCCACGATTACTGGGCACTCTGCGCGCGGGTTCAGTTGATCCGTCCAGATGGTCAGCGTTGCGACGGGAACCAGGGCTCGGGCTGCTTCCCCTGCGTCAAGGAGCGGTGGCCTGGCATGATCGAGCCGCTCTCGCGGCTTGGTGGTCAGGCGGGCCCGCTGCTGGCCAGCCTCGAGCATGAGCTCGACAGGGAGAGAGGACCCCTGGTATCTCTAGCCAGCAAGCTCTCGGGCTTTGGAGATCTGGATGCTCGCCACCGCTATGTGACCGAGGCCTACGCCGCTGCGGACCTGCGAATCAGTCCCAGCCGCTTCCTGCGCTCGAAGTACCTGGAGAGCGGTGCCTTCGATCCACACACCTTCCTCTTTTCTGATAACGGCATGCGCACCGACCATGTGCATGCGCTGAAGAAGGTGCCCGATCCAGGGGGGCGAGTACGGTTCGGCTTCGTGGGATCGTTGGTCTGGTACAAGGGTGGTGAGGTGATGGTGCGTGCCATGGGGGGGCTGGACCCCGCCAAGGCCGTCCTGAATGTCTATGGGACCTTTGATCCAGAGGGAGACGAGCACCACGCCGAGCTCCAGGCTCTGGCTGCCGGCTCGGCGGTGGAGTTCAAGGGACGCTTCGACAACGCCAAGCTCTCCGAGGTGTATGCAGAAATCGATGTCTTGATCGTGCCCTCGGTCTGGTTCGAGAACTCACCGATCACGATTCATGAGGCCTACCTGACCGATACTCCTGTCCTCGCCAGCGACATCGGCGGGATGGCTGAGTTCGTCCAGGACGGTGTCGATGGCCTGCACTTCAGGACTGGTGACGCCGAGGACCTGGCGGCGAAGATGCAACGCTTCGTGGACGACCCCGAGCTGGTTGAACGACTCAGCCAGAACTTCATGAAGGTCAAGACCATCGCAGAGAACGGCGAAGAGCTCGAGTTCCGCTACCGGGGGCTTCTGGCGAGGGAGCGCAGCTCCATGGCCGCTCGAGACGGCCAGCGCCTCTTCTCTGCACCTGCTGCAGCTGCCGAGCGACGGCTCGGAGAGACCGCGGTGCAAGGGGCTGACATGCTCCTGGTGCGGCCGGGCGCCGAGAACGCCATCGAGTTCGACATCGCGGGTTGTGGGGGAGGTACGCGTCAGATTGAGGTGGCTTCCATGGCGCTGGGTGCCGAGCCTGAGCTGCTCCTGGGAGGCCGAGTGCTGGTGGATGGCAAGCAGGTCGCGACCATCCCTGATCTTGATGGCTCGGGTGGAGATGTCAGTCGCGTGGACCGGGTGCTGGTCGATCTTCCGGCAGACGCCGGATGGTTACGACTCGAACCGGGACCCGACCGATTTCTACGAGTGTGCAGCGTTGAGCTGCACGTGGTGGCCGAGGGAGTTAACTGATGACGAAGAAGAGCAAGAAGGCGCCGCCCGGGGGGGGCGGGAAGCAGGACTCATCGTCAGAGCTTCCTGACCCCTTGAAGTTACGGGTCACTCCCGGTGAAGCAGTCAGCGATGCCGAGCTACCGCGCTGCTCGATCATCATCCTCAACATGAATGGCCGCCACCACCTGAAGCCCTGCTTCGAGACGCTGGCGGAACTCGACTATCCCGAAGACCTGTATGAGGTGGTGCTGATCGACAACGGCTCCACCGATGGCAGTGTTCAGGAAATGAAGCGCGACCACGGCTGGGTGCGCCTGATCGAGAATTCGCAGAACGTCGGCTTCGCCGCCGGCTGTAACCAGGGAGCAACAGCCTCACCGGAGGCGGATGTCCTGGTCTTCTTGAACAATGACATGCGGGTCGAAGCTGCCTGGCTTCGCGAGCTTGTCAATCCACTCGTGCGTAACGAGTGCCAGGCCACCACGGCCAAGATGTATTCCTGGGATGGCAAGGTGATGAACAGCGCCGGTGGAGGAATGAACTTCCACGGGATAGGTATCCAGCGCGGCTATCTGCTCGACCCGGGGCCTGACTACGACTGGCCTCGCAAGAGCCTCTTTGCCTGCGGAGGGGCCATGGCCATGCGCAGGGATCTCTTCGAGAATGTGGGGGGATTCGACGAGGAGTTCTTCGCGTACTACGAGGATGTGGACCTGGGCTGGCGGAGCTGGGTGATGGGGCATGAGGTCTGGTACACGCCAAAGGCCGTCTGTTACCACCATCACTCGAGCACCAGCAAGAAGTTGCCGGTGGAGATGATCCGTCTGCTGCAGATCCGCAATCCGATGCTGGCATGCTTCAAGAACTACGACGATGAGTCATTGCGCCAGATACTCCCCGCGATGCTCGCCCTGGCACTCCGGCGGAGCTACATCTCAAGCGGACTGGGAGATGACCGCCCCTTCCGCATCGAACACGCAGGGACCGAGTCTGCAGGCCTGCTACGGGGCCTCCTGGAGAAGGTACGAGGGGCCGTAGAGGACATGATCCCACTCAAGAGGGTGGCGGCAGCCGATTTGATCGGCATCAACGACCTGCTGGGCAACTGGGACCACTGGAGTGAGAAGCGAGCTCAGGTCCAGGGCCAGCGGAGCCGAAAGGACTCGGAGATATTCAAGTTATTCCTCCGCCCGGAGTGGTGCATCGAGGAGGAGACGGGGTACCAGGAGCTGCATCGCGGCTTGAGTCAGTTCCTCGAAATCGACAAGCTCTTCCGTGGCCTGACCGAGCCTGGAGCCGAGCCGCACAAGTAGACCCACGAGACGACCCCCGGCAAAGACCTCATTCGATCCACATGAAGCTCTCCATCGTGATGCCCGTCTACAACGAGGAACGAACTCTCGAAGAGATCGTTGCTGCCGTTCTGGAGACGCCCTACGAGAAGGAACTGATCCTGGTCAACGACGCCTCCCGGGATCGCTCTCCCGAGATCATGGCCGAGCTGGCTGAGAAGCATCCGGAGATCCGGTGCTTTCACCACGAGGTCAATCGTGGCAAGGGCGCTGCTCTCGCTACAGGATTCAAGGAGGTCAAGAACGATGTGGTCATCATTCAGGATGCGGATCTTGAGTACGACCCACAGGACTACAGCCTGTTGCTGGTGCCGATCCTGAATGGGAAGGCGGATGTCGTCTATGGATCGCGATTCTTGGGTGGCAAGTATGTGCGCGTCCACATGTTCTGGCACTACCTGGGTAATCGGATGCTGACCTTGGTGTCGAACATCTTCACCAACCTGAACCTCACTGACATGGAGACCTGCTACAAGGTCATGAAGCGTGAGGTGGCCGAGAAGCTCGACATCCAATCTCGAACCTTTGCAGTGGAGCCAGAGATGACGGCCAAGATCGCCAAGATGAAGTGCCGCATCTACGAGGTGCCGATCTCTTACTCGGGGCGTGACTACGAGGAAGGCAAGAAGATCGGCTTGAAGGACGCCTTCATTGCCGTCTGGGCAATTGTCACCTGGCACTTCATGGCCTGAGTGCTCTGGACGGCTCCGCGCCCTCCATCCCGGGCGAGGCTCGCGCGGGTCTCCTGATCCTCGACTCGGATCAGCGCGTATGGCTGCACATTCGAGGAGGTTGCCGCCATCTGCGCTGCGCTGACACACTCGCGAACCAATCCATCATCCAGGCGACTCGGAGCAAATCTACGAATCGAGCGGTGAGCTGCCACCAGGCGCAGGATGGGATCAATCAGACCTCGAGGTTGTCGCTGACTTCGTGCTGGGAGAGGGCCAGCACACGTACATCGTCGCGACCGAGACGCTGAAGGGTGGCCCGAGCGGTCTCAAGGGCCAGATCGGTTGAGTTGTTCTTCTGCGAGATGTGGGCGAGAGCGACGGTGTGTAGCTCAGGGCCGATCAGTAACTCCAGCATCTGGGCCGCCTCGTCATTCGAGAGATGCCCGCGTCCCCCGGTGATTCGCTGCTGCAGGACGGGGGGGTAGGGGCCTCTTCGCATCATCTCGGGATCGTAGTTGAATTCGAGAACGAGCAGATGAGCACCTCCCAGCTGCTTCGCGACCTCCCGGTCTGGCCGGCCGATATCTGTCAGGACGACTGCCGTGCGTTCACCTTGCTGCAATCGGAAGGCCACCGTGGGGTCACAGTCGTGGGGCAAGAGAACCGGCTTGTAGCGAAGGATTCCCCTGCCCTGCTGTGACTCGATTTCGGACTCCTGGCCCATGCGCAATGCCACCAGTTCGGGCGCGCGGCAGATCGAACGATGCCTCATGATCTTCTCGCTGCAGTGGAGGGTGGCGCGCTGACGCTTGGCGATTGAGCCTGCATTGCGTGAATGATCCAGGTGTCCGTGGGTCACCAGCAAGTGATCGACCTGGCGGGGAGCAACATGGGCCACCTCAAAACGTTCGGAGAGCACTCGTACTCCCAGACCTGCATCGATCAGTAGCGTCAGATCATCTGCGCGTACGATGGTTGCGTTGCCCTCGCTACCGCTACCTAGACTCTGAAGATGCATGGTCGAGCTGTGCGCGGCTGAGATTCTCGCGCTTCAATGAGAAGTGACGGCTGCGAGTGATGAGGATGGCCGCGAGCAGGGAGAAGAGGGACAGGTAGACCCCGATGCGGAATGATGAGGGGTCGTACTTGAGAGCAATGGTGGAGTTACCGGAAGGAACTGGCAAGCCCATGTAGAGGTGATCCAGTCTCAAGACCTCGACGTCCTGGCCGTTCAAGGTTGCCTTCCAGCCCGGACTCCAGCCCTCGTGAACCACCAGCCACCCGCCGGAGGAGTCCCTGAGGGAGAGGTCGATTTGGTCGGGCGAGGGACGCTCCATGACCAGCTCTCCCTCCTTGAACTGTCCCTCCGGTCCTGGATTCTGGCTGTCTTCGGAGTGCAGCGCCGATGCGGCCGGGTCGAGTTCGGGGCTCGCGAGCCGCTGCGCCGGTGAAGGGCCGGCCGCTCTCAGCTCCGGCACGACCCGGGCCTGCGGGAGGGCGCCGCTGCGCGCGTAGACCTGGAAGTCGGGTCCGGCATGTCGGAGCTCAAGGCGAGGATGGTGCAGAGGAGCACGAGAGAGGACGCAGGTGACTCGCAGGAGATCAAGCAGGGGGGCGTCGAGCAGAGCGGGGTCGCTGAGCCGGGCTGCACCTCCACGATAGGTGCCCTCTTCATCGAGCTCCCTCCAGACCTCGTGCAGCCTCTTCGAGGGGAACGCAGAGTAGGTTGTCAGGTCGGAGATTCCGTAGACGGAGAGCAGGTTGGGGCGGGCAAGGTGCAGGACATCATCGATGCCCGTGGGGCTTTGGTCGAGTCGAAGCACCCGCCCGCTGCCGGTAGCCTCCCTGATGGCATCGATGGTCGGGGAGGCGGGGAACAGGGCTTCAGTCGGGCTCCTCGGTACGGTCGTCTGGGGCAGGCCGGCGAGGGTTGCCTCGAAGACCAGCAGGGCACAGCCTGCGACTCCACTTCCGCGCACCGTCAGCCGTCCCGCATAGAGGGCGAGCACGAAGACCAGGATGGAGATCAGCAGCAGGGTCTTCGCTCCCTCTCGCAGCCGGTCGGCGACCAGCATCGCCTCCGCCTGTGTGAAGAAGCCGCGGATGGTTGCTGCGTCGACGGAGTAGCGTGCCTGCAGGCTTGACTCCAGGTCGGCTGCCCACTCCTCCGGCTGAAGCGTGAGAAGGAGAATGAGTCCCAGGAGCCCGCAGCCACAGGCCACGAGTACCGCGCCCAGACGGGCGAGCCCCTGACCCTCGAGCAATGCGTCAAAGCCCAGTGCCGCCAGCCAGGCGATTCCCAGGCCGGCGAGAGGGGCAGCGCGGGCGGGTGATCCCAGGTTCGCACCTGGCAGACCGTAAAGGAAATCGAACACAGGCCAGGCAAAGAGGAAGCCGCAGGTGGCGAGCACGATCAGCAGCGGAAAGCGTGCGCGTCGGGTCTTCGCGAGGATTCCAGCCAGGGCCAGGGCGAGCACGGTCACGCCTGCGTAGAGGTGCCACTCGAGACGATTGGCGGCCAGGCCACGCTCCAGGTCCTCTTCGCCCAGCAGCCACCACACCGCGGCGTCACAGTTCGCGGGCCGCGTGTCCGTGGGACCACCGAAGGCGGTTGGCATGATGGTCGTCAGGAGCGCCGCGTGGGGCAGGCTCTGGGCAGCGATGGCCAAGGGGTCCTGGGGCTGCCTGGTGGACTCCTGGCTCAGCTCCCACATGGGGTAGAGGTGCACTGCGCCGGCCAGTACTCCCAGCCCAGCGAACAAGAGGGAGGCACCCAGGGAGCCTCGCCAGCCCAGCACCTCGCGGGGCTCGCGGATCGCCTCGAGGGCTCGCTTGAGGATCCAGGCGAGTGTCAGGGTGGCCACGAAGATGAAGACCGGGGGGAATCCAGCGAGAGCGCTGAGACCGACGCCGAAGAAGATGATCAGGCCTGCGTTCTTGCGGCCTCGGTAGACCAGGTCCACGCCCCACAGGCACCATGGCGCCCAGATGGCTGCATCGACCTTCATCACGTAGTGAAGGTTGGCGATCAGGAAGCCGCACGACTGGTACGCCAGAGCCCCGAACATGGCCGCGGTGAACTTGAGGCCGCGACCCTCGAGAAACATCATCATCCCCAGCCCCGCCAGGACCAGCGAGAGCAGCGCGTGCCAGCCGCTGGCGGCGGCTGGATCGAGGAGTAGCAGAGGCCAGCGCAGTGGATTCCAGGGCGCGCTCAGGGAGCCTGCGGCCAGGGGTGAGCCCAGGCCAGCCAGGGGAGTCCAGATGGGCAGTACGCCCTCCTCGATCTGTGCCCGAATCAAGAGCTCGTCACTGAGGAACGGGAAGAGTCGATCGGTAGCCACCAGGTTGGCGTTCGTGGCTGCGGCCTGGGCTGCCTCCGGCTGCTCGCTCCTCAGGGGCTCCTGGGTGACGGGCAGGATCGGGAGGAAGCGCTCACCACCCAGCAGGGTCGAGCCCAGGAGTAGGAGCGGAAGCAGGAACAGCAAGGGGTAGCGCAGCCGGCTCGGCATCCACTGCCCGGAGAGTATCGTGAGGGTGTTCAACGGCCCGCTCCAGGGGAGTTGGAAGTGAGGAGGCCGTGAGTCATCTCAGTTGACTACTGCCACTCCGCGATGAACAGGTTGGTCTCGCCTTGCTTCGCGCCACCGCGATTGCTGGAGAAGGCCAGGTACCTTCCGTCAGGGCTGAACATGGCGAAGGAGTCGAAGTCATCGTCAAAGGTGATGCGTTCGAGATCTTGTCCGTCCGGATCAATGGCGAAGAGATCGAAGTTCATGCGTCCCGATCCCTCCCAGTGATGATTGCTACAGAAGATGATGCGGTCGTCACCGGGGAAGAAATAGGGCGCCCAGTTGGCCTTTCCCAGGTGGGTCACCTGGGTTCGGTCGCTGCCATCGGGACGTATGATCATGATCTCCATCGAGTTGGGCCGGATCAAATCATTGGCAAGCAGCTCACGATAGCTGGCGTGTTCCTGCTCCAGGTTCTCTTGATCAAAGGCCGTTGTCCTGAAGACCAGCCACTGACCGTCGTGGCTGAAGAAAGCCCCTCCGTCGTAACCGACCTCGTCGGTGACCTGACGAAGATCGCCGCCAGTCAGGTCGCTGGTCCATAGCTCCAGGTCGCCGGACCTCGTCGAGGTGAAGACGATCCTGTCTCCAGCAGGAGAGACCGTCGCCTCGGTGTCATAACCCGGGCCTGTGATCAACGGCATGGTCTCCCCAGTCGTCAGATCTTGGTGGTAAATGTCGTACTCGGGATAGATGGCCCAGGCGTAGCCCATGGACATGTCGGGCTTGGGGGGGCAGTCCGTGTGAACAGCACCTGTTGAGCCGAAGAGCACGTGTTCGCCATCGGGCATGAAGAACGAGCAGGTCGTGGTCCCACGCCCATTGCTGATCTGATTGACGGCACCTGATGTGGCGTCAGTAACGAAGATTCGGTCACAGCTGACATCATCCCAGCGACGCTGGAAGACGAGGCGGTCACTGCTCGGGTTCCAGTAGGCCTCGGCGTTTTCGCCATCGTAGGTCAGGCGCCATAGGTGCTTGAAGTGCGACTCGCCCTCGCGAATCAGCTCGTCGACAAGCGTTCCACCAGGAACTGGACAGCGCGGAGCTGGCTCACCGGTTCCGCCGGTGCCCTGGCAGGCAGAGAGGAGCAACGGAAGGAGGAGGAGGGCGGAGCGGGCGGTCATGAGGCTCTAGATGGGTGGAGTCGGATAGAGGGAGTTCCGTTGGCCATGAGTCGATAGACAGGATAGCGGCCGGCTGCGCTCACTTCTCCCCTGGGGTCTGGTCGTTCGGGGTGGCCTTGCAGGACCTTGCTTCGGTCGTGGGAGTGTCGGGCACCGGGTCCCAACCACCCTCGACAAAGGGGTTGCATCGCAGGAGGCGCCAGGTGGAGAGGGCGCCCCCCCTGAGAACACCATGGCGTTCGACGGCTTCGACTGCGTACTGGCTGCAGGTGGGTTTGAAGCGACAGGTTGCCGGCGTGATTCGGGAAATCGTTCCCTGGTAGAGGCGGACAGGCAGGACGAAGAGCCAGCGCAGGGATCGGACGATCGAGTCCATCAAACCGCCTTCTCCTTCTTCTCCTCGAAGCGCCTGTGGGCCTTGATGGTCATGAGGATCAGCTGCTCGCGTGCCTCCGCCAGGTCGGGGGTCAGTCTCGGTCGAGCCGGAATCAGTACGATGTCCAGACCGCTCGGTAGTTCGTGCTGGGCCACACGGAAGGCCTCCCTGAAGACTCGGCGGACGCGATTTCGCCTCACCGCGCTCTTCCAGATCCGCTTGCCCACAGAGAGTCCGAGTCTGCTGTGTGCCAGTCCGTTCTCACGAACGGCCACGATCATCAGATCAGACCGCGCGCGACTTCCCAGCTGGAACACCCGGGAGAAGTCAGCGCTGCTCGTGATGTGCTGATGTTTGCGGAATCGGAGGCGAGTCATGGGGACAATCCTAAGGTTGTCTCGGGAAGACTGGCCAGGCCAATCCTCGCCTCGAGGATCAACTGAGGATTGTCGATCCCGGGTCGTTCCGAGGGGCACCAGCTGAGCCTACAATGCCCCCATGCAGGACTCGAACTTCATCGATGGGGCCTGGGCCCCAGCCCTGGGGGGTGACGTCTTCGAGGCCGGGTTGCGTCAGCGGTCGCGCGAAGAGTCGATCTGGTGGCCCCGCTCCGGGGCGAGGGATCTGGTGGCCGCCGTTGCGGGCTTGCGGCGGGCATCTCCGGCCTGGCGCCGTCGCAGGCCGGACGAGCGTGCGGAGCTCCTTTCGCTGGCGTTGGATCGCTGGCATGGCAACGCCTCGGGTGCTGACCAGCTGGCCGAGTTGTTGGGATTGGGTGAGGGAGCTCTCGACGACGATTTCGAGCGAGCGCTGCTGACTGGTGATGAGCTGATCGCGACCGCTCCGATCGCAGACCACTCGGATGAGAGGCCTGCGGTGGTACGTGTCTCCGCCGCAGAGCTGTATCCCGGTTTGGTGCGAGAGGTCATTGGGGAGCTACTCCACGGGAGGTCAGTGCTGATCCTCTCTGATCCTGACCTACCCTGGGCGGCGCACGAGCTCGTCCTGCAGCTCTCTTCGGACAAGGCGCTTGCTGGTGTCGTGGCCCTGCTACACGACGACCGCAGGGCATGCACTTCCATCGCCTTGAAGAGCAGCGCCTTCAGCCGAGTCTACCTACCCGGGGTGAACCCCGACCGCGCGACAGGAGAGGTTCCCCGCGGTCTGTCAGTGTCTACATCGCAGGGCTTCGGTGTGGGGGTCTTCGACAATCTACCGGGCGAGGAGAAGAACGGGCCAGGCGAGGTCATTCTCAAGGCGCCAGCAAACACCAGCTTTGTCGTGCTCGAGGGGGACGATCCTGCCGCGGCCGCAACCGAAGCTTACGACCGTGCCTTTGGTGCCGTGCGTGCTCTCTCCGGCCAGCGTGCCGGGCAAGTCGGCCGGGTGATCTGCCATCAGCGACTCTTCTCGACCTTTACCGAGGCCCTTCTCGAGCGGATGGAGAGGGCTCGGGACGAGGTCGCTTGCCGCGTGTTCAGCTCCAATTTGGATCGATACCAGGCCAATCTCTGCCGGCTGGGCCTGGACGAGGGAGCCACGTTGGTGCTGGGTGGGCCCGAGGAGGTCTCGGGGTTCCGGGGCGGCCGTCAAAACGGTATCCTGCCCCCCTCGGTGTTCACCAACGCGGAGCCGACCATGGGATTGTCCAACGCCTTCCGGCCGGCTCCGGTGCTCTCCTTGATCAGGGCGAGCAGTGATGCCGCGGCACATGCTCTGTCGCGCAGGATGGCAGACATGGCGACCAGCTTTACGGGGTCGGTGAGCCTGGATCCGACCTCTGGCCCTGCGAAGACGACTCTTAGCCCCACTCCAGGAGTGACCTCATGATCGATCCGAAGAACGTCCATTCGACCCTCGAGAGCGCCCAGCTGGCCGATGGCTATCCCATGGTCATGGACCTGGAGAAGTCCAAGGGGGTCTACATCCACGACTCACGAACCGGGCAGGATTACCTGGACCTCTTCACCAGTTTTGCCTCCTGGCCAATTGGTTACTCCCATCCGATGATGTCCGAACCGGACTTCGTTCACGAGCTGACGCTGGCGGCCCAGAACAACATCGCGAACTCGGACATCTACACGACCCAGATGGCGGACTTCGTGCAGGCCTTCTCCACGCGTGCAACACCGTCCAACTACAACTATCACTTCTGGGTCGCAGGTGGGGCTCTCGCGGTTGAGAACGCCCTCAAGGTTGCCTTTGATTGGAAGGCTCACAAGCTGGGTGTCGGGCAGGCCAATGACGGGAATGACCTGGTGGTCCTTCACTTCAAGGGTGCCTTTCACGGTCGCTCGGGCTACACGATGAGCCTGACGAACACGGATCCCAAGAAGGTTGCGTTGTTCCCGAAGTTCGGCTGGCCTCGAGTCTCGACGCCCGCTGTCGAGTTCGACAATGATGGCAGGATCTGCAACGACATCGAGGCACTTGAGCAGCAGGCCCTGGCAGATATCGATGCAGCCTTCGAGTGCTACGCGGGGCGTATCGCTTGCATCATCATCGAGCCAATGCAGGGAGAGGGTGGCGACAACCACTTCCGTACCGAGTTCCTGGCAGCACTTCGCCGTATTGCGGATGAGCGCGAGGCACTCCTGATCTTTGACGAGGTCCAGACAGGCTTCTTTGGCTCGGGTAAGCCCTGGCTCTGGGAGCATCACGGTGTCGAGCCCGATGTGGTGGCATTTGGCAAGAAGACCCAGGTCTGTGGTCTCTACGCCAACTCTCGAGTGGATGATGTTCCCGAGAACGTGTTCCACACCTCGAGCAGGATCAACTCTACCTGGGGCGGAAACCTGGTGGACATGGTGCGTTGCAGGCGCTTCATCGAGATCATCGAGAAGGAGCAACTGGCAGCAAATGTGGCCGCCCGTGGAGCGGAGTTCCTCGGGGGTCTACGTGACCTGGCCAGGGAGCGTGGGCACATCACCAATGCCAGGGGGGTCGGTTCGCTGGTGGCCTTCACCCTCGACTCAGCCGCGACCAGAGACAAGATGCTCTGCGATCTGTACGCCCAAAAGGTCCTGGCCCTGGCATCGGGTGAGCGCGCAATTCGCTTCCGGCTGCCCTTGATCATCTCGGCCGATGAGGTCGCTGAAGCTCTCGGCCGAGTCTCCGACTGCATGCCAGCAGGCGTAAGAGCCTGAGCCTTGCTGGGCCTCGCCGAGTAGGGGCGACTCCAAGGAACGAGTAGGGACCGTGCCGAGCGGCGTGATCTATCGCTGGGCGGCTCGGAGTCGCAGCTGCCCACAGGCGGCATCGCTCTCGAGTCCTCGTGACCAGCGCACGGTAGCCACGACGCCCGCCTCCTCGAGACTGGCGCGAAACTCCTCGACTTCCTCTCCCCGTGGACGGTTGTAATCGCTGTCACTGACGGGGTTGAAGGGGATCAAGTTGACGTTGCAGCGTCGACCGTGGAGTCGTCGTCCGAGGGTACTTGCGTGCTCGCGGGAGTCGTTGGTTCCTCCCAGGAGCACGTATTCGTAGGTGATCTCGCGTCCGGTGGTTTCAAACCAGAAGTCTCCGGCCTCGAGGATCTCTTCGATGGGGGTGCCCTTCATCGCGGGAACCAGCACGTCCCGTTCGGTGTCGAAGGGGGTGTGCAGGGAGATGGCGAGCTGGAAGGGAGGTTCTTGCGGTGCTACAGCGCGCAGGCGGTCCGGGAACCCGACAGTCGAGAGGGTGATCTTGCGAGCCCCCAGGCCCAGCTCCTCATGCACGAGCCTCAGGGCCTGGTCGACGGCCTTGAAGTTCAAGAGCGGCTCGCCAATGCCCATGATCACGCTGCGTGAGATCTTGCCGATCGCACGGCCAGCGAGAAACTGGTCCAGGATCTCATGGGCTGCCAGGTTGCGCGAGAGACCCGCACGACCCGAGGCGCAGAATGGGCAGGCCACAGGGCAGCCCACCTGGGTCGAGACGCACAGGGTTGCACCTGCCTCGCCCTTTGCCCTGAGCGAGGGGATATGGACGGTCTCGACCGTGTCGTGCCGACCCTGATCCTCTGGCGAGGGAAACCCCAGCAAGAGCTTTGTGGTCTGATCCTGAGCCACCGAGGAGTCCAGTTCGCGGCAGGAGAGGATCGGAAAGTCGACCCGGAGAGAATCGCGGACTCGTCCGGGCAGTGAGGTCATCGAGTCGTAGTCCATGATGCCCGCGCCAAGAACCTGTTCACGCAGGATACGCGCATGAAAGGGGCGACCTCCACGGCTCTCGATCTCTGCAGCCAAGGCTGCTGGATCGAAGAACAACTCGCTTAGGGATCTGGCGGTCACGGACGACCCAGCTGGTCTCGACACCTTCAGGAACTGGCAGTGATTGCCATGCGCAGCTTCTCTGCGACCTCGTCAGCGATCCGCTTGGTCTCGTCCAGATCGGGAGGGTTGACCCCGCCGACTGCACGGTGACCGCCACCGCCGTACTCTTCCATGAGTTCACCCACGTGGAGGCCGTTGACCGGCTTGTTCCATGGATTCTCTCCGCAGGTCACGTGGTAGCCCGAGCGTGTGGGGATCACACCCACTGCATACTCGATCGTCGGGTGGTGGTAGAACGGGGCGAAGCGCTCCCTGCGTACCCGTCCAGAGGAAGCATCGAAGAGTAGCACCCCGTCTCGATTCCAGATAACAGTGGAGGGGAATTGCTCCAGAGCTCGATCGCGGTTGTTACTCGCTCTCTGGTGAGCGAGCTCCACCGACTCCGTATTGGCAATGGCTTCCAGCGTCGTGGTGGTCATCATGTCCACCAGGCTGTCGAGCCAATCCGAACTCGGCGCCACGGTCAGAGCACGAGTGATCCGGAGTGCGGGCTCCTCGCCGAAGATGGCCTGTTCGACACTCTCGAAGCGAGCTGCGTCGACGATATTCGACCAGTGGGCCATGTCCTTGAAACGGTCCGTGGCCTTGTAGTTCCAGTGCTTGGCCGCATTGTCCAGGATGATCGGTGGACAGGACGGCGAGGCCTCGTCCCACAGCCAGCGTTCAGACGGCTTGTACTGCGCGCGCAGCTCCGGTGTCAGGAATGTGGTCGGGTGGTGGTCGAACCAGTACTCGGCGCGGGGGTGGAAGTGGAAGTCCACGATCGCAAAGCGCGAGCCCGAACCAAAGGTCTCCCACTTCCGGCGCTGGTCGTAGTTCACGCTCTGCCACTGAATACGCTCGCCGAAGAGATCGATCAGCACCGAGGCCAGGATTGCCGCGGAGACCATGCCGTCGAAGTCACGGTGGTAGTAGATGCGCAGGGGAGAGGCGGGAGCCATGCGCCTAGACTAGACTGCTGCCCGGTGGAGGAGAAAGGGGAACCTCATCGAATCGTTGAGGCTCGTCGCCCAGAGTCCTTCCGGACTGAGCTGCTGAACTGCCCTGACGGGCTCACGATGCAGCTCGGCCCTGATACTGACCGAATCCTGGAAAGACCCCGTTTCCTGACCATGGCGAGATGGGGGGCCTTTCGACCGCGATCTGAAAGCGTCAGGCGCTCTCCCGCTCGGGCGTGTCCTCGGAGGGAGTGTCCTGGTCGAGGGCCTCGGGCTCTTCTTGCATGTCCTCGGCAGTGAGGCCCCGGGCCAGAGACCTCTTGCCCGTGACAACATCGGCGTCGACGACGAATTCCGTGGAGTCCTTGCGGTTGGGGAGCTCGTAGAGCAGGTCCAGCAGGATGTCCTCGATGATCGAGCGCAGCGCGCGTACACCTGTCTCTCGTTCGATGGCAGTCGACGCGATCTTCTCCAGTCCCTCTTGAGTGAAACTGAGTTGCTTGTCTTGAAGCTGGAAGATGGCCTCGAACTGTCGAGTGAGAGCGTTCTTGGGCTCGGTCAGCACTCGTACCAGTGCATCGCGGTCGAGAGTCTGCAGGCTTGTGATGACCGGAAGTCGGCCGATGAACTCGGGAATCAGACCGAACTGCACCAGGTCCTTGGGGATCAGGTAGCGGACATACTCGTCGCGAGCGTCTGCCTCGGCTAGCGAGGGCAGCTTGGGGTGCTCCTTGTCCTCAGCAGCAATCAAGCCGCGCACCGATCGAGCCTTCTCCTCGGCGGTCACCTTGCGATCAAAGCCGATGGACTCACGGCCGATTCGCTTGGAGATGATCTCCTCGATACCGCTAAAGGTTCCCCCGCAGACGAACAGGATGTTCGAGGTATCGAGTTGAATGTAGGACTGTTCGGGATGCTTGCGTCCACCCTGGGGCGGTACGTTCGCGACCGTGCCCTCCAGGATCTTCAGGAGTGCCTGCTGCACGCCCTCGCCCGAGACATCGCGGGTGATTGAGACGTTTGATGTCGTGCGCCCGATCTTGTCGATCTCGTCGATGTAGATGATGCCGTGCTGGGCCCGCTCCACATCGAAGTCCGCTGACTGCAGGAGCTTCAGCAGGATGTTCTCGACGTCCTCGCCGACGTAGCCCGCCTCCGTCAGCGTCGTGGCGTCAGCCATGGCGAAGGGGACGTCGAGGAGTCGCGCCAGGGTTCTGGCCAGGAGGGTCTTTCCAGATCCCGTGGGGCCGACCAGCAAGACGTTCGATTTCTCGATCTCGACGCCCGTGTCGAGATCCTTGGCCTCTGTCTGATGGCGCAGGCGGTTGTAGTGATTGTAGACCGCGACGGAGAGGACCTTCTTGGCCCGCTTCTGTCCGATCACGTACTCGTCCAGACGGCGAGCGATCTCGATGGGGGTGGGGAGGCGCTCCACCGAGGCGCCGTCGGTTACCTTGGTACCGGGAGGGGGGGCGACCCCTGCTGTGCCCGCAGCTCCACCAGGGGCGCGTCTCTGCTCCTCCTGAAGAATGGAGTTACAGATCTCGATGCACTCATTACAAATATAGACGCCGGGCGGCCCTGCGATCAGAGAGGCAACATGGTGGCGCCTCTTCTCGCAAAAGGTGCAGCGTTCGACGTGACGTCCGCGACCGGATGAACTCATGCCTCAATTGTAGCTTGGATCTGCCTTCTGGGAGAGCATCGACCTTGGTCGAAAAAAAAGTCTGGCGCCGGTTTGCATCCGGCGCCAGCTGTGTTCGGAGTCGTTGGCGACTGGCGCCCCCTCTCCGGCCCTCTACTCGGCTTTTGAGACGATATGGTCGATCAGGCCGAAATCCTTGGCTTCTTCCGGAGAGAGGAAGTTGTCGCGTTCCGTTGCCTTGGCGACCTCGTCTGCGGACTTCCCACAGTGGTGTCCCAGGATGGACTCAAGACGATTCTTCAGCTTCAGGGTCTCGGTAATCTGGATCTCCATGTCCATTGCGGTGCCCTGGGCTCCGCCCCAGGGCTGGTGGATCATGACCCGGGAGTTCGGCAGGGCGAAGCGCTTGCCCTTGGATCCGCCAGAGAGCAGGACCGCACCCATGGAGGCGCACTGACCGAGGCAGTAGGTGGAGATCTCGGGCTCGACCAGCTGCATGGTGTCGTAGATTGCCAAACCCGCCGTGACCGAGCCGCCGGGCGAGTTGATGTACATCTTGATGTCCTGGGTATGGCCGGATTTGTCCAGGAAGAGCAGCTGGGCCATCACGGAGTTGGCGACCATGTCGTTGACCTCGCTGCCCAGGAAGATGATGCGATCCTCCAGGAGGCGCGAGTAGATATCGTAGGTGCGTTCTCCGCGACCGGTCTTCTCGATGACGTAGGGGACGTAGGTGCTCATGTTGGCTCTGCGGTTCCTCTGAGGCTCGTTGGCCCTCGGCTGATTACGTAGATCTCGAATCGGAGTGTATCCAGGGGCCTGGCCCCTGGACCTTCGTGTGGGGTGATTTGAGGCACTCAAGGGTCAGGGTCAAGACCCGTGCCGGGCTTCTTCGGGCTGATCGGGCCTAGGGTTCAGTGGTTTTCGCGTTCTCACGCAATAATACACGTACCTTTCGCTCCAGTAGCTCCATCTGCAGCTGCTGGAAAAGCCCGTTCTTACGGTAATGTTCGACCACCTCGTCGTACTGAGCGCCGTGTCGCTGGGCAATTGACTGCAATTCTGCGGTCATTTCGCTCTCCTCGACCTTCAGCTCCTCGGCTTCTGCGATGGCGCTGACCAGGAAGAGAGCACGAACTCCTTTTTGAGTCGTCTCCTGGAGTTCCTCCTCACGCTCGGCCACGGCGGCGTCCAGGCCATCCTCTTCGACTCCATTCTGTGTGAGCTGCTGGCGCAGCTGCAGCCTGCGATTCTCGAGCTGGTTCTCCACCATCTGGGCGGGAAGGTCGAACTCGTGGGCTCCGATCAGGCCCTCCAGGAGTGCCGTCTCCTGACGCATGTTCTCCTGATTCTGCTTGGCCTCGCCCATCCTCTCGCGAGCGACCTTGTCGAACTCCTCGGCGGAATCCACTCCGAGCATCTTCCAGACATCCTCGTCGGGGGGCGGAGTCATCTGGAAGGCCTCGGTGATCTCGATGGCGCAGTTGCCGTCCTTGCCGCGCATGTCCTCGCGTTCGAAGTCATCGGGGATCTTCATCTCGAGCTCGAAAGCAAGCCCGGCCTGTCCACCGACCATCTTCTCCTTGAACTGCTCGGCATCGACACCCGGAGGGGGGGCTAGCGGAGCCATGCGCAGGCCCTCACGCTCTAGCAGTGTCTCATCCCCACAGGTCCAGGTCAGCTTGCAAAGCGCCTGGCCGTCTTCGGGGAGCCCCGACTCGTCCACGGGGCCGGGGGTGGACTGCTGCATTCGCAGGTCGGCGATCGCCTCGGAGATCTCCTCGTCGCTGACCGGCTCGAGTTCGTTCGTGACCTCGAGGCCCTTGTAGCTTCCAAGTTCGATCTCGGGCTTGAGGCTGATCGAAAAGCTGTGCTCCAGGTCTCCACTGCCAGCCATGTCGATCTCGGAGATGTCCACGCGCTCATGGCCGACAGGCTGGAGCTCGTTCTCCTCGACGGCCTGGTCAAAAGCCTTGCCCATGAAGTGCTCGATGGCGTGCTGCCTGACCTGCTCTCCGAATTCCTTCTCCAGGATCTTCGCGGGAATCTTGCCGGCCCTGAAGCCCTTCATTGTGACGTTCTTCGCCGAGGCCTTGAGGGCGGCCTGGTACTCGCGATCGAAGTCCTCACGCGGGACGGAGAAGCTCACCTTGGCCTCGCAGGGGCCGGTCTTGTCGACGCTGACTTGCACTGGATTGCACCTCGCCCCGGCTGAACTGAGGGGCGGAATCGGAAGGGTAAAAAAAGGAGGCTCTCACGGACTTTCGGGAGCGCCGGTGGAACGCGGCAGTCTAACTCAGGGGGGCTTTCCTTAGAAGCACCGGGCCTCATTCCGCTTCAGAGGATCCCTGCGGCGGCTCCCCGGTCGCTCTGGTATCCTGGGCGCACCAAGGAGACCTCGAAACTGATGGCCCGACTCCAAACCAGCCTGATTCTCATTCCTGTCCTCGCAGTCCTGGCCTGGGCTGGGGCCGAGTACCTCGAGCAAAACAAGCCAGAGCCTCGCCGCCTGCCGCCCAGGGAGGTGGGGGCCGTGCCGGTACTCGTGCGAGAGCTGACGTCCGAGCCTCTGTCCCTGTCCGTTCATGGCTACGGGACGCTCGAAGCAGCCAGGGAGGCTGCCCTGGCGCCGGAGCTCGGTGGGCGTGTCGTCAGCTGCCTGAAGCCCTGGAATGTGGGGAGCTTCGTGAAGCGTGGAGAGTTGCTCGTGGGCCTGGATGTGTCAGTCCTGGATCAGGAGGTCATCGCAGCTCTCGCTGGAGCAGCCGAGGCCCAGGCGTCACTCGATTCCGCCCGGGTAGAGCTGGCCTTCGCAGCTGATCTGGTGCCCCTGGCGGTGGAGAGCCTGGAGCTGGCCCGCCGAGAAGAAAAACGCCTGGCCGGGCTATCGGAGGGCTCCTACGCCTCCGCGAGCCAGATCGACGGGGCCTCCCTTGCCCGCTCCGAGGCGGACACGGCCCTCGGGAATGCACGGGCCCGGGAGGGTCTGGCAGGGGCAGCGGAGGCCCGGGCCACCCAGTCCCTGCAGGCGTCCCGTGCGAGCCTCGAGCTGGCCCGAGAGCGCCGCAAGCTGGCCGAGCTACGGGCACCCTTCGACGGTTACCTGGACCGACAAGGCCCAACCCTTGGTTCCTACCTGCCCATCGGCGTCCCGGTGGTGACGCTGGTGGACACGACCGAGCTGCGGGTGGTCCTCCAGATTCCCGAGGAGCAGTTTGCAGGGATCGAGCTGGGGCAACTCGCTGAGGTGATTCCAACCGCGCGACCACACGAGTCCTACAAGGGGCGCGTGATTGGGATCGGGGTGATGGCCAGCACTCAGCTGCGCTCGCTCCCCGTGGAGATCGCCCTGGTGGAAGGCATTGGCGCCCCGAGCGAGGGGCCCCTGGAGAGCACGCGCTTGCGACCGGGCCAGTTCGTCGAGGTGAGCATCGAGACCCGTCGGGTGGCTGAGGGCATCGCCCTCACACGTGAGGAGATCTCCTGGCGTGGCGGAAGACCGTTCGCCTTCA
Organism: Planctomycetota bacterium; assembly: GCA_014237855.1. Lineage (GTDB taxonomy): Bacteria > Planctomycetota > UBA1135 > UBA1135 > JABACD01. The sequence goes on along the minus strand of JABACD010000005.1, from coordinate 180,278 downwards.
TCAAGGCCCCTGTTGGAGAAGGCTTCGAGGTCGAGGCCCGAGAACTGCTGATCGGTGCACAGGTCCAGGGGCGCCTCTGGGTCGAGGCTGGCCTGCAAGCTGGAGAGGAGCTGATCATTGCACCCATCGGTCGCCTCGATGGTGGCGAGCCTTGCACCCTCCGCGGCGCCGACGGAGGCTGAGCCGTGTTGCGCTGGATCGCACGCTGTGCCGTTGACAACTCCGTGGCGGTCAACATGGCCGCCCTGACCCTTTGTCTGGCGGGTGTCCTGACCTACATGGGGATGCCACGAGAGGTCTTCCCCGTCTTCTCGCAGCAGATGGTCGAGGTTCAGAGCTTCTATACCGGCGCAGCCACAGAGGACGTGGAGCGACTCATCACGCTGCCACTGGAGGACGAGCTCTTCTCCATAGACGGTCTCGACTCGATGACCAGCACCTCGCAAGAGGGCACCAGCACGATCGTCCTGAAGACAGCGCGGTCGACGAACATCTCCGACTTCCTCGACGAGGTGCGGGCCGCTGTTCAGCGAGCAGAAGGGGAGCTTCCCGATGACGTCCAGGATCCCTGGATTCGCGAGGTCAAGTCGGCCTTCCCCGTGATTGCGGTCTATGTCCATGGCTGGGGAGAGCTGGACGACATGCGTGTCCTGGCGGAGGATCAGCAGCGCCAGATCGAGGAGATCCCGGGGGTCTCCAACGTACGAATCACTGGCTTGCGCGAGCCGCGCATCTGGATCGAAGTCGACCCAGTTTCACTGGAGCGCTACGGCCTGACGCTGGAGCAGGTTGGCGAGATGGTCCAAGCGCGCTCGAAGAACTCCCCGCTGGGTAGCCTCACGGGTGGTGCCACCGATACGTTGCTGCGAGTCGAGTCCGACGTGGAGCGGGCCGAAGATCTGCTCGATCTGCCGGTCCTGACAACGACCTCGGGGGCCGCCGTGGTGCTGGGGGATGTCGCGCATCTGGTGGATTCGCGCGAGCGGGACGTCACGCGATCGCGTTTCAATGGACAGCCCGCGATTCATCTGCAGGTCAACAAGGATGTCGACGGCGACACGATCAAGATCTCCAGACGGGTCTACGAGTATCTCGAAGGGGCGCGCAGTCTCCTGCCCGCGGGTGTGAGCCTGGGGACCAACACCGACCTGTCGATCTACGTGGAGAATCGCCTGCGGGTGATGGCAGAGTCTGGTCTGCTCGGAGGGCTCCTGGTCTTGATCTCGCTGGTGATCTTCCTCAACCTGCGGGTGGCCCTTGTGACAGCCCTTGGGATTCCGGTGGCCTTCCTGGGTGGGTTGCTGCTGGCCGGGTTCTTCGGTGTCACCATGAACATGATGACGATGTTTGCCTTCATCGTGGTCCTGGGCATGGTGGTGGACGATGCGATCGTCGTCGGAGAGAACTGCTTCAGGCTACAGGAGGAGGGCTATACGCCACGAGAGGCCGCTATCCTTGGAGTCGTCCAGGTCGGGCGCCCGGTGCTGGCAACCATCCTGACGAGCGTCGCTGCTTTCCTCCCGATTCTCCTGATGAAGGGCGTGACCGGCGAGTTCATGCGTCCTCTACCGTTGATCGTCAGCTTCTGCCTGGTGGTCTCGCTGGCGGAGGCCCTGGTCATTCTCCCGGCGCATATCGCGCACTGGACCAGCAGTGGAGGAGAGCAACTCGATGGAGAGTCGGAGGCCGGGGAGCGGGAGCCTCCTGGAGAGAAGCAGCACTGGTACTGGGGCCTTCGATCCGTCTATCTGGATTGCCTGGCTCTTGTCCTGAAGTGGCGCTGGGTGACCCTCACGGCGGCGGTCGGCGGCGCAATCGTGCTCGGCACATTTGCTCGCTACTGGGTGCCGTTCAACCTGTTCGACGAGTTCGAGTCCAAGATCGTGTACGCCAATCTGCGCCTCAGTGCCGGGTGCTCTCTCGAGGAGAGCGAGCGTGCGGCCATCGAGGTCGAGCGGCGGATCCTTGACTCCCTGCCGAGCACGGAGGTCGAGAGTGTCAATGTCCTGGTGGGTGTGTCCGCCTCCGATTCGAATCGCTTTGCGCTCGGACGCAACCTGGCACAGCTGTGGGTCGAACTGGCAGAAGGACCGGAGCGAACCCTGTCCACCCAGGAGTTCATCGAGGAGCTGCGGGGACTGCTCGTGGACATCTCGCCCCAGGTGATCAGTACTGAGGTCGCTCAGCCTCAGTCGGGGCCGACGGGGCGGGCCATTGATATCTGGGTGCGCGGACCTGAGCTGGCCGTGCTGTCAGAGATCTCGGGACAGCTGCAGGAGCATCTCGCCGGCTACGAGGGGGTGCTCGACATCCACGACAACCTCGATCTGGACAAGCCCCAGGTCACCCTCCGAGTGAGAGAGAGTGCCCGCTCGATGGGCATCACCGAGGCCGCCCTGGGGGCCCAGCTACGTACGGCCTACGAGGGGTTGCGTTATGGAAGCGTCCGGCGAGGGCGCGATGAGGTCGAGATGATCGTCAAGCTACCCGAAGAGACACGCTTCGATCCGGAGAGCCTGGCGCGGTTGAGAGTGACCCTACCGTCCGGTGAGCGGGTGCCGCTGGCCAGCGTGGCCGAGCTACGCCCGGAGGTCGGACCCTCCCGAATCACCCGCGATGACCGGGAGAGGGCTGTCAACATCCTGGCAGACGTTGACAAGGAGATGAACTCGGCAGACGCGGTGACGGCCGGCATCTCCGCGAGCTTTGCAGAGATCGCGGAGCGCTACCCCGGCTACACGGTCTCGTACAAGGGTGACCAGGAAGACATCGAGGAGTCACTGGCGGATCTGGGCATGGCATCGTTCCTCTCGATTGCCGTGATCTTCTTGATTCTCGCGAGCCTCTTTCGATCCGCATCCCAGCCGCTTGTGATCATGTTCATCATCCCCTTCGCGATGGTGGGGATGATCATCGGACACGTGGCGATGGATCGCTCGATCTCGCTGATGAGCCTGATTGGCCTCTTGGCTCTCACGGGTATCGTTGTCAATGACTCTCTGATCCTCGTGGAGTTCGTCAACGACCTCCGACGAGAGGGCCGTGGCTTGATCGAGTCCTTGACCGAGGGCTGCCGGCTGCGTTTTCGTGCCATCCTCTTGACCACGATCACGACGATGCTGGGGCTGTCTCCCCTGACCTTCTTCGTCACAGGCCAGGCCCGCTTCCTCCAGCCCATGGCGATCAGCTTGTTCTTCGGTATCGCCCTGGCAACTGTGCTGGTGTTGCTTATTGTGCCCTGCGCCTATGCCGCTCTCGAGGACATCCGTGCCCTGACGAGCCAGCCGAGGTCGACGACCCGCAAGCTCTTGCGTGGTGAGCTGGTCCACTCCTGAAGTAGAAGCAGACCTGGGGCTCCTTTCGGGGAGGCTCGCGAGCCGTTCTGGCTCAAGAGGCCCAGGCTGAGCGTCCCTGCCCCGGGTGGGAGTTGATCCCTGGCGCCCGGGGGGAGAGGATGGGGGCACGACCCTGGGCCCAAAGTTCTCACCATGGAAATCGACATCAGGACCGTTCAGACGGTCGACGCTGCTCGCGAGCACCTGGCACTCCTGCGTACGAGCGGATTGGAAGCCCTGCAGGAGCTGGGGCTGGCCGTCGCGCCAGAGGACTTCATGGAGAGCTTCCTGGCGTCGAATCTTGACGACCCCCAGACCCTGCTGCTGATTGCCGAGACGAGTGCGGGCGCGGCCGACATGGGCCTGTTGTTGGTTGGGCCCCAGATTGACCCGCTCAGCGGAGTTCGCACGCCGATGATCCTGATCCTCTCGGTGGAGTCCAGCGCCAGGCATCGTGGGCTGGCCCGAGCGCTGGTCAGGGAAGCTCGTCGACTCCTCTCACGCCGGGGCTACTCTCAGCTGGCCGCGCGCTGCCCGCATGGAGACGATGCCCTGATCTCGATGGGGGAACGCTGGGGCTTCCTGCGAACCTGGGAGTTCCTGGCTTACGACTGAGGCTGAGGGAGCTGCGTGGCGTTCAGCGATCGTCTCTCTGATCGCTCTCAGGGAAGCTCGCGGATTCGGATGTTTCGATACTCGACTGGGGCGCCCTCCGCCTCGAGTGCCAGGAATCCCGCGGCGGGAGAGCACCGCGTTCCGCCGTTCACCTCCTCGCCGTTGACCCACAAGCGCACCTCGCCATTGATGGCGCGGATGTAGTAGTGGTTCCACTCGCCAGCTCCTCGAACGAGCCTGGAGGTTGGAAAGCTCCGCGCGCTGTTTGGATTGCCCACGGTGTAGCTCGTCCCATCCTGACGGGTGTACTCGATCGTCGGGGTGAAGGCCGTCATCGAAGAGCTGCCGACCGGGAACACATCACCATGACTGGTGAACCAGTCCGATGGAGAGCCTTTGGATTCTTCCCAGTTGACCTCGTAGCCCAGATCGAGAACCTGCACCTCGATACCGCTCCTGGGGAGCTGCCCGGGAGGAAGATCGGTGAAGGCGGACTCGGGGCACCAGATGAAGACGCCGGAGTTGCCCGCGAAGGTGTTGTGTTTCCACTCGAGCACCAGCTCGAAGTTCGTGTAGGGCTTCTTGGTCCGTGCACCTCCCAGCGGGCTTCCGGAGCAGAGGATCACCCCGCCCTTCTCGGTCCAGGTGTCTTCCTCGCCATTGACGTTGACCAGATCGTCGAGGGTCAGCTCGGTCCAGTCAGACCCGTGGATGCGTGCACTGGGGAGCTCGCTCTCCTCGGCAGAGTCAAGCAGCAGCGGGAGCGTGGGAAGGGCGGCGAGAGCCAGGAATTGCAGTGATCGTCTCATGGTCGGGGGGCCATCATGGCCGTCTCGGAGGAGGACTGGGAGACAGAGAGGGTAGCCATTGCACCTGCTCAGGCGAAGTCGGCCTGCGGCGGGGGGCAGCCAACTCGCTGTTCGGAGATGTGTCGGGAGAGGACCCTGAGCCCCCTCGAGCCCTACTCTAGCCTGCCAATTGCTCGGAGGAGCGACTCGTCGAGGTCCATTCCCAGGGCCGTCTCGAGCCCGAACCAGCGCAGGTCGAGGGACTCCTCGCTCATGTGCTCGATGGCATCCAGGGGCGCCTGGGCCACGAAGCGAGTGTCCAGGTGCCAATGCGCAGGGACGCCCTTGTGTTCGGGGATGCGGTGGATGTCCAGATCAATGGGCTTGGGATCGATCACGATCTCCATGATACCGCTCTCCTCCTGGGCCTCACGGAGACCGACACCAACGAGGTTTGCGTCCCCGTCGCAGTGTCCACCAAGCTGTAGCCACATCCCCAGCTTGCGGTGCAGGGTGAGTAGGATCCGCTCGCGAGAGGAGTCGAGCAGGAGTGCCGAGGAGGTCAGGTGTCCTTCGAGGCAAGAGCGCAGGTGAGCGTCATCCGGATGTTCATCGATGAAGCCCAGGATTCGAGTCCGCATCTCCTCTTGATGTGCATCAGGCGCGGCGTACTCCAGGAGGGTACGACGCGCCCTTGCCAGGTTCGGATCTGGACTCAGATCCACCATCAATCTCGCAGGAGCTTGGCGTACTTGCCGGCCTTGGAGTCGGTTCCGAGCCCGATACGATCACGGTTCTTCTCGCGCCACTCGTGGTAGCTCTCGTAGTCGCCGTCCTTGTGGTACAAGACGCGACCGTCTCCCTCGAAGGCCAGGATGTCCGTGGCAATCCGATTGAGGAAGTAGCGGTCGTGGCTGACCACGATCATCGATCCACGGTAGTCCTCGATTGCCTCCTCCAGGACGCGCAGGGTCTCGAGGTCGAGGTCGTTGGTGGGCTCGTCGAGGATGATCAGGTTGGCAGGGTCCTTGAGCATCTTTGCCAGCACCACCCGGTTACGCATCCCACCGGAACAGTGGCCGAGCAGCTTCTGCTGATCCTCTCCCTTGAAGTTGAAACGTGCCACGAAGGCCCGTCCGTCGATGGTCTTGCCATCAAAGGGGAGCTGGGCGTTGCCCTCGGTGATGTTGTCGTAGACCGAGAGATTGTCATCGAGGATGGCGCGAGACTGATCCACGTAGCTCATCTCCACGGTCTGGCCGATCTCGATATCACCCGAGTCTGGCTGCTCTGTGCCCAGGATCATCTTCATCAAGGTCGACTTGCCCATGCCGTTGGCGCCGATCACGCCGACAATCGCCCCAGGCCGGACCTCGAAGTTCAGGTCCTCCATCAGGGTCCGATCGCCATAGCCCTTGGTCAGGTGCTTGACCTCCACGACCTTGTCGCCAAGGCGGGGACCGGGGGGGATGCGGAAGTCAGGTGACTCGAGTTGAATGCCTGCACGAGAGTTCTGCAGCTCGTTGAATCTGTTGAGGCGTGCCTTGGCTCGCCCCCTTCGTGCGGCTGGAGTCTGACGGACCCACTCGAGCTCGCGCACGTAGGCCTTCTCGATGCGGGCCTCGGCCTGCTTCTGGCTGTCGAGCTTCTTCTGCTTGGCCTCGAGGAAGTTGGTGTAGTTGCCTTCGTAGGGGATGCCCCTACCCCGGTCGATCTCCAGCATCCAGTTGACCACGTTGTCGAGGAAGTAGCGGTCGTGGGTGATCAGCATGACCATCCCCGGATACTCCTTGAGGTGCAGTTCGAGCCACTCGACCGTGTCGGCGTCCAGGTGGTTGGTGGGCTCGTCGAGCAGCAGGATGTCCGGCTGGCGCAGGAGCAGCTTGCAGAGGGCCACCCGCCGACGCTCGCCTCCAGAGAGCACCCTCACATCAGCGTCCGGTGGTGGCAGACACAGGGCTCCGGCCGCCTGCTCCAGACGACTCTCGAGGTTCCAGATGTCGTAGTGGTCCATCTGCTCCTGGAGGGTGGCAAACTCCTCCTCGCGCCCCTCCATGTCGAGGCAGACCTCGTTGTACTTCTCCTCGATCTCGAGCAGGTGGACAACGGCCTCCTTGAGGTTGCCCCACACATCGAGTTCGTCGTTCAGGGGCGGCTCCTGGCTGAGGTACCCGATCGTGGTCCCCTCATCGTTCGCCTTTGCGATTCCCTCGAACTTCGTGTCCTCGCCGGCGATGATCTTGAGGAGAGTGGACTTGCCGGCTCCATTGCGGCCTATGACCCCAATCTTGGCGTCGTCGAAGAAGGCCAGGGTGATTCCCGTGAGGATCTCGTCCTGGCCGTAGTGCTTGTGCAGGTCCTGGACCTGGTAGATGATCTTTTCGCCCATGAGGCGAAACAGGATAGGGATCGCATCGGGAGGGACCAGGGGGCAGTGAACATTAATAGCAGGAGTTCGCGTGTGGGCGACTTCTCGCACCCTGGAGCGGGGCCTGCCGGGGAGATCCTCAGCGGAGTGTCGAAGGTCCCTGGTCACCTCCCGGAGAGGGAGTTATCGTGTTCGCCCGATTCGACTCCCCCTGACCTATTCACCCACCATGGACTTCCTCAAAGAACTCGGCATCGAAGACGAAAACTACGGGGCCTACAATGGCCAGTGGCTGGAGACCAGTGGAGACTGGCTCGAGAGTCGCAATCCGTCCACCGGGGAGCTGATCGCGAAGATCAAGCAGGCCGACGAGGCTGACTACGAGCGCTGCCTGGTCGCTGCTCGTGATGCCTTCGAGAAGTTGCGTACCATGCCGGCTCCCGCCCGTGGTGAACTCGTTCGCAAGTGTGGTGAGGCCATCCGTTCCAAGAAGGACGCCCTTGGCAAGCTGATCACCCTCGAGATGGGCAAGTCGATCCAGGAGGGATGGGGCGAAGTCCAGGAGGTGATCGACATCGCTGACTTCGCTGTTGGGCAGTCGCGCATGCTCTATGGCCTGTCGATGCACTCCGAACGTCCCGGGCATGCAATGCGAGAGCAGTGGCATCCGCTCGGGGTCGTGGGAGTGATCACGGCCTTCAATTTTCCCATGGCTGTCTGGGGTTGGAACTCGATGCTGGCCTGGATCTGTGGTGACCCCTGCGTGTGGAAGCCTGCGAGTTCAGTCCCGCTCTGCGCCATTGGAATGATCAATGCTGTGAGGCCGGTACTCGAGGCGGAGGGGCTCGGAGCGCTAGCGACCCTGTGCATTGGCTCGGGCCGCAATGTTGGTGCCCGCATGCTCGAAGACAAGCGATTGCCGATGATCTCCTTCACGGGCTCTACCTCCGTGGGGCGGAACGTGGGCGCGACTGTGGCCCAGCGCTTTGGTAGTACGATCCTCGAACTCGGTGGAAACAACGCGATCGTGGTCATGGAAGACTGCGACCTTGACATGGCCTTGCACGCCACGCTCTTTGGTGCGGTAGGGACGGCTGGCCAGCGCTGCACCTCGACCCGGCGGATTCTGGTGCAAGAGAGCATCGCGGACGAGTTCATCGATCGCCTGAAGCGTGCCTACCAGGACATCAAGGTCGGGGACCCGATGGATGAGTCGACGCTCTGTGGGCCTCTCATCGACGAGGCTGCCGTTGAGGCCATGGCCGCCTCGATCGAGGCGGCCAAGGCGGCCGGGGGGGAATTGCTAAGTGGAGGAGGTAAGGCGGAGATGCCCGGAGACCTCGCTGGGGGCAACTTCGTCGTGCCGGCCATCATGAAGGTCGAGAACGAGTATCAGATCGTTCAGGATGAGACCTTTGCACCCTTGCTCTACATCATCTGCGTCAAGGACCTCGAGGACGCGATCTCCAAGCACAACGATGTGCCTCAAGGATTGTCCTCGGCAATCTTCACGCTGAACGTCCGTGACGCGGAGCGCTTCATCTCTGCTGCAGGGTCAGACTGCGGGATCGCCAACGTGAATATTGGCACCAGTGGAGCAGAGATTGGAGGTGCCTTCGGCGGTGAGAAGGAGACCGGGGGAGGCCGTGAGTCAGGCTCTGATGCCTGGAAGGCCTACATGCGCCGGCAGACCAATACGGTCAACTACTCAGCAGAGCTGCCCCTGGCTCAGGGCATCCAGTTCGGCTGAGCCCTCGCGGTTCGGGCCATACAGGCCTGACCCGACAGATCATGCACCTGCGGGCCGACCTTCGTGGTCGGCCCTTTCAGTCCAGAGCGGAAATGAGTCCACGGCTGACCAGCTCGGCCTTGATCTCAGGCGCGGTGCCGGTCGGCATCCACTCCGGATCGTGCATCGCCAGACGGGCGTACTCGATCCAGCTGTACCAATCCTGACCCTGGGCCCGCATGAGGTCCGCTTGCCCCTGGTTGATGGCGGGGGGCTCCAGGTCGCCGGGACCCGACCCAGACTGTCGGTCTCGCAGGTAACGTCGGAGCACCTTGTGCTTGGGATTGGGGGTGCCGTACCAGGAGGCCAGTAGCTGCCCGTCCCCACGAGAGGCATGGAAGGTCTGCTGGTAGCTGTAACGCTTGTCGTGGACAGCGAAGCCGTCGGAGACTCCACCCATCGAGTAGACGAACTCGTGGGCCGGGGGAGCGTCGGGTTCTCCGAGCGTGGGGATCTGTGAGCGGCCGTGAATGCCAGGCGGGGTGGGCAGCTCCGCCAGCTCCAGCAAGGTGGGCATGAGGTCGATCGTGCTGGCCAGCGAGTCGGAGAAGACACCGCGTGGAAGCTCGCTGGAGGCCGGCAGCTTCAGGACCCACGGCACAGCGAGATCCACGTCCGCAAGGGTCCCGTGGTCGAGGTAGAGCCCAGCCTCACCGAAACCAACACCGTAGGTACCGATGATGCAAACCGTGGTCTCCTCCAGCCGGCCAATGCGGTCCAGGGTTCCGAGGAGCCTGCCGATCTTGTGGTCGAGTGTCCGAACGAAACCGTCGTAGCTGGCCTCGTATTCTCCGACGGTTTGCTGCCCTCCGGGCCAGAGCCGTCGGGGTATTCCGAAGAAGGCTCGCACTGCATCGACAACCGGAGGAACCTCGCCTTGCTCCTGGCGTGGTGGGAAGTAGGTATTCCAGCGCTGATCCGAGTGCCTCATCGAGCGCTCGAGGTCGTTGATATCGACGTACGCAAACCAGTCCCGGTCGCTCTCTAGTGACCGGATCCAGTCCAGCACCCGACGCCCTAGCTGAGAGGCGCCGAAGTCGCTCTCGTCGACGACGATGCCTCCTCGAAAGTCGTCGAAGCGTTCAAATCCGCGGTCGAAGCCGTACTCGGCAGCCAGCCAGGCGTGATCAACGAAGGCGGCCGTTGCGTATCCTGCGGCCAGAAATTCTGCCGCCAGGGAGGGGGCTGGACCGGGGATTCGCCAGCGGCGACTCAAGCCGATCACGCTGCCGTCTTCGGGCAGGGGCTGACGCATGATCAGGGGGTCGGCGCCGGTAAGCAGTCCCCCGTGACTGGCAATGATCTCTGGAGAGGCACTCCAGGTATTGGTGAAGCAGATCCCCTTCCCGATCAGGGCGTCAATAACCGGCGTCGTCTCCCTGTCGTAGCCGGAGTAGCTCATGTGGTCGGCTCGCAGCGAATCCACCGCGATGACGAGGAAGCCGCGACCCCCATGCCCCCGACGTGGCTCTCCAGCCTTCTTGACATCCGAGCCGCAGGCGGCCAGGAGCAATGGCAGCGCCAGGCCGCAGAGGCGCAGGGTGGTGAGGGCTGAGCGGGGGAGCATGCCTGGGACAGTACCGGTCTCGCGGAGGCACCGCCAGAGGAGAGTCAGGGGAGAGACTTCCGGTGGTGTTCGTGGGGCAGCAAGTTCCTTGGAGCAGGCCATCAGGACTCTTCAACCAGGACGGGGTCAGTTCGGGGGGGCTTGAGGGCAGGGGGGGCGCCACGGGGAGAGCCTGCCTTGTGTACCCGTGGGTCTGGACTGCGCGGGAGTCCGGCGACTGATCATGGGGCGTTCAGTTCCAGCCTTCGAGCGCTTACACTCTGCTCCCCATGCCCCTGCTTCAGATCACAGACCTCAAGAAGACCTACGTCGACCCGGACGGACAGACCTCGACGGTCGTCGATGTCCCCAGCTTCGAGCTCGAGCACCAGGAACAGCTGGCTCTCGCCGGTCGAAGCGGGAGTGGTAAGACAACCTTTCTGAACCTGATCGCCGGGATCCTGACTCCCGACAGCGGATCGATCCTCTTCGACGGCCAGGAGCTGGTAGGGCTCTCGGACTCCAGGCGTGACCGCTTTCGTGCCAATGAGATCGGCTACGTCTTCCAGAGCTTCTTCCTCCTCGATGGCTACACAGCTCTCGAGAACGTGCTGCTGGGGATGATGTTCGGCCCAGGGCCGGATACGCGCACGGCCCGCTCCTTGCTCGAGACGCTGGGGCTTGGAGATCGGCTCGGCCATCGGCCGCATCAGCTCTCGATCGGGCAGAGACAGCGCGTCGCCCTGGCACGAGCTCTGGCGGGCAAGCCGAGGTTGATCCTGGCCGACGAGCCGACAGGCAGCCTGGACCTGCGGAATGCGGACGAGGCCTTGACCCTGATGCGCGGTGCCTGCCGCGAGCAGGGGGCCGCGCTGCTCCTGGTCAGTCATGACGATGCGGTACTGGACGGTCTCGACCGTCGTCTGGAGCTCGCCGAAGTCAACCGCGCTGCGCGTCAGGCAGTGGGGGGAGAGTCGTGATGGGCTACCTGCGTGGCCTGGCGATGCTGGTGGCTCGAAGCCTTCGAACACACCTGCTCTCGACCAGCGTGACGGTGCTCTCGACGGCTCTGGCAACCGGCCTCGTGATGGCGGTCTTCGCGGTCAGCCTTCAGAGCCGCAATGCTTTTGCCGGGGGGCCGCTCGGCTTCGACGCCGTGCTGGGTGCACGGGGGAGCCAGATGCAGCTGGTGCTGAACACGGTCTTCCATCTCGAGACCTCCCCCGGCAACATCTCATGGCGGATCTACGAGGATCTTCTCGAGGACTCGCGGGTTGAGCTCGCGATACCCTACGCACTGGGCGACAACTACCGGGGCTTCCGAATTGTCGGCACGAGCCCCGAGATCTTCACGGACTTCGAGTACGAGAAGGGCAGGCCTCTGACCTTCATGCCTGGCGGCCGTCCCTTCGACCCAAGGCGTCGAGAGGCAGTGGTCGGGGCTCGAGTTGCTCGGGAGACCGGTCTCAAGGTCGGGTCGACCTTCCAGCCGAGCCATGGCATCGGAAGAAGCCAGCTCGCAGGGCATGTCCACGAGGAAGAGTACGTGGTCTGTGGAGTGCTGGAGAACAGCAACACTCCCAATGATCGCGTGATCTGGATTCCGGTCGAGGGGATCTTTCGGATGAGCGGCCACAAGCTTCGTGGGAGCGGCGAGAAGTACGTTCCGGAGGATGGTGTGGTCATCGACTCGGAGCACAAGGAGCTGAGTGCGGTCATGCTCAAGCTGCAGGGGCGTGGCTCCGGATTCCGCATGAGCGAGCAATACAACAACAGCGGAAAGGAGGCGACCCTGGCCTGGCCCATCGGAGCAACGATGGCTGAGCTCCTCGACAAGCTCGGCTGGGTCAACCGGATCCTCGAGTTCGTGGCCTACCTCGTGATGGTGGTGGCCATGGGCTCGATCCTCGCGAGCCTCTACAACACGATGAACGAGCGCCGCCGCGAGTTCGCCATCTTGCGCTCTCTCGGCGCGCCCAGACGTACCTTGTTCACTGTCATCTTGCTGGAGGCCGGGACGATTGCAGCCCTTGGCAGCTTGGTCGGGTTCGCAGTCTTCGCCATGATCATGATCGGTGCAGGTACGATCGTTCGGGATCAGACCGGTGTTGCCCTCGATATCTGGGTCTGGCATGACGCCTTCCTCTGGACTCCACTGGGCATGCTCCTGGCCGGTGGAATTGCAGGTATCCTACCTGCGGTGAAGGCCTACGTGACGGACGTGGCCCAAACCCTCTCGAGGGATCACTGATCCACGATGATTCTCCAGATGTGAACTGCCTTCTCACGAAACTGCTCGCCTTCTCTGTGCTGCTCACTGCTTGCGGTGAGACGGTCGAGGTAAGTGTCTTGCCGACGCTGCCCGTTCAGGGCACCTTGATCGACGGCTCGGAGGATCCCGTGCTTGCGGAGCCCGAGATCGTCTCGCTCAAAGACGCAGAGCGAGCAGCTGAGACCTCCATGGAAGCCCTCACCGAGGATCCCTTCGTGGTCGGCGAGGATCAGCCGTTGGACCTGGTGGAGCCGCTGGAGGTAGCCGAAGTCGTCGTCTTGGAGGAGGGCCAGCCGGACGAGCCCGAGGCCAAGGAGGAGGTGGACGACGAACCCGAGGGGCCAATCGAACTCACCTATCAGGATCTCTCTCTGATCGACTATGACGTCGATGCGATTCTCGACTACATGCTCTTTCCTGAGGACTACGAGGGGGAGGACAAGGACTACCTCGAGTTTCCAGAGGACATCAAGCGCCTCGATGGCCGCGAGGTCTCGATCGTCGGCTACATGATTCCCGGTGAGATCGACCGTGGAAACGTGCGAGACTTCATGCTCGTTCGAGATCTCATGGGCTGTTGCTTTGGCGGAGCCCCGATGCCAGATGAGTGGGTCGACGTGATCATGGAAGAGGATGCGGAGGCAGAGTATCGGGCCTACATGCCCATGCGTGTCACCGGGGTCATGACCTTGGGCGGAGATCAGGACGAGGCGGGATTCGCGCTCGGGATCTACAGGATGAAGGCCACGGAAGCGCAGCTGGAGGATTGAGTTCCTGCCTGCCTTGACACCCGAGATCCATGGGTCTAGAAACAGGATGAAATGCAGGTCGAGTGAGCCGGTTCCTCCGACCCCTCGACCCCTGAGACTCTCTCGTATGATCCTCTCTCTCCCTCAGCCTCGCCGCTCCTCGAGGAGCCTCTGCTCGGTCCTTGCGAGTCTGATGATCTGTTTGATGGCGGCGGCAGCCCCGGCGGCTCTCGATGATGCGCTCGAGGTCAGCATGCAGAAGCTCAACAACATCGAGTGGGATCCGGGAGAGGAGATCCCCGAGGAGATCAAGGCTTACGACGGGCAGCGCGTCGAGATCAGTGGCTACATGCGCAACGGGACCGAGGAAGGTGCCTCCTGGTTCGATCTGACAGACGACTCCTGCGGCTGTGGGACGAGCAAGCTGCAGCACTTCGTGAGAGTCACGCTGACCGATGGCACGACCTCCTTTGATCCCGGTGAGCTGACCCTGACCGGTGAGTTCGAGGTCAGCGAGAAGGAAGACGAGGATGGCTTCATTGAGAGCCTCTATCGTCTGAAGATCGAGAAGCTCGGCCGATGAGCGTTGGCGCCCTCTTCTTGCTGGCCCTCGCGATCCCCATTGCTCGGGGGGCTGACGATGGTCAAGGTGCCGACGAGTCCGTGGCGCAGGTCGACTCCGAGATCGAAGCCAAGATCGAGAAGTACATTGGCCTTGCCCGTACGGGCCGCATGCCGGTGCGGCCCCAGGCCGCCAGGCGTCTGGTCAAGCTCGGCGAGCCAGCCGCGACCAGACTGCGGGCCGCTTGTGGTGAGCAGGGCGAGGGGATGGCCGACTTGGGCCCACACCTGGTCGAGGTGCTGGCGGACTTCGAGGACCCCGGTCTGCGGGCACGCCTCTGGACTCAGCTGAGCGAGCTGGACTTTCCCTGGCGTGGAGCCGCCGCGAGGGCCCTCGCGGGCACGGCCTTGACTGCCGAGGCCCCGATCTTCTGGGAATTGCTCGCCGATCAGCTGGCACCCGTACGCGTCGCGGCCATCGAGGCCTTGGGTACGGTAGGAGAGGGGAGTTCAGAGGAGATCAAGGTCCTCTCCGATCGCCTGCGCATCGAACCCAATGATCGTGTCAGACGATCTGGCGTCGCCTTGCTCGATGATTGGGGTCAGTCGGGTTACTTGCTGTGGCTCTTGGAGGACCTGCGGAGAACGGATCGCTACTTCCGCCTACCCTTTGGCGAACAGGCACGCTTTCTCTCGGCCCGCTTGCTGGCGAAGCGTCTCGGAGACCTGCACGGCTACAAGGCAGAGAATTCTCCCGATGATCCGGAGAACGCACGAGCTATCGAGCTGATCAGCGAGGATCTCGTCAAGCGAGCAGATGGCCAGTTTCCGATCTTGCCGCCCCAGGCTCTGGCCGGCCGCGAGATCGATGGCAACGTCATCGGGCTCGAGCTGCGCTCCTGTCGCAGGGGTGAGTTCTTCCTCAGCTGGAACAGGGCTGATGTACTCCACGTTGGGACCTCCAGGCCGCTGGAGATTCCCCTGCCTCCGGGAACCGTTGCAGCGCTTGAGAAAGGTCTCGCCGAGTGCTGGGCAGATCTGGGTGATGAGCGTTACTGGGGCGCCTCAGGCTGTGACATCGAGCAGCTTCGCCTGACGGGCCCCGATGGTGAGGTGGAGAACTTCCTCGTCTCCAAGGGGCCTGCCGCGATCCCCGATCTGCGGCCGGCACCCCTCGACCGGGCGGTGAAGCTCCTCGTGAATTCGATTCCCGAGGGGGGGGTCTGGCAGCTAGAGCAGCGTGAGCAACCGAGAGACGTGCGTGGCATCGAGCTGCGTGAGCGCGTAGAACAGGCGCTCCAATCGATCGGTGGCGAGTACTGAGTGCTCCTTTCAATGATCTCGCGAGAACGAACCTGATATGACTGCATCCTCCCACGTCATCGACGTCGACATCCGCAACTTCGAGCAGATCGTGCTACAGGGCTCACTGCAGGGGCCGGTCCTGGTGGACTTCTGGGCCACCTGGTGCGAGCCATGCAAGAGCCTGGGCCCCGTCCTGGAGCGGGTTGCCGAGGACTACGGCGGCTCCTTCCTCCTGGCAAAGATCGACATCGACGCCAGTCCAGAGGTCGCCCAGGCGTTTCGCATCCAGAGTGTCCCGACGGTGGTTCTGGTGGTGGATGGCCAACCGGTGGACGCCTTCACCGGTGTCAAGTCCGATAAGGAAGTGCGAGAGTTCCTCGACAAGAACGGGCTCACGAGCGGGACGGGGAGTCCCGTCGATGCCGCAAGGGAGCTTGAGGAAGCTGGAGAAATCGTCGCGGCGGTTGGCCTGCTCAGTGGCTGGTTGGAGGACAACCCTGAGGATGCCCAGGTGCGAGTGGCGCTGGCGGGGCTCCTGATCGGTGCTGATGACCTGGAGAGTGCCAGAGAGGTCTTCGATGGCCTTTCCGAGGCTGATCGAGAGAGCGAAGAGGCTCGAGGTGTGGCTGCCCGCTTCGATCTGATCGAGAACTCCGGCGATGAAGAGGCCCTGCGTGCCGAGCTCTAGAAGGATCCCAGGGACGTTGGCAAGCGCATCGAGCTGGGCAAGGCACTGGTGGCCGCGGGCAAGACCGAACAGGGGCTGGAGGAGCTCCTGGAAGCGGCCATGCGAGACATTCACTTCCAGGAAGATGCGCCCCGGCGGGCCATGATCGAGGTGTTTCAGGCCCTCGGGCCCCAGGAGCCCCTGACCGTGGAGTTCCAGCAACGCCTGTCTGTTCTGCTCTGCTCCTGACGTTCTGGCTCTCAAGCGGGCGGGAAGTTTGCGGGAGGCGTTTGCGCCCGGCCTTCAGATGCGTTAACTCGGGGGTCGTCGAGCGGCTGATGGGTCGTTCGCGCTCTGAGTGAGCCTTCAGATTCCACGCATGGATCAACGCAGCTGGCACGCGCACTACGAGGACGGTGTCCCGTCCTCAATTCAATACACCTCCGAGACCGTGGTCGACTTCCTGGAGAAGACCGCTCAGCGTTTCGGGGATCGTAAGGCCGTGGTCTTCATGAACTGCCAGCTGACCTACGCTGAGCTGTTGGACCAGGCATCGCGGCTTGGCCGCGCCATGTCGAGGCTGGGGGTTCGACCTGGGAAGCGGGTAGCGATTCAGCTACCGACTCTTCCCCAGACCGTGATCGCCTACCACGCAGCCCTGATGATCGGTGCGGAGGTCGTTCTCACCAATCCGCTCTACACCCCGAGGGAAATCAAGCATCAGTGGGAGGATGCAGGCTGCTGCCTTGCCGTGGTGGCGGACTTCATCTGGGACCAGAAGATCCGTGATATCAGGGGAGAGCTTCCGCCCGAGAACTACATCATCGCTTCAATTCCCGAGTACCTGGGGTTTCCGCTGAACCTGCTCGCCCCCCTGAAGCTCAAGAAGCAGGTCCCACCGGTATGGGCCAAGGTGAAGCGTGAACCAGGCGTCTACTTCTTCAAGGAGCTGATCAAGAAGACGACCGAACAAGCTCCGCGGCCGGACATTGACGGCGAGGACATCGCTGTTCTGCAGTACACGGGCGGAACCACGGGTGTTTCGAAGGGCGCCATCCTCTCCCACCGAAACCTCTCCGTGAACGTGCAACAGATCAACTCCTGGTTCACAGGCCTGGAACCGGGACGGGAGGTCATCCTGATCTGTCTGCCGCTGTTCCATGTCTTTGGCATGACGGTTGGAATGAACTGGGCCGTGTCCTCAGGGGCAGCAATGGTGCTGATGCCAAATCCAAGAGACTTCGACAGCCTGGTGAAGAACATCACCAAGCACAGGGTGACCCTATTTCCAGGGGTCCCCGCACTCTTCAATGGTCTGAATAACTACCCGGGAATCGAGAACATCGATGTCTCCAGCCTGAAGTCCTGCTTCTCCGGCTCTGCGCCGATTGCCATCGATGTCCTCGAGCGCTTCGAGGCGCTGACAGGGGCACGGATCGTCGAGGGCTTCGGAATGAGTGAGACCTCCCCGGTCGCAACAGTCAATCCTCTCAACGGCCTGCGCAAGATCGGAACGGTTGGAATCCCGGTGCCCGATACGGATCTGCGGATCCTCGATCCCGAGGATCCCTCGATCGAGCTTCCGACGGGCGAAGAGGGTGAACTCGTGCTGCGCGGTCCGCAGGTAACACGCGGCTATTGGAAGAGAGAGGATGAGACCAGCATGACCATCATTGATGGCTGGTTGCACACTGGCGACCTGGCCACCCTGGACGAGGATGGTTATGTCCGGATCGTTGGTCGGAAGAAGGACATGATCTCGGCCGGTGGCTTCAAGGTCTATCCGGATGAGGTTGACAGCGTCTTGATGGCCCACCCGGACATCCTCGAGGCAGCTACGATCGGAATTCCTGATGAGAAGCGAGGAGAGACGGTCAAGTCGTTCATCGTGCTGCAGCCAGGCAAGAGCCTGACCAGGGACAAGATCGAGGTCTACTGCCGCGAGTCTCTTGCCTCCTACAAGATTCCCCGGGAGGTGGAGTTTCTCGACGAGCTACCCAAGTCCTCGGTGATGAAGGTGCTACGCAGGGAACTTCGGGATCGCGAGCTGGCTGCCAGGGATCAGTGAGCCGGGGTAGGCGAGCTGTGGAGCTCGAACCACAGACAGAAAGGAGAGGGAGCTGACGTGTTCGGGCTCTCGATACGTGTCAGCGCCCCGCGGTGGGAGGGCAGGCTATCGAACCAATCTAGTACTGCATGACACTCGGACTCGCCGCCCTGGTGCCCGGGATAGCAGGTGCAGCAGAGCACCCCGCCGTCCGCCAGCCACTCGATAGCCGCGGCCAGGGCCTTGAGGGTGCTGTCGGGCGTGGTGGTCACACGATGATCGCCGCCAGGCAGGTAGCCAAGGTTGAAGACGACGGCTCGTAGTCTCCTTCTGGCCTCCTCGGGTAGTTGCTCGGCCAGGCGCGCATGGTCAGCGTGAATCGCCTCGAAGGCGGGATGGTCTCCCAGCCGCGCTCGTGCAGAGTCCAGGGCGGCGGCCTGAACGTCGAAGCCCCACACGTGCCCTGAGGGGCCGACGCACTGTGCAAGAGAGGCCGCGTCATGGCCGTTTCCGAGGGTCGCATCCACGACCCAGTCCCCTGGTCGGAGGTGGGAGCGGAGTCCATCGTGTACCCAGTGGGTGATCAGCTTCAAGGGCGAGAGCCACACGGGTGCTGGTGACCATCGAGTCGTCTCATGGGCTGACGCGCACCTCGACGCCCTCGCCTCGCATGCGATCCGCATAGGCTTCCAGCCAGGAGTCGCCGAGACGCGAGAGCTCTCCCGCCTCCGGCTGATGAGACTCTCGTGCGAGGCCATAGAGCAAGACTCCCTCCAGGGGGAGTTGCTCCGCGCGGATCCAGCGCAGGAACTCCAGGTAGGCCTCCTGCTCCTCTTCGGTGGGTGCCTGACCGTTGCGGCCGAAGACGCAGGTCTGAAGCCAGGTGGGACAGGACCGAGCAGCCGCCGCGAAGTTGAGCTTCAGCTGCTCCGGACTTCCTTCGTGGTTATTGATGAGCTGCTGGCCCTGCGCGGTGGCGGAGTCGAGCTTGAACCACACCTCGCCGTTCAGTCCTGCCAGTGCGGTGAGTCCGGCCTGGACCCGGGCCTGTCGCGCCAGGGAGCCATTGGTGATGAGGACCAGCTTGGTGCCAGGCAGCAGGCCGTGCTGGTGCATCAACTGTCCAACGAGGTTGACAATCTCATCAAACCGACCGGCCGAGGTGGGCTCGCCGTTGCCGGAGAAGGCCAGATCATTCAACCGGCGAGACTCGTGGGGAACAACACGCTCCATGAAGTCACCATTGACGACCCACTCGAGAAAGGAATCCAGCTCCCGAGCTAGCAGCTCGAGATCGATTTGGGGTGCCTTGCCGTAGACCAGGCCCGGTACCTGACAGTAGACGCAACGAAAGTTGCAGGCGTTGTTCGGGTTCAGGTTGATCCCGATCGAGACTCCTCGAGCCCGGCGGGACACGACAGGGTAGACGTGGGTCAGGCCGGCCAGGTCGCGGTCATGATTCTCGAAGGTCAGGCGCACGCCGACAGAATACAAAAACTCCCCGGGGCACAGGCCCCCGGGGGGTGGACATGCCTCGGCCGAGCGTGACGGCCAGGCCCTTGGGGCTCGACTAGAACAGCAGGTTCAGCTCGATTCGCTCCGACTTGGCCATCCCGTTCATGGCTGCCGGATCCTCGATCATCCACTGGAGGTTGACACCCGGTACGGCGAGGGCTGGAATCTGCGCCAGGTCCAGGTGCACCGTTCCGAAGCCCTGGCCCTGGCCGGAGCCGTCCAGGACGATCGTGGCCAGCGGGGATCTACGAACCGGGGTGATCGGACTGAAGGGGCCGATGGCGGATCCGCCAGAGCGCTGACCAACCAGCATCAGGTGAGCTGTGGCTCCACCGAGCCCAGAGGCGACACCTACCCGGAAGCCGGGGGTTCCGACGATCGGGGGGGAGGAGACCAGGGCGTGAGGAATGAAGAGCCCGGACCCCACTGTTCCTGTTCCAATCAGATTGGGGTTTGCGCCCGGTGCCTCTGAGGCGAGATTCGGCCGGTCGAAGGGGAAGAGCTCGTTCTCAACGCGGGGATCCGTGAGGGCGTTTCTGAGGAAGTCCAGAAGGGCCGGACGAACGTTGTTGGGAACGTTGGTTCCGTTGAGCAGCGGATCACGGTTGTCGGCGAAGTCTCCGCCGCGATCATAGAAGGCGATGACCGCCTCGAGCGAGTTCATCGGTGCGCCCTGTCCAGGTCGAACATGGCCAGTGTGGAAGAAGCTATTGCGCAGGCCGACGTTGCGAAGGCTGGGCACCTTGAATCTCCCGCGGTCCCCATTGTTTCCGGTGACGATCTGGCGCCCGAGATCCTCTGCGGGAGGACGCACGCCGATGTTCCGGAACGAGCGGTCGGAGAAGAGCGGAGGCTGGTGGCAAACGTCACAGCGAGCCTGGCCCTGGAAGAAGTTGAAGCCTGCCTGCTGGCCAGGGGTCATGGTGCCCAGGTCGAAGCGAGTCTGATTGGGTACCAGTGTTCGCTGATAGGAGGCCAGCGCGAATGCGATCCGAGTGGGCGTTATGTTCGTCGTTCCGAAGGCATTCTCGAAGAGCTCCGGATAGGTGGGGTTGATCGCCAGAGCTGTGACGATGTCAGCGGGAAGATTTGAGGCCAGGGAGAGGGGCTCGACGACTTCCAGCTTGGCCGTAATCTCTGACCAGTCACGTGCCTGGTGGGCCATCTCCACATCAGAGGTGGGCGGGCCAACAGCCTGGCTCTCGAGTCCTCCGCCAACCGGGATCACTACCTGGTTGTTCAGGGGGTTCCTGAAGGTGGTGCTCGCGCTTCCGTCCCAGAAATTGGAGTTGAAGTATGCGGCACCGATGAAGCTGGGAGACTGTCGAGTGGTGACCTGCCTCTCGAAGCCAAAGGTCCCAGACTCGACGTACTCATCCTCAGAATTTGACAGCATCACTCCGAGGGTTCCAAAGATGTCGTCGATGGTCCCGAGCTGACCGTCGGGGCCGGGGTGGCGAGCCTCGGGGAGGCCGGTCCGCGGGTCGGCTCCTCCGCTCGACGGAATGTGGCACGTACCACAGGCCACGGTGTTGTCTGAGGACATGGCCTCGTCCCAGAACAGGATCTTGCCAAGGACTGCCTTCTCCGGGGTCGTCGGATTCTGCGGCGGCTCGGGAGGGGGCCCAAGTTGAGCCAGTGCAGAGGTAGACAGCACCCCAACCATCGCTAGTCGGAGTCGAAGGGGGGCGAGGCTGGAGGCTAGGTTCATGGGCGCGGCTCTTAGGGCTTGAGATTGAGCGAGTTGCGGTGGGGCTGAGAAGGCGTCAGCCATACCCTCGTTGGATGTAGGGTAGCTGAGCATTGTTCGCCCGGGTGCACTCGAGATGGCCCAGATGGCGTGGACAGTCTTTTGGCTGTTGCGAGTGGGATCTGAGGCCCCGCAAGCGGCCAACTGCCTACGCTCTTGCCTCCAGCAATGTGCTGATGTGGGCCTCAACCGACTCCGCCAGGCCCAGGAGGTCATATCCGCCCTCGAGCAGCGAGAGCACCTTGCCCGAGCATCTCGTCCGGGCCAGATCCGTGATCCCCAGGGACATCCGCCGGAATCCCTCGGCGCTGACCCGAGTGGCAGAGAGGGGGTCTCTCAGGTGGGGGTCGAATCCCGCCGAGATCAGGATGAACTCAGGATCGAAGCTCTCGATGGCCGTCAGCGCTCTTGCGTCGAAGACTCGCAAGTACTCATCGTCTCCGTCGCCAGCCTCCATCGGACAGTTCACCACGGAGCCGGCTCCATCGCCATGCCCGCACTCACCGGCCGCCCCAGTTCCCGGGTAGTGGGGGAACTGATGAAGGCTGGTGAAGTGGATGGTCGGATCATCTTCGGTCAGATGCTGGGTGCCGTTCCCGTGATGGACATCCCAGTCGAGGATGGCGATCCGCTCGAGCCCATGATGCTTCTGAAGGTACCGAGCGGTGATGACCACGTTGTTGAACAGGCAGTAGCCCATCACACGCGAGGCTTCGGCGTGATGACCTGGTGGCCTGGCTGCAACGAAAGCATTGGACCACTGTCCGGCCATGATTCGGTCCGCTGCCTGGAGGGCACCGCCTGCGGCGCGCAGGGCCGCATCCCAGGAGCCTGCCGAGACTAGCGTGTCGCCGTCAAACGAACTCGTGCCCCCCTCGATGGCCTCGCGGATTCCGGTTGAGTGGCCTGGAGCGTGGACCGCATCGATCCAGGAGAGGTCCACGGGGGCTGCTTGGAGCACGTCGAGCTCATCGAGGAGGCCTGCCGCACCGATGCGCTCGTGCACAGCCTGCAGCCGACCTGGCCGCTCGGGGTGCCCGGGGCCTGTGTCGTGCTGGAGGAAGGCGGGCGAGGTGACGAAGCCGGTGCGCGGCACGGTTTCTAGTCCTCTGCCAGGCGGAAGACCTTGTTGTACTTGTTGTGCTCGGCCAGGGCTGCGAAGTCCGGGTCCCTGGCGAGCTGGTGCAGGCGAGCGAGTGAGAGACCTCCCTCGCCCAGCCACTTGGCGGAGTCCTTGAGCTTGCCAAGCAAGCAGTAGCACCGAGCGAGGCCCTCATACACATCTGGTTCAGTGCGGAGATACTCGGCTGATGCTTTCTGCGCCTGCTCGTAGTCCTTGATGGCGGACTTGTAGTCACCAATTCTGTACTTGACCATGGCGCGGTTCTGCCAGGCCGATGCAATCCTGTCGTTTCTCTCGATTCGCTGGTCGTAGGGCTCTAGCAGCTTCTTCTTGGCAGACCGATCCCCGGACCGTGCCATGCAGACCAGGGCCGCCTCGGCGATCCGGCTGCTACTGGAGGCAGCCAGCTGCTTGAGGTCTTTTCTGATCTGGGAGTTCCAGGATTCCTCGTTCTCACCCACGACCTGCAGTGCCAGCTCCGCTGACTTCGAGTTGCTACGAAGGCCACTGGCGAAGCCGACCATGGCCTGACAGTGCTCCGTGTCGAAGGTCTCGGGGCAGGCGCGGTAGTAGCTGACGATTTCCTCCACGTGGGGCGCGCCGGCAGCAGTGTTCTTTACCAGGGCAAGGATCCTCGGTGCCGCGGATGTCGAGCGACTCTCAGTCAGGGCGACGAGCGCAGACTTGACGGTCTTGGGGTCGTTGTCGGTCAGCACCTCCCCGAGAAAGGTGAGGTTGTCCTCACCGCCCAGGTTGGCGATGGCGGTGATCAAGGTGGCCTGCCGCCTCTTGTGGGCAAACTTGAACATCTCTCTGAGGACGGGACCGACACGGTTCGGATCGTCGCTTCCACTGAGAGCTACGAGCGCGTTCTCCTGACCGGCATTGCTTCCCTTATCCAGGATGGTGAGAAGCTCCAGGCTGATGCTCCGAGTTGAGAGGTTCTGAAGGACCAGGGCTATCTCAGAGGCTCGACCTGCGACCTCAGCGGCGGGCGCCGGACCTGGATCGATCAGCTTGGTCATCAGAGGGCAGGCCTGGGATCCCAGCTTGATCAGGTTCTTGCGGATCTGGGGAAGGCGTTGCTTGCGGTCGTTCTTGTAGGCCGACTCCAGCTCGGCCACGGAGGTGTTGATCGTGGACCTGTAGCTGGCAAAGAGCTGCTCGCGTTCGGCCCGGTAGTGGCTCAATAGGGCCTCAAGGGAGGCTCGCTCTTCCTCCAGGGGAGTGCTGGCCAGGGGGGGGCAGACCAGTGCTGCCAGGCAGAGTGCGCTGAAGAGTCTCATCAATGGATCACCGTTGGGTTGTCTTCAGAGTAACCAACTCGACGGCCCGAGTGACGCTTTCTGATGGTTCAGCCTACGTCAGGATGCATCGGGCGCATCACGACATAGCGGCTACGCCGGGCCCAGTCCCCCGGGGCCAGGCTCGCTTCCCCCCTGGCGGGGGCGTAGCCAGTCTCCGAGCCGGTCCGGCCATCATCGCGTGGAGCCGGAGCAGCGAGCTGGGCAGGCACGGGTAGGACAGGGGAGATCCCGTAGATCACGCCCAGGCGTGATCGGTGGCGAAAGATCCAGGACAGCATTCAGAGGACTTCGGCGTTCCCGAGCTACGAATTTAGTGAATCACCCTGGATTGGAGCCCGGAACCGACGGAGTGGGGCAGAGCCTGGGTGAGCGTGCAGTCAGGATTTCTGGAGGAAATGACCCGGATGGGGAGCACGAGCGATTGAATGTCCGGTGCGCGACCAACGCCGCGGTCGTCCCAGCCATGAAACAGATCCCCGAAATCCCCCAGCGTCCTGACCGACGCCACTCACATCCGACCCCCGGGGCGGCGGACTGGGACGTGATCGTCGTTGGTGGCGGCCATGCGGGCGTCGAGGCAGCCCTCGCCGCAGAGCGGCTGGGGGTGCGGGTCGGGATCGTCAGCTTCCGGCGTGATCTCTTCGGTGAGATGAGCTGCAATCCCGCGATCGGGGGACTTGGAAAGGGTCAGATCGTCAAGGAGATCGACGCCCTTGGTGGTCTGATGGGGCGGGCTGCGGATGCCACTGGGATTCAGTTCAGGATGCTCAATACTCGCAAGGGCGCCGCGGTGCGAGCTCCGCGTTGCCAGTCGGATCGGTTTGAGTATCGAGACCTTGTGACCCGAGAGATCGAGGCTTGTGAGGGGCTCTCGATCTTCGAGGGTGAGGCAGCTGAGCTGATCATCGAAGATGGGAGCCATGCTCACCTCGGGTTGAATCGGGCCACGGGCCCTTGGGTTCGAGGTGTGCGCCTTGGGGACGGAACAGAACTGCGTGCCCGTAGCGTCATCCTGACCACGGGTACCTTCCTGCGTAGCGTCATGCACATGGGGGACAAGCAGGTCGAGGGAGGCCGTGTGGGGGAACGCTCTGCCTCTCGTCTGGCAGAGGACATCACTCGACTGGACCTGGCCATCGGGCGTCTCAAGACTGGAACTCCGCCCCGGCTCGTGCGTGACTCGATCAACTGGTCGGGGCTCGAGGAGCAGCACGGCGATGAGTGGCCAAGGCCATTTGCCTGGTCCACCGATCGCCAGAGCTTTCCGGTGCTTGAACAGGAGCCCTGCCACATCACCTATACACGCCCCGCGACCCACGAGATCATCCGCGGCTCATTGCACCTCGCGCCCATGTACTCCGGCGCGATTCAGGGGGTTGGTCCCCGTTACTGTCCCTCGGTAGAGGACAAGGTCACGCGCTTCGCTGAGCGGGACCAGCACCAGGTCTTCCTCGAGCCCGAGGGCCTGGGCAGCGACCGTATTTACGCCAACGGAATCTCAACCTCTCTTCCCGAGGAGTGTCAGGAGGCGTTCGTGCACACGATTCCAGGGCTGGAATCAGCGCGCTTTCATCGCTTCGGCTATGCGGTCGAATATGACTTCATCCAGCCCAGCCAGCTCGATGACACGCTCTGCCTACGGGAGGTCCCGGGGCTGTATCTGGCGGGGCAGATCAACGGGACCTCGGGCTACGAGGAGGCCGCAGCGCAGGGGCTCATCGCCGGGGTCAATGCGGCCCTCTGGACCCAGGAGCGAGATGCCTTCGTGCTCGGTCGGCACGAGGCCTACATCGGGGTCATGATCGATGACCTGGTCGTCACGCGGCCTGTGGAACCCTATCGGATGTTCACGAGCCGGGCGGAGTATCGCCTCCTGTTGAGGCAGGACAATGCGGACATGCGATTGACTCCGCGAGCTCACGAAATTGGCCTGGCAAGCGACGAGCAGCATGATGCCTTGCTCGCGAGACTTCACGAGATCAAGCAAGTACGAGGCCTGTGTGATGGGCTCCGTGAGGGTGGCAAGAGTCTGACCGAGCTCCTGCGTCGCCCGGAGGTTCGCCTGGCAGAGCTGGTCGAGCGTCATCATGAGCTGACGCAGGTGAGCCTCGATCCAGAGCAGCTCGAGCGGCTCGAGACAGATGTCAAGTACGAGGGCTACATCAAGAATCAGCTCGAGGAGGTCCAGCGCGCTCGTCGCCAGGAGGGGGTGGAGATTCCGGCTGACTTCGAGTTCGCAGGCCTGAAGGGGCTCGCCCAGGAAGCCCGACAGAAGCTCGAGCAGCTGCGCCCACGGACGCTGGGAGCGGCCTCGCGTATCGACGGGGTGCGCCCCCCGGACGTCGCTCTGCTCTCTGTCTTCCTGGAAAGAAGCCGCAGGGCTCGATAGCGTCTCCTCGTGCCGTATGTGGAGGTAGCTCGCGTCCTTGGCTCGTGGTTTGGTGCCAGAACCAGGGTCAGCTCACTTGCCCTCTCCGAGCCGTTGGGCAAGCTGTGATGCCTGGCGGTTTTGATGCTCGTCGAGTGATCGGTTAGCTTGGATTCTCTGCCGGCGAGTCTCGTGTGCTTGGATCCAGTGAAACACGTGATTGCCCACGCTCTCGCATCACCATGAATCGCCTCGAGACAGCCTCTCTCCTCCTTCTGATCGTTCCCCTCGTGGGGTGTAGCGATAGGCTGGATGTTCCGCGGGTTCCGACCCTGTTGACCTATGACGGAAGTACCGGAGACATTCCGCTGCCCAACGACCTGATCTTTGCGGACAACCCGAGTGCAGCAAATCTCGATGGGACCTTGAACTTCCCGCCGACCTCGAACGTGACCCAGCAGCCGTTGCTGGCTGCGATGAACTCGCTCGATGGCTGGTCTACGTCGGCCCCCATTTCCTTTTCTTTCTCGCGAGGGGTCGATGGGGACACCCTTGTTGCTGGAGAGAGTGTTCGCCTCTTCGAGGCTGACGCTCTTGTCGATCCTGCGACGGGATTGAAGATCGGCACACCTCTGAGCGACATCCTGCTCGAGTTGAGCGCTGGTGTGGACTACGTCGTGGTCGATGCGCCTAGCGACTTGGACGGATCGAGCTGGACGGTCCTGCCCTTGAAGCCCTTGAAGCCGAAGACGATCTATCTGGTCGTTGTGACGACTGGGGTCGTGGACAGCGATGGGTTTCCTGTCGCGGCGGGCACGAGCTATCAGCTGGCGAAGTCCGGTGTCGGCTATCCTCCTGGTCATCCGGCAGCAGCTCTCCAGGAACTTGTGAGTGCCATGGAGAGTCTTCTTGGTCAGGATCCACAGGTCGCTCCCCAGATTCCTGGGGACGAGGTGGTTGTGGCCTATTCGTTCACGACCCAGTCGACCCTCGATGCCCTGGACGCGGTGGCGCTGGTGGCTCTCGGCCTCGAGCAGACTGTCCTCGATGACCTCTGCGCCGCAGCACCGGCAGCAGGCCATCTGGCGTGCGCGGCAGCACCGATCAACAGCGTGCCATCGGCGCTACCCGGGGCGTTCGTGGGAGACACCAGCGCCTTCGGAGGTACTGGACTGGCAGATGTCCACACCGCCAGCCTCTCCTTGCCCTATTACCTCGATGCGGCCCCGAATCCCGGGGGGGGGGCTGTGGAGTCGATGGCCCCTCTGGCCGGGCGCTGGACGGCTCGCTTCTCCTACCTGGAGGGCGTGGTGGGCTTTGATCCAATGGAGACGGAGAAGCACATCAGCAGGTACAACACACTCCCCCTCGAGACCGGGGTGGAGGTGGTCCCAGTCTTGATCTCCCTGCCGGGGGTGGCCAGCATGCGGGTCCAACCGCCGGCGGGTTGGCCGGTGGTCATCTTTCAGCATGGAATCGGGCAAGACCGCACGGATCTCCTGGCGCTTGCCGACGGTCTGGCCGACGCTGGCTTCGCCGCACTGGCAATCGACCTGCCCCTGCACGGGGTCGTAGACGCCGGCAATCCCCTTCACGTTGGTTTCATGGAGGGCGGTCTGCGTGAGCGCACGTTCGGGCTGGATCTGGTCACTCAGGACAGCGAGGGGAATGTGACGGCGTCGGTTGCCGACGGAGTCGCCGATTCCAGCGGGGAACACTTCATCAACTTCACGAGCCTCCAGACGCAGCGAGACAACCTGCGTCAGTCAGTGGCGGATCTCTTCGGAGTTCTACGGTTGATCGAGGTCAATCTGGACGTGGACGGGGCCGGTCTGGCCTCCGACTTCGATCCCCTGCAAATTCACTTCCTGGGGCACTCTCTGGGAGGCATGGTTGGCACGGCCTTCGCCACGGTCGATGCACTTGGTCTACAGCCGAGACTCTCCAGCGCCACGCTCAGCGCTCCGGGTGGTGGTCTCCCCGAGCTCTTCTCCGCCTCGGTCACCCTTGGCCCAACGACTCTCGATGAACTCTCGGACCTGGGCTTCGATGAGGGGACCCCAGACTTCGATGCATTCATGCAGCTTGCTCAGAGCGTGGTCGACTCGGGGGATCCGATCAACTTCTGTAGCGGGCTGAATGGTGGCTCCCTTCCAGTCCTGTTGCACGAGATCGTGGGAGGGGGTGCTGGCGGGGGGCTGGCAGACCAGGTGATTCCAAACAGCGTGTCCGCTGATCCACTCTCGGGGACCGAACCGATGATCGCCACGCTAGGGCTTGCGTCAGTGACGACCACGACTGCTACCAGTGCAGCGGTCGTGCGATTCTCGGAGGGGACTCATCGTTCATTGCTGGACCCTGACCCCGAGGGGGACAGCGACCCTGAGAACCTCAAGGCTTACCTCGAGATGCAAGTGCAGATTCCAGCCTGGCTGGCGAGCATCCCCACGACTCCGACGGTGACGATCAGTGATCCAGACGTGATTGCACCATGATGTTTTCGACAACCAGCAAGGACGGGCGGCGTGGGCTGCAGCGAACTGACTCGAAGCGGTCTGTCTTGGTGGCCGTGTGCACGATGGTGCTGGCCTCCTGTGCTTCCATGACCCCAGCTCTCGAGGAGCCGCCCTTTGAGGAGTTCTCCAGGGGCAGTACGCTGATCGGCGTGACCACGGGCTGGGCGCACTTCCGGGGTAAGGCCAAGGCCGCAGGCCAGACTGGTGTTCTTGAAGGGCAAACAGGAACAGACACTGCAACTCTGAACGCCAACTACGGAGGTGCGATCAAGCT
Organism: Planctomycetota bacterium; assembly: GCA_014237855.1. Taxonomy (GTDB): domain Bacteria; phylum Planctomycetota; class UBA1135; order UBA1135; genus JABACD01. The sequence goes on along the minus strand of JABACD010000005.1, from coordinate 151,383 downwards.
TCAGCACCTGGTGACTGACAACTTCGCCCTGGGTGGCATCTTCGAGGTACGTAGCTTCAGCCCGGATAGCCTGCAACCGCTCAACGCCACTCTCAGGGCAGAGGACTTCGAGACATATCACCTTGCCCTGTCAGGTCGCTACTACTTCGACAGCTTCGATGGGGCGAGGCGACTGCGGCCCTATCTCGGCCTGGATCTCTCCTACGTTCCAGAGGTGAAGCTGGGGGAGGTGAGCGTCGACTATCCGTCGAGCTCGGGGTTTCCGTCGGAGAGCCAGGAGGTCACGGGGAGTGACTACTGGGCGATCGGCGGAGTTGGCGGGGTCAACTACCTGCTCACGGACAGCTTGATCTTCGAGCTTGGCGCTTTCTACGAGTATGCGGTCACAACCTCGAACGCGACGATTGCCTTCGACAGCCTTGGTGGCGCGCAGGCAGAGCTGGCGCTGCGTCCACAGGGACTGGTTGTCTTTGGCGGCCTGAGCTACTCGTTCTGAGAGCTCAGCTGCGGCCTCGAGGTGTTGCGCTTGCGATAGGCAGCGCCCAATCCGAGTCCCACCAGGGCCCAGGCAAGCGAGATCGGCGCTGCGACACCAGCGAGTGCTACCAGCCCCAGTCCAGCTCCCTGGATGTAGCTCGAGGCTCTGGCACCTGCCATATCCCCCGTACGTGCGAAGGCCAGGTCGATCAGGTTCTTGGCCTTGTACTTCTCCTCGGGGGACACGACGGTGAAGAGAACCTCCTGGGTCGGCTTCTTTAGACCGTAGCCGATGGCGCGCCGTAGCACCTGGAAGACGGTGAACACAAGCAAGAGGCTGCCCTCGGGGATGTACCCAGAGCTGAGCAGCAGGAAGCCCACCACGCTGTAGATCGGAAGAAGGCAGAGCAGGAAGGAAGGGCCCAACCACTTCAGAAGTCGAGCAAACAAGAAGGCCTGAAAGACAAAGGTGACCAGGCTGGTGAAGAGGTCGATGTTCGCAAAGATCCGCGTGCGCTCGTGGTCGCTTGGCGATGCCAGCTGGACGACGCCTGCCTGGAAGAAGTAGGCGAAGGTACCTGAGATGCCATAGAGCAGCACATAGAGTCCGATGCCGAGCAGGTAAGGCGATCGGAAGACTGCCTTGACTCCCGCCCAGGAAGATCCACCCAGGGCAACGTCAGCGCGGGCCCGGGCTTCGGTGTTCTCCTCGCCTATGCCGATACTCTTGGGCTCTGCGAAGCGTCGGTTGAAGGACAGGGCGAGGCGAGCAGCAAGCTCGAGCAGGCAGCAGGCGATCAGGATCAGGTTGGCCTGACCAATATGATCCACCAGCATGCTTGTGCTGAAGGATCCCACCATCGCTCCCAGACTGCCGCCGACTGCAATGCAGCCAAAGACCCTGGTGGCCTGCTCCCGCTCGAACAGGTCGGACATCAGGCTCCAGAAGATGGAGACAATGAACAGGTTGAAGACGCTGATGAAGATGTAGAAGGCGAACTTCAGCCCGATCAGCCACTCACCGCCGAAGTTCTGAAGGCCGACGAAGAAGATCAGCAAGCAAACGATCAGCCCCCGATAGATCAGCGGAATGAAGCGGCTCCTGGGGAGCTTCGCCACCAGGCGCGAGTAGAGAGGGTTGATCAGCACCATCACCAGTACAGTTCCGTAGAACAGGCTGGGGAGGTTCCCGGTCCCTTCACTGATCCCAAATGCTTCTCTGATCGGCCGCAGCATGTAGTAGCCGGCCAGCAGGAAGAAGTAGTACAGCAGCCCGAGCATCATCGGGGCGAACTCTCCCGGCTTGATGTCCACGAAGCGCTTCAGGAAGCGCTGGGTGGCGGAGTCGCCTGCGCCCGCGGATATCTGCTTGGGGTCTTGAGGAGCTGTCATCGCGTTGTCTACGAACAGGGGGCCGTGACACCGCGAACGGTATCACAGCCCCCTGTGGGAACGAAGTCGCTCGAGATCAGTCCATGTGAGCCATCACGCGCTCATCACCCATCTGGAGCTTGGTGGCCATGCGCTTGACTACCTTGCCACCGAGGTTGCCGACGATCACCACGAAGCCCTTGGTGACCACGCGCTTGGTGAAATCGATCGGTGCCCAGTCCAGGAGCTTCTTGTGGCCCTGAGCACGGTTGTAGAGGATGTTCTGCTCGGTCACCATCCACTCGGAGTACAGCATGTACATGATGAGCAGGGGCTTGGAGAGCAGTCGGCTTCTCAGGGTTCTCTTGGCAACCGGCATCATCCACGGGAATCTGACCAGGACGGGGAACCACTTGTGGAGGTTCTCGACCGCCTGCTTGTTGTCGATCTCGATCGAGGCCTCGCGGTTGAACTTGGCCGGGAAGTCATCGTAGTGGTCGACTGCGATGCCCATCTCCTTGGTGATGTCGTTCAGTTCGAACTCCGGATAGGGCTGGACGATAGAGCAGAGGGGATGGTCCACCTTGCACTCGACGTTCAGCATGACCGTGTCGATGTCTTCCTGGAGCGTCGCACCGGGGCCGCCCAGCATGTTGAGTGAGCCCAGGCGAATGCCGTACTTCTTGATCCACTTCGAAGCGTTGACCAGGTGTGAGGTCTCCGTGTTCTTCTTGTAGATCTCGTTCCGCATGTGGTCGTTGGCCGCTTCGAAGGCGATTCGGGCGTAGATACAGCCCGCCTTGGCCAACTTCTCGATGTGTTGCTCCTTCGTCATGTTCGCCATCAGGATGACGTCGAAGGGCAAGCCCACTTCCTTGGGCCAGCGCTCACAGAACTCGTCCAGCCAATCAGTGCGCAGATTGAAGATGTCGTCCAGGAAGTGGACGAAACGCAGCGGGTAGTCCTTCTTGATCTCCAGCGCCTCGGCGATGACATGGTCGACCGAGCGCTTGCGAACGTAGTCCGAGTTGCGGGCCTTGTAGACCTTGCCACGCATGGCGTGGTGGAAGCAGAAGGTGCAGCTCATCGGGCAACCGCGCTGGGTCACGATGACCTTGCGAGGGCTGTTCGCGTAGAGCGGCTGTGCATCGTAGATGACGCTACGGTCCGGCTGGCCTAGTCCGTCGAGGTCGCGAACCAGGGGGCGCAGCGGGTTCTTGATGACCTCGTCACTCTCCTCGTCATAGTAGGCGAGGTTCTGCACGTCCTTCCAGTCCTCTCCTTTCTCGAGCTTGTCGAGGAGTTCGACAATTGCGTACTCGCCTTCTCCGAGGCAGACAGCATCAATGTCCGGATCCTTGACTGCGTCCGGCACGAAGGTCACGTGCGGTCCACCCATCAACGAGAAGAACTTGAACTTGGACTTGAGCAGCCTGTTGACGTCGTAGATCGGTCGGTGATTTCCGGTCATCAATGACCAGGTGATCACGTCAGGCTTGTACTCCTCAATCTTCTTCAACCACAGGGGGTCGGGTACGAAGAGTGCCTTCATCTCGTGCCCGGCGTCCTTGACAGCTCGGGACAGATACATCGGGCCGAGCATCTCTTGAGGCAGGGTCCGTGTGATGTGAAGTACTTTCAATTGTTTAGGATAGACCAGGTGTGGGGGGTGACTTGAGCCGGGAATAAGGGCCCCGCATCAATTTCGACCCGGGCAGGACTGTTACCACACTCTAAACGTAAGTTCCGCTTGGGGAGGGGCAAGTCCGTCGGGAATCACCACTACTATATGGCGAGCCGGGGCTCTGAAGATGGGTTTGGGGGCCGAAAGCTGGCTCCCAGAGCCCCTGCCGGATAGAAGGGCCCCTGAATTTCAGTCATGAGAATGTCCCAGTACTACCTTTCGCTCCTGGTGCTCAGCATCCTGGGACTGGTCGCCACGGCCCTGGGAGGGGTTTTACATCGGCCCTGGCACCTCTCCTTGGCCCTTCCAACCGCCATGCTGGTGGTGGGGATGCACAGCCTGGTGATCGTCTTCGTGATGATCGGGGGGCGGCTCCTGCGGGAGGCTTCCAACAACTGTGGGCTGAGCCATGAGTACCTCGAGCAGAGCAACGTCTTCTTCAAGGACCGGACGGGCCTGTTCTTCTGTGTCGCGGGCGCCTTTTCGATCGTGATCGCGGCTGTCCTGGGATATGGAAATCGGGCGTTCGGGCTGGCACCTGACGTTCATCTCATCGCTGGCGTACTCGCGGGCCTGGTAAGCCTGGCGGCGGCCCCCTTCGAATTGAAGGCCCTGCAACGCACAGAGGCGCTCCTGGACACCACACGGGAGACGCTGGACACCGAGGACCGCGATCGAGCTGCCCGTGGGCTGGGTCCTGTGGACGAGAGGCACATTGCCTACAAGGACAGCAAGGCTCACATCGCGCTGTTCATCGTGATCGCTCCCTGGCTGATCTATCTGTACCAGGTCCTGATCGTCTGGCAGGGAGACTTCGGCCGGGTGAGTCTGCATCCCTGGGTAGAGGCCTCCGCCGTGGGCCTGATTCTCTGGATTCGCGCCAAGCGCAGGCCCGAGCCGGGATCTCAGAGCTAGATCACCGGCCTCGAACGATTGTCCTCGTGATGATCGCTGGAACGAGAGCCAGGTCTCAGGTGCTGGGGCGAGGGATCAGCCAACCAGGTCCTCGCCGCTGACCTCCCCGGCCTTCATCAAGACCCAGGTTCTTTCTCGACCTTGTCCGTTTGGAGTTCATGGCGGCGCATCAGTCCCACTTGAGACATCATGAACACCATGGTCAGCGGCAGGATTCCCCAGACCTTGTAATTGACCCAGACGTCGTTGGAGAAGTTTCGCCACACGATCTCGTTGCCGATCGCCACCAGGAAGAAGAACCCCGAGTAGCGCAACGTGAGGATCTTCCAGCCCTCGTCGTCCATGCGCAGGGTGGCTCCCAGCAGGGTGCGCAGGAACAGCTTGCCACGCAGGAGCCCGGCCATGAGTGCTCCTGCGATGAACAGGCTCGCCACGGTCGGCTTGAGCTTGATGAACAGGTCGTTGTCCAGGGCGATGGTCAGGCCCCCGAAGACACCCACGAAGATGGCGGTCACGATCGCCATCCAGGGCACCTTGCGCTCCAGCCGCCAGACCAGAGGAAGCGAGATCAAGAGCGCCATCAGGAACCACTTGGTGGCCTGGATCAGGCCCTCGCGTGGGTCCTCATGTCGCTTGTACAGCACAAAGAAGAGGATCAGCGGGCCCAGTTCCAGGAGCAACTTCAGCCCAGCCCGGCCGGCCTCGGGGGGGGCCTCGGTTGAGGGCGTTGCTTGGGTGGGACGGTCGTTTTCGGTCATGAGGGCTGCTTGGGGCTCCAGGGCGGGGTGTGTTGGGGGCAGTCTACCCCCTGAGGGCTCGGAACTCCCTCGACTAGGGGCTGGCGTTCTCCTCCCGTGCGGGTACCATGCCCGGCTCCAATCGCCCCTCCAGACCGCTGAATCAGTCCCATGAAGGTCAAGATCAGAAACAGCAAGGCCAAGAAGAAGAAGAAGACCGGCTTCCTCACCCGCCAGAAGACCGCGGGTGGTCGCAAGATCAACAAGCGCCAGCGTAGGCGCCACGGCTCCTTCTAGTCGTTCAGCCTTGCGGGGGATTCACACGAATCGCCCGCCTCGATTCCCCAGCACCTGGGGAGCGCCAGACCGGTCCCGACCTCCTCGGGGCCGTTTCTTCGTATCAGGGGTCAGCCTCGGGCGACGATCAGGGCAATCGCCCAGCTGAAGACCAGGAGAGCAGGTGCCAGCCAGCGCAGCCGGGCCTCAACCCGCTCATCGATTCGCCCGGAGAGTCTCAGCTTCCAGACCGCGAAGCCGATCACAAACCCACAGGCGAAGCCGGCGATATGAGCTCCGATGTCCGTGTTGTCGTCGGGGGGCCTCTGAATGCCTGTCATCGGATCGTGCCGCACACCTCCCATCCCGTTCCACCCCAGGAGCAAGATCCCGGCAACGAGGGGGATCCAGCGCTTGGCGAGGTCTCGCCGTGACGCGAGCTTGCGTGACCACTGAACAGCAGTCAGGGCACCCAGGGTGGCGAAGACAGCTGTTGACGCTCCGAGGGAGCGTAGCTCGGGGCCGGCGATCCAGGCGTTGAGTAGATTGCCTGCTGCGCCTGCGAGGAACACTGTCGACCAGAGCAGTCCTGCGCCGAGGACCTGGTGCAGTAGCAGGATGAAGAGTGCTCCGAAGAAGAGGTTGCTGATCAGATGTTGCAGGTCTGCGTGAAGGCAGAGAGCCGTGAACGGTCGCCATAGCTCTCCATCGCGGATCAGCTGGCCGTTGACCGCTCCGGCCTGTTTCCAGTCGACCCCAAAGCTGCCCGCTCGGGCCAGGATGTGAGTCATGCAGAGGATGACGAACCACATCAGGACCTGGGTGCTAGCCCCTGCGTAGAGCTGGAGCTTCTCCTCGTGCCCTCGCTTGCCGAGATTCTCCCTGTGATAGTTGGCCAGCTCCTCGAGTGCCGGACGGGCAAACTCGGAACGGGTAACGATCCACTGCATTTGCTGATTTCCGACGACTCGGTGGTCGATTCCCACGGAATTCAGAACCAGGGAGAGCTCCCTGATCAGCTTGGCGTCTGGAGCTCGCAGGATCTCGACTTCTTCTTCCATCAAGTCTCGAAGACTCTCGCCAGGGTCAGGTCCTGGTCCTGGTAGGACGAGCCGCTCCGTCCCTGGGAGTAGAGCAGCTCAGGACGACCCGATGTGCGAAAGAAGGCCAGTCGGCAAAATGCCTGGCCGTGCTCAACGAGGAAGGGGACATCGTGAGCACGCACCTCGAGAACCGCGGGTGTTCCCTGTGGATGTTCGTCCTGCAAGTCCGGATCGCGCCATCCAAAGCCGTTGTCGAAGAAGCCCGCGTAGTTGTTGCGCAGCTCTCCGATGCCGATGTCGACTGGAAGCATCTCGGCTGCCAGCTGTGGAGGGATGACCAGCCTCTCCCTGGAGGCAAAAATGTAGAAGGACTCCGGGGCCAGGATGCAGCGACCCTGAGGAGCCTGAACGGCTTCCCAGAATTCGGCTCGTGGGTGTCTCGCCTCGGATGAGAAGTGCAAGACCCCCGTGACACTCGCCGCTCGCCATCCAGCTGGATCGCGACCAGTGAGCCCGACCCCCAGCTCGAGGCAGCCCTCCTCGTCCACTCGGATCTCCTCCGCGGTCAAGGGCTTCACACCGTCGAAGCAAAGGGGAGTCTGGTCATGAATTTCGAGTAGCTCCTGTCGGGAGAGGGCCGGCTGTCCGCGCTGGAGACGCATTTGCCCAAGCCGATCTCCACGCAGGAGCCTTACTGGGAAGGAGAGTGGGGAGATTTCGATCCAGAGCTGCCCCGAGTATCCAGCCGGAGTCTCATCAAAACGTGGGTGCCCCGAGCACAGGATACGGGTGAACAGGTCGCAGCGTCCGGTGGAGGAGCGGGGATTGAAGCGTGCACGCAGGTCCCCGGGCAGGGCCAGTCGCTCCTCGAGGGGCACCAGGTAGACCTGGCCCCTCTCGAGGACCCCGCCGCTCTCGAGCGAGATTTCGGCGATGGACAGGCGTTCGATCCGGGTCTTGAGTGGAATCTCTCCTGGTAGGAAGCCAGCGCGCATGTGGTAGGCCACGGGACCCAGGCGAAGGTCGATGCTGGCGGGTTGGACCTGAGCCGGCTGAATCGGAGCCTCGGCAGAGGTTGGCAGGATGGATTGGCCGATCAGAGCGCGAATCTCGTGGTCGACCAGGAGGTGACCTTGCGAGGAGGAGGGCATGGCCACGATTCTAACGGGAGAAGGGCGGGCGATGGTCGAATCGAGTGCATCCCAGTTGGTTTGGGCGCTGGCCGACTCTTGAGCCTTCGACTAGAATCTTCGCCCAATCCGCCCACCTGCCAGGCACTTCCAGAGCCTGCATGGGCGAGTCCCCGATCCCCAGTCGAAGCCCTCCGTGATGGAGTGGATGAGGATTCCGATGAAGATCCACGAATTCCAGGCCAAGCAGCTGTTCAACGGCTACGGCCTGGTCGTGCCCCAAGGGCGCGAGTGCAAGACCGTCGACGAGGCGGTCACCGCGTACAACGAACTGAGCACGGACCTGTGTGTCGTGAAGGCCCAGATCCACGCCGGCGGTCGCGGCAAGGCAGGCGGCGTCAAGCTTGTCAGATCAGCTGATGAGGCCCGTGATGCGGCATCAGAGATCCTGGGCAAGACCCTGGTGACTCACCAGACCGGTCCCGAGGGACAGGAAGTCAGACGCCTCTGGGTCGAGGAAGGATCTCAGATCGCCAAGGAGTACTACCTCGGCATCGTCATCGATCGTGAGCAGCAGCTGCCCGTGATGATGGCCTCCTCAGAGGGCGGGACGGAGATCGAGGAGGTCGCCGCGACGACCCCCGAGAAGATCCTGAAGGCGGCCTTCTCACCCGAGAGTGGCCTGTCGAGTACTGACGCCGAGCGGCTCGCTGCAGGCATCGGCATCCCCAGCGAGCTGATTGCACAGGCCGTGGAGTTCTTGCAGAAGCTCTCTAAGCTCTTCTGTGATCTCGACTGCTCGCTGGCAGAGATCAATCCCTTGGTCACGACCAAGGACGGCAAGGTGATGGCCTTGGATGGCAAGATCAACTTCGACGACAACGCGATGTTTCGACACGAGAATATTCTCGCGCTGCGTGATCTCGACGAAGAGGACGAGAAGGAGATCGAGGCCTCGAAGTTCGATCTCTCCTACATAGCGCTCGATGGAGACATCGGCTGCATGGTGAATGGCGCTGGCCTGGCCATGTCCACAATGGACGTGATCCAGCTCTACGGAGGCAGCCCGGCGAACTTCCTGGACGTCGGGGGCGGCGCAACAACGGAGAAGGTGGCCGCGGCCTTCCGGATTCTGCTCTCGGATCAGAACGTCAAGGCTGTCTTGGTCAACATCTTCGGCGGCATCATGAAGTGCGATGTCATCGCTGAAGGGGTCATTCAGGCCGTCAAGCAGGTTGAACTCACCCTGCCTCTCGTCGTCCGCCTGGAGGGGACGAATGTGGAGCTCGGCAAGCAGCTTCTGGCCAACTCCGGTCTCCCGATCATCTCCGCTGAAGACCTGGACGATGCCGCCCAGAAGGTCTGCGCAACCCTCTAGCAAGCGAGGCCAACCATGAGCATCTTTGTAGACAACAACACCAAGGTCATCACCCAGGGCTTCACCGGTAAGACGGGGACCTTTCATTCTCAACAGGCCCTCGACTACGGCACGAACCTCGTGGGGGGCGTGAATCCCCGGAAGCCGGGCACCGAACACCTGGGCCTGCCTGTCTTCGGGAATTGTGCCGACGCGAGAGAGGCGACAGGGTGTAATGCCAGCGTCGTCTATGTGCCTCCGCCCTTCGCAGGCGCAGCCATCATTGAGGCTGTTGATGCAGGCATCGAGCTGATCATTGCAATCACAGAGGGGATTCCTGTGCTGGACATGGTCAAGGTCATGGAGCGCATCGAGGATTCGGGGTCGCGACTCATCGGTCCTAACTGCCCGGGCGTGATCACTCCAGATCAATGCAAGATCGGAATCATGCCGGGTTACATTCACAAGCCTGGCCGCGTGGGCGTCGTGTCGCGCTCGGGTACGTTGACCTACGAGGCGGTCTATCAGCTGACCTGCCGAAACATCGGTCAGTCGACCTGTGTCGGAATTGGTGGGGACCCGGTCAATGGCACGGACTTCGTGGATGTGATCACCGCATTCAACGAGGACCCCGATACGGATGCGATCGTGATGATCGGCGAGATCGGTGGTAGCGCTGAGGAGGCAGGAGCTGACTACATCAAGGCCAATGTGAGCAAGCCGATGGTCGGCTTCATCGCCGGGCAAACAGCTCCTCCGGGCAAGCGCATGGGGCACGCCGGTGCGATCATCGCCGGAGGTAAGGGAACTGCAGCTGAGAAGGTCGCCGCCCTGGAGGATGCCGGGGTCAAGATGTGCGATAGCCCCGCGAGGATTGGGGCCGCCATGGAGGAATCCCTGCGTGAGGCGGGGCTTTTGGCGACCTCGGTGGGGTGAGCCAGGCGCCTCGGTCGTGTCCAGGGTCCTGAGGAGGAAGGGGCCGATGTCATGACTAGCAAGGGCCGGGGGGAGGGTTGTGCACTCAGTTCAGCCCTCCTATGACCGTTTCAAGTGTGACCGTACGTGGTATCCTCAAGGTCTGCCCGGAAGGATCTATCCCGGGCTAGCATGAGCTCCAATCCACCTCAAGAGGCCGATGGCGTGAACCCGGACGGGCCGGGGCCGAATCCCACTGGGCAGCGGTTCATCGATCGGCTCGATCCGAAGGCTATCGACGCCTTTTGCGAGTACCTTCGTGAACTGGAGATCGATCCGACCGCGGATTGGAATGCGTACCTCGCCAAGAACTCCGCCTATGAGGAGGAGCTCCAGGTGCTCCTCGAGCAGTACGAGCGTGTCACCGCGATCCTCGAGCGGCTGACGCCCAGCGCCTCCTTCTCGGTACGACTCCGCCAGCACTACGGTGACAGCGTGGATCCGGGGATCTCCCTCAGCGGTGACCGGCAGGGCGACAGCGGAGAACGGGCGGAGAGCACAAGAGCTTCCGGCCAGATGATGAGCCGTCTTTCGGCTCTCAATCCTGACTCCAGTCGCTACGAGCTGCGCCAGGAAATTGCGCGGGGGGGCATGGGGGCGATCATGGAGGTCTGGGATCGCGAGCTGAGACGCACCCTGGCCATGAAGGTCGTTCTGGGTGGAAAGGCGGCGCCTGGCAGCAGCCAGTCCAGCGAGGATGTTGCCGAGCGCAGGCTCTCGAGGTTCTTGGAGGAGGCGCAGATCACAGGGCAGCTGGACCATCCCGGAATTGTTCCGGTGCATGACATCGGGATCGATGCGTCGGCAAGGGTGTACTTCACCATGCAGCTGATCGATGGTCACGACTTGCGGAAGGTCTTCGAGATGGCCCGCATGGAGAAGGGCGGCTGGAACCAAGCCCGAGTCATCTCGGTCTTCGTCCGTGTTTGCGAGGCAATGGCCTACGCCCACTCCAAGGATGTGGTCCACCGTGACTTGAAGCCAGCAAACATCATGGTGGGGGCCTTCGGTGAGGCCTACGTCATGGACTGGGGGCTGGCCAAGGTACGTGATCAGGTCGGTACGACGGTGCCCCAGAAGGATAGCCCAGCCGCGCCAAGTTCAAAGAAGGTGGAGACGGACCGCAGCGGAGGAAGCTCGACGAGCGGCTCTCCGTTGATGACGCTTGATGGTGACATCGTAGGAACGCCCTCCTACATGGCTCCTGAACAGGCCCGTGGCAAGCTGGAAGAGATCGGCTTTCACTCGGATATCTATTCGATGGGGGCAATGCTCTACCACCTGCTCTCTGGTCACGCGCCCTACGAGCCGCTGGGAGAGAAGGTTCCTGCCCACACAATTCTGGACGCCGTGCGCAAGGCTCCGCCCTGGCCTCTTCAACGGCTGAATCCGGACGTCGACAACGAGCTCTCGGCGATCTGCGAGAAGGCCATGTCTCGCGATCCGAAGTTGCGCTACGAATCCATGCTGAGCCTCGGGAGTGACCTGCGTGCCTGGGTCGAAGGGCGTGGGGTTGGGGCCTACACGACAGGGGTGCTCTATGAGACACGCAAGTGGATGTCTCGAAACAAGGCCACCACCACGGCGATAGGAACCATCGTCTTTCTGATGGGGGTGAGCGTGGCGCTCTTCATCTACCTGCAGCAGTCGAACTTCTCGAATTTGGAGTCGGTCAACAAGGAGAAGGAGGCTGCGCTGGTCGAAGCCGAAGACGCTCGTGCCGATGCGGATTCCAGTCTGGCCAATGCTCTCAAGAGTGCTGATGACATGAAGAGAGAGCGAGAGCGGGCCGAGCGCCAGTACGAGGAGGCCAGGGAGCAAAAGCTGCGGGCAGACCAGAACCTCGAGCAAGCCAACATCAGTCAGGCCCTGGCGGCTCGTAGCAAGTCCGAGGCTGAGGCGACTGCCTACCGCTCCAGTATCACGGCGGCCACGTATAGCCTGCGCCTCAATGAGATTGATGCGGTGCGGCAGAACCTGGATGCCTGCCCGCTTGATGCACGCGGCTGGGAGTGGCATCACCTGAACCTTGCTGCTGACCCCAAGGTCGGCGACCTGATCGTGGCCGGCGAAAATGTGACTGACCTTGCTGCGTCACAAGATGGCGAGCTTCTCCTGACCTATGGGTTTGCACTCAAGCCGCGAGTCTGGAGCGTGAAGGATCGATCTCGTCTGGCTGTCAATATCAACTCACCCGGCTTCGTCCTGGGAGCGGGCTCCAAGCTGCGACAGCTGAGATGTGCACTCTCGCCAGATGCATCGATCGTTGCTGTGACCAACCCCACCGACAACTCGGTGCGGTTGTTCAATGGCACGACCGGGGACATCATGGACCGGCTCTCGCCCGGTGATCAACCGATCATGACCGCGGTGTTCAGCCCTGACGGTAGAGAGCTCGGAGTTGCAGACGAAGCCGGCGCGGTGTTTGTGATTGAGACCGGTCTGACCCCGGTGGTGCGAGAGTTTGAAGGGCATGATGAGTCGGTCAATGGGCTGGACTTCAGCCAGGACGGCAGTCGTCTTGTCACCTGTAGCTCGGACCTCACGGCGAAGATCTGGGACTCCCGTACTACTGAGCTGATTCTCACCCTGCCGGAGCACCATACCGATGATCTCACCGCTGTTGCCTGGTCGCCCGTGGGCGACCAGATCACGACGGCCTCGCTGGATGGCAGCTTGATCGTCTGGAGCGCGGAGACTGGCGAGATTCTCTCCGTGATGCACGGCCATCGAGGCCCCGTGCTGGATCTGGTCTACAGTCCCAGCGGAGAGCTGATCTACTCCGGGGGGAGCGATCGAACCGTCCGGATGTGGGAGGCGAGCACCGGGAGGGAGTTGCGAGTCTTCAATGGTCACGAGGCGGGGGTGCGTGGACTCGTCGGTCTGAGCGAGGGTGGTGTTGCCTCCGTTGATGCAGCCGGAGTCATCCGGTGCTGGGACCGTCGCTGGGATGCGTCGGTCACCAGTGTCGAGGGGTGTGAGGAGATGTCATTCGGAAAGATCGCCTTCGGGGCCCAGAACATGATGGTGCACGGGGCAACTGGTACGAGGCGGCTCGAAGTAATGGATGGAGCCGAGGCCCGTCACGTTGGCCCACTCTTTGGGGAGGCTGTTGGGGCTGAGGTGGGCGCTGCTCATGGGACCTTCGCGCGCGCGACGGCTGCTGATATTCTGGCCGTGGCGACGAACGATGGCAGAGTTCTGATCTATGACTCAGAGGGGCTTCAGTTGATTCAAGAGTTCAAGGGGTTCAATGAGAGCGTCACGCTCATGGAGATCTCGGCTGATGGTCAGGTCTTGGTGGCTTGTGGCCGTCGACGAGACCCCGTGATCATCGATATGGCGACGAAACGACGAACCGAAATCGGTCTACGAAGTGCCGTCACTGCGCTGGCGCTGAGCGAGGACGGGAGGTATGCCGCCTTCGCCGAGAATGATGAGAGTATTCGAGTCTTCGACACGGACAGTGGAACTGTCGTTGGGGCACATCGAGACTCTCACTCCAATCGGATCACTGACCTCGCCATCTCCGCTGATGGAGAGTTGCTGGCCTCCGTATCGAACGACAAGACCGCGCGACTCTGGAGTATGCCCACTCTGGAGTTCCACGGGAGTGAGCTTCCGGTTCATCGTGAACAGGTCACCTGCGTCGAGTTCAGCCCGACTGAGGGGAGGCTTGCGACAGGGTCAGCGGATGGAAGAATTCGAGTCCATGACATCGACAATCAAGCGGTGGTCTTCACCTTGCTCGCCCATGAGCGGCCGATTCTAGATCTCTGTTTCAGCTCGGATGGCAAGCGCCTGGCCGCTGCAGGCCTCCAGAGCGGTGTCAAGATCTGGGAGACTGGCGAGGCCTCGGGTCGCTACCAGAGTCGGTTCGGGAGAGCTGAATCGGATGAGAACTAGGGCTCAGGGGGCCTCGGATCGGTGATCGGGACCGCCAGATCTCACTTCTTGTGAGGATCGCCCCAAAAACACTCTGATGACGGGGATCGATCCTGGCTCGGCATGACCTAGAATCATGCAAGACGTCCGTTCTGGCCGATCCACCTGCCCATGGGTGGTGAGCGTCGTTACGGGCTCATCCTTCTCCACACCATCCGACCACCTGGGCGACTCATCGGCGCCCGGAAAGAGGTACGAGTCATGCTGTTCCTGGCCTTCGCCGGACCCACCGAGCTGTGGGTGATTCTCGGCATTGTAGTCATCCTTTTCGGCGCAAAGAAGCTACCTGGGCTCGCGCGAGCCATGGGGTCGAGTATCAGTCAGTTCAAAGAGGGACTGTCTGAAGAAAACAAGAAGGCGGAACAGCTCAGCCAGACTACCAACGAGACGTCCAAGGACGGTGAGTAGTCAGCACCCTCGGTTTGCGTCCGCTGGAGGGATGTTCTCTCGCGAGGGGTAAGGTCTGGGGTCAGAACAGGAGCGCCCCTGGCAGTATTTGATGGATCCAATGCAAGCGTTGAAGCCGACAAGAGGTTCGAGGAACGTGAAGAAGACCGGTGATCGCGACGACCGGGCCTCAGCATGTGCCGGAGGTATTGTGCTCTGCGGTGGACTGAGTCGCCGGATGGGAGAGGACAAGGCAGAGCTGCAGCTTGGAGGTCAGAGCCTCTTGCGGAGAGCGGTCGACTTGCTCTCTGGCGTTTGTGATCCCGTGCTCCTCGCCTGTGGTCCCCACGAGCGCTACGAGGAGTTCGGATGCGCGCTGGCGCTCGACGTGACCGTGGACAGTGGGCCGGTGGCCGGCATCATCGCGGGCCTTGAGGCAAGTACCAGTGCACATTCGGTGGTGATTGCCTGTGACATGCCCCTGCTCTCGTCGGCGATCATCGATGCTCTGCTCACGCGCGCTCGGACGGACCGTTTGGACGTCTGCTTTCTGACGAGTGAGCGAGGCCTGGAACCACTCTGTGCGGTCTACGGTCGCAGGTGCCTGCCAGCCCTGCACAGTGCGTTGGCGGCTGGTCAGCGCAAGGTGACGGCATTTCTCGACGAGCCTCACTGCCATGCTGGGAACGAGCAAGGCCTGCGTGGTCTGAAGAGCGGACGGGTTCATGTGGACGAGCTGGGTGGCTCCGGAGGGCTGAGCTGCTTGTCCAACATCAACACTCCTGAGGATATCGAGCGCGCCAGGCAGAGGGAGGCCGAGGAACAGACACCATGAGCTCGGCAGAGGATCTAGCGCACCTCATTGCGCCAATCGAGCAGGGCCTCGCGGCAATGCGTCTTGCTATCGATGACTGCTGCTCGGAGAAGAGTGGCGCAGTCAGCGACATGACGTCGCACATCGCTCGGTTCCGAGGGAAGCAATTGCGCGGGGCCTTGGTGCTCCTGGTGGGGCAGGCCAGCGAGAACTACACCGATGAGCACCCCCAGGTAGCGGCCATCGTCGAGATGATTCACCTGGCGACCCTGGTTCATGACGATGTCCTCGATGGTGCCGAGGTGAGGCGTCGAGTGGCCTGTGTCAACGAGCGCTGGGACAACCAGATTGCTGTGCTTCTTGGCGACTTCCTCTACTCGAGGGCCTTTGGCCTCTCGACCCAGCTGAGGTCCCGGCTATGCAGCCGCCTCCTCGCGGATACGACCAGTCGGCTTTGTGTGGGCGAGATCGAGCAGAGCACGATGCGCTATCACTTCGAGATGAGTCAGGCTGACTACGAGCGCATCGCGGCCGCGAAGACTGGAACCTTGTACTCCGCCGCGTGTGAGCTGGGTGCCCGATACCCGGAGGGTGACGAGGCTCGTTGGAAGGAGATGCGAGAGTTTGGTTCCGAGCTTGGCTTGGCCTTTCAAATCATCGATGACTGCCTGGACGTGGTCGGTGAGGAGGATGTAGTTGGCAAGTCGGTGGGCAATGACGTCGCCGATGGCAAGGTCACCCTGCCCGTACTCCGCACCTATGCCGAGGCGAATGAGCTGACTCGTGCGAGCATTCGCGATGCCTACACGATGCCTGGCATCGAGAATCGACGAGACGCCTTGAGGGAGGTCTGCGACCTTCATCCTGGAACTGAGTATGCCCTGAATCGCGCGAGCGAACTCGTCGAGCGGGCGATGCAACGTCTGGCCCAACTGCCCCGGTCTCCTGCACGTCAGGCACTTGAAGGCATGGGCGAGTTCGTACTCCAGCGTCGCTGGTAGACCGCGACCGAGCAACACCGAGCACGATCGAAGGATCGTCCCCGAGGAACCCTGGAATATAGATGAGCAAGCAAGCGAAACTTCTGGATGGCAAGGCAACGGCCAAGTTGGTTCGAGCCGAGGTAGCTGGTCGAGTTGCAGCGCTCGTAGAGCGCGGTGTGCGCCCCGGTCTGCGGGTCGTTCTGGTGGGAGACGACCCTGCTAGCGAGGTCTACGTGCGCAACAAGGACCGCGCTGCGACCGAGGCCGGTATCGACGTGGCTACGATCAAGCTACCTGCCACGACGTCTCAGGAGGAGCTCCTCGCTGAGATCGAGAGGCTCAACTCGGATGAGGCGGTGCATGGCATTCTGGTGCAGTTGCCCTTGCCGAAGGGACTCGCCGAGCAAGTGATCGTCAACGCCCTCGACCCTGACAAGGATGTTGACGGCCTTCACCCTGAGAACGTGGCCGCCCTGGTCCAAGGGCGTTCAGGACTGGTTCCCTGCACTCCGGCAGGATGCATCGAGATTCTCGACCGCGCTGGTGTCGAGCTCGAGGGAGCTCACGTGGTGATCGTCGGTCGTTCACAGCTGGTGGGGAAGCCGCTTGCTCAGCTGGCGCTGGCCCGCAATGCAACTGTCACGATCTGTCATAGCCGGACACGGGATCTGGACAACATGGTGGGTTCAGGGAATGTGGTCGTCGCAGCGGTCGGGCGGGCCCGATTGATCCATGGGGACTGGATCCGACCCGGGGCGGTCGTGTTGGACGTGGGGATCAACCGCGGAGAGGATGGAAAACTGGTCGGAGATGTGGATTTCGCATCCGCAAGCGAAAAGGCCTCGGCGATCACTCCTGTTCCAGGTGGGATTGGGCCGATGACAATCGCAATGCTGCTCTCCAATACCGTGCTGGCAGCAGCCCGACAGACGGGGCTCCAGGATGTCCTGGACAGTGCTACGATCACCGTGACAAGCTGAACCCAGTCGAGCCCTATTCGTCCTCAGCGGCTCGGAGAGCTCCTCGATTCATTGCAGAATACTTTTTCGAGAGGTAACGGCCCCCAATTTCCAGGGGGCGGGGAAAACAGTGGAGGGGGCGTGCAGTTCGCGCTTCCGCCCCTCACCCCGGTGACGAAGAAGTTGATGATCATCAACGGGGGACTGTTCGTCCTCTGCTGGATCCTCTCTCTCGTGAGTCCGTGGGCAAAGTCAGAGCTCTACTGGTGGCTCTCGCTGAATCCCTCACTCTGGGGTGCCGAACCGCCCTTCCTTCCGATCTGGCAGCTGGTGACTCACGGCTTCCTCCACAGCACGATGCAGCCGACTCACGTGCTCTGGAACATGGTCCAGCTGTACTTCTTCGGGACGATGCTGGAGGCAGCCATCGGTGGACGGCGCTTCCTGGTCACCTACATGGCAGCAATGGTCTGTGGGGCCCTTCTGCAGTTGTTCGTCATGACTGTCAGCTCCAACTCGATACCCGCTGTGGGTGCCTCCGGTGCGGTGACCGGTATTGTCGTGGCGATGGCGGCTCTCCGTCCCAGGGCTCAGATCTTCGTCTTCTTCATTCCTGTGACCCTGTGGCTCCTGGCAGCGGTCATCGTGGGGTTGGATTTGATCAATGGGATCAACAGCCTGAGGTATGGGGCGGAGACGGGAATCGCTCACTGGGTCCATCTGGGCGGTGCCCTCTGGGGGTATCTGAGCGTCAAATTTGGCTGGATTCAGGTCGACTGGATCGAGCGCTACCGGGCACACAAGGCCGTTGCAGGGGAGCAAACTCGCCTCGAAGAGGACCTCAAGATGGACGTACTTCTCAAGAAGATCCACCGAGAGGGCATGAGCTCACTGACCCGAGCCGAGCGCCATTTCCTCAAGCGGGTCTCCTCCAGGAAGTAGTCGGCCGTAACCATGCCGGAAGGCTCTGATAGAGCCTTGGTTGCCAATTCCAGCGGCGGGTATGATCGTACCCCCTTGGGGACCACCCTCGCTGGACCTGGTACTGGGTGGCCCGTTTCTCTCTTCCTGTGGCCGGCATCATGAAACAGATTCTGAAGCTCTCCTTCACTCTCGCGATCCTCATCGGTGGTCCGGAAATGGCTGTGGCAAGTAGTGTCGCACCGCACTCGCCGGAGCCATCTGTCATCCGACTCGATGAGCAGTCGACCTGGCGAGCAGCTTTTCAGAAGGCTCTGGATGTCGGTGCCAACAGCGAGATGGAGAAGCTGGTCAAGAAGAACACCTTCCAGGCCATCGAATGGATAATCGAGACAGCTCAGGGGATCTCGACCGCGCCCAGTGAGATTCTCGAGACTCGCATGGCTGCATTGCGAACCGCGTGGAAGGGAGCGGTTGGGTCACAGTTTGCAAATAACATGTACGAGTACTACTCGTTGCTCGACCCCGTCTATCGAGATGAGCGCAACAAGCTAAAGCGTCGCTACGACAAGGCCTACGCACGCTACAGCAACAATCTCACGAAGAAGGATCAGACCACCTTTGGCGTCCTCTACAACGAGTACGAGGGCCTCGCGAAGAGTTTCCTGGAGCTTGGTGATCACTACTTCTCTTCACAGTCGTGGCTGATGGCATACAGCTGTGTCAATGAGGCGGCTCGGGGAGAGAAGGCCAATCTCTATCAATGCTGCGAGGCTCTGAAGAACGTTGTAGAGCAGCGAAAGAAAGTTGATCTCCAGGACCGTAGCTATCTGGAAGCATCGACTAGCTACAAGTCTCTCGAAGCTCAGGGATACGATCGTGACGTCTCTGCCGATGGCGAGGGCTCGGGAGAGGGGGCACCGCCGGTGAACCCCAGGACCGAGGGCGCTGCTGTCCAGGTGATGCTGGACTTCGAGATGATTCCAGAGGTGGATGAGTTCAAGCGGCCCTCCTACTACAACGACGAGCTGCACAATCTTTGGGGGCGGATCGCCTTCTCCAAGAAGGGGAGTGAGACAAAATTCAGCAGCCTCGGGGAGCTCTCGCCCAAGCTGAAGCGGACTGGCTCGGCCAAGGTCCTTGTTGATACGGATAATGATGGGGAGGGAGACCTGGAGGTCCCACTGCGCGGCAACGTGGATCCGATCGAGTTCGAGATCGGCAGCGGCAGCGAGAAGCGCAAGTGGGGGGTTCTCACGAAGATTGGTACCCAGTCAGACATGTACCAGAGCATCCAGGTTGCCATGCAACCCACGGATGATCAGATGATGATCTACCTCTATCCTGGCGCCAGCGTGACCGGAGAGCTGGAAGGCGTTCCGATTCAGATCATCGATGAGAACATGGACGGCCTGTACGGATCCAACCCACTCAGCTGGGCACACGAAGGGCTGACCAAGGGGCAGCTGCACCCTGAGTGTGACTCAATCCTGATCGACGGCGCCAAGCGAGCACAGCCCTTCAGTGAATACCAGAAGATCGGCGGAAAGTGGTTCCGCCTGGAGATGCTCAATGGCGGGACCTCCCTGAAGGCCTACCCGACCGAGATCAAGACCGGCAAGGTCAAGGTCTCCTTCAAGGGGACCAAGCCGACATGGCTGATTGTCCAGGGGGCTGGCAAGTACGAGAACTCCTACTTCGATCTGATGCAGAAAGGCGTTGAGCTTCCGGTCGGTAAGTACAAGCTCTTCTGTGGCGAGGTTCGTAAGGGCAAGAAGCAGCAGACCATGAAGGCCTTGATGCTACCGGGCAAGAGCATGGAGAGCTGGAGTATCGCTGAGGGAGAGACGACCGATGTGAAGCTCGGTGGACCCTTCAAGTTCGACTTCAAGTTCGATGAGAGTGGCAAGTCAATCACCGTGCTCGGCAACAGCGTGGCGATCACCGGTGTCGCTGGAGAGCGTTATGAGCGTCCTTGGAACTGCGTGCCAAGGCCCTCGGCCTCCTATCGAAAGCCTGGAGCCCGGAAGGGGTCCAAGGCGGAGAAGCTCGGAGCCGTCATGAGTCAAGATGAGATCAACGAGGCAGGTGACTGGAACGTTGCCTGGTTCCCGATTGATCTCACGATCACCAAGAAGGGCAACGTGGAAAAGTCGCAGGTTGCCCTGGAAGAAAAGAAGAACAAGCTCTTCGGCAAGATCATCCCAGACTGGAAGGAATAACACGTGCTGGACATCAAGCTGATCCGCCAAGACCCCGAGCTCGTCAAGGCCGGGGCCGCCAAGAAACACATCGAGTGCGATATCGATAGGCTCCTGACTCTCGACTCCGAGTGGCGTGAGCTCGGGTTGGAGGTCGATACCCTGCGTTCGGAGCAGAAACTTGCAGGTAAGAAGATAGGACAGGCTCCACCTGAGGAGCGCGCCGGTCTGGCTGCGGCCCAGAAGGAGCTCAAGGAGCAGCTCAAGGCCCTGGAGGCACGCTACGGTGAACTCGAGGGTGAGATTCGTTCGCTGATGCTTCTCGTTCCTAACCTGCCGGCCGAGGAGGTGCCCACGGGAGCTGATGATGCGGACAACGTGGAGCTGCGTACCTGGGGAGAGCCTCGCAAGTTTGATTTCGAGGCCCGTGACCACATTCAGATCGGAGAGGAGCAAGACTGGCTGGATATCGTTCGTGGCGCTCGCCTCGCTGGTTCTCGTAACTATGTACTGAGAGGGGATCTGTCCTTACTCGAGGGCGCTGTGATGCGCTTCGCCCTGGACTCCATGGTGGCGAGGGGGTTTGTCCCGCTGAGTGTGCCGACGCTCGTTCGAACCGAGACAATGATCGGCACTGGCTACTTCCCCGGAGGGGAAGACCAGGCCTATCGCTGCGACGAGCGAGACGACCTTTGCCTGGTCGGAACAGCTGAGGTGCCCATCACGGCCCTGCACCAGGACGAGATCCTCGAGATCGGCAGCCTGCCCCGGAAGTTCGTGGCCCTCTCCAGCTGTTATCGCCGTGAGGCTGGTACCTACGGGAAGGACACCAAGGGGCTCTATCGAGTGCACCAGTTCCAGAAGGTGGAGCAGGTCGTGATCGACGTGGCCGACGCGGAGCAGAGCCTCAAGCACCACCTGGAGATCCTGGACAATTCCGAGCAGCTGATGCAGGCGCTCGATTTGCCCTATCGCATCGTCAATGTGTGCGGAGGCGATCTCGGCCAACCGCAGATCCAGAAGTTCGACATCGAGACCTGGATGCCCGGTCGTGACAGTTATGGCGAGACCCACTCTGCGTCTCGCTTCCACGACTTTCAGTCACGGCGACTTGGTCTGCGGTACCGAGATGCCGAAGGCAAGGTTCACTTCTGCCACACCTTGAACAACACCGTGGCTGCCAGCACTCGGATGTTGATCGCTCTGCTGGAGAACCACCAGAACGCAGACGGGACGGTCTCCGTACCGGAGCCGCTGCGGGCCTACCTGGGCGGTCGCGAGGTCCTCGGAAGTCCGATCTCAGGCTGAACGGCAGGGCGCCCGGAGACTCCGGACGGGCCGGGGCTCTTGGGATCAGCTGTCGAGCAGTCGCTTCGCGTCGGAAGAGTTGATGAAGCTCTGAGAGAGAATTGCCTCTGCACCCTTTGCCAGGATCTGTTGCTTGGCCAGGTCTGCTGCTTCGACTGCGTAGTCGGCATTGGTCAGCCGGCTCTCGGCCGAACTGAGCTGGCTGGTGGACTCCAGGAGAGCCGAGTGCCGTATTTCCAGCGTGCTCATGCTTGCTCCCAGGTCCCCTCGAATCTGGGCTACCCTGACGATTGCATCATCCAGATGATTCAGGACCTCCGAGGCGCTACCGCTGCTCGCCAGCTCACTCTTCCCCAGACCAAGAGCGCTCACAGACAGCTCCGGCATGTCGACGATGACTGTGTCGCCCTGGTCTGGCCCGGTCTGGATCTCGACACTACTGCCATCAAGGAGGGGGGTGTCGTCGAGCGCTGATTGTTCCCCGATCAGATCAAGCTGTGCAGCGAGGTCTTGGAACTCCTGGTTGAGCATCACGCGATCTGATTCACCGAGAAATTGACAGGCGGACTCGACCGCTAGCTCGTGCATGTTCCCCAGGACGTTTGATGCCTCGCGAAGAGCGCCATCCGTCTTGCTGACGAGACTGATCCCTTGCTGGGTGTTTCGTGAAGCATGATCAATAGAACGAATGACTGCTCGCATACGTTCGGAGATGCCAAGTCCTGCAGCGTCATCCGGAGCGCGCCGAATGCGTTCCCCAGAAGCAATCTTCGCCAGGCTGTGTTTACCCCTCTCGTTGCACGTTGCCAGATATCTGAGGCTGACACGATTTCCCAATCCCTTCCCGATACTAGTTTCCATTCACTTCCCTGCTAGGTATGCAGAGCTTCCCAGGCCCCGCAACTCCACGAATACCTCGGCACCGCGTTCCCACCGCAGCGGCCGAGTCCCCCGTAGGAGCAGGTCGGGTGTGGGCGTGGTCACACTTGACTGAAGTCGACGAATTCCCTGTCGAGGCGCCCTATTGGTACAACAGGAGCCGCGGTTTTCGCGGCTCCTGTCAAAGGTGGCTCCGTGGTTTCCACAGCGCACACCTGGTTCTTGCTGTCCTGGAGGTCAGTCGGTGACGACCCGCGGGATCTGAGCAGCATGCTCATCACGCGACTGTTCATAGACGTAGGCCCACTGGGAGTCTTCCACGCGCTTCAGGAAGCGTTTGCGCCGTCCCCGGATCTCGAAGAAGTCCCCGATCAGCTCGGGTTTCTTGATCATCGCGACCAGTCGCTCAAGCTTGCGACGGAGCTTGTTCTTGAAGTTGAAGCTGGCAGCGTGGACCTGCAGAAGCCTCTCACGGGCGTCATTCAGCTGTGCGTGAGTGAAGAACGGATGCTTGAAGCTCTCCGTGGCGTGCCAGTAGTTGAAGTCCATCTCGGCCACATCTCGGATCAGCAGTGGCTTGAGCTGCTCGTAGACCGCGGTGCCCGGGATCGGCTGCAGTACACCACAGGAGATCGCGTTGGGCAGAGTCTGGGCCACCAGCTTCTCGGTGGCCAGGTGGTCCTCCGGGCGATCCTCGGGGAAGCCGTAGAGGATGTAGAACTTGTAGTACATCCCGATCTCACGATTCAGCTTGGAGCCTGCGAGCACCTTCTCCAGGGTCACACCCTTCTTCATGGTTGTGAGCATGCGGGGGGAGCCTGACTCCAGCCCGTAGTAGATCTTCACGCAGCCTGCCTTTCGCAGCCAGCGCAGCATCTCGTAGTCCATCGTGTCGACGCGCGACTCGCAGGCCCACTCGAAGAAGAGGTCACGCCTGACGATCTCCTTGCAGATGTCGATGACGCGCTTGCGTTGAATCGTGAAGAGGTCGTCGAAGAAGACGATCTGAGGAGGGTTGTAGGTCTTGAGGATGTGCTCCATCAAGTCAACCGTGGCCTCGGGAGTCATCGACCTGTACAGGCGAGGGGTCATCTCCGCATCGCAGAAGGTGCAGGCATAGGGGCAACCCCGGCTCGTGATGGCAGTCACGCACGGGTTGACCATCAGCCTCATGTAGCGGGGCATATCCCAGAGGTGATAGGCGGGGCGCGGAACCGCGTCCAGATCGCGCAACAGCTCACGCCGGGGTGTGCTCACGACCTCACCGTCCTCGAGGTACGAAATGCTCTGGACTTCTGGCCACTTGGATCGGTCGTTGATGACCGGCAAGAGCTCTTGAATCGTGATGTCTCCCTCTCCCGCACAGCAGACATCGGCTGCACCGGATTCCAGGAAGAACTCTGGATTGGTCGTGGGGTGGGGGCCGCCGAGGATCGTCGGCTTGTTGAGCTCCTCCCGAGAAATCTTGCCCAGTTCCCGGGCGCGACGTGCGTTCGGCGTCAGGGAGGAGATGCCCACGACATCGGACCACTCCATGTGTTCCTTGACCACCTCGAGAGTCTCGATCGAGTCGTCGCAAAGACGAACCTCATAGCCGGCTTCGAGTAGCCAGCCCGCCAGGACTGTGATGCCGAGCGGCGGGAAGATCTCGTCCCGAGCGCCGTCACCAGCCGTTGCATTCTCATCAGCAAAGAGCTCGGCGGCTTGCGTCCGCAAGTTCTGGTTCTTGGCGTAGATCAGCGCGACTCTCATACGAATCTTGGGGGCGTCTTTTTGAAGTGGCCTCATGCCATCTTCTTATCGGACGTACGGCGATGGAGTTTGTAGCTAGGTTGAGAGGACTGGCCGCTGTACTGCCTGGCTGGCCCTATCGGAGGTGTTCCAGGGGAACGCATCTGAATTCTAGCCCGGTCTGGGCATCCGCGCCTGAGCTCCCGTGCTTTTCGTATCCCGTGCGGGGCCCGCTGAACGCCCCAGGAGCCCCAGGGAGGGCTCCCCCGCAATGGGACCATGGGGTCTGCTGAGAGCGGCTAGAGCCCGTCAGAGGAGGATGAACCCCCTCCACTGGTGTTGTTTCGTAGGGTCGTTCCTCCTGAATCTGCGGAACCAGAGCCAAGCCGGGAATTGCCCCGTGAGCGCCCGGAGCCGCCCGAACCGCCGCCGTTGTTACCCGTGCCACCGGGCTCATCGGCGTCAGGACTATCGGAGTCTCCGGAAGCGGGTATCGGGATGAGAGGCACGACCAGCTCCTCCTCACCGCCCCGCAGGCTCTCCGGCAGCCTGATCACGCGCTTGTAGGTGACCTCCACGAGGTAGGTGGGGGCCATGCGCAGGGCTTCTCGCTCGATCCGTCGCTGAAGCTCGAGCACCAGGGTGATCTCCAGACGGGCCGGGACACCAATCTCCTCCTCATCCTCCATACCCCAGCCATCGGTGGCCGGCTCTGCGTCTGGCCCGTCCTCGGCATACACCTGTATGTCGAACCCTTTCACTCGGTCGTGAAGGAACGTGAACTGTCCGCCTTCGAAGGGCAGGTCGTCGACTCCAAAGTCCTCACGCCTGTAGATCTCGAGGAAGTTGTCGTACTCGGGATTGGGCCTGAGCCGGTAGCCCACCTCGTTGATGGTGGAGGAGAGCAAGTTGCCTTGATCGTAGCGCTGGATCAGGCTGTCCGTTGTCGTGACGAAGTCGAGAGAGTCGCCATCGACGCCCATGTCCACATCGTCAATCACACGCAGGTGATGCTCCTTCGTGCGGTTGTAGGTGATCAGCCCCCGGAGATCGCGCTCGATCATGTCCATGATCGCTGGGCCTGCGAGCTGTGATTCCCTGATGTTATGGATGTTGTCCCGAGAAATTCGTGCCGTGTAGAGGATCTGGGTCACCGAGACCATGATGCCTCCCATGATCAGGACGGTTACGAGAACCTCAGCCAGGGTGAAGCCGGCCTTCTTACTGATCGTGGTGGGCAGTTTCATGATGTGCTGGTGGGTGGTGTGACACGCTTGGACTCGAGTCAGCGGTTGCTCGAACTGGAAGACTGCTGCTCATCCTCGTCGGGGCCATAGACCTGCTCCCAGACTATCCAGCTCTCAAGGTCCAGGTAGTTGCGGTATTGCTTGAGCTTGGGAAAGGAAACCCGGAGCTTGACCATCTCGTAGGCTTCCTCGATCTCATCCTCATCTTCACCCAGGTCGCGGGCCTCTTCTTCCCGGCGGCGCCGGCGGTCCTCGAAGGCGTCGTGGTACTCGTCAGGGTTGTTCTCGTACCGATCTTGCTGGAACTCGTCTTCTCCAAGGAGAATCTCGAAGTAGAAGTCCGGATAGCCCTCCTGTGCGTAGCTCTCGCTATAGCCGCTATCGACCTCCTCCTGGAAGAGTCCCGATTCGATCTGGCCCAGGGTCATCACGCCGAGCTCACGAGCGAGCTTGAGATTGCGAGTCTGGGCGGCCTGCATCTTGGAGGTCTGGAGGGACTGCAGGCAGAGCGTCAGCCCGATACCAATGATGACAAGCGACACGGCCACTTCCACCAGCGTGAAGGCACCACTCTTGTTCGCTCCGCACCTGGCTCGAGAGGACATCAGTCGAAGTCCTCCTCGGTGACCTCGTCTCTCAAGTACACGCCGTCGTGAAAGCGAACCAGGCCGGTTAGTGGCAAGACCTCAACCGTGGTGACGGACTCCATTGGAGCTTGCACGAAGTAGACCGTGTGTCCAGTGGCGCTCCCCACAGGACTGAAGGAGACGAAGACACGACCCTCGGTGTAATCGTAACCATCAACTGAGACTCGCTCGATGCTGATGCTGTCGGGCAGCAGCACACGCTTGACGATCAGGCGGTCCTCCTCGGATTGCGCTTGGCCACCACCCAAGGCGTAGGGACTGCTGATGAAATAGCTGTTCGCATCTAGATCGTAGTAGATACGGAACTCGCCGTTTCGAGCAATTGAGTCCGAGCGAGCACCACTGACTGATGCTGCGATATCGTGCAGGGCCGAGTTGAGTTCTGCGCGAGGCAGGCTCGCCATGTAGTCGACTGCCACAACTCCGGCGATCAGACCCATGACCGCGACGACAGCCATCAACTCAGCGAGGGAGAATCCTCGCTTCGAGTTGCCGGCCGTCTTGCGGTCGAAGCGCCTCAATTTTCTTCGCCGCCCAGCAGGAGAATGTTGCTGATGTCCTCGTTGTCGCCATCGCCACCAACAGCGCCATCGGCACCGAGAGTGAATACTCGAGGGTCAGGACGACCTGCGACGGGGGGCTCGTACTGGTATTCCATCTGCCACGGATCCAGGGGCACACTCTTTTGCTTGAGGTAGGTGTATCCGTTCTCGTCGGGCGTAACCAGCTCGTCTAGGGAGTCGGGGTACCTGCCTCCGTTGTTGATGGCGTAGTCGTCAAGGGCGCTCGCGATGGCCATGATGTCGCTCCTGACCTTGCCACTGAAGGCTCGCTTGAGGCTGTCGAAGACCTTGGGTACCACAAGCGTGGCGAGGAGACCAAGGATGACGATGACGACCATCAGTTCGGCGAGGGAGAAGCCGCTCTTTCTTGCTGCCTGATTGGTGGCGGGCTTGTGCGGTCGGGTGTTCATCTTTGTTCGAGGGCTACTGCTTGGTGCAGGTGATGGGGTGGTCGGTTGGAAGGGGGTGATCGAACTCCTTGAATATCAGACATACGATAGCACCGCTTGGATCTTCCCTACAGTGCCTAGAACACTGATAAAGCGTCCCTGGTGGGCCCCCAGGGGCTCCCAGGGGGGCCGCAGACCTCGAGCGGTCCGGATCAGAACTGGCCGACCTGGAGGATGGGTAGAACGATCGAGACCACGATGAAGCCGACGACCACAGCCAGACAGATGATCAGGATCGGCTCGAGAACAGAGGTCATTCGATCGGTCGCGATCTCGATCTCCTCGTCGTAGGCGCTGGCGATGCGGTCGAGCATCTGCTCCAGCTCTCCGGATTGCTCGCCGACAGCCACCATGTATCCCACGACCGAGGGAAAGACCCCGGTTTGCTTGAGGGGGGTGGAGAAGTCGGTGCCCTCGACGATTCGTTCGCGAATGTGAAGCGTCGCTTTCGAGATGACGCGGTTCTGGACGACGTTCTCGGTGATCTCGAGGCTCTGTACAGCGGGGACTCCGCTCTGCAGAAGGGTGGAGAGGGTTCGAGTGAAGCGAGCCACTGACTGCTTGAGCAAGACCTCTCCAATGATGGGCACTCGCAAGAGGAACTTGTCGATCAGCAGCCGCCCCTTCTCCGAGTTCTTATGGATGCGCTCGAAGACAAACGAGAACAAGGCAATGAGCAGGAAGCCCAACCACCACCAGTTCTTGAAGACATCAGAGACCGCAACCAGGATCTGGGTTGGCATTGGTAGCGCCTGTTGAGAGTCCTGAAGCATCTTGGTGATCTGGGGTACAACCCAGGTCATGAGAGCTGTCACGACCAGCACTCCCAGCCCGATCATCATCATCGGGTAAGTCATTGCCGAGACCACCTTACGGCGGAGGGCGCGCTGCGCTTGCAGGTAGTCAGCCAGCCGAGTCAGAACGACGTCGATGTTTCCAGTGGCTTCACCGGCTCGGACCATGTTGGTGTACAGGTCACTGAAGAGGTAGCGGTGCTCTGATAGGGCATCGGCGAATGAGGATCCTTGATTGACTCGCTCGCGGATCTCGCGGAAGACTGTCTCCGAGCGGCGGTCTTCCGCCTGGTCGATCAGCGCTCGCAGAGCCTCGGTCATCGGGATACCGGAACCGAGCATTGTCCCCAGCTGACGGGTGGCTCCTGTTACCAGGTCCAGGTCCCTGGAGCTGGTAGACGTGCGCTGCGATCGGGTGGTTCGGAGCTTGGAGAGCCAGCTTTGCTTGTCACCGAAATCCCTGCGACGGGCTCGACGACCACTTGACTCACGAATGTCACTGACCAGCAGCTTCTCCTGGCGAAGCTTCGTTCTCGCATCCCTCGCGGTATCCGCATCGATCACGCCGGTACGGACGTCTCCACCAGGTGCGATCGCCTTGTACTGGAAGATGGGCATCGGTGGGCGGGGACTCTACTCGATGTCCATCTGGGTTACGCGGAGGACCTCATCTGGGGAGGTGAGCCCTGCCAGGATCTTGCTACGGCCGTCTTCTCGAAGTGTGATCATCCCACGGCCAACCGCGGAGCGTTTGATCTGGGTAGCGGTTGTGCCGTCCATGACTTCCGTCCGCAGGGCCTCATCGACGGGCATGAACTCATAGATGGCTGTTCGGCCGGAGTAGCCGGACTGGAAGCACTCATCACATCCAGGTCCGAAGGCAATCTGCCCGCCCAAGGCGGCAGGATCGAGCCCTACCTTTCTCAGCTTGGCTGCATCCTCCTCCGTGATTGGCCGAATCTGGTGGCAGTGCTTGCAGATGGTTCGCACGAGTCTCTGGGCGATCACGAGCACGATGGAGCTGGAGACCAGGTAGGGCTCAACTCCCTGGTCGATCAAGCGCGTGATCGTGCTGGCCGAGTCATTCGTGTGAACCGTTGAGAAGACCAGGTGTCCCGTGAGGGCTGCTCGGATGGCTACCTCGGCAGTCTCCAGGTCCCGAATCTCACCGACCATCATGATATCGGGATCCTGACGCAGGAAGGACCTGAGTCCGGCCGCAAAGGTGAGACCTTTCTTGGTGTTGACCTGGACCTGACTCACGGAGGCCAGGCTGTATTCGACCGGGTCCTCGATGGTGAGGACATTGAGAGTTGTTGTGTCGAGTTCCGTCAGGCCTGCGTAGAGCGTCGTCGTCTTGCCAGAGCCGGTAGGCCCAGTCACAAGGATGATCCCGTGAGAGTAGCCGAGGAACTCCCTCAGCATTGCGCTGTTGGCCTCGGTCAGCCCGATCTCGTCGATGGTGTAGAGCTTCGAGGACTTGTCCAGGAGACGCAGGACGATGCGTTCTCCGTTGGTCGTGGGAACCGTGCTGATCCGGACGTCGACTTCACCGTCACCGATGCGCAGGGTGGCGCGCCCATCCTGGGGAAGACGCCGCTCGGCGATGTCCATCTTGCCCATGATCTTGACACGGCTGACGATGGCCTCGTGCACCTTGCGGGGCACGGTGTCCATGTCGTACAGGATTCCGTCGATCCGGAACCGTACCTGCAGTCGGTCGGGGAAGGCCTGGAAGTGGACGTCGGAGGCTCGCAGCTTGAGCGCCTGGAACAAGATGGTGTTGACCAGCTTGATGATTGGCGCCTTGTTGGAGACGTCGAGGACGTCCTCACCCTCGTCGATCTCCTCGGCGAGGTGAGCAAAGTCACCGTCCTCAGCCACATCGGCGAGGGCCTCATCGACTCCATCAGCCTTGTGGCGATAGGCCCGTGCGATCAGGGAGGTGATCTCGATCCTCGGGGAGAGGATCGGGTCGATGTCCTCACCAATGAGTGCCCCGAGGTCATCCATCGGGTGGGCGTCCAGGGGCGCGCAGGTCGCTACCTGGAGAGTGCCCATCCCGTTGCGACCCAGCGCGATCAGGTTGTAGTTACGAGCGAAGTGGACCGGGACATTGTTGATGAAGTCCGAGGGGACCTGAGTCCCTTCGAGTTCGCCACGGAAGTCCATGCCAAGTGCGCTGGCATAGACCTCCAGGACGTCTTTCTCCGGCAGATAGTTCTTCTGGAGGATGACTCGGTCGAGGGTGTCGCCAGTCTCTCCCGTGATCTTGCGGCACTCGTCTAGCTTCTCCCTTTGGAGCCCCGCTTCGACGAGGAGTTCACCAATGTTGGCCATGTTCGTGGATCTGTTTGGGGACGCCTAGAGTCCACCGGAGGTCGCCTGGCGAGACATCTCGTTGGCCTTCTCCGAGTCGATTCCCAGGTAGCTCTGGTCAACCTCTCCCTTATCGGGTGCCTGGTAGACCGGCAGCTTGAAGCCATCGAGCAGGTTCTCAACATCTTCCTGAGCCCCGAATGAAGGATCGATCATTCGCACCCTTCCAGCGCCGATGGTCTCTGCGGCCTCGAGCTTCATGCGGTAGCTGTAGGCTGCCAGGTCCGCGAACTCCCGGTCATGCATGATGTGGGGGGTCACGAAGAAGTAGAGTGTGGTCCGCTTCTGAGTCTTCTTGTCGCGGCGGAAGAGCACCCCAAGGACGGGGATGTCGCCCAGGAAGGGCACCGAGTTGGACTCTTCATTGTGATCGTCGACGATGATGCCGCCGATGACCATGGTGTCTCCGTCGGGCACATTGACGACAGTGGTCAGGTTTCGGGTGGTCTTCGGGGGCGGGATGGCGCCGCTGAAAGAGCCCTGGAAGTTGGACACCTCGAGTTCGATGTTCAGACGCAGGTACCGCGAGGCACTGATCGTGGGGGATATCGACAGGGTGATACCTGCTTCCTCGTACCCGTTGAAGTTCTCCTGGGTCTGTCCATCACCATTGGTCGTGACGGTTGTCGTGGGTTGCTCGTCCAGGGTTCGAACAGTCGCAGCACTGTTGTTGTTGACCAGCACAGAGGGGATGTTCAACACGTTCGTGTCGATCCTCTCCTCGATGGCTGCGATCAGCACTGGCAGGGAGAACCCACTGCCTTCGATGATCCCTGCGGTGACGCCGCTCGCCAGCGTCGGAACTCGAACGTCAGGGATGCCATCACCGTCGTTGTCGCTGAAGGTACTCAGTCCAAAGCTGGAGACTCCAAAGCTCCCCGTGCCGTCTGTTCCAGGAATGTCGGCGCCGCCAAGCTCGATTCCGATGTCGCGGAAGTCGCTGCCTGAGAGTTCGATCAGCGCCGTCTCGATCAGGACCTGATCCTGAGGCTGGTCGAGCCTCTCGATCAAGCTCATGATCTCGTCGTACCGTGATCGGCCTGCTGCGATCAGCAGGGAGTTGGTCGCAGGGTCGGGGACGACCGCGACCTCGTCGTTGGCAGCAGCCGCCGAGCCCCCACGGCCCTGGGCACCACCACCTGTCTGCCCGGCATTCCGAACTCGAGTCGAGTCAGACAGGAACTCGCTGAGCACGTCCGCCGTGTCCTCGGCATCGGCATTCTCGAGACTGATGAAGTGGAAGTTCTGCTCGCGCTCGACGTGATCGATGTCCAGGCGTGCGACGAGCTCCATGATTCCGGGCATGTCATCAGGCATGGCCATGATGAGCAGCGAATTGGTACGGGGTTGCACCATGATCTTGGTCTCAACCGTGCCTTGTTGCAGCTGGCCTGTGGCACCCTGGGCTTGGCCCTGGCGCTGGCCGGTATTGGCTGCACGGCGGCTGGCCTCGAGCAGCTCTTCAAGCGTGTCTGAGAGCTCATCTGCGGAGGCGTACTCGAGTTTTACCACCTCGAACTGCGGCAGGATGGCCGGCTCGGGAGCGGAGACCTCGTTGATCAACTCCAGCATCTGCGTGAGCGAGGCGACCGTACTTCCGAATCCGGTCAGGATGATGCTGTTGGACTCCGGAATGGGAATCAGCTGCATCGTGTTCGGGTCGGCCACTATCTGGCGCATGGAGGAACCCATCGTGCGCACGTCCATGTGCGGTAGATGGAGGACCGTCTGGACCATCGTGGCCGGTTGATTGGCGTAGCCCTCGATCTCATCGGGGCCGATGTAGATGGCGTCCTGCTTCAGACTCGTGCGGGCAGGAGAGTCCAGGCTCGCCACGACCACCACCGAGAGATCCTCGGGGCCGATTCGGGTACAGACGAACCGATTGATGATCATGATGATCTGGAAGAAGGAGTAGAAATCGTCCTTCTGAACCACCTTGGAACCGAACATGCGGACCTTGGAGTCACCCAGCAGGGTGCCCGTGTCCTTCGTGTAGGTGAAGTTGATGTCGGTGCGTTGCTGGCAGATCTTGACGAACTGCTCGAGCGTCATTCCGTCCTGGGTCTCATCGAAGGTCAGTTTCCAGGAGTTCCCCAGATCCTGGATCATCGGGATCTCACCGCCGTCTTGCCCCTGGACGGGGGCAGCAGGGGTGAGGACGAGAGGCAAGGCTGCGAGGAGTGAGATCATCGGTGGACGGTTCGTGCTTCGATGGACGCGGGGTCGTTACTTGTCCGGGGCTCGCGAGGCTCTAGGATCGCCTGACGGTCCATGGGACAGCTGTCTCAGGAACGGCAGGTTTTCCGCAAACTGTTGCGCTTTCATGGCTTAGGCCCAGGGGGATTCCAGGCTCGGCGGGCAGCCTAGAGTTCCCCGAGGGGCGTGTCAATGCGATGGATCCGGGCTGTTGGCAGCGGGAACCCACCGAGAGACTCTTTGGAGACGCCGTGGGCCTGAGTATCTTCCCGGCATTGTTCTCTCAAACCGCCTCGACCAGGCCTTCTTCAGGGTGGTCGGGGAGGCAGGGCTCTGCATTCGCGGGTCGATTTCAGCCTGTCCCAATCTTCCCGGAGGAGGTCTCACAGCCATCAAGGTTGCTCGGGATCTCCGCCGAAGATTGTTCGACCGGACGGCTAAGTGCATCCTGTTCTCCATCTGAACTACCCCTGGAAAGTGACCGCGGCGTCGCTCGAGGGGCTCCCTCCAATCAACTACCACGTTTATTGCCTTGAGCAGCAACAAGAAAGGCTTCGTCAACTTCCTGCAGGAGTTCTCGATCCCGCTGATCGCGGGTGTGTTCGCGGCACTCCTGGCCGCCAACCTGGCACCCGATTGGTATCACCACTGGTTCGGTGCCATTCACGGGGGAGGCGAGTCCGGCGACGGGCATCACGAGGTCTTCAGCCTTGGATTC
The DNA here is from genome assembly GCA_014237855.1 of Planctomycetota bacterium. Lineage (GTDB taxonomy): Bacteria > Planctomycetota > UBA1135 > UBA1135 > JABACD01. The sequence continues at coordinate 118,294 of JABACD010000005.1, read as the reverse complement.
TCGTTGTTCGGCCACGAGGTCGGCACCCAGTTCATCGTCAATGACCTGTTCATGGTCTTTTTCTTCGGAATTGCAGCCAAGGAGATCACCGAGGCCGCGCTACCTGGAGGGAGTCTGAATCCCTTCAAGTCGGCCATCAGTCCACTCCTGGCCACCCTCGGAGGTGTGTTCGGGCCGGTTCTGGTGTTCTTCGCTGGGCTGGTGCTCTGGCACAACATGAGCCCCGAGTCCTTCCCTGCCGGTGTCGAGCTGTGGGGCGAGAGCAGCCTCTCCAAGGGCTGGGGTATTCCGACGGCGACCGACATCGCTCTGGCCTGGCTCGTGGCCCGTACGGTCTTTGGCAAGGGGCACCCCGCCATCAACTACCTGCTGCTACTGGCCGTTGCAGACGATGCCATCGGACTTGGAATCATCGCGGTCTTCTACGGTGATGTGGCCAACCCAGCCCGGCCCGAGTTCCTGGGACTCGTGCTCGCTGGAATGGCAATTGCCTTTGCCCTGCGGAAGATGAAGGTCAACAACTGGATTCCGTACATCTTCATCGCGGGCCCCGTCTCCTGGTCGGGTCTGATGCTGGCGCACCTGCACCCTGCCCTGGCGCTCGTGCCGATCGTGCCGTTCCTGCCGGGACCGAAACGTGACACGGGCATGTTCGTCGAGGCCGACGAGGTGGATCAGGCAGAGGCGACCGGCCACGGGACCCTCGAGCGGGATCACTCGCCCCTGCATCTCTTTGAGCATCAGCTGAAGTTCTTTGTCGACTTCGGGCTGTTCTTCTTCGCCTTCGCCAATGCGGGCGTGGAGCTGGCAGGCATCGGACCGATGACCTGGATCATCCTGGGAGCACTCGTGGTCGGGAAGACCCTTGGAATCAGCCTGTTTGCCATGGTCGGCACGAAGGCTGGCTTCCCCCTGCCCAAGGGGATGAACAACCTGGATCTCATCATGGCTGGCTTCATCGGAGCCCTGGGCCTGACGGTTGCCTTGTTTGTCGCTGGTGCGGCCTTCACCGACCCGCTACTCCAGGGTCAGGCCAAGATGGGAGCGCTGTTCTCCGGCCTGGTAGGGATTGCAGCCATTGCCCTGGGGAAGGCCCTGGGGATGGGAAAAAAGAATCAGAGCCAGACGGCCTCGGCAGATCGGGAGCCTTCCGAGGCCGCCTAAGAGCCAGATGCTCTCGCGGGGGGGCCCCGGGAGTTCGGCCGAGCCGGACTCCCGGGGCCCCCTGATTTTGCTCAGGGGTAGAAAGCCGTACCCTCATACACCCGCCGCCGCTATCCTGCCGCTTACATGCGCCTGACCGAACTGCTCTCCCCCGAGGACCTGATCCTCGACTTCGATCCCATTGACAAGTGGGACTCCGTGGGTCGTCTGGTCGACCACTTGCTTGAAATGGGCCGTATCCCGGAGGAGGAGCACGACACCATTCGTGAAGCCGTGCTTGCCCGGGAGCGCTCGATGTCCACGGGAATGGAACATGGAATCGCGATTCCACACGCGGCCGTCGACGGTGTGGAGAACCTGGCTGTTGCCTTGGGGATCGTGAAATCCGAAGGAGGCCTCAACTTCGAGAGCATCGACGGTCAGCCCGCTCGCTTCGTGGTCTTGCTGGTTATTCCCAAGACACAGAAGCTGCTACACATACGCACCCTGGCGGACGTGGCCCGCATTCTTGCCAAGGATGAGGTTCGCGAGAGACTCTTGAGCGCTGAGTCTGCGGAGTCAGCCTGGTACGCGCTGCGTAGCGGCGAGGCCTGATCCAGACCCTGGCCCGAATTCCGTGGGCAAGAAGCTACTGCTGCTGATCGCTGCCCTGCTCGTTGGTGCAGGAGGCCTGGGCCTCGAGGTTGTCGTCACGAATCTGTCGGGCATCACGATCGGCTACGGTCGTTCGGCTCCGGTTGGAATTGGCGTGTACATCTCGGGCTGGGCTCTGGGCGCCTGGTTCGCCGGTACCTTTCCGGGACGTGACCGCTGGCTGTGGTTGGGGGCTGGGGCAGCCCTGATTCTCGTGGGGTGTGTGGGGCCGTCCTTGCTCGTGTGGACGGCTGGCGCGACGACGCTTCCTGCGGTGCACTGGGGAGTGACCCTCCTCGTCCTGCTCGCCGCTGCATTTCCACAGGGGCTGCTCTTGCCCTTGCTGTCGAGGCACTGGTCCCTGGGCTCGCGGGGAGACCTGGGGTGGTTGTTCGGAGCCAACTTGCTGGGGGCTGCACTTGGTGCGGCCACGCTTGCAGACATGGTCCCGGCCTTGTGGGGGCGGGGCGTGGCCGGTGCGATGGCTGGCGTTTGCGGTGGCCTGGTAGCCCTGGTCGGTGGCCTGATCCACTCACCCGGAACCCCTGCTGTGGAGGACCCGGGTGTTCTCGCTCCAGAGGGGCCAACTCTGAGTCCCTGGAGGGCAGGAGTCCTGCTGGCGATCGTGACCGGGTGGATCGGAACCCTCGAGTGGTTTGGCGTTCGCCTGGGGGTGCTCTGGTTCGGTGGCATGCAGGCCACCTTGGGGAGCATCCTGGTGGCCTCGATGATCGCCCTTGGGCTGGGAGCCATGATCATGCCCCGGATTCTGCCGAGAGATTGGCGTGGGCTGGTCGTGCTAGGGATCCTCTGCGTGCTCTCCAGCAGCGCCCTGTTCCTCCTGCCCTTGACCTTGCCTGGGACGCAGGGCCAGCCGTTGCTGTGGCGAGCCCTGGTGCTCATGGGGCCGGTCTTGATTCCCTTCGGTGGCTGGGTACCGGTGCTCCATCGGCTACTGGGCGGGGCGTCGGCTCCCAGGCTCGGGCGGCTACTGGGTTGGGAGGCACTGGGGGTCGCCATTGGTCTACCGCTCTCTCACCTGGTACTGCTGCCGCTCTTCGGCATGAATGTATCCCTCGCTTGTTGGGGCATTGCGGGGGCCTGGGCGACAGGCTGGTTCCTTCCGCGTTGGAGGCTGGTGGGCGTGGTAACGGGTACAGCGCTGATCGCGATCGCCCTGAGCTCGGTATTCCCGCGAAGCCCGGCGCTGGACTCGCCTCCTCTGGCCAATCCAAGTCTCGAGCTGCTCGCCACCCACGAGGACGAGCACTTCCTGGTCTCCGTGGTCGAGGACGGTTTGCTGGGTGAGCGAACCCTGCTCACCGATGGCTTTCGTGCAGCGGCCAGCGGACGAGACTACGACTACATGAGGGCGCTCGGCCATCTGCCGCTGCTCCTGCATCCCGAGCCACGTCGAGTGGGGGTCCTGGCCTTCGGAACTGGAACCACGGCCGGGTCCGTCTCCCTCCATCCGGAGGTCGAGCAGCTCGAGGTGCTCGAGCTCTCGGAGTCCGTGACGGACTTCGCGAGCTACTTCGAGGAGGTCAACCGTGGGGTCCTCGATGATCCGCGCAGCGAGGTCCTGATCGGTGATGGGCGCCACACTCTCGGCGACAGGGAGAAGGCCTACGACGTCCTCACAATGGAGCCCCTGCTGCCGAACTCGCCCTTTGGGGTGTATCTCTACACCAGGGAGTTCTACGACCGTGCGCGCTCGTCTCTTGAGGAGGGGGGGCTCCTGTGTCAGTGGGTACCGCCCCACGCTCTCGAGCCTGAGGTCTTTGATGCGGTCCTGGGTGCCTTCGCAGCGGCCTTCGAGTGGTCGAGTGTCTGGGTCTTCGGTACTCAGGTCATCCTGATTGGATCGAAGGGCGCCGTGAGCCCAAGCGCTCAGCGCTTCTCTTCCGACTCGGAGGAGCTGGTGGCTGAGCTGGCAGCGCTGGGCCTGGACAGTCTCGAGGGGCTTCTCGCGCGCTACGTGGTTCCGGGCAAGGAGCTGCCTCGACCGGCTCGAGCGCTACGAGACCTGGATCCCTGGGTGATCTACCGACCCCATCGTCCCGGCGGAAAAGCGCTCGGAGACCTGCCGCGGAACCTGGCCAAGCTCCGCTCCCTGGCCCAGCCCATTCCGCTGGAGTGGTGGTTGGAGGTAGGGCCCGAGGCAGAGGATCGAATGCGAGGACTGGCCCTGGTTCGCGAGGCTCGCGAGGCCTTTGCGCTCGAGCGTGCGAACGCCTTGGGCGTGCAGCTCCCGGAGCCGGGCCTGGCATCGGGATCGCGTGCTCTGCTCGACAGGGCAGCCATGCTGGTCGGCAATGATCCAGGACTCCTGCGCCTCGAGATGGAGATCGAGTTCGTGGAGGGCCTGCAGCAGGCCAAGCTCCTCCTGGCTCGGGACGGTGGCCGGGAGGGGGCGGCTGCGGCGGCCGCACTCCTGTCCCGCTGCGGGGCCCTGAGACCCGAGCGTGCCGACGTCCGCGCCTATCTCTCCGTGGCCCTTGAGCGCCTGGGAAGCCAGCGTGCAGCCAGGGAGCTGGAGAGGGCCCTGGAGCTGTGTCCTGGCCTGCTCGAGACTCGCGTGGGGCAGCAGCTGCGCGTCTGGGAACGCTGAGGCCCGGCGCCGCCAGAGGACTTCAGGCCCAGTCGTCGAGGCGCGCGAGGATGCAGTCCGCAATCCGGTCGGCGCACTTGCGATAGACCTCGGCGCTGCCGCCGATTGGGTCGGGGATGTCGCGGCCTTCCGGGTCCAGCAGCGCGAGTCGCTGGGCCTTGCGGGGCGGCAGCATCTGCTCGAGTGCATCCAGGTGGCTTCGAGTGAGGCAGAAGACTGCGTCGAGCTCGCCGACACTCTCAGGAGTCGCCTGGGTCGAGACGTGGTCAGAGATGTCGATGTCCCGGTCACGCAAGGTCTCGAGCGCATGAGCCGCGGCCGGCGCTCCTGCTGCTGCAAATATGCCCATGGAGACCACGTCGAATCCAAAGAGCCCGATCTCGCCAGGGTGGCAGTCGAGTCGGCGAGCGATGGCGTCACGGGCAATTCCCTCGGCCATGGGACTGCGACAGGTGTTGCCTGTGCATGCGAATCCGAGGGCCAGGCCGGCGGTCTTGCGCAGGGCATCGAGGTCGTGCAGTCCCTCACGCAGGAGCTCAAAGCTACCCGGGCCGATCTTGAGTACGGTCGAGGCACCGGGCAGCTGCTGGGGCGCACCCTCCAGGATCAGATCTTCGTCGCCGAGCTCCAACGCGTCCCAGTTGCCAGGAAGCGCGATGGCCTCACCTCCGTGAGGGTTCGCGCTGGTCATGGCCAGGGGAAAGGAAGCGGCCTCGCAAAGGGCCTGCGAGTACTCGCCGGCAGTGCAGCGCACGCCTGTCCAGTCCTCGTGTGCGCAGAGTTCGAGGCCCCGCGGCACTCCAGGGAGCACGAGGGTGAGGGGGCCGGGCCAGTAGCGTTCGACGAGCCGGGCCGCGCAGGGGCTCGAGCTGGGAAACAGGTCCAAGGCCTCGGCAGACCCCACGTGCCAGGTCCAGGCCATACCGGCGGGGCGCCCCTTGCTGGTCGCAAGCCTCTCCAGGGCGCTGGGCAGGTCTGCTCGGGCGGCAATGCCGTAGACCGTCTCGGTCGGCAGCACCACCAGATCACCACGCTCGAGCACTTCGAGGGCGGTGGGTAACCAGGAGCGATCGGACTCCTTGAGCTGGACTCTGCTGACTGTCATAGGCGCCGAAGGTCACGAAGGTTAGCCTATTCGGCTACCAGATGCCCAGTCACGTCGGCCGACGTTGTGTGGCTCAGCACCAAGCAATGACCAAGGACATGGAATCAGAAGAGCCCCAAGCCGATGACGCCCTTGCAGGTGCTACAGAGCTGACGGCTGCCCCCGACCGGGATGTCTTCCTGGGCCAGCTTGCAGCGGGCCTGGCCCATGAGATCAAGAACCCGCTCTCGACCATGTCGATCAACCTGGCACTGCTGGAGGAGGAGTTCAATCGCTCGGCGCGATCCCGGGAGGGCGAGGTCCCCGAACTCAGCGCCCGAGAAAAGCGCTGCATGAAGCGGGTTGTGACGCTCCAGCGTGAGATCTCGCGACTCGAGGACATCGTCAATGACTTTCTCACCTACGCGCGCGGTGGCGAGGTGAACCGCATGCCACAGAGCCTGATCGACATCGTGCGTGAGGTGCTCGAGTTCGTTCAGACCGAGGACGATCTCCAGAACATCCGTCAGCATGTGGATCTGCCCAGCTCCTTCCCACTGGCGATTGTCGACGCCAGCGCCTTGCGGCAGGCGCTCCTGAACCTCGTCGTCAATGCAAGGCAGGCCATGCCCATGGGAGGCGAACTGATCGTGCGCCTCGAGCGCGATGGCAGTCATGCGGTTCTGACGATCACCGACACCGGGGTGGGAATGGCAGGAGCCGACATCGAGCACTGCTTCGATGCCTACTGGTCGACGAAGAAGAGTGGGACCGGACTGGGATTGGCGACGACCCGCCGAATAATCCAGGAACACGAAGGGACTATTTCCGTGGTCTCCGAACTAGGGCGAGGAACGAGCTTTCGGATCGTCCTCCCGCTCGTTGTCGAGATTGCCGGTGCAGGAACGAAGGATGGTGAATCAGCATGAGTGTCTCCGTAGCGCCCGCCTCGATCCGTGTACTGATCGTTGATGACGACGAGGGGCACGCCGAGGCCCTGGGGGATGGTCTCGAGCTCGACGGCCATGAATGCACGATTGCAGGTTCTGGGAACGAGGGGATCGCCCGGCTGGAGGAGCGCACCTTCGATGCAGTCCTCACGGATCTGATCATGCACGACCGTTCGGGGTTGGAGGTGCTTCAGGAAGCCCGACGTCTCCAGCCCGAGGCGGTGGTCCTGGTGATCACCGGTCATGGATCGGTGGAGACCGCCGTCGAGGCCATGCACAAGGGGGCTGCGGATTACCTGACCAAACCGGTCAATCTTCAGGAGCTGCGTACGAAGTTGCCGCGGGCGGTGGAGGCCGTGCGGGACCGAGCCCAGAACATCGAGCTGCGCCGGCAACTGGACAAGCGCTTTGGCTTCGAGAACATCATCGGGCACTCGCCGCCCATGCAGCGCCTGTTCGAGTTGCTCGGCCGCGTCTCCACGACGAATGCCACCGTGCTCATCTTGGGAGAGAGTGGAACTGGCAAGGAACTCGTGGCTCAGGCTATCCACCGCAATAGTCCCCGCAAGGACGGGCCGTTTGTGCCGGTCAACTGCGCCGCGCTTGCCGAGGGCCTGATTGAATCGGAGCTCTTCGGTCACGTGAAAGGTGCCTTCACGGGAGCGAACAGCTCCAATGATGGACGCATCCTGCACGCCAATGGCGGAACACTCTTTCTGGACGAGGTCGGCGACATGCCCCTCGAGACCCAGGCCAAGCTCCTGCGAGCCCTCGAGAGTCGTGAGATCACCCCGGTCGGTGGGAACCGTGAGATCTCCGTGGACATCCGCTTGCTGGCTGCCACGAACCGTGACCTGCGGCAGATGGTGGAGGAGGGGACCTTTCGAGAGGATCTCTACTTCCGTCTGCAGGTGGTCACTCTCGAGTTACCGGCTCTTCGAGAGAGAACCGGAGACATCCCGATCCTGATCGATCATCTGATCAGCGAGATGCGTGAGCTCCACAACCGAGACGTGAAGGGCATCACGCCGGAGGCTCGCACGGTCCTGGTTCGCTATGGCTGGCCGGGAAACGTCCGAGAGCTGCGCAACTGCATCGAGAACATGGTCGTGCTTGCCCGGGGAAGCTTGCTCGAGGAAGCTGATGTCCCGAACAACATTGCCGAGGCGGGCGGTGCTGCGCGGTCCACGGGCGCCGGCTACCCCCTGGCTGGTCGTTCGCTCTCCGAGGTCGAGCGTGACCTGATTGCAGAGAACCTGAACCTGCTGGATGGGAACCGTGAGAAGACAGCCAAGCTGCTCGGGATCGGGGAGCGTACGCTCTACAGGAAGATCAAGGAGTACGGTCTTTGAGCTCGGGTCAGGGCTCTCCTGTGGGGATCGCGTGAGCTGGTCGCGGAGCCATTGAGCTCCTGGCGGATCGAGGGGAGCTGATCCCCTCGTCCGGGCCGGGGCTCAAGTTGCCTGCCAATGCGGCAGGTGCCTTGGGTGCCCCCCGCGGGGCCTGCCAAGCTGGCAGCAGGGCGGTCAGGGGCAATCACTGTAAAGTGCTTCTGCGTATATGTTTAGGTTGGTTCGCTGGGCTGGCACGCTCTTTGTTTAGTGGTAGGGGCCGACGCCTACCTCGGGGCCTTCCCCCCGGTACAGGGGGTGGGCGTCGGAACCATTCAACGGGATCGAGCTCTCTCGATCACCGGGGAGTCCGCCCCCCGGCGGGCTTCACAGTAGAAGCATCAAGCAGAGGAAACACATGAGCAGTACGAACAAGATCATCGGCATCGACCTCGGAACGACCAACTCGGTGGTGGCCGTGATGGAAGGGGGCGAGCCGGTGGTGATCACGAACGCCGAGGGTGCACGAACGACTCCTTCGGTCGTCGCCTTCACCGGAGACGGCGGACGCCTTTTGGGCGCTGCCGCACGCCGTCAGGCGGTCACGAACCCGATCAAGACGGTTGCCTCGATCAAGAGATTCATGGGGCGGCGTCACAGTGAGGTCGGCTCGGAAGAAAAGGAAGTGGCCTACAAGCTCGTCGGTGGTGCCGAGGAGCTCGTGAAGGTCGACATCGATGGCCAGCAGTTCACCGCTCCGGAGATCAGCGCGATCGTCCTCGGGCACCTGAAGGAGGCCGCTGAGGCCTACCTCGGAGGCACCGTCGAGCGCGCGGTCATCACCGTACCCGCCTACTTCAACGACGCGCAGCGTCAGGCAACCAAGGATGCCGGCACGATTGCCGGTCTCAAGGTCGAGCGCATCATCAATGAGCCCACGGCGGCCACCCTGGCCTATGGCCTGGATAAGGAGAAGACCGGACGCATCGCAGTCTATGACCTGGGGGGTGGAACCTTCGACATCTCGATCCTCGAGATCGGCGATGGCGTCTTCGAGGTGCTCTCGACCAATGGCGATACGCACCTGGGTGGTGATGACTTCGACGAGGTCCTGATCAGCTACGTTGCCGAGGAGTTCAAGAAAGAGTCGGGAATCGACGTCAAGAGCGACCCGATGGCCCTGCAGCGCCTGAAAGAGGCCTGCGAAAAGGCCAAGTGTGAGCTCTCGGCTGCGTCCTCAACGGACATCAACTTGCCCTTCATCACGGCCGACGCATCCGGCCCGAAGCACCTCCAGCAGACCATCTCTCGCGCCAAGTTCGAGCAACTGGCCGATGGTCTGATCGAGCGCACGCGCATCCCCTGTGAGACAGCTCTCAAGGATGCCGGGCTCAAGCCCAGTGAGGTTGACGAGGTCATCCTGGTCGGTGGCTCGACTCGCATTCCCGCAGTTCAAGCGATCGTCCAGGGGATCTTCGGCAAGGAGCCGAACCGCAGTGTGAACCCGGACGAGGTCGTCTCGGTTGGTGCAGCGATTCAGGGTGGAATCCTGGCAGGCGACGTCAAGGACGTCGTACTGCTCGACGTCACCCCGCTCTCCCTGGGAATCGAGACCCTGGGTGGTGTGACCAACCGATTGATCGAGAAGAACACGACCATCCCTACCTCCAAGAGCCAGGTCTACTCGACCGCCTCGGACAACCAGCCGAGTGTGGAGATCCACGTTCTGCAGGGAGAGCGCGAGTTCGCCAACGACAATCGAACCCTCGGCAAGTTTCACCTCGACGGGATCGCAGCTGCGCCCCGCGGGTTGCCGCAGATCGAGGTCTCCTTCGACATCGATGCCAACGGCATCCTGACCGTGAAGGCAGTCGACAAGGGCACCGGAAAGGAGCAGAACATCCGAATCGAGTCTTCCTCGGGCCTCTCCGAGGAGGAGATCGAGAAGATGCGCGCCGATGCCGAGGCCAATGCTGAAGCCGACAAGGCCCGCCGTGACGTTGTGGACCTCAAGAATCAGGTCGACCAGATTGCCCATGAGACTGACAAGCAGCTCGAGGAGCACAAGGACAAGCTCTCCGAGGAGGACGTCAAGGCCATCGGTGATGCCAAGGAAGAGATGAAGAAGGCAGCCGAAGGTGATGACAAGGCGGCCATCGAGGCGGCCCTGGCCAGCTTCCAGCAGAAGGCTCAGAAGCTTGGGGAGGCCATCTACGCCCAGCAGCAGGCCGAGGCCGCCCCGGCCGGAACTCCTGAGTCCGGCGCGACTTCGGGTGCAGAGGACAACGGCGATGACGAGCCGGTGGACGCCGACTTCGAGGTCAAGGCCTGAGATTCCCCCCAGGGGGTATCATGGGGGCGTCCTCCAGACGATTCATTTGATCGACAGCTAGATTGACACCGACTCCCGCCGGAGCCCGGTCAGCGCAAGCTGGGCGGGCTCCGGCACTTTCTTGTTTGGGGCCCCAACACCCGATTTCTTGCATTTTGGGGGGCTCGGTGGCGCTCCGAGGGGCCATGGGAGGCTTTTGGGGGAGCTGTCTCGCATCGGAGCGAGAAATCGAAGGGTTGCTGCCACGCACGGAGCGAATTATCGCTGATTATTAGGTGGGCACCCTCGACTGCTGCCCAGCTTCCACATCCTTCCGCCTCGGGTCGAGCCGAGCGGTCATTTCGATTCCAGCCAATCTCCCGCCTCGTCATGAGTTCCCTGCGCAATCTCACCCGGCTCTCTGCTGTCCTGACTATCTCACTCGCCCTCACCTCGACCCTGGCCAGCGCCGATGTCATCGTGGTCAACCAGTTCGGTCTGGCCTTCGATCCGCCGGATGTGACCATCGCCACTGGAGATACCGTCCGCTGGATCTACAACGGCGGGAACCACGATGTGGTCGAGGGCCTGGATGGCACGGTGGATGGTGATGAGGCCTTCTTCGGCCTCCTTGATGCTCAGAACACGGTCTTCGAGGTGACCTTCGACGCGGCCTTCGTGGCAGCCAATCCCCGTCCCGGTGGCTTGTACGACTACTTCTGTTCGCCCCACTTCAACTTCGGAATGGTCGGTTCGGTCACGGTGGTTGACGAGCCCGGCACCAGCTTCTGTGATTGCAGTGGCAGCAACTCGCCCTGCAGCAATCCCGGCGGTGCTGGGGAGGGCTGCGCAAACGCGGGAGGATCTGGTGCCATGATCTCTGGTACTGGCTCGACGAGCGCCTCCGCGGACGACATCACCTTCAACGGCAGCGGGATGTTGAGTGGTCAGGCTGCGCTCCTGTTCGTGGGGACGATCCAGGTCAACGGCGGTCTTGGTCTGTCCTTTGGCGACGGCTTGCGCTGTGCCGGAGGGCAGGTGACACGCCTCGGAGTTCGCATCCCCAATGGAAGCGGAGCAGCCACCTGGGGCCCGGGCCTGAACTCTGCCAGCAACTGGGGCGCGGGCGATACACGGCACTTCCAGATCTGGTACCGCGACACGGTGGGTGGCCCCTGTGGGAACCAGTTCAACGTCAGCAATGGCTACAGCGTCAGCTTCAACTAGCTGACCAGTAGCAAGGTCCCGGTGGTTCAGACGGGCAAAATTCCGTTCTGAGCGCCTGGGATCAGGGTCGGGGTCCAGTGAGCGAAACTGCACTGGGCCCCGACGCTCATTTGCGCACACTTGCCACCCGTACTGGGCAGTCGAAGGGGAATCGGGGAGAGATTTCGGACCTTGCCACGCGAGGGTGCTTGAACCGCAACCAGGGCTGAACCAATCGTCAGGCACGGCGTTTGCTCGGCTTTTCCCCTGCGATCCTCATCCAGGTTGTCGCATCCAGGCCGGGGAAGCGTTGTCGCCGCCGGCCACCCTCGCTAACCTCCGCCCGTGATCAGCGCCAGTCACCTCTCTCGCCGCTTCGGCCCGCTCGTGGCCATCGACGATCTGAGCTTCGAAATCGAGGCAGGTGAAGTCGTCGGATTCCTCGGCCCCAACGGAGCCGGAAAGACCACGACCCTGCGAATTCTCGCGGGCTTCCTGCCAGCGAGCGCCGGCTCGGCCTCAGTTGCGGGTTACGACGTGCTGAGACAGTCGATGGAGGTGCGCAAGCACATCGGCTATCTCGCCGAGACCGTGCCGCTCTACCGAGAGCACCGCATCGAGGAGATGCTCGACTTCCAGGGCCGCTTGCATGGACTCTCCCGCAAGGAGCGCAAGCTGCGCATTCCCAAGGTGCTCGACCGAGTCGGGGTTCTCGATCGTCGCAGGCAGCTGGTCGGGCATCTCTCCCGTGGCCTGCGCCAGCGAGTTGGCCTCGCAACAGCGCTGCTGCCAGATCCCGAGGTCCTGATCCTTGACGAGCCCACCAGCGGGCTGGATCCCCTCCAGCGAATCGAGGTACGGCGCCTGATCCAGGATCTTGCTGGTCAGCACACGGTCATCGTTTCTTCTCATATCCTGCCGGAGATCGAGGCCGTCTGTCCGCGAGTCCTGATCCTGAGCAAGGGACGCCTGGCCGCAGATGGAAGCCAGGAGGAGCTCGTTCGCACCCTGGGCGGCGCCAGCCATGTGCGCCTGGAGGTTGCGGGCCATGCCGCCATCAGTGGGCCAGGGATCGAAGGTGTCAGCGCTCGCCTGCGCGAGCTTCCTGGGGTCAGCGAGGTCGAGGAGCACTCTCTGGATGATGGCTACACGGCCTTCGAGGTCTCCTGTGAGGTTGACCTGCGCCGGGAAGTGGGGGAGCTGAGCAACCACGAAGGCTGGACCGTGCGTGAGCTCTCCTGGCGCAAGGCCACCCTGGAGGAGCTCTTTGCACGGATTGCCCTCGAGCTCGACAGCGAGCCAGTGGAGACAGGTGCATGAAGGGGCTGGCCACGATCTATCGGCGAGAGCTCGCCGGGCTCTTCGTAGCGCCGCTAGCCTGGATCCTGCTCTCGATCTCCTATGCCATGACAGGCTGGCTGTTCGTGACGATCCTCAAGGACACCGGTGGCGACATCATCGCCTCCGTGCGCTTCTCCTCGGGGGAGTCGCTGCCCTACTGGGCCTTCATGATCTTCCTACCTCCGCTGCTCACCATGCGGATGATCAGCGAGGAGTCTCGTAATGGCCTGCTCGAGTTCCTGCTGACCTCGCCCGTCTCCGACGGCGCCGTGGTCCTGGGAAAGTTCCTGGCGGCCTGGACCTTCATGGCGCTGTTCTGGTCTTCCAATCTGATCTACGCAGCAGCACTTCACGGACTTGGGGCGCCCCCCGACTGGCCGCCGGTCCTGGGCGGATTCCTCGGTGCAGTCCTGGTCTCGGGACTCTTCTGCTCCATTGGGATGCTCTCGAGTTCCCTGACCTCGACGCCGATCCTGGCAGCCTTTGGAGCGTTCATCGGAAACGTCCTGGTCTTGCTCTTACCTCATCTTGCGGGTCTCTTCGACGCGACCTGGTTGCATGAAGAGGTGGAGTCAGTCGATGTGATGTCGCACTTTCACCGCACCTTCCTCGTTGGCTTGCTCGACACGAAGGTGCTGGTGTTCTTCTCGGCCTGGACGGGTTTCTTCCTGTTCATGGCCAGTCGAGCCGTGGAGGCGAAGCGATGGCGCTAGGAGCTCAAGTCAAGGCACCGAGTGCACGTATCGTGCGCCTGCGCATCCTGATCACGGTCTGCCTGAACCTCGTTATTGCCCTGGTGCTCACGGGCGGTTTGGTCTGGTTGGCCGGGCGTCCGGGGCTGCGCCACCGGGTCGATCTGACCATCAACCAGGAGAACACCCTGGACGAGAACGCTCGTGCCATCATCGACCAGCTTCCTGGACCGGTAGAGATCGATGTGTTCTTCCGACCGTTTGGCCCGCCCCTCGAGGCCATTGGCGCCCAGATCCAGGGCCGCATGTTCGAGATCTTGATCCTGGCCGAGGAGTACGCACCGGACAAGATCAAGCTCACCAATCATCCCTACGCCCCGCCCGGTGCAGGAGGTGCGGAGCTGATGGCGGAGATGCAGCGTCTGGGCATCTCGGAGTCGAATCTCTTCGTTGTCTCCTATGGAGATCGCCGGGTGGCCATGAAGCTCCTGGGAGAGGTGGCTGAGATCGACCTGGGAAATCCCACTCGCCGCCAGGGCGCCTATCGTCCGCCGAGCCTGGTCTCCTTCACCGGGCTGCAGTCCCTGGTCAAGGGACTCCTGCGAGTGACCCAGGGTGAGAAGCCCTTGATCCTGTTCACCAGCGGCCAGGGAGAGCGGGCCATCTTCGAGAGCGAAGATCGCGACCTGGGGAAGCTGCACACGGCACTCGTCGCCGACGGCTTCCGCGTCGAGAAGTGGGACCCGAGCGAGGATGGCGCGATCCCCGAGGAGTGCGCCGGGCTGGCCATCATCGGGCCCGAAGAACCCTTCTCCGTGGAGGCCACGGGGTGGATCGCCGAGTACGTTCGTGGTGGTGGAAGCATCATCGCTGCCCCGGGACTGCGCCTCACGGGCGGCCAGGGCTCCGTGACCGATATCCTCTCCAGGCTGGGGATCATCGTTCAGCCGGGCATCATCTGTCAGCCGGTGATCAACGCAGCTGGCATGCCTGTCTTCGAGTCACCCAAGTGCGCGGAGGTGATCCTGCGCTCCGATGGCATGCGCACGACGCACCCGATCACCGAGCCCCTGCGGCGGGGAGATCGGCGGGTGCGCCTGATCTTCAGCCACGGGCTCGAGCGTGGAACTCCGCCTCGTGAGGGCATCCTGCTCGACATCCTGAGGACGACCGAATACACCTGGGAGGAGTTTCCGAACGAGGATGGGAGCTTCGGCTGGCGGTGGGATCAGGGACGCGAGCGTGAGGGCCCCTTCACGGTGGCAATGACCTCGACCTTTCCGCCGACGGTGATGGGGCCGGTCATTCCCGGAACCAATTCCCTGCAGCGCGAGTGCCGGGTGCTGGCGTTGGGAACTCCGGAGGCCTTCGTGAATGCGCTCTTCGACGTCAACCGTGACTTCCTGATCAACAGCTTCAACTGGGCATCGGAGCGCGAATTCCGTGTCTCGGTCTCACCGCGAAAGCTGGACGATCGGCGCATTGCCGTTGGCCAGGACCGCACGCTCTTCTACCTGAACCTGATCGCGATCTGGGGGCTACCGCTGCTCTGCCTGGGGCTTGGTGGGCTGGCCGCCTGGCGACGTCGCCGCTGAGGAGCCCTCGCAATGAACCTCAAGACCACCCTCTTGCTACTTGTTCTCCTGGCACTACTCGCCGGCGCGATGTTGTTTCAGAAGGAGTCGGAGGCCACCAAGGCACTGGTCGACGTTCGTCTCTTCGGTGATGCCGATGCCTCACAGGTGGAGACGATTCGTATCGACAACATCCAGCGTTCTTACAACCTACGGCTCGAGCGTGACTCTCAGGGTGTTTGGTACATGACGGACCCCATCCGCTATCCAGCGGACATGGGCACCCTGCGTATTCTCCTGGAGGATATTGCCGGTGCCCGGGGTCTGGTGGTTCCCGAACAGGAGTGGGGGGCCAAGGAGCTGGGCTTCGATCCACCTCGCATCGTGGTCGAGGTGGATGAGCGGACGCCCACCGGGATGCGCACTCATCAGGTCGAAATCGGGGCACCTGACATGGATCGGGTACGCCTGAACGTGAGGGTCGACGGCCTCTACCTGCGCAGTCTCGTGAGGCTCTACACGACCCTGAACTACATCCTCGACGACTTTCGCTCGAAGCGAGCCCTGACCATTGCAGGCGAGGATGTGATCGAGGTTCATCGCAAGGGACATATCGTCTTCGATGTGGAAGAAGAGGCTCAAGACCTCGAGTTGCACGCCATCCGCGATGGATTGGACTGGCGTTCGCTCACACCAGTCCAGTCGCTCTTGAGCGGTATGGACCTGGGCATCCTTGTCTTTGGCAGCAGCCGGCTGCTGGTCTCTGGTTTCGTGGATGACGAGGTGGTCGACCTGGCGCCCTATGGCCTGGACTATCCCGAGGCGCGAATCGACCTGAAGACCAGTAGCGGCCTCACCGAGGTCTTGCTGCTGTCCCGGGTGAAGCTCCATGGCACCTGGTACGCCAAGCGCCAGGATGCGCCCTTCGTCTGGTCACTCGACCCGGAGAGTGCCCTGCGTGTCCTCTATCCGACAGAGGAGATGTATGACCGAAACTTCATGCGAGCCCTGCGCAGGGATGTGAACTCGGTGGAACTGGACTCGGGCACCGGGACTCAGGTCCTCCTGGAGCGGATCGGCGAGGGCTGGGTCGTGCAGGGGTCGGTTGATGGTGTCGAGACCGGGGAGCCCATACCCGCGGATGTCCGGCGAGTCGAGGACCTGCTCGCTCGGCTGGAGAGCTTGGAGCTGAGTCTCTTACCCGAGGGCATCTCCCAGCCGACACCTTCGGAGCTGCTGGATCTCCCACCCCTCTCCAGAGCGATTCATGTCGATGTGGGTGGTCAGACGCTTGGTGGTCGTGTGGGCAGGCTGGCTCCGGGCTGGCCCGGTCTCGATGAGTCTCTGGTGCTCTTCCGACGCAGAGGCGACGACCTTCTGCTGGCTGCCGAAGATTGGTTGCTTGAGCTGGCGCAGACTCCCTTCGAGGAGTTTCGATCCAAGCACCTCGTGGACGTGACCGAGAACCGCCTGACCCGTCTGACAGTCTCCTCATCAGATGGATCGAGAAGCTTCGTGCGCGACGGTCGTGGAATCTGGCATCCCGAGGGCGAGGATCGTGAGGCCAAGGACCTGCTCGACCTGCTCGATCCCTTGATCTACCTCAAGGCGGAGACGTTCCTGGCGCCGGACGAGCCGCTCGTGAATCCGATCGAGCTGGTCTTCGAGCTCTTCGAGGGTGGTGAAGAGCGGGTGATCTTCGGCGCTGGTGTGCCCCTCGATGGGAGTCCCACGACCGTGGCCGAGGTGGGCGGCTCGCGCTCACAGCTCAAGGTCGGGAGTCTCCACGGAGATCTCCTGTCCCTGGTACGTCCCTGAGAATCGTCCGATTGGGCGCCCCCTGGCCTTGCCGGAGGCCAGTGACTGCTCTAGGCTGCCCTAACAGGAGCCGAACGGATGGACGCGCCGCGGCGGCTACCTGCGTCAGGGACGAACCAGCCATGAGCAACAAGGACTTCGAGGGAGAGCGCCCCCGGTGCGCTGGAGAACGACCCCCTGCCGGGGGTGGCGAGCGCCTCAAACGCCATGGGAGTGGCGTGCTCGACATCGCCGTGGCCTTGCGTGAGGATCCGGAGCTTCGCGATGCCTTCGAACACTGGCACGAGCTGCCAGCTCGACCGGCCATGACCCGGGCCTTCTCAGAGGACATCGATCCGCGTCTGCGTGCCGTGCTGAAGGAAAAGGGCCTGAGCGAGGTCTACGAGCACCAGGCCAGGGCTATCGATCTTGCGCTTGCTGGTGAAGACATCCTGGTGGCGACACCAACGGCATCGGGGAAGACCCTGTGCTACAGCGTTCCTGTACTTCAGTCCTTGCTCGAGAGCGAGGGCGCTGCCCGTGCTCTCTTCCTGTTTCCGACCAAGGCGCTTGGCCAGGACCAGTCCGCCTCTCTGACCTCGCTGGTGGAAGCTCTTGACGAGCCGTGGCATGCCTTCACCTACGATGGAGACACCCCGCCCTCTGTGCGCCGTACCTTGCGAGATCGAGGGCACATGATCCTGACCAACCCGTGGATGTTGCATGCGGGAGTCCTGCCCAACCACTCCAAGTGGGCCGAGCTCTTCAGGGACCTGCGCTACATCGTGATCGACGAGGTACACACCCTCTCAGGGGTGTTCGGTTCCAGTGTGGCCAACGTCCTACGCCGGCTGGTGCGGATCGCACGGCACTACGGCAGCAATCCCAGATTCATCTGCTGCTCAGCGACGATCGCCAATGCGTCGGAGCACGGCGAGGCTCTGCTTGGACGATCTGTGCGAGTCATTGACGAGGATGGCTCGCCATCGGGGGCCCGACTGTTCGGTCTCTACAACCCACCGGTTCTCAATCCTGTTGCGGGCCTTCGAGCCAATGCTCTGGAGGAAGCGCGCAAGCTCGCCAGGCATCTTGCCGGACCCGAGCACCAGACCATCTTCTTCTGCCGTCGTCGTACGGCCGTGGAGGTGCTGACACGCTACCTCCGGGAGCAAGCCTCTAGCTTTGGCCTGCAGCCCGAGGAGATCCGGGGGTACCGGGGAGGCTACCTGCCGCTCCTGCGTCGTGAGATCGAGTCCGACCTGCGCACCGGTAAGGCCAAGGTGGTCATCAGCACGAATGCGCTGGAGTTGGGAATCGATATTGGCAGCCTCGACGTGGCCGTGCTCGTTGGCTACCCAGGCTCCCAGGCCTCCTTCTGGCAACGGGCTGGACGGGTCGGTCGTCGTGGCAAGCCCAGTCTCGTGGTCCAGATTGCTCAGTCCGATCCTGTGGATCAGTACCTGGCACGCCACCCGGACTACCTGTTTGGGATGCCCCAGCAGAAGCTGGCTCTGGATCCAGACAACCTGGTGATCCTCTCGGAGCAATTGAAGTGTGCGGCCTTCGAGCTGCCCTTCAGCGAGGGAGCTGAGCCGGGAGAGCTGGCAGACGTCTCCTATGGCAGCGTCGAGGGGGCGGGGGAGGTGCTCGATTATCTAGCCGAGGAGTCAGGCCTCCTGCACAAGCGGGGCGGACGATGGTTCTGGATGGCGGATGCCTATCCGGCCCAGGGAGTCTCCCTCGACAGTGGTGAACCTGACAATGTGTTGATTCTTGACGTCGAGACTGAAAAGGCCATCGGAGAGATCGACCGGGAGTCCTCCATCACCACTGTGCACGAGGGTGCCATCTATCAGGTGGAGGGCGAGACCTGGAAGGTGGAGCGCTTCGATTACAAGAATCGGCGGGCCTACGTGAGACTGGTCGACAGCGACTACTTCACCGAGGCAGAGACAAGTACCGAGGTGCGTGTTCTTCGACTGGAACTGTGCGCGAGGCGTGATCGCGCGGACGCGCCCGTTCGTGAGCCGCTGCGGCCCAGTGTGACCCCTTCCCTGGAGGCCGCGGAGGTCTCATTGGAAGGAGAAGACTGCGCCATCTGGCGCGGTGAGGTGCACGTGACCTCCCTGGCAACCCTGTTCAAGAAGATTCGATTCTATACACGGGAGAACGTGGGTGCTGACGACATTCTCCTGCCGGCGGAAGAGCTCGATACCGACGCTTTCGTCCTGACGCTCTCAGAAGAGACTGCCGCTGACCTGGGCCTGCACGGTGGGGATCGCGGTGCCGCCTGGCATGGCGTCGGACATCTGGTACGGCGCGTTGCACCGCTCTATGTGCGCTGCCAGCCCAGCGACCTGGGCATCTCAACCCAGGTCAAGGCGCCGCACTTCAATCGACCGGCTCTCTTTCTCTACGATCGCGTGCAGGGTGGGGTGGGCCTGGCTGAACTGCTCTTCCGTGGCTATGCAGAGGTCCTGCGAGCTGCCATGGAGGTCGCCCGCAGCTGCGCGTGCAACAGTGGCTGCCCTGCTTGCGTCGGCCCTCCCGAGGAGGTCGGCGCGCTCGGAAAGGAGACGGCCGTGCGCATTCTCGAGCACCTGGTCGGAGGCCCTACGCTTGTTGCCTGCGCGCTCGATGACGAGGAGGGAGAGCCCTCGGCTGTCTCCCTGGGGGAGGGCGGGACTGACAGATGAGCCTTCGTGATAGGTTGCGACGGCTGAGGCGAGAGGGCTCGAGTGAGGGTGGACCTCCGACGGCGAGTCTCGGTGCTGATGTCGAGCGGTCGACTGGACTTCCGCGAGAGCTTCACGATGCCTCGGCAGCGGAGGGCTCTTGGAAGGCGCGTCATTCCTGGTTCGATCGAAGTGCACGGCATGGTGAGTTTGAACTGAACGAGGTTGAGTCGGTGGTGGGGAGTGACCTCGCGTTGCTCACGGGCGACGACTCACTGGCCGATCTGGATCTCGAGGAAGCCGTCTACCTCGATACGGAGACCACTGGGCTCTCAGGTGGAGCAGGCACCTATGTGTTCCTCGTGGGCCTGGGACGATTCGAGCAGCGGGGCGCTGACTCCGGTTTCGAGTGCTGGCAGGGCTTCCTGCACGGCCCGGGGGATGAGGCTGCTCTTCTGGCCGAGTGTGCGCGCCGTATCGCCGATTCTTCTGGAGTGGTCTCCTTCTTCGGTAAGTCGTTCGACCGCCACAGGCTCGAGGACAAGATGCGCCTTTGTGGTGTTGAACCTCCATTCGAGGGTGTGCCACATCTCGACCTCTATCATCCATGCCGTCGGCTGTACCGTGAGGCGTACACCGATGGAAGGCTCAAGACCATGGAGCGTGAGCTCTGTGGAGTCATGCGTGAGGATGACTTGCCAGGCTCCCAGGCGCCGGCTGCCTGGTTCGACTTTCTCGGCGATCGACCCCATCAGCTCGAGGGCGTCTTTCGGCACAACCTCGATGACGTGCTCAGTCTGGTAACGCTGGCAGCTCACCTGGGGCGCAGCAGCGTCGGTTGTCGAGCCAGTGGAGAGACCTTGCCGGGCTGTGAAGTGACTCGTTCGTTAGGACTGGCTCGCAGTCTCGATGGAGCAGGGGATCGGCAGGGCGCTCTCCATTGGATGGATCGTGCGCTTGAGCAGGGTGCTGTCCCCCGTAGAGCCCTGGAGCTGGAGCGTGCCCACTATCTTCGACTCGGTGGTCGTTCTGAGGATGCCATCCTGGCCTACCGGGCCCTGGTGGGTGGGGGCGAGGATGTGTGCAGTGTGCCGGCCCTGCTCGAGTTGGCCAAGCTCCTCGAGCACCACTCCAAGCGGCCTGCCGATGCCCTCGAGTGCTGCTTGGCTGCAGCCGCCTTGATCGACCGCAATCACACAGGCGCCGAGTACCGTCGGCTCAAGCAGGATCTGGACAAGCGCTCTGCTCGATTGAAGGCAAGGGCTTAGAGCTCTCGCCGAGGTGCAGGCAGTCCTGTGAAGTCGGACCTGTTGAATGGTTCATCACGAGATCTTGGTGCTAATTCGCAATCCCTGTGACCCGTGGCCATTCTGACAAGGTCAAAAAACGATGGCGTTCCCAAATTCACCAGTCAGCTTCTTCGACGCATCGAGCAGGGTGAGCTCAGCTCCTGAACACCCTGGTGGACCATCACCGAGTGTGTGCTTGGGATCCGTTTGGCATTAGCTTGCCCACCGTTTTGCCAGCGAAATTAGAACGGCGATATCGAGCAGGCCACATGGTGGAAGGGTGTGCTTCGTTCGAACTTTCACCAGTGAATGAAGGTAAGGGCTGGCGATCGTTGGTCGGTGTGATGTGGGTTGACTCGTTTCTGATGCTGCGTTACTGCTGAGACTCGATACCACTCGGCTCTCGGCGCGACTGAACCAGCGTCCAGAGCTTTACAACTCAATGGAGACCCCCGCATGAAACGTAACATTCCCCTTCGTCTCATCGCTCTCCCTCTGATGGCCTGCATTGGGCTTGCCCCCCTGGGCATTTCCTCTGCAGGGCCTCAGACTGATGAGCGACGTTCCGCGACCGCCGCGAGCGATCCAGCACGCAAGATCGATCCCGAACTGACACTCGACCTTCAAAAGATCGAGGTGGGTGCGCTGCCTGAGGGCATGCGAGTCGTGGTCGAGTTGGAGACTCCGCCCTCGGCGACTCGCTTTGCCAATGCGGTTAGCCTCGACCCTGTACAGGAGGTGGCCGATGCCGTGCTTTCCAGGCAGCTCGAGTTCCTCGATGCCCTGAATGCAGAACCGGATCTTGTAGGGCAGGGAAGTGTCGAGGTGCTCGACTTTCTGACCCTGCAGTACTCGGTGGTCCTCCAGATTGGAACACGGGAGGGGTTGCAGCGCCTATCTCAGCGGGCTGATGTGAAGTTCATCCGCAAGGATCACCTCAACCTGCTCTATTCGAACGAGGGAAGGACGCTGACAGGCTCCGACACCGCCGCAGCCAATGGCGACGATGGCAGTGGCGTTGGCGTGGCAGTGATCGACTCCAGTTTTGATCTCTTGCACCCAGAGCTGGGCGGCTCGACATCTCTACCTAACAGCGTTGTTTCGGGCGGCCAGAACTTCAGCGACCCGGGTACCTCAATTCACTCACGCAACTTCAATGATTGCTATCACGGGACGGGTACGGCCTCGATCGTGAAGCGCTATGCCCCCGGGGTCGACCTCTACCTGGCCACGGTGTTTCCCAACGCCTACGACAGTGTCATAGCTAACTCGATCAACTGGTGCATCACGAACAAGAACGGGATGAATGGTGGGGCGCCAATCCGTGTGATCAGCATGTCGCTAGGAGGTGGCCGTTACTACAGCGAGTGTAACTCGGGAACGATGCACAACGCAGCCAGCGACGCGCTCTCCAACGGGATCCTGGTCTTCGCTGCTTCAGGTAATGACGGCTGGCAGGACTCGATGGGCTCACCCGCCTGCTCCAGCAATGTCATCTCGATTGGCTCAGTCTGGGACCAGAACGGTGCTCCCTACTCTGCATTCCCCCCGGCGTACTGCAACGACTCGAGTCGGCTGGTGAATGAGCGAACTTGCTACTCGGATACCGCTTCATTCCTGGATCTCTATGCGCCATCGGAGGAGGTCATCTGCGCCCGCTGCGGTGGGGGGACCTTCGCATTGGGTGGGACTTCATCTGCCTGTCCAGCAGCGGCTGGTCTGACTGCTCAGCTACTTGATGCCAACTCCTCGTTGGTCGGAGATATGAGCGGCGTGGTGTCCCTGTACCAGAGCACCGGCGTGACCGTCATAGGCGACTCCTCCAAGCGACGGATTGATCTGACGGCAGCCATCGGTGACGGTGGTGGAGGAGGTGGTTCCTCCGAACTCAGCGATGACGTTCCGGTGTCCTTCTCCGTCTCCACCGGGTCCACACTCTCGTACACGATTGAGATCCCCGCAAATGCGTCAAACCTGAACGTGGCGATCACCGGGAGTGGAGACGCAGATCTCTACGTCAAGCGTGCCTCCATCAACTGGCCTTCTGATCAGGGCTCCCACAACGAGTCGGAGTTCAAGGCGCCCTACGTCGGCGGATCCTCGGAGGCCGTGGACTTTTCCTCACCAGCGGAAGACACCTGGAATGTCCTGATACACGGCTACAGCGGTAACCCGGCGGGAACGATTACCGCCAGCTGGGATGTCGCAGGAACCGGTGGTGGCGGTGGTCCCGTTGCGCTTGCTGATGGGGTGGCTGCGAACTACTCGGTGGCAACTGGCGCCACCACGGCGTTCACGATTCCTGTCCCCTCCGGCGCTACTTCTCTGGCTGTGAGCATGACAGGGAACGGAGATGCTGACCTGTACGTCAAGCGTGCTTCGATCAGCTGGCCGGGTGATCAGGGATCCCATGACGAGGCCGAGTTCAAGGCCCCCTACATCGGCGGCTCCGCAGAGTCAGTTGATTTCACCAACCCCGCGGCTGATACCTGGAACGTCTTGATTCACGGCTACAGCGGAAATCCGACCGGGACGATCACGGCCAACTGGGAAGTGGCCTCGTCGAATCCGCAGTGGAACTACGAGTCCTACGTGAAACAGTCGCCACACAACTACTCCAACAACTCGACCTACACCTTCACCTACGAGTATCCCGGTGCCTCGCAGGTGGCCGTGCACTTTCAGACCCTGAACACCGAGGCCAACTATGACTTCATCAAGGTCTATGACGCGAGCAACACCCTGGTGTTCAACGTCTCTGGGAACTTGATCTCCGGCGGTAGCGGGAGTGCCTTTGATCGAAGCGATGGCTGGATAGTCGTCTCGGGGTCGAAGTGCCGAGTAGAACTGGTGACGGATTACAGCGTCACTCGATACGGCTACCTGACTGATCAGGCTGCGGCCTACTACTAGGCTTTCGAGTACGGGCCGCGCGTCGACGGGAGTCGTCGTGCGGCCCCCGTCTCCAGTGCTCTCCCGGAGAGGGGAGGCTCCTCGGCACCCGAGTTGATCTCGACTCAGGCGTGCCGCTGGGCATGCAGGGCGATTGCCTCGGGTAGCGCCAGCTTCTCTTCCTCGAAGACCCTTGCTGCGAGGCTGGAGACGTCGTCCTCCGGGGAGACTTCAACACAGCGTTGCAACAAGATCGGGCCGTTATCGTACACGTTGTCCACGTAGTGAACCGTGCAGCCGGTGAACTTCACACCGCGTTTGAGCACGGCAGCATGAACACGATCGCCGTAGTAGCCCTTGCCACCGAAGGCGGGCAGGAGCGATGGGTGAATGTTGATCACGCGCCCGAGCCACTGGTCAGGGATGGGCAGGAAGCGCAGGAACCCGGCGAGTACGACGAGGTCGCAGCGTGCCTGCTCGATTCGGGCGAAGACCTCTTCACTGAATTCTTCAGGCGACAATCTTCGGTCTCCATCGACGACCAGGGGAGCCAGGCCGAGGTCCCGTGCACGTTGCAGACCGAAGCAATCAGCACGGTTGGAGATCACCAGCTCGATGCTCGCTTGCAGGTCACCAGCATCGACCTTCTCAGCCAGATTTTGGAGGCTGCGACCGCCTCCTGAGAGTAGAAGGGCTAGCTTGATAGGGTCGGAGCTCACACTTCCTCGCGTAGCTCGTGAGCGACGGTTGCAAGGTCGGGGCCAAGGGTCTTGAGCAGCTCTTCGAGAGAGGGGGCTAGCTCCTCGGCACGTTCGACAAGACTGCCGACATCTCCCGATCCGCCCTGGTCACCGATCAGGGCGACGACGGCCAGGCAGCTCATTCCCGCATGGGCAATGGCGAGCATCGGGTCAGCCAAACCCTGAACCGAGAAGTGTGCACCGGCGCGAGCGAAGAACCTGCGTTCCGCGATGGTCTCGATCGCGGGCCCGGCAGTACAGGCGGCCACACCAGAGCTTGCCTTCAAGCCGAGCCGGTCCGCATGGCCGAGCGCCAGGTGACGCAAGCCCACATGATGCAGGCGAGTCTGGTCAGGAAAGAGTGGTCCCAGGCGAGATTCGCCAAGGGCAAACAGAGGTGTCCGGCCACTCAGATTGAGATGATCCTCGACCAGCGCCAGGGTTCCCTTGCTGCGGGGCTCATCAGCCTCCTCGAGGGCCGAGCCCGCAGAGGTGTGGACGCAGAGGCTTGCACCTGAACACGCTGCCAGCCAGATGGGGAAGGCGCTGACCCAGTTCTCTGGCTCGTCCAGCCTGGCGCCGTTGCCTGGAAACTCCTCCTCGCTTGGAGCGTCCTCGAGGAACCAGAAGGTCGCTCCATGAATCTCGGCTGCCTGGAGTGTCTTGCTCCTCCAGGCTCTCGGAACTCCTGCAATGGAATCGAGGGGTAGTCTCCAGGATGCTGAGTAGCTGGAGGGCAGCAGGCCCAGTCCAGTGGCCATCAGGAAGATAACGTCCGGGTCAGGGGCACCGCGACCGCGGAGTTCCTTGGAGGCAGAGTAGACGCTGTCGTCCAGTGCGGAAGGAGACATGGTGAGCCTGGGTACTGCGGGACTCGATTGGTGTGGGTTAGCGTGGCAGCTGAATGGAGCTGCCGTCGGAGAGGAAGCGAACCAGCAGGCAGTCGTTGTACTCGATGAGCAGCTCCTCGAGCTGGCCTACAGCCGTGGTCCACTTGCCAGAACTACCAGAGAGTAGTGCACCGCCGAGCAGGTCGGCAGCCTGTCGGTCAATCTCCAGGGCGGCGAGCTGCTCCTCGTCCTGGATCCACTCGCGGGCGAGATCAAAGTTCTCAGGGAGTTCTTCGGCCTCCTTCTTGGTGAAGACGGCGTCATTGTCCGTGAGGAAAAACATCTCACTCGCCTCATTCACGGTTTCGGCCAGGGCCGTGAAGTACATCAGATCACCGATCGACATCAGCTCATCAGCCGTGTAGTTGCGCTCCAGCCGCTTTGAGAAGAGCGCACCCAGAGCCCTCGTGTGACTACCGAATGCTGACCAGGGGACTTCCCGCGAGGCGCCACGATCATCGATGACCAGCCCAGACTCTGAAATTGCCCTTGCGTCTCGAGGCTTGCCCCGCGAGTCCTGCGGGTCCTCGACCTTGAGTCTGCGCCAGCTCGAGAAGTTGTCGATCAGTATCGGAATGGCCAGCGAGGCGCTCACCAGTCGTTCGTGGAGGTTCTTGCTCATCAACTGAGCTTCTTGGGAGCGCACCTCCTGCGTCAGCGACTTGCAGCTCGCTGCCGCCGCACTGAAGTCGAGCTGCTTGATGGATGAGACAATGCCCGATCCTCCGCCAAGTCCTGCTGCCAGGGCGGTTCGATCGGAGACCGTCAGGTTGCGCGCGAACTCGACCTCCAGGAGCTCCATGGAATCGAGCAGGCCCTGTAGCTCGACTGACAGGGCCTCGAGCTCGTTGATCCGGGGTGGAGCCGCTCCGTCCTCGAAGGCCGGCAGGTCGCAGCGTCCCAGCAGATCCTTGGCCTTGATCTCGAGCGTGTCGAACTCTCCGCTGGCCTTGAGGTCATCAAGCTCCTGGCGCGCAACGGCCAGTTGATCGAGGCCTGTGCTGATCACCAGTGCCTCGAGCTTGGCCCGTTCTGCGAGGAAGGCGCTGTCGATTGCGAGCGCTTCCTGCCCCGCGACAGCCCTCATGGCCCGCAGGGAATTACCCGGGCGTAGGGCTGGGTCTTCCAGGTTTGCGGCCTGGCGCAGGCTCGCCATCATGCTGTTCAAGATCTGGTTACGCTCGGCGGACTCTTCCATCTCCATGGCCAGGCGATTGTCAATCTCCTTGGCCTCGTCGATAGCGTTGGATGCCGCGGTCGTCCCCAGGAACTCCCTGGCGAGCTCGCGCAAGGCGTCGCGACGCTCGGCGGGTGAGAGGTCGCGCTGACCGAGCTTGAGAAGGGCGTTCTCGGCCGCAGTTTCGAAGAGCCGCTCCTCGATGTCGTCGTCCTTCGACAGACTCTCGGTTTCGTCGACCGGCAGCAGCTCCTCGTTGCCGAGCTCGAGAGCTGTGTCGATGAAGGGGCTGCCCGTCGAGTCGTCCTGCTGGGGGGGGGGCTGACGTGATTCGGAAGCCAGCCCCTCACTTGTGTCATCACCCATCATGGCTGCGATCACAATCAGAGCCACGGCCACGAGTCCAGCAGGGATCCCTACCTTGGCCAGCTTGGACTTATCCGCCGGTGCGGGGAGCCCTCCCTCATTTCCAGAACCTGTCTGCAAGCCCTCGATCTCACGCAGCAGCGCAGAGGCAGAGGGGAAGCGGTCAGCGGGGTCGAGCGCCATCAAGCGACTTACCAGGGCCTCCAGCGTGGCGGGAACATCCGCTGCGAGAGTGCGAATCGGGGTGGTCTCTCCCCGCAGCTTGGCTCGCAGGATCTCGCGCGTGTTGGCGCCCTCGAAGGGGGTGCGGCCGGTCAGCAGGCGGTAAGCGGTGGAGCCGAGCGAGTAGAGGTCGCTGCGACAGTCTGCCTTCTCGCCCTTGACTTGCTCGGGAGAGATGAAGTGCGGTGTACCGAAGAGCTTTCTCTCTCCATCGGGAGCGTCCTCCTGGCTGATGCTGGTAGCGAGACCCAGGTCGGCGATCTTCGTCACGCCGGTGTGGTTCTGCATCAGGTTCGCGGGCTTGATGTCGCGGTGCACGATTCCTCGTGACTCTGCGTAGACCAGGCCGCTCGCTGCATCCTTGAGCGCGGCCAGGACGATTGGCCAGGGCAGTGGGCCCTCCTTCGCCACTCGCTCTTCGAGACACCCGCGGTCCATGTACTCCATGGTCAGGTAATGCACGCCACTGGCCTCGCCGACATCGTGGACCGTGACCACATTCGGATGATTCAGGGCAGCCGCGGACCGGGCCTCTGCCTGAAAGCTATCGACGAAGGCTGCGTCCTGCTCGTGCTCCTTGGAGAGCACCTTGAGTGCAACCTCCCGGTCCAGACTTTCCTGGACGGAGAGGTAGACCTCGCCCATGGCCCCACGCCCGAGTAGCTGATTGACCTGGTAGCCGGGAATCCTGGGCTTGGATGACTTCGAGGCACCGGATCTGGTTGCCCGCTTCTTGTGGGGGGCAGGTTCCTGTGGCCTTGAAGTAGGCGTGGCTTGGGGCTGTTCAGGGGGGGAGGGAGCTGCAGTTGCCGAACTCGAGCTGGCAGCCACAATTTTCAGTCGCATGGATCCCACCAGGATGTCATCCCCCGGATTCAGGCGAGCCTGGGTCACCCTGGCGCCATTGACCATCGTTCCGAACTCGGAGCCGAGGTCCTTGATGGCGAAGGAGCCATCCTTGGTCTTGCCAATAGCACAGTGCACGTCGGCAACACCCTGGCCAGACACACAGAAGCCGGCCTTCTCCGAAGAGCTGCCGATTACCAGCATGCCGGAGCGAGGAAGCTCCGCAGGGGCCTGATCGCCTCCGCAGATCTCGATCAGGTATCTCTCTGCATTCGCGCTCAAGAGGCGACTCCAGGTGTAGGGGTGTCCGTGTTGATTCCGGCGAAGAGGGCGCTTCCAATGCGAACAACATCGCTGCCGGCCGCGATGGCGTCGACGAAGTCCCCGCTCATGCCCATGGAGAGCTGAACTCGGTTCTCCTTGAACCGACTTGATGTGTAAGGGTCTTGCTCCATTTCGCGGGCGAGGCGTGCCAGTGTTTCGAAGACCGTTCGAGCGCTCTTCTCTTGTCGGGGGTCAGGGAGGGGGGCCATGGTCATGAGCCCCAAGAGGTCGAGGCTGTCGGCCTCACCGGCCTTCTCGACCGCCTCGTCCAGCTCCTCGGGCTTGAATCCGTGTTTCGTTTCCTCGTCGCTCAACTTCACCTCAAGATAGATACTGACCCGGCGATGTTCTTCTGAAGCCACGCGATTGAGGGTCTCGATCAGCCTGAGGGTGTCAACCGAGTGCAGGACCTCGGAGTTCTGGATGACCTTACGGGCCTTGTTGCGCTGTATTTGTCCAATGAAGTGCCAGATCACCTTTAGCCCTGCCCGATCGAACTCGGCACGCTTCTCGAGCAGGCTGGGCAGTCGATTCTCACCGAGATCCCGTTGGCCGAGGCGGGCCAGGTCCATGGCTGTGCGAGGCCCCACGCTCTTGGTCACCGCGAGGAGGCTGACGGCCTCCGCCTGGCGTCCGGAGCGACGAGCCTCGGCGGTGATGGTTCCTAGCGTCTCGCTGAGGTTGCTTTCCAGGGTGGAGGGCACGGGCGAATCAGGGCGACCAGGGGCTGCAGGGATCGGCGAGTGGAAGAGCCTACCCACTCCCCAGGAGGAAGTCACCGCTCCGGGGCCCCTGGAACTGCGGTGGGGCCGGACTTTGGTCGGGGCTTGGTCTGGACCAGCTCCAGGGAATCGCGGGTCAGGCACAGGTCCCAGGCTCCCTTGAGGGTCCAGCGGTTCGTCTGGCCACTCCCAAGGCAGCTGACAATCCTCTCCAGCACCGGCCCTCGCGGGGCCTGTCCGGTAGCTTCGACGAGCAATTGCCAGAGGATCCGGCTCCGAACGAGCTCCGGGAGTGTGCGCAAGGCCCCCGTGGAGAGACTGTGGCGGCCACCCTCTCCTTCCCGCCAGATTGGCTTTTGACCGGCACCATCGAGGGCTTTGGCGAAGAGCTGGATCGAGTCGTGGAATGCCCTCAGCTGCGACCCTGCCTCCTGGCCCGCATGCTGCTCGAGCCATGGGAGCAAGCCGTGCCGCACACGGTTGCGGGTGAAGCGCCGTGAGCAGTTCGAGGAGTCCTCCCTCCAGGCATGTCCCGCTCGCTGCAGGTCGGCACGAAGGTCGGCGGCTCGTAGGTCCAGGAGGGGCCTCACGAGGGTCAGGTCTTGCGCTCCCTCGACCCGCACGGGAAGGGGGGCACGGTGCCGCAGGCCGGCAAGTCCATAGAGGCTGGTACCCCGAGTCCAGCGCATCAGGAGAGTCTCGAGAGCATCGTCTCCGTGGTGAGCCGTCAGCAGGATTGACCGCCCCTCTTGGAGGGCGATGCGGGCCAGGCCCCGATAGCGGGCCTCACGAGCGCGTCGTTCGAGATCGGTCGCATCGGGGTCCAGCTTGACCTCGAGCTCGTGGAAGGGGATTCGCAGCTCTGAGCAGAGCTGCGCGCAGAATCGACGATCGGCGGCCGACTCATCGCCCCTCAAGCCGTGATCGACGTGGGCCGCGATGACGGATTCTCTGGCCTCGGACTGCGCGAGACAGTGCAGGAGCCAGACCGAGTCGGCACCACCGGAGAGGGCGACCAGCACGGGCTCAGAGTGCTTCAGTTCGACCTGATGCGCGAGCTGGCTCCAGGTGGGCAGTCCAGCCTCCAGTCTTGGGTCCATCGGTGACACGTGCCCCAGTCTAGTGCGTGGTGAGCCTGGGAGGGCTTCGACCGTGCAGTGGATTGATCCCGTGGGCGAGGTTGGATAGCCTCGTCGTCCCGATCTTGGGCCAAGAACCCACGATTCACGCCTCTCATCCCCGCTTCCCCCCTAGTGGGCCGGAGTCGCAATCATGAGCGACCCTCGGCCTCGGAAGCCCAACAAGCAAGGCCCACCACCCTGCGGCCACTCTCTAAGGCATGCGCATTGCAATCAACGGCTTCGGCCGCATCGGCCGGAACGTCTTCCGGATTCTTCAGACCACCCCGGGTTGTGAAGTCGTTTCAATCAACGATCTGACCGACGCAGCGACCCTGGCTCATCTGCTCAAGTACGACTCGGTCCATGGTCGCTTTGACGGCAGCGTGCGTTCTGGCAAGAACTCAATCACCGTCAACGGCAAGAAGGTCGTGATCACCGCTGAGCGTGATCCCTCCAACCTGAGTCACGGAGCCAACAAGGTCGACTTCGTCGTCGAGGCCACGGGTATCTTCACCAGGCGCGAGCAGTGCAAGATGCACCTCGATGCTGGAGCCAAGAAGGTGCTCCTGACAGTGCCCCCCAAGGATGAGATCGACGCCATGATTGTGATGGGTGTCAACCAAAACAAGCTCAAGGCAACTGATCGCATCATCTCAAATGCATCCTGCACGACGAACTGCCTGGCTCCGGCTGCCAAGGTACTCGACGAGAAGTTCGGCCTCTCCCACGGCCTGATGACAACCATTCACGGCTACACCAACGATCAGCGCATTCTCGATCTTCCCCATGGGGACCTGCGTCGGGCACGTGCTGCTGCCCTGAACATCATCCCGACCACGACTGGAGCGGCTCGTGCCGTTGGCAAGGTCTTGCCGCGTCTGGCCGGCAAGCTCGATGGCTGCGCGATGCGTGTTCCCGTCCCCAACGGATCGATGGTCGACCTCGTGGCAACGCTCAAGAAAAAGGTGACCAAGGAGTCGGTCATGGCAGCCTTCAAGGATGCGGCCAAGAAGGGCGACCTGAAGGGGATTCTTCAGTACACGGAGGACCCGATCGTCTCGACCGACATCATCGGAAATCCCCACAGCTCGATCTTCGACGCCACGGCCACGATGGCCATGGCCGACAACATGGTCAAGATCGTTTGCTGGTATGACAACGAGTGGGGCTACTCGAATCGCGTCGTGGATCTCATGCGCTTCTCTCACCGCCTGAAGGCCAAGAAAGCTCCGGCCAGGAAAGCTCCGGCGAAGAAGAAGGCTGCCAGACGCAAGACAGCGAAAGCCTAGTTTGACTCTCGATCGGGGCGCGACAGATCGCGCCCCGGTTTGCATCCCTCACATCTGATTGCCGCGAGCTGGGTCACATGAATCTCGACGTCCCCGGAATCGACACCCTCGAACTCGAGGGCAAACGCGTCCTGATTCGCGTTGACTTCAATGTCCCGCTGCGTCCCGAGGAGGACGGTCGGCTCAGGATCAGCGATGACACGCGAATTCGACGCGCCCTGCCGACGATCCAGAGAGTGCTCGAGGCTGGTGGAAAGCCAATCCTCTTGACCCATCTCGGCCGACCGAAGGGGGAGGTCAAGCCTGAGCTCAGACTCGATCCAGTCGCCCTGCGCCTGGCCGAGCTTCTCGGCGGAAACGTGCTCAAGGTAGATGAGTGCAGTGGTGAGACGGCTCGACAGGCCATCGAAGGGGCGGCTCCCTCGACCACGGTGCTGCTCGAGAACATCCGCTTTCATCCGGGTGAGACGAAGGGAGACCCCGAGCTTGTGGAGCGCCTGGCCGAGCTTGGTGACCTCTTCATCAACGACGCGTTCGGCACATCACACCGCGATCACGCCTCGGTTGCCGGTCTCGGCCGCTTGTTGCCATCGGTCGCTGGTGAGCTCCTCCTGGCGGAGCTGGAGGCCTTTCGACGAGTTCTCGAAGATCCGGCTCGTCCGCTCGTTGCAATCCTCGGCGGTGCCAAGGTGTCGGACAAGCTGACGGTGATTGATAACCTCCTCGACCAGGTGGATTCGATCCTGGTTGGAGGGGGCATGGCCTACACCTTTCTCAAGGCGCGAGGAGAATCCATCGGGAACTCGCTCGTCCAGGATGATCAGCTGGAGCTGGTGCGGGCAGCCGAGCAGAAGGCCATGGCGAAGGGGGTCAAGCTGCTGCTGCCCACCGATCATGTCGTTGCAGATCGCTTCGACGCGGAGGCAGAGACGCGGATCACGACGGAGATTCCCGATGGCTGGATGGCACTCGATATCGGCCCGCAGACTCGGGCGGCCTACTGTGCCGAGATCGCCGGCGCACAGACCGTCGTCTGGAACGGTCCCATGGGAGTCTTTGAACTGGAGCCCTTCAAGGCAGGCACGGAGGCCGTCGGACGGGCCGTGGCCGACTGCCCCGGCTATTGCGTGGTTGGTGGCGGTGACTCCGTGGCGGCGGTGGAACAGTTCGAATTGGCGAAATCCATCGACCACATTTCAACTGGAGGTGGGGCTTCTCTGGAGCTTCTGGAGGGCCGCGAACTGCCCGGGATAGCCGCCCTGCGTAGCTGAGACCCCCTCGAGGGAGAGTTGGAGCCCCTCGGACTCCCAGCTCTCGGCGACCGAGTCCTGTTCCGGGCCACGCCAATCCGTACAATCCGCCCGTCCTCATCAGAGCCGTCATGACCGACCACCCGATCCGTATTGCTCCCTCGCTCCTCTCTTGTGACTTCGCGCGCGTCGCGGACGACCTCAGCAAGATCGAGCAGGCGGGTGCCGATTGGCATCACGTGGACGTGATGGATGGCCACTTCGTGCCGAACATCAGCATCGGGCCTCCCGTCGTGACGAAGATCAAGGAGGCTTCGAGCATTCCGCTCGACGTACACCTGATGATCACCGACCCCATCAAGTACGCGGCTCCCTTCGCGAAGGCGGGTGCCGACGTCCTGACATTTCACATCGAGGTCTGTGACAGTGTGGCCGCGGCACGCGAGGTCATCGCGACCTTCCGGGACGCTGGAGTCGCCAAGGTAGGAGTCGCACTCAATCCGGCGACGGCCATCGAGCGCGTTGGAGACCTGCTGGGCGAGGTGGACCTCGTCCTGGTCATGAGCGTTGTTCCCGGTTTTGGTGGACAGAGCTTCATGTCCGAGGTCTTGCCGAAGGTCGAGTGGCTGCGTGCCCAGGGCTACGCGGGGCACGTGGAGATGGATGGCGGCTTGAATGCCGAGACCTTGCCCCGTTGCGCAGCAGCGGGGACGGATGTCCTGGTGGCCGGTTCGGCCATCTACGGCTCCGGAGATTGGAAGGAATGCATCGGGGCCTTCCGGGCTTCTGCCGAAGGCGTGAGGATCTGAGATCCGTGGACGAGCTTCAGACAGCAGGTGAGATCAAGGTGAGTGCCGAGGAACAACAGGACGGTCACGAAGGCGGCTCCGACCGTCAGGAAACCGAGGGCAAGGACACCGGAGCGGATCAGGGTCCGAAGGAGGGTGGGCGCAAGCGTCGACTCTGGAAGAAGAAGGACATGCCCGGAGGTCTGTGGCTCAAGTGTGAGTCATGCGGAGACACGATCTTCCGAAAAGAGCTCGAGGGAAAGCTGATGGTCTGCCCAGCTTGTAACTTCCACTTCACGATTTCGGGAGCGCAACGCATCGAGATGTTGCTCGATCCCGGGAGCTGGGACGAACGCTTCGCCGAGCTCTCGGCCCTGGATCGGCTCGAGTTCACCGACAAGGTTCCCTACTCGGAGAAGATCGAGCGTACGGCCAAGCGGCTCAATCAGAATGAGGCCCTGTTGTGTGGCTTTGGGGCGATTGAGGGCCAGCGCGTGGTGCTGGCTGTCCTGGACTTCAATTTCATGGGGGGGTCAATGGGTGAGGTCGTGGGGGAGAAGATATCCCTGGCCGCTGAACTCGCGATGACCAACAACCTTCCACTGGTGATCTTCACCTCATCCGGAGGAGCCCGCATGCACGAAGGCATGCTCTCACTGATGCAGATGGCCAAGACCTGTGCCGCCTTGCATCGCTTGAACGAGAGAGGCGGTTTCTCGGTCTGCATCATGACCAATCCGACGACGGGGGGAGTGACTGCCTCCTTCGCCAGCGTTTGTGACATCACGCTGGCAGAGCCGGGAGCTCTGATTGGCTTCGCCGGTCCTCGGGTGATCGCGACCACGCTCAAGCAGGAGCTGCCTCCGGGGTTTCAACGGGCGGAGTTCTTGATCGAGAAGGGCCAGATCGATGCCATCGTGAGCAGAACCGAGATGCGCTCGAAGCTCAGGTCGCTGATCGAGTTCGGTCGGCTTGCGTGGGATCAGCAGAGGGGTTGAAGAGCTGAGGGTCCGTGAATGGGCCGAAATTCTGGCCTCCAATCAACCCCTCCGTCCAGGAGACGGGAGAATCAAGGCATGCTTAGCCAGACATTTCCCTCCCTGATTGCCTTCTCCCTGCTGTGTGCTCCAGTCCTGGCGGGAGGCGACATCGCTGTCGATGCTGGCCGTGGTCCTGTGACGGTTCGTGTACCTGCTTCCTACGATCCAGCCGTCCCCATGCCTCTGTTCCTGGTGCTGCATCCATTCTCTGGAAGCGGCCCCCAGGTGCTCGGCTACCTCGACCTCGACCAGCTCTCCGAGCAGTTTGGATTCGCGTATCTGGCTCCGAATGGAACCGTGAACAACCAGGGGCTGCGCTTCTGGAACGCTACGAATGCATGTTGTGACTTCTTCAACTCGAACGTGGACGACTCCAGCTACTTGAGAGCGCTCATTGACGAGACCAAGATTCAGCTGAACATCGATCCGACCAGGGTTCATGTGGGGGGCCACTCCAACGGTGGCTTCATGAGCTATCGGATGTCCTGCGATCACTCTGAGGTCTTCGCCTCGATGGTCAGTCTCGCCGGCGCGACGCGGAACAGTGCAAATGCGTGTTCGCCGGAAGAACCGGTGAGCGTCCTGCAGATTCACGGAACCAAGGACGGAACCATCTCGTACGGGGGTGGGAACATAGGCGGGGCGATCTATCCCGGGGCCGTGGCGAGCGTGGAGCAGTGGGCGAACTTCGGTGGGTGCGATCTGACCTGGACCGCAGGTGCGCAGCTCGATCTGGACTCTTCCATTGCGGGGGCAGAGAGCACCGTGCGGCAGTACCAGAGCGGTTGCAGTGCCGGTGGCTCGGCCGAACTCTGGAGCATCATCGACGGTGCGCACACCCCGAGTCTCAGCGCGTCTTTTTCTGCCGAGGTCGTTGGCTGGTTGTACTCACACCCCAAGCCAGAGGTCAGTTCGAATTACTGCGTGGCCAATGATCACTCCGGCGGTCGTAGCGCGCGTATCGTCGCCACGGGAAGTACCTCTGTGGCCGACAGCAATCTACGCTTGATCGGCCATGGGGCGCCCCCGGGGACCCCCGCGCTGTTCATCGCGAGCCAGAACCAGAACCAGGCCCCCTTTGGGGACGGATTCCTGTGTGTGGCCGGCCCGATCCATCGTATTCAGCCTCCGCTGGTGACGACTGCAGGCGGTGATGCCTTCAGAACACTGGACTTCAGTGCGAACTACGGGGCTCTCCTGGTGCCGGGTGCTGATGTGAACTTCCAGCTGTGGTTCCGAGACACGGCCTCCGCGGGCGCTGGGTTCAATACCAGCGATGGATGCCGTGTGGCGCTTGCACCCTGATCAGTTCGGCCGTTTGAAGCTCATCACCCAGGAGTCGAACTGATCGTTCCCGGGAATCCCCAGGCGACGATTGGTAGCGGCAGAGAGCTGGTTGCTCCAGAGCAGTGGGTAGGTCAATAGACCCTTGAGCTTGGCCTCGTTGACGTGCATGGCCTCTGGGAAGGGGCGAGTGAGCTGGTAGCCTGCCCCGTCCTGGTAGGAGAAGCCCTCCGCTTCGAGTAGCTGACGAACCTCATCAGCGGTCTGGGCATTCATCTCGCGTGCAGGGAGCAGAGCCTTCTCGCGGCGTCTGCGTTGCATGCCACGGGAGGTTCGCTGGATGTCTCCAATCACGAGGGTGCCTCCAGGGCGGACCGTGGGGACCAGGCCATCGATCCAGACCGTTGTGTCTGGCGAGAAGCTGATGACACCCGAGGAGATGACTGCGTCAAAGGCCTCCTCGCCTGCGGCCGGGAAAGGCGGCTTCTCGCCGAAGCCTGTTCGACCGGTGGCGCTGCGAATGCCCTCGCTGAGCGCATTCTGTTCGGCGATCTTGACCATCTCGGGGCTGGGATCGAAGAAGGCCAGCTCGGAGGCGCCAAAGCGCCTGGCAGCTTCGATTCCGCACCAACCGGCACCGCATCCGAAGTCCAGCATGCGTCCACCTCGCGGTAGATCGGAGAAGCATGCCACAAAGCGTCGCATCCAGCGGAAGTGCGGGTAGGAGGGTGCATCGGGGTTGCCATTCCAGCCTGCCGCATTCTGGTCAAACTTCTCGATGGTCGCGTCGGGCCCCATCGCATGCACTCGCCTTCGGAGGAGGATCACCGAACCGGTACGCACCTTGTGGACCTTGCGTTTGCCTGGGTCGAGCTCGACCAGACCCGACAGCGTACGGCGCATGACGCGGTCGCGCTCGACCTGGTAGATCACGTTGGCGTGAAGCAGCGGCCAGAGACCATTGCGCCACTGTGCCAGCTGTTCCTCTCGGTGACGGCCTTCCAAGAAGAGGATCAGGGCTCCGGACTCGCTGAGGTGTGCGCTCGCAGTGTCCAGGAGGGCCTCGAGGCTGCGAGGGGCAGCGCCCTGGCCAGGATCCACGAGGGCCACGATGGCCGCGGCGGCCCCGGGCTGGCCTGGGTCGTGAAGGGTTCGAGTCCCCCCGACCTCGATCCCGAGGTCTTCGAGGATGAAGTCGATCTCTCGGGGTTCGATGACCGGTCGGAGTGGTTCGGGGATCGCGGTGACGGCTTCCATCTGGGGCAGTTCGTCGCTTGGGGAATCGCTGGGACTCGCGGCGTGGGGAGGGCTCGGGGGCGAGATCTTACCCCGCGGTCGCGTCCAAGACCGTGCTTCTCGTCCGCAAGGCGGCCGAAATCGCGTAGGTAGGAGTGTCGCTGGCGCAAAAAACCGAGTGCATCAAGCAGCGGTCGAGCCCGTGGCTGGGCATCAGAAGGGAGTCGCCAGCGCGGAGAAAGAAGGCGTGCCCGGCGTCCGCCAGGAAGGAGGTGAAGTCAGGCCCGAGATTCACCAGGCCGGCGAACTTGCCACAGCCTGGCAGGGCGAGCTCCTTGAGGAAGGCACGGCGGTTGTGGGTTCGCGCCATGGCCCGCTCGAAGTCTCGACGGTCAGGCCAGATAGCCTTCCGAACCCACTCCGCACCTCCTTGGTCGAGGAACTCGCAGTAGTCCACGAGTCGATCGGCCAGGTCCTCGATCGAGAGTGCGAGCCAGGCGGTCGTTCCCGCAAGTTGCGTGTAGACGACCCCGCGTTGGCCCCCATTATCCGGCTCGTCGAAGGCGTCGTGATGCATCAGCGCGCCGCCGTTGGGCGCGTTCCAGTAGCCGATGTGTTGCGTCAGGTAGGTCTCGCCCTCTGTCAGATCATTCACCTTGCCGAGGAGTTCTCGATCCAGGTCAATCCTCAGGGCTCCAGGGAGCAGGGACTCGGCGAGACGAGTCACGGTCAGGTGCGCCTCCTGGTCGGAGCTCGCGTCGTCCTCGACTTCACGGCCAAATGAGACCCGCAGGCGTACGGAGGCATCATCAGGTGAGTCTGAGAGCCTTGTGCTCATGAGCCATGGGGCGGTCTCACCCGTGTGCTTGAAGGCTCTCTTCTCGATGCAGCGTGGGTCGTCGGAGTGCCCACGCGAGAGCAATCCGAACTCGGCAGGTAGGAGCCCCCTCTGGCTCTCGAGCCAGCGTTTCAATCCATCCGGCTCTGTCAAGCGGGCGCCGAGCGCGAGACCCTCGTCCCCGATCTCGGTCGGAATATCGGCAAACAATCCCGGTAGTAGGATCGGCCGAGCAGCGTTCCAGCGTTCAGCCAGCAGGGCGGGATCTGGCGCATGCCGTAGCGGGTTGATCCCCGAAGCTGTGAGGTCGAGCTCAGCCCAAGCGCCGTGATCGTGATCTCTTCTTCGCAGCTGGACCTTGAGGGAGGCGACCTCCTCGATGGCCTTGAGGTAGTCCTCCTCGTCCTGCTGGTCAAAGGAGACAACTCTCCTCGAGCCCGGGACCATCTCACGATCTGGTGAGAAGACGATCTCGTCGAAGAGAGGGGCGGGGGTGTCCTTGCGTCTTGAGGCCATGGACCAAGCCTAACTCCTTGGTCACCGGATTCCGCACGCGACCCGCTCTCCAGTCGCTAGGCTCTCCGACCGGATGAGTGCAAAGCGAAGACAGCAACCCCACCGCCTGCGCCTGACAGGCCTGGAACTCCCCCTGGATGAAGGGCACGACAGCCTCAAGGTGCTGGCGGCCAGCAAGCTTGGGGTGGCGCAGCGGGACATCCAGGCCTTGCAGCTGGTGCGGAAGTCCCTCGACTTGCGGGGCCGTCACCGGGGTAGAGCACCGCGGTGGATCGTGCACGTCGATGTTGTTGTCGCTGAAGACGCGCCCACGAAGAAGCTGGATCGAATGGTGCGGTCGGGCAAGGCCAAGCCCTCGCCGCAGCCCGCTTCCCTGGAGGTCGACGCGCTGCATGAGACTCTTGGCGGATCACGTGCCCGGCAGGCCGTCGTGGTCGGCTCGGGCCCGGGCGGGGTCTTTGCTGCTCTGACCCTGGCACTTGCCGGCTTGCGCGTGCGCGTGCTCGAACGAGGGGCACGAATCGAGGAGCGATCGGGTCGCCTGGTGCGCTTTCATCGCAGTCGAGAGGTGGACCGCGAGTCGAACCTGCTCTTTGGTGAGGGGGGCGCCGGGACGTACTCCGATGGCAAGCTGTACACACGCGTCGTGGATCCCTTGGAGGTGAACGTTCTCCAGGAGCTCGTCCGTGCTGGAGCGCGTGAGGAGATCCTGTGGGACGCACGAGCTCACATCGGCACCGATCGCCTGCACAAGGTACTGCCAGCCCTGCGGAGGCGTCTGGAGGAGCTGGGGGTCGAGTTCTGCTGGGAGACTCGTTTCGAAGGATTGGTCAAGGGCGACCGAGGGCAGGTACTGGCGGTCTCGACTTCTGCTGGCGAGCTCGAGTGTGATGCTCTGGTGGTGGCCATAGGCCACAGTGCCGAGGACACCTGGCAGGCCCTTGCTCGTGACGGCGTGGCCTTCGAGGCAAAGCCCTTTCAGCTAGGAGTGCGAGTGGAGCACCCCCAGGAGCT
This sequence comes from Planctomycetota bacterium, assembly GCA_014237855.1. GTDB lineage: Bacteria > Planctomycetota > UBA1135 > UBA1135 > JABACD01. Next base: position 79,081 of record JABACD010000005.1, on the reverse strand, counting down.
GATCAATCTTGCACGACACGGGGACGATCCTTGGTCTGCTCAGCTCGGCGCTGCCAGCTACAACCTCGTGCAGAAGGCAGGCGGCGATGTCAGTGGAGCGCACAGCTTTTGCATGTGCCCCGGTGGAAAGATCGTGGCCAGCATCAACTCCGAGGGAATGCTGTGTACCAACGGCATGAGCAACTCGACCCACGCCTCTCCCTGGGCCAACTCCGCGGTCGTGACGACCTATGGCCCGGAGCACTTTGGATCCGGAGCCTTCGCGGCCGTCGAGTTTCGCAAGCGGCTGGAGGAGGCCTTTTTCAGGTCGGGGGGCGGGGACTACACGGCGCCGGCCCAGCGAGTTCCGGACTTCCTGGCCGGGAAGGGGAGCTCTGCGGTCGGAAGAACGAGCTACACCTTTGGCGTTGTTCCGGGTCGAATCGACCAGCTGCTCCCGGAATCCGGACTTCGAGCCCTGCGTCGGGCTCTCGCGAAATTTGGCGAGATGCTGCCGGGTTTTGCGGGCGATGCGGGCCTCCTCGTGGGCCTGGAATCGCGTTCTTCGGGCCCAGTCCGCATGCCCCGAGACCGGGAGACCAGGCGAGCCCTGGGCTTCTCGAACCTGTATCCGGTGGGGGAGGGTGCGGGGTACTCGGGGGGCATCATGAGTGCGGCACTCGATGGTGTTCACAGCGCCAGAGCCCTCCTTCAGGGGGGCATCTAGCATGGGCTAGGCGTTTTGGGCCCCTGGAGGCTAAAGTCTGTACCCGTCCAGGAGCCATCATGAGCGCAGCACACGAAGAGATCCCCCAGAAGAAGATCACGACCCGCAACCTGCGGGTGATGAAGAATGCGGGCACGAAGATCACGGCCTTGACGGCTTATGACTTTCTGATGGCTCAGATTCTGGATCGATCCGGTATCGACATCATCCTCGTCGGTGACTCGGTCGGGATGGTGGTGCAGGGCTTGGAGACGACGGTCACGGTCACGATGGAGCACATGCTCTATCACGCCTCGGTGGTGAGTCGAGGAGTTGAGCGTGCCTTGGTGGTGGGCGACCTTCCCTTCATGTCTTACCAGGTGAACTCTGACGAGGCGCTTCGCAATGCGGGAGCGATGGTCAAGCAGTCCCACGTCGAGGCTGTCAAGTTGGAGGGTGGTAGCAGCGTCTGCAACACCACCGAACGTCTCGTTACAGCAGGAATCCCCGTGATGGGGCACCTCGGGTTGACGCCCCAATCCATTCATAAGTTCGGGTCCTATCGTGTTCGTGCTACGACGGACGAGGAGGCGGACCAGCTTCGAGAGGATGCGATCAGCCTGCAACAGGCCGGGGCTTTTGCGATCGTGGTTGAGAAGGTTCCAGCAAGCCTGGCGCGTGAGATCTCTACCAACCTTGAGATTCCGGTGATCGGGATCGGTGCCGGGCCGGGTTGCGATGGACAGATCCTGGTCAGCCATGACATGCTCGGCTTGTACACGCGCTTTCACCCCCGCTTCGTGCGTCGCTATGCGCAGATGGGTGAGGAGATGCTGTCCGCCTTCAAGCACTATGCGGACGATGTCCGGTCGGGAGAGTTTCCCGCGGCCGACGAGAGCTACTAGCGACTCGCGAGAGTGGTGAAGCTCTCCAGGCGACCACTTCCTGCTGGAGGTGCCCCAACGCTCTTTGGAGAAAGAGTACCTGAAGGTCCTGAAAGGGGGCCCTGATCAATCAGCAGTGCCCGATGGAGGGCATGCTGGACCTCGAAAGGACCCCCAGGTGGTCTGAGGGTCCTGCAGCATGGGTAATCTTACCTAGTTTCGTTCAAGGGTGAGCCAGGGTGGAGGCCGAGACATGGGGCACAACCTTTCAGAGTTGAAAGGGCTCGATCCCCCATCCCTGAGAAATCCAGCCAAGCCATTGGAAGACCAGCAAACCCTCGTTCACCTCGACACTCCCCAGCGGCACTCGAGAAGGCCCCTCGCTCACCAGCCTGGGACCCTCTCCGCGAGATGCTCTCCCGCAGAGACTCAGCTCCTGGAAGAGGTCTTCTTTCGCATCTCAGCGGACATCTCGATGGTCACCGATCGCCGGGTCACGATTGGCAAGGTCGATTCCGAACGCACCTTCGCCCGACCGGCGGGCAGGGACTCGATTCACATCTCCTTTCGGATGGGAATCGAGGCCGTTGGTAGGAGGTATCACGGTTGTCTGGTCATGCCCTTGCCCGAGGCCATCAGTCTCGCCTCGTACCTGATGATGATCTCGGACGAACAGATTCGCGAGCGTCGCGAGCTCAAGACCATCGATGAGACCACCCGTGACGCGATTCTCGAGGTGTGCAACTTCGTTGGCGGAGCCACGGAGTCCGCGCTACGTGAGTCGATGGGCTTGGCCTATCGAGTGTACGCCGAGGGCTGTCAGGGAGTGCGCCCCGACGTTCGTCCAGCGCTCAACTACAGGGAGGGGGCAGCACTGCTCGTGGGACGGACACGTGCTTCGATTCACGATTTCTCCGGCTTCAACCTGCTGCTGATGATTCCCGAGCTCCCGGGGCTCAGGTCGTGAGCCTGCTGGTTGTGGCTACTCGTCGTCGCGCTCCATCGCCTTCTTGAGAAGGTTACCCAGGTTGGTACCCAGGTTGACTCCCTGGCTGCTGTCCATCATCTCACGAACCGCACCGGCATCAGCTGCCTCTTCAGAACCCAGCAGGGCTCCATTCTCGTCCAGACGCGATAGGGATATGCGCTGCGAGGACCAGTCGATCGAGAGTACCCGCACCGGGAAGGTCTCGCCATCCGACACAGCGTCGCGTACTCGGTTCACACGGTCTCGCGAGAGCTGGGAGATGTGGACCAGGCCGTCAATCCCAGGCTCAAGTTCAACAAAGACGCCGAAATCGGCAATGCGGACGACCTTGCCCTCGATGGTCGTTCCCTCGTGGTAACGGTCCCTAGCTTCATCCCAGGGATCGGGCTCAAGAGCCTTCATCGAGAGACCGATGCGCTTTCCTCCCTCCTTGATATCGAGAACCATGGCCTCGACGTCCTGCCCGGTCTTGACGAACTCGGACACATCCTCGACACGCTGTCGCGAGAGATTCGAGACGTGAACGAGCCCTTCGAGGCCCTTTGAGATCTCGACAAAGGCTCCGAACTTCTCGACGCGTGAGACCTTGCCACGCACGACACTTCCCACGGTGAGCGTGTCGGCGGCGTCAGAGCGTGCCTGATCGCGCTCACTCTCGAGGACCGCCCGTCTTGAGAGCACCACCCGCTTGCGCTCCCTGGCAACCTCGATGACCTGGCAGAGCATGGACTCGTTCAGGAAGACCGAGAGATCGTCCTCGCGCTTGAGAGATACGTGGGAAGCCGGCATGAAGGCAGCCGCTGGCCCGATCTTCAACTCCAGCCCACCGGTATTGACGCCAGTGACGCGTGCCTTGACGAGAGAGCCGATCTCGATCTCGTTCCAGGCAGCGAGTTCCTTGGCTTCTCGACGGCTGAGCATCCAGAGCCCGTCTTCCTGGCCTCGCAGGGTGAAGTCGTAGCTCTCACCAGTCTGGGGAGTCTTGTCGAACTCCGATACGGAGATCACGCCCTGCATACGTGGGCCCAGGTCGACAAAGACGTCTGGTCCGGTGACTCCGACGATGGTGCCGCGAGTGAGGCTCTTGTCTGCGGACTTGCGAGCGCTAGTTGCCTCAGGTACGGATCCGTCGATTTCCTGGAGGTTCATTCCGCTCAGGGCGGCCTCGATCTCGGCGTCGATCGGATTGTTGTCGTCGGAACTCATCTCGAAACTGGCGTTGCTGTGGTGGGGAGAAAATGCGACGTAGCGCTGTAAAATCTGGGAACTATTCTACCCCCTGAAGAGGGAGTGTGCGGGAAGTTGCCCTGGAGGGTCAGGTCTCGCGCTTGCAGGCCGTGACACTGGCCTGGGCCGAGGCCCACATGACAATCTCCCCTATGTTGACATTCGGTGCTCGCGTGACTGCGTAAAGAATCGCGTCAGCCACATCGTCGGGGGTCAGGGGGTCCACACCGGCGTAGACCGCCTTGGCGCGCTGCTCGTCCCCTCGGAAGCGGATCGAGCTGAAGTCAGTCTCCACCATGCCCGGGTCCACGCTCGTGAAGCGCACTCCGCTGCCGAAGGCATCCTGCCTTGCACCCTCGTACAGGGCCCGAACCGCGTACTTGCTCGCGCAGTAGAGGGCTCCGCCGGGGTAGACCCAGCGACCGGCAACGCTGCCGAGGAAGACCACGTCCCCTGTCCGACGGGCGATCATTCCGGAGAGCACCGCCTTGAGCCCGTGCAGGACCCCCTTGATGTTCGTGTCGATGACCTCTGACCACTCCTCGGGATCTCCTTCCTGGATGGGCTCAAAGCCCCGAGCCAGGCCTGCACTCAAGACGGCGAGATCGATGAATTCACCCTCCTCGAGGACAGCCTGGATTGCCGCGAGAGTGCCGGCAGCGTCCTGGACGTCGAGTTGAACGACTCGGGAGCCGGGAAGCTCCTTGGAGAGGGCCTGGAGGCGATCCAGACGGCGGGCAGCCAGGATCACCCTCGCGCCCTCAGAGGCCAGGGCGCGGGCCGTTGCAGCGCCAATCCCTGCGGAAGCGCCCGTGACGAGGGCGAGTCGGTTCTCCAGTCGATTCATGGTCCCACTGTAACGCTCCGGGGCCTCCTCCGCCGGTGTCAGGATTGGTTCCCCGGATTCTCTCAAGTCGACTGAGGTAAGAGCCTCGATCGGGCCGATAGCGCCTCGATGCTCACTCTTCTTCTATGTGTCTCTCTCCTGCCCGTGCCCCAGGAAGTTCTGGAACTCCAAACAGGAACATCTGCTGGCCCCCAGGACTCAGTCCCTGCTGTCGAGACTTCCGTCTCGGCCTCCTCGAGCGGGGGCAGCGCGACCGTGGCCAAGCCTGCGGTGGAGACGCTGTTCGTGTATGGAGGGACCATCTACCTCGGGAATCCTGACGGTGGAGTGGTCGAGTCGATCCTGGTCGAGAACGGTCGAGTGGTCGCCGCTGGGACCGAGAAGCGGCTGCGGACGCAGCTGCCCGAGGAGGGAGCCAATCTGGTCGACCTCAAGGGGGCGATGGGGGTTCCGGGGATCCAGGACTCGCATGTACGAGTTGAGCGACTGGGTGAGTCTCTCGAGCAGCTCGACCTACGCGGGGTCTCGAGCTACGCCGACCTGGTCTCCAGGGTGGCCGAGGTTGCCGAGCGAACTCCCAAGGGCGAGTGGATTCGAGGCTCCGGCTGGGACCAAAGACTGTGGGAGAGCCAGGGCTTCCCTCACCACCAATTGCTGAGCGAGGCTGTCCCGGACCATCCCGTTCTCTTGTGGCGAATCGATGGCAAGAGCTCTCTGGTCAATGGCATGGCACTCGAGCTGGCCAAACTGGATGGAGAGTTCGATTCGATAACCCGTGTGCAGGGTGGGCGTGTGCTCCTCGACGACGAGGCCATGCCGACAGGAGTCCTGATTGATCGCGCCACCGAGAAGGTCTCGAAGTGTCTACCCAGGCCAGATGCAGACCAACGTGCGGCGTGGATACTTCGTGCTCAGGACGAGCTGCTCGCCCGTGGTATCACCTGCGTCCACGACATGGATGTGGCTGAAGAGGCCCTCGTGATCTACGAGAGTCTACGAGAGCGAGGTCTGCTCAAGCTTCGGGTTGTGGCCTATGTGGCCGGGAATGAGGGACTCTCCGACGAGATCCTGAGTTCGCTTCCACGGCGACCTGATCCGCTGGATCAATTCTCTGTGCCGGGCGTCAGCTTCCAGATTGATGGAAGCCTCGACACCTGGAGTGCTGCGCTGCTCGGAGACTACTCGGATAGGCCCGGCGAGCGTGGCCATCTGTGGATGACGGAAGAGCACCTGACCTTGCTCGTTCACGAGGCCTGGCAGGCTGGGCTGCAGCCGGCCATCCACGCGGTGGGGGACCGGGCCAACCGGATTGCCCTGGATGCCTACGAGCGCATGATCCAGGTCGACGGGGAGTTCACGAATCTCCGTCCGCGCATCGAGCAGGCCAGGGTGATCTCCTCCAGGGACATCCCGCGCTTCCCGGCCTTGCATGTGATCCCGTCGATGCAACCGGCCCAGACCCTTTCGGATCTTGCTGGGTTGGAGCAGCGCCTTGGACCTAACCGCTCGCGAGGGACCTATGCCTGGCGGAGCCTGGCCCCTGGACTCTTGCAGCTGGCCTTCGGAAGTGGACTTCCCTTCGGTTGCGAGGGCCCCCTGGATGGCATTCTGGCGGCACGAATACGTCGTGACCACGAGAGTCTCTTCTCCGATGGAACCATCGGTTCTGAGGGTCTGGATGGTCTGGGCGCTCTCGCCGGATTCACCCGTGGCTCGGCCTTCGCGGTCCACCAGGAGGACCGTCGTGGGCAGCTGATCCCTGGATTCTGGGCTGACATGACGGTCTTCGACCAGGATCCCATCTCGGGAGACACGGCGACCCTGCTGGACTCGAAGGTGCTGCTGACCCTGATCAATGGTCGGGTCGTCTACAGTCGCTGAGCGAGCACCAGAACCGGAGTAGAACGCCTTGCGTGGAGAGGGCGTGGCCGTGAGGATGTTGCCTCGCATCTCCAAGGCACCTCGTTCAAGCAAGGCGAACAGATGGTTCAGATCACAATTGGCTACTCGGGTGAGCTTCACTGCACGGCGTCCCACGGGCCATCGGGCAATCAGCTGGAGACCGATGCCCCGGTCGACCATCAGGGGCGCGGCGAGTCATTCTCTCCAACAGACTTGCTGGCGACAGCTCTTGGAACCTGCATGCTGACGATCATGGGGATCGTCGCTGACAAGCATGGCTGGAGCATCACTGGTTCCGAGGCCACAGTGACCAAGCACATGGTCACCAGTCCTCTCCGGCGGGTGGGCAAGCTGGAAGTTGCGATGCGGGTAGAGGGAGGTCACGATGAGGTCCAGCAAGCGGCTCTCGTCAAGGCAGCCATGGGGTGCCCCGTTGCACGGAGCATCTCTCAGGAAGTCGAGGTCGAACTCGACATCATCTGGTGCTGATCGTCGTGCGGCTCAGCCTCAGCTGATTCTGGCTGACTCGAACAGCTGCCGCCCGGCGAGCTCTCCCACGCGCCAGCCTTCCTCTGCAGTCTTTCCAAAGGCCACGCCTGCAGCGTGGCAACCGGAGAGAAACAGACCAGGGTTCCTCCTGGCATGATCCTTCAGGTCAACCTCGATGCGACCGCAACGGTCAAGGTGCCCCAGCTCGTACTGGGGGATGGCCTTGTCCCAGCGGACGATCTCGTAGGAGTCGGGAGCGTCCCGGAGCTTGAACAGTCGCTTCATGTCGTCGATGGTGATGCCCAGCAGCTCCTGGTCACTCAGTTGCACCGCCTCCGGGTCGGTCGCGCCGCCGATCATACAGCGTACCAGCACACTCCCGCTCGGTGAGCGGCCGGGGAAGAGCTGGGTATCAAACAGGCAACCCAGCGTTCGAAAGCCCTCGCCCCGGGGAATCAATGCTCCGAAGCCCAGTGGGAAGCTCTTGATGCTGCTCTTCTTCGAGTACCCGAGGCCGACCACTGCCAGACCGGGCATCGAGATTCCGGCCAGCTCCGAACTGGCTCGTGGCAGGACCCCTCGAAGAAGTCGCGCGCTGGTGTGTGCGTCGCAAGAGAGCACTACCGCGTCGGCTTCCAGGGCTTGTGGCGCGTCCAGGATGCCGAGTTGCCAGGTCTCGCGACTCCGGTCACGGCTGAGCTTGGTCACGGCTGTTCCGCGCCGTACCTCGAAGGAGGCATTTTCCGCGAGGGCAATCGGCAGACTCTGCATTCCTTCCGAGAATGAGAAGAGCCCCGCTCCGGGGCCAGCAGGGCCAGCAGTAGGCCCCTCACCTTTCTGTTTCAGCTTTGCCAGCGCAAACATGGCCTTGAACAGGCCGCCATACTCCCTCTCAAGTTCGGCCATGCGGGGGAAGGCTGCCGGGAGCGAGAGCTTCTTCGCATCTCCGGCGTAGATCCCGAGCACCATCGGGGCAATCAATCGATCAGCAGCTTGGGGGCCGAGGCGCCTTGCAGCGAAGTCCCACACGCTCTCTTGATCGTCGCGACCCGGTGGCACCCAGAGCTCGCCGACCAGTCGCACCAGTCCTCGCGGGGAGAGGATTCCACTCATGGCGAACTGGGGCGGAGCCATACGAATCTCTCTTGCCCTGCCGCCCCTGACAACGTAGCGCCGTGCAGCCATGGAGTCGGCCTGCAGGGGATCGAGCCCTGCTCGCTCGATCAGACCATTGAGCACCTCACTTCCGCCAAGGAATCCGGTCGGTCCCTCTTCGAACAGCCAGCCATCGGTTCGGCGGGAGCGGGCCTTGCCTCCCACCTCAGGCCCAGCCTCGAGCAAGATCACCTCCACCGGTCCCCGACCGCTGGATTCCCAGGCACTCCAGGCAGCCGCGAGACCGTTGATGCCACCCCCGATGACCACCAGTCGCTTACGTCGAACCGGTGCAGATTCGTCCATTGCAGGTTTCAAACGGTGCGGCTGAAGGTCTGACGATCCTGGCCTTCGTGCTTGTCGCGCCAGTAGGTGTCGAAGCACATCGCCAGGTTCCGGATGAACATCTCACCGATGGGAGTTGCAGAGATCGACTGATCATCGATCTGTGCGAGACCAGAGTCCACGAGGGGGGCGAGGCGTTCTAGATCGACCGCAAAGGTGCTATCGAAGTCAACTCCGAAGCGCTCGGCGATGAATGCCTTCTCGACCCGGTTGTTGCACATCAATTCGTGGATCAGGATCCGCCGCATGGCGTCCTCACCCTGCAGCTTGACTCCGCGCTCGATGGGGAGGAGTCCGTCTCGGATTGAGTTTCCGTAGTCGCTCAGCTTCTTCAGGTTCTGGACGTAGGAGCCACGAATGTCTCCGATTGCGCTGACCCCCAGGCCGATCACATCCTCGGCGGGAATGACCGCGTAGCCCTGAAAGTTTCGGCGCAGCCTGCGCTCACGAAGCGCGATCGCCAGCTCGTCGTCAGGCTTCGCAAAGTGATCCATGCCAATCGGTACGTATCCCGCAGCCAGGAAGCGTTCGCGTGCCATGGCGAAGAGGGAAAATTTCAAGTCGCGGTCAGGGAAGTCCGTCTCCTCGAGGTTCTTCATGTGCCCCCGGATCCACGGCACGAAGGCGAAGGAATAGACGGCTGCACGGTCGGCGCCAAATTCGATCACCCTCTCTACAGTCGCCTCGAAGGTCTCCAGGGATTGCTTGGGAAGCCCGTAGATGAGGTCCACGTTGATTCCACGGAAGCCATGGGTGCGTGCTCGCTCGATCAGTTCCAGCGTCTCCTTCTCGGACTGGACACGATGAATCGCTTCCTGGACTGAAGGGGTGAAGTCTTGCACCCCGAACGAAATACGGTTGAAGCCATGGCTGGCAAGCACGTCGACCTGCTCCTCACTGGTGACCCTGGGGTCACACTCCACCGCCAGCTCCGCATCAGGGGTAGCCTGGAACTTGGAGAAGAAGTGAGTCAGCAGGTTCGAGAGCTCAGCGGCGGACTGATAGGTGGGGGTTCCACCGCCCAGGTGTAGCTGCGATATCTGCCGTCGTTCGGGGAGGCGTTCGGAGACCAGATTGATCTCTTCTTTCAGGAGCCCCACATAGGGAGCAGCCTTGTCCTTGTCCGGAGAGATGATGACGTGGCAGCCGCAGAACAGGCAGCGCTCCTCGCAGAAGGGGAGGTGAACATAGACGGAGAGTGGGGCTCCAGGCGCTTCGTTGGCTGCGGCGAGGCAGACCTCGTAGTCCGCGCGCCCCACCGCTCCCGAGAACTCGACGGCAGTTGGATAGGACGTGTATCGCGGTCCAGCCTGGTCGTGCCTTGCGAGCAATTCGGCCGTTGCCCTGCGATCACTGGGGCGTTGTTGATTCTGCATCAGTCGCTGTGTTCTTCTGCGTGCACGGTCTCGATCATGGCTTGCACACTCTCGATGGGGACGTCAGGGGTAATACCATGACCGAGGTTGACGATATGGCCACGGGCCGGAACGCTGTCGAGGAGCTTCCTGGTTCCTCGTCGTGTTGCTTCCGGGCCTGCCAGGAGGCAGGCCGGGTCGAGATTGCCCTGCAGGGCCTTGCCTGCTCCCTCGTGAGGGCCGAGCTTGGCACGCAGGGCGCCCAGGTCAGAGCGCCAGCAAAGGGCCAGACCGTCGGAAGGCAGGGAGGCATGTGCCTCGGCCAGGTGCGGAGCGCCATTGGCAAAGAAGATCGACGGCACTCCCGCCTTGCGCAGTTCCTCGAGCAAGCCTGTCAGGTGCGACCGCATGTGCTCCTCCCACTCGGACAGGGAGAGTAGCCCGGACCAGGAGTCGAACACCTGTACCACATCGGCACCTGCCCGGTGCTGCTCGATCAGGTACCGCGCTGACAGCTGAGCGAGCTTCTCCATCAGCTCGCCGAAGGCCAGCGGGTCCTCACGCAGCAGAGCTCGAAGGTAGACGAAGTCCTTGCCGCCCCGCCCCTGAACGAGATAGGCGGCGATGGAGAAGGGGGCTCCTGCGAACCCGATCAGGTTTGCGCGCCCCGCCAGCTGTTGCTTGACCAGCTTCAATGTGGCTGGCACCTCCGGTGCGATCTCGGGTCCATCTGGGACCGTGAGTGCACGGATCTGTGCGGCGCTTCGGATGGGATCGTCGATCACGGGACCCGGATCGAAGTAGCAGTCGATACCGAGCGCCGAGACCGGCGACATCAGATCGGCAAAGACGATGGCCGCATCAAGTGGAAACCGATCCATGGGCATCATGGTCACCTGGGCTGACAGCTCCGGTGAGGCGCACAGCTCTTCGAAGCTATGCTCGGCTCGCAGCGCGCGATACTCGGGCAGGTAGCGTCCCGCCTGGCGCATGATCCATAGGGGGCGACGATCATTGATCTTGCCGCACAACGAATTCATGAATCGTTCGTTCATCATCAGTCCTCTGGTTGCCTCGTGAAGCGATAGCCGACTCCACGCACTGTGTGGATGTGCTGGGGGGTCTCCGGGTAGCGTTCGAAGCGCTTGCGCAGTCGTACAATGAAGTTGTCGATGGTACGGGTGGACGGGAAGACCTCGTAACCCCAGACAGCTTCGAGGATCTCCTCGCGCGAGACGACCTCTCCATCCCTGTCACAGAGGGTCTTGAGGATCATGGCCTCCTTGTGGGTGAGGTTGTGCTCGTGGCCAGCCCAATCTGTACCCTTGTAGTTACGGAAGTCGATCAAGTTCCCGGTGAACTCGAGTCGCGGAGACTGCTCGGCACTGGCACTGTAGCCCTGCCTACGGCGCAGGATGGCCTTCACTCGCAGGAGCATTTCACGCAGGGAGAACGGCTTGGCAAGGTAGTCGTCACCGCCAGCCTCGAGCCCACGAAGTCGGTCGTCCAGGGCGCCGCGAGCGGTCAGGAACAGGATGGGCACATTGTTGTCTTCCTCGCGCAGCTCCGCGCAAACAGCCAGCCCGTCCTTGTTCGGCATCATCACGTCGAGCAGGACCAGGTCCCATGGCTCGGAGCGTATCTTCTCGAGGGCCTCGAGCCCGTCTGCTGCAATTCCGCTCGAGTAGCCCTCCATCTCCAGGTTCTCTGCGATACCCAGTGCCAGGTTGACCTCATCGTCGACCACCAGGATGCGTTGGGGGGCCGCGCTCATGACGGCACCTCGAGGGCTGGTGGCATCCAGAGGCTGAAGGTCGCCCCGTGGCCCTCTCCGTCGCTGTGAGCTTGAACCTGCCCGGCGCTGCCGTCGACCAGGGTCTTGACCACGAACAGGCCGAGTCCAGAGCCCCTGGTCTTGCGCCTCAGCTCCTGACCAGGGCGGTAGAACTTCTCGAAGAGCTTGTGGGCCTCGCTGGGGTGGAAGCCCTGACCACTGTCGATGATGTCCAGTCGGACGTGCGCATCCTCCGACCATCCTCGGATCTCGATGGTCCCGCCATTCTTCGTGGCAACGGACTTCGTCGCATTGCTCAGGAGGTTATCAAGGATCATGACCAGGGCGGATCGATCGCAGCGGATGGCCAGCCCTGGCTCCAGGGCTATCTCCAGCTCGATACCCTTGAACTGAGCCTGGTTGGCGTGGCGCCGGCTCAGCCCGGTGATGAGCTCCTCGAGCTGGACGTCTTCTGGCCTGAGCTCGAGCCGACCCTCCGCGATGGTGCCGGCTTCGAGAATATTGGTCACCATGGACTCCAGACGTTCCGCGTCCTCGATCATGCGGTCGGCCAGCTTGCGCTGGTCAGTGAGATCGATCTCGCGCATGAGGAGAGTCTCGGCAGACAGCTTGAGGCTCGCAATGGGAGTCTTGAACTCGTGACTGACCGCCGCGATGAAATTCTCCTGCCGCCTCATGAGTTCGGCCGGTTGCTTCAGGGTGTGTGTCAGGGTGGCAATTCCCGCCAGGAGAACGAGCAGCAGAAAGGTGCCCTCGGAGCCGTACCGTATCAGGCGTCTTCGCCGCCCCTGGGTCAGCTCATCGACGATCTCGTGGTTGATGGATGCCATGCCATCGGTGACCACAAGGGAGGGAAAGTGCTTCTGGATCTCAGCTGCCGTGTGTCCGTCGTCGAGCAGTTCCTGGGCGGCAGCTTCAGCCCTCGCGAAGCTGGCCAGCCTGTCGTCGAGGACCTGATTCATGTAGCTGGCCTCGTCCACCAGCCAATAGGTGATCTGGGCGATGCTCGTGAAGAGCATCGCCAGGGTGACGAGTTGCATCGTCCGCGCCGCCTTGATCGGAAGGGACAGGGCCATGAGGGTCTAGTCGGTGAATTCGTTCAAGGTCTCGGACAGCGCCACCGCAAGGAGGTCCAGGTCAGCTGCCGTGTGTGCCAGCGAGAGGAAACCGACCTCATAGGCGGATGGAGCGATGGTGATTCCCCGGAGTAACAACCCGTGGAAGATCCGCTGGTAGATTTCGGCCGCTCCGGGCTCGATCGCATCTGCGCGGCGGGGGGCTTCGCCTTCCTGCAGGGACATCCAGAAGATCGAGCCAACGCGGACAAGGCGGGCAGGGAAGGGAGCCGCCTCGAGAATCGGGGAGATGCGCTCCTCGAGAGCCTGGCCCAGCTGCTCGAGCTTGGTCCAGGCATCCTCCCGCTCGAGGATCTCGAGGGTGGACAGCCCAGCGGTCATGGCAACTGGATTCCCCGAGAGTGTCCCGGCCTGGTAGACGGGGCCGAGCGGGGCGAGCTGGTCCATGTACTCTGCTCTTCCACCAAATGCACCCACCGGTAGGCCACCTCCAATGACCTTGCCGAAGGTGGCCAGATCCGGAGTGATACCGAATAGCTCTGCCGCACCACCACGAGCTACCCGGAAGCCATTGATGACCTCATCGAAGATCAGCAGCGCGCCCACCCCAGCAGTTCGGAGTTTGAGCTTGGCAAGGAACTCCGCATGCTGGACCAGGAGCCCATTATTGGCCGGGATCGGTTCGATGAGCACGGCGGCGATCTCCTCTCCACGCTCGTCGATCAAGGTGTCGAAAGCCTCCTCGTCATCGAGATCCAGTACCAGCGTCTTCTCGGCAAAGGCAGCGGGAACACCAGCCGATGAGGGCTGACCGAATGTCACGAGCCCAGATCCGGCGGAGACCAGGAGGTGATCCGCATGGCCATGGTAGCAGCCGGCGAACTTGACGATCAGGTCTCGGTTGGTGACGCCGCGTGCCAGGCGTATGGCGCTCATCACGGCCTCTGTTCCCGAGGAGGTGAAGCGAACCTTTTCCAGGCCGGGGTAGATCGCGGTCAGCCGTTCAGCGAGCTCGACCTCCGAGGGGGTGGGGGCGCCGTAGGTCGTGCCTCGAGAGACGGCGGCAGCCACGGCGGCGGTCACCTCGGGGTGAGCATGTCCCAGGATCAGGGGTCCCCAGGAGCCGACGAAGTCCAGGAACTCATTGCCGTCCACGTCGGTGACCCGTGCTCCACTGGCCGAGGTGATCACGGGTGGAGACCCGCCTACGGCTCCGAAGGCGCGCACTGGAGAGCTGACGCCTCCAGGCAGCACCTGCTTGGCACGCTCGAAGAGCCCGACGGATCGATCTTGATGGAGGGGAGAGCAGTGCTGGGTCATAGCCATCCTCCTTGGAGGGCTTCGCGAGCGTGGTAGGTGATCAGGATGTCGGCGCCAGCCCGCGTCATGGCCATCAGGTTCTCGCGGACGACAGCGGGCTCGTCGATCCAGCCGCGTTCGGCCGCGGCCTTGACCGACGAGAACTCGCCGGAGACGTTGTACGCGGCAAGGGGAAGATCGGATGCAGCTCGAACACGGGCAATAACGTCGAGGTAGGCGAGCGCCGGCTTGACCATCAAGATATCTGCGCCCTCGATCTCGTCGAGCCGTGCCTCACGCTCTGCTTCTCGAGAGTTGCGCGCGTCCATCTGGTAGCTCTTGCGGTCCCCTTGGCCCGGTGCCGAGTCAGCTGCGTCACGGAAAGGGCCGTAGTAGGCCGAGGCGTACTTGACAGAGTAGGACATGATCGAGGTGTCGACGAATCCACCGGCATCGAGCCCATCGCGGATGGCGGCAACTCGGCCGTCCATCATGTCCGAGGGCGCCACCACATCAGCTCCTGCAGCGGCATGTGATACGGCCATCTCCGCGAGCAGCGGGAGGCTCGGATCATTCTCGATCACTCCCTCGTTCAGCACACCGCAGTGACCGTGGTCCGTGTAGGCGCACAGACAGACATCGGTCATGACCATGAGGTCGTCCCCGAACTCCTGCTTGAGTGCCGAGGCAGCGCGTTGCACAGCTCCGTTGTCATCATGGGAGTGCTCCCCCAGGGGACTCTTCTCGCCGTCTCCAGCGAGACCAAAGAGGAGCACGCTTCGCAGCCCGAGTTCCAGGTCGGCAGCAACCTGCGAGAGAAGTGGCTCACGCCCCAGGCGGGCGATGCCAGGCATCGAGGAGATCTCCTCCCGACCCTGTTCGTGGGGCAGGCAAAAGTGCGGCTGAATCAATCGCTCGGCGCGTAGGGCCGTCTCGGCCACCAGCTCTCTGAGCAGAGCTGAGCGGCGCAGTCGGCGGGGGCGTGAGCGCTTGTTGGCCTGGCTGTCCTGATTGGGCTTGTTGGAGTTCATGATCGCTTCGACTTCACTGGTTGCTTGCCGGAGCCTCGCGGGCACGGGCAAGGGCATCGAGCATGCCGCTGATGTCTCGAGTAGCTGCTTCGCCGTCGGCTCTGAGGCCGGCGCTCACGAGAGCTTCGCTGGTGGAGGGGCCGATGGAAATCACCAAGGTCTCCGAATTCGGGTGCCAGCCACTAAGAAAGCCGTGCACAGCGGAGGGGCTGGCGAAGAAGATGGCGTCCACCGGGGGCAAGGCCTCGCCCTGGTGAGCGGTCCCGGTTTCAGTCTTGTACAGCGCGACCTGCTGAAAGGGCTGGCCCGCTGCTTCCAGCACCTGGGCGAGCTCCTGACGACCATTCAGGGCTCCAAGGATCAGCACCTGCTGGCCGGGTTGGCATCGCTCCAGGAGGTCCGAGCCCAGGGAGTGGGCGGTGCCTGAACTGGAGATCAGGTCGGGAGCCAGCCCCATTGCCCGCAGGTTTCCAGCAGTGACCTCGCCAACGCACGCCAGCTTCTTGCCGGGTAGGTCAAGATCCGAGGCCAGCTCGACCAGGGCCTCCAGAGCTCGAGTCGAGGTGAAGGTGATCCAGTCAGACGGCGTGAAGACATCACGCAGCTCCGCCTCAGCGTCCAGCAAGGACTCGGTCTGGATGCAGGGCCAGTCGACCACCTCGTGGCCCGCCGCAGCCAACCCGATGGACCACTCCGCGTTGCCCTCTGAGCTTCGCGTCAGCAAGATACGCAGCTGTTGGCGTGACTTCAATCGGCGCACCTCTCAGGAAGCAGGGCGGCGTAGGCCGCACGAGCGACCGTTCTCACATTGCCCCCACACTCTCGACATCTTCGCAGCTCGTTTCCCACCTCGAGCGCAGCATGGAGCTCGAGAGAATCGTCCTCGGAGACCTCGGCGTAGGCTCCGAATGGAACCTGGCAGCCGGCCTCGACCAGAGCTAGCAGTTCGCGTTCAGCTTCCACGGCGCGGCGTGGACGGAGGTCGTCAAGGCGTGCAATGGAGTTGTGCACCACCTCATCATCGAGTCGCACCTGGAGGGCCAGCGCGCCCTGGGAGGGCGCGGGGACGAAGAGGGTTGGGTCCAGGTCAATCTCGATGAACTCGCTGCGATCAATGGCCTCTCCCTCGCCCCGAACCACAGCGCGATCGAGGCGGTGTAGCCCTGCGCTCGCAAGCAGGATGGCGTCATGATCGTCTCCGCGGAGCTTCTCGATCCGTGTCGGTACATTGCCGCGCAGGTGGGTACAGGTGGCGTCAGGCCGCAGGGCCTTGACGAGCGCCTGGCGGCGTGCCGAGGCGCTACCAATGCGGGCGCCCAGCTTGACCGGGAGTCCGTCCGCGTCAGGGTCATGGGCCTCGGGTCGGATGAGGAGCCGATCACGGGGATCCTCACGCTCGGGCATGGCGGCAATGGTGAGTCCGGCGGGAGACTCGGAAGGCAGGTCCTTGTAGCAATGGACGGCCACGTCGATACGGCCCTCGATCAGGGCTGACTCGATCTCGCGGACAAAGAGACCTGGAGCACCCACCTCGGCAAAGGGGCGCGTCTGATCCGCATCGCCGGAGGTACGGATGATCTCGATACGGGAGTCCTGGCCAAGGGCGCGGAGCCTCGCCGAAATGTCACGGGCCTGTGTCATCGCCAGGGCAGAGCCCCTGGTGCCGATGCGAAGTTCCGCAGGGAGAGTACTCATCGCCGGTCACCCTCCTCTGGATCCACGGAGGTGGCTGGGCCAGGCGGGGCGGGCTCGCTCCCTGGGGTCCACTTGGCGTAGACGGTCTTCTCGTCGAGAGCCTCGTTCAGGCCCTTGGCCAGGTCCTCGGCTGCGTGCGAGAAGAACTCATGGACGATGCCGGGTCCGTGGCTCGCTGCCAGCTCTCGCAGACCTGAGGCCGGCAGGTGTGCGTAGTGTCTTGCGAGGCGTTGGGCGAACTGCCTGAGCAACTGGCTGCGCTCCTCGTCGAGGTCCTGGAGCCGGATGTCCAGGAGCTTGTTGACCTGCGTGGTGGCGATGGCGGCGTAGTTATCGTGGAGCGCCCCGATGGCCTGGTCTGCACGTAACCGTGCCAGACGACCGGAGAGAGTGGTCAGGGCCCGGTCAACCAGAGCTCGCGCCTCACCGCTCTCGCGCAGCTGGGCTTCGCGATTGCCCTCGGCGATGGCGATTACTTCTTCCATGCCAAGTCGCTGACAGCCGGCTGCGTTGGCCGCCTCCGGATCCACGTCGGCTTCAATCGCGAAGTCCACACAGAGCAGAGCCTGTTGGGAGTCGCGCCGACTGTTCAATCGAGCCAGCTCTGAGGCACCAAAGAGAGGGCCTGGTGCGCTGGTTGCGCTGATCAAGGCGTCCACCTGTGGCGGCGAGCGGAGGAATTCTTCCAGGGGGAGTGCGCTCGCTCGCGGAGCGAGCTTGGCGGCGAGAGCCTCCGCGCGGTCCATCGTGCGATTGACGATGAGGAGATCTCGACCCTCTCCCACCAGGCTGAAGGCGCAGCGTTCGGTCATGGCCGATACACCGACAAGAGCGATTGTGCCGCTTGATTCTCCAAGGTGCTCGCGCAGTCGGTCGAGCCCAATCTCAGCAAGTGAGGTGCGGCCTGAGCCGAGTGCTGTCTCGAGTCGGGTCTTCTTGGCCAGCTTGAGTGCCTCGACGAAGAGCACACTCAGACGTTCGCCAACGAGGTCGATTGACTGGGAGACCTGGAGAGCGGAACGCACTTGCCCGAGGATTTCGGTCTCGCCCAGGCGCGCCGAGTCGAGGCCGCAGGCGACCAGGAACAGGTGCTCTGCTGCGCCTTCGCCCTGCCAGGCTCGCAGCTCGCGCTCGGCTTGCTCGGGCTCTCCGCCGAGCGCGGTGTGGAGTCGACGACGATACTCGGAGACGGGGACTCCTTGGGCTGCGACGAAGGCCATCTCAACGCGGTTGCAGGTGGCCAGGTAGACCAGCTCCTCGAGACCGACCCTGCGTGCCAGGGCGGCCACATGTTCCTCACGGTCCTCCGTGGGGAGGGTGAAGCGAGAGAGGGCATGCGGGCCACCCTGACGCCAGTTGAGTCCTACGACTCCGAAGCTGTCCATGCTAGTGAAGGCAAGTTCTGGTGCACCGGACGCTCGAGCCACGGTGGCCCTGATCCAAACATCATCCGAATCAAGATTCTGACGAGCTCGGTGGGGAAGGTGTCACAGCATTGTCATGGCCGGGGGATTCCTGAAGGGAATTCGCGTCGATTCAGGAAGGAGGCAGCCCCCTGAGCTCCGATGGGGCAAAAAGGAGCCCGGGCCGCCCCTTCGCCACTTCAGTGGGGCTGGGACGGCCCGGGTTCAGGGTGTTGATCAGGGGGCGTAGGACCTTGAAGGCGGCCCCCCTTGCCCTGATGGCTAGGGCATCGGCAAGATGGTCAGAGCGCTCGAGGTGTTGAAGCCCGTCCCTCCCGCGGGGACATCTCGGAACCAGAACTGCACGTTCGTCCGCTGGTTCACGAAGAGCTGGCCAGCGATCGGCAGCGCAGCATTGGTGAATGGCTGGCTTACCGAACCGAGCGAGCCGGTATTGACCGGAGCCAGGCGTTGGATGCTGCCGCCGACGCAGCGGAAGCCGTCGCCGAACGCAAGGTTGACCTGGGTGGGGCCGTAGAAGTAGATCCCGAAGGTGCTACTGGGTAGGCCGGTGGTCGTGAGTCCCAGGTTAGCGATGCCGATGCTCGGGCTTCCGGAGGAGACCATGACTCCCGCAGCGCCCGAGGAGTTCACCGTACTGGTGCAGTACTGGTTGGGTGCCTCGGGAACGTGGCTTGCGACGATCGTTCCGACCAGGGTGATCGAGCCGGTCACTCCGGAGGACGTGTCGGAGAAGGGGAAGGTGGTGTTGACCGGGGTTGAGATGAGGTACTCCGTACCGATCCAGTTAACCGTGCCGTTGATGGCCTCGGGAGCCGAAGTATTCCCTGCCAGGTCCGCAGAGGTCATGGTTCCCAGCGCCGAGACGATGAGGGACCCCGAGATGATCTCGACGGTTGCCTGTGTAGAGAAGTTGCCAGCGCCATCCACGCCGAAGTTGGGCGTAGAAACTCGGACATGGACATTGGCCAGGTCGAGGTCCGCGAGGTTCGGTAGGAAGGGAAGCGGGTTGGGAATGTAGCCGGAGATGTCCGGGCTTATGAGGGCATCGCCCGCGCCGGGAAGGTCGCCCGAGCCGACTGGATTGCCGCCAGTATTCATCCCAACAACAATCGTCCCGGAGAGGTTGAAGTTCGCTGGGTTCTCGACAATGTCACCCAGGGAAGTTGTTCCCGACCAGGTGAAGGCGGAAGCTCCCTGGTTGATCTGGAAGGTGAAGTCTCCCTGAGCTTGGGTAGTGCCTGCAAGTGCAGCAACGAGGCTCGGAGCTATGAGTGTGGAGAGTCTCATGAAGAGCTGGGGTGGGTTGAGATAACTGCGTGGAGTGGTGGTGCCTTTCGACCCCTGGAAGAAGCCTAGCACGGTCTTCCGAAATGGTGTGGACAAGACTCAGCGGCTCAAGAGCCAGTCGGCAATCTCCAGTCGCTGATCTCCACTCAAGGTGCTTTGAGGGGCCATGGCGGTGGGGAACTTCTCAGCGAGCCTCGAGAGTCGTTGATCGCTCTCCGTCAGCACCGTTGGGTCCCGAATGAACTCCTGGAGTGTGTCACGGCTCCAGTTCTCGTTCAGGTCTTCGAGGGGAGGGCCCATCCAGGCACCCTGTCCATGATATCCATGGCAGGAGGCGCACAAGGCCTGGCGATAGAGCAGCTCGCCACTGGAAGGAGGCCTTGACTCCGAGTCTCCCGTGCAGGCGGTCAGGGCGAACAGATAGGTTGCTAGCAAGTGCGTGACGATCTGTCTTCTCATCGTGATCCCGACCGTTGATTCTCCTTCCTGGCGTCGATGTGTCGTTGAAGAGCATGCGCTCCCGCGCTGTCTGGATCGAGAGTCAAGGCGCGACCCGCGGCGGACTCGGCTGCGACGAGGCGGTTCACTTCCAGGAGCGATCTGGCCAGACCAAGCCAGGCAGGTGCCAGCCCGGGAGAGAGCTGCGTGGCCTCGGTGTACCACCTGATGGCCTCGTCGTGATCTCCACGCCTTGCCAGGAGCGTACCAAGGTTGACCCGGGGGATGGGATTGATCGGTCCTGCGCTGGCGGCGCGGCGAAGGGTCTTCTCTGCTTGCTCCAGATCACCCATCTCGAGCTGGGCTCGTCCCAGATTCGACCAGCTTCGGCTGTACCTCGGATCTTGCTGGGTTGCGAGTTGCCAGCTGGCGAGCGCAGCAGGAATGTCGCCTTGTTCCTCCAGGTAGAGCCCCATGTCATTGAGGGAGGGAGCATCGAAGGGGATGTGTTTCAGGACTGCTTCGCGCCAGCTTCCTCGACTCGTATAGACGGTCGCCCGTTCCCAGCACCCATAACCCAGGACCAACGTTAGCGCGATGGTCAGCCCGACCTGAACCCGAGCTGGAAAGGTGCGCTCGAGGCAGACCCCCACAAGAGGAATGGCAAACAAGAGCGGCAGGTACAGGAAGCGCGGGGCGAAGATCTCTCCCAGGGGCACGATCTGCGTGAAGGGTAGGAAGGCGACAGCTGCGAGACAGGTACCCACCAGGGCGGTGGAGCAGGAGCGTCGCCTGATCGTTGCCAGGACAAGGGGAACACAGAGCAGCGCCCACCCCAGGACAGCGGCGACCGAGGCTGGTAGTGGCTCGGCGCGGGAGAGCAAGAAGGCCTCGCGGTACTGCGGTGGATAGGTCCATGGCAGGAGGGTGATCCGCAAGCCCTCAAGTATCGAGGCGCCACCGACCAGGAGTCGGTCGAGAAGCGGGGCCGAGCCCAGCGCTGGACTCGCTGCGCTCGGGAGGGGGGCGCCCAAGGCCAGCGCTCGTCCGGCGCACCAGAGAAAGATCACGACGAACATGGTGCACAGCATCACCTGTAGATGCTTGCGAGATGTCCTGGCAGCCAGGACCACGGCCAGCAGGGCAAAGACCAGGGCATCCTCCTTGGCCAGGAGACCTGCGAGCAAGCCGATCGCTGCCGGCAGTGCGCTTGGCAAGAGAGGCTTGCCTAGCCGGTTGAGGCGCTGCGAGAAGAGGATTCCCGCAAGCGGAAAGAGCGCCGACAGCATGGAGGTGCGCCCCGAGATCCAGATCACCGAGTCACACAGCGCCGGATGGAGGAAGAAGACGATCAAGCCGAATCGAAGGCTCTTCCAGGGCGTCCCGAGCTCCCGGAGCAGCAACCAGGCAAGGACCGCAACGCTGATGTGCTGCAACCAGTTCATGAGGTGGTAGCCGGTCACCCAGCTTCCAAACACCAGATGGTCGAGTCGCAGGGAGAGGCTTGCCAGGGGACGCCATTGGCCTGAATCCGAGAGGAAGTGGAAGTAGTCTCTCTCGAAGGCCGCGTACCAGGGTGCGCTTCCGTTGACGACCGGATTGTCGAAGATCAGCTCTCGATCATCGAGTGCCCAGCCTCCACTCAGGACAGCGGGGAGCAAGACGAGGGCCAGTGCAGCGAGAAGTAGCACTGGATGGGGCCAGCACTTCCTCGGGGCCTCGGTAGATCCATCAAATTTCATCCTGGGGGCAGGCTAGCCCCGGAGATCTCGGCAAGGGACTGTTCTACGAGCTTTTCCGTCCCCTGCGTGGGGCGTAGGCTCCTGGTGATGAAGGCCTTGATTCGATCTCGCTGGGCGCTGCTGGTGGTGCTGCTGGTGGTGGTGAGGGCTACCCTTGTCCTGGCCCTGGGCGATGTCTTCTTCTACGGCGAAGAGCTGGAGAAGGGGGTAGCGGCCAAGGCGATGCTCGAAGGCCTCGATGTGCCCCACCACCAGCTCGCCTATCACTACTACGAGGGCGGCGGCTTTGTCATCAGCCACTGCACTGCCCTGGCCTTTCTCGTGGTTGGACAGAATCTCCTCGCCCACAAGCTGGTGGCCCTGGGTTTCCAGGTGGGGATTCTTCTCTTGGGCTGCCTCTTCACCCGGCGTCTCTTCGGTCGTCAGGCGGCGACCTGGTTCGGTCTCTTGTTCATCTTCGGCCCTGAGTCCTACCAGAAGCTGGGCCTGATCAACCTGGGCATTCACTTCGAGGCCTGCTTCTTTCTGTTCTGTGTGCTGGGGCTGGGGGGCAAGCTCCTGTTCGAGAACAGCCAGCGCCGTGTCGATTGGTTCTTGCTCGGGCTCGCGACAGGGGCTGGGTTGTACTTTTCTTACCAGGTGGCCATCGCTGCCCTCTGGGTCGCCGTGCTCCTGATCTACTTCAGGCGTCGAGAACTGCTGGGTGTGCGTTGCTTGATTGCTCTGCTGGGTACCGTGATAGGGGCCCTTCCGCTGATCGCCATGTACTCCCTCGTCGGGGACGAGATCCTGAACATTCATGGGACAGCAATCTCGGGTGGGGGGCGCGATGGATCCAACTCCATCCTCTTCCGGGAGTTCCTGGCCTCGATCTTCGTCCACGGAGAGCTGGGCGAGCGCGTCACTCCCTTCGCCTGGTTGGCCGCCTTCGTACTGGCCTGTGTCTTCCTGCTTCGGCGCCCTGAGCCATTGCATCACCCCAATGAGCACTCGCGCAAACAGGCCGCTCTGTTCGTCATGGGCTACCTGGTGCTGTTCATGGTGGTCTACCTTGGCAGCGGATTTGTCCAGGGTGAGGCGTATCACTACTTCCTCCTGCTTCGCCTTGTTCCCCTCTGGATCTTTGGTGCAGTGCTAGTCGCTGCCGCGCTCGGAGAGCTGTCGGAGTCGGTGCTCAGCACTTCTCGCCATCTCTCCATTGCCCTCGGGACCATCCTTGTCGGGCTTGGGGTAAGAGCAAGTCTCTCGGCCCTGCGAACCGGTCATCTGGAGCGGGCCGCGGATAACTGGACGATCCTCACCCGTCACAAGGGTTACAGCTACGGGCAGTACTTCGAGAAGGTCATGCCTCACTTCGCGGGGAGCCGGGAGGACAAGCTCGAGCTCATCGAGGGCTTCGATGAGTCATCGCCAGGGCTCTTGCGGGCAGACGCGGTTCGAGCTCTCTACCGAGAGGAGCTGCTGGCGGAGTGCGAGGGGGATCTGTACAGGGCCTGGGGACAGGCGGGCGAGGGCCTGGCAGCGGTGGCCGGTGGTGACGCCGAGCGCGAGGCTCAATACAAGCTTGGTCTTGGAGCGCTGATCAAGGTCGCGTTGGGCTGGAATCAGCAGGCGGCGTTCGACGCCGTGATGGCTGCCCCCGAGGGTGAGCGCGAGTCCGCGCTGGCTGCCCTGGGGCGGTTTGGGGGTGGTGCTTACCCCCTCCCGGAGATCCTGGCCCGGGAGGTTGCCCGGGCTGGAATGGGGGAGGATGCCGTCCCCTACCTGAGAGGTCTGGGGCGCTGGAGCTACAGTCTCCATCGCCGTGATCCAGGAGGGATCGAGCCCATCCTGGCGTCCTACCCGGCCGAACTGGCCGATCCCTTGAGGGAGGGATTCGAGGCGGAACGGGCCTGGAATTTGAACAATTAGCCTCCCAGGAGACCCCCTGGAGGGGCTTGAAGGTCCATCCACTCCCGAAAATGGCCTGCATGGCCGATCGAATGGGGGGATATCCCAACAGCTGTCCACCTCGCCCGTATCTCACGAGTAAAGCCGGCCCGCCCGCCGATTCCATGGACGAGAGCCTTTCCGATTCACCACCCGCTGACATGAGCGCTGAACCCGCAGGGGCCCAGGCCCTACCCGCCGAAGGGCTCACTGCTGCCCCCACGAAGGCCGTCGGGGGAGAAGATCCCAAGAGCCTCGCTGCCCGCAATCGGGCCGAGGACCATGCCTCCCTGCGTCTGGCTCTGGCGGGAGATGAGCGTGGGTTTGCCGAGCTGGTTCAGCGTTACGAGCGTCGCGCCTGGCGTGTGGCTCGAAACCTGGTGCCCAGCGACGAGGATGCCCAGGACCTGGTCCAGGACGCTTTCATGCGTGTGTTCCGGAACCTGGAGAAATTCGACTTTGGCCATGCCTTCAGCACCTGGCTCTATCGAATCGTGACGAACCTCTCCATCGATCTGCTCCGCAAGCGCCGGCCGACCTACTCCACGACAGGCTCGGAGGAAGACGAGTGCGATCCGGAGATCATCGATGAGGGGGTCGAGGATCCCTCTGCCGCCATCATCCGGGAGGAAACCGCGAGCGAGGTGCAGGCCTGCCTGGATTCCCTCGCTCCCCATTTTCAGTCAGCCTTGGTCCTGCGAGAGCTCGAAGGGCTGCCCTGCAGTGAGATCGCCGAAATCGTGGGAGCGACCCACGTGACGGTCAGGTGGCGACTGCATCGCGGCCGTAAGTTGTTTCAGGAAGAGTGGGAGAGACGAGAGCGAGACAAGGAGTCTGCAGCCGGTGCCAACAAGGGCAAGGCAGCAGACGTAGAACCGAGCGGCACCAATTCGGAGTATGAAGCGAATTCCGAAGCCGATAATTGTCAATCCGGCGCGCCCAGTACTGCCCTCCCAGAGGGGGGCGCGCCTGACGCGGAATCACCCGAGGGTTCCCATGAGTAAGCCCATGCAGATGAATTGTTCTGAAGTCCTGGCTGGACTGCCGCTCCACGTAGGTGGCGACCTCGAGTCGCCGCTGGCGGAGCGGGTCGAGCAGCACCTCACGGCCTGCGGCTCCTGCCGCGAGGTCTTGGCCCAGGCAGATTTCACCCGGAAGGCCCGGCTCGATCACTTCGAGCAGATGGCTGCCGGAGCTCCAGAGACCTCTCTTTGGCCGGACCTACGCGAGCGCTTGCGTGGCGAGGGCCTGATCGGGGGGGGGCTCTCGGAGAAGCAGGACGACCCCGGTGTCACGACGTCGCAGCGTTCTCAGGCAGGGCGCCTCCTGCGGTTCATTCCCATGGCGGCTGCGGCGGCCGGCGTGTTCTTCCTTGGGGTACTCGCCCAGAAGGCCATCTCCGTCACCGAGACCATTGATTCGGTCCCCGTGGTTCCCGTTGTCACGGACAGCTCCTCAGTTGCTACCGATCTACACCAGGGCAGCAAGGTCCTCCAGCCGGTTCGTGAGTCGGCTGGTTCACCTCTCAAGCCCGTGCACTCGGTCGAGGATTATCTGGAGCAGCGCGCCGCGCCCTTCTATGGCGAGGTCGCACCATCATTCAATGCCTTTCATCCCAGGCAGGGCTTCAATAGCGCGGTGGGTCTTCGTGGTAGTGCCCCGGCTGCCCGGCGAGACGGGGTGCGCTGATCTTCGGCGAACCCAGCCCCGACTCCTTCAGGCCTGAGAGCCGTTCGCCGAACATGAATACACCCTTGCGAAGCTCGAGCTGCACTCTTGGCCATGTGGTCGGGCTGTGCGTGCTAGGGCTGGGCCAGGCCTGGGCACAGCAGTCCGCGCAGGTCGAGGCGTCGCCGGGCATCGAGGAGGAAGCTCGGGGTGACGATTCCGATGCTGAATTCCTTCGTGGCCAGAAGCTTCGAGTGGTCCTCTCCTCAGGCGTCGACCAGGTGAGCTGGTATGCACGGCTGACGGACTCTGACATCGATGCGCGTGAAATTGCCTACGAGGAGCTGGTGGCCCGCGCCCGCTGGGATGCGGAGCTAGGGTTGGCCATCGAGGCCTGGTCACTGGACCCCGAGATGCCTGAGCTGGCCTGGACCTCCCGGATGGCTCTTCGTGAGCTGAACCAGAGCGCACGGAGGCTGCGTCGGGAATGGATCGACAGCGAGGGCGGAGATCAGGCCTCGACAGATAGCCGGTCAGAGGCAGCCATGCTGCGAGCTATCGATATCGGTGACCTGCTGCCTCCCTCGGAGCGCCTGCAGCCACTCTCGCCGCGCAAGTCTCTCAGCATGTACCAACCGAGAGCCTTCCAGACGCCCAGACGTGTCGCACGACACGTCTTCAAGCTGGATGTTCAGCCAGAGGGCGTGGTCCTGACCGAGTTCATTCATGATGGAACCCGGATTCGTCAGCAGCGTTATGCGGCCGAGAGTTCGGCCGCCTTGCTCGAGGCTTATCCCGGGCTTCGCAGTCGTGTACCCGGGCTGGTCGGAATCCTTGCCAAGCCCTTTGGACCAGGAAGCCAGTTCCAATGGGACCGTGGTCGCCAGCAGTTGAGCTTTGGCTCCTCCGACCCAGGTTACGGTCGGGACGTCGCCTCTCCGGACCTCCTGGCAGTGACCCCTGTGGTCACCTTCCTTGGCGTCAAGGTCACTCGAATCACGGAGGAGGCCAGCTCAGCAACCTTGCTGGGGCCGGGCGTGGGCCTCGTGATCGAGCGGCGTGAGCCCGGAAGCATGGCTGAGAACCTGGGCCTACAACGCGGTGACATCCTCTTCGAACTGGCCGGCGAGCCTCTCTGTAGCCCTGCGGAGATCAGCCGAGTGTTACAGCAGAGCCGGGGTCAGCGCGAGATCATCTTGCGGTTCATAGACCGCTTTGGACTGGAGCGCACTGTGACCTGGAGCCCGAAGGCCCCGAGATAGCTCTCGCCTCGCGCGCGCTAGAGGTCAGCCCTCGGAACGAACCAGAGCAGCTTCACAGTCCCTTCGGATGCGAAACGCGCGCTGGACATTCGGATGGTCGAATTCGAGGCTTGCGAGCGACAGAAAGCTGTCGATCGAGGCAATGGCCTCCTCGTAGCGACCGAGCTTGACCAGCAATTGAGCGCGCTGGCTGTAGACCTCTGCAATGCCCGGGTCGAATTCCAGGACAGCGTCGAGGGCTGCCAGGGCCTCTTCCGGTTGATCGAGCTTCAGGTTCAGGATCGCCGCAGAGTGCAGGTGCACTGAGCGCTCGAGACTCCGCAACCTGGTGATGACTCTCCAGAAGCGCTCCTCATCCTGGGTCGATACGTTGGGTCGATCGACCTGCTCACGGAACCAGAGGCGATCTGTGCGAGTGATCCTCACCAGGGCTTCACCCCAGGCCAGGGAATCCCCGTAGAGCTGCAGCGAGGCGGTGATGCGCACCAGGCCGTTGAGGACCTCGGTATCCCCCGGCTGCATGTCGAGTGCGTACTCGAAGAGTTCCAGGGACTCCTTGAAGCACTTGTTGGAATCCTGACGGAGCTCCTTGGCCCTCGCCGATGGATCGGGAGCAGGGGTGTAGCGCTCACCGCTGGCCACACCCTCGGCAGCTTCGGAGAAGGCGATTCCCTTGCGTTCGAGCACCTCGGCAAGCGAAAGGGGAACCCTGAAGTCCTCGTCGAGGGGAAGCTTTCGCAGGGCGTACTCGGCCTGGAGGATCTTCTCGATGGTGCCCTGGTTGAGCAGGGCCCGGCCGAGGTAGAGAGTCAGGGTGAAGTTGTCGTCGTCCAGATCCAGGCCTTTCAGTGCCTGGCTCTCGGCCCGCAAGTACTCGCCCATCGCGAGGTTGAGGCTGGCAGAGTCGGTGTGAATCTCGATTTGCTTGGCTCGATCCTGACGACTGATCGTGTCATTGATACAGGATGCGGTCCCGAGAAGCGCCAGGCTTCCGAGCACCGAGAGGAGGCTCTGTCGAGAGATGGTCATGTCTTTGGGGCCTAGGTATGGCGGCGGATCAGCGAGATCCTAAGGGATCTGGAACACACCTGGAGGATTGGTGTTCGAGAGCTTGGCGTCTGGGAGGTGATTCACTGACCTCTGGAGGGTCGCAATAACCTTGCGAGCCTGTCCGGTTGCATCCGAATCTCGAGGTTTCGACCGCCTGAGAGGGTCACCAGGCCGGGCTTGGCCCCACGGGGTTTGTGAACGAGCTTGCAGGGGGCGACGTGCACGCTGGCCTTGCTGGCCTCCTTGAGAGGGGAGAAGTGAACGGCCAGGTGGGCCGCGTCGATCAGGTCCTCGTGGGCTGGCTCGACGACCCTGCCCTTCTTGCCGCCGCCTTTTCCAACACGGAGCACAACGTGGCTGCCGGGTGCATCCGCCGTGTGGAGCCAGTAGTCGTTGCCATTGGAGTGCTTGAAGGTCAGCGCGTCGTTGTCCTTGGCTGTTCTTCCGACCCGTACCTCGACTCCGGTGGAGGTGGTGAAGGTCCGGTAGGGTACACGTGGCGCGGGAGCCTTGCGCTTGCGTGGGTCGGCCTGCTGGGGGGGATCGAGGAGCCCCTGGCTGACGCCCTCCGAGTCGACTTGTTCGGGGTCATTGCTCTGGTCGTTGGCGCGCTCGAGTAGCTGGCTCAGCGCTTCGACTCGCTCCTCGGCCAGGGC
The DNA here is from genome assembly GCA_014237855.1 of Planctomycetota bacterium. Taxonomy (GTDB): domain Bacteria; phylum Planctomycetota; class UBA1135; order UBA1135; genus JABACD01. The sequence continues at coordinate 50,849 of JABACD010000005.1, read as the reverse complement.
CAGTTCGGAGGGGAGCTCGACCTTGGAGCGCTCGAGCTTCTTGTACTTATCGAACAGCAGCTGGGCGTTCTCCTTTGGGCTTCGCCGCGGGTCCACCTCGATCCGCCGTGCGGGCGAACCCTCGCTGTACCAGTCCTCGAGTTCGACGAACTTCGCGCCTCTCTGAACTTGATGCAAGTTGGCGGAGAGGAGCTCCCCGTCGAGGCGAACTCGTTCGGAGCGGCCACAGGCCTCTAGCTTCTTCTGTAGGCCGCCAAGGAGAGACCGCGCACGGGCCAGCTTGCGCTCGACTCGCTTGCGTAACTTCTTGCGGGCGGCTGCGAGATCGCGCTGTGATGCGGCGCTGCCGAGGGAGTTCTCCACTCGCCACGAGAGTGGTGCGAGGGGTGCATGACCCTGGAGAACACCGGGCGGGGGCTCCTCGGGCAGCTCGAAGGACTCCTCGATGGACGGGGTGGATTCGGGGTCGTAGGAGCGTCCTGGGGGAGGGGACCAGACCTCGCCCTTCACGAGTCGGGGCGTCTCCTGCTTGGCGGGAGGAGGGACCAGGAGGTCCAGCACGCGGTCGGCACGCTCGAGGAGCACCAGGTTCCCATGTCTGCCGGTCAGCTCGGCCAGCAGGGACCTGGGAGCGCCGCCCGGGGTGTCCTGGAACTCCAGCAGGCAGAGTCGGTCCGCGCGTACCTGCGTCAGGGACTTGAGGCGAGCACCGACCAGCTCCTCTTCGAGTCGACGGAAGAAGGGGCCCGTGGGGCCCTTGCCTCGGTGCAGACGACCTTGCTGAAGATGCAGCCTGGAGTTGTCTGGATCGGCGGACAGTCTCAGACGAAAGACAGCGGGCCCCTCCCCAGGGTCATCGGGCTCGAACACGAGCACCACGTCACGAGGGGGAAGGGCCTGAACATCGCGCAGCCGAAGGGAGCCGAGGAGATCCCCGAGCTCCTCGACGAGCTGCTCGATCTGACGGGCGTTGAGGCTCAGGAGAGCTCTTCTTCCACGTTGTAGGTCCAGCCCAGATCGATGGGTTCCCAGTCGATCAGGTCGCCGGCCTCGGCAAAGAAGAGCCCCAGCTCCTTCTCAGCAGCCTCGGGACCATCGGAGGCATGGACCATGTTGTTGGAGAAGCTCATGCCGTAGTCACCTCGGATGGTACCGGGGGCGGCTTCGCGAGCATTGGTGGCGCCGACCAGTGTGCGTACGACCTTGATGGCATCCTTGCCATCGAAGGCCATCGCGACCACGGGGCCCGAGGTCATGAAGCTGACCAGGTTGCCGTAGAAGGGCTTGTCCGCATGGTCGGAGTAGTGGCGCTGAATGGTCTCCAGCGGGAAGCTGCGCATCTTGAGGCCGGCGAGCTTGAGACCCTTCTGCTCGAAGCGGCTGAGGATCGGGCCGACGAGGTGGCGCTGGAGGGCGTCGGGCTTCAGGAGGACGAGAGTGCGTTCCAAGGGGATTCTCCGCGTAGGAATGCCGTGAGGCGAGGGGGTGGATGGAAGAGGCGGGGGACAGGCCCTGTGCCCTGGCTCCCCAAATTTGGCGACAATTCTATCTCCCCGGGGGCCCTGCGAACATGGCTTCCCGCCAAACCCAGGCAGGTCTGACGACCAGTTCGAGCCACTTTGAGAGGCGACCCCGGCAAGCTGCCCCTCGCCAGGGGTCCTGGGGGGCGGTCCCCTCCGGTGCGCGGAATTTCAGCGGCTGCCTGGAAATCCTGGGAGCCGGGTTGACCTCGTCAGGCGCGAGCCTACTCTGTTTGCCGTTCGAAGCCTGCAAATCATCGCGCGTCGGGGTTTTCAGGTCACGGACAAAGGCCCGCTGAAAAAGAATCCAGCTCCCCGCACCGGGTAGCTTCCGCTCTCCCTCCTCTCAAGCTTCCCGCACGTCGACCGCGTTCTGATCGCGGTAGAACAGGTACGGACTGCATGCCGCCGAGTCCCCTTCGAAGGCTCTTGCTCCAGCAATGAAGAAGGAGCAGAAAGGGGCGGGTGACGCCTACGGGCGCTATGCAGGTCTCGGTTTCCAGTTCGTCGCATCGATGGGCGTCCTGGGGCTCGGGGGCTACTGGTTGGACGGCAAGCTCGGTACATACCCCCTGCTCCTGATCGTCGGGATCTTCCTCGGGGCTGCGGGTGGCTTCTACTCCCTGTTGCAGGCCGTTCCCTCGGGAGCGACCTCCAAGCGACAACCCCCTTCCGGGGGAGGCTCCCAAGACACATGACCCGTACGACCCTCGTGACCCTCGCCGTGATCCTGATCACGGCCATTCTCGCCTTCCAGCTGGGCGGGCGTGAGGGTATGGGGGTGGCCGCAGGCGCGCTCTGTGGTACTTCCGTCTCGATGCTGGGCGCAAGCTGGCAGCGCCACTCCTTCCGCCACCGACCGAATCACGCCTTCCAGTCGGTGGTCGAGGTCTTTCTCTTCAAGCTGCTCTTCGTGCTGATCGGCGCCCTGTCCTTCCGCTACATCGAGGCTGCAGCGCTTCGAGCTGACTGGAAGGCCTTTCTCCTGACCTTCGTTGCAGTTGCCGTCGTCGTCCAGACGGTCGCAGTCTTCGAGAGTGTTCGGATTCTGAGCAACTCCACCGACGCCAAGGCCGGCTCTCTGGAAGCTGACCCTGCCAAGTAAGCTCTCACGAGAAGCCCACCAACGAACCCAAGACGACCGTGAACTTCCTCCGACCCATCCTGGCCCTCGTCGTCATTCTGGGCGCCTGCTTGATCTCCAAGACCTACTCGGAGCACCACGCCAATGAGAGTGTCTTCAAGCAGCTCTATCTGCACCTGAGTCCTGCCAGGCTCGTTGCCTCTAATGGGGAAGCGGGCGCTGCCGAGCATGGTGGCGAAGCTGGGCACGCTTCGGCAGAGCACGAGGGCGAGCATGGAACTGCGGCCGCTCATGGTAGTGGAGACCATCTCTTCTCCATACCGCTGCCCGGATTCCTGGGGATGTTCGACTGGCACAACCACTGGGATGGTGACCCGCTGACCGAGACGCATCTGGCCATGACCAATCTCCAGGTCTTCCAGATCGCCGCGGTACTGCTGGTCTTTATTCTCCTGGGGGGCATACCAACCTACCTGCGGACCGGTCGAGGCGACGCCATCACGAAGGTCTTCACCGGCTTTGTGATGTACATTCGCGACGAGATGGTCGTGCCGGTCATGGGCAAGCAGACCGGCCGGACCTACCTGCCTTACTTCCTGGGCATCTTCTTCTTCATCCTGTTCATGAACCTGATGGGGCTGGTGCCGTGGAGTGCTACTGCGACTGCCAGCATCTTTGTCACGGCAGCGCTGGCTGGCATCACCTTCTTCTCGATGATCATCTGCGGCATGATCGTTCAGGGGCCCATCGCCTTCTGGAAGAACCTGGTTCCGCATGTGCCCCCGCTGCTCTGGCCGCTGATGTTCCTCGTCGAATTGATCGGCCTGATCGTCAAGCCCTTCGCCCTCATGATTCGTCTCTTCGCGAACATGAGTGGAGGCCACATGGTCGTGCTCTCCTTCATGGGCCTGATCTTCTTCTTCGCCGAGTCCATGGGGCATGGTGCTGGCTTCGCTGCCTCGCCTGTTGCCCTGGCCTTCGCGGTCTTCATCATGATCATCGAGGCCTTCGTGGCCATGCTGCAGGCCTACATCTTCACGCAGCTCTCGATCATGTTCGTCAACGCCTCGATCCACCCCGAGCACTGATTACTACACCCCTCCGGAGGGCTCGTCGTCATGCGGCGCGCCATCGGTGGGGCCTCCCGTTCCTAACTTAGAACCCGAATAACCCCCTTGCGGCCATCTGGTCGCCAGCAGGAGAAACGAGCAGAATGAACCTTCCCGTTCAAGAAACCGAAGCGGTCATGGACGTCGCCAAGATGGGTGCAGGCATTGGTGCAGGCATCGTCGCCATCGGAGCCGGCCTCGGCATTGGCAAGATCGGCGCCTCCGCCAACGAGGGCATCGCCCGCCAGCCGGAAGCCGCCGGAGACATCAAGGGTGGCTCCATCATCCTCGCCGCGCTGATCGAGGGTGTCTCCCTCTTCGCCGTGGTGGTGACGCTCCTGATCGTGCTCTAGACAGAACGCGACCCTCCAGATGAGGAACGGGTCGGGGGGCTCGAGCTTGAGCTCCCCGGCGACCGACCTCTCCGAGAGCCGCGAGTTGCTGCGCCTCCCTGGCGTTGCTCTGTGGCCCATCCAATCAAACTTGGCCCGATGCCGAACCGCTGAGTCGACTCAGCGAACCCCTCGAATCGACGTGATGCAGAACCTCTTCGTCCTCACCCTCCTCTCGGAAGGTGGCACTGAATTCAACCCGATGGACCCTGGTGGGTTTGGCGGGACCCTCTGGACGTGGATCATCTTCGCCATAGCACTTCCCTTCATGTGGAAGATCGTGCTCGGCCCGATCGCAGCGGCCTTGGCCGAGCGTGACGAGCAGGCCTTTGCGGCCATCGAGAGCGCGGAGAAGGCCAACCAGGAGGCCGAGAAGGTCCGCGCCGAGGTCGAGGTCAAGCTCGGCGAGGCTCAGGCCGGAGCGGCCAAGCTGCTCTCCGAAGCGCGTGAACGTGCCGAGAAGCGCGAGCACGAGATCATCGACCTGGCCAAGAAGGAGGCCGACGCCCTGCGCGAGCGGGCGAAGTCCGACATCGACACCGCCAAGGATCAGGCCCTGGCCGCGATCCGTGATCAGGTCGTGGAGCTGAGCCTCTCCGCTGCCGGTGAGGTCCTCAAGCGTCGTGTCGATGCCGAGGACGATCGTCGCCTGGTCAATGAACTCGTCAGCCACACCAAGCAGGAGTCTTGAGGTGATCATCGATCCTGTCACCACCCGCTACACCGAGGCTCTCTTCGGATTGGCGACCGCTCAAGGAGTCGTCGATCAGATCAGGGCTGACGTGGAGAAGGTCACGAACGAGGTCTCCGACGAGACTGTTTGTGCCTGGCTGTTCGACGCGCGGATTCCCCAGGAGGACCGTCGTGCGAAGCTCGACGAGGTGACGGGCGACTGTCACCCGGTGATGCGGAACTTCATCGGCCTGTTGTTTGACAAGAACCGCGAGGTGGTCCTCAAGGACCTGGGCGCTGCCTTTCGCCTCAAGTGGCTCTCCAGTCGCGGTGCCGTAGAGGGCCATGTCGAGAGTGCCCTGGCCCTCGGCGCCAACGAGATCTCCGAGCTGTCGGCCGCGATCGGCGCCAGACTCGGCAAGGAAGTCATGCTCGAGAATCGCATCAACTCCGACCTGGTCGGAGGTGTGCGTGTCTTCGTCGACAACCGGCTGATCGACTACTCAGTGAAGGGACGCCTTGCGGGCCTTCGCAGGAAAATGATGGAGAGCGAGCTGCCGGCCCTGAACTCCTAGAGTCAGCCCGGCAATCTCTCGACCGAAACCAACCAATCACGAACCGGCGGCCGATCGCACTGATCGACGCCACCTCACGCGGACAGCTGCTCCAAGAGCGGCAAGAACTAGCAACGGAAGTACAACGATGGATCTTCGACCCGCTGAAGTCACTTCGATCCTCAAGAAGGAAATCGAGTCGTATCAGGGCGAGACCTCGATGCAGAGTGTCGGCACCGTCCTCTCGGTCGGTGACGGCGTCGCCCGGGTCTATGGCCTGGATGACTGCATGATGAACGAGCTCCTCGAGTTCTCGGGCAATGTCCGTGGAGTGGCGCTGAACCTCGAAGAGGACAACGTCGGCTGCGTGCTCCTGGGAAACGCCTCCGAGGTCAAGGAGGGTGACGAGGTGCGCGCCACCGGCCGGATCATCTCGGTGCCAACCGGCCCGAGCTTGCTCGGCCGTGTGGTCAATGCTCTCGGCGACCCGATCGACGGCAAGGGGGCCCTCACGGTCAGTGAGGATGACTTCCTGCCCATCGAGCAGCCCGCTCCCTCGGTGGTGGAGCGCCAGCCGGTGAGCGAGCCCGTGCAGACGGGCATCAAGGCCATCGACGCCATGATCCCTGTTGGCCGCGGCCAGCGAGAGCTGATCATTGGAGACCGCCAGACGGGCAAGACAGCCCTCTGCATCGACACGATCCTCAGCCAGAAGACCACCGGCGGGGGTGACCCCAGCAACTCCGAGCAGGTCATCTGCATCTACGTTGCTGTGGGGCAGAAGCAGTCGACTGTGGTGGATGTGGTGCGTCGTCTCGAGGAGCATGACGCGATGAAGTACACCATCGTCGTCTCGGCCTCGGCGAACGACGAGGCCTCCATGCAGTACCTCTCCTGCTACGCCGGCACCACGATGGCCGAGCGCTTCAGGGACGAGGGAAGACACGTTGTCATCATGTACGATGACATCTACAAGCAGGCTCTTGCCTATCGCCAGGTGATGCTGCTGCTGCGCCGTCCCCCGGGTCGTGAGGCCTTCCCCGGCGACGTCTTCAACCTGCACAGCCGCCTGCTCGAGCGCTCGGCGAAGCTCTCGGATGATGCACCGAAGATCAATCCCCGCTACAAGGCCGGTGGTGGCTCGATCACCGCGCTGCCGATCGTCGAGACCCAGGAGGGCGACGTCTCTGCCTACATCCCGACCAACGTGATCTCGATCACCGACGGTCAGATCTTCCTCGAGGCCAACCTGTTCAACTCCGGCATTCGCCCGGCGGTGAACGCTGGTATCTCGGTCTCTCGCGTGGGGGGCTCCGCCCAGATCCCTGGCATGAAGAAGGCTGCAGGTGGTCTGCGAATCAACCTGGCCCAGTACCGCGAACTGGCGGCCTTCGCCCAGTTCGGGTCGGACCTTGATGCTGCCACCCAGGCAACCCTCACCCGTGGTGAGCGCCTGGTGGAGATCCTCAAGCAAGGTCAGTACGCCCCTGTCCATGTCACCGACCAGGTGATGATGGTGCACGCCGGAACCTCCGGAGCCCTTGATACGGTTCCCGTCAAGGAGGTCGGCAACTTCGAGAGTGCCTTCCTGGCCTTCATGCGGGACTCCAAGCCCGAGGTCGGCGAGGACATTAATAACACCGGCAAGCTCTCCGATGAGGGCAAGCAGGCCATCGAGGAAGCAGCCGCCACGGTTCGCTCCCAGATGGGCTTCTAGACGACCAAACACCCCTCCCTGAACTGAACGTCCAGAGGACCTGCACATGGCCTCCGTCAAGGAACTCCGCCTGCGGATCAAATCCGTCGGCAACATCAAGCAGATCACCCGAGCGATGGAGATGGTCGCCTCGACCAAGCTCCGCCGCTTCCAGGATCGGGCTGTCTCCTCGCGTCCCTACGCAGAGGAGATCGCCGGACTGGTCCAGGGCCTCGCCGCCGTCCTCGGCCCTGAGGCGCTCGATCGTCCGCTGTTCAACGTGGGCAGTGGCGAGAAGATCTGCGTGCTGCTGGTCAGCTCCGACCGCGGACTGTGCGGTGCGTACAACACCAATCTCTTTTCCGAGCTCGAGCGCTGGCTCGTCGTGCAGAAGAGTGCTGGTGTCGAGGAGCAGGACATCGACTTCTTCGTCTACGGCCGAAAGGGCTTCCAGTACCTCTCGAAGCGGGGGCTGAACGTCGAGACCTTCCTCGTCGAGCCGCCTCTCGAGTCGATCGATTTCTCGCAGGCGGCCGCCACCTCAAACCGCCTGGTGGAGGCCTTCCTCTCGGGGGCCTACAAGCGAGTCGAGCTGCTCTACACTTCCTTCGAAACGATGGTCAGGTATGTGCCGCGCGTGGTGCCCTTCCTGCCCGTCGAGGATCAGGCCTCCGAGGGTGATCAAGAGGACTCCGGTGGAGCCAGTGACGTGATCCTCGAGCCCGACGCCGAGACCATCTTCGACTCGCTGATTCCGCGATACCTCGAGGTGCGTATCTTCAACGCGCTCCTGGAATCGCTCACCTCAGAATACGCATCGAGGCGCGCCTCGATGAAGGCCGCCACCGATGCTGCAACCGACATGCAGGGTGCACTCAAGGGCCAGTACAACCGCCTGCGACAGGAGAGCATCACCATGGAATTGCTCGACTTGGTCGGTGGCGTGGAAGCTCTCAAGTAACCGAACAGAACAACCAGACCCATCAGAACGCACACCGAGTCGCCGGGGTCTCCCGGCAACCGACCCCAATAGCAAACGATGACTTCCTCCAACACCGGCACCATTGCTCAGATCTTCGGCCCCGTGGTCGACGTGCGCTTTCCCGCTGGCAAGCTGCCCGCCATTTTCAATGCACTCACGGTCCAGGACTCCGAGCGCAGTATCGACCTGATCCTCGAGGTGGCCCAGCACCTCGGCAACGACATGGTTCGCTGCGTCGCGATGTCCACCACGGACGGCTGCCGACGCAGCATGGCGGTGACTGACACCGGAGCGCCGATCTCCGTTCCTGTGGGTGAGGGCACCAAGGGGCGCATCTTCAACCTCACGGGCACCCCGCTTGACGTGCTCACCGCTGGCGAGTTCAACGTCGAGGAGCGCTGGCCGATCCACCGCCCGGCGCCGAGCTTCGAGGAGCAGGAAGCTGTCTCCGAGGTCTTTGAGACCGGCATCAAGGTGGTCGACCTCCTGTGCCCCTTTGCGATGGGCGGCAAGATCGGCCTCTTCGGGGGTGCGGGCGTCGGCAAGACCGTCTTGATTCAGGAGCTGATCCGGATCACCGCGGTCGAGAAGGGCGGCTTCTCCGTGTTCTGTGGCGTGGGGGAGCGTACCCGTGAGGGCAACGACCTCTGGCTGGAGATGAAGGAAGCTGAGTACAAGCGCCCCGATGGCGAGACCGCCTCGGTGCTGGACAACGCAGTGCTGGTCTTCGGTCAGATGAACGAGCCCCCCGGAGCGCGCCTGCGCGTGGCCCTGTCCGGGCTCACCATGGCGGAGTACTTCCGCGACGAGAAGGGGCAGGACGTGCTGCTGTTCGTCGACAACATCTTCCGCTTCGTGCAGGCCGGTTCTGAGGTCTCGGCGCTCCTCGGTAGGATGCCTTCCGCCGTGGGATACCAGCCCACCATGGCCTCGGAGATGGGTGCCCTCCAGGAGCGAATCACCTCAACCACGAAGGGCTCGGTGACCTCGATGCAGGCCGTCTACGTGCCCGCTGACGACATCACCGACCCCGCGCCGGTGGCCACCTTCGCGCACCTCGACTCGACGATCATCCTGGATCGTGCGATCTCCGAGCTGGGTATCTACCCGGCGGTGGACCCGCTCAAGTCGACCTCGCGGATGCTCGACCCCAACGTCGTGGGCGAGGAGCACTATGCTGTGGCCCGTGGCGTGCAGGAAACACTGCAGCGCTACGCTGACCTCAAGGACATCATCGCCATCCTGGGCGTCGAGGAGCTCTCCGACGAGGACAAGCAGGTCGTGCACCGGGCCCGCCGGATGCAGCGTTTCCTCGCGCAGCCCTTCTTCGTGGCCGAGCAGTTCACGGGCACCCCCGGCCTCTTCGTCCCCCGCGAGGACACGGTTCGCTCCTTCAAGGAGATCCTCGAGGGCAAGCACGATGACCTTGCCGAGCAGGACTTCTACATGGTCGGCTCGATTGATGATGTTCGCGCCCGCGCCGCTGAGACGGTCACCGCCTGAGTCTCCCCGTCTTCGATACGGATCTAGGAAGGAAACACAATGGCCCAAGAACTCACCCTGCGAGTCATCACGCCCGAGAAGGTGCTGATCGACACCACGGCCACGTCAGTGCAGGTGCCTGCCACCGACGGCTCGATGGGGGTCTTTCCCCGTCACGCCGCGATGATCGCGGCCTTGGGCCCCGGGCATCTGACCTTCAATGATGGCAAGCAGTCCCACGACCTGTTCGTGGCTGGTGGCTTTGCCGAGGTGCACGACAACACCCTGAGGATCCTCACGCCGGCAGGCGAGGAGCCTTCGGAGATCGACGAGGAGCGCGCCAAGGAGGCCGAAGTGCGCGCTCGGGCGCGCCTGAAGCCCAGCCGCACTGACATGACGGCCGACGAGGCGAGGATCGATATAGCCCGCGCCAATGCGGCGCTGCACCGTGCTCTCATGCGCCTCAAGGTCAAGGGACACGCCAGGTAGCCTGCTTACACCGACCCAGAATCACGCGGCGGCGTGCCCCTCTGGGCGCGTCGCCGCGCCTCGTTCTGGCAGTTGAGTGAATGGGCAGTAGGCTGACTCACGACCGGGGAGGCCCCGAACTCGATAATCGGGGTTTTCAGATTTTGGCCTTCTGCGGATAGAGTTCCCGCTCTGCTGACCGTCATCCCCGGCGGTCCGCTTCCAACCCAAGATAGAAATCACGAGCTCAATGACCACCACCTCCACCGTGACCGCCGAGTGGCGACGCACTCACACCTGTGGCGAACTGCGTAGCCAGAATGTCGGAGACAGCGTCCGCATCAACGGTTGGGTTGACAGTCGACGCGACCACGGCGGGATCTACTTCCTGGATGTGCGCGACCGCTATGGGGTTACCCAGATCGTCATCGATGAGAATCTCGTCGGTGAGATCAAGGTGGGGCCTGAGTTCGTCATTGCCATTCACGGAGAGGTGGCTGCCCGTGGCGAGGAGAACATCAACGCGAATCTGGACACCGGTGAGATTGAGGTCGTCGCTCACAAGATAGAGATCCTCTCCGCAGCAAAGGTGCCTCCCTTCGAGGTCATCGACAACCTCGATACAGCCATCGAGACTCGCTTGCGCTATCGGTATGTCGACTTGCGGCGGACGCCCTTGCAGCGCAACTTGGCCCATCGAGCCCGCTTCATCTCGGCCATTCGGCGTGGCTTCGAGGCAGAGGACTTCCTCGATATCGAAACCCCGGTCTTGAATCGAGCGACCCCCGAGGGTGCCCGGGACTACCTGGTGCCGAGCCGCGTGCACCCGGGCAAGTTTTACGCCTTGCCGCAGTCCCCGCAGATCTTCAAGCAGATCCTGATGTGCTCGGGCTTCGACCGTTACTACCAGGTCGCTCGCTGCTTCCGCGACGAGGACCTGCGTGCGGATCGCCAGCCGGAATTCACCCAGCTCGACATGGAGATGTCCTTCGTCGAGGAGGAGGACGTGTGGGCCGTGTGGGAGCGTGTGCTGCAATCCACCTTCCGGGAAGCCATGGACGTTGAGCTCAGCCTGCCCTTCCCGCGCATGCGCTGGGCGGAGGCCATGGAGCGCTTCGGGATCGACAAGCCGGACACGCGCTTTGGGATGGAGCTGAAGGCTGCAGACGACTGGGCGCTGCAGTCGGAGTTCGGGGTCTTCAAGGGGTGTGTGGAGAGCGGTGGCCGAGTGATGGGCATCGTGGTCGAGGGTGGCAAGACCAAGGTCAGCCGGGGTCAGATGAAGGCCCTGGAGAAGCGAGCCAAGGAGTTCGGAGCCAAGGGCCTCGCCTGGTGGAAGCCCGGAGAGGAAGGCGGTGCCGCCGGCCCCATGGCCCGCTGGACGGAGGGAGACCAGGGCGCCAGGCTTCTCGAGGCGATGGGGGCCGGGCAGGAGGACCTCCTGCTGTTCTGTGCGGATCGGCGGGACACCACCTGGAAGGTCCTGGGTGAGCTTCGGCTGCACCTGGGCAGGCAGCTGGAGCTGATTCCCGAGGGGCAGTGGAACCTGCTCTGGGTAACCCACTTCCCGATGTTCGAGTGGGATGAGGAGTCGAAGCGCTGGAGCTCCTCCCATCACCCCTTCACGGCTCCCGAGGACTGGAGCCTCGCCGGCGACCCCGGAGAGCTTGCGAGCCGCGCCTACGACCTCGTCATGAATGGTTGGGAGCTGGGCTCGGGCTCCGTGCGTATCCACAGGGGCGATGTGCAGCAGAAGGTCTTTGACCTCCTGGGCATCGATGAAGAGGAGCAGCGCCTCAAGTTCGGCTTCTTCCTCGATGCGCTTTCTTACGGAGCCCCGCCTCATGCGGGCTTTGCAGTGGGGCTGGATCGCCTGACCGCCCTGACCTGTGGCCTCGACAATATCCGTGATGTGATCCCCTTCCCCAAGACCGCCTCGGCCTCCGACCTGATGTGCGAGGCGCCCAGCACGGTCCAGGAGAACCAGATGGAGGAGACCCACATCCAGCTGCGCCCAGGGGTCCAGACCGATCCCCGAGAAGGGGAGGCAGCGGGGTCCTGAGCCACCCCAGGGAAGAGCGGTGTTTCAGGCCCCGGTGGCGCAGACCAGCCATCTCGGCTAGGCTAGAGGGTCGTTCGGACGCCTTGGTGAAGCACTTCGCCGGTCCGGGCACCAGAACCATTGGTTGGAGCGGCCCGCTCCAACTGATTCCACGGCTTTGATCAAGGAGATCTGTGAGGGCACAAGACTACCGTCGCAATCGACAAATACGTGTTCCCGAAGTTCGTCTCATCAATGAGAAGGGTGAACAGATAGGGATCATCAATACGCGCGAAGCTCAACGCATGGCGGACGAAGTTGAACTCGACCTGGTCGAGGTTTCGCCTACAGCGCGACCGCCTGTCTGCAAGATCTTGGACTTTGGCAAGTTCAAGTACGACACCCGCAAGCGGGAGCAGAAGAGCGGTTCCAAGAAGACCAGTTCACAGCTGAAGGAATTGCGGGTACGACCTGCAATCGACAAGCACGACCTGGGTTATCGACTTGATCAGGGACGCAAGTTCCTCCTGGCCGGCCACAAGGTCCAGGTCGTCTGCATCTTCCGAGGAAGGCAGATGCGTCACCCCGAGCATGGATACGCGGTGATGAATCAGGTCATTGAGATTCTCGCCGACGTCGCCAAGATCGAGTCCAAGGCAAAGATGATGGGACGTCGGATGACGATGCTCCTGAGTCCCCTCCCGACCAAGCCAGGAACGAAGGGCACCGCCGGAAGCACGACCACGAAGAAGCCTTCCAGCACCCCGGTGGGAGGTCAGCCAGGGACTCCTGTTGCCAAGCCCACGCCGGCGAGCCAGGCCCCCAAGCCGGCTCCGAACCCGACTGCTGCGCCGGCAGCAGGGGGCGCTGTGCCCCAGGAGAAGCCCTCGGAGTGATTCATCCTCCGTGAGGGCCCCCTCGGTCGAAGTATTCGGCCGGATGGGCCCTCAGGGTCTTGCACCCTTGCCTGAGATCCGTATCCTTCTGCCCTCCAAGTTCGGGGCCCCACATGGTGTGGGAATCAGCCCTGGCTCCCGCAAGCGACCAGGCATGTCAGCGAGCGGGGTGTCTCCAGCGGGCTATTGCCCAACGAGAGGAACGAAGATGCCCAAGATGAAATCCAAGGGAGCTGTCAAGAAACGCTTCCGCGTGTCCAAGTCGGGCAAGGTGTCGGCAAACCGACCCAGCCGTGGCCACATGCACGCCAAGAATGACTCGGCTGCCAGACGCCGACTGAATACCCGCCTCATCCTGCCCCCGACCTGGGGGCGTCTGATGCGCCGACTGATGGGGGCTCGCTAGATGGTTCGTGTCAGATACGGAGCCCCGCGCCGCCAGAAGAAGATCCGCTACTTCAAGGCCGCTCGCGGCTTCCGGGGTGGACGCTCCAAGCTCTGGCGTACGGTCAGGGAGGCGATGAATCGCTCGTGGGCCTACTCGTTCAGGGACCGCAAGCAGCGCAAGCGCCAGTTCCGTCGACTGTGGATCGTGCGCATCAATGCCGCGAGTCGCATGCGCGGCATGAGCTACTCGCGCTTCATCAATGGTCTCGGCAAGGCCGGCATCAAGCTCAACAGAAAGCAGCTCTCAGAACTGGCAATCCACGATACGGCAGCCTTCGACGCCCTGGTCGAGGAAGCCAAGGCTTCGCTCTAGGGCCAAGCAGCAACTACCGCCAGGGGGGCGGGCGGCCTCCGCCGCCCGCCCCTTGGTCTTTGAATTCGACTCCTTGGCTCTCCACACTCTGCTGATCGCTCTTCGGGGCCACTGTTGCCCACTGAACTCGCTCCCCTGAACCGTCCCCTCACAAGGAATGGAACAACAACTCGAACAACTGCGTGCCTCCGCGATGGAGCGCCTCGCCGGGGCGGCCAGTCTCGAAGATCTGCGAGGCATCGAGCGCGAGTTCGTCGGCAAGGAAGGCTCGGTCTCCGGGCTCCTTGCGGCGATCCCCACGCTCTCTCCCGACGATCGTCGCGTCGTTGGTAAGGGGGCGAACCTGCTCAAGCGCGACATCCAGGCCGGGATCGACCAGAAGAAGGGTGAGCTGGAGGCAGCTGAGATCGCGGCTCAACGCGCGGGCGGGGACTTCGATGCAACCCTCCCAGGGGCACCTCAGACGAGGGGCTCCCTGCACCCCCTGACGCTGGTCCGTCGGGAGGTCGAGGCGATCTTCGTCTCCATGGGCTACAGCGTCCTCGATGGGCCCGAGGTCGAGCTCGACTACTACAACTTCCAGGCGCTGAACATCCCCGCGGATCATCCGGCGCGGGAGATGCAGGACACCTTTTACTGCGATACCCAGGGCAACCTGGTGATGCGCACCCAGACCTCGCCGGTGCAGATCCGGGCCATGGAGCGCCTGAAACCTCCCTTCCGGGTCATCGCGCCTGGGCGCGTCTTTCGTAACGAGGAGCCCGACGCTACCCACGAGCACACCTTCCACCAGGTAGAGGGCCTGGTCGTCGGCGAGGACATCACGGTTGGACACCTCTCTGGTGTCCTGAAGGGCTTCCTGCGTCAGCTCTTCCAGAAGGACATCGAGGTGCGCCTGCGTCCGGGATACTTCCCCTTCGTGGAGCCGGGCTTCGAGCTGGACGTGCGCTGCCCGTTCTGTGAAGAGGGTTGCCGGGTCTGCAAGAAGACCCGCTGGATCGAGTTCTGTGGCTGTGGAATGGTTCACCCGCGAGTGCTCGCCGCGGGTGGTATCGACTCCGAAGCCTGGACTGGCTTCGCCTTTGGTTTTGGCCTCGATCGCCTGGTGATGCTGCGTTACGGCATCGACGACCTCCGCCACTTCATGGCGGGTGACCTTCGTTTCCTGGAGCAGTTCTGATGTTGATCTCCTATCGCTGGCTGAACCGCCACGTTGATCTCGGCGACATCACGCCCGATCAGATTGCCCAGGACCTGACCCTGTCGACGGCCGAAGTCGAGGGCATCGAGGTCTTCGCGCCGCACCTCTCTGATGTGGTGGTCGGCCTGGTCAGGACTCGTGAGCGTCACCCCGATGCAGACAAGCTCAGTGTCTGCACGGTGGATGTGGGTACGGGCGAAGACCTGAGCATCGTCTGCGGCGCGCCGAACGTGGATGCGGGGCAGCGAGTTGCCGTGGCGACCGTCGGCACGGTGTTGCCCGGGGACTTCAAGATCAAGAAGAGCAAGATCCGGGGCGTGGCTTCGATGGGCATGATCTGCTCGGTGCGCGAGCTGGATCTGGGAGACGAGCACGATGGCATCTGGGTCCTGCCGGAGGGGTGCGAGGTCGGCAGTCCGGTCTCAGCCGCCTTGGGTGTCGAGGATTGGGTGATCGAGATCGACAACAAGTCGATCACTCACCGACCGGACCTGTGGGGCCACCGAGGAATTGCGCGGGAGCTGGCGGCGATCTATGGTCGCGAGCTCTTGCCCCTGGACCTGTCCATGCCCGAGACCGGTTCGGGGTCCTCGGTGCCTGTCAGGATCGAGTCCGCGGCCTGCAGTCGCTACGTGGCCCTGTCGGTCGACGGCGTCGAGAATGGTCCCAGTCCACTCTGGTTGAAGCTGCTCCTGCTGGCGGCTGGACAGCGCCCGCTCGACATCCTCGTGGACATCTCGAACTTCGTGATGCTCGATCTGGGCCAGCCGAACCACCTCTTCGATCGCAAGCAGATCCCTCCCGCGGGCATCAACGTACGCATGGGCCGAGAGGGCGAGACGATCACGACCCTGGATGGCGAGGAGCGCAAGGTCGGGGCAACCGATCTGTTGATCTGCTCGGACGATGTGCCCGTGGCTCTGGCGGGCGTGATGGGGGGCGAGGGCTCCAAGGTGGGGGAGGACACGGGTGAACTGCTCCTCGAGGTGGCCAGCTTTGACGCGGTGACCATCCGTCGCAGCTCGGCCCGTATCGGGCTTCGTACGGACGCCTCAGCGCGCTTCGAGAAGAGCCTGGACCCGGCCATGCCGATGCAGGCTGCGGCCCATCTGGTTCGAACCCTGCGAGAGATTCAACCCTCGGTCGAGCTGCCCAGTGCGCCCACGGATGTGGGGGACTGGCAGAGCTGTGAGCTGTTCGTCGAGCTGCGCGGTGAGCGCGTCCGACGCGTGCTCGGAATCGACCTCGAGGATGAGGCCATTGCTGCTCTGCTCGAGAAGCTCGACTTCGGCGTCGATCATTCGAAGGGGGTGATGCGGGTCACGGTCCCTTCCAACCGTGCCACCAAGGACATCGGCATCGAGGAGGACCTGATCGAGGAGGTCGGTCGCCTCTATCGTTACGACAACATCCCCGAACGCAGGCTCTCGGCTGAGATCGCTCCGCCACCCCATGACGAGCGCCATGCTCTGGTGACCCGCATTCAGGATCGTCTGTCGGGAAGTGCCGCTTTTCATGAGGTGCTGACCTACTCCTTCGTGGCCGGGAGTCAGCTGGAGAAGCTCGGAGTGGCGGACCTGCAGTACACGCGACTGGTCAACCCGGTCGTGGACGGTGAGGAGTGCGTGCGCCGCAGTGTTGTGCCCAGCCTGCTCGGGTTGCTGGAGAAGAACCGTCGGCAGTTCACGGACGTCCGCCTGTTCGAGATCGGCAAGGGGTACTGTCCTGAGCTGGCCGACGAGAAGGGTCTCCCGGGGGAGGTCCACGAGCTGGCACTCTGCTGGACGCGTCCAGAGCCTGGTAAGAAGGCCAGGTTCGATGCAGGGCTCTTCGCTCAGATGCGTGGGGTGCTTGACGATCTCTTCGTGACGATCGGCTACGAGCCTCCCTGCTGGAGCGCAGCTGGTGAGGCAGGAGAGCTGGCACCCTGGTTCCACCCGGGGAACAGCCTGGTGGGCGAGTACTCCGATGCCACGAAGAAGGGCGAGGTGCGCAGGGTGGTGACCGTGGGCAAGCTCGAGCCAGGGCTACACAGGCCCCTGGGCCTGGTCCAGGAGCTGGCGGGTGAGGTGGTCGTGGCCCAGATCTCCCTGGACGAACTGCTGGCCTCTCGCAGTCGGGCCTTCGGCTACAAGCCGATCCCGCGCTTTCCCGGCAACAAGGTGGACGTGGCACTGGCGATGCCCATCGGCGTGCCGGCTGGGGATCTGGTCAGGGCCATCGAGAAGTCCGGCAAGGGCCAGGTGGCCTCGGTCGAGCTCTTCGACCTCTATACGGGGCCCGGAATTGGTGAGGGGCGGAAGTCTCTCGCCTACCACGTCCTGCTCCAGAGCGACCAGAAGACCCTCACGGACAAGGATGCCCAGAAGTTCATCAAGCGCCTGGAACGGGCAGCAGCCGATCTGGGCGGGGAACTGAGAAGCGAGTAGACTTTGGAGGTCGCCGCGGGTTTTGGTCCCCAGGCCTCCGGTCGGGGATCCTCCACGGCCGAATAGTTCCCTCCAGGGTGGGTCCCTCGCGGACGCGACCCGAATGCGCGGCCCTCAGGGGCCCCAGAGCGCCCGTGAGAATCGTCCTCGTCAATCCTCCCAGCCCGCCCGAGTACCGCGTCAGTCGCGGATTGATGGGGGGCTTTGGCATGGCGGTGAATCCAGGCCTCCTGTATCCACCGATCGAGCTGGCCCACGTGGCCTCTGTCCTCGAGGAGGAGGGGCACGAGGTCTCGATCCACGACGCCGATGCGAAGGATCTGGACCAGGACGGCAGCTGGAGAGAGATCTGCGCCGAGCGCCCGGACTTCGTCTGCCTGGACTCCTCGAGCACCTCCCTGGAGCAGGACCTGCAGCTCGCGGGCCGCATCAGGAGCGAGCTGGGAATCCCGGTGGGTATTCTAGGTTCGCAGGTGACCTACACGCCCGATGAGATCTTCCAGGCGGAGAGCGTCGACGTGGTCGTGCGGGGTGAGCCGGAGTTCACGGTACGCGAGGTGGCCAGACGTATCTCATCAGGGGAGGGCTTCAAGGGCGTGACCGGAATCAGCTGGCGCCAGGCCTCTGGCGAGGTTGTCCACGAGCCCGAGCGGGACAAGATCAAGGACCTCGACGAGCTGCCGATCCCGGCCCGCCACCTGCTGGACAACCAGACCTACCGCTTTCCCGGGATCAACGGGGCCATCACGACGGTCAAGTCCTCGCGGGGCTGCCCCCTGAACTGCTCCTTCTGCGGCTACACCCTGGCCCAGGGCCTGCGCTTTCGCTTTCGCTCGCCGGAGCACGTGCTGGGCGAACTCGAGGACCTCTATCACAAGCACGGCGTGCGTCACGTGGTCTTCCGCGACCCCATCTTCTCGACTCGCCGCGATCGGGTGCTCGACATCTGCAACGGCATGATCGAACGCGGTCTGCAGATCGAGTGGCAGTGCGAGACGGCGGTCAAGGTGCTTGATCGCGAGCTCTTGAAGGTCATGGCGGAGTCGGGTTGCAGGCACATCTCGCTGGGGGTGGAGTCGGGCAACGAGGAGATCCAGCGCAAGCACTGCGGCGCCAAGCTCCTCGACCATGACCAGGCCAAGGAGGTCTTTGTCGCCTGCCGCGACTTCGGCATCGAGACCCGGGCCTTCTGCATGCTCGGGTTTCCCGAGGAGACCGAGCAGATGGCCGAGGAGACCCTACGCCTGGTGGAGTACCTCGACCCTGACCAGGTTCAATTCTGTGCAGTCACGGCCTACCCCGGTACGCCGCTGTACGAGATGCTCTCTGATGGTCGTGACTTCGACTACGCGGTGATGACCGGCTATCGGGCTCTCGAGGGCAATGAGCACATGAGCGCCACACAGATCGAGGCCAAGATCAAGCAGGCCTATCGCTCGTTCTACCTGCGACCCAGGAGGCTCGCGCGGGAGCTGTCACACCCCCGACGCCTGTTCGGGAAGTTCTCCCGCTATCTCACCCTGTTCAAGCAGCGCGCCTGAGAAGAAGGGAGCTGCCCGGTCCGTCGGCAGCCCGGTCATCTACTGCTGGTTCTGGGCCTCTTGGATGGCTTCCTGGATTGCGTCCATTCCACCGAGGAGGAACCAGGAGATCGTCATCAGGATCGACAGGTAGCCAAGCACCAGCCCTGCGATGGCCATGCCGCGGCCCTTGAGGTTGTCGGGCTCCTTACCTGCGACCCCCATCCCCATGTGCCCGCAGATGATTGCTGGGATGCCAGTCAGTATCCCGCAGCAAACAGGACTGAGGATGCCGAGAACGAGCGCGGCCACACAGAGCTTGGAGGTCTCCGGGCTGCCTTGCTCTTGCGAGTCGACCCCGTCATCCCAATCATCCTGGTCGGTCATGATCCTGAGTTACCCTGTCTTGGATCCATGGAAGGTGAGGCTGCTGCTGTCCCCACATGATCCAGCCATCCTAGCCTCCTGTGTGGACAGGGTCACGTCTGCTTCGGATTGCTCAGCTGCGCGCTCTGAGCGAACTGGGCTCCGCCAGCGGCGGCTCGCCCTCGGGCATCGGCTCGTAACCGACCTCTGTCAGGTCCACCCAGCGGACCTCGCGGGTATCGGGCAGGTACACCCGAACCCAGGAATTCCAGCGTTGAAGGACGAGGGCGGGGCTTGAGGGGGGGTCTTCTCGATGGGTCGTCATGGTCCAGGGATTCCGCGCCAGGGAGGCGAAGGAGGCGAGGTATTCGCTCCTTTCGTTGGGGTCCATAGGCATTCGGTACCACCCCCGCGACTCCCCACGCGTTTCCAGGGAGAGATTCAGCGCATTCCCGGGTCTGGCCCCGGTGATCTCCGGCTATCAGCCTCCCCCAGCCCCAGTCAGGGAGGGCGATGATGCATCGCTGATGTGGAGGTCGAGGTTGGTCCAGCTGGCCCTGCCCGGAGCTGGCCAGGGCTCATCCATCCGCCTCCTTCCGTGCTGGGCCTGCAGGCCCCTCACAGCTCCTTGGGGAGCCCATGCATCTTTAGCTCGGTAAGGCGGCCTGGAGGGCGGCGATCGCGACCCGGGCGGAGAATGGACCCGCTCTGTCCTCTTGTGGGTCTGGTCTGCCGCTCGCCGCCGGCTTCGGTGGGATGTTCCGCAGACCTGGCAGCCGCTTCTGGGCTTTTCCTGGACAGGGAGCATGCGGGGTCGACGGTCTGGCTCGTGGGTGCCGATGCGCTACACTGCTTCCACGCGGCCCAGGCCGATCACCACCATGAACTGGGCACATGCCGCCTTCCCCGAACCATGAGCGAGATCGAAAGCGTCCTCAAGGAGACCCGAGTTTTTCCACCGCCCCCCGGCTTCAGCGAGCTGGCTCGTATTGGATCCGAGGAGGAGTATCACGATCTGTATCGCCAGTCGATCGAGGAGCCGGATCTGTTCTGGGGCAGAGTCGCCCGAGAGCTGCCCTGGATCGAGGACTTTCACACGGTACTCGACTGGTCGGACAAGCCCTTTGCCAGGTGGTTTCTCGGGGGCAAGCTGAACGCCTCTGCCATCTGTCTCGATCAGCATCTGACCAATGGCCGCGCTGATAAGACAGCGATCAGATGGGAGGGTGAGCCAGGTGACCTGCAGACCTTCACCTACGCCGAACTGCACCAGTCGGTGTGTCGATTCGCGAATGCGCTCAAGGCTCGAGGAGTCAAGAAGGGTGACCGAGTCGCGATCTACATGCCCATGATTCCGGAGCTAACCATGGCGGTGCTGGCCTGTGCTCGAATCGGAGCGGCCCACTCGGTGGTCTTTGGTGGCTTCAGCGCACAGGCTCTTCGGGATCGAATCGAGGATGGTGGCTGCACGGCTGTGATCACCGCCGATGGTGGTTGGCGCCGGGGCAAGGTGCTCGAACTCAAGAAAGAGGTCGATGCGGGCATCGAGGGCCTCGACGATGTGCATACCGTGATGGTGGTGCAACGCACGGAGAACGAGGTGGCCTGGCGGGATGGCCGCGACGTCTGGTATCACGAGGCCATCGAGGGAGTCTCTGACGAGTGTGCTCCCGAACCGATGGACTCCGAGGATCTGCTCTTCCTGCTCTACACCTCCGGTTCCACGGGTAAGCCCAAGGGGATCGTGCACACCACGGGCGGTTACATGGTGGGCGCCTACCTCAGCAGCCGCTATGTCTTCGATCTACGCGAGGACGATGTCTACTGGTGCACCGCGGACGTGGGTTGGATCACGGGGCACAGCTATATCGTCTACGGTCCGCTGGCAAACGGTGCGACGATCGTCATGTACGAGGGAGCGCCGACAACACCACACCCCGGGCGCTTCTGGGAGCTCTGCGAGAAGCATGGCGTGACCGTCTTCTACACGGCGCCCACGGCCATTCGAACCTTCATGCGTCTCGGCGAAGAGCACCCCGCCAGGCACGACCTCTCCTCACTTCGTCTGCTGGGGACGGTCGGAGAGGCGATCAACCCGGAGGCCTGGATGTGGTATCGCAGGGTGATCGGGGGGGATCGCTGTCCGATCGTCGATACCTGGTGGCAGACCGAGACCGGTGGGATCATGCTGACGCCTCTCCCGGGCGTCACGCCCACCAAGCCTGGCTCGGCGACGTGGCCCTTCTTCGGGGTCGACGTCGCCATTCTCGATGAGAACGGCGTCGAGGAGGGACCCAATCAGGGAGGGCTGCTCTGCATCCGCAAGCCCTGGCCCTCGATGTTGCGGGGGATCTGGGGCGACGAGCAGCGCTTCAAGGATGTGTACTGGTCCGATGTCGAGGGCTGTTACTTTGCCGGCGACGGCGCACGACGGGACGAGGATGGTTACTTCTGGATCATGGGAAGGGTGGATGACGTGATCAACGTCAGTGGCCACAGGCTCTCGACCATGGAGGTCGAGAGTGCACTGGTCAGCCATGAGAAGGTCTGCGAGTCAGCCGTTGTTGCTCGACCTGACGAGATCACGGGGCAGGCGATCTGCGCCTTCATCACCGTGGGCCAAGAGGTCGAGGTCGACGACTCGTTACGAACCGAGCTGGCAGAGCATGTGGCCAAGGAGATTGGCAAGCTTGCCCGTCCTTCCGAGATGCGCTTCACCGATGCGCTTCCCAAGACCCGCAGCGGAAAGATCATGCGGCGCCTCCTGCGTGATGTTGCTGCCGGCATCGAGTCGGCGGGCGATACCAGTACCATCGAGGACTACTCCGTGCTTGCCAAGCTGCGCGGCCATGAGGACTGAATCATGATGACTGAAAGAGATCTCTCTTCACTGATGCTTCTCTTGGGGCTGTCATGTGCCACGATGGCAATCCAGTCCTGCGAGAGCATTGATACGACGCATGACCTGAATCCGGTCTCGCTCGCGCCCAACGTGGAGCTGCTAGCTCTGGGTGACGATCTATTCAAGCAGAGCAGGTACGCCGAGGCCAAGCAGGCCTACGCTCGAGCCGTCAATGCGAACGGCCCCAACTACGCCTATGTCGAGGCTTGCTCTCAGGTTGCTCGCATGGAGTCCATTGCGGCCAACCTGAATGAGGGCCGTCCGTGGCTTGAGCTGGCTGTCAATCGTGCCAGTGACAAGGAACCCCTGGGGTGGTCGCGATTGCAGCTGGTCCTGGGAATCTTCGAGCGTGAGGCTGGTGATCGTGCCGGTGCCCTGCAGCGCTTCAAGGAGCTCTACGACTATGACCTCCAGCATGAGCTCTACGAGCGAGCCATTGATGTGGCACATCACATCGTCCTGGCATCGGAGGACAGCGAGGAGCAAAAGGAGTGGACCTTCAAGGGCATCGAGGCCGCTGAAGAGGGAGGCATGCAGTCGTGGCTGGCTGTGTTGTGGAACAACTACGCGGCCAGCCTGGAGAGCCAGGGCCGCTGGGAGGACGCCTATCTGGCCTACGACAGGGCTCGGGACTATCACTACGAGGTTGGCAGTCCCACCCGGATGCTGATTGCTGACTGGGCCTTGGCGAGGGCTGAGCGCATGACCGGACGTATCGAGAAGGCCCGCAGTCGCTCAACCGAGGCCTACCAGGAGTCACTCCAGAGGTACGCCGCGGATCCGACGCCGAGCAACGCCGAGTGGGTTGGTTACCTTCGCTGGGAGCTGGCAGAACTCGACGCACTTGATGGTCAGACAGAGAAGGCCCTGGCGGGACTTGAGGAGGCTCGAGCGAGCCTGATCGAGGCGCGCATCGAGACCTGGGGGAACTTCGGAACGGCAGAGCTGGCTCGCCTCGACGCCCGGCTCGATGAAATGGGAACCCAGGCCCATTGAATCCAGCTCCTCCGGTCCACCTTCGCGATCTGATTGATAACGCGATGGAAGTGCACGCGGAGCGAGTGGCGCTCCGTGGACCGGAACAAGAGCTGAGCTACGGTGAGCTTGGCCAGCGAGTGCGCGCGCTGGCGGGGGGGCTCTGCGAGCGCGGCCTGGTCGCAGGCGATCGTATGGCGGCATTCATGCCCAACTCGCCGGAGTTCCTGGAGCTGTACCTGGCCAGCGCTCACCTGGGAGCGATCCTGGTGCCTCTCAACCTGCGTCTCAGTGCCCCAGAGCTCTCGGCCATCCTGGCTGACGCGGATCCCCGGCTGCTGTTCATCGGGGATGTGCCCTGCGCTGCCATCCAGGAGGCCGCCGCCTCGATGAACTCTGAGACGATCATCGAGGTCCACCTTGGATCCGGCAGCTGGGAGGACCTGCACACGGACGTGGGATCCTACGCACCCGCTGATGTGATCAGCTCTGATTCGCCAGCGCAGATCTACTACACCAGCGGCACAACGGGGCGCGCCAAGGGGGTCATCCTCTCTCATGGAAACGTCTCCGCTCACGCAAGGGCCGCAGTGTCTGAGTTCGAGCTGAGCGTGGGAGATACCTGGGGCCACTTTGCGCCGATGTTTCACCTGGCGGATGCCTGGGCAGTCTTTGCTGTGACCATGGCGGGTGGTGCCCACTCCTTCCTGCCCGTCTTCGAGGCGCAGGCGGTCTTCACCTCGATCGAGGCGGATGGCGTGACGATCACGAACCTGGTTCCAACCATGCTGCAGAGGATGGTGCAGCAGGCTCCGGATGATCTGAGCTGTGTGAGGACCGTGCGCCGGATTCTCTCGGGAGGTGCTCCAATTGCACCGGAGCTGGTCTCGCGCCTGCAAGACCTCTTCTCGGCAGAGTACGTCCAGACCTACGGACTGACCGAGACGAGTCCCTTCCTGACCGTGAGTCTGATCGATGACGAGATCGCCAAGCTCTCCGATGAACGGCGCTTCTTCTATCGTTCGCGCACGGGGCGGCCTTTCGGCGGCATCGAGCTGCAGGTGGTCGATGCGGACGGGACTGAAGTGCCCCATGATGGAAAGACCGTGGGGGAGATTCGCGCTCGCGGGCCCTGGGTGTTCTCTGGCTACTGGAACGATCCGGAGCGTACCGCGGAGGCTTTCGACGATGGTTGGTTTGCGACAGGGGATCTGGCGACCGTCGAGGAGCGTGGCTACCTGCATATCGTTGATCGAAAGAAGGATGTGATCCTCTGTGGAGGAGAGACGGTGTACTCGACCGAGGTCGAGAACGCTCTCCTGACCCATGGCCGACTGGAGGCCGTTGCAGCCTTCCCGGTTCCCGATCTGGAGCTGGGGGAGGTCGTCGGCGCAGCCCTCGTGCGCGCGCGGGACGAGGGGCGTGCAGCTACCGCCAAGGAGCTGTGGGCTCATTGCGAGTTGTTCCTCGCGCGCTACAAGGTCCCCAGGGTGTTCTACTTTCTCGACGAGCTACCGCTCTCCGGCTCGGGCAAGGTACAGAAGCGAGTCCTGAGAGAGAGCTGCCAGGCTCTCGATGGCCAGTGGCGGCACTCCTGAGCTCGCGCGGGAGCAACCTTCATTGAATCTTCTCAAGAGACCTCTGGTCGTCGTCCTCCTGGTAGCAGTGGTCGTTTCAGTCGTGATGGTGACTCGGGCCCTGCGGCTGGAGAGGGCGCCTGTCTCGACGGCCGAGGCGCCTCCTCTGGAGCTGGATCAGCGGCGTCTTTGCGAGCGTCTGAGCCGGGCGATTCAGATCGCCTCGGTCTCCGCCAGCGAGCCCAGTGCCTTGGAGCTGGGGCGCCTGGAGTACATGGCGGACTACGTGGTCGATACCTTTGCTCCCCTGGTGGAGCAGCTCGAGTTCGAGCGCCACTCGCGTTCCCTTGTCTTTCGCTGGAGTGGGACGGAACCAGAGCTAGACCCGCTCCTGCTCCTGGCTCACCTGGATGTGGTGCCAGTCGAGCAGGAAGCGCTCGAGGATTGGACGCTCCCTCCCTTCTCGGGAGAGATCACAGGGGGCTTCATCTGGGGACGGGGCACGCTCGACGACAAGGGCTCAGCTCTGGCAATACTCGAGGCCATCGAGCACCTCCTGACCGATGGATTTCGCCCGCGTCGAAGTGTGATCGTCGCCATTGGGATGGACGAGGAGATCGGTGGCTCTGAGGGAGCGGCGGCGCTGGCCCTGCAATTCGAAGAGGAAGGGCTCGAGCCTTATCTCATTCTGGACGAGGGCTTTGCAGTGCTGGACGGTGTCATCGACACGGTTCCTGGGCTGGTAGCTGGGATAGGAATTGCAGAGAAGGGGGCCATCGATCTGGAGCTGCGGGTCGAGCTCGAGGGCGGGCACTCCTCCATGCCCGAACGACAGACCTCTCTCGGGGTGCTGGCCAAGGCCCTATCAGCACTGGAGAGCGAGCCCATGGACGCAGAGGTCGATGGAGTGGCGGCCCTCTTCTTCGACGAGCTGGCACGCGAGATGGAGTTCTGGCCCAAGCTGCTCATCACCAACCGCTGGATCACGGAGCCGCTGCTCCTGGCCTCCCTGGAGTCGAGCGCTTCCACGGCAGCTCTGCTACGCACGACCACCGCGGTGACCATGGCGCACGCGGGGGTGGCGCCCAATGTTCTGCCCGAGGTGGCAACCGCCAGTGTCAACTTTCGGATCCACAGCCGGGACTCGATTGATTCGGTCATGGAGCATGTGCGCTCTGTGATCGACGATCCCCGAGTACAGATCAGCGTGATGGGAGAGCCCTGGGAGTCCTCGAGCATCTCTCCGGTGGAGGGACCGGCCTGGACCCTGCTGGAGACGACCATTCGTGAGTGCTACCCCGGCGTCCAGGTGGCTCCGACCCTCGTGCTGGGGGCCACGGATGCGCGGCACTACGCCGGGCTCTCGAAGAACGTGTATCGCTTCAACGGCATTCGCCTGGGGCCCGAGGATCTCTCCCGGATTCACGGTACGGACGAGCGCATCTCGACCCGCAATTACCTCGAGATGATTCGCTTCTACGCGAGGCTCATTGAGAGAGCCTGACGCGAGCTGGGTGAGACTCTACTCCCTCCACCAATCACCCTCGGCGACCTGGCTAATTCCTTCGGAGTAAGGACGCGGGCTCCAGCCCAGCTCGTCCACGGCGTTGGTGATGTCGTGTTCGTGGTGCAGGGTGAAGTAGGCGGACGCCCGGCGATCAGCTGTGTTGTCCTTGAACAGACCCTTCAGGAAGATGAGGCGGTCAGCCCACTTCTTGGACATGTTCTTGCGCGACACGGTTCCACCCGCTGCGATGATGGTCGTGTCGATGAAGTCGTTGTAGCTCAGGGCAGCGGGACCAGCAAGCTCGTAGCAACAGTCGACCCCACGATCAAAGTCCCAGAACAGCATGATGGCGTTGATCACGTCATCGACGTGGACTGGGCTGATCCGAGACTTCCCGTCGTGGGGGATCCACATCTTCCCGCCCTGCTGGGCGCACTTACGCAGGATCGAGGCGGTATGGCGGTAGTCGCCAACGCCATAGACGAGCGTGGGCCGAAAGGACGTCCAGTTGATTCCCGAGCCGCGAATCAGCTTCTCCTGGATTCGCTTGGTATCGCGGTAGTAGCTGTAGACCGGTGCACCGATGACGGCCGAGGAGACGATCCAGATCTCGAACTCCTCCTTCTTGGTCAGTCCCTGGCGCTTGGCGTCCTCGAGCAGCGCCTCGGTGCCGCCTACGGTGATGTTGCGCATCTCCTCGTCGGGGATGTGGTCGTGCGCTGCCGCCAGGTGGATCAGGCGTTCGCTGTCCTTGAGGAATCCATTGATGCTCTCGGGGTTGGTGAGGTCACCAACGAACAGCTCCACCGATCCAGCGCTGGTCGCGGGCACCGCGTCCTCGCGGCCTTCACGGATGAGCAGGCGCAGATCGTGGCCGCGCTCGGTGAGCGCCTTGACGAGGTAGTTACCGATGAAACCGGTCGCGCCGGTGAGCGAGATGCGCATGAGGACGGGAGGGTGCTGGTGGGCCTGGGCCGGAAGAGTCTACCCTATCCCCTCGGAGCCTTCTTCCCTGACGATCCCTGGCTTCAGGCTCGTGGGGGGGCCACCTGCGGGCTCGCGGCGCTGCCGCGAGCTGTCTCCAGGGCCCGGGCGGCACGCTGGGAGATCTCGGCGGTGCTCGTCACATGACTGTCATTGCGAACCGGGGTCATCGCGTGCCGCAGACCAGCGAACTCGGCGCGCATCCAGAACGCGAGTGTGGTGGTCAGGGGAAGAAGCGTGCCATTCGCTCTCACGGTGGGGTGCCAGCGGCGGTTGTGAGTACCTCGAAGCCCAGAATCAAGACGCAGCTGGGCGAGTCTCCGGAGACGGGACAGCACCGTGCCCCTGAGGGCGCCGAGCCAGGGGGTCAGGCGGGAACCTCGAGGCAGTTGGTCCGCAGCGAGCTCGGCTCTCCTCAGGTGCCAGCTCTCGGCTGCGATATCCATGCAAGAAGCAGCTGCCTGGAGGATCGCGTCGGCGCGGAGAGGGGCAGATTGTTCGCCCGCCTCAGGGGCCTCGACAGTTGCTCGTGCTCGAGCTGCCTGGTCGTGTCGATGCAGTCGCTCCAGGATCTCGACCTCGGAGGAATCCCCGTTGAGTTCCGCGGCGATCAAGTCGGCCGCGATCCAGACATCCTCGGCGAGCCTGTTGAGGGAGCTGGAGCTCGAGGTGCTCCGGCGACCAGCTGAATCTCCCACGAGGAACCAGCCGCGTGCACAGACCCGGCTCACGGTCCAGTCGATCTGCCGAGTTGCGCGGAAGCTGGAAGACTCGAGACGGGCCTGGGCCAGCACTTCCCGGACTCCGGGCATCGTTCGCACCCAGTGTGAGTAGCTCTCGAGCGGCGTGCCGCGATGCGGTCTGCTCTCCTCGGCGGCTCGATCCAGGGTCAGGATTGCGCTGGTGCCTCCGCCGACATGGGGCCGGAGGCTGACGCGGCCGTGCGGAAGGCAGAAGTCGTGGGTGGCAAACTCTCTTGGCCTCCAGCAGGAGGAGTCCTTCGGAGCGACGAGTTCCAGGCTGTCGAGCCGAAGCGTGCCGGTCCAGTTGGCTCCTGCGACCCAGCTTCCCGTGGTCCCCAGCTCCTGGAGAAGCCCGTGTTCCCTTGCCAGGCAGGCCTCTACGCCGCTTCCATCGATGATCCAGCGAGCGTCGAGATCACGCGTCCCCAGGGTGTTGGCGAGGCGAACCCGACTCTCTGGCCAGGTCAGCTCGGTCCGCTTGACCCGCGTTCCCAGGCTCACGACCACTCCAGCTGCTCTCGCTCGCGTCAGCAGAGATGAGCGCAGTCGCGGCACGTCGACGTGGAAGGCTCGTGCCGTTTCCTGGCAGCCCACGGAGCTCATCGCCGCCAGCGGGTCCAGGTCGGAGGCTGCAAACCACTCGTGGTTGCCATGGGATGGCAGGTGGCCTCGAACGAGCAGGTCACCAGCCCGCAGGGCCTTGGTGAAGAAGACTGTTGCACCAGGAGGCAAGGCCTCGCTCCAGCCTGTCTCTGGTAGGTCTCGTTCGGACTCGACCAGGATCACCTGAGACAGCGGGCTGGTGCACTTGACCCGAAGTGCAGCGCTGACTCCGGCAAGTCCTGCGCCGATCACCAGCAAGTCACAGCGGTCGGGCAGCGAGGCCTCCTCAGTACGGGAACTCATGGTCGCCGCCGATGATAATCGAGACTCGAGCCGAGCGGCGGGACGCTGAGCTCAGCTCTGGTCCAAATTAGCAGAGGGCAGGGCCAGGAGTCGCTCTCCGTAGCGACGAGCAGCAGCGGTCCAGCCGCCTGGTAGCTCCGAGAGGAACTCATCCAGGGCGTCCCGAACCTCACGGGCACGGGGACGAGCCGAAGCCGGTAGCTGGTCCACGAACTCCGGGCGCCCCGCCCAGGCCAGCACCTCGGTGGCATAGCCCCCGAGGAAGGAGAAGGGAGCACGGAATTCGAGCACCGGCTGGTCGTCGCTCATGGGCTCGACGCCCTCCGCGAAGGCTCTCAGGGAGGTATCGTCGGCTACCTGAAGCGCGAGCAGTCCCCGAGCCGAGTGCAGGCCTGCGTCGGAGAGGTGCAGGGCCAGGTCACCTGAGAGCTCACTGCTCTCCTCGAGGCCGGGCAGGGGCTCGAGGGATCCTATCAGCGCCAGGTCGTAGGCCGTGAGCCAGGCGGAGACGTGGGGGAAGGCCGCGCACCAGGTGGCGACGACTGTCTGCACGTCCAGGGTCGAAAGCTGGTAGAGGGGCAACCACTGAGAAGCGACCCCTCCCGGTGCAAGGTGCTCGGCCATCTGCTCGAAGTGCTCCCTGGCGTAGAGGTCGCTGGAGCCTCGCGTCCAGGGATGGATGGGATCGGAGGTGATCAGATCCCATTGCTCCGTGCTAGTCGCCAGTGCGTGACGACCGTCGACGTGATGCAGGTGCGTGCGTGGATCATCGACCACATTGTTGTTCCACTCGGCGAACTGCCTTGTTCCTCCGGGGACCGCCGCGGAGATCTCGAACAGGTCGAGGTGTTCGAGGCCCTCGAGGTCCAGCAGCGAGCCAGCTGTCATTCCTGTCCCGAGTCCGATCACCAGGGCGCTCTTGACCTGCCCGTGCAGGAGTCCTGGTACGTGCCCGAGGAGCAGTTGCAGACGTAGGTCAACCGGAGCGGTGGTGGCGACCACTTTCCCATTGACGCGCAAGGAACGCACGCGACCCGCATCGGGCTTGGTGACCTCCTCGACGCTGACCGAGGCATGGGCATCGTGTTCCAGGTACAGCACCTCCAGGTTCTGTTCAGTGGTGGAGGAGCCCCGGAGCAGCAAGCCCAGACCCAGGGTGGCGACCAGTGCCAGCGTAGTTCGGGCAACACGCTTGGTCCCCGTCATCAGTCCCGCGAGCAAGGGACACGCGAGCAGCGGGAGCAGGGCCAGTTCGGGACCCAGACGGGGCAGAAGCAGGAAACCCGCGCAGAGCGTGCCGAAGAGGGCGCCGGTGGTGTTGAAGGTGTAGATTCGCGCGAGGGCTCGCTCGCGCAGCTCGGGATCGAAGCGCTCGGCGAAGCCTGCCGCCGCGGATGGCAGTGCCGCGCCGAGTGCCAGGGCCGGGGGGAGCAGTGCCAGAGCCGCAAGCAGGGCATGGGATGCCCACAGTCTGGGGACGCTGGCACCCACAGGCATCCGGTTTTGCAGGGCGCCGAAGAGATCTCCCTCTCCCAGCTGCCAGCGCAGGGCCAGCAGACCCGCGAGGGTCAGGGCGGGCAGGGCCAGGGCGACCCACTGGAAGGTGCTGGCATCGGCACGCAGGCCCCGTCCCTTTGGATCGCCACGCTGGACGAGCTGTCGACTACCCAGACCGATCCCCGCCAGAAAAACTCCCAGGACGATCGCGTAGGCGTAGACCGAAGATCCCGTCACGGTGACCAGCAGCCGTGCGAGGATCACCTCGAGGCCGAGTCCACAGAAGCCAACCAGGAAGGTGGCGATCAGTAGCGGATCGATCCAGGGGAGCGGGGTATGAGCTTCTCGAGTCGGCCGCTCCTTTTCTCCCGCCGAGCTCAGCCAGGAGAGGGCCAGCACACCGACGAGCACGTCGAGCAGGGCCGCGGCGAAGAGTGCCTTGGAGAGCCCCAGCCATGGCATCAGGAGCAGTGGCCCGAGCAGTGCTCCGAAGGCAGCGCCGAGGGTGTTGGATCCGTAGAAGGCCGAAGTCTCGGTGCCCGTCTGGCCCTCCGCACGGATCGTGAGCCGGGCCATGAGCGGGAAGGTCGCTCCCATGACGATGGTTGGTGGGAGCAACATCGTCACGGTGAGCAAGAGCCGGGTCAGACCATCACTGGTGGGCTCGACCAGTGCAAACATCATCGGAGAGAGTGCAGCCCAGATTCCAAGCCCGATCTCGAGTAGGGCGAAGAGCAGAACCGGTCGGGAGGTGCGGCGTGCGACGCCTGCGAGGCACGTGGCTCCCAGCGCCATGCCGCCCATGAAGACTGCCAGCACGATGGCCAGTCCTCCGGCATCGCTACCCAGGAGCCGGGCGAGCAGACGGATCCATACCGTCTGGTAGACGAGGGCGGCCGCGCCAGAGAGAAAGAAGAGAGAGTCGCTTTTTCGCATTGGAGGCGTCGATCGCGGGTCACAATAAGCTGACCATGGACGAAGTGGTACAAGCTCGATGCCAGGAAAGCACTCTGACCGGGATCCTGTGCGCACTACCCGAGGAGCTGGGAGCCCTACGCGAGGCTGGATCCAGAGGGCGCGAGCAGGGCGGCCACTCGCTCCTGGAGCTCGAGCTGGGAGGTCATGGGGCCCTGGCCTGTGTGGCTGGGGTCGGCAAGGTCCGGGCTGCTCATGCCGCGGCTCTGCTGCTCTCTGAAGGTGTCAACCGGCTCCTGATCGTGGGGACCTGCGGCGGATTGCGCCGACACCTGAGACCGGGAACCCTGGTCCACTGCGAGACCGCCGTGCAGGCGGATCTCGCTGTACGGGAGGGTCGCGAGTCCAGCGCTGATCCCTCTCTCCTGGCGGCCTGGCAAGCGGAAAGACCCGGGCGAACGGGGTGGTTCCTGACCGCTGACCAGCCTGTGATGTCGATCTGGAGGCGCCTCCGGCTGGCCCGGGCCTATCGAGGGGACTGTGTGGCGGACATGGAGACCGCCGCGGCTGCGGCGGTGGCCGAGAGGGCGGGGGTGCCCTGGGGGGCGCTCAGAGCGGTCACTGACCAGGCAGGGCATGGGGGAGCGAGCAGCTTTCGAGTTCACTATCCAGCTCAGGCGGGTCGTGCAGCCGATACGGTTCCTGGCCTTCTGTCCCGCCTCGGAGAGCTACCTTCCACGGACCAATCTGGATAACCTCACCTGACGTTCTGGAGCACCGCAGCACCCACTTGAAGGCTCTGACCCTGATTTTCGTCAAGCTTTGGTCGTTGTGGACTCCCCACCATGTCCTCCATCGGTAACTTCCTTCGTCGCAATTTCGAACCGCTGATTCTCTCGGCGCAGGTCTTCGTGGACCTGGGAATTGTGATGCTGTCCTGTTGGGTGGGGTACCTGATTGGATGGAACCTGGGGAGCGCCGATCCGACCCAGGGCCTGGAAGTCTACCGTCAGGTCTGGGCGCTGATGGCCGCTGTCTGCCTGGTCAGCTTCCATGCCTTCGGGATGTACCGACCGACGAAGAGCCTTCTCAACATGGAGGAGTACAAGTCGATCGCGAAGGCGACGGTGGTCAGCTTCTTTGTCTTCTGGACCCTGCTGATCCTGCTCAGCAAGGCGAACCGTGGTGCAGAGGGGACGGTGATTGAACCGCTGCTGTGGTTGCACAACTTCATTGACCTGGAGTTCGACCCTGTCCAGACCGAGCAGTTCAGTCGGATAACCGTGGTGATCTCCTTCGTGGTGATCCTGGTACTGACCACCGGAAGTCGCTTCCTCTCGTTCAAGTACATCCAGTCGTTGCACATGCGAGGAATTGGAAATCGCAATGTGCTGATCTACGGGACGAACGACTGGGGCAAGAAGCTGCGCTCCAAGTTCATGCTCGTGCCAACTCTTGGGCTGAACCTGGTGGGCTTCATCTCCGAGGATGAGGAGCGCCGGGGTGAGATCATCGACCGAATTCCCGTGCTGGGTGGACGCGAGGATCTCAGCAGGGTCACTGGAGAGTACAAGGTCAGTGAGATCTTCGTGGCCCTGCCCGACCAGGAGGAGGATGACGTGATGGAGATCCTCTCGGAGTGCGAGCGGATCGGAGTGCGATATCACGTGGTGCCACGCTTCTATCACCTGCTCTCCTACAAGATTCGCATTCAGAGCGTCGACTCCATACCGCTGATCACCAGGGCCGATCGTCGCCGTAGCCTGACCACCCAGACGGCCAAGCGACTGCTGGATCTGCTAGTGTCGAGCACCGTCCTGCTCCTGGGGCTGCCACTCTTTGCCGTCTTCTCATTCCTGATTCGCAAGGAGTCTGATGGAAACGCCCTGTTCATTCAGGAGCGCGTCGGACGCGATGGGAAGATCTTTCGGATGTACAAGTTCCGGACGATGCACCAGAACAACTCCGGGGATGCGCCCACTCCAGATTCTCCCTACGACCCACGGATCACGAAGATCGGGCGCTATCTGCGGCGGTACAGCCTCGATGAGCTTCCCCAGTTCATCAACGTCTTCAAGGGGGACATGAGTCTGGTGGGCCCACGGCCTGAGATGAAGTTCATCGTGGAGGAATATGGAGCAGTGGAGCGCGAGCGGTTGCGCGTCAAGCCGGGTATCACAGGCCTGTGGCAGATCTCTTATGCCCGCCAGAACCAGATCCATGACAACCTCGACTACGATCTCTACTACATCGAGCATCAGTCCCTGCTGCTCGACCTGGTGATCTGTGCCCTGACGGGCTTCGCTGTGGTCAAGGGCACCGGCGCATTCTGAGAATGGTGGACACGGCCCGACGGCCCCTGCGAGTTCTGCAGTTGATGGAGTGCACCATTGGGGGTACTCGCAGGCACATCACCGACCTGGCTCGTGGCCTGCTGGCGGAGGGGGTCGACGTGCAGCTGGGGGTCGCTGCAGAGCGCCAGCCCGGCTTTCGAGACACCATGTCCGAGCTGGAGTCAGAGGGGTGCGGTGTCCACGAGGTGCCCATGAGTCGCTCGATCTCACCCCTGCACGATGGACGGCAGCTTGCACGCCTGACGACGCTGATTCGGGAGCTACGTCCGGACGTGGTGCATACCCACTCCTCCAAGGCGGGTGTCCTCGGTCGTTGTGCCTCTCTTCGCGCAGGGATTGGGGTGCGAGTTCACACTCCGCACACCTTCGCCTTCTTGTTCAGGGAGATGTTCGGTCCGCTCAAGCGAGCTGCCTTTCGCCGGATCGAGACGGCCCTGGCCAATCGCACGGATGCCATCGTGGCTGTGAGTCCCAGTGAGGCGCAGACATTTGCCTCAGCGGGGGTATGCGCCGCCGAGAAGATCCACGTGGTGCCCAACGGAATTCACCCCTCGCTCTACCGAGGCATTGAGCCGCTGGACGTCGCCGAGGTCGGTCTCGATCCCGGGCGGCCAACCGCAGCTGTCGTCGGGCTCCTGAACGTGGCCAAGGGGCAGGACCTTGCGCTGCAAGCCCTGGCGCTACCGCAGTCTCCCCGGGATCTTCAGCTGATGATCGTGGGGCACGGCGAGCAACGCGCTGAGCTCGAGGCCAGCATTGACCGGCTGGGCCTCTCGGATCGCGTTGCCATGCTCGGATTTCGCGAGGATGTTCCGGCAATCCTGGCGGCCAGCGACTGCTTGCTCCTGCCCTCTCGCTGGGAGGGCATGCCCTACATCGTCATGGAGGCGATGGCTTCGGGTCTTCCCGTGGTGGCGACCCCGGTGGATGGTGCCCGTGATCTGGTCCTCCCAGGAGAGACCGGATTCCTGGCAGCAGAGGTCTCGCCCCCAGCGATTTCGGCCAGCCTGGGGGAGTTGCTGGCCCTTGAGCCGTTCCAGCGCAGTGCCCTGGGTGAGGCCGGGCGCGACCGGATCGACCAGGGCTACACGGTCTCGCGGATGGTGAAGGGGCTGAGAGAGCTCTACGAGGCTATCCTTCCCTGATCAGCCATGAAGATCTTGCACGTGATCACAACCCTCGACGTGGGGGGAGCCGAGAAGCACCTGGAGAGCCAGGTGCGAGGACAGAGTGCCCGCGGCCACGAGATTCGCGTGGCGTACCTGAAGGGTGAGGGCACCCTGGCTGATGACTTTCGAGCGGCGGGTGCGCAGCAGGTTCTGCGCGTTCCCCTGGGTCCGGGGGCCACGCGATTGGTCTCGCAAATGCACTGGGCCGATGTGGTCCACTCGCATCTGCTGAAGGCCGACATGTTCTGTGCGCTCATGGCGACGATCAGTGCTCGTCGTGGTCGCTTGATCTCCGGCAAGCACAACGACGAACAGGTTCTCAAGCGCCCGCTGGTCTCCTTCGTGCATGGCATCCTCGGCAATCTACCCGCACGCACCATTGCACTCTCCGATCACGTCGCGCGCTTCGTTCATGAGCATGGTCGTGTCAGGGAGCCTGGGCTGAGGCGTGTCTACTACGGGATCGACCGCACGCGTTTCGAGCAAGCTTCGGAACTCGGGCTCGCCGAACGCCAGCTGATTCGAGACGAGTTTGGCTTCAGTCCAGATCACATCGTGTTCATCTGCGTGGCTCGATTCGCCGCGCAGAAGGCGCATGACGTTCTCCTGAAGGCGCTGGACCGAGCGCGCTCCGAGGAGCCCCGTATCCGACTGCTCCTGGTGGGGGGCGATCCCTTCGGCGATGGCGAGCAGCGGGCAAGGTCACTGGCGGCCGAGCTCGACCTGGGAGACTCGTGCATCTTTGCCGGGATTCGTCACGATGTTCCGAGCCTGATGGCAGCCAGTGACGTCTTCACCATGAGCTCGCTCTGGGAGGGTCTGGGGCTGGTCTTTCTCGAGGCCATGGCCACCCGAATTCCAGTCCTGGCGACTCGAGTTTCGGCAGTCCCGGAGGTGGTCGTCGACGGTGAGACCGGGCTGCTGGTGCCGGCTGCGGAGGTCGAACCCCTGGCAGCCGCCATGGTCGCGCTGGCGCGTGATCCCGAACTTCGTGAGCGGCTGGCAGAGGCGGGCCATGCAAGGGTCAGCACAGAGTTTGGCCTGGACCGGATGGTCGACCAGACGCTGGGGATCTACCGTGAGATTCTCGAGGGGCAGGCGCCCGACTCCGAGGTGATTGCCCGGCTGTCCGCGGAGTCCTAGGTCGTGCTGGAGGCAGACCCCAGAGGGTTGGCCTGGGCACCCGGGCTGCGTTATCTGACGGAGGACGAACCCCCCATTGCCCTGAGCTTTCGGGAGCGGCCCGAGGACTTCGTGGTGGACGAGCTGCCTTCCTTCGAACCCAGTGGTGGGGGGGAGCATCGGCTGCTGAGAATCGAGAAGCGTGGAATCTCGACCTTTGATCTGGTGGCTCACGTGGCGCGTGTGCTGGAGATCTCGAAGAAGCACATCGGGTATGCGGGACTCAAGGATGCCAGAGGAGTTACCCGGCAGTGGATCTCCGTACCAGCTCAGAGCGAGTCTCGCCTCGGGGAGATCGAGAGGGATGGTGTGCGAATGCTGGAGGTCGCGAGTAACGACAGGAAGCTGCGACTGGGGGCGCTGGCCGGCAATCGCTTCGACTTGCGCCTGGGTGGCATCTCCGAGGCGGATCGCCCACGCACCGAGGCTTCACTGGAGCTCCTCTCTCGCAGGGGGCTGCCCAATTATTTTGGTCCCCAGCGATTCGGGCTACACGGGCGGGGCCACGAGCTTGGTCGTGTGCTCCTCGAGGACCGGCCGCGAGAGTTCCTGCTGCTCTGGACTGGTTCGCAGCACGCCCCGAGTACTCCAGAACTCGAGGAATTGCATGGAGCCATCGCTCGCGGCCAATCCTCTGAGCTGCGCAAGCTGGGAGGATTGGCGACCCGCCTACCCAGGGACTACGCCACGCTCGCAAGACAGCTGGCTCGCCGCCGCGGGGACTTTCGGAGCGCCCTGCGAGCCTTGCCTCGCCCCATGCTCCGGCTGCACCTGAGCGCCCTGCAGTCCAGGGCCTTCAATCGTGTGCTGGCGACACGGCTTGAGAGCTACGATCGCCCCGGGCCAGGTGATCTGGTCCAGCTACACCCGGGGCGTAGCCTCTTCGAGGTGGGACCGGAGGAGGATCTCGAGGAGCTGAGGCGTCGAGCAGTGCGCGCTGAACTCTCACCGACGGGACCGCTGTTCGGAGCCCGCACACCGACCCCCTCAGGCGTCTGGAGAACCCTCGAGGAGCGTGCACGAGCTGAGGAGGGCCTCGAAGCCGAGCGCTGGAGGAATCTTCCTGCTGGACTCGAGATGCCCGGGCAGCGGCGGAGTCTGCGGGCACCGCTGGAGGGCCTGAAGCACCGTTGGGATGGAAAATTCCTCCGGGTCGAGTTCAGCTTGCCACCAGGCTCATACGCCTCGGTTCTGGTCGCCGAGCTATCGAAGAATCCCTGAAATTGCCACAATCTTGAACCGGATTGGGGGCGAGAAGCCGGAGGGAGCTTCAGTCGCGGCTGCACCTGCGACGAAGTTCACCGGTAGCCACCTGCAATTACTGCCCATGAGTTCCACACCCCAGGACGCCTCGCCGCATTCCAGTTCGGCAGGTCCGGACATTCCCCGTAGTGGCGATCGTCGCCGGCGGGGAACACCCCGTCTCTCCTCCTACTCCCTGCGTGGCGGTCGGCGTAAGCACGTTCGCCGGGAAGAGGAGCGCGAAGGATCCTTCGTGGATCTCTACCAGCCCTGGATGCTAGGGCTGATCGGTTGGGTGGCCCTCATGAATGCGGCGGACAGCTTCTTCACGATCTTCCACCTTCAGGTCGGTGGAATCGAGCTCAATCCGATCGCGGCCATGTTGCTGGAGACCGGTCGCGTGGGCTTTGTGCTGGGCAAGGCCACGATGATCACGCTGGCACTGCTGGTGCTCTGTATGCACAAGAACTTCTACCTGGCAAGGTGGGGTCTGGGGGCTTCAGTGGCGACCTACACGGGGTTGGTGGGCTACCACCTCTGGCTGCTCTAGGCGAGCGGGCAGGCGGCATTGCCGCGGACATGGTGATGGCCGAGTTCATCGGTAGGGTCGCGTACTCAGCCTGACGGAAGGGTCAGGGCTGGGCCAGTGAGGTCGGCACGGCTCCCTGTCGCCGGGAGAGGAGAGCTTGATTGGAGAGAGTGCGTGATAACCTCCACGCGTCCCCATGGTCTTCAGCTCCCAGGTCTTCCTCTTCTACTTCCTGCCGCTGGCGTTGCTTGGCTACTACGCCCTGCCGCAGCGGGCGAGGAATGCCTACTTCACGCTGATCAGCTACGCCTTCTACGGCTGGGCCAATCCGTGGTTCGTGCTGCTGATGCTGGGGTCCACGGTGCTCGACTGGTTCTGTGGCGTGGTCCTGGACTCCCCGAAGGCCTCCGCACGTTCTCGTAAGGGAGCGGTCACCACCTCTGTGGTGGCCAATCTCTCGCTGCTTGGCTTCTTCAAGTACTTCATGTTCGGGCAGGAGAACGTGAATCGGCTGGTGGAGATCTTTGGCGCGGACAGCCTCCCGACCCTCGAAATCCTCCTGCCGGTTGGTATCTCCTTCTACACCTTCCAGTCGATGTCCTACACCATCGACCTGTACCGGGGGAAAGCCAAGCGGGCGGAGAGCTTCATCGACTTTGCCTGCTACGTGTCGATGTTCCCACAGCTGGTTGCGGGTCCGATCGTGCGCTACAGCGAGATCGCCACTCAGCTCAAGGATCGGCCCCAGCGTGGGGAGCTCTTCCGTGGCGGTACGATCTACTTCATGGTCGGCCTCGCCAAGAAGGTCCTGCTGGCCAATTCGCTCGGCGAGATCTCGGACCTGGTCCTCACAACGGGCCCCACTCCGGCGCATGTGGCCTGGTTCGGTACCTGTGCTCACGCCTTCCAGTACTACTTCGACTTCTCGGGTTACTCAGATATGGCGATCGGTCTGGGCATGATGTTCGGGTTCACCCTGCCGGTGAACTTTCGCGCTCCATACCGATCCTTGAACATGACCGAGATGTGGACTCGCTGGCACATCTCCCTCTCCGGCTGGTTACGTGACTACCTGTACATTCCCCTGGGCGGCAATCGTCACGGCAAGCTCCTCACGTATCGAAACCTCTTCCTGACCATGCTGTTGGGCGGACTCTGGCACGGTGCAGAGTGGACCTTCCTGGTCTGGGGCGCCTGTCACGGCCTGCTGCTGCTGTACGAGCGTATGTCCGGCGACAACTCACTCTATGCCAGGCTTCCCCGGCCTCTCTGCAGACTGCGCTCCTTCCTGACCTTTGCAATCCTGTTCTTGCTCTTCCCGGCTGCTGACCTCGAGGCGGCCTGGACAATGTTCCTCTCACTCTTCATTGGAGTGAGTGCGAGTGACGGGAGCGCGGCGGCAGGTGCAGTCCTCGCGGGGCGAGTCTATCAGCCGCTCTACGTTGGCGTGGTGTTACTCTCGGTAGCGATCACGTGGTGGGCACCAATGAACTACATTGAACGCGTCCGTAGTAGTGCGCCCCTCACAGCGCTGACACTGGTGCTATTTCTCTGCTCGATTGTCGCCATGCTCTCCCAGGCGTCGAACCCCTTCCTCTACTTCCGGTTCTAGTCATGTTCTCGCGACTGGCAGCACTGCTGTTTCTCCTCGTCATCTACGGAGTGCCCCTGGGCCAGGCCGGATGGGAGCTTTCCAGGAGCAACGAGGTGCAGGCACTCGATGTATTCGGCGCGGTCGAGCAAGGCCAGCTCGATGAGTTCGAGGATGAGCTACGTGGGGCGTCCTTCTTGCATCTTCTTGGGAGCCCGATGTACCAGTTGGGACTGCTTCGGGTCTTCAACCAGGGCAGCCAGAAGGCAGTGACGGGTACTGATGGCTGGCTCTACTACGGTCAGGACCTGGACCTCGTCACAGCTGCCGGTTTCCTCGAAGAGCGCGCGGCGGACGACTCGCCTCTGGTCACGATCGTGGACTTTCGTGATCAGCTGGCCACGCAGGGCGTCGAGCTCCTCCTCGTGCCCGTTCCGTCCAAGTCCATGGCGAATCCCGAGCACATCTCATCCTGGACGAAGCAGCTCTCCTGGGTTGAGAACTCGGACAATGGGGCCTTCTTCGCGGCGCTGGATGAGGCGGGGGTCCAGGTCGTTGACCTGGCTGCGATCTACGCCCGCCTCGAGCAGGAGGGCCAGGATCTCTACCTCATTCGGGACACTCACTGGACGCCTCGCACGATGGCTGCGGTGGCGGAGGAGATCTCAGCGCGTACACGCGAGCTGCTGGGGGACGAAGAGGGATCCGGTCGGACCCCGCACACCACAAGGCTCGAGCAGCAGCGCGTGTCCGGTGCCGGAGATCTGGTGGGGATGCTGCAGTTTCCGCTGGGGGTTGAGCCCTACCCGCCCATGGAGCTGACCACCGAGCGTGTTGTCGATGCGTACACGGGGGAGCTGCTGGAGACGGACAGGGATTCCGAGGTCCTGCTTCTGGGTGACAGCTTTGCGGGGGTCTTCAGTGATCCTCAGCTGGGGCTGGGGCAGGGCGCAGGCTTGAGCGAGCGCCTCGCCAATGAGCTGGGCTTCGCTGTTGATGCCATCGTCATCGCCGGCGGGGCGTCGCGCACCGTGCGTGAGAGTCTTGCACGTCGTGCCGGAGGAGTGTCCGGCAAGCGTGTCGTCATCTGGCAGTTCTCCGAGCGAGACCTCCTGCCTGGTGCGGGCGACTGGAGATCGGTGACGCTCCCCGACCCAACGGATTCCTCGTCTGGCGATCCGGAGACGAAGGAGCCAGCGCTTTCGGAGGCTGGCCTGATCGTCCTGGCAGAGGTCGTTGAGGTGAGTCGGATTCCTGAAGGCTTCGACTATGCCTTCTGCTTGGGGGTCGTGGAGTACCGCGTGCTCGAGGTACGCAGGGGTGCCTTCGGAGCTGAACCCTTGTGGGTGGCCCACGTGATCATGGTGGACTTCGAGTCCAGCCCCGACGCGTCGATCCAGGTGGGGGATCGTTTCATCCTCGATCTCGAGCGAATCGAGGATCACCATGATCTGGACGAGACCTCCTGGGTCGACGACACCGATGCAGGCAGGGACATCTGGTTCCCGACAGGATCGAGGCAAGCACCCCGATGAGAACGGCACTCACTTCCATGGTTCTCTGCGCTACCAGTCTCTTGCAGGGCAGTGAGCAAGGCTCTCCGGCACCGGAGAGTCCGCAGCCGGCTCCCGAGGGAACGACCGCCGAGGAGCGGGCTGCCAGGGATCTGGTGGGCCTGCAAGCGCGGCTCGAAGGTGACGAGAGTGCCAGGGAGTTCGAGACGAGATTCCTTGAACGCCTCGAGGAGGTCCTCTCGAGTCACGAGGGTCAGGGCTTCGTTCCATCGACCGTGGGCGCCGTCAAACGAAATGAGCTCGAGTTCCTCAGTGCCTGGCATATGCCGCAGGCTGATCGGGCTGGGGCTGTCCCGGCTGATGACTTTGCCAGCCCGGCTCAGCTGCCTGCGCACCTGCGCTCCTGCAGCGCCACCCTGGCGGAGCTCGGCATCGAGTTCCTGGTGGTGCCGATTCCCTTGCGCCTTCAGGTGTATCCCGAACATCTCAAGGGGGTCACCCTTCCGCAGGGCTTCGAGGGCTACGGCGCAGGCATGACAAGAACCCTGCAGAGCCTGGCCCAGGGCGGTGTCGAGGTGCTGGACCTTCTGCCGCTGTACATGGCCGAGCGTGACCGCCAGGTCGAGCAGGATGACCCGCGGCTGTACCTCGACTATGACCTGCACTGGACACCCCGTGGAGCGCGGTTGGCGGCCGATGCTGTGGCTGAGCGTCTGCGTTCTGCCGACTGGTTCGTGCCGGGGCCCAGCCGCGAGGGGGAAGACTTCCTGGTGCGCCGAGAAGAGGGCACCTGGAGTGTCGCCAGGAACCGCAAGCTCGAGCTGGAGGTGGCCAAGGATCCCTTCCCGGTCTGGTACGACCGGATCGTCAGGCCGCGGGGTCAGCGGGCTCACACCAAGGATCGTCTCAGCCCGATTCTCCTGATGGGGGATAGCTTCAGCGGCCTGTTCCACTCCGAGTCAGCGGACATGGCGAGCCTGCTGTTCGCACGACTGGGCTACCGCATCGACGTGATCGGGATTCCCGGGGGCGGAGCTGCCCTTTGGAAGTCCCTGCGACGAAGGGGACGGGAGGGCCTGGAGGGCAAGCGCGTGATCATCTGGATGTGCTCCATCCTGGAATTTCAGCGTGAATTCGAGCCGAGACCGCTCTTTCCCCGCTAGACCCCCCAGGAAGCTCCGAGTCGAAGGCAGCCGGGATGGGAACTCCGGGGGGTCTGGCGCTACACTGCGGCTGTTCTTCCTGGGAATTCTGCCCGCCGTCGGGCGTCCCTCTGGACGAGCGCTCTTCCATGCATCAACCCCCCCGAATCCTCCTGACCGGCGCTGCCGGATTCATCGGCTCTCAGCTGGCGCGCGAGCTGCTTGCCAGGGGAGCCGAGGTCTTCGGGGTCGACGACTTCTCCGGCGGCTGGCCAGGGCGGCTGCCCGAGAGCTCTGCCTTCGGATTCGCCGAGGGTGATGTCAGTGAGCCCGGCTTCCTGCCTGGGCTGCTGCGTGCGGAGGGCCCCTTTGATCAGCTGGTCCACCTGGCTGCCAAGGTGGGTGTGCGCTCGGTCCTGCGCGACCCCGAGGGCTGCAGGATGGCGAATCTGCGTGGCGTTCGCGAGCTCGTGAGTGCCGTGGCGGGCCTCGACAGCGGGTTGAGGCCGAGGGTCTTCGCGGCCTCCTCGAGCGAGGTCTACGAGCACAAGGCAGGCCCTCTTCGCGAGGGGGACCCGACACGGGACATCGAGGCCTCCGGCCGCTGGGCCTATGCTGCCTCCAAGCTGCGTGGAGAGCAGATCCTCGAGGAAGCAGCCAGCCTGTGGAGTGCGGAGCGACAGCCCGTTCACCTGCGATTCTTCAACATCGTCGGGCCGGGCCAGGATGCGGAGTCGGGAATGGTCCTACCGACCTTCGTCGAGTGCGCCCTTCGAGGAGCCGCCCTGCCCTTGCATGGAGATGGCTCGCAGGTGCGTACCTTCGCCTTGGTCAGCGAGGCCGCGCGCTCTCTGGCAGATCTGCTCGAGTTACCCAGGTTGTGTGGAGGTGCTCTCAACCTGGGCGGTAGAGCACGCACGTCGATCGGAGCTCTCGCACTGGAGGTCATTCGACAGGCCAACAGTGGGAGCGTCATCGAGAGAATCGACCCGTTACGAAGCTGCGGTGCGAACTTCGAGGGGATCCTGTATCGCGAGCCCGACCTGGGGCGTCTGAAGGCGCTGGGCTTGGAAGCCCCTGGCTCTGACCTGGAGCGCATCGTGTCCGAGACTCTCAGACACCATCTGGAGCTGGCGCGTCCACTGACACGCAGCCCGCGAGAAGCCGCGTGCGTATCGCCCGCATCCTGACCCGGCTGAACCTGGGTGGACCGGCCCGCCAGGCCCTGGCCTGCGATCCGATCCTGTCGGAACGGGGTCACGATGTGCGGGTTTACTGTGGGCGGCCCGAGGCCGGTGAGGGGGACCTGTTCGAGGCCTTTCGAGAGCGGGGGATCGACGTCAGGCGTGTGGCCGGCCTGGGTCGCTCGATCAGTGGTCTCGGCGACCTGCGAGCAGTGCTTGGCCTGCATCGAGAGCTACGCGCCTTCGAACCTCAGATCGTACACACCCACGCATCCAAGGCCGGGCTGCTGGGCCGCCTCGCTGCCCGAGGACTCTCGAAAGCGACGAAGGTGCACACCTTTCACGGTCACGTGCTCGAGGGCTACTTCGGCAGCTGGGCCTCGCGGGGTCTGGTGAAGCTGGAGCGAGGACTGGCACGTGACACCGAGCGAGTCCTGGCGGTCTCCCATGCCACGGCTGGCGACCTCCTGCGACTGGGCGTGGTTGGGCCGGAGAAGCTGGTGGTCGTGCCGCCCGGAATCGACCTCGAGCCGCTGCTCGAAATTGGGAGCCATTCAGGGGTCTTGAGAGGCTTTCTCGGGGCCTCCCGGGGTGATTTTCTGGTCGGCGTCGTGGGAC
The DNA here is from genome assembly GCA_014237855.1 of Planctomycetota bacterium. Taxonomy (GTDB): domain Bacteria; phylum Planctomycetota; class UBA1135; order UBA1135; genus JABACD01. The sequence continues at coordinate 7,146 of JABACD010000005.1, read as the reverse complement.
GCCTGGCCGAGGTCAAGTGCCCTGGCCGGGCGGTCGATGTGTTCCAGATGTTGGCCCAGCGGCACCAGCGGCTACAGCTCGTCTTCGTGGGGGACGGGACCGAACGCCGAGCTCTCGAGCGGCGAATCGAGGCGTTACCCAGAGGGGAGCGCGAGCGGGTTCATCTGCTGGGGGCCCGGGAGGACATGCCCGCGGTGCTGGCAGATCTGGACTGCGTGATGATCACCTCGAGGAGTGAGGGCCTGCCCGTGGCGCTGATCGAAGCCGCTGCAGCTGGGAAGCCGACCCTGGGAACGGACGTGGGGGGCGTGGGGGAGATCATCGCCCACGAGCGCACGGGTTTCGTCGGGGAAGGAGTTGATGAGCTGGCCTTTGGTCTCGACCAGCTGCTGAGCCAGTCTCAGCTGGGAGCGGAGATGGGGCGTCGTGCGCGAGTGCGTGCCACCGACAAGCACTCAGGTTCGAGCCTCGCCGGTCGCCTGGAGGCTGTCTACGCCTCGGCTCGGGAGGTGGCTCGATGAGACTCTTGATGGTGAGTGGTGACCGCCAGGTCACCATTGGTGAGCGTGGCCCCTTTGACTCGATGCAGGAGGTGTTCTCAACCTTCTTCGAGCGCATCGATGTGATCTGTCCTCGCCCTCCGAAGACTCCGACGATCTTCAGCATTCACGACAACGTTCATTTCCACCCGGCCGATTGCGGTCGACTTGGGATGGTGAACTACATCAAGGACAAGGGGCGCGAGCTGATTGCCAGCTGGGAGCCCTCGCTGGTTGTCAGTCACGACTACGGCTGGTTCTACAACGGCATCGGGAGCGCATGGCTGTCTGCTGCGACCGGAGTGCCCTACCTGTCCGAGCTACATCACGTGCCCGGGCATCCAGTGCCGGCCGATATGCGCGAGAGGTTCGACAAGTTCATCGCAGCTCGATATGTGGCCTGGGCCAGATCGCGAACCCTGGGGTTCAGGGTGGTCAACTCCACGGAGATGCCCGACCTCCTGCGCTCGTGGAAGGTTCGCGAGGAGCAGATCATCGTGATTCCCTCCCTGTACATCGATCTGGACCTATTCCGGCCGGCAAGCGACCCCGCGGGCTATGAGCAAGATGTGGTCTTCGTGGGCCGCCTGGTGAGCAACAAGGGGCTCGACCGGATCGTCGAGGCTCTGGCGATTCTCAGGCGTCGTGGGCTACCTCACAGGGCTACCTTCGTTGGCAAGGGGCCTCTGGCAAGGTCGTTGCGGGAACAGGTGGCTGCCCTCGGACTTGGCGACCAGGTGCGCTTCATCGAGTGGGTCGCTTCCCCGTCGGACCTGGCCGAGGTCTACCGTCGCTCGAAGGTGGCCGTCTGTGCCTCGACCTGCGAGGGGGGGCCGCGTGTCACGGTCGAGGCCATGGCCTGTGGGACTCCCGTGGTCTCCACGCCTGTCGGGGTGATGACCGAGCTGCTTCGTGATGGCGAGGCAGGGCGTCTTTGCGACTTCACGGCTGAGGGGCTTGCGGACGCACTGCAACCGATTCTGGAGGACGAGGCCCTGCGGGACAGGCTAGGGGCTCGGGCTTGCGCGGACACTCAGCGCTTCGAGCGCTCTCGCGCACTTGAGGTCTATGCACGAGGAGTCATTGAGCTGGCGGAGCGCGCCGGGGGTGCCCGGTGAAGCTGCTCTTTCTGACCCAGACACTCGATCGTCGGGATGCGGTCCTGGGATTCGTGTCGCGGTGGATCCAGGGTCTCGCGAGGTCCTGTGACTCCGTGCGAGTGGTGGCCCTGGAAGTCGGGGATACCTCCGACCTGCCGGACAATGTGAGCTGGAGAGAGGTCGGGCGTCAGGGCCGATTGGGGCGCTATCTGCGCTACAAGAGCTTCCTGCGCGAGGCATTCGGCCGTGACGGCTATGACGTTGTCCTGGGACACATGGTCCCGCGCTACACCCTGGTCGCGCATGGTCCAGCTCGCCGCTTCGGTGCACGAGAGTATCTCTGGTACACCCACTCTGGTGTCGATGCTCGGCTACGCAAGGCCGTGACCCGGGTCGAGAAGGTCTTCACGGCCAGTGAGGAGTCCCTACGACTCCAGACCTCCAACCGGGTCGTCACAGGGCATGGAATCGATCTCGATCACTTCGACTCGAAGGCCAGGCCAGTGACCTCTCCCCGGCGACTGCTCTCGGTGGGACGACTGACTCCTCGCAAGGACCCCCTGACGATCCTCGCGGCGCTGTCGGAGCTTGTCGAAGAGGGGCAGGACCTTGCGCTCGACCTTGTAGGAGCTGGACTGACTGGCAGTGACGAGGACTACGGTCAGGCAGTCCGCTCGCGGATCGAGGAACTCCAGCTCGGGTCGCGCGTGAAGCTGCACGGGGCAGTTCCCTACGTCGAGATACCAGGGTGCTATCAAGCCGCCACGGTCGTGATCAATGCGAGTCTGACCGGCAGTCTCGACAAGGTGACCCTGGAAGCCATGGCGAGTCGTAGGCCGGTGGTCTCCTGTAGTGACACGGCCCCAGCGCTCTTCTCGGAGCTGGGGCAAGCCGGTGCAGACCTGTGCTTCACTGCAGGCGACGTGAGCGGCCTCGTTCATTGTCTGCGCAGGCTGCTGGCCGGCACAGATCAGGCGCGCGACGCTCTTGGTGAAGGCCTACGAGAAATCGTTGTGCGAGATCACGACGTTGACGCCCTGATGAGCCGTCTGGTCGACGAGATGAGAGGTGCCTGATGGGGAAGCTCTCGGTCGTGATCCCCGTCTGGAATCGAAAGGAACTCCTGGGCGCTTGCCTTGCGTCCCTCGAGCGAGCGCTGGTCGCGTTTCCCGGGGCGCAGGTCATCGTTGTCGACGATGCCAGCACCGATGGGGCGCCAGCCCTTGTCGAGAGTGAGTTTCCCTGGGCAGCTGTCGTTCGTAATCAGACCAACCAGGGTTTTGCGCACTCGGTCAACCGTGGAATCGAGCTGGCCACGGGAGATCAGATCTTACTGCTCAACTCAGATACCGAGATCGAGGCACCTGCCTTGAAGGAGATGGTGGACTTCCTCGATGCTCACCCGGGCCATGCGGGCGTGGCGCCATCTCTGGTGGATGAGAATGGCCGCATCCAGGAGAGCTGCATGGCCTTTCCACGATTCAGCACCCCCCTCTTCTTTGGCACGCCCCTCGAGCGCTGGTTGCCACGATCCCGAGAATTGCGTCGTTACTTTCTTCGGGAGTTCGATTATCAGAGCGAACGAGACGTGGAGCAGCCGCCTGCAGCTTGCTGGCTCCTGCGTCATGGCAGCTGGCTGGAGGTCGGCGAGTTCGATGAGAGCCTGGAACTATTCTTCAACGACGTGGACTGGTGTCGCCGCCTTGCCGCGAGGAATGGACTTCTGCGGTACCTGCCGAGCGCCAGGGTCCTGCACCATGGGGGCGCCAGTACCTCCCAGCGCGAGGATCTTGTCCTGCGCTGGCAGACGGACCGCCTGCGCTACCAGCGCAAGCATCTCGGGCGCGTCGCAGCCCTGTTCACCAAGCTCTGCGTCAGCTGGACCTTTGCCGACTGGTGCTGCCGGAATCTGGCGGCCGCCTGCCGCGGGCGCTCCTCGGAAAAGACGCGGTCCATGGGCCGTGCCTACCTGTCCTTTCTTCGCGCCTGAGATCGTGTTGAGCCAGCGATGAACTCCGACTCCAGCAGCGAACCAGTCCACAGCATGCGTGCGGAGCTGATGGATTCCTTGAGGCGTGTCCACGACTGGATGGTCTCCTCGCTGGGCGCGGATGGTCGCCTTGTCTGCCGAGATCATCGCGTGGAGCACACCGGAAAGAACGCTGGGGCGATCGTCATGGCCCTGCGGTTGGCACGTCATGCGGATCGTGAAGAGCGTGAGCCCCTGGTGCGGCTGGCTCTTCAGCAGGGCCAGCGGCTGGTGGATAATCTCGTCAGAGAGGGGACCAGTCCCTGCTTTACCTTCCGTCCTGGCCGCCACGATCCCTTCAACTGCTCGAACTCCGTGATCGATGGAGGGGCCGCAGCCGATGTGCTTGGAGCTCTCGTCAGAGAGCTGGAAGGGGAGTGCCGTGCGGAGGAGCTCGATCCCTTTCGCGAGGCCTGTCTGACCCATGCCCGGACCTACCTACGCTATGCCGTGCTGGACAAGGGCATCCCTGCGCAGCGGGCCTGGGGGCTCACAGGGCTGGCCAGCGCGTGGCGACTCGAGGCCGACCCGGTGCTGGAGAACGCAGCCCTGGAGGCTGTGGAACTCCTGGCAGGGATTCAGCATGCGGATGGGAGCTACCCCTATCATCCGCTCGAGTGGGGCGCGTCCCATCCGGGGGCCAGCGACATCTCCGCTTACTATCAATCGAGGGTGACAGCCTTCTTGATCCGTGCTCTTGAGGATCTCGGTCGGGATCCTGGTGCTCCCGAGTACCGACAGCAAGTTCGAGGCAGCCTCGACTTCCTATGCGCCTTGCAGGGAGTCGATGGGATCAAGGTAGGGCTGGTGGAAGCCAAGCCCTGGTACTGGGGGGCCAACTACGAGGTGGTCTCGCATCCCTTTGACATCTACGCCCTTGCGGCGGGTTGGAGGCTCTTCGCGGATGAGCGGTATGCAGAGGGTGCGCTCAGAGCCCTGCGGTCCTGGGAGGCGCACCTGGATCGGGACGGGTGTCCGCGTTCTCATCTGCCGCTACCTGGCCGTGGGCGGAGCTACCAGTGCGCGCACTTCTGGGCAGGTCATGCGATGTGGATCGCCCGCGCACTCGACGACCTGCAGTCGATCCCGGCACCCGCGCTGGAGCGAAGAGCAGTCTCCGTGGGGATCGACCTGTCCTTGGAGTACTTCGAGCAGGCCTCGCTGATACGCCTCGAGGACGAGCAGGTGGTGGCCTGGGTGCGTGGCAGCCGACCGGGCGTGAATGTCTCCCATGGGAGCCCTCATGGTGCCGGCCTGCTACGGGTACAGCGCAAGAGCGATGGGCGAGAGCTCCTGGCTCGCTGTCGTCTGGGTGGACATCAGGTGGCTGAGTGGTCCGGGAAGAGCGGCGGAATCTCCTGGCAGCGCGGGTGGCGGGCAGGGGGCAGAGAGGTCCGCTTCTCCACCTGGCTGTCGCGGGTGCACTGGCGGGCGGGCCGCTTCACGGAGGCCCTGAGCGCTCCCCTGAAGACCTTCAAGCGTGGCGTCCTGGCATTTGCACATCCGCGAGTCTCGAGCGGCTTCTGTCTCGCACCAGAGATTCAGCTGATCGAGGCGGGGGTCATCATGAACGGCTCGCTTGCCTGGCGGGATGGCGCCTCTGTTCCGGGGAGCCAGGTCGAGCGCCTCTTCCGGGTCGATGGTGGGGGATTGCTCGTGACCGAGCGTTTGATAGAGCCAGCAGATGTACGAGGCCTTGATTATCCCGTCCCAGAGCGCGCCAGCGAGATCGAGCGCAACGGGTTGGAGATTCGCTACCGTCTGGCCTGATAAGCTCGGCGCAACCGCAACTCTGGATACGGTCCTTGTCTGAACCGAAGCCCAAACTCAGCCCCCAGCCTCCGAGTGCTGGCGGGACCTTGATCTCTGCCCTTGCTGCAGCTCTGACCTTGAGTGTGCTGTTCGGTCTGGGGGACTCCGCTGTCGCAGACCTGCGATTTCGAGCACCAGACGACCTGGCCGGACGCGTGGGCTGCTATGCAGCCGCCGTGCTGAGCTACTTCAGCCTGTTCGCCGCCGTGCTGGTGCCGGTTGCGTTCCTGGGCAGGCTCCTGATGTCCAGCACTCCCCGGGCGACGGGTCTTGGTCGTCTCCTGACCCTGGGGCTCTTCCTGGGGCTGCTGGCCGAACTCCACTGGTGGACTGGTCCCCTGGTCTCTGATGACCATCCAGCGCTCTCTCCTGAACGCATGGGAGTGCTGTTCATTCAGGCCGTCTCAGCAGCGCTGCTGGCCATGCTGCTGGCGAAGGCGCTGCTCCGCCTACCTCGGGGCTTCCAGCTCCTTGTGCGCCTTTTGGGCCTGGGATCCATTGCGGTTGGCAGCTGGTTCTTGTCCTCGGAGGCTGGCCAGCTCGAGAGTCGTGGAGTGATCAATGATCGCAACCGCGAGCTGCCTAACGTGCTCCTGGTCGTTGTGGATGCTCTGCGTCAGGACCATCTCTCCTGCTATGGCACAAGCGAGGTTCGAACCCCGAACATCGATGCTCTCGCCGAGCGAGGCGTGCTGTTCGAGAACTACTTCGTACAGGCGCCAACGACCCTGCCCAGCCTGGGCTCGATCCTGACCGGCAAGTACCCTCGCCGTCACGGCCTGGTGGATCAGCGTGCTGGCGTGCGTCTGCGCCCTGGGGTGACGATACCCTTGCACCTCAAGAGTGCGGCAATCAGCAGCAGCACCCTGAGTCTTCGAGAGGGGGACTACCTCACGGCGACCTTCATGACTGGAGCCGTCTCGAACAGCTCGGGCCTGGCCCAGGGCTTCGATGCTTATTCGGAAGATCTGCAGGGCCGGGATCTGGTGGAAGTCGACAGCCAGTGGAGCCGGTTCCGCTCTGAGCTGCTCATCTGGTTGATCAAGAACAGTCTGACTCAACGAACAGACTCCGAGCGTGTTGTGACCACAGCTCGGTCTTGGCTGCGCGAGCATGCGGCTCGACGCTGGATGGCGCTGGTGCAGCTGTCCTCGGTCCACCCTCCCCATGAGCTCTCCTCGCGCCTTCGGGAGGAGTACCTCGACGTCAGCTACAACGGCCAGGTCGAGTACCTGGGTGCTGACCTGAGTGACTCGATCGAAGCTGGAGACTTCGTCCCGAGCGAGGCCGACCTGACACGGATTCGCGATCTCTACCAGGCGGGGGCCGCGACAGCCGACGCGCTGTTTGGAGAGCTCGTGGCCGAGCTCGAACAACTCGGCATCCTCGAGGACACGCTGATCATTTTCACTTCGGATCACGGCGAGGATCTCGGAGAGTGGCGCACCCCAGTTGCGCAGGACGAGCTGCAAGCCAGACGTGCCTGGGAGCACGACCACATGTGGCAGAGCAACCTCCGAGCTCCCCTGGTCATGGCAAATACCCGACTCTTGCCTCACGGGCAGCGCTTCTCTGATCTGGTGGAGTCAGTGGACCTGCTGCCGACGATGTGCGAATTGCTAGGTCTCGAGCTGCCCAGAGGCACTGAGCCAGATGATCTGATCGA
>JABACD010000059.1 GCA_014237855.1 Planctomycetota bacterium | reverse complement strand
CTGCGCCAACTCGACCGGAGCTGGTGGAGTACTCTCAGCAACCGGAACCCCCAGCGTGGGCGCCAACGCGCTGTTCTTCGCGGCATCCGGCCTGCCCAGCGACAGGCCCGCCCTGCTGGTCTCGAATATCTTCCAGGGCAGTGCCGCCTTCGGTGACGGAGCGCTCTGCATCGGAAGCGGATGGGCAAAGCATAGTGTGGTCTTCAGCTCGAGTTCGGGCACCATCAACTGGGGCCCCTCCCAGATGACGAATCCCAACTGGACAGCTGGACAGGACACCTACTTCCAGGTGCTCTATCGGGACACAAGCGGATTCTGCTCGGGTCCCTTCAATTCCACCGGTGCCTACAAGGTCACCTTCACCCCCTAGGTAGCCGAGCGACAGCCTGGGGCCAGCGCTCCTGGCCAGCAGCTTCGAGAAGAGCGGCCGCGGATCATGATCCGTGGCCGCTCTTCGCTTGCCGTGCCGACCGGATGCTCAGGGCGGTTGAGGTGCTGGCACGAGAAATACTGCTCAGGAGCCGGGTAACCCATGTTTACGGAGCCTGTATCGCTCATGCATCAATTGCCGCTTGTGATCCCAACAAGCTCGGTCAAAAATATCCATTGGCCAACGGTGCCGGCTTTTTCCTTCCTCTGTGAATTCTTATTGACGCCACTCCCCTCCACTCCTCATGAGATTCCATAGCTCCCTTGCGCTCGCCTCGAGTGCGCTTTTCCTCGCCTCGGCAACCTCCTCGGCCCAGGTCACCGCCCTCTCAGTCGAGGGAGATGTCATCGCCGGAGTTGGGGCGATCACGATGTACGACAACATCGCGATCAATTCATCCGGTGACTGGCTGGCCGAAGTTCGTACCGATCACTCCAATGCAGCCGCCAACAAGGTCCTGCTCAAGAATGGTGCCATCTACATGCGTGAGGGACAGGCCATGTCTGCTCCCGCCGGCGCCATCTGGAAGAGCATGGACTCGTGCATCCTGAACGACTCTGGCAATACTGTCCTCAACCTGACGGTGACAGTCGGGGGTAATGACATCCAGGCGGTCTACTGGAACAACACCCTGCTCATGCAGGAGGGTGACCAGATTGCTGCCTCTGCTGGCCTGTCCCCGGGAGCCACCTACACCCGGTTCGAGGAGGTTCGCCTGAACTCAAACGAACAGGTGGCCGTGATCTGCGAGGTCGACGACTCGGTCATCACGGGCACCGATGACTATGTCATCATGATCTGGGACACCGATGGCGCTGGCAACATCACCTCGGAAACGGTCTATGAAGTGCTGAGCCCGCCCAATGGTGGTGCCCCCTACAAGGCTCAGGAGGAGCAACCTGGTGGTACGGGTAGCCAGACCATCACGAACTTCAACCTGAATCCGCACATGTGGAGCTTTGGCAATGGTGGCGAGGTGATGTGCAAGCTCACCATCTCCAGTGGATCAAGCGGTACTGACGATGTGGTCTACATTGGCGGCGAGATTGCCGCTGAGGAATCCTTCCAGGCTCCGGGTACCACCGCGAACTGGAATGTACTCACCTCTCCCAAGTTGAGCGTCAACAGTGCCGGAGACTGGTCACTGCTTGGTGGAGTAGGTGGCGTCGACATGATCTTCAAGAGGGCCGCTGGCGGCACCACAGCGCCGATCTACAGGGAGGGCGACAGCCTCCAGGGCATGAACGGGAATACGATCACCTTCTTCGGGTCGGGGCCGGTGGAGATCGCCGACACGGGCGACATCCTCTTCTGGTGCCGTACCAACAACTCGGACAACACCCAGAACACCGGCCTGTGGGTGAACGACACCCGCATCGTCCATAAGGGAGTCACGCCAGTAGGCGCCAATACCATCAAAACCCTCCCCGGCGTGATCGATGCCTACCACTTCGCTCCTAACGGCCAGTACGTGATCTTCGAGGCCACCCTCGACGACAACCGTGATGGCGTCTTCCTCGTGCCTGTCAGCTCTGGCTCGCCCCCCGGCACGCCGATGTGCTTCGGCGATGGCACCGGCGCGAACTGCCCCTGTGGAAACTTCGGGACCACCGGCACGGGCTGCGCCAACTCGACCGGAGCTGGTGGAGTACTCTCAGCAACCGGAACCCCCAGCGTGGGCGCCAACGCGCTGTTCTTCGCGGCATCCGGCCTGCCCAGCGACAGGCCCGCCCTGCTGGTCTCGAATATCTTCCAGGGCAGTGCCGCCTTCGGTGACGGAGCGCTCTGCATCGGAAGCGGATGGGCAAAGCATAGTGTGGTCTTCAGCTCGAGTTCGGGCACCATCAACTGGGGCCCCTCCCAGATGACGAATCCCAACTGGACAGCTGGACAGGACACCTACTTCCAGGTGCTCTATCGGGACACAAGCGGATTCTGCTCGGGTCCCTTCAATTCCACCGGTGCCTACAAGGTCACCTTCACCCCCTAGGTAGCCGAGCGACAGCCTGGGGCCAGCGCTCCTGGCCAGCAGCTTCGAGAAGAGCGGCCGCGGATCATGATCCGTGGCCGCTCTTCGCTTGCCGTGCCGACCGGATGCTCAGGGCGGTTGAGGTGCTGGCACGAGAAATACTGCTCAGGAGCCGGGTAACCCATGTTTACGGAGCCTGTATCGCTCATGCATCAATTGCCGCTTGTGATCCCAACAAGCTCGGTCAAAAATATCCATTGGCCAACGGTGCCGGCTTTTTCCTTCCTCTGTGAATTCTTATTGACGCCACTCCCCTCCACTCCTCATGAGATTCCATAGCTCCCTTGCGCTCGCCTCGAGTGCGCTTTTCCTCGCCTCGGCAACCTCCTCGGCCCAGGTCACCGCCCT
>JABACD010000058.1:1757-2827 GCA_014237855.1 Planctomycetota bacterium | reverse complement strand
GCGCTCCAAGCTACCTTTACATTCACCCTCTGCCCCCCTCAGACGCCTCACTCCCAGCAAGCGGGGTATCGCTGCGGTATCGCCAACCTTCCTCCACGTTGCCACCCTAGTGCAGACTCCGCGCCGGGCGGCCAACGTCGAGGAAAGTGACTGAAGTCGTTTGCGATTTGCCCGCCAAGGAGAGCCCCCCCTACACGGTGCGGATCGTCTCCAACACACCCTAGTTCAATGGCTCCTCCACGGCTTCGGTCTGTGGCGGTTGCCATGCGATGGTGCTTGCCGGCGTTCCCCTCTGTCAGTCCATCGCTGGCCTCGCCATGGGTTTTGTGCAGGAAAGCGACCAGACCGCTACGCAGGCTTTTCTCGAAAAAGCTTGCACACTCTCAGAGGTACCCACGCCAGAGCAGTTGTTGGCGCGGCTCGCTCACTGAATCGGCGGCACTCCAGTCGCCTTCTTGAGCAGCTACAGGCGTCAACTCCTAGGTCAGCCAACTTGGACGCTGACCAAATTCCAGGGCCATTGAGCCCTTCAACCCTCTCACGCTCCATGCCCAGCTGTACCTGGGGAAACGCGGACGCTCAGTGTCCGCCGCATCGAGTCTACCTGTCTTCCAATTCTGCCGTCCTTTCGGGGTGATACAGCCCCCTATTAAGCCATGGCTAACCCTATCTTTCTCGCGCTTCCTCTCTGCCTTCTGATGATCCCTTCGCTCGACAGCAACGGGAGTTCATCAAACTCTCTAAGTGACGCGTCCACGGGTCTTTCCCTTATGGGACCTGCAGCTCTCTCCGACTCCGATGGCTTCGATGTTCGCAGCGAACTCTCCCAAGGAACACTCCGATGACTCTCCACGATCAACCCACTGCACGCAGCCACAAGCGCGCCCTGTCCCTGGCCACGGTCCTGGGCTGCCTCGCGGCCCCCGCCCTCTTCGCCAGCCCCGCCGCGGCCCAGACCACCTACGGCGAGTGGACCAATAGCCTCTTCAACCCGAACACCTTCTACGTCTCTCCCACCGGGAGCGACCTGAACTCCGGACTGAGCCCGGCCGATCCCCTGCGGACGATCA
>JABACD010000058.1:0-1749 GCA_014237855.1 Planctomycetota bacterium | reverse complement strand
CCACCGGGAGCGACCTGAACTCCGGACTGAGCCCGGCCGATCCCCTGCGGACGATCGACCAGGCCCTGCAGAGCGCGGACTGGACGCTCGCGAACCTCTACCCGGTCCTGCAGGAGCCCGTGACCATCAACCTGGCCCCGGGGCTCTACAACCTCACGGGCCCGATCGAGACCCCCGCCTACGGCGTGTCGATCGAACCCTCCTGGTCCAGCGACCCGAACGCCGAGGTCATCATCCGAAAGCCCGCCGGCTCTGGGAACGCGTTCCAGTTCACCATGCCCTACGGGCCCCTGGTCCAGGCCGTGGTCGACGAGCAGCCCACCAACCCCTTCGAGGACATGCCGCCCTCCGTCCTGCGCGGGCTCCAAATCCAGGGCACGGCACTCCAGGGCGGGTTCTTGGGCACGGGCGTCTACATCGATCCGAGCCTCAACAACCCGGCTGCGGAGCTGCCCTCCGACTGCGCCGTCGGCGTCCACCAGTGTGAGTTCCAGGACTTGAGCACCGGGATCCGGATCACGAGGAACGACCCGGACTCCAGGGTCTACCGGAACGAGCTCATCGACAACGAGATCCAAGTGGACAACTGGGGGATCCAGATCGTCGGCGCAGGCGTGATGAGCGACCTCATCCGCTCGAACCGCATCTTCGACAGCCAGGTGGGCCTGGCCGTGGGGGCCATCGAGGAGCTGGACGGGGGGCGTGGGATTCGGCCCCGCATCCTCTCGAACTCCTTCACGAACATCGGGGCCCACAACCTACAGCCCATTGGCAGCTTCCCGGTGTCCTCCTGCATCGAGTTCGGGGACGGCGTGTCGGCCCAGGTCGTCGGCAACACGCTCGCCTTCCTGCGCCACAACTGCCCGAACCAGAACACCTGCACCCCTCTGCCGGGTTTCGAGCCCGCGGCCATCAGCTACTTCGGCAACGGCCCCGAGGTGGCGGACGCCACCCTCGTGATCGCGAACAACCTGTTCTACAACCCGCCCTACCCAGTCCCGGGAGGCACCTTCGACCCGCTCGAGATCTACTTCCGCGGGGGCGTGCTCCCGGGAACCCTCGTGATCGAGTCGAACGACTTCGACCAGAACACCTCGCTCGTCACCCCGGCCCTCGACGTACCCGACAGCAACATCGCGATCGGCGATCCGCAGTTCGTCGGTGGGACCTTTGGGGCATACGACCTGCACCTGACCCCGGGCTCCCTGGGCGTGGTCAACTTCGGTGACCTGAGCTTCACCGAGCCGGGGAACAGCTCCAGCTTCCAGATCGGCAACGCGACCTTCCTGGCCAACTGCGCCCTCGACTTCGACCTCGACGCGCGCACGCACCAGACGGCGACCTCCGCCGAGGTCGTGGTGTTCCGGGGTGCGGACCAGTTCGTGCAGGACGACATTCGCCTCTCCGCCCCCACCAGTGTCCTCGGCGGCACACCCGCCGGTGTGCAGCTCGCGGATCGCTTCGGGAATATCGCGGCCCAGGTCGGCAGCAACACGACGGTCCGGCTCGAGGTGGCTGCCCCTGTCGGCTCCTTCTACGCGACGATGCTCTGCTCGACGCTCCCGATGGGCCCCGAGGTCCAGCAGGTCGCGTTCCCTGCGATCGGCAGCCTCGCCCTCGATCCGAGCGCCGGCAACGCGGTGATCATCGACTCCGGGACGGTGACCTCCGGCGTGGCGAGCTTCGACTGGAACATGGGAACGCTCCTCCCCGACTACCTGGAGGCGGAGATGTACGTCCAGACCGTGG
>JABACD010000057.1 GCA_014237855.1 Planctomycetota bacterium | reverse complement strand
GAGGGGTCTGCGTTGGGCAGCGAGGACAAGGTCCGTTTGCAGCGTTTCGTTGACCGATTCCCGCAGATGACCTTCCAGAGGTGGAAGGAACCGGCCGTCGCTTTCATGGAGAAGCTGTCTGGCCTCGGCTTCCCTGACCACTATCGGCATTTGCTCAAGACCTTCGATGGACCGTGCTCGAGCACGGGCTTCTACTTCAAACTCCGCTCCGACTCAGAGCTCCGAGGCTATGGCGACGGTGAGTACTACGTACAACGTCCGTCCCGGATCGGCGAAGACGAATTGGACCTTGTCCACGAGGCCGGATGGCTGACGTTTGCCGATGACTCCGGGCAGGCGCTCGCAATCGCCCATGATGGGCAGAGCCGGGCAGTGGTTGGCTTGACCCTCGACCAGATTGGTGTCGGCGATTGGGGGCCCGCGTCTGCCCTGAGCCTCTTTGCCAGCGTAGCGGAGGTGTTTGACTTCATTGTCGAAATCCGGGTTGATGATGTTTGGCATAGCGCAATTGAGTAGGGGGTAGTGCCAGCGTGGGTCTCATCTAACGAGCGTTTGATGACACGACTCGACGACAGCGTCGGACACGACGCAAGGCGTCTACTACAAAGACAGCAATGTAGCGTCCAACCAAAGTTGTCGCCGATCTGAGCATCTAATCGGGTGACACGTCACCTCACCGACTCCCGGACAAGGACCGGGAAGGGAGAGTGACGATGGCATTCTGGTGGAAACGCAAGCAGGACAACAAGAAGAGCGGGGACAAGGAGCCTCGAACCTACGTCGATTCAAATGCTCTTGATAGCCCGGCCCCGGGAACCTGACGCACCCATCGTGGTAGTTTGCCTCCAGTCCAGTCGCTCGCAGAGCCAGCGTCGTACGCCACTCTTCTTCGTCGGAGAGAACAATCTTCACTCCTCGGGCGGAGAGTTCTTCAGCAGCGGCTCTGCCTTCGCGAGACAACGGACAGCCGAGCACTTTCAGGTGTCTGAGCTCGAGGCATCGAACCAATCCCCCGATGCTGGAGACGTTTGTGTTCTCTAGCGAAACCCGACGAAGACGGGGGAAATCGCCAAGAAGGTCGATGCTCGAAACGGTGCTATCGAAGACACCAACGGTCTTCAGATGCGTCGGGAGCCCGGCCAGGGCGCGGTTCGAGGGCAGCTCGCCGACTCTGAGCCGCGCGAGCGAAGGCAGTTGGTCGAGGCCCATCCAACTGTCGAATGCCTCCAAGCGCAGGGTGTCGACCCCCTCCAGCTCCTGCCGTGTAAACGGCGGTGGGTGATCAAGCGCCTCCATGAGACTGGTCTCGATCGTGTTGCTGAACGGCCCCGTCATTTGCTGGCGTCTTCCAGCATGTCCACCATGTCGTCCTTGGCATCGCCCTGTGCTTTTGCCCACTTCGACAGTTTGTTCCCCGATGCCATCGGTATCTTCTCCTTATTGCTCTTGAGCCAGGATGTCCCAGGCGTCCCGCCCCAGATTTCCGCCTCTACCACGCCGAGCGCTGCTTCGAAGAAGACCGACGGCTTTGCCTTGTTTTTGATGGCCTTCCGAACTTCGTTGTTCAGCCGTTTGTGAAACTTGTCCTGCCCTTCCGTGGATAGCCCCGATCCCGAGTGACCGCGGAACAACGACAAGTCCAGGACGGCATCAGTCTCGCCATTCGCAACGCGCTTCATAACAGCTTTCGCTGCGACCTCGATGGCATCCCACTCTCCTGGCGTGGGCTCGAAGACCACATGGGGAGTTGGACTTCGATTGATGTCCATGGCGTCGATCCACTCAGCTAGCAGGCCCAAGGACTTCTTGGATCTTCCAACGCCGTCACCCAGGTGGTTGATCAAGCTGTGGATCATCCCGACGGGAATCCACTCGTGTTTACCCGGCTGCCGCTCTCGGACCATCCGCTTGATGTAGTCCTTGTTCGGCTGCTTCGTCTCCCCGCCCTTCTTGGCGCTCCAGTTCCAACTGGAGCGGTCCTTGGGGTCCGAAAACCGCTTGAAATTCAGCGAACCGACCTGGCCATGCTTGCCAAGGTTCTTGAGGAAATCGAGAACGCCCGAGGTCCCACCGACAAGAGCCTTCAACTCCGGTGACACCTTGGCAACGACCAGCTGAATCTCGACGTCCCGTTTGTAGAGTTCGCTTCCAAAGCGCATTGACGCCTTGAAGGACCCGCGCTCCTTGGCGGTCTTCACCGCAGGCTTCTTCTTCGGCAGCTCAATCTGGTACTTCGCTTTTCCGTACCAGGCAGTCTTCTTGGCCTCCTTCTTCAGCTTCCCAACCAACTGTTTGCGCTCGTCGTACACCTCTTCCGGAGTGGCTGTTTCCGACTTCGGCTCCGCTTTCAGCATGGCAGCCTGAGCATCGAAGAAGGTCTTCAGTTCCACCTTCTCCTCAGTCCCACGACGCACGCGCATACCGTTCTGGTCTACGTTGAACCTCCAACCGTCTCCGACGGTCGCCTGCCCCCGTGTGCGCGACTTCGCCCCCTTCGGCTTCCCTGTGACCACGGCGCGAATGCGCCAGCGCGTATCTGGAGTCGCTACCGTCGGCGAGGTTTCGGACAACCTGACGTCAGCACCCGGTTGCGCGGTCTTTGCTGCAGCCAGCGCCTTCTTTCTGACGACCTTGGCGGTGGCCCACTTGGTCTCCAGGGTCGCGAGCTTCGGTAGTGAGGCCGGCTTGATACTCCCCTGGAGGTGCTCGAAGGCAGCCGTCGCGGCCGCTCGTGCAGCGGAACTCAAGGGGCCCTTCGGTTTGGACTCCTTTGACGATTTCTTGTCCTGGCCGTCTCCCTTCCCTCCCCCCTGCTGTGTGCCACCCTCACCGTCCTGGCCCTTCGCGCCGCGCTCGCGCGTCGGAGTGCCACCCGATGGGCTCGAGCCCCCACCCTGGGAGGAAGTTCCGCTGCTCCCATTGTTCGTGCGACCACCACCGGGCTTGCCCTGCTCTCCCTTGTTGAGCTTCGCTGCGGCGGACCTGGCCTTCTGCACGAGACCAGCGGGGAGGACCTTCTCGAGCTTGCTTACCAATTTCCCGAGCTTTGCGCCGAGAGCGACACCAGCGGTCAGTGCTGACATCACCAGCGTGCCGACCGCGAGGCCAGCCATCTCACCGATAGCCCCCAGCTGAATGGTGAGGTTCTCGGACTTCGCGAGCTTCGCCAGCCTGGACCAGTGGGGGAACAGCGAGTCGAGGATACCCGCAAGGTCCTTCTCACCCAGCGCCTTGATGCGCTCG
>JABACD010000056.1 GCA_014237855.1 Planctomycetota bacterium | reverse complement strand
CAGATCACCCCCCGAAAAGCGGCTCCTCCTCCATCAAAGACGATCGAACTGCGCTCGGGCGAGCGTGCTTGGTTGGGCTTGGGCTTAGAAGCTGGCGTCCGAGTTCATGGTGTCGTCAGTGACCCGCAGGGCGTCCCGATCGCCGGCGCTGAGGTCGGCCTGGGGGCCTCCTTCAAGCGGTCCGTGTTCACGGACATGCACGGCATGTACGAGATGTTCGGACTCGGCGGAACCAAGCGCCGTGACCTCGGCGATCCCCGGGTTCGTGCGGATGGCTACGGCAACGAGCGGAAGACGCTCGGCGGTTCTGAGCTGGTCCAGGACACAAAGCTGGACTTCGTGCTCCATCCGGCGCGGTACGCGACGGGACGGGTCATTGACACCGAAGGCGCTCCACTTGAGGGCGTCTACGTCGCCGGCACCGGATCCAAGAAAGTTGAGGGCGTGTTCCGCTCGGACTGGGAGTCTACGGCCACGGACGCCGACGGTCGCTTTGAGCTGGCCAGCCTGCACCTCTGGATTGACCACCAGCTCTTCCTCCGCAAGGAAGGGTATGGCTCGCTGGTCTACGACTTCCCCGCTGACGAGGGGGAGCGTGAGCGGATCGACTATGGCGACCTCGTGATGCATCCGGGCGGGCGCATCGAGGGGATCCTGAGGGCCCAGACCGGGACCCCGCTCCCCGACCACCTGATCAAGCTGCGGGGCACGAACGAAGACCTCGGTCGCTTCCGTCCGGAAACGGAGCCCCTGAAGGGCACCTGGGTGACGGCGGTTCGTAACTCGCGCACCGACACCCAGGGCCGCTTCCACTTCACTGACTTGCCAGAGGGTGAGTTCAAGGTGACCGCCGCGGTCCCCGGTCGGCCTGGGGTCAATGACGAGGAGACCGTGGAGCTGCCGGCGAGGGGACAGGTCGAGGGCATCGAACTGACCCTCGATCTCGGCGAACCGATCACAGGTGTCGTCCTCACTCCCGATGGCTTGCCCGCGATCGCTGTCTTCGTCCGGGTGGCCGGTGGGAAGGACCAGCCTCGGATCAGCACCTCATCAGGCGCCGGCGGCCGCTTCGAGCTGCTCGGCGTGACGGAGGACTTGGGCGTGGTCGAGCTGTTCACGATCATGGCGTCTTATAACTGGGGCAACCCGGAGGCTCGCCTCGGAGCCAGCCGCCCCGTCAGCGCGCGCGCTGGCGACACGGACGTCTTGCTGGAGCTGCGGAAGCTCGTATCCATGTCCGGGAGGGTCGAGGACGCGCAGGGGCAGCCGATGGAGGGCGTGCAGGTGTTGGCTTACCTCAACGGCTCGGCGCATGTGCGCTCAGCGGTGCTGACGAGAGACACGAGCGATGAGCAAGGAGCCTTTAGTCTAGAGCTGCCGGATGACTCCCTCGTTGA
The DNA here is from genome assembly GCA_014237855.1 of Planctomycetota bacterium. Lineage (GTDB taxonomy): Bacteria > Planctomycetota > UBA1135 > UBA1135 > JABACD01. Next base: position 1,976 of record JABACD010000056.1, on the reverse strand, counting down.
TCTCGTGGCGGATCCCCCAAAGGTCGACAAAGACGCCGAGGCTTCCGAAGAGGCGCCACCGAAACCGGCGGAGCTCAAGTCCCTCGCGAGCGACGCGCAGGGCGTGGTCCTGCGGTTCGCGAAGTGACGGACTAATGGTCCGGGAACAGGGGCATCGGGACCCGGATGGCCTGAGACCCTTTCAGGTCGAAACAGGTTGTGCGGAAAACAGCTTCAAAAAGCACGCTTTCGACCAAGACAGGGTGCCCGCAGTCCGTTCAGGATCCTGAACGCCTGAATCAACCCCGGGAGCGCCTCCCTGCGGCCTTGATCCGGGCACGGTCCCCGGCAAGAACCGTTGCGCGTCCCACAGGTCCCAGGACACCCAGCAGATAGAATCAGGTCGCCGTGAAGAACTCCCCCATCATCCTCGTCCTGTGCATTCTTGCTGGCTGTGCTTCTGGTGGCTGTGCAACTGGTGAAAGTGTAAGCGAGACCCATGCGAGCGATCAGATCAAGGCGGAGGGCTACTTGCTCGACGAGGGGCTCAAGGACGGCCTGTGGTGCATCTGGCACGAGAGCGGACAGATGCGGGCGAAAGGACAGTTCAAGAACGGAAAGGGAGAAGGCCCCTGGTTCCACTGGGACGAGGACGGGCAGTTGGCCACCACGGGGAAGTGGACTCATGGCAGACGAGATGGCCGCTGGGCGGACTGGCACGAAAACGGGGCGAGGAAATCGGAGGGGCGATTGAAGAACGGGAAGCGAGAAGGGCTCTGGACCTACTGGCACGAGAACGGAGTCCAACAGGCAAAGGGTTCGTTCGTTCTTGATCGCCGAGAAGGTGCCTGGACGTTCTGGGATGAAGACCGCGATGTCAAAGCCGCAGGCATGTATGCACAAGGACAACAGGTGGGAGACTGGTCCTTCGCCCCGGAAGGGTTGAGGGAGAAGAAAGATGTTGTTCGTGCACGCGCTGAGACCTTGCTTCAGCTACTGAGAGAGGAAAAGTGGGAAGACGCTGCCGACTTCGTACTGGTCGCTGAGACAACACGGCGATACTTGGGCATTTCCGAGGAAGCTGGACCTGAAGTGAGAAGAGAGAAAGTCGCCAGGTTTTATGAAGAGATGTACGGGATCCGGGACCCGAACACTCCGACCCAGCTACGATATAGACCAGGGCACGTTCGTTCTGTCCGGATTGATCCAAAGGACCCGGACCTCGCGCATATCAGCTATCGGCATAGCGACCTTGATGGATTCGAAATGCGTCTGTCCGAAGGCAGATGGTATTACTCGTTCGAATAGGATCCATTCAGGAGTTCCCTGCGCGACCCGAGTCCTCTGCCCAGCAGACATCAGTCCGCATGGGATTGGATGCCGGTTACAACAAGCGCCTGGATCTGCGCAGTACCCGCACCTGCACCCCCGATCCGGGGAACCTGTTCACTCTGTTTCGAAGCCGAACCTCAGTGGTTAGCAGTGCGAGAGCGCTACGATGAGATAGCCCCTCAATCCCACATGGTCGTTGGCCCCGCCGGATTCACTTCCATCGTGCCATTGCAACTACGACCCGAAGGCGATGAGCTTTGAAGGCCGCGATGACGCGACCGCGCTGATCACGAAGGAGTACCGCGAGGGCTGGGACTTCAAGCTTTAGGGGCGGATGCTGCAGCTCAGCGAAGGTTTGAACTGCTACCTCCGGTTTAGGGAACCACTGTCCACTGGCAACATGGCACACCCGACAGGATTCGAACCTGTGGCTCTCCGCTTAGGAAGAGGGGGCTCTACGGGCGTAAGTCGTGGCTCCGATGGGCGATGCGGCTCGGGGTGGGTACGGGCGGAAGGCTATCGGTCGGTGTTGGCGTGCGACGCCCTTGCGTCGCTTGGGTTTGCCTGGAGCCGAGGTACTCCATCAATCCTATCGTACGTGCCCCTCGCTACTTGTTCGACTTGTGGGGCTTGAACGGCTCGAAGCTCGTGCCCTCAAAGGTATG
>JABACD010000055.1 GCA_014237855.1 Planctomycetota bacterium | reverse complement strand
ACCCACCTTCACGCGGTGCTCGGTGAGACCTCTGGACACCTGGACGGGATCGCTCTGGCCCCCGGAGCGCGACTCTCCCTGCCCGCCACGGCGGACGTCGTGGTCAAGACCGCTCCCTAGCCGACGCTGGCGCAGCCCCCGCTCCCCCGGCAATGGGTCCCCCTCACTCTCACACCAGCCCATGAACTCAGAGCGTCTGCCGGGGGGCTCTCGCTGGTCGCGTTCCTTGGGCCACTCAACAGGCCCTGCAGCAGCTCATCCCAAGAGTCGTGTGGCTTGGTCTGACGCGAACCGCTGACAGACCGCCTCAGACCTTCAGGAAGATGCCGCGCCTGTACATCCATCCCAACAGGGCCCACTCCATGGTGAGTACACCGAGTGGTAGGAAGGCGGGGTGCAGGCGGCCTGGAATCGCGCTGTCCAACAGCAGCCCGGTGAGGGCACCGAAGTTGATGAATCCGACCAGCAGGTAGATCGTGATCGAGTTGGCACCAATCACGACCAGCGGCCTGCACCAGCGGTTCCACCCACGAACGTCGATGATCCAGTAGAAGGCTCCCAGGAAGAGCAGGCTCCAGCCGGCGCACCAGACGACAAAGGAGCTCGTCCACAGGTTCTTGTTGATGGGGAATGCCCTGTCCCACAGGCCGCCCAGTGCAAGGCAGACGACTCCGGCCACCAGCAACCCAATGGTGCGCCGTGAGCCGGAGACCTCCTCTCGGCTGAGCCAGCGCCCCGCGAAGACACCCGCCAAGGCGGTTCCAATGGCAGGAAGTGTGGAGAACAGCCCCTCGGGATCCCGGTCGCCCTGGTAGAGCCTGCCGGGCATGAACTGCCTGTCGAACCAGTCTCCCAGGGTCTCGCCCGCGGCGAGAGAGGTGACTCCGGTGTCCGGGACGGGGATCAGGGTCAGCGCTGCCCAGTAGCCGAGCAAGAGGCCGAGCAGCACGATGATCTGTGTACGCCTAGTGCACCAGATCACGATGAACGCGGCGCACATCCATGCCAGACCGATCCGCCCCAGGACACTCGCAACACGGAGCGAGGCAAGGTCGAAGGACAGAAGGCCGTTGTAGACCATGCCGAGGACAATCAGGGTCGCCCCCCTTCTGGCGGCGTGGCGGGTCAGGCCCCAGCGGCTCGCGCCCCGCTCCTGGCGAGTCGCGAGCGACATCGGCATGGAGACACCGGCCAGGAACAGAAAGAGAGGGAAGATCAGATCGTAGAAGCGGAAGCCATGCCAATCGACATGAACACACTGTTCATTGATCCAGACAAGTGGCGGCCACTGCAAGGCCACGGCGAGCGCACCGATGAGGGCGTGACCCCCAATGATCCAGAACATGTCCGCGCCGCGAAGAGCATCGAGAGAGAGTAAGCGCGGGTTCCGGGGCATGGCTCGGGAGGTTTGCTCGAGGCATCGGGAGCGAATGGAAGCGACCAGCGTACTCATTGGAACCCGAGCTGGCACTACAACGCCTGATTCAGTCCCGCGCTCACGCTCTCAACACCTCTCGAAGCAATGCTCCAGCTGGAAGGCGCTCTCGGTGGCCCCGGGATCGGGGCCCCGCCTGGAGGAAAGGGTGCTTCAGTAGACGATGCAACCCGAGGGCGGCAACCCAACGCCCGTCTCACGCAGCGCGCTTGGACTTCAAGCACTCGACCAGCGTCGAGCACAGCTTGTGGTACTCGATCGGCTTGCTGAGATATCCATCCATGCCGGCCGCGAGGCAGCGTTCGCGGTCTTCATGCATGGCGTTGGCGGTCAGCGCGACGATCGGGACGCGTGCGCCCGTCGTCCGCTCCAGATCACGGATCCGGGCAGTGGTCTGATAGCCATCCATCTCGGGCATCTGGCAGTCCATCAGGACCAGATCAAAGCCACCCAGCTCGAGTACCTCCAGCGCCTCGAAGCCACTGGAGGCGATCTGCACCAGGTAGCCCGCACGCTCGAGCATGCGGAGCGCAACGCGCTGGTTGACGACATTGTCCTCGACGATGAGAACGCGCTGGCCATGGTCCGAACCCGGAGCGGGAGTGGCAACGGACGAGACTTCATCCTTCGCCTTGTCGCAGTACGGCTCCTGCGAGCTCGATTCTTCGAGTTCGATGGTGAAGTGGAAGGTCGACCCGCACCCCTTGGTGCTCAGCACTCCAACCTCACCATCCATCAGCTCTACCAGTTGGCCAACGATGGCCAGCCCGAGGCCAGTACCGCCGAAGCGCCGTGTCGTGGAGGCATCCGCCTGAACGAAAGGCCGAAAGAGGTTTTTCATTCGGTCCTTCGTCATTCCAATGCCGGAGTCAACGACCGAGATACGCAAGCGGTGCCTCATATCATCGAGGGCAGTGACATGCTCGACCGTCACGCATACGGTGCCGCCGTCGGTGAACTTGACTGCATTGCCGACGAGGTTCAAAAGGACCTGCCGCAGCCGCCCGGGATCACCGCGGAGTCGCTGGGGCACCCCGCTGTCAAACTCCCCCCTCAGCTCGATGTTCCGATCAGCCGCCTGGATCGAGAAGAGGTCGAGTGTCTCGTCCACAATACGCCGGAGCTCGAAGTCAATGCTCTCCAGTTCGACCTTCCCGGCCTCCAGCTTGGAGAAGTGCAGGATGTCATCGAGGAGCCTGTTCAGCGCGTGCGCCGCGGTATGAACCGTCTCCACATACTCGCGCTGCTGGGACTTCAACTCCGAATCGACCAGCAGGCTGCTCATGCCAATGATCGCGTTCATCGGCGTGCGTAGCTCGTGACTCATCTGAGCCAGGAACATGCTCTTGGCGGAGTTCGACTCGTGCGCCGCCTGCCGTCCACGCTCCAGTTCGGCGACCACACCGAAGACCCCTAGCAGCGCGACAAGCAGCATGCCGGCGGGAAAGATCCCCCAGGCCATGCCGACCAGACTCACGCAGATCAGAAAGACGAGCGCGATGATCGTCTTTTGCCTTACGCCCCTGGGCGCATCCGAGGTATCCAGTGCTATTTTCCGGGAAACATTCATGGGACTGCAGGGGTCCGGCGAGAGATGGAAAGTCCTGTAATCGACGAGACCCAGCCCAACCTTGATAGAAGCCCCCTGGCTCCCCCCCAACTGGGAGTGAGAGTTCCAGGCCGGCTTCACATTCGCCGGCCACGCCAGAGAGGGACCCCTTCACGTCCTCTTTTTCCCCGATCAGAGAGGCCGGGATTGAGAAACCCAGGCATCTCTCATCTGGGACACCCACCTTGCAACACGCCGACCTGCCAGCTCCAGTGCTGACATTCCGTCATGCAGCGGCGGAGGATCAGGGTAGGAAGAGGACCCCGACGGCGTTGGTGAAGTTGAAGTTGGCTCCCCCACGAGCGAGACCTTCTCCGGCCCCACCCTCACCTCCATTCAACTGCC
>JABACD010000054.1 GCA_014237855.1 Planctomycetota bacterium | reverse complement strand
CGAGCTGAGCGAGCACCGAGGAAGACTCGGTTTGGACAGGGAAGGACTGCGTCACGACGCTGCGGACATCAAGAAACTACCTCTCACAGAACAAGACTTGGTGGAGACGGTGACCCTGTTGTACCGCGAATCGCCAGACGCGGATCTCAGCTACGTCACCAGGAACGGCATGGTCAAACTTGGACCTCGAAAGGTCCGTGACGCACTCGAGACCCAGTGTGGGAGGATCGAGCCGGTCTACGAGGAACGTGAGGTCGCGGATGATGAGAAGTCCACCAACTCTCTTGAATCCTTGGTGCAAGAGTGCTCAGGACCATCGAGTGAGGACCGTGAGGATTTGCAGCTCTTCTCGGAGTGGCGTCAAAAGTGCCAGTCACTCTCCGAAGACGGGTCGGTCGAGAGACTCGTGCTCGAGCGGTTCCAGGATCTGGCGAGGAAGGAGCTCAGCTTCGTTGCCCTGTCCAAGGAATCGGGGCGTGATCGGGGAAATCTGAAGGCCGTGTACGAATCCCTCCTTCTCGATCTGCGACGTGCCCGACCCTCGTAAGCCACGGGTAGAAACGCACTTAGGGATCCTCGAGAACAAAAGCGGAGTTTGACCCCGCAGCCGCCCCTTCCCGTCACCCCGGGATGGGCATGAAGAACTCTATCTCAGCGGCTGTCGAGGCCGCCACACGCGCCGAGACGCCGTTCATCCTTTTTGCCGAGGATCTGTCCCTTCGCCTTCGCCTCCCGCTCGAGCAGGCCCGAAGCGCCATCCTGGCCAACCACTTCGGTCCGTGGATGACGATTGATGGGCAGCCAGCCGTCACTCGGGACAGCTTCGTGGAGCATGTCAAGCTCCGCATGGCCCAGGAAACCCTGGGGGAACGAGAGCTCCTCAAGGGTCCTCGTCCCGTGCCCTGTTCGAAATCAGAGGGTCGCCGTTCGGGAGTCGGGGCGGAGGCGACTAGCCATGACGCCGACTAACGAACAACGCCCCCGCAAGGGGGCGTCGAGCAGATCGCGGAGCACCGGCCAGCCGATGTCCGAGCCCATTGTAGGCGGTGCAGGGCCTTTGCACCAGCCGGCTGGGGCCTTCAACCGGGAGGGGATACCCAGGACGGGAGAAGGGCCTGAGTTAGCCCCAGCCCGGCTCCTACGGAGTAAGGACGCGGCCCACTACATCGGCGTCGGCCCCCGGACTCTCTGGACGCTGACCAACCTCGGTAGGGTCCAATCGGTTCGCTTCAACACCGGCGGTAGGGACAGCGTTCGCTACGACCGGGCCGACCTAGACCGCTTTATCGACGAGCAGAAGACCTCTGGGCGAAACGGAGGTGCACGGTGAGCATCCTCGACGACTTTCTGCGGGTATCAAAGGCTCGACCATGCCCTGTTTGTGGAAGGCCCGACTGGTGCCTCCTCGACCGATCCAACCCCGACGACCCTGCGGTGGTGATCTGCCAGCGAGTCGAGTCCCCGGACATCTTTGGGGAGGCCGGGTTCTTCCATCGTCTTCACGGGAGCAACCGTACGAAAGCGAGGCCTTTCTTGTTCCGGCCCCGCTACGTGGGGCTCTCGAGCGGATCAACGGATCTTGGAGAGCTGGCTGCGAAATACGTGAAGGCGATGCCGTCAGCACGGCTCAAGCGGTTGGAGTCCGAGCTGTGTGTAACGGGCCGGAGCCTCGAACGCCTCCGCGTCGGATGGGACGGCGAAGGCTCGACGTTTCCCATGAGCGACGCCAAGGGGGTGGTGATTGGGATCCGACGCAGGCTACTGGACGGGCGCAAGTTCTCGGTGAAAGGCGGTCACGAGGGTCTGTTTCTCCCAAGGGACGTTGATGCCAGCGGGCACCTCCTGATCTGCGAGGGACCTACAGATACTGCTGCCATTCTCGACCTAGACCTCCAGGCCCTGGGGCGACCAAGTTGCTCCGGCGGGGTGCGTCTCATGGGGCGCTATTTACAGGTCCATCGTCCTGCGACCCTATCTGTCCTCGCGGATCGAGGGGAACACGGACAACGTGGGGCCGAGAAGCTTGCCGTTGCCATGCGGGCACTCTGCAAGGACGTGCGCCTTATCACGCCGCCCGAAGGGATCGGTGATGCTCGCGAATGGACTCGAGCTGGAGCCACAGCCCACGACGTTCTGCGTGCGGTCGAGCAGGCTGAGCCACTTGCGCTCACTGTCGAGACCGTGAAGGGGGGGCAGTCATGAGCGGCAACGAAGAGGCGAGGTTCCGTCTCACCTGGAGCCCCGACGGGAGGAAGGGTTCGGCGGCGGTCACGGTCACGTTTGCGGAGGACAGGTCTCACACGGACACTATCCAGGTGACAAGCTCTGATCGTCGAGAGGTGTTCCTTAATCAGGTCGTCGAGGTGTTTCCGGGGATCGACGAGGACGAGCTGCGAGAGAAGCTTGAGGGCGTAGCCGCCGAGGTGGCTCGGATTGCGTCGAACCACTCGGACGATCAGGACGTTTCGGACGATGCTTCGACAACTCAGAACCAGGCCACCATCGTCGTAGAACTTGCCAAGGATCTTGAGCTGTTCCATACGCCTGGCGCGGGAAGCGCCGACTCCTACGTGATGATCCCCGTGAATGATCACGACGTGGTCTTGGGGGTCAAGTCGAGCGAGTTTGAGCAGCACCTGATTCGCAGGTTCTATCTGCAACATGGAAAGGTGCCCGGTGCCCAGGCTGTCAAGGACGGCGTAGCCATGCTTGCAGCGAAAGCTCGCTTCGACTGCGATGAGCGGGAGGTTCACATCCGCATCGCAGGCCACGATGGGGTTATCTACTGGGACTTGGCGAACGAGAAGGGTGAGGTCGTCAGGATCTCCAAGGACGGCTGGAGAGTGGTCCCGAGTAGGGGCCTACCCGTGAGATTCCTGCGCAAGCCCGGGATGCTCGAACTCTCAGTGCCGGTCGAGGGCGGATCCTTGGGGGAATTCGGCGAGCTGGCAAACCTCGAAAACGAAGAAGACAGGTTGCTAGTCTTCGGGTTCCTGGTCGGATCCCTGAATCCCAACGGGCCGTACCTGATCTTGCGGGTCGAGGGGGAGCACGGGTCCGGCAAGAGCACCGTCTGCAAAATGGTGCGTGCCCTTGTCGATCCGGCTAAGCCCCCCCTGCGGTCCGTGCCGAGGTCTGACCGAGACCTCATGATTGCGGCATCGAACGCTTGGGTCTGCGGATTCGACAACATTTCCGGCCTCAAGCAGGGCATGTCGGATGCCCTCTGCTCGCTGGCAACTGGAGGCGGCTACGCTACTCGTGCCCTCTACGCGAACGACGAAGAGATGCGATTCGATGCTACCCGCCCCATCCTGGTGAACGGTATCGACAATGTAGGGGACAAGCCCGACTTCTTGGATCGCTCGGTCACGGTCGTGCTCCCCACGATCCCGCCCGAGAAGCGGGAGTCCGAGGCCAATCTCTGGACCAGGTTCGACAAGCTACGGCCTGGACTCGTAGGGGCTCTCTGCGACGCGCTGGTTCAGGCCCTTAGCAACCAGGAGTCGGTGAAGCTCCAAGGGCTCCCCCGCATGGCTGACGCCGTACTTTGGGTTGTCGCTGCCGAGGAGGCGTTGGGTTGCACACGGGGCCGG
>JABACD010000053.1:242-3641 GCA_014237855.1 Planctomycetota bacterium | reverse complement strand
GCTTAGGCCTATGCTCGAGTCCGAGCTCGTGGCCGAGACCGAACCGCTGGTGTAAGCCTTTTCGCCACGGTAATCACCAATGGAATTCTTTCTTCACCCGCTTGTCGAAAAAGTACTCAAGAGCCTCGGCCGAGGTTCCGCCGCGGCTATGCAGGAATGCCTGGATGGCTACGGCTCCATCGAGGCTGATCCACGGGGGGCCGTTGTGGCTCACCTAGAGACCTTACGGGAGGCGGGACGGCAGAATGAATTCTTGGACATGGTCCAGGCTCAGCGCTTGACCACTCGGAGTCTCGCGCTGCTGGATCGGCTGCAGGACGGCATGCCTGCTGTCGAGCGCAAGCTGATCTTGGCGGCGGTGTACTACTTCATCGTCGACGAGGACGGGGAGTCGGACACCGAGTCGATCCTGGGGCTCGATGATGATGAGCAGGTGCTCGACGTGGTGGAGAAGGTGCTTGAGGAATCACGATGATTGAAATGCAGACGGAGTTGGCGATCGCGCCCGGGGCGCGGGTGCAGGCACGGGACGAGGAGTGGATCGTTCGCTCGGTGCGGCGGGAGTCTGCTTCGGCGGAGGCCGTGCATGTGGTGGGGGTCTCCGAGCTTGTTCGTGGGCGGGAGGCGATCTTCCTGACCGATTTGGATGCGGTGGAGGTGCTGCTGCCCGAGGAGACGGAACTGGTGGAGGACGACAGCTCGACCTATCGCAAGTCACGCCTGTACCTGGAGAGCCTGCTGCATCGCACGCCGCCGACCGACAACCGGATCCACATGGGACATCTGGCTGCGGTGGACCAGATGGACTACCAACTTGAGCCTGCAGCCCAAGCACTATCCCAACTGCGACCTCGGATCCTGATGGCTGACGGCGTGGGGCTCGGCAAGACAGTGGAGGTGGGCATCCTGTTGTCGGAGCTCATGTGCCGCGGGAAAGGCCGGCGCATTCTTGTGGTGGCCATGAAGTCGATCCTGGAGCAGTTTCAAGCAGAGCTTTGGGCGCGGTTTACGATTCCGCTTGTGAGGCTCGATTCTGTCGGCATTCAACGCGTTCAGTCGAAGATCCCTTCGAACATGAATCCGTTCCACTACTACGACCGGGTCATCATCTCGATCGACACGCTCAAGAACGCTGGAAAGTATCGGCAGTACCTCGAAGAGTGCCACTGGGACTGCATCGTGGTGGATGAGTGCCAGCATGTGGCTATGCGCACCAAGACTAGGACCGGGAGCGGCTCCCAGCGGGCGGCCCTCGGCAACTTGCTCTCGCAGACTTGCGACTCCTTGATCCTGACCTCGGCCACGCCGCACGACGGGAGCGCGACCAGCTTCGCCAGCTTGATGCGGCTGCTCGATCCCACGGCCATCGCGGACGAGGAAAACTTCACTCGCGAAGACGTGAAACACCTGTTCTTGCGGCGATTCAAGAAGGACGTGGCCTACCAGCTGAAAGACATCTTCCCCGAGCGCGAAGACGAGACCTTGCGCATCCAGGCGGGTGTCCAGGAGGACGCCTTCCTGGAAGCCATCCAGGAGGCGACCTTTGAGACCATCAGCAGCAAGCGCGGCGGGGGAGGCGTGCTCTTTCGGACGACCTTGCTCAAGGCCTTCCTGTCCTCGCCGGCCGCCTGCGTGGCCACGCTCGAGGAACGACTGCGCCACAAGCGCCTCCAGGTGGATGACTTGGAGGGCGAGGAACGGGACGAGGCACTCGCCGACCGTGCAACCCTCGAGTCCTTGCGCGACCTAGCCAGTGCCGTCACCAAGCCCCTCTACACCAAGTACCAGCAACTGCTGAAGCTCCTGCGCGAGCACGGCGTCAAGGGCAAGGTCGCTTCGGACCGCGTGGTCATCTTCAGTGAGCGTATAGACACTCTGAACTACCTCCAGGAGCACCTACTAGCGGACCTCAAGCTCAAGCCAGCTCAGATCGAGGTCTTCCACGGCACACTCAACGACCAGAAGCAAATGGAGCTGGTCAAGGACTTCGGCACCGAGGCCAGCAAGGTGCGCATCCTCCTGGCCTCCGACGCGGCCGCCGAGGGCATCAACCTGCACCACCAGTGCCATCGCCTGATCCAGTTCGACCTTCCTTGGTCCCTGATCACCATGGTCCAGCGCAACGGTCGCATCGATCGCTATGGGCAGAAAGGTGTGCCCTACATCCACTACATGTTGTTGCAGTCCGGCTCCGCCGAGGTGCAGGACGATCTGCGCGTGCTGGAACGCTTGATCGAGAAGGAAGCCCAAGTCACGAAGAACCTCGGGGACGCGGCCTGCCTGATGAACGTGCACGAGCATGCCGAGAGGGAGTCCATTAGCTTGGAACGTGCAGAGGAGAAGGAGATCGCCCTCGTCATCCAAGGCGAGAGGGTTGCCGAGGAAGTCCTGCCGGACGAGCCGCGAGCCGCGGGGGGCAATGGCGAGCCCGACTGGTTCCAGGACATCTTCGGGGGCGTGACGGAGGAGTCCGGACTTGACGTGACGCCCGTGCCCTCCCTCAGCCTCTTCCGCGACGACCTAGCCTTCGCCAACGAGGCCTTCGCCGAGACCGTCGACACATCCAGCACCCACGTACGGCCGCTCGACGACCTGCAGGGCTTCGAGATCGCGCCTCCCGATGACCTGGTCCAGCGCTACGAGTACCTCCCTCGCGAGCTCCTCAAGGACCGCGCCCGCTTCCGCTTGACCATCGACCGCCAGCGCGTCATGGATGGCCTGGACAAGGCCCGCTAGGATGACTCACAGTGGCCCGAGTGGGAACTCTTCTGGCCCCAACACCCCATTTGTCAGTGGCTCGACGACCACGTACTCGCCGCCTTCGGCCGCCACGAGGCTCCCGTCCTGCGCATCAACGATGGGCTCGAGTCAGGCTCCTCCGCCTTCCTCTTCCAGGGCCAGTTCTCCAACAAACGCAGCCAACCCTTGATCGTGGATTGGTTCGCGATCGTCTTCCAGGGCCAGAAGCCAGGGGAGATCCTGAGCTTCGAGGAGCTGCGCGACTGCACAGGTCTGGGCAGCGCCCCTTCCAACCCCACGGGCAGCCTCTCCGAGGATCAGCGCCTGCACCTGGAAGCCCTACGAGGCCCAGCTGCGGAGGCCGCCGGTAGGCACATGGATAAGCTGCGCCAGCAGCGTGCTGGCGATCTCTCCACCAACCTGAAGGACAACATGCGCGCGCTCAAGAGCTGGAGTGATGCCCGCATTGCCGTGCTGGAACAGTCCACACTGACCAAGACCGCCGAAGGCAGTGCCACCGTCAACGCAAGACGCGTCAAGGAAGCCAACCGCGAGATCGAACAGACCGAGCAGCTCCTCAAAGAACGCAAGGAGTGGGTCACAAATGGCCTCACCACGATCCCCGCGCCCTACCTGCGCCTTGCCGCCGTCTTCACCTCC
>JABACD010000053.1:0-232 GCA_014237855.1 Planctomycetota bacterium | reverse complement strand
GCCACTACCTGGACTCCGTCCTGGAAGGCGACCTCAAGGGCACCTTCAGCAAGTGGAAGCAGGCCGCCGAGGACTCCGGCAGCAAACCGCCCCGCGAACGCCTACGGGCCTTAGGCGGCTCTTTCCTAAAGGCTCGCAACCTTGCCAGGGGCGAGGGCCGCTCCGGCAATTCCGCTGCGGAACGCTGGCAGTGCGCCCGAGACTTCCACGCCGACCTACTGGCTGCCCTCGG
>JABACD010000052.1 GCA_014237855.1 Planctomycetota bacterium | reverse complement strand
ATTGTAGGTGGTCTTGCTTATCTGGGGGTGTACCGCACCGACATACCTGAGAATCTGCAGCTGCGGCCATCCCCATTCATGGGCCATGTTCGCGCTTCTAGGCGATCATCCTCGTCACCCTCGGCGTTGGTGCACAACTCGAACTGGCTCAGCAAGCCCCGCCCCATTGGCGAATTCAGCGAGCAACAGCCACCGACCTGGGCCTACCCAACTCCAGCATCCGGTTCAGGACCTTGCACCCGATGGCGGCCTCGACTTTCTGCGCAGACAGATCCCTGGCGTGAAGCCGGTCGCCAAGCATCGACTTGTAGCGAAAGAAGGCGTTCTCGACCGTTCCCTGTTCGTGGTAGCCAGACTCATTCTTCCATTGCCGACGCCCGATCCTGTTGAACCCGTGCTATCCACAAACTCGGCCGTGACGATTCGCCCGCGGTTTCAGGTCTTTCACGCGGGGTTGGATAGGCCCACGTTGGTCGAGACTTACCCGCTACGAGTGCTGCTGTTGACCGTCGCAGGCTTCGTGAACCGCCACCAGGCCGATGTAATCTCCTACCTCGTGGAGGAGAACCGGATCCTGAAGGAGTAGATGAAGGGCCGTCGGCCACACGGTGGCCAGCACGACCGTGGCAAACGTCCTCAAGAAGAAGGGGATCAGACCCGCTCCAGATCGCCCATCCTCGTGGGGGTCGTTCTTGAAGGCCCACTGGGGACAGATCGCTGCGACCGACTTCTTCTCAGTCGAGGTGTGGACGCCGAAGGGCCTGACGACCTACTACGTGCTCTTCGTGATCGATCTCAAGAGCAGGGCGGTGACGATCGCCGGGATCACTCGGCACCCGAACGAGTTCTTCATGGCGCAGGTGGCGCGCGACTTAACCGACTGCGTGGACCGATTCTTGAGGAAGCATCGGTTCCTGATCCTCGACCGGGACTCCGAGTTCACCGACCTGTTCAGGATCACCCTGAGGGGCGCGGGAGTCGAGCCCATCCGTACGCCCTATCAAGCGCCCAACTGCAACGCCTTCGCGGAGCGGTTTGTGCTCTCGATCAAGTCGGAGTGCCTGGACAAGATGATCTTCTTCGGGGAGGACTCTCTGCGGCGCGCAATCAACGAGTACATCCCCCACTACCACGTTGAGCGTTGCCATCAGGGTCTCGGCAACGACACGATCACCCCGCACGTGGTTGGCAATGGCGAAGTCGGGCGCACCGAGAGACTCGGCGGAGTCCTGAAGAGTTATCGGCGCTCGGCCTGAGAGCTGCGCCCTCCGGAACGTGCCTCGATCCCGAGGAAGGGATGCATCCGTAGTCCGCGATCAGGAAGTTCGACAGGCAATTGTCATTCAGCAAGTGCCGCCCAAATCACGCCGTCCGAGTACTTGGATAGGACGGGCACGCCCAGCAAGGCGAGGTGCTCCCGCACTCGAAGGATCACCGCTGCACCGGCGATCGCCGCGATCCAGCGATGCCGAGAACCGCACCTGGGGCAGGGCGCGAAGAGGAGGAGGAACACGAGAGCGAGTACGAGACGGAGGAGTACGAGGGCGACCGCTAGATGCTATGGGCGCCGCGGGCAGCAAACCTGGATCGAGCAAGCCGGCCGCGGGAGAATAGGCTCCCTCGGCCGGCTTGCGTTCCATCCGATGGGGAGTCCTCGACAAAGGCCCCCGGCGTGGTTCGAATCAGGGCTTCCAGGTTGCCCACCAGGCATTGGAGAAGTTGAAGCCCTGGCTCGAGCACGAACTCTGTGCGTCCCTGTACCAGAGCTGGAAGTGATCGACGTCGCCCGGTGAACGCCCCGTGCCGAAACCGGCGCCGTGGTGGTTCGAGATCTGCAGGGTCCCGGTCGAGCTGACCATCACTTGGCCGCGATCGACGCCCAGGTTGCCGAGGCAAAGCAGGCCGTTTGCGACCGGGAATCCCGCGGGGGTGAACGCGGACATTGGCGCCCGGAAGACGAGGCCGATTGCGGGAGTCGGGAGCCCCGTGGCCTGGAAGCCGAGGTTGTCGGAGGAGAGGGACGCTTGGCCTTGGGCATCCAGGCGAGCGCCGGCGCCGGTGGCATTCGCGCAGCCCGTGTTTGCGGCACCGAGAACACCGCAGGGGCAGGCACTGCCGGTGCCGTCTCCGAAGCAGTAGGCAAAGCCGGAGTTGGCGATTGGGTCGATGTCGTAGACGTGGACCGTACCTTCACTCGCGATGCCCCCGAGCAGTTCCATCCCAGGAGCGCCGACGGTCAGCAGCCCGCCATCGATGGCCACCCGGTCGAAGTTCGACCAGAGGTTGCCGATAGAAGGCTCGACCCGAGTCACCTCGGCGCCGGTCAAGAGGTCGAAGACGTAGGCGGCCCCGGACTCCTCGCCGGCGACGAGTTCACCGGTCGCTCCGACGGCCGCGTAGTTACCGCTGATCGAGACCCGATTTCCGAAGAGACCGCCCGCGATGGGCTGGGAGGAGACGAACTTGTAGAGCTCTTGACCCGTGTCGAGGTCGAAGACGTAGGCGGCGCCGGCGTTTACCCCGGCCGCGTCGTCATAGGGAGCTCCGATGATGGCCAGTCCGCCGTCCACGTCGAGATCCGCGCCGAAGAGCTGATTGGTCGTCCCGTCGCTCGCAAGCAGCTTGAAGGTCTGCTGGCCCGTCGTCAGGTCGAGGACATACACCGACCCCGCGCTTGTCCCGTTGTCGTCGTCGAAAGGAGCCGCGATCACCGCCGTGGTTCCCTGCAGAGCGACTCTCGAACCGAACTGGTCGGCGATGGCACCGTCGTTGGCCACGTACTTCCTGAGCTGGCTTCCCGTGTTCAGGTCGAAGAGATAGACGGACCCCGAGTCGAAGCCCATGTCGTCGTCGAAGGGGCTACCCACGAGGACCAGGTTGCCATCGATGGCGACACCGGCGCCGAAGAAGTCGCCGAGTCCGGCTGGACCACTGCCTTGGTTGTCGCCGGCGACGAGCCGAGCCAACTGGTTTCCACTGGCCACATCGAAGGCGTAGACGGCCTCGACCTTGCTTCCCCCGGAGCCGTCGTACTCACCACAGATGACGGCCGTGCCTCCATCGATGTCGATGGAGTAGGCTCCCGACGAAGCGAATCCCAGTCGATCCCCTTGCCCCAGATCTGTTGCTCGCAGCGTGGCGAGCTGCTGCCCGGTGACCACATCGAAGCTGTACCCGACCATGGTGTTCTGGCTGACTTGCTCGCGCGCCAGGATGACCGTTCGTTGGCCTTCGAGCCCGACCACGGAACCGAAGTTCGGTCCGGCGGACAGGGACGGTGACTTGAGAGTCAGGGCCTCGTTCGGCCCTTGAGCGAGGAGGGAGCCGTGCAGGAGGAGGAGCGAGACGGTGAAGCCCAATAGGGTTCGGGGCTTGGTCGTTCGGAATTTCATATCAGCCTCAGTTCCGGAATCGCATCCGGAGGTACGAGTTGTGAGGGCGACCATCGGTGGATGGTGCGAGCACCCGCGCTCCGAGTGGCGCAGTGGCCAGAGCTGGGCGGCCAGGAAGGAAACGAGCGGACGTTCATTGAACTCGAGAGGCCTTTTCTTGTGGGCTATTCGTCTGCACCCCGGAGAGGCGGAATCACTCGAGGCCCGTCCTCTCGTGCCCTAACCCCCTGTGAGGCTAGGGTACGCCTCATGATGACTTTCAACGACAATTCCAGGAGGATAAGCGCTCCAAGCTACCTTTACATTCACCCTCTGCCTCCCTCAGACGCC
>JABACD010000051.1 GCA_014237855.1 Planctomycetota bacterium | reverse complement strand
GAACCAGAGCGCGACGGGCACACTGTGAAGAGGATCTTCTCAGGGTACCCGTCGCCACCGGTCCTCCAGAGAGTGGAGAGCTGTGCGCCTAGAAGCCGACGACTCCCCTCACGCCGTTTGTAACGATCGCCCCCATCGGGTTAGCACCCGGGTCCAAGACGAAGCCCTGCGTCAGGATCGTGAGTCCGATGAAGGTCGGGTCATTCGGAATTGGAAGCGTCCAGCCGGCCGTTGTACCTGAGACCGGCAGGGCGAAGCTGGCAATCTGCCCCGCCAGGAAGCTGGAGCAACCCGGCATGCCGATGCTACCCAGCGGTATTGGAGGCATGGCCTCGGTGAAGCTGACGAAGCCAAAGGCGGCTGTGTTCGCGGGTAGATTCGTCAGCTGGAGGTCGTAGCTCGAGCCCAGAGCTGGAACATCGGTTGGAGTTAGCTGAGACACTCCAGTGCTTCCCACGCAACCCGTCCCCAGGATTGTCGCCGTGGCCAGCTGCAGGGGCTCGACTGAGAAGATACGCACCCGCCCTGTGTTGTTGTTGTACTGATCGGCGATCGCGATATCTCGAATCTGGTCACCGTTCACATCACCGATCCCAGCGATCCCGGCACGCAGGCCGTGGCCGTAGTGGGTCCCCGGAAAGGTCGCGATTGTCGCGAGGCTGGCGCCACTGATCACGTCGACGAGGTTGCGATCAGCCAGGCCGGCCGGGTAGGCGATCCTCGCCAGCGCGAAATCGGGAACGGAGTCTCCATCGACATCGCCAAGGCCTGCCATCCCCAGGCCCAGCTGCTTGCCGTTGAATGAGCCTCCCATCTCCGCAATCACCGAGCCGTCCAGCCCCGAGCGCAGGGTGACAGAACCCGCCTCCTCGACAATCCGGAAGTCCGCCTCGGGGATAGCCAGGAGAAAGTCCCCAAGCCCGTCTCCGTCCACGTCGCCTGTAGCCGCCAGGTGCGCTTCAACGCTGTCTGGCAATTCCACTGTCCACAGTAGGTTCCCATACTGACCCGAACGGCAGCGTACGAAGCGCTCGACGCCGAAGTTCTGTGCCCCCTCGAGCACCACGTAATCCGGACGGTTGTCCCAAGATGCTGGAGGACCGCCATCGGTACCGAGCCCGACGATCAGGTCACCCTGGCCTCGTCCCGATGGAGTACGCCACCAGTCACTCACGAAGTGGAAGCGCGCACCACTTGAACCGGAGAAGACCTCCACATTATTGACGCCAGCGACCGCGAAGTCCTCGACGCCGTCCAGGTCGACATCCCCAACATTGACCATCGAGAATGGGTGGTGTGAGACGTTGATCGTTCGTACGAACGAGAGGCCGCTGCCGGTGTGGTCGTACACGTCAACTTCAAGGTGGCCTAGCCCTGCGACCGCAACCAGCGTGTTTCCATTGTTCGTATCACGGTACCCGGCAATCAGAGGATCCCAGCAGGTACCGCAGCTTCCCGTCAGACTGAATAAGGAGGCTCCCGTGCTGCCAGACATGCCGAACACGTGCGAAGGAGAGCTGATGCCCAGGTCCTCGACTCCGTCGCCATCGAGGTCTCCAAGGCTGGTCAGGTTTCTACCAAGACTTCCTGACATGAAGCCGGGGCTCCCGCCGATAGCAGTTCGTAGCTCCTCACCAGCGGTAGCCTCGGGAACAGGATTCAAAGTCCAATCAACAGTGGTGCGCATCCGGCTCAGCTCCTGATTCGAGATCATCCTCGGATATGTAGTACTGCCTGTGTCGCCCTCGTCAGTGACCTCCAACGTACAGAGAATCGAACTGGGAGGAGCGGGAAAGGTCAGCTCGTGAATCTGAGGACCGACCCCATAGAGGCTGCCGTTCAGGAACCATCGTGCGTCCTTGGCACCACCAATGGTCAGGTCCTCGAAACCCAACGTGACTCCGTCGGATGGCGTCAAATCAGTAGTACCGGGGGCCGGTGACAAGAGGTTGGGTTCAAGCTCAGCTTGTTCGTGAATCTGAATCGCAAGCTCCTCCCGACAAACGGCGCAGTAGTCACTGTTCAACAGGTTCATCATGCATCGATCCATCATGTGATAGACCGGCCATGTCGTCTGAGTGGGCCAGCAGTTGCCATAGAAACCGAGTCCACCGGTGATCTCAGCTATAGTCGAGATACTGAACAGTGTGGTCCAGCGGAAGAAGCGGCTGCGGTTCGAGAATCGGCTGACGTTCACCTCCAGGAAGTCGTTCGCGTTCGGCTCGGGCATCGGGCAACCCGGCAGGGCACCAAAGGTGCCCGTCTCGTCAGCGAGTCCCCCGATCGAGTGGCCGAGCTCGTGGAGCACAATCTCAGGGAACTTCAGAGAGGTCAGGTCCGGGTACAAGGCACCGCTGGGAATATTGCTCGGTATGACGTAGTTCGTGCGCGGTTGCAGGTTGTTGGTGGCCACTGCGATCACGCCCGGAATTGCGATACCGCCGTACTTGATCTCGGGGCCGCCAGGGGAGTGGATCAATACGATCAGGCCACCGGGATCCACCTCTCCAACTTGTTGTGCGTGAGCCTGGGCCAGTGGGATATCGATCGGCATCGCGGGGTCCAAGTTGCCGCACACCTGGGTGTTGTCAGGGAGAAAGGCGGCGTTGTAGGTCGTGCTCAGGAATTGAGAGCAAGCACCCACGTGGCACTGCGATGGAACAAAGCCGCTACGGATGTTGAAGTAGTTGATGTAGCGCGAGAAGGGTTCCTGAGCCACCAATGCAGCAAGTATCGCATCGACGTCCTGGTCGAAACGGGCCTGGTCGCTGGCGAGATAGCCCTCGCCCAGAACAACCATGTCGAATCGTTCCTCACTCGGGCCCGTCTCCAGGACAGTCCTTACTGTGACTTGCGCGAGGGCCGACGCGCTCATCA
The DNA here is from genome assembly GCA_014237855.1 of Planctomycetota bacterium. Taxonomy (GTDB): domain Bacteria; phylum Planctomycetota; class UBA1135; order UBA1135; genus JABACD01. Next base: position 2,545 of record JABACD010000051.1, on the reverse strand, counting down.
GTGAGCTTAGCGCGAGGGCTAGGGCGGTCTGAGACAAGAGCTTACCGGACAAAGGAAATTGTGATCTCATGATTGCCTCTTGAGGAGCTTGAGTGAGTTGCCTGGCCGGGGGAATCCCAGCCGCAGGTAGATGGCGCGAGTGCTTCTCTTCGGGAGCGCGCAAATCTCGAAGAATCGATGCGGTTTCACACCCTGCACCGCGAATCGAGCTGGCCATGCAATTACCCCTACCCCTCTCAAACGCCCCTATCCCAACCGACGTCCGGCTCGACGGCGCCAGGCTGCGCTGGTGCCGCCGCCGCGGATGCACCAGCTGACCTACCACGGAGTGCTGGCGCCTGGCTCGCGCTGGCGCAGCGAGCTCTGGGCGCAGGGGGAAGGGTGAGGGGGAAGAGGGCCGGGGCCCTGGCTCGGAGGCCGTCCGTTGGGGCGAGAGCAAGCAGCGAGAGCCCCGCTAGCCGGGAGTGAGGCGTCTGAGGGGGGCAGAGGGTGAATGTAACGGTAGCTTGGATCGCTTATCCTCAACAGTACAAGGGCCTGGACCTCCTGCGCCAGATCATCGATCCATCGGCGACGATCAAGGGTGAGCACCGCGTGTTCTACATCGAAACGGAGGACGGCTTCGTCTACAACGGCCTGATCGTCGAACAGGACGAGGAAACGATCACCGTGGCGGAGGTCCTCCAGGAGCCTGACGACACGGTCCTTGTGTACAGGGACGAGATCTTAGAGATGGAGCCGCTGGACATCTCACCGATGCCGACCGGTCTGCTCGTGACACTGACCCACGATGAAATCCTCGACCTCGTGGCCTTCATCGCCGCGAATGGCAACGAAGGGCACGAGGTCTTTTCACGCTGACCCTCTCCGGTCCCGTGAACAGATACCACCTCGATATCAGGGGATGTAGGAGGCCTTCAACCCGTCACTGAGGTTAAACCCGGCTCCCACGGAATCTCGATACCAGAGCTGGAAGTACCAGGTCGATCCAGCCTGGATCGCTGAGGCTCCCGAGCTGGCGGGCCCGCTGCTGAAGTCCACCAGGCGAGAGGCGTCGCCGTTCATGTCCGTGACGATCGGTGGACTGAGCCGCTGCAGGCCGATGCCCGCCTGGTGCGACACGCAAAGGTAACCATTCCCGAAGGGAAACTGCGTGGGGAGCGGACCGTAGAAGAACAAGCCGGGCTTGCTAGCTGGTGCACCGGCGGCGTGCAGGGTGAAGTCGTTGGTCGTGACGCTCACGCTCCCTTGGCTCGAGATCAGGCAACCGGGTCCCACGGAGTTGGGCGCCGTCTCACAGAAGGAGGTGGCAGCGGGGGCGTATGTCGGGTCGTGCACCAGGGCACCGATGTCGAGGATCGACCCGTCAGGATCCGTGAGTGTCGGATCGCCAGCGTCGATGCACGGAGAGCCATGGCGCAAGCGAAAGTCCAAGTTGTCCTCATCCCAGAACATGGGGTCGACTCCGGTCGAGATGAAGGCTGAAATGATGCCACCTCCGCCCGTCAAGTCGGTGCCGTTGTTCCAAAACACGGAGTTCTCCACCCACAGATAGGCGATGTGCGTCGCCGAGTGCAGACCTTCTCCATTTCCCACCAGCGTCGACGAGTACATGTGCAAGTCGAATAGCGATTCGACGCCGCGCGGATTGCCACGGATAATGCACTCGTAGATCCATGCGTCACCGGCAAGGCTAGAGGTTACGCCTGAGCTAGAGCCACCGATGGCACCGGTCACCGTGAATCCTTTCAGGTAGGCAGGCCACACCGTGTCCATTGTAACGACGGCGCCTTCTTGGCACCCGACGATCGTCGTCACCTCAGGCCCCCCCCGGCTCTCCAGCTGGAGCACCTTTCCCAGGAATTGCACGTTCTCACAGTACGTGCCCGGTGCAACTTCGACGGTGTCGCCAGAGACCGTCGTCACTTGATCGATGGCGTATTGGATGCTCGTGAATGGGTCGGTGATCGTGCCTGTCCCGGGGGAGGTCCCCGCAGCGTCCACGTACCAGGTTGTTTGTGCGCTGGCTGAACTGGCGAGGAGCATGGTGAACAGCAACGATGCCTTGGCGAGATTTTCGGTACTCATGGGATGTTGAAGTGCCGGGGTTCCGGGGGGGGCGAGTCTACTCGGATCGGCGATTGGCGCGTCCGGTGTGGGATTGGGAGAGTGGGGCCTTGGGGATTCAGGGCCCCACTGAAGTGATGTTGCCACCGCCGAGAATCGCGTTTCAACAATGCTCGAGATTCCTTGCACTCCCTGGGCCCATCACGTGCAAGGCATTGTACCGAATGCTAGAATCAGGAAGACCCAACTCAGTGACTGTTACCCGGTGATGTCGCACGGAAAGGGCCCTACGCCCTCCACTCCGATTCCCGCAACGGCGCCACTTGGAGTGAGGGCACCCTATCCAATCAGGGACAGCACGCGAGCTCACCTCGCCACGTGTCCCGTCCGGCACTCTCGAGCAAGTGGCTCTCCATCTCGCCCACGGGCAAGATCATCCACGAGCTGCGCGCGCCCCCCCCGGAACCCCGGCACTTCA
>JABACD010000050.1 GCA_014237855.1 Planctomycetota bacterium | reverse complement strand
ATCAATGGTATGGAAGACCCACTTGATCGAGTGGTCTATGCCATGGACCTGCGGGTCGAGCCGTTCTTGTTTCTGACGGTCAGGGATTGGCGATGGAAGCTCACACTTTGCAGGGGTGGAGTCGGAAGGAATGCGGAGAGATTCCATGACATGCAGAGCGATCCCTGGGAGCTGCGAAACCTGGCGCAGGACCCAGCTTTTCGTGCTCCCCGTGAGCGGCTTCGAGCGAAGTTGGCCGGGTTCTGGCGCGAACAGCAGGCGATCCGGCCGACCACTCGGCCTTCGATCGTTGGCAGGGACCGCAGCCCCACGAGAGACTAGGACTCAGCGAGCCTTGGCAGCCCTTGAGAGCATAGGAGTTCCAAAGGTCCTCTTGGCCCAGGTGGCGCCGTGCGAGGGGGGCCAAGGTGGTTTGTGCCGAACCGACCTGCTCGACATGCGCGTTCCTGATGAGCCCGTCGCGTCGGAGCACTACCCGGTTGGCAGAGGCTCGCCTTGCAGTGCGTACCCCTGGCGCCGGCCCCGCCGCGACTGCCCCTACAGCTGGAGCTGGGACTCGAGGGGAGTTCGCTTTCGTTCGATCGACGTGAGCCAGGGCCCGTCGAAGCAAACGGGCAAAACGGCCGTTGAGCGCCTGTATCTGGGCGTCTGGGGTCAGCACACCTTGCTCTCCTTGGCCGCTGCTGACACCCGTGTAATGCAAACGGGGTCCGCTCTCGGGATTAATTGCCAGGGGCTGAGGCTACTCCGGAGTCTTGTTGCTCATGGTGAGAATCACGTCGCCGTCACGCAGCTCTGACTCCACATGGAGCGGACATTGCCCACCGGCGCCGGTCCATGTTTCACCGAGTTCCCGACTGCTCCAGGTGCTCGACGTCCCCGTTCCCTGGCCGGTCGTCAGGTCGTACTGCAGCTTGAGGCCGTCCTCCTCTTCTTCCAGCGTCACGACAAGGACCGTCAGATTCGCGTGGCCGCAATCGGCAACGACGCGCACGGCTCCTCCGCCGGAGAGAACGAACTTCTGTGGCTCAGCTCCCCGATCCACGCTTGGGAAACCGGCTTCGACAACCAGCTCAAGGTCGGGGCTTTCGTAGAAGCTGGGAAGAGATAGATCGAACGACTTCGCGGTCCTCTTCGCCTCGTCGCCGCGTGGCTTGTTCTTTTCGATCCGAGCGAGAGCGTAGGCCAGCTGCACGCAGCGCCGGGCGGCATCCATGTTGCCGGCTCGCTTTTCTACACGGGCCATGCACAACCAAAGGTAGGAATCGGGCCGAGGGTTGGTGTTGAAGCTCTTGCGCAAAGCCTCGACAGCGGCGTCGCTGCGGACCTTGCTCGTGAGGTCGAATAACCCATCCACGTTGAAGGGCTCCGCGGCGTAGCTCATGGCCAAGGCCTCGTACTCCTCGTTCGTGAATCGCGATTCGAGCGTCACGATGTAGTCGGAACTCGAGATAGGACCCGCTGCACGGTCAACCGGATCTCCACCTATGGACTGCATGGCTGGTTCGTAGGTGGGACGAGGCCACTTGCCGACGGTCACCCGCACGCCTGCTTTGTCGGCTAACAGCACCGATGCTTCTCCGTGCACGATCCTCGCCCACGTTTCGTTCCAGCCATCCGCGTTTAGATCGGCTCCGAGTTTGAGCAGCACCTCCTCAGCGGGCCGGTCATCTTGAAAGCGAAAGAGCGCGCGCTCGTGAACGAAGCGGGCATGCTCCCTCCCCATCGGTTCGAGCCCCATTGCTTGCAACGCATCGGGCACTTCTTGCTCGCGCGGGTCAAAGTCGCCCGAGTACGCAACGGTCCGTTGTCCAAGTTCCGCTGACTCTCGAAAGTCGGAGATCACCCTCTGCCTAAACCAAGCGCCGAATCCCTCGGCCAGGTCTCCATAGACGGCACCCCCGAGCGCGCTTCCAAGCCTTTTGAAGTAAAAGCTCCACTCACCTTCGTACTCCACGAGTCCCGTCTGCGGAAGTCCCTCAAACCCGTTGTGGGATCCCATGGAATACGGTGAGACCCCCGCGGTGAAAGCAATGTGACCGCGGAAGATCTGGATCATCGGCGTGGGCAAGGCATCCGAATCCGTGACGACCAGGTTGATGTAGAAGTCAGGTGCGAGCGCGCCCGGTTCCGGCAGTTTCTCCCGGGGCCAGAGCTCGACCTTGTCGGTCCACCACTCCGCAGCGAGATCCCGCGCAACGTGCGTGGCACAGGCCCGCGATAGAACGTCGCCACCGTGAAGCACGCGCAAGGTGCGCGGCGCGCGCCTGTTGGTCGACTGGTAGCCCGATCTGAGACTCGTGCCGCTGGAGTTCGTCGTGACCTGGAAGCTCATGCCCCAGGGCAGCGACGGCGGATCCAGTTTCGCGTCGACGGCGTAACTCGAGCTCCACACCATCCCCAACTGAAACCAGAGGCTGAGCAGCGCGCCAGCAACGACGGCGAGCTGACGCGTGCGTGGTTGTATCGTCCCCGCCCAAGCGCGTTTTCCGAACACGGCGTACAACACGACGAGCAACGGATTACACGCCAGGAACATCACAATCCAAAAGCGCCTCGCGCGAACTTGGCTGCCAAACAACGGATGCAATTCCTGCGACCGATAGCTATCGCGGAAGAGCCAGAGCCAAATGGCGAGATAGACAGTGAGGAGCGTTATGGCGAAGAGCATGAGCGAGAAGAGTTTGGAGCCGGGAAGCAGCTGGGCATTCTAGCGCGTGAGGATCCTCTCGAGTCCTGTTGGAGCAGAATCAGCGACGAATACAGCCCTTGGAGCATAAGAGTTCCAAAGGTCCTCTTGGCCCAGGTGGCGCCGTGCGAGGGGGGCCAAGGTGGTTTGTGCCGAACCGACCTGCTCGACATGCGCGTTCCTGATGAGCCCGTCGCGTCGGAGCACTACCCGGTTGGCAGAGCCTCGCCTTGCAGTGCGTACCCCTGGCGCCGGCCCCGCCGCGAGTGCGCCTACAGCTGGAACTGGGACTCGAGGACTTGAAGCGGGTGAGTGTGGAGCCTGAGAAGGGCTCGCTCGTGGGGGAGCTGCAGGCGCAGGGGGGAGGGTGAAGGAAAAGATGCCCGGGATCCTGGCTCGGAGGCCGTCCGTTGAGGCGAGAAGAAGCAGCGAGAGGCCCGCTTGCTGGAGATGAGGCGTCTGAGGGGGGTGGAGGGAGGGGCAGCTTGGAGCGCCTATCCTCCAGAGGGTCTTCGGTGAGATTCCACCAGGAACTATCGAGCTTCGTCCGCGTCCAGGAACCGTGAAGCTAGATCGGGAGTCGGCAGCATGCAGGACTCCTGGCGACCAAACCAACGGTAGCGATTACGCGCGACCCAGTTGTAGACCAAGTCTCGCAAGGGCCGGGGGATCGCGAAGAAGACTCGGGCCAATGAGTACGGAAGGCCCATCCCCGATGCGATGCGTAGGGCGGCCGTCGAACGAACGTGTGCGCCAGCAGCGTCCACCAACACGATGCTATCGGGAAGGTCGGCGAACTCCTGTTCATCCATCGCACCGCGCAGCAGATTCTCTGCAGCCTGGGACTGAAGGGAGGCAAAATGGAAGCGCTCCTGGGGATCTCTCGTGATCACCCAGTTGACGGACCCATTGCACAGGTTACAGATCCCGTCAAAGAGGATCACTCGCTGGTCTGCACGGGCTTCTGTTCCCTTGTTGCTACTAGTCATTTCCCTTTCAGGGGCACGGTCAGTTTCTTCACCCACGGCGAACGGCCAAAGGGATAGGGCTCCCGTGAAAGATCGACGTGGGAGTCAATCATCTGTTGATTCGCGCGTCCGTTCAGAGAAACCGTCGACTGGCAGTAGACCTCCACGTCCTCCCAGCCCTCGTCTTCACGCATGGTTTGCGCGAGATGTTTTGCGTATTGCAGAATCATGTAAGGCCGAGTGCTCATCTTGCGCAACTGCCATGACTTGAGCTCATCGTCAGGGGCGATGCGCCTGATCTTGCCAGTCACAGGATTCTTCACCACGAAGGAGGCGGAGCCCTCCTTGCCACGCAGCTTCATGTGCCAGGAAAAACGGTGGCCATCCTCAGTCCAGTGGACGTTGCCATCTATCACATAGTGACGCAGGGGAAGAAGAACTTGGACGGCGATCCAGGCAGCGAGTCCTCCGGCAAAGACCCGGTTCAGCGGTCCTGCGTCTGCAGTCAGCACCTCGGAATTCCTCTCCGAAGGCGACTCAGGGTAGAAGGACCAGGCGACAAGCGCTCCCGCCAATCCGCCAATGGACATGGGCAGCAGCTCGCAGCCTTCTCGAGAGATAATGGCCAACACGCAACCCACGGGCAAACCGAGTAGAGCAATCACGCCCTTACGATTGGGCTGACCCCAGATGTCGTTCAGGATCTTCCGGGGCCAATTGGGCTCAAAGTAAATGGTCGTGGCGGCCAGCATGAACCAGGGGAAGATCCCGATATTGAACAAGCGCGTGTTCATCATGTGGAACATCGCGATCGTCAGGAATGCCAGGCCTCGGGTCGGACGCCATAGCAGGAAGAAACAGATGAAGAGGTCGATCAAGAGCCCGCTGTAGCTAAAGGCATAGATCATCCACTCTTCATTGAAGTAGCGTCCGATCAGCGGGAAATCCTTATTCGGAGGCAACCAGTCACGCAGCGGTTCCCCCGCCAGCCAGTCCCCATTTAGCTTGGCAATTCCGCCGAAGAAGTAGGGTACAGCGACCTGGAAACGAACCAACCAAAGTGCCCAGGTGGGAACCTTGCTCGATGCCTTGGATGGGCGTATCCAGGCGTCGATGGACCACATTCGGTTCGCTGGCAGGAAGATTGCCAGGAAGGAAATCAGTGACACCAAGTAGATGTGATTGAGGTACTTGGCTTGCTCAAGCAAGAACACATACACAATGGAGAGACACAGCAGCACTGCGCTGGCCCTATAGAACAATCCGAGCATGACAAACACGGACAAGAGCGCCATGACGGCGAAGTGCGTGTACATCCCGTCTCCAGACCAGGGTGTTACCCACTCGAAGAACTTGTATTTGAAGTGGAACTCGGGCTTGATCCAGTACTTGGCGATCCAATCATTCGCCCAGTAGCGGTACGCCTCCCACAACATGATCGCGCCATAAGCGATACGAAAAACGGCCAAACTCGAGCCATCGACGGAACGATTCAGCCGCAGAAGGAGGGAGTTCTTGGGGGTTGCATCCATCTCGGATAGAGCATCCCATTTCAGTTCCCGCTATGGAAGAGCCGCTCGACCTAAGCATTTATTGGGCGCACTGGCCACAGGCTCTGCCGCAAGCTCGCGGCGGCGGGGGACTGCATCCTCGCAACTCCATCGAAGACTCCGAATTGTCCCGGTCACATGGTAGAGACCGACGCTGTGGATGCGATGGTGTGGTAGCCGAGAATCCTCGATGAACCCGCTGGGCAGGTTCTGAACATCCGGAGAGCGTTCGCTCACGGTTCACCTGAAGTTGCCCTTCATTTTGGACACCTGAATTGCGGCAGCCAGGTCGCGAATATCAAGCTGTACCAGTCTCGTAGCGATCCGGGGGTGAGCTCCGTCTCTCCCCCTGAATACACTCGGACCGACCCATGCATTCGAGCGATGGGCCGGTCCGGATTCTTCGAGGTGCCCCGAAGGGGGACTCGAAGCGTGTCAGCTGTGAACCGAGAGCAGGACCCGATAGGGCCTTCCTGACGGGGACGCTAGGATCAGGGGGTGTAGGTCACCGCAATCGCGTTTGAGGTGTTGAACCCAGTGGAGCAAGGGCCGTCACTCGAACGGTACCAGAACTGGTAGTTACGGGTGTCGCCCGAGTTGATCGCGCCCCAGGGCTGGGGGAAGAACGTCCCAGCGTACTCGACGATGCCAGGGCCAAGGCTCACGTTGCCAGATGCGTCGGCTGTAGTGACGGGCTGGAAGCGCAGGATCTTCTCGTGGGCGGGGGCACGCACGCACAGGAGGCCGTCGCCGAAGGGATCGCGGTTCTGCAGGCTGGCCGTGAAGAAGATGCCAAAGGCGTCGGGTTCCACATTATTGACGTGGATCACCATGTCGTCCGCAGCAACGCTCGACGAGCCCGTGGCACTCATGATTGCGCCAATGCCCGTAGCGTTGGCACAGCCGCCGAAGAGGTCTTCGTTACCGCAGGGGCAATCGCCCTCATCGCCGAAGCAATAGGGAGTGGAGGGGTCGTCACCACAGTCACCACCGTCGTCGTCATCGCAGTCGTCGTCATCACTGCTGCCACCGTCGTCGTCGTCATCGCCGCCGTTGCTTCCGTCGTCGTCGTCATCACCGCCGTTGCTTCCGTCGTCGTCGT
>JABACD010000004.1 GCA_014237855.1 Planctomycetota bacterium | reverse complement strand
GGGAACCCAGCTGCGCAAGGGTGTCCTTGACTACGTCAGCAGCGGTGGAGGGCTCCTGATTGTTCATGCGGCAACCTGGTTCAACTGGGATGACTGGCCCGAGTACTACAACAAGCTTGTTCAGGGGGGCTCACGCAGCCACGAGGCCTACGGGACCTTTGATGTCGAGCTCATCGGTGATGAGAACGCGATCACGATGGGGCTCCCCGCCAGCTTTGAGATCACCGATGAGCTCTATCGATTCGAAGGGCTGGAAGTGGCGGAGTCCCCCATCGAGGTGCTGGCTATCGGGACGTCCCGGAGCAGCGGAGAGAGCTATCCAGTGGTCTGGAGAGTCCCGGGAGAAGGAGAGGTCATTTGCACCACCCTTGGGCACGATGGGGCCGCCCACCAGAATCCGCACTTCCAACGCATGATTCGCAACGCGGTGGAGCAGATGGTGGCCCGTTAGACTCAGCCATTCAGCGCACAGTCAGAGCCTCGAGGGCCTCGGCGAGGGGGCCCTCGATGTTGTCCGCCATGCGTTCATGTCCGTCCACGTTGGGGTGTAGACCATCCGCGAGATTCATGCTCCGCACGCCTCCCACTCCTTCGAGAACCTCCGGCACCCAGGTGGCATCGAGCTGCTCCGCAAGACGCCCGTAGAGGTCATGAAAGCCCTGGGAATAGTCCTGGCCGTAGCTCGGTGGAATTCGCATTCCGAGTAGAACGGCAACGGCGCCTCTCGATTGGATTCGGGTGATGATCTGACTCAGGGCTTGCTCGATCTGAGCCAGCTCCTTACCCCGCAGGCCGTCGTTCCCACCGAGCTCGACAACGACCACCTCAGGCTCCTGATTGAGCAACCAGTCAATCCGTGAAAGCCCCCCGGCGGTGGTGTCCCCACTGACACCTGCGTTGACAAGGCGAAATGGGAGCCCTCGGTCGCTCATGCGGCGCTGGAGAACCGCGGGGAAGGCCAGGTCTTCATCCAGATGCAACCCAGCGGTCAGGGAGTCGCCCAGGAAGATGACCAGGGGCGCGCTGGAGGGGATCTTCAGTCGATCATGAGCCTCGGAGGACTCTCCCGACCATGAATCCCCCAGACGCGCGGGCCGATCGGGCTGCTCCTCGGAACTGCAGCTGACCAGCAAGGTCGCAAGAAGAACCCAGGAGAGATAATTGTTCGCAGGCATGGGGATGAGCATAGTCGGCCCCCGCTCCACATTCTCCATCTCATGTCAAACCACAGCAATTCACACCAAATCGAGTGCCGCGCCGTTGGCCATAGCCTTCGCTCGGGAGATCACGACCTCGAGATCTTGCGGGACGTCGATCTGGTCATCGAGGCCGGTGAATTCGTGGCCATCGTCGGACCATCCGGCTCGGGGAAGTCCACCCTCCTTGGCTTGCTGGCTGGGCTGGAAAGACCCACCCGGGGATCGATTCGTTTCGAGGGGCACCCACTCGAGTCCTCCAGTGAGGACGAGCTCGCCCTCTGGCGGCGGGAGGAGGTTGGTTTCGTGTTCCAGAGCTTTCAGCTCCTTGGGAACCTGACGGCCCGCGAGAACGTGCTGCTGCCGCTTGAGCTGACCGGTGAGAGCCAGGCACAGGAGCGTGCAACGCAGCTGCTGGCTGCGGTCGGACTGTCCGAACGTGGTCACCACTACCCCTCTCAGCTGTCTGGAGGTGAACAGCAGCGTGTGGCCCTGGCGCGGGCCTTCGGTCATCGCCCCGCTGTCCTCTTCGCCGACGAACCCACCGGCAACCTCGACAGCGAGACCGGCTCACAGGCTCTGGAGCTGCTGCTGCAAATGCGCGAGGAACATGGAACGACCCTGGTCCTGATCACCCATGACTCGAAGGTTGCTGACCGCGCTCAACGCAGGCTGCATCTGATCGGAGGACGACTGCGTAAGCCCAGCGAAGCGCAAGAGAGTTCCCAGTGAGATCCCACCTGACGCTCAGGCTCTTCCTGCGGGAGTCACGAGGAGCTCGCGGACGCCTGATTTACTTCGTGCTCTGCCTGGCGCTCGGGGTGGGTGCGGTGACCGCCGTCTCAGCGCTGGTAGAGGCGGTCGACCGCAGCCTGCGTGCCGAGTCGCGAGAGTTGATCGCTAGTGACATCAAGATCTCGTCCCGGGCACCGCTCCCCGACGCGCTTGATACTGCCATCTCGCTGCTGGGGTCAGAGGCACAGGCCAGCACCTTCGAGCTGGCGACGATGCTGGCGGTTCCCAGTGCAGCCGACGGATCGGCGGGGAGCTCACGCCTGGTGGAGCTCAAGGCAGCGAGCAGCGGCTATCCCTTCTTCGGAGAGCTGATCACCGATCCCCCGGGGCTCACACCGGCGACACTGGGTCCAGACGGCATCCTGCTGGCCTCGGACCTGCTCGGTAGCCTGGGCCTGACTCCGGGAGACCGGGTCAACGTCGGAGGACAGGACTTCCTCCTCAGGGGTGCGTTACTCTCCGAGCCTGACCGGATCGAATTCGGTCTGACCCTTGGTCCCCGCGCTCTGGTGAGTGAAATGGGGCTGGCCAGAACGGACCTCTTGAGCTTTGGAAGCCGGGTCCAGTATGCCAGGCTTCTGCGCTTGCGCCCGGAGATGACGCCGCGTGAGCTCTCCAGGTATGAGCGCAGGTTGAAGGCGGAACTGGAGGGCACCGAGAGAATCAGGGTGCAAACTCATCGTGAGGCGCAGCCGAACATCCGCCGCTCTCTGGACAACGTCGAGCGCTACCTGGGCCTGGTTGCGCTGCTGTCGTTATTGCTGGGGGGAGTCGGTGTTGCGCAGGTGGTCAGGGTCTGGATCGAGGAGCGGACCGCAGCGGTTGCGATTCAGCGCAGCCTCGGCATGCGACCGCGGGAGATCCTGCAGCTCTACCTGAGCCACGTCGTCGGTCTGGCAACCCTTGCCAGCCTGGTCGGCTGTGCGGCTGGACTTGCTGCCCCCCCGCTGGTGGCGACCTTCTATCCAGGACCACTCGAGCTCGATTCCACCTATCACATCTCCACCGGAGTGGTGCTCCGGGGATTGGGCCTGGGCCTCGCCGTTGCCGCAATCTTCGCCATTGGTCCCCTGAGCGCGATCTACAAGGTCTCTCCCGCAAGAGTGCTGCGCTCCGAGGCTGCTCCTCTTGCGATGCCGCGCTGGGTACGACTGACGACCCTGGCTGTCCTGCTCGGTGGCGTCTTCGGCTGTACTTTCTTCCAGGCAGAAGACGCGAAGGTGGCGGGGATCTTCACCGCTGGATTGCTCGTCCTTGCTGGAATTCTCTGGCTGAGCGCAAGGCTGGCCATGTGGTCTGCCACCAAGATCCCTCGGGACTCGCTGAGTGTCTACCTTCGCTATGGCCTGTCCTCCCTGGCAAGGCCTGGTGCTGGTACAACAGCGACCATCGTTGCCCTTGGGCTGGGTGTGCACGTCATCTCAGCGATGCTGCTGGTAGAGACGCGGCTCGGGCGGGAGCTCCGCAGTGGTCTGCCGGAGGACGCTCCGAGCGTCTTCCTGCTCGACGTGCAGCCGACACAGTGGGAGGCCATCGACACCCTCCTGGCCAATCACCAGGCAGAGTCCATCGACTCAACCCCAGTCGCGATGGCGCGCCTCACGCACATTGACGGTCGCCCCGTTCGCGAGATTGCCGCTGAGCGAGAGAGAGCTCGAGGGCGGGCCCGCTGGGTTCTGACACGCGAGCAGCGACTCACCTGGAGGGATAGCCTGCCCGAATCGAACGTGATTCTGGACGGCTCCTGGTTCGAGGTGGGTGGAGCTCCCGAGATTTCACTCGAAGAACGCTATGCCGAAGATCTCGGCGCGAGCGTCGGGACCCGGCTTGGGTTCGACCTTCAGGGGATGCCGATGGAGTTCGTGGTTAGCAGCATCCGAGAGGTCGACTGGGCCAGCTTCTCGATCAACTTCTTCTTGATCGTGGAGCCCGGTGTGCTGGAGCAGGCTCCTCACTCACGGCTGGCCTCAGCGCGCCTTGATGTGGAAGGAGAGCAGCCACTTCAAGATGAGCTGGTGGCGGCATTCCCGAACGTGACCCTCCTCAGGTTACGACCGATGATGGAGAAGATCGCTGAACTCCTGGAACGCATTGCGGTCGGTGTGAGGGCGCTCGGTTGGGTTGCTGTAGCAGCAGGCCTGGCCATCCTCTCCGGCGCAGTTGCCTCGAGCGGACTTCGAAGACAGCGCGAGGTGGCCCTCCAGAAAACCCTGGGCATGACCCGCTCGGGTGTGATGATCTTCCTGGTGGTCGAGTACGGAATGATCGGTCTGGTGGCAGGCGCTTGCGGCGCAGGTGCGTCCTATCTGCTGGCCTGGGGATTCCTGGAGTACCTCATGGAGTTGAAGGCTGAGCTGCCCTGGGCATGGCTACCGATGTTCGTGTTGGGTAGTGCGGCCCTCTCCGCCATCTGCGGACTTGGCAGCAGCCTACGAACCCTGAACACCCGGCCTGCAGCCAGCCTGCGTGGCTGAGGTCAGAGACCATCACCTGGTGGAGTGACGAGCGCTGAGCGGTAGATCACCGGGCCCGGTGACCTCATTGGCCTGCTGCAGGATCGAGCTCAATCGCCAGCTCACGCCAGCGGCTGGCCGCTTCTAGATCGCCAGTCCCGGCGAAGATCTCCTGGAGTTTCAGGGCCAACGAAGAATCGGGGTGCGCGCTGAAGGCCCGCATCAGGTCTTCAATCGCCCCGCGAGCATTCCCGGCCTGATTGCGGAGAATCGCACGATTTCGAAGGGCGCTAGCTGCCAGGGGGTGCTCCTTGATCACACCATCAAGCAGCACCAGGCCCTGCTCTAGGAGCCCAATGGAACCGAGGAGCAGCCCAAGGTTGATCGCACTTGGAGACAGCCCCGGGTCGAGGGAGAGAGCCCTCGTGTAGGCCGCGCGTGCGTCATCGGTGCGCCCAACTTTCTCCAGCAGGCTCCCCCGTACATGATGGTACATGGGGAGCTGGTCGACCAGCGGCCCGGGTGTGCGATCGATGAGCTGGACAGCTCTCTCGAGGTGCTCACGACTGGCGTAGGCCATCATCCATAGTCCGGGATCATCGACATGATCGGGCGGTGCAACACCTGGCCAGGTGAAGCGTCGCCAGTCTCCCTCGCTGGACTCTGCGAAGCGCAGGCTGTCGGGACTGGATGGTCCTCTCGCATCGCGGGTGTCACGGCGTATGAAGTGGTCATGGATCTGGACCTGGGCAACATCGAAGACTCCAGCCAGTGGCATATGACAGGAGACACAGTCCTGACTGGCTGCTGGGTTCAGCTGTTCTGAATGTGTCTCGATGGTTCCCATCGAGTCACGGCTGCAGGCTGCAGCAGTCGCCTTGCTCGTCAGTGCTCTTCGCAGATGAGAGGAGGTTTCTCCCGCATGGCACTTCATGCAGGCCGCGCGCACACGCGCTCTCTCCTCCGTCATTGAGAGGCTCCTGTGGGGGTCATGACAGGTGGTGCAGGTCATCTCTGACTGCAGGAAGCAATCAGACAGAACCATGCGTTCGACCTGACTGACAAACCCCACTTCTGCCCCGTGCTCTCGCGCCACGAAGAGAGCACGCTGCTGGAGAAGATCACCACCTGGAGCCGGCGGACCCAGGTCCTGGTCATTCAGTACAATACGGGCGTCACCTTGCAGGTGACAGGCAGCGCAAACCGAGAGCTGTTGCACCCGGTCGAGCTGCTCACTGGCGAGCAACGGATCCTCCCCAACCACCTGATCACCAGCCAGGTAGGCCTCCTGCCACTGAGCGTGGGCCTGGCTCTCTCCGTGGCAGGCAGCGCAGGAGATGCCACGCGGCTGCCAGCTCGCCGGGGCTGGGCGTTGGTTCAGCGGAAATGATCTGGGCGGGGGTGCGTCCGTGTGACAGCCGAGACACTCAGGGGTGATTGGCATGCTCAGCCGGGACCCTGGCGCCATCATCTCACCTGGTGAGAGCACTGCATGACGTCCGCGGGGAGTGGAGAGCACCTCTAACGGCGAGAACCAGAGGCCCGCCCCATGGCCGACTACATAGGAGCGGTCCATGTCTCCCGATCCGATGGCGAACAGAACCTCGGTTCCAAAGGCGTGCTCAGGATGATCGAGGTGAGTCTCGCCGAGAACGGGTCGACTGCCATTCTCGACGGTGGAGTACTGGTAGCGGAATCCGCTGTCTCCGGCTACTACGCTGCCGAGCCCGGCCAGCTCGTTCTCGCCAACCGGCTGCAGGGTTCGTGCCATTCCCGTTGCGCTCCAGTCCTCGACCAGGTCACGGTGGCAATCGACGCACATCTCAGCCCCTTCACGCGAGGGAGGTGACTGGTAGGCGGGGGCATAGGTGATCCCAGTGCTGACCGCGCTTGACTCGGAAGACGCACCTCCCCCGCAGCTCGCGTTAGTACACGCGAGCAAGGTTATCGAGAGCAATTGGACGTTGAACGGCAACCGCATCCATGCAAGTGTTGCATATTCCCAGTCTGGGGCCGATGCTCCCCAAGCAATTCGGTGATTTCCAGGCGCACCATGAAGGTCCTCTTCCTGCTAAGCGACTACCCGCTTCACAACTCATTGCTCTCGGAGTACGCGGCGGCACGCCCCGAGGATGAGCTGGCTGTGATCAAGATCCCTCTTGTGATCAAGGGTAAGGGCAGGCGCGGCAGCGCCCAGCGGATCCTCCCTCAGCTGTCTCGGCGCTTCGTGGCGGCCAAGCTGCTCGAGTATGTGGCGCTCATGGGGATCACCGCGATCCCAAAGATACTCGGCAGAGGTGCGATCTTTCGAAGACTGCGGCGGTCCTGTCGTCAGCTGAAGATTCCCTTTCATCGCACCAGCAATGTCATGGATCCGGGCTCCCTCACTTACGCCCAGGAGTTCAATCCTGACGTGGTGATCAGCCTCTGTCACCAGATCCTCAAGGAGCCGCTGATTTCACTTCCACGGCTGGGCGTCGTGAATCTACACCCAGGTTTGCTGCCGGATTTCAGGGGGATTCAGCCCTACTTCTGGGAGCTGTCGGAAGGTTCGGATCGCTGTGGGGCAACCTTGCACCTGATCGAGAATGAGGAAATCGATACGGGAGGAATTCTCGGAACAGCCAGCTTCCAGGTGATCCCCGCCATGTCAGTGCAGTTGAACTACTTCCTGACCATCCGCTGTGCCTCGGGTCTACTCCCGGACTGCATTGCGGGATTGGAGAGCGGCAAGCTGCGTCCTCGAGGTCAAGCCGACCAGGAGGGCTGCTATTATCGTTGGCCGGACTCGGAAGCATTTGACCGGTTGGTGCTACGTGGACACTCGGTGATCTCATTGCGCCAGCTGCTCTCAATTCTCACTGGCAGCTATGACAGCTTCCTTCCTGATCATCATGAACTCAGCGGCCAGACCGAATGATGAATCAACCATGACACAGCCACGAGCTAGGTTGAGTGCAGGCTCGCGTCAGGAAAGGACAGCCAGCGTGTCCGGGGCCGATTGACTCGGCCAGCTAAACGGAGTCGGTTGCCTTCTGGTATGTCCCCTTTCAGGGTGAGCTCGCATGTAGGAGCCGCTGTCATCAGGTGGGCAGCAAGCATCTGCAACTGTGTGACTTAGGTGGCCAGTTGCCGCAAGAACTTCATGGAACAAACCTGTGAATCGAACCGTCACAAAAGTGCGACCTCTGTTGTACGCGCAGGAACTACATCCCGCGCTGGACAGAGGCCCATCGTTCATTTTCAGGAGATCCCCCATGAGATATGCGATTGCAGCCGGCAGCTTGCTGGTAGGTATGAGTGTGTTGGCGTTCCCAGCCGTTGCTCAGGATATGGAGGCGGCAAAGGCAGCCCACCGTATTTCCACAGAGCTTCTCGAGCAGAACCCGACTCTTCTTTTTGACCCCACCACCCTTTTGGTCAGGTTCAAGGAGACCTCGACCGAGCTCCAGAAGGAGGACCTTCGAGGGATGGTCGGCCAGGGCTTGCGGCGCAAGTACAAGACCGTCGAGGGTCTTGAATTGATCGACGTTCAGATCGGCGTTGAGCGTGCAATCGAACTCCTGCGTGGTCACGTCGTGTATGCCGAGCCGAACTGGGTTCAGCGCAAGACCGGTGTTCCGAACGACACCTACTTCTATCTCCAGTGGGGAATGCAAAACACCGGGCAGACCATCCAGGGAAGTGTTGGTGTCAATGACGCAGACATCGACGCTAATGAGGCCTGGGATACGATCACGGATGCTTCGAACGTCGTGGTCGCCATCATCGACACCGGTACAGATTGGGACCACCCCGACCTGGCGGCCAACATCTGGTCCAACCCTGGCGAAATTGCAGGCAACGGCCAGGATGACGACGGAAACGGCTATGTCGATGACGTCCGAGGCTGGGACTTCTATAGCGGAGATTCAAACCCTGACGACGCGGATGGACATGGTTCGCATACAGCTGGAACCGTTGGCGCTGTTGGCAACAATGGCTTAGGCGTTGCCGGAGTCGCATGGTCCTGCCAGATGGTTCCCTTGCGCTTCCTCGGCCCCCAGGGTGGTTACACCTCTGACGCTGTATCGGCGGTTGAGTACTGCACGACGAACAACATCCGTATTTCGAACAACAGCTGGGGCGGTGGAGGATTCTCATCCGCACTGGACAACGCCATCAATGCGTCGAAGTCCATCGGTCACGTCTTCGTGGCTGCTGCCGGCAATGATGGAACGAACAACGACAGCCTCCCCCACTACCCCTCGAACTACAGCCGTGACAACATCATCTCGGTTGCTGCTACCGACAATCAGGACGGAATAGCAAACGAAGGTACATGGGGCTCGAACTATGGCGCCAACACGGTTGATATTGGCGCGCCGGGCGTGGACATCGCCTCAACGTGGTCGTCGGGTGGATATGTGTGGTCAGGCGGTACTTCAATGGCCACGCCCCATGTCGCTGGGGTTGCGGTCCTGGTTCTCGCCCAGAACCCTGGCTGGTCATACTCACAGATCATCGACCGGATTTATTCAACGGCCCGCCCGCTGTCCTCGCTCTCAGGCAAGTGCACGACCGGCGCCATGGTCAACCTCAAGGACGCGATCGCCGGTGGAGGCGGTCCCGATGTGACTCCCCCGGCCAGCCCGAGCGGACTCTCGGCTACTGGAAACGACGGTAGTGTCAGCCTGGATTGGAACAACAACTCCGAGAATGATCTGAACGGATACCGGGTCTATCGCTCAACAAGTAGCGGTGGTGGTTACAGCGACATCTCTGGTCTGATCGGCTCGAGTTCCTACTTCGACGGTGGCGTGAATAACGGGACAACCTACTACTACGTTGTGACGGCTGAAGACAACAGCGGCAACGAGTCCGGTAATTCCAGCGAAGCCAGTGCCACCCCAGAGAGTGCTGCTGATACCACACCACCCGCGAACCCCACGGGGCTCTCGGCTACGGGTGGCAACGGTATTGTCAGCCTTGACTGGAACAACAACGGTGAGAGCGACCTCAATGGTTATCGCGTCTATCGCTCCACCTCCAGCGGCGGTGGCTATAGCTCCATCTCTGGTCTTGTTGGCTCAAGTGCTTACACCGACACCAGTGTCAACAACGGCACGACCTACTACTATGTCGTGACCGCTGAAGACAACTCTGGCAACGAATCTGGGGACTCCAGTGAGGCCAACGCAACGCCTCAGGATCCTGGCGGAAGCGGCACGGTAGAGACCATCTTCTTTGAAGGCTTTGAGAGTGGCAACTTCAGCGCTGGTGGCTGGTTGACCTCGGGTAACATCCGGATCTCAAGCAAGGCTGACCAGGGCGGTACTTACGGCGCTCGCATCAAGCGGACCTCCACTATCGTGAAATCAATCAGCACTGCTGGTTATGACACGATCGAGATCTCCTATGCGCGACGCACGCGAAACATGGATAGTGGTGAGAGCCTGAACTTTGACTACTGGAATGGTTCGAGCTGGATCACGGTTGAGTCCACTCAATCGACGAGCTGGGGCGTGCCCACCTGGTCGCTTGGTGCAGACGCTGACAACAACTCGAATTTCATGATTCGCTTCACTACAAACTGCAACCGCAACAACGAGCGAGCCGACATCGACGACATTGAGTTGATCGGAACCACGCTCTAGAGGCTGCGGCACAGCCAGCTAACGGGACGGCCCGGCTTCAGCAAGAAGCCGGGCCGTCCTTTCTTGTCCGGCTGCAGCTGCTCTTTCTATCAGCCAGGCGTATCGCCGTGATAGGGCCGCTCTCGTCCCCTCATCAGAGCTCGATTACCTGCCCGTCACTGGCAATTCCGCAACCAGCCGCAGTGATCGTTGCGGCCGCATCCCCTTCAGGATCAGTGGCCGGGTTTGTGTGATTGAGATGAATGAACTGAATCTTGAGGCGCTCTCTCGCAGGCATGGCGGAGAAGCGATCCAGGCTCTCCTCGATGAAGGGGTGGGGAATATCAGCCATCGCCCGCCCTGGAATCTCTCCATCTGCGAAAAAGGTGCCATCGAGCAGGGCATGGTCCGCTCCCTCGATCATCAGCTCGATATCTCCATCGAATTGACTCCACTTGTCGATATCGGGGATGAAGATGAGTGTCTTTGAGGGACCCTCAATCCTGAACCCCAGGGTATCGCTGAACTCGTCTCGATGGGGAACCTGGAAGGCGGTCACCCCCAGGTCCGTGGCGAGCTCCAGCTCTTGGCCGAGGACGAGAGTCTCGACTTGGATGTGGTCCTCTTCCACCAGCAGCTTCCAGGGACCATTGTCCTGCAGGAAGTTTGCCATCCTCCGCGAGCACCAGACCTTCGTCCGGTCCGAACCGTAGACTTCCCGACCGAGATACATCAACCCCGTGTAATGTCCCATGTGGGCATGAGTCAGGAAGACTCCATCGAATAGCGGTGGTCTGCCCTGCTCCATGGGCCGGGGTGCGTGTTGATTGGCGAGCTCTAACTGCTCCGGCAAGTCGGGAGTGGCATCGATCAGCCAGCGCTTCTTGTTGCGAGGGTCGACAAGAAGAAGGGAGGAGACCATGCGTCGCATGGAAGGATCCCGACGCGCCTGCTTGCAAAGGTCCTGCTGGCAACCGATCTGAGGAAGCCCGCCATCCTGTGCACTGCCCAGGACAAGCACGTAGGGCTGCCCGGCTGTGGAATCCTGTGCATCAGGGGCAGCGCAGGCTGACATCAACAACAAGAAGAGCCCGGAGACTCTCGGTAACGGATCCATGAGTGCGTGTCCTTCAGCGGCGGTCATTGATCGCCATGGGGGCTGTATGGGGGCTGGAATTCGCTCCCACGTGATAAGGACTGTAGGCTTTTCCCATGACACTGTTCCAGCGCAAGCGAGATGAAGCGACCATCGAGAACCAGATTCCCCGGGTGGTGATCACGGGTATCGGGCCTATCTCGGCAGTTGGATTGGGGCGTAACGACTTCTATCAGGCCCTGCTGGAAAGCCGGACCGGCTTCGGGCCTATCACCCTTTGCGATGCCTCGCGATCACCTTCGAAGATAGGCGCCGAGGTGAAGAACTTCGCGCTGGCATCCTTTGTGGAGCATGGCCGTGCCATCGAGCGCTGGGCACCAAGGCCAACCCAGCTCGCCTTGGCCGCTTCGATCCTGGCCTTGCACGATGCCGGGCTTGACCTGCACGAGATCGACCCTGACAGGCTGGGCCTGATTGTGGGCACAGGTGTGGGCAATCTGGGGAACGTGCTCCAGCTCAGCAGTCATTGGCACACTGGCCGCCAGATGCCGACACATGCCGCATTCACTGCGATTCATCAGTCAATCCCCTGTGTACTCTCATCATTCCTCGACATTCGAGGGACCATGACGACGGTGAGCACAGGTTGCAATTCAGGCATTGATGGGCTGGGACAAGCCCTCCGTGTCCTGCAAGCAAGAGCGGCCAAGGCTGTCTTGGTGGTGGGTGTTGACTCGGAGTTGGTTCCCGAAATCCTGGCAGCCCTGACAGCCTCGGGGTCATTGACCACGCGCTACAACGAGACGCCCGAATTAGCCTCGCGCCCCTTCGATTCCGAACGCGATGGTAATGTGATTGGTGAGGGTGCCTGTGCTCTCTTGCTGGAGAACGAGGACCATGCCCTCGCCAGAAGCGCTCGGATCTATGCACGCGTGGCCGGCTATCACATGTCATCGGCCGGCGGTGGTCGACGCTACTCCCACGATAAGCCCAACCTCGATCCTGGCCCTGCAGTGCGAGCCATGCGCGCGAGCATGGATGATGCTGGCTGGGAGGACCATCAGGTGGACCTCGTGAATGCCAACGGCTCCTCTTCCAGGCTCTATGACCCGCTGGAGTCCCACGCCATTGCGGAGGTGCTGACCAGGACAGACACACCCGTACACTCGATCAAGTCCATGCTTGGTCAACACGGGGCCGGTTCATCGATGCTTCAATGTGCCAGCGCCGCCCTGACTCTCAGACGCAAGATCGCCCCTCCCACAGCCAATCACGAGAATCTGGATTCGGAGTGCGCGAGGATCAATGTCCTCACCGAGCCCCTGGCCAGCGATTTCAAGCGTGTGCTGGTCCACTCCATCGGGCTGGGTGGCTTCTACTATTCGGCGGCTGCACTCGAGCAAGGGGATTGGTCGGGCGAAGCCAACCTGACCGGTATTGCGCGGGTGCAATGGAGCGATGACCACCATCCGCGGCACCTCCCGACGCCTGACTATCAGGAGCCCTTGGAGCCCTGGAGGGCCAAAGGCGAATTCGACCCGAACTGAGAGTGGCGCTGCTTGGGATCGTGCTCCAGGGGAAGCCCCGCTACGGGCGCGCTCGCTCCTTGGAATCCTCGGGTGGCTGAAACCCCTCACAATTCACGATTGGTTGAGGTGGATACTTCGCATACCGAGAGTCGTGCTTGGATAGCATGCACCTGAGAAAGCGTGAACCGCTGGAGGAGATGACAGGCTTGTTGTGAGCGCAAGCTTCACAGAGAGACGTCATGTTCATTCTGGCTGAGCGGTCACCACGGGCGCCTGCCCCTCTTCAAACCTGACCTGGATGATGTTTGCCTGGCAGCACACTGGACAGTCCTCGATGTACTCCTGAGCTTCACCTGCAGAGGGATCAAGGGGGATCACTATGTCCTCACCGCAGCCGTCACAGACATAGCTCGCCTCGTCGTGCAATGAATCGGAAGGAAACTCCATCTCGTTATTTTCTGTAGGACTTCAGTCAGCAGCAAGTGTGGGGCCCCGTCAGAGGATGACAGGAATACGTGCCTCGAAGATCAGCTTTTCATCTCCGTGGGTTGCCGTGGACATCATGACCTCCAGGTCCCTCTCTGGAACTCCCTGCCAGACCTGACGCCCATTGAAGCGGACACGGATTTCCTGCTTGAAGTCACACATCTCTTCATTGAGCAGCACGTGGATCCCAAAGGCTGCCTTGTCCGCTGTGATGTCAAAGAGCCCTGCCTCTGGATCGTAATCCGCCCTCAGTGTCACCCCCAGCCGAGGCTTCTCCCACCAGAGCCAGTAGAACTGCTGCTTCCACGTAAGGTCCGGCTGCCAGACAACCCTGGTTGGCAATGGCCCACGGACAAACCCTGCGAGCTTCAGGAGGTGAGCCTCGAAGCCACCGGGGGGTGCGCCGTGGCCGACCCCAGTCACCTCCCAGTAGACGAAGTCGTCGTAGCCCCCCCAGCGCTTCTTGGCCTCCTTGATCTTCTGATTGGCAATACGGTTCGCGTCGGGGCCCACCTTCGGATCATCGGCGCTCTGAAAGACCACCATGGGGACGTTTCGAAGGCTGGGAACAACCCCGGGTACGAGGTCCATGGCCAGGCCATCAGGGCCGAGCAGCGGTGAAGGTGCCCCGGCCGAGGGTCCCAGTGCTGCCACCCTGTCGGCATGGTGCGCCCCCAGCGTCCAGCTCCCGTAGCCCCCCATCGAGTGGCCGATGAAGTAGACCCTGTCATGATCGATGTCCCAGGTCCGGAGTGCTCGATCCACAAGCTCCAGCACGAACTCCTCAGTGCCGGAGTCCGTCCATCCACGCTCTGTCTTCTCGAGGACCTCGGGATAGATGGCCAGCCAGCCCATGGCTCGAATGGCCTCCTCGTAAGACCCTTTCGCGGAAGTGGCCTCACCTGAACCGACCCCACCACCATGCATGCAGATGGCAAGCCCCTTGGGTCTCTTGGTCACGCCACCGACGATGTACTTACCGCGAGACTCCTGAGGCCATAAGAAGTGCGTTCCTTCCCCCTCCAGTTCGGGCCCCTTGCCCCAGATCTTGAGCAGGTCCTTCCTCCAGGTCTTTACCTCCGATTTTCTCAGGGTGTGAAATGACTCGAGGCGCTCACGAATCGCCTTGCGCTCCTCAATCCCGGCCTGGCTACGGCCGTCAATGGTCAGGTATTCACCGAAGAGCTCCTTGGCCTCTTTCTTTGAGGGAGCACCCTTCTGTGCTGTCGCTGAGGTGGCGAGGAGCACAAGGCAACCGGTTGTCAGCCAGAGGGAGCCACGACGCGACCTTTGCGCTGGTACCTGATGATTCTTGTTCAATTGGAGGCCTCTTCTTCCTGGTACAAATTCCGGTCAGCACTTGTAGTTGCCCGCCGACTGGAGCGCCGTCGGAAGACTCTTGAGTCCAGCTACTCTCCCTCTGCCACCTTCTCCGGTGCGTGAACGAGCCTGGTCACCCTCCCCGCGACATTCCAATCCATGACGAAGAGATCTCCCGTTGAATTGAAGCGCGCGCAGTGCGGGGCGAAGAAGACACCCTCACGCCACAGGTCGGGAATGACGTTGTACTTCGCCCGTTGAGCGGGGTCGGGGTTGTCTCCCAGATGCATCACAAGGTCAAGGTCCGGGTTCAGCAAGGTTGTTCTGCCAGCGAGATCGGAGACAGCGCCCAGCTTACCGTGGAACTGGATGTGGCAGGGCCGCCGCAGGAGCCCGGAGTCGGGATCAGTTCCGTCGAGGTAGTTGCCCGCGAGGTCGAACCGAGCCAGGCGATGGTTCTCGCGATCCGCCACCAACAGCGAATGGGGAGACGTATTCTGATCCATCCAAAGCCCATGGGGAGTCTTCAAGTGCTGCGGCTGATCCCCCAGACCTCCAAAGCTGTCGAGATAGACGCCTTCCGAGGAGTAACGATGCACCCAGGAGAGCCCGTAACCGTCGGCAACGAAGATGGTCCCATCGGGGCCTACAGCCACACTGGTTGGCTTGTACTGATCGGGAGTGCTGTAGAGCCCCGCTTCAACAGGAGGGGCAGCAATCGTCAGGAGCAAGTCACCCTGAAGCCCGGTCTTGTAGACCTCTCGCCGGGCCGTGTGCGCCAGGTAGAGCACCTCTCGCGCCGCCTTACTACGCTCGCCATCTTCGAGCACAACATCTCGAAGTTCCGTCACAAGCGAGATCCCATGCAGGCCGGGACCCCACTCCTCTCCAAATGAGAAGGCCAGCTTCCCGTCACGGGTGAAAGCGAGCACGGCGGGACCCTGCTCGGCACTGAGGTAGACCCGGTCGCTACGATCAATGACAATGCAACCGTGGGTACTACCGAGCCAATCGCGCCCCTCTGGCAGCTTCATCCACTCAGCATCCCACCTGTAGCGATGAGCGCCACTCCCGACGTACACGGGAGTCGCCGAGGCGGCCGGGCGCTTCCAGCTCGGCTCGTCGACGTCGTGGTGGTGTCCCCCATGACCCCCAGTGTCGGGGTCGTGGAGTGGATCATGTCCGAGAGTCAGAGGAAGAGCCACAAGGGCCAGAAAGAACGGCATCATGGTCTGGTCGGAGCT
This sequence comes from Planctomycetota bacterium, assembly GCA_014237855.1. Lineage (GTDB taxonomy): Bacteria > Planctomycetota > UBA1135 > UBA1135 > JABACD01. Next base: position 244,115 of record JABACD010000004.1, on the reverse strand, counting down.
GGTGTTCGTGCCCCCGTTCCAGGTCACCAGGGGCGGATGGAGTGGAGCGAACTGTACTTACCCAGGAGCCTCAGGCGGCCAACCGGGAGAGCCTCAGTCCAGCTCGGACAGGTATTTTTGAGGGTCGGCCTCAAAGGTCTTTGGACAGCTTGGGCAGCAGAAGGCAATGGTGCGTCCCTCGTGCTCTGTGGTGAAGCGCGGATCAACGGGACTCTTTGTCACAGGGCAGGTCTCGTTGAGCCCCAGCGCATCGCCATCCTCATGATCTTCCTCCTGCGCCGATTCCTGCTCTTGAAAAACCACCTCCGGCTCCACCTCGAGAGGTTCGTCCGGGAGCGCGCTGGCACCGATGATCTCCAATCCCGCCCGACGAGCAATGATCTCATCGGCTGATTGTTCGATTCCCGTGTCCCAAAGATAGACCCGCTCGAGGTGTCTCATGTTCACCAGGATCTGGTCAGAACCAGGTGCGAGCTTGGATCCTGCGAGGTTCAGGACCCTCAGGGATGTCGAAGTCGCCAGGCCGCCGAGATCAAGAGCGTCGCCGGGATAGCGACGCAGATCAAGACGCTCCAGGACAGGCAGGGTGCCCAGGAATTCAAGGTCACCAGCTGTGACAGGCCTGCCTGCCAACGAGAGTTCGAAGACTCGATCAGCCAGGGGAGCAAGCCAGGACTGGAGGTCGCCAGGACGCAGTTCACTGGCCGCCAGGTTGATCCACAGGAGAGGCGAACCAACTTGGATCGGTTGCACGTGCGCCAGGCCACGCCGAAGGCCTTCAATCGCCGTATCTTGGGCCGCCTGATCGTCCTCGCCACGCGCGGATTCCGGTGAAGGCTCAGGGATTGATGCTGGAGCGCTTGCGGGCTGAGCACCGGCGGTGGAGAGGAAACCGGGTGGTGCAGGAGATCCCGACAGCCAGGCTTCAATCGCAGCAAGCTGCAACTGGGTGGGTTGCGGCTTGTTATCGGGAGGCATGTGATCCGGGTCGTCCAGTGGTAGAAGTAACCGCTGGAGGAGCAGGCTTCCCCGCGCGTCGCCCTCGACCATGCCCGGGCCACTGTCTCCACCTCGCAGTATTTCTTCCAGGGTGTGCAGAGCAAGGCCACCCCGTTGCTTGCGCTCACCATGGCAACGTGAACAGAGCTGCTCGAAGACGGGTGCGATCTCCTCAAAGGTCATGGGAGCAGCCACGAGCTTCGTACCGCTGGGCTCAGTCGGCTCGACCTCACGAGTGGAGGCTCCATCCGGCAAGCTCCTTGGCCCAGGATCCTCCGGCTTCAGCAGCGGCTCGATCAGGAAGTCCTCGCCATGTGTCAGGCTGCCTCCCAGGTGGGCCGTCGGCAGCAACAAGAAGAAGCCCACCCAGACGAGCCGCGGATACCAGGGGGACTTGCGAAGATGGGTCACGGTGATGCCGATTGCCACAGCGGTCAGCCCGATGCCGCCCCACTCATGCCACTCCACGATCTCCGGGTAGCCTCCACCCTCATGCAGTAACCATCCACTGGTTGCAGAGAGCAAGGTTGAGATGAGGAGTAGCCAGATCAGCGGGGTTCGCAGGTCTGGTTGCCCTGGGGCGGGCCGGGAATAGCGGCTCCAGCATTGGAGCCAGGCCAGAGCCACGAACAGGCCAATCGGCAGATGGAGTAGGACCGGATGTAGCCGCGCAAAGAGCTCGGCCCAGTCAATGGTTTCCCAGTTACGCACGATGATCAGCTAAGCAGTTCCTGGAGTACGGTGCCTTCAACATCTGTCAGTCGGTAGTCGCGCCCCTGCAAGCGGTGCACGAGGCGCTCGTGATCAAAGCCAAGCTGGTTGAGCATGGTGGCCTGCAGGTCATGTACAGAGACAGGGTTCTCGACAATGTTGTAACCAAAGTCGTCAGTCTTTCCGTGAACGATCCCGGGCGCCATCCCTCCCCCGGCGAGCCACACGGAGAAGGCTCGTGGGTGATGGTCTCTCCCGTAGTTGGTCCTGGTCAGCGTTCCCTGGCTGTAGACGGTTCGGCCAAACTCTCCTGCCCACAGGACCAAGGTGTCCTCCAGGAGGCCCCGCTGGGCCAGGTCCCGCAGCAGAGCCGCTTGCGGCTGGTCGACAGCCTTCGCCTGCAGGCGAATTTCGTTCGGTAGGTTCCCGTGAGCATCCCAGCCGCGCATGTAGAGCTGGATGAACCGCACTCCCCGTTCGGCCAGGCGCCTGGCCATCAGACAGTTGGCGGCGAAGGTGCCCGGCTTTTGGACCTCAGGGCCGTACATGTCGAGGGTCTTCTGGCTCTCATCCGAGAAGTCCACCAGCTCCGGCACTGACATCTGCATCCGATAAGCCATCTCGTACTGCGCCAGGCGGGTGGCCACCTCGGGGTCGAAACTGCGAGCCTCTTCCTGTTCGTTCAGCTCTCCGACAAGGTCCAACATCCGGCGCCGATCAGCGCGGCTGATACCGGCGGAATCCTTGAGGTAGAGCACAGGGTTGGCTCCCCCGCGGATCTTGCACCCGCTGTGCCGTCCATCCAGGAAGCCCGAGCTCCAGAAGCGCTCGGAGAGGGCCTGCATGTTCCCGAAGCCCTGTGCGATCAGGACGACAAAGGTTGGGAGGTTCTCATTGGCGCTGCCGAGTCCATAGCTACACCAGGAGCCAAAGCTAGGCCGCCCCGGGATCTGGCTGCCGGTCTGGAAGAACGTGATTGCTGGTTCGTGGTTGATCGCATCTGTGTGCATGGAACGCACAATGCAAAGCTCTCGAGCCATCCCACCTGTATGCGGCATCAGCTCGCTGATCCAGGCCCCGTCCTGTGCATTGGGATAGCGGCTGAAGCGGAACAGCGACGGCGCGACCGGAAAGCGCACCTGACCACTGGTCATGCCTGTCAGGCGCTGACCGTTTCTGACGGAATCAGGCAGATCGAGATCATAGAGGTTGCGAAGACCCGGCTTGTAATCCCACAGATCCAGGTGACTGGGGCCGCCCTCCATGTGCAGGTAGATGACTCGCTTGGCCTTGGCCGGGAAGTGAGTCCCGACCGGTAAGGAGCTCGAAGTCGGCTGCGATGTTCCACCCGCCTTGCCACCCAGCAGCATGGACCCCAGAGACAGCTGGCCCATGGTGGCCCCCACGCTGCCGAGCGCACCAGCGCCGAGACCGAAGAATCTCCTCCTGGTATGCAGGAGCTCACGGGCGCGAATCGGATCGGGATTCTCTTCGGATTGGACTACCTTCTTCATCTTGTGCTCCCTAGCCCTGGGTGATCGTGGCGTGCAGATTGAGAAGCGCACTGGCCAGCATGGTCCAGGCGGCCAGCTCGCCGGGATCGACGTCCGTGGCCGTCGGACGCTCACCGACCGAGATCAGCTCAGCCGCGTCTTCAAGACCTCCCCGATATCGTTCCCGATGATCGGCCAGCGCCTCCAGAAGCAGCCCAGCTTCTCTCTCCGAGGGGTGGCGCCCGGTACACCGACGGAACATCTCATCCAGTGCTGCGGAGTCGCTCTTGCCCGCCTGGAGGGTTCGCTCGGCCAGCACCCGCGCGGCCTCCACGAACTGCTCATCGTTCCAGAGCACGAGGGCCTGGAGAGGAGTGTTGGTGGTGGCTCGCTTGATGACGCAAGCCTCGCGAGTCGGTGCATCGAAGGTCATCATGGAGGGCGGCGGGCAGGCTCGTTTCCAGTACGTGTAGAGACTTCGCCGCCATAGGTCGTCGCCCTCACCCCGCTCGTAAATGCGGGTGTTGGACTGCAGCATGGCCACCTCCCGCCACAGCCCCTCGGGATGATAGGGCTTGACCGATGGGCCTCCGAGCTGTTCAACGAGCAGGCCGGCCGTGTAGAGCGCCTGGTCACGCAAGAGTTCGGCCTCGAGTCGCCTACGCGGATAGTGAGCCAGGAGTCTGTTCTGTGGGTCGATCTCCAGGACTTCAGGCCGGACCGCAGAGGACTGACGGTAGGTCTCACTGGTCATGATGGTGGTCAGCAGACCTTGAACATCCCAACCACTCTCGACGAATTCGACAGCCAACCAGTCGAGGAGCTCGGGATGACTTGGCCAGTTGCCCTGAAAACCGAAGTCACCGGAGGACACCACCAGCCCTGTTCCAAACACGAGCTGCCAGAGCCGATTGACCGCCACCCTGGCGACCAGGGGGTTCTGGGGTGAGGTCATCCATCTGGCCAGGTCCAGTCGGCTCGATCTCTCTCCATCACTGGGAAGGTCCCCAAACACGACCGGGATCCTGGGGGATACGGGCCGCTCCTCGTTGGCGTGATCGTACTGGCCGCGCTCGAGAACGAAGGTCGGTCGGGGCTCAGCGCGCTCGCGCATGACCATGGTGCGAGCGATCCCGCCCTCGAGGGCTGTCAGCTCTTCTTCCAGCGTGGCGATCTTGGAGAGCCCTTGCTTGTACTCGGGCGAGCGTTGGAGGCGCCAGGCATGATTGACGCGATCGGTGTAGGCATCTCCGCCATCACCGCGAGCGCTGGTCTCCAGGAGGGCACAGACCAGGTCATCGGAGAGACATTCCGTGCCTTCGAGCGCCTTGAAGTAGAAGCCCGCCGCTCCCCCGGTATTGATGACCTTGAAGGTCAGGAGGTTTCGACCCGGAAGCAAGTCCAAGGTGACCCGATCCTGATCGGGTGCGACCCCACGAGGAACCTCTCGGTCAGCGACCTTCATACCGTTGAGGAGGATCACGAAGCCGTCATCCGATCCAAGGCTGACCTCTACAGATCTTCGATCCGGGGAGAAGATCTCCTTGGCCACGTAGTGAGTGTTGATCCCACCTGGGAGAGCCGTCACCTTGCCATCGACAAACTCTTCCTTGTACTGCCAGCGCACTCGCTTACCACTGGCTTCCTCGAAGTCCTCGTCGAGGTTGAGGGTTGCCACGCCTTCCGGTCCGAAAGCCTGTTCGTAGATCGAGGTCTCTCCGGAGGGCGTGAAGGGGCCCGCGTGATACCAATGGCCCTGGGATAGCGGCAAGCTCGCGAGGCCCTCATCAGCAAGCTTTGCGAGCGACAGCCTGATGCGCCCGAACACGTGGTTGGCGTAGATGGATTGATACTCGAGGGTCACGTCGACCAGAGTTCCACCATCGAAGCCAAAGGGCGCATCCGTCAGCAAGAACGCGGCTCGTTCCGCCCCGTCGGTGTGGCCGGCGATCGCCCAGCCCTTGTCAGAGCTGGCATCGAGGGAACGATGCAGGCTCCAGTCCTCATTGTCCTGGTCGACATCGGACCAGAGCCATCGCACCTGCAAGTCCTGCTGCTGCTTTGGATCGCGGACGGAGGTGGCCTTGAGCTTGACTCCAGTGAGCACCCCATTGCCATTGCTCGCTCTGCCCGGTGCTCCCTTGGTGAAGGTCTCGTGGCCGAGGACGTCCAGCTGCACCAGACGTAGTCCCGTGGCGTCCGTCCGCAGGCGGATGTGCTGAACATCCGTCGCTGGATTCTCTCCGCTCGAGAGCACCACCCCTTCCTCATCGACCGTCAGGGTCGCGCCACCGGTTGACCTGGCCTCGACGACCTCAGCCGGAGCCCACTCGAGTTCAAGCTGCCGGGCCAGCTCCCCGCGAAAGCCCTGCAGGGCAATCAGGTCCTCCGGGCTGGGCTCGGCCAGCTCCTGGCGAGCCTGCGCAAGCGCGTCCCCAAGCCCCAGGCGCTTCGCTGCCTGTTCCTCGCTGGGCACCTCGAGAAAGGGCTCGAAGGCTCGCCGGGGGTCGGGTCTTTGTGAGTACAGACCCGGCTCCTCATTGGAGGCGAAGAAGGCGAAGAGCCCGTAGTAATCCTCCTGCGTGATGGGGTCGAACTTGTGGTCATGGCAGCGTGCGCACCCCACGGTGAGTCCAAGGAAGACGGACGAGGTGGTCTCCACCCTGTCCGCGGCGTATTCGACCAGGTACTCCGCGTCAATTGCTCCACCCTCATCGGTGGTAACATGGTTTCGATTGAAGCCGCTGGCCACCCGTTGGGCCACGCTCGCCTCGGGAAGCAGGTCTCCAGCCAGCTGTTCGGTGAGGAACTGGTCGAAGGGCATGTTCTGCCGATAAGCCTCGAGAACCCAGTCACGCCAGGGCCAGATCTGACGTCCGGCATCCATGTGAATGCCACTCGTGTCCGCGTAGCGCGCCTGGTCCATCCATGGGCTTGCCATTCGCTCGGCGTAGCGAGACGCGTAGGGCTCTTCCTTGAAGATCCGGGCAATCCACAGACGCCATACCTCCTCGGGAGCTCCCTCCTCCAATTGAGCAAGAAAGGCGTCCAGCTCCCCTGGTGTCGGTGGCAGTCCGGTCAGGTCCAGGAAGAGCCTGCGTAGTGCCAGCGCAGGCTCGATGCGCGGCGAGGGGCTGAGTCCTGCCTGTTCAAGACGGGAGTGTACAAGGGCGTCGATGGGGTGCACCTGCGCTCCTTCCAGCGCCTGGCGACGGGGAGGGACGAATGCCCAGTGCTCCTCATAGGTCGCCCCGTCAGCTACCCAGCGGACCAGCAAGTCCTGCTCCTCGGGGGTGAGCGCCTTGCGATGGGCCTCCGGCGGGGGCATGACCTCGCCTGGGTCCGCGCTGCTGATGCGTTTGATCAGCTCGCTCTCCTGCGGTCGCCCTGGAGCAATGGCAGCACCCCATGACTCCACCTTGGTCGCAAACTCGAAGGTGTCCAGCCGCAGACCCGCCTGCCGCTTGTTGGAGTCGGGACCATGGCACTGGAAGCACCGATCCGAGAGGAGCGGGCGGATGTCCCTCCCAAAAGAGACGCCGGACTGGCTGTCCTGGCCTGGAGAACCACTGGAAAGGGCCCCCACGACAAGCAGGGCCAGGCATCGAACCGCACTCCTGGGAATCAGCATGGAAACAGGATACGGCAGTCCGAGCCGACTGCCCTATTTCAGGCCCAAAATCGAGCCCCACTCCGCGTTCAGCTAGGGATCGGCCAGGGTTTGGGTAGGCTCTGTACCATGTCCCACCATCGCCCATGAGGCCCCAGCTAGCCCTCGACTGCAGGGCAGAACGAACCAAGGCTTCGTCCTACACGAGAGTCTTGCAACTGCTGCGAGGTGCCGCCCAAGCAGTTGGGCTGGCTCACGTCGATTGGTTTGAAGGCAGGTGTGAGGCCCCCATCCTCTGGAGCCCCTCTTCTCATTTTCTGGTGCCTCGCCAGCAGCTCTCGGTGATCGCCAGCTTACACGACATCACCCCGCTGCTGCAGGACGGGCGCGGTGGTCTGCGGCGCTGGCGCAACACGAGCCGCTTTCGACGAAACGTGTCCAGGCTCAATCGCTGGGCGGCCAGGATCATCACGGGCTCGGAGTACGCTCGTCGGGGGATCGCAGCGGAGTTTCCGGAGCTGGCGGGACGACTGAGGGTGGTTCCGAGCTATGCAGCACCCTGCTTTCATCCGTCAACCGACGATTCAGCTCAAGACCTGCGTGCTGTCCAGAGGAGCGGATTACCCCGGGCAGGCGTTCTCTTTCTCTCCGCCCTCCGGCGCCACAAGAACTGGGAAACCTTGCTGAGAGCCTGGGCCTCGCTTCCGCCCCAGCTGCGCGCGGCCCATCCATTGATCCTGGCAGGCGATGCCGCTCGAGCCGCCGGGCGTCCAGCGGCACTGGCCAGGCAGCTTGCGGTCGCAGAGCACATCTACATGCCAGGGCGGATTCCGGAATCTCAGCTGCCGGCCTTGCTTCGAAGCGCCGCACTCTTCGTATGTCCCTCGTATTCGGAGGGCTTTGGATTACCTCCGCTCGAAGCCATGGCCTGCGGAACTCCAGTCATCGCGTCGAACTGGACCAGCCTCCCCGAGGTCCTGGGGAGTGCCTGTAGCTACTTCTCGCCCACCGACACCGTTGGGCTCTCTCAGATCCTGCAAGAAACACTTCGAAGCCAGGCCTTGAGGGACGAGATGAAGGCCCTGAGCCTGGTGCAGGCCAAGCGCTGGAACGCCTGGAGAACGGGCCGAGCGATGCTGGCAGCGCTCAAGGGCCTTCCTGGCACCGAAGATCTGCTCTCTGGGCTCAGCTCCCAGGCCCCGTCAAGTGCAACGGCCTCAGCTGTCAGGGGAAGACGGTGATGGCCAGTTCAGTCCACTTGCTCCAGCTCAGGTTAGCCAGAGAGACCCACTGGACATGAGCCGGAAGGAAGGAGAGGATCACCATGGACCAATGGAGGAAGAGCATCCAGACTGGGACGAAGAGCAGCTGCTGATCGCAGCCGTCAAGGCAGGCCAAGGAGAAGCCTGGAACCTGCTCGTCTTGCGCTACCAGGACCAGCTTCGGCGGTATCTGGAACGAGGCGCGGGTGCACGTCTCTCGCGCTTCATCACCGTGGAGGACCTCATGCAGCAGGTCTACGCCCGCGGGATGGCTGCAGTCTCCAAGTTGAAGGAAGGCGCCAGACCGGACGAGTTCAAGGCGCTACTCCTGCAGCACGCCAGCTGGGTGCTGCTCAACGCCGGGCGGGGATCAAGCAACTTCCGAGGCGACTCGGTAATGGCAAGAGGGCAGCCAGATGGAGGGGAGCCCTCAGAAGATCACGAGCCCATCAGCCCCGAGCCGGAGAGCATGGGCCCGGTCACGTTGAGAGATCATAACCTCTGGTTGCGTCGCCTGGTCTCTCGCCTTGATCACAAGTACTCCTCAGTCTTGGAGCTCTACCTGGATGGCCGCAGCTTTCCGGAGATCGCCAGCCAGCTGAGCATCACCGAGAGCAGCGCGAGAAAGAGGTTCCTGCGAGCTGCTCGCCAGGCCAAGGAGATGACCCGGGAGGAGCAGGCCTGAAGGAGCGCTCGCCCGGAATCAGGGGTAGTGCTGGAGGAAGCTCTCGGCAACCAGGTCTGCAAGCATCTCTTGACCAGCAACATTGAAGTGACAGGCGTCCAGGTAGAGGGTCTCCTTCACATCTCGAAAGATGTCTGTCGCATCGAGGAATACCACGCCCTCTGCCTGCAGCTCGGCCCCAGCTTCGATCAGCTTGGGGTAGCCAAACTCAACGGCCTCCATCCAGCGCTGGGGGGCTACCCCGATTTCCACTTCGCGATCTGTCTGGGGCTTGCTGCCTTCTGCATGTAGGGTCGGCTGAAGTACGTGAAGATAAGGGATACCGCGGCTCCGACAGATAGCGTCTATCGACAGCGAGCAGCCTTTCCAGGCTTCCACTGAGAAGTCCATGACCTCATCAATCCCGCCATCAAACACGGGCCCCTTGATGACCGGGCTCTGGTCCTTCCCGTTCATGCTGTTCAGGAGCTCTTGCTGCAGCTTAGCCTGTTGGCCGCGCATCGCGCGGACCCGGTTGAGCGCCCAGTTGCCATAGAGGCTGCTCGAGAGAAAGATCGACTTCGACGACCTGCTTGCCACTGCGTCGACACGAAGACGGAGCAGGCGGAGATCCAGCAGGGCATCCAGGACGTCCGGCTGATCGAGTAAGCCCAACACATGAGGGCTCCACTGCGCAATTGCTGGCTGCAAGGGGTGAGCGTCATACTTGCGATTGAAGTTCGCCACGGCAACCTCATTGAACCCATCGAGGTTGATCACGGCATCGGGCCGCAACCCCATGGACAGCAAGACCGAGAGACTGATCAATTGCTGGGGTTGCTTGAAGGCTGGCCGGGCGTAAGCAAGTGTACGCATGGAGCGGCCCTTGAACCGGGAGTCCTCCTGCAGCCGCTCGATCAAGCGACCCGACGCATCACGGCAGAATCCATTGGCCACGGATCCCCCAAGGATGAGTATCTCGAACTTCTCCTCGGCTACTGGTTCCGAGAAGTAGGAGGCATCCCTTTGGACCTGTCGGAGAGCAGGCAAGAGGTCAAATCCCGTGTACGGATTGAGCACCCTGAGGCTGTCCTTCTTGCCGTCGGGGGCGGCCCCATCAAGCTGATCGGGATTCTGGCTCTCACGCTCCAGTTCGGCTCGAACACCTGCAGCATGGTAAGTCCTCCCAGCGGCATTCAAACGGAGGCGGTTGAAGCCCTCTGCCGCGACCAGGCCGATCACGAGGCTACCGGCCGCAACGAGTAGCTTCCTGGGCAGGCCATTGCTTGCGGCGGGCGGAGCGGAATCCTCGCGAGGTCCTTCATTGCCTCGGACCTTGACCTGCTTGGAATAAGCTCTGCTGTTCATTTATCCGTTGGAGCCCGAGGCATCCAGTGAGGGCACCGGGCCTGACGCTCTACATCCTCTCAATTGTCCGTATGCCGAGCAAACCAAGCGCGTGCTGAATCACCCGCCCGGTGGCATCGATCAGCTGAAGACGGGTGGCCTTGAGCGCTTCAGTCTCAGCGTGGAGCACCGAGCACTCCTTGTACATGCGGCTGAATTTCTTTGACAGATCATACACGTACGCGCACAGGATTTGTGGCAAGAGCGCCTCCGCGGCTCGCTCGATGTATCGCTGGTAGTCCGCCAGGAAGCCGAGAAGGTCCGTTTCGGTCTCGTGCGTCAGCAGGGACCAGTCCACCACGGATGTGTCGATTTGCCCCACCTCCCGCAATATGGACCGCGTCCGAGCGTAGGCATAGAGCAGGTAGGGCCCTGTATTTCCGGTACGAGCGCTCCACTCGTCAAGGTCAAATACGATCTTGGAGTTGTGCACCTGATTCAGCATCCCATAACGCATGGTTGCCATGGCGATCAGGTGCGCCGCTTGATCGATCTCCGACTGTTCCCAGTCGCCAACGTACTTGTCGAGGAACTCGGAATGAATCTTCTCCAGGAGGCGAGCTTCAAGCTGAGAGAAGAGGATCACATTGCCCTTGCGACTGCTCATCTTCCCATCAGGAAGAACCACCTGACCATAGGGGAGGTGCTCGCACTTGGATGCCTGCGCGTACCCCATCAGCTCGAGGCACTTGAAGACCTGTTGGAAGTGAAGTGATTGAGCAGAGTCGACGACGTAGAGCGACCGGTCCACACCGAATTCCTCAAACTTGCGCTTCGCCAGGGCCAGATCACGCGTGGCATAGAGCGCTGTCCCGTCTCGCTTGATCAACACGCAAAAGCCCAGGTCGTATTCCGCGAGGTCAGCCCCTACAGCCCCCTCGGACTGGATGAAGATGCCTGACTTCTGATGCTCGCGGACCAGAGCCTTGGAGGGCTCTCCAAGTTCGGACTCGAAGAAGACGTGATCGAAGCGACACCCGAGCCAGTCATAAATCCTCTGGAACTCCTCCATCGACCAGTCCTTGGTCAGCTGCCAGAGTTCAAACGTCTCTCCTTGGCCACTCTCAATTCCCTGCAGGACTGCGCTCACGGCGCTTGAGCGCCGATTGAATTCTTCGATGACAGAAACACCGTCCGGCAAGGCGCCATCGACCAGGTAGTGCTCGGCCACCTCGTCACCGATGGAGGCCTTCGTGGGAAGAACAGCGATGCGGTCATCCTTGTCAGAGATGCCGAGCTCCTTCTCACTGAGGAGCATCCCGGTGCTCTGCACGCCCTTGCGATCGACCTGCCCGACCTCCTTGCTGGCCACCCGCATTCCGGGCGCTGCCCAGGCACAGAGGTCACCCACCTTGAAGCCACCGGCCCCGACGACGACGGTGTGTTCCCCATCGCTCGCATCGATCGTGGACACGAACCACTTGGGGTTCTCCGGATGCACCTCCACGGTCTTGATCTCCACGGCCTTGACCCCGGGAAGCGGCGCCCGGGTCAGGGTGCTCAGATCAAGCATGTCGGTGGCGCTTGTGTACTGATCCCCGAGGAACTCCCCACGGTTTTCGGCGGGGTACTGACCGTCGAAGTGCTCTTGAAGGTGCCACAAGCACTTGGCCACGTGGGTACCCTCGTCACCGATGTAGTTCACCGGAATCACCTCATGTCCACACCACTCGAGGATGCGCGCCACTGAATCGCCCAGGGATGCGCAGCGAATGTGGCCGACATGAAAGGCCTTGTGCGTGTTCGGCTGGGAGTACTCCACCATCACCCTGTCCGCGAGGGCAGGCCTGGCCGCCAGGAAGTCACCTGCGAGGATGGCGGGAAGGGTCTCTGCAGCCAGCTGGCTACGGCTGATGTAGAAGTTCAGATACGGTCCAGCGGCAACCACCTTCTCCAGCCCGGAGACAGGGTCGAGCTTGCCCTCGACAGCCGCGAGTAGCTCTCCTGCAATCTGGGGTGGCGCCTTGCGAAGCTCCTTGGCCAGGCGAAAGCATGGAAAGGCAAAGTCCCCCATCTTCGAGTCCTTGGGGCGTTCCAGCCACCCTTCAAGCTCGGCGGTAGAAAGACTCAGGCCATGGGGGGCGTCCCCCAGCACGCTGGCCAGGAGCTGGGCAATCTGCGCTTGATACTGCATATCGGTATAGTTCCAGAGTCTCCGATCGATCCCACCGAAAAGCTCAAAAAGGCTTTCACCTGGGCCTCTTCATCCGAACCACCGATTGACCTTGACAGCCCCGATCGCGACCCTTTGAGCATGAGACTGAGACTCCCAGCCCCCCTGCTCCCTGCCCTGGTCCTTTGGGCACTCCAGGCAGGTTGTTGCACTGTCCCGGAGGGTTACCAAGACCAGAGCTCCCAATCACGTCCGGTTGATCGACCAACCAATGTCGTCCTCTTCCTGGTCGACGATCTGGGCTGGCAGGACACGTCGCTGCCCCTTCACACGTCCCGGACGGAATTCAACCGGCGCTACCGCACTCCCAACGTCGAGCGACTGGCCCGAGAGGGTGTCACGTTCACCAACGCTTACGCGGCGGCGCCCGTCTGCACTCCAACCCGCACCAGCATCATGACTGGTCAGGATCCGGCCCGGACGCACATCACCTACTGGACCCTCCATCAGGATCAGGACACTTCCAAGAAGCGAGCAGATCTGGCCGCGCCTGCCTGGCGCATGAATGGTCTCAACCAGGAGGACGAGACCCTCGCAGGCCTACTTCAGGCCAGTGGCTACCGCACCATTCACGCTGGCAAGGCACACTTCGGGGCCCACTCGACAACGGGAGCTGACCCGAGCAATCTTGGTTTTGATGTGAATATTGCAGGCCACGCTTCAGGAGGACCGGCGAGCTACTACGGCCGGCACAATTTCAGCGTGGCGGGGCGGAAGGGCAATCCCGGTGAGAAGCCCACGGTCTGGGACGTGCCTGGGCTGGAGCAGTATCACGGTCAGGAAATCTATCTGACCGAAGCGCTGACTGCGGAGGTCTTGCCGCAGCTTCGCGCGGCCCATGCGGATGGGCAGCCCTTCTTCCTGAACTTCTGCCCCTATGCAGTCCACGCACCACTCATGGCCAACGAACGGCTGCTTGCGGGCTATCCGGATCTCGAGGGGCCTGAAGCTGCCTACGCTACCATGGTCGAGAGCTACGACCGGGCCCTGGGCGCTATCCTGAAGGAGCTGGACTCCCTGGGTATCGCGGACCAGACGCTCGTGATCTTCTCCTCGGACAATGGGGGTCTTTCAGCTCATGCCCGAGGTGGTCAAGCCCACGTCCACAATGCTCCGCTTCGCAGTGGGAAAGGCTCCGCTTACGAAGGCGGAGTCCGCGTGCCGACCGTCATTCGATGGCCGGGGGTCGCACGGGCCGGAGTACGCGATGACACACCAGTTATCAGCCAGGACTTCTTCCCAACGGTACTGGCAGCAGCCTCACCAGAGGTGACCAGGGCTGTCGATGGCCGGGACCTGACTGAGCTACTCGCCGGAACTGCACCTCTAGCCCCGCGGACCCTGGGGTGGAACCAGCCCCACCAATGGGGAGCGAAGGGTCCGGGGATAGAGCCCTTTACTGCCATCCGGAGTGGAGACTGGAAGCTGATCTACTTCCATCCAGGGCGGCGCTTCGAACTCTACGACCTCACCCAAGACCTGGGCGAAATGACAGATCAGGCTCAGACGCAACCGGGGCGTGTGGTCCTGATGGCTGACAGGATGCAGGAGTGGATCGACCTCACGGGAGCGCAGCTCTCCATTGACACAGCGACTGGTCATGAGATCCTCTCACCAGCAGATGTAGCTCGCGGAAAGCACTGATCTCACGCATCCCACCTTCCGAAAAGGAAAAACACATGACCGCCGAGGAACGGCAGAACGCCTACCTGCACGGCTACTCTCCCCAGGAGCAAGATCGGCTCTACCGGCAGGCTGGTCAGCTCGAGCATGTGGTGCATGACCGGCTACCCTTCCGACGAGCTCGTAGCTTGCTCGAGGTTGGCTGTGGAGTCGGTGCACAGACCGAGATCTTGCTACGCCACTTCCCTGACCTGCATGTAACCGGCGTAGACCTCTCCAAGGAGAACCTGGAAAAGGCGCAAGCAAATCTCCTACGTCGCCCCTGGACAGAAGGACGTTACACGCTTGTAGAGAGCTCGGCTGAGAACCTGACCTTTGATGCCGAGAGCTTCGACGGTGCCTTCCTGTGTTTCATCCTGGAACACGTCCGAGATCCATCAAAGGTCCTGTCCGAGGTGCGTCGCTGCCTGCGCCCTGGTTCGAAGGTCGTGGTATCGGAGGTTCAAAACGCCTCCTTCTTCGTCGATCCCTACAGTCCACAGACCCTGGCCTACTGGATGGCGTTCAATGATCACCAGCTGGAGATTGGCGGAGACCCATTCGTCGGCGCCAAGCTTGGAAATCTGCTGCAGGCAGTCGGCTTCAAGGACGTCTCAACGGAGGTCAAGACCTTCCTGCTGGACAACCGACAGCCAGGCGAGCGCAAGGAGTTCCTCGCCTACTGGACTGAACTGCTTCTAAGTGGCGCAGCAGAGCTTGAGGTCTCGGGAAAAGTTCCCCCGCAGGTAGTTGAGGGAATGAAGAGCGAGCTAGAGCTGGTAGGGCACGACCCTAACGCGGTCTTCTACTACTCTTTCGTGCAGGCCCGAGCGGTCGTGCACTGAAGGCAGCTGGCGCTCAAAAGTCCGAGTCACGCATGCTGCGCTCACGGCGCACCATGAAGTCGGAGATCACATTTAGCTCTTCCAGGGCGCCATACTCTTCTTCGGAGAAGGAAAAGCTCAAGACGCTGATCGGGCCTACGAGCTCGAAGTTACTGGCCATGGCTGTGAGCGAGATACTCGGCAGGTCCTTGCTCAACTTCATGGCGAGCGAGAACTGCTTGCCCATGTTGAATTGCAGGCAGGCTATTTCCGCCACCTTGCCGTCGAGGATCACTCGAATACCGTTCGTGGAGATATCGAGGAGGTTGCCCGAGCAATCCGCCATCGGGCCCTTGACCGAGACCTTGACCGTCTCGTCGTCGGTGACACCCGCCCGAATGGCCTCCCGCCGATTCAGGTAGTCCCAGAGAGGTGACTCGATACTGTCAGCGTCTTCGGTGAAGGATTCGAACTGAATGCCCGCCTTGGTGATCTTCCCGGTGTCGTCAGGAACTGACCAGGCTACCTGCCCCTTCATGGGAATGCGGATGCCCTCGCAGGTAAAGCCCAGGTTCACCATGGCGCCAACCTGAAGGTCGACACCAGCCTCGAAGGGGACGATGAGCATCACCCCCGTGAGGCTCAGGTCTGCCCAGCAGGCGGGTGACGACTCACGACCAAGCCGCAGTACATCCACGGTCATTTCTGACTCGGGAGCCCATTCGACGCGTCTTGCACCACGCCGGGTGGTTGACTTCTGGTTCTTCTTGCTTTGGGACGGGACCATGACCTAACCGGGGCACTCAATGCACTGGCCATCGGGTAACTGAATCGGAGTGATCGCCCATTCACTTGAGGACCATCGTCAATAGCAAGACGGGCCCGGAGTGGTATTTTTTTCCACCCCAGCGGGAGGATGCCCCTGCGCTCTCGTGGGGGTCGATTCTCAGCCCTCGACGCTCTCCCGTGATCGGGGCTGAGGGGTGTAAATGCAGGGACATCCACCCCCGCGCCCCCCAGCCGCTGCCTGATTCGGTCGAAAACAAGTCAGGAGGCATTGACCATGAATCAATCCGCACTGACAAGGGCCCTTGGGTACCGAAAGTTTCGACCTGGAACCAGACCACGCCTGTTGGTTCTTCAGGCCGACTACTACGTGTACGCTGATTTACTTCAAGCGGCTCGGGGACTTGGTTGGAAGGTCGAGGTCCTGGAGGTTGCTACTGAGGGCCAGTCGAACTCGGATTTCCTGGGGCAACTCCTCACTACCCTGGCAGCCTTCAAACCCGATTGCCTGTTCACAATCAACCACCTTGGTTTCGATGAGCAGGGTGTGCTGGCGGCGGTGCTAAGTGACCTCCAGGTCCCGCTAGTCTCCTGGTTCGTCGATCACCCCATGCCCATCCTTGGAGGTGCCGAGGGCAATGCTCGGGATAATTGCCAGGTCTTCTGCTTCGAAGAGACGGCCCTCCCCTGGTTGGAACAAGCTGGCTTCGTGGATCCCGCCTACTTACCGACCGCCTCGAACACTGCACGATTCCATCCCAGGGCAATCGTGGGCTCCAAGGCCGCCAGGCTGGGACGACCGCTGGCGCTCGTGGCGGGCTCCTGGTGGAAGAAGGCCAGGGCTTCTTTTTCAACCGAGGCTCGAAAGGCTGCCAAGGTGCTCAGCGCTCTGAGCCAGGGGGGCACAACGAACCTGGTGGAGTCGCTGACAAGAGAGCTATCGAGATGTGGTCGCGGGCAGGAGCGGGCCTGGTACGACGGTGCCCAGGTGTGCCTGGCACAGGCCTCCATGGAGCGCAGGCAAGTGCTTGTCAAGGCCCTACTGCCGCTGCAGCCGAGCGTGTTTGGGGACGAGGCCTGGCGCGAACTCGTCCCCGGGGTCTCCCTGGAACCGGCCGTCGATCCCGTGAGTGAACTGCCAGCCCTCTTTGCAGGCTCAACGATCAATCTGAATGTGACCGCCGCGCAGATGCCCACTGCGGTCAATCAAAGAGTTTGGGATGTACCGGCAGCCGGCAGCTTCCTGCTGACGGATGCCCAACAGGACATCTTCAAGCACTTTGATGAGGGGCGTGAGATGGTCACCTATGCAAGCCTGGACGAGGCATGCGACAAGGCCGAGTTCTACACCGTGAATTCCGCTGAACGGGAGCGAATCGCGGCCAGGGCAGGCTTGCGGGTGGAGAGAGAACATCAGTACGAACACCGCCTTTTGAAGATCGAGGAGGTCCTTCGAAGCCGCTTCGGACCGGTAACCTCGAGCGGCTCTGGCACACAACGGGGCGGCCAGTCACAGGGTGACCAGGCTGACCTCTAGTAGCTACAGAGGCCTTGGGACCGAATGTCCTGGGTGCCAGACGTAAATCGGCTTGATCCTCGGCGAGGTCCTGCAAGCCGAGAAGAACCCCGCCCACCGCGGCAGCTGCGAAGAGTCGGAGAAATAGTCGCATGAGTGCGGCAGAAAGTTACGGTGATCGCGTTTCCAAGGGGGGCCTGGTAGGGCGACTGAAACAACTGCCAGGGGACCGGCCCCTTCAACGACCTTGCCGCCCGGCTCAGCCAGAGTCACCACCTCCCACTCAATGCGCCTTCACAGCCCCAGGTTCTTGCTCGTCTCGCTGGCCCTGAGCCCGCTACTTCTGGCTCAGGATTCAGTTTCGGAGCCGGACACTGAGCTCGAGCTTTATCTCCAGCAGGTCAGGGAGCACCTCGGAACTGACCAACCTGGAGAGATCGTCCAGACCTCGGGGAAGACCACCAGAAATGGAATGCCGGCCTCCTACCGCTGGGTCTTTGGCCCCGATGGCTTCTTTCGCCGGGACATGCGCGGCACCTTCCCGGAGTCCGTCGGCTATGCAGGTAGCGACGTTCGAAGGGTGGAGGGGCGCTCGCCGGCCCATTCACTGTCACTCCTGGAAGAAGAGCGCTGGCTGACAATCGCCTGGATCTGGTCCGGACTCTGGTCCCTTCCGGACTCTCCCTTCTTGTTGAAGTCATTACCAGCGGAGAAAGCGGGTGTCACTCGCCTTGAAATTCGACTTGAGAAGGGTCGGCTGGCGGGGACCCTCGAGATCAACGATGAGACCCACCTGCCTCATCGGCTGCTCTTTCAGCCCGAACTTGGAGCCGGCTCGTTTGAGTTCGAAGCCTGGAATGGAGACCTCAAGGTGGCCTTGCCCTGGAAGGTCACCGAGATAGACCACCGCGGGACGACAACCGAGTACCTGGCCCAGGACGCACGTCCCTGGACCGGAGTACGGCCTGCCTTCTATCCGGCCGCGCCTCCGCGGTTGGACTTCCAGTTCCTCGAAGGTGTGAGCACGGATGTGAAGGTGCGCAGGGTCGAAGGTGGGCAGATCTTTGTTCAGCCAAAGATCGATGGTCAGCTTGTTGGTTGGTTCCTGCTGGATAGCGGTCTGGGCTCCTCGATCATCACCAAGGACACCGCCGACCTCCTGAAGCTCGGCAGTTTTGGTCAGACGCGCTTGATGGGAATTACCCCCCAGGCCCAGCTGGAGGTCCCCCTTCGTCAGAGCCATGTGCTCCAACTCGGCCCACTCCTCATCGAGGGCCTGGTCATGATAGAAGCTCCCAGCATGGCTCTTGCCGACTCGATGTTGAATGGAGAGCGCTGTGCGGGTGCCCTGGGATGGGACGTCTTCCTGCGCTCGATTGTTGAACTGGATCCCCGGACGGACCGGCTGAAGATCCACGATCCAGCCCGTTACTCAAGTATTCTTGCTCACTGGGAGTCCTTGCTCTTCTACCGCAGGAGCCCCTATCTCAGGGCAGTGCTCGAAGGCCAGCGCCTGGCCTACCTTGGGCTCGATACAGGGGCTGGCGAGCTGACCGCGCTCTTTCAGCACTCAGCCGTCAGGCGACTGGGGCTCCAAGGAGGGTCCGATCAGGATGGGCCCAGCGACAAGGGGGACGGTCCTCTTCTCTCGCCTCCTGAGTGGAGCTTGGCGTTGCGGAGCAGGCGGGGTCGCCAGGCGCCAACGATCAGGCTGGCAAGTGCCGAGCTCAAGTGGTTCGAGGTGGGCGGAGAACGCCACTCCCCCGCTGTGGTCTATCTCAGCACCGAGCCCGACGATCTATCAGACCCCTACACCGCTGGCTTCTTGGGCACGGGATTCTTTTCAGAGCAGCGCCTGATCTTCGACTACGCCAACCAGCGCCTGGGCCTGGTCGCCCTGGACTGACCCCCGCGATCACGCCATCAGGTCCTGTGAACGGTCAGCGGGGATTCCGTATTGAGCGAGGATACGCGGGCCCGCCTCCCGCGTCTTCTCCGCATCAAAGACGATCCGACTGTCGCGTGAGGTGAGTAGCTCGACCGTTCCCACGCACTCGTCCATCAGCCCGACAAAGTGAGCCATGTCGCGGGGGGCGCAGCCATTCACGCTCTTGAGAACCTCGGTGTGCATCACCTCGTATCCAACATTGACCTCATCAGCCAGCACCTGACTGATGATCACCACCTCCTGCTGTTGCTCACTCACCCTGCCGAGGAAGTAGAGATTGAGGAACTCCTTCGGGCCGTAGTTCGTCCAGTCTTCCCAGCATCGCAGGAAGTCGGCCGACAGAACCTGGAAGACCACCCCACCATAGATAAACCAGGTGGGTCTCCGGTCGTAGGTCCTCCGAGGGACGAGGTAGCGCGCAGCGGCAAGGGTTATCGCGACATTGAAAACGCGCTCACCACGAAGCACCCGAAAGTCCAGGCACTCACCTATGGAGCGCTCCCCCAGCAAGACCCAGAAAGAGGTCCTGTAGCGATCGGCGTACCGGATGGTCCCGTTGTTGGCGATTGCGTGCCCGTCGATTTCAAGCAACACGTCTCCGGGCTCCAGCGCCCCCCAGGCCGATGAGCCGAACTCGATGGCACGCACCAGCACTCCCGTCTGACGCTTCAGTCCGACAGACTCGCGCAGGACCAGGTTCTCCAGGTTCTGCCAGTGGATGCCCACGCTGGGTAGCTTGACCTCCCGCTGTGCAGAGCGACTCTCGAGGAAGTGCCGGATGATGGGCGCAGGAACCATCTCGCCGATGTTCTCAGCATCCTGGAGTGACTGAAAGGCAATACCAATCACCTTGTCATCCTTGATCACTGGACCACCGCTGTTTCCATGATTGATGGCGGCATCCACTGTGATGGCGAGCAGGTGCCGCTGGGAGTGTGCGTAGAGCTGCACCTCGATCCGACTGACAACTCCCTCTGTGATGGAGATCTCCTCTCCACCCACTGGGTACCCGACCACGGAGACGGGATCGCCCAAGGCAGGCAGGTCACCTAGCTCTGGGATCATGACCTCCGCCATGAACTCGGCTTCGTCGACCCGCAGAACGGCCAGGTCAGCATCGTGGCAGACGGACTCCACCCGGGCCACGTACTTGCCTGGGTCCGCCAGCTTCTGAACCTGAACAAAGGTGGCATCAGCGACCACGTGAGCACCCGTCAGGACGAGCCCCTCGCCAATCACGACACCGGATCCCGTTGCCTTCTGGGGAGACTGGTACTGCCAGGGGGACTCGTGATCCGGAGCCTGGGTAGTGGTGTAGAGTCGGACGACGGCAGAGTGTTCCATGATAATCAGGTCTCGATCAGCAGCGTCTTGGTCAGTGCTCCGGCTCTGGGGCATTGGCCGTGCCCCCTTCCCGCATCGGCTTGCCCATCACGGCCTTCTTGCCGTACTTGAGACGGTCGCTTACCTGGAGATCAAACCGTGGGTGCTTTGGCTTGGATGCGAAGCCACGGTGCTCGGTCTCACACAGGTAGCATGACACCGTTTCCGGTAGCAGGTACCACAAGGCAAAGTCGAGGGCTGCAGCAACAAAGAGGCTGATGTAATTGGTCCAGGGAGCAAGAATGGCGGCGATGACGACGATGCCGATACCAAGCGCCTTGGGCATATCCTTGGAGGTGTACAGCTCGGGGTGACCACAAACCTGGCAGCCCCACAGTCCGCCCGCTTCATCGAGCTTGCCAGGAGTCAGCGTCTTGACCTCCCCGCACTCGCGGCAGGCAAGGGTATCGTCCGAACCCCTGGCTGGGTCGATCCGCAATGGCGTGTAACGATCACAGTCACACGGAACATCAATCCAGGGAAGAGCCTTGGGCATGGCGCTAGAGTGGCAGGCCGTAGCTGTCCTGCAAGTTGATGGAGAGTGCCGTGCCGATCAGAACCATCACTGTCGAGGCGTAGAGGATGCCCGTCGCCGAGCGTGTGTTGCCGTACTTGAGCGACTCTCGCGCCATCCAGGCGAACAGAAGGGGTAGCAGGAGGCCGACTACCACTCGTGTACCAAAACTGAACAGGCCGCGAGGGCCAAAGAGCGGGGTGGCAGCGTGCTCGAAGGTGTCGCGAAAGAGCAGGCAACTGGTAGCCACTAGCAGCAACGACGCCATCATGGCTCCGATTGTCACCAGGTTCAGGCGTCCCAGATGGCTGACCTTGAGCTTGGGCACGGTCAGGTACCAGTGACCCAGGACCATTGCCAGACCAACACTACCGGCCACCGTTCCCGTGGCCAGGACCGACAGGGTGGCGAGCAGGAACTCCAGGCTGGAGAGGTCGGACATGCGGCTGATGGCGAAGGCGATGCCTGCCAGGCTGCAGCCCATACCCCAGGCGATCGCCACCCCCCAGGCGAGTCCACGGGTCTTGCCAGAATAAAAGGGCCACGCCAGCGCCCCCAACCAGGTCACCATGACCGCAGGTTCGTTCCAGTGAAGGCCTCCGTAGCCGACGAACAGCAGGATGGCGACCAGCAGCGGCACCAGAGCAGCCGTCCCCATCACCCTGTAGAAGAGCACCCCGACGGGTGCCTTGGGCACGAAGGCCAGGGCCAGCAAGGTCCCGAAGGTCAGCTGCAGGCAGAACTGGGCGCCAAGATCACTCCACTGCATGGCTTCGCGATCTCCTTGCGCTAGACGTAGACAACACAGTCATCCCCATCGACCTCGAGGCGATAACAGGTGGCCTTCTTGCAGACCGCCCCGATGGGCTTGCCAGTTGCTGGATCAAAGCGGTAGTTGTGCGCGGGGCACCAGACATAGCGTCCCTCGATCAGCTTTCCCTCGTTGAAGTGACCATCCGTGGCATGTGGACACAGAGCATCGAGTGCGTAGAGCTGTCCTTCAACTCGGGCAATGACGATCTGAGCTCCCTCATTGAACGGGTCTCCAACGATCATGGCGCGCGCCTCGCCGTCAGGAAGACTGGCGATACCCTCGACCCGGTGGGGTCGGCCGCGGAATAGCTGAACGAGGCGCTTGAACATGAATCAGCTCTTCAGGAGCTCCATCGCTCCATCGGGTAGCAGGTAGACGATGAGCATCATGCCACCCTCGACGGTGGGGATGTGCTGAGAGCCGGGAGAGAAGACCACCCAACCGGGCGGGTTGCCATCAAAGGTTGGTGAGCCCTCCGTGGCGATGCAAAAGTTGACCTCACCTGCCGGGTGCCTGTGCTTGGGGCCAGCTCCGTTCATCTGAACGATGTCGATCGAGAACTGCTGGCTCTCGGGCAGGGCCTTGGTGACTCGGCCCCAGCGCATGGGCAGCTCGCCCCTCTCGCAGATGCGCCCCTCATCGAGGAGGCTCAAGAGCTCCCTCTTCAAGGCACTTGCAGCCTCGCCACCAGCGGGGTAGCGGGACTCCAGCTCCTCCCTGGCAGCTGCGGGGTCATGAAGGTCCACTCCTTGGGCGGCGCTCAGGAGCGGCTCGAATAAGTTCAACAGGCTCGTCTCGGGGGTTCCCATGAAGCGAAGTCTAACCATCTCGTTGAGGAAGCGAGCCCCTCCCGGGGGCTCTTCATCCCCGGCCTCATTCGTCGGGCTTGACGGTGGGCCCTGACCAGCTGCCAAAGCCGGCTTCCAGGTTGTGCAAGGCAGCAAATCCCTGGCGACTCAGAAACTCACAGGCCGCGGCAGATCGCACCCCCATGGCGCAATAAACCAGGGTCGGAGTGGAGGAGCGTCCCAGCTCGCCGAAGCGCATGGGCAGGTCGTCTACTGGAATCTGGAGCGCTCCTGGGATGATCCCTGCCAGGGTTTCCTGGGGTGTTCGCACATCCAGGATCCGGACACCCTCGTCCAGCAGCTCCAGGGCTCTGGTCTGGTTGACGTCGCCCCAGGTACGTCCTTCCAGCACCTGCTCCGGGTCGAGAGTCTCGCCCGCGGCCAATCTCGCGATGAAGGCTCGGTTGACCTCGATGTCCTGCTCCTCGGCACCGCTGGCGTCGTTCTCTCGAAGCCCCTGGTCGAGCCTCTCCAGGCGTTCCTTGAGCAGGGTGAGCTCACCCCGACTCTTCAAGACGAGCAACAGGGCCACGATGGCCAGTCCGATGGTCACGAATTCCATGGGGAGCATCCTACCCCCGACCTGACGTGCACGGAAGAGTTGACCTGGGTCCCTAGGTGTCGACCACGAGGGTCATCAGCGCGTCGAGGGCTTTCTCTCGCCCGAGCGCGCAGGTGTCGACCGTGAAGTGGGCCTGGGAGTAGAGCGGCTGACGCCGCTCGAGAATTCGTTCCAGCTCCTGTCGAGCGTCCGGTCGATCACTCATGGGACGATAGTCGCCCTGAGCCAGCACCCGCTCCCAGTGGGCCTCTCCATCGGCCTTGAGCCAGATCGTCTGGGCGTTTCGCTGCAGGAGTTCATAACTCTCGGCGTCGGTGACAACGCTGCCCGCCGTGGCGAGGACCATGGGCGAGTTCTTCTTCACAAGGAGCCGGTCGAGGGTGCGGCGCGCCAGGGTCGTGTAGTAACTCTCCCCGTGGATACTGAAGATGTCCCCGCGAGCCATTCCGGCAGCTTCCTCGATCAGGTCGTCGTGCTCGACAAAGCTCACCCCCAGGCGCAGGGCCAGTTCACTGCCCAGGGAGCTCTTGCCCGCCCCGCGTAGACCCAGCAAGGCGACGGTGCCACAATTGGCTCCCACCGGCGGCAAGTCGGCCACCAGTTCCTCGAGCGGTATCTCGAGCACTCGCGCCAGGGTGGCCAGTCGCGTCAGGGCGATGTTTCCCTGACCGGCCTCGACCTGGGCAATGAATCTCAGGGAGAGGCCAGTGACCTCAGCCAGGTCCTTTTGAGTCTGGTTGCGGCCAAGGCGGCGCCTACGAAGGCGGCCACCGACGGCCTGCAAGAGTGGGTTGGGAGCTGGTGTCATCGAATCAGGAGTGCCTGTCGCACTATACTGCATAACTTTTGGGGCGCAAGCATTATTCTACTTCCCCTGGTCGATCAACTTGGCTAGAACACCGCCATGGAAGCCATACAGACCACCACCGCACTGACCGAATTTCAGACTCGGCCCGAGCAATACCGGCACTGGAAGCTCGAGCTCGAGGGATCCATCGCTCGTCTGTCCCTGAACGTGCAGGACCAGGATGAGGGGCCGGACTACCTGCTCAAGCAGAACTCCTACGACCTCTCGGTGGACATCGAGCTCGCCGACGCGCTTCAACGCCTGCGTTTCGAGCACCCGGAGGTGAAGGTGCTGGTGTTTGACAGCGCCATTGCCCGTGTCTTCTGCGCTGGCGCGAACATCTACATGCTTGGCAAGTCCAGCCATCCGTTCAAGGTGAACTTCTGCAAGTTCACCAACGAGACACGCCTGGGCATCGAGAACCTTGCGGAGGGCAGCGGAGTAAGAACCGTTGCAGCCCTCAACGGGACAGCCGCCGGAGG
This sequence comes from Planctomycetota bacterium, assembly GCA_014237855.1. Lineage (GTDB taxonomy): Bacteria > Planctomycetota > UBA1135 > UBA1135 > JABACD01. The sequence continues at coordinate 219,610 of JABACD010000004.1, read as the reverse complement.
AGGATACGAGCTGGCCCTGGCCTGTGAGCAGATCTACCTCGTCGATGACGGCTCGAGCGCTGTCTCCTTTCCGGAGGTGCCCTTGCTCGCCGTCTTGCCCGGTACCGGTGGGCTGACGCGACTGGTTGACAAGCGCAAGGTTCGACGTGACGTCGCTGACATCTTCTGCACGGTGGCGGAGGGCTTCAAGGGCAAGCGGGCCAAGCAATGGGGACTGGTTGACGACTTTTTCCCACGCAGCAAGTGGGACGAGAAGATCGCAGAAGTTTGCCAGGCGGCCTCGGATAACAGCACACGTGCGACGGACTGGCAGGGGATCTCACTCGATCCGGTCAGGATGACGATCACGGAGTCGGGGCTCGAGTTCGATCACGTCAGCCTGCAGCTGGACGAGCAGTCACGAACAGCGACCCTGGAGGTCAAGGCACCAGCCAGCAACGCCCCCACCACCGCCGAGGGCATGCTCTCCGAGGGCTGTCGCTTCTGGGCACTTCAAGCCTTCCGTGAGCTGGACCTGGCCCTGCTGCACCTGCGGATGGACTATCCGGGTATCAACGTGGTGCGACTCGTGACCACGGGCCAGGTGAAGGATGTGCTGCGCCTCGACGCTGCGCTCTTCGAACACCGGGAGCACGGCTTCGTCAAGGAGGTCCTGCTGCACATGGGCCGTGTACTTCGTCGACTCGACCTCACGGCCAAGAGCTTCTACGCCCTGATCGAGCCAGGGTCGTCCTTTGCCGGCTCTCTCTTCGAGCTGGCGCTCGCCGCTGATCGCAGCTACATGGAGATCCCCGAAGAAGGCGAGAACCAGGTCGCGTTGTCTGCGCTGAACGGAGGAAGCTTTTCCATGTCACACGGCAAGAGTCGCCTCCAGAACCGCTTCCATGGCGAAGAGAGTCAGGTGGGCACCGTTCTGGAGAAGATCGGCCAGTCCTTCGACGCCGAAGAAGCTGAGGAAGCGGGCCTGGTCACCATGTCGCTTGACGACCTCGACTACGAGGATGAGGTACGCCTTGCCCTCGAGGAGCGTGCCAGCTTCTCTCCCGATGCCCTCACTGGCATGGAGGCCTCGCTGCGCTTCCCCGGAGCGGAGAACTGTGACAGCAAGATCTTCGGCCGCCTCTCGGCCTGGCAGAACTGGATCTTCCAACGCCCCAATGCGGTGGGCCCCAAGGGCGCCATCACCAGCTACGGCCAACCTACTCGACCCGAGTTCGACTTCAATCGCACCTGATATGAGCCTGCAAGACACGATTCCGAACAACGTTGATCTGAACCACGATCGGCGACTCAAGAAGGCCCTCGAGAGCTGGCAACCCAAGTTCATCGAGTGGTGGAAGGAGATGGGGCCGGAGGGGTTCCAGGAGAAGGACATCTACCTGCGCACGGCAGTCTCGGTCGACAAGGACGGCTGGGCGGACTACAAGCAGGTCAAGATGCCCGACTACCGCTGGGGCATCTTCCTGACCCCCGAGGAGGGCAACCGAAAGGTGGGCTTCGGCGACATGATCGACGTCGATACCTTTGATGAGGTGCCGGGTGAATTCCGCAATGCCCTGAGGCGCCTGATCGTCACCCAGGGAGACACCGAGCCCGGCTCCGTCGAACAGCAGCGCCTGCTCGGCCAATGTGCTCCAAGCCTCTACGACATGCGAAACCTCTTCCAGGTGAACGTGGAAGAGGGGCGTCACCTGTGGGCCATGGTCTACCTCCTGCACCGCTTCTTCGGAAAGGATGGGCGCGACGAAGCAGATGACATGCTCGAGCGTCGTAGTGGAAATGCCGACAAGCCCCGCATCCTCGAGGCCTTCAATCAGCCCATTGATGACTGGCTGAGCTTCTACTGCTTCACCATGTTCGTGGATCGAGACGGCAAGTTTCAGCTCGCCACCCTGGCCGAGTCGGGCTTCTCTCCCCTGCGAAGGTCCTGCAGATTCATGCTTACCGAGGAGGCCCACCACCTCTTCGTGGGCGACAGGGGGATTTCCCGCGTCGTCAAGCGCAGTGCGGAGCTGACCCGCGAGTCAGGCGGAGACCCCTACTCCCTGGGCGGAATCCCCCTCAACATCGTCCAGAAGTACATCAACTACTGGGTTACTTACGCGATGGACCTCTTTGGGGGTGAGATCTCCAGCAATGCAGCGGACTTCTTCGCCGCTGGTCTGAAGGGGCGCTACAACGAGCAGCGCAAGTACAAGGATCACAGCGGAAATGAAGGCGAGTTCGAAATCCCGGTCGTGCAGGGTGGAAAGCTCATGCCTCGAGCGGTGCCCATTCGTAACGCGATGAACGAGCTCCTTCGAGAGGAGTACATTGCGGACTCACGAAGCGCCATCCGTCGCTGGAACAAGATCATTGCCGAGGAGGGGGTCGACTTCGAACTGTCGCTCCCTCACAAGCGCTTCCACCGCCATCAGGGTGAGTATGCTGGCCACTTCTTCAACAACGAGGGAGAGCTCTGCACCGAGGAGGAGCACGCGGTCTTGACGGAGGCCCTGCTTCCGACCGAGGCCGATCGCGCCCTGGTGAAGAGCTTGATGGTCCAGGTCACCGAGCCCGGCCAGATGGCCAACTGGATTTCGCCCCCTGCCAAGGGCATCAATGGCATGCCCCTGGATTACGAATACGTGAAGCTATAGAAGACTCTATAGAGTCTCTACGGCTCGGAGCATCGCGCCCCGCTTCGTCTGGTTCGCGGTCGAGAAGACCACGCTGGAAAGGTGGAGGGGCGCGCTTGCTCTGCTGAACCAAGCTCTTCCCATCATGGCCTTTCCAGGCCCATCAGGGCTCTCCAGCCCACCCCCTCTCCCGATATGCTCGAGCTCAAGAGTTACCTGCAAGACGAGTGGCAGAGCGGCAGTGGCGACGGCGCCACGCTCTTCAACCCCGCTAACGGCGAGGCAATCGCCCGAGCCTCCACCACCGGGCTGGACCTGGGGGCGGCGCTCTCCTTTGCCAGAAAGGAGGGAGGCCCTGCACTCAGGGAGCTCAGCTTCGCGCAACGTGGAGAGATACTCACCGGTCTCTCGAAGGCCATTCACTCCCATCGCAGCGAGCTGCTCGAAATCAGCACCCTGAACACCGGCACCACGCTGAAGGACAGCAAGTTCGACATCGACGGTGCCACAGGAACACTTGCGGCCTACGGTGCCCTGGGAGCGGAGCTGGGCGAGCGCACCTTTCTGCTCGATGGGGATGGCCTGCAAGTTGGGCGTTCCCCGCGCTTTCACGGGCAACACATCCAGGTGCCCCTGAGGGGCGTCGCCATTCACATCAACGCCTTCAACTTCCCGGCCTGGGGCTTTGCAGAGAAGCTTGCCTGCTCGTTCCTCGCCGGCATGCCAGCCCTCACCAAGCCAGCAACGGGAACCTCCCTCCCGAGCCACCGCATCGCCGAAATCGTCGTGGACAGCGGCCTCTGCCCCGCGGGCAGCTGGTCCTTCCTGTGCGGAAGCGTTGGAGACCTCTTGAGTCATACGACTGCCCAGGATGTCGTGGCCTTTACCGGCAGTGCACAGACTGCGCGCAAGATCAGGTCTCAAGACCGCATTGTGGAGCAGTCAGTTCGCGTCAATGCCGAAGCCGACAGCCTGAATGCCATGGTCATCGGTCCCGATGTCGAACCGGGTTCTGACACCTGGGACCTGTTCATACGCGAGCTGACTCGAGAGATCACTCAGAAGAGCGGGCAGAAGTGCACCGCCACACGACGGGTCTTCCTGCCGCCGAACCTGATTGATCCTGCCGTGGAGGCCCTGCGAGAGAGCCTTGCGGAGTTCCCCGCCGGCCTGCCTACCGATGACAGCGTTCGCATGGGCCCCCTCTCGACCCCCGATCAGTACCCAGACGTGGTCGAGGGGCTCCGGCAGCTGGCTGGGGTCGCGGAGATCGCCATTGGATCGATCCCCGATGGTGATGGAGCCAATGGGGCCTTGATCGAGCCGGTTGTCTTTGTTTGCAAGGATCCTGCCAGGGCCAGTCTCGTTCATGAGCTCGAGGTGTTTGGACCTTGCTGCACGCTCATGCCCTATTCGGGTGATCCCATCCAAGGGGGCGAGATGGTGGCGCGGGCCAATGGCTGCCTGGTCGCGACCAGCTACTCCGATGACCTGAGCTTCTGTCGGGAGCTACTCTTCGAGCTGGCTCCCTGGAATGGACGGGTGCTGCTGGGCAGCAAGCGGATTGCGGAGCATTCGACCGGACCAGGAATCGTACTACCACAGCTCGTCCATGGAGGACCAGGCCGCGCAGGTGGCGGCCTTGAGCTGGGAGGATTACGCGGGCTCAAGCTCTACATGCAGACCTGTGCTGTGCAGGGCTCACGCCCCATGATCGAGAAGATTCTGGACGCCTGAGGAAGACGACGAGGGAGTGCCAATGATGAACGCCGAAACCACCGAACGCGCCGTCGTCATCGGCGCAGGAACAATGGGCCGGGGCATTTCCCAGGTCCTGGCAATGAGTGGTATCGAGGCCACTCTTGTCGACCTTGACAATCAGGTGCTCGAGGCAGCCTACAAGGGGATCCTTGCGGCGCTCGACAAGGGAGTCGATCGAGGCAAGCTCGATGAGCAACAGCGCGGCGAGACGCTCTCACGGATCTCCACCGCTACCAACCTGTCCGAGTCTCTGGACGGCGTGCAGGTCGTGATCGAGGCTGTCCCTGAGAGCCTCGATCTCAAGCAGAAGATCTTTGCCCAGCTTGGAGAATTACTGGGGCCGGACGTGCTCCTGGCGACCAACACCTCATCACTACCGATCTCGAAGATCGCGAGTGCCGCTCGCCATCCGGAGCGGGTCACGGGCATGCACTTCTTCAACCCCGTGCATATCATGAAGCTGGTGGAGGTTGTGAGTGCCGAGCAGAGCTCCGAGCTTGCCGTGGCCACCTCGGTGGCCCTCGCCAGGCGCATGGGGAAGGAGCCGATCACGGTCAAGGACAGCCCTGGCTTTGCCTCATCAAGACTTGGTCTGGTTATTGGCCTGGAGGCAATACGAATGCTCGAGAGCGGCGTGGCTTCAGCAGAGGACATCGACAAGGCCATGACCCTGGGCTACGGCTTTCCGATGGGCCCACTCAAGCTGACAGATCTCGTTGGTCTTGATGTTCGACTCAAGATCGCTGAGTACCTGGCGAAGGAGGTTGGCGCTCATTTCGACCCCCCCGAGCTGCTGCGGACCATGGTGGCAGCAGGGCGACTTGGCAAGAAGAGCGGTCAGGGCTTCTACGACTGGTAGAGGCGAGCAGCCGGCTGGCCCGAGAGAAGGGCCAGCCGCACAATAGCTCCTGCTGGCGCTCCTAGGGCAGATAGCGCAGCACAATGGGCATGGAGTTGGTCAGAGTTCGCTGACCTGTTCCATCAATCGTCGCTGCCTGCACGTAGAAGTTGAAGGCCTCAGGGAACCAGCTGGGAATGGTGAACAGGAACTTCTTGCGGCCAGTCCCATCGATTGCTCCCAGGCTGTAAGCGCGCTCGTGACTCACGAGGTCATCCATGGTCTGTGTCGAGTCGATCGTGATCGACGGGCTACGCCCGATATAGAAGATGACCTGATCCCCAGGGGCCCCGTTGATCCAAAAGGTCTGCTGGCGACCAGCCTTCAAGGTCCCGTAGCGTTCCAGGTACGGGTCAGAAGGGCTGCTCTCGGTTGCGATCGAGCCGCCTGTGGCCTTGATGGATGAGATCGTCAGGCCCGAGTACTCTGCGATACTGGCTCCCTCGAGGGCTAATCCCTCACCCACGTCTCCATCGAAGCATATCGGCCAGCACTCGCTGTAGCCCTCACGGCCATGATCCAGCAGGTCATCAGCGCCGCCGGCAAGGACGGCTACAGAGCCGCCTTGCAGCAGGAGTCCATGGCCTCCATCTCCACCAATGGGATCACTCCATTCGCAAAAGATGTCTGGCAGTCCCGTGTCTCCCCCATCTCCACCCGTCAGGCGAGAATCGAAGACTGCGACGAGCGAGGCCCCCGAGGCCCACACCCCAGAACCGCCATGCCCACCGTCGGACCAGCAATCCGTGTCGAACCCAGCACCTCCCACAAGGTCCGAATTGATCACCTCAAGGCGCGAGTTGTCCGCCTTGAGGGCGTGGGTGTTATCGTTGAAAGGAGTGTCCGTTAGCCCCTCGACTGTGCACTGATAGAGCCTGACATCATTCGAGTTCGAGACCACGAGAGTAGCGGGAGCCAGACCATTCGGCACCAGCTCGAGAGAGTCGAGGATGACGTGCCCGGTGTTCGAACTCACTCCAAGTCCCTCCATCCGGAGACCGGTGAGGACGGCACGACGGTTGCCATTGACGCTGGCGATGGTGCTCGCACTCGTGACCACGCTGGTATTGCTGGCCTCCGAACCAAGAATGGTCAGGCCAAGGTTGAGCGTGAAGCCCGCATAGGTTCCTGGATTGACGATGAGGATGTCACCATGGCTAGCAACATTGATCGCGGATTGGATATCCGTGAAGTCGACACCCGCCCCGCCGCCGTCATCGATGATCCATGTGTCAGCATGGGCGGACCCCAGGAGGGTCCCTGTAGAGAGCAGAAGGGTGAGTAGATGGAATCGCATGATCGCACTCCGGCGTTGATTGGGGGTTGGAGGAAGGCCTTCACTGGGAACCTGCCTGCCAGGGCAGGCAGGACCCCTCTGATGCCCTTGGACGCCACACTGGGCGCCTAGCTGCAAAGCCCTGCCCCGCTAGCTGGCGAGACATGAATCGACGAGAATTGCGTGCAAGTTCGTAACGGTGCCAATCAGAGGTCAGCAGCGCCCCCGCGAGTGGGCTTGAAGACTGCCAAACCAAGGCGAGCGCGGCCCCCACCGAAGTGGAAGCCGCGCTCGCTCATGACTGGCCTGGCAGGCCCAACCGTGATCCTCTCCTAGTAGAAGTCCACTCTCACGGCGTTGGTCGTGTTGGCATCGTTGCCACACGGACTGCCCACGTCTCGGTAGTAGGCTTGGAAGTTACGAGTGTCGCCAGGGAAGATCTCGGCGCTCTCGACGGGGTGATCAATGCTCTTTTGAACGATGCCCGGCCCAAAGACGGAGACTCCGTTACTGTTGGATGTAGTCGCCGGGAACCGGTAGATCTTCAAGTGACCAGGGCTGATGCAGAGCAAGCCGTCACGTATGACCGTACGGTTCTGGGCAGGGGCCATTATCCAGATGACCGGACGATTGGCCGGCAGTTGCGAGGCAGTTAGCACAAGGTCATCCGCAGCCATGCTGGCAGTGCCTGAGTAGGTGAGAACTCCCCCCAACCCCGTCGAATTGGTGCATCCACCATTGGGATAAGGCACGCCACAGGGGCAGTCGCCCTCGTCCGCATAGCAGTAGGTGCAGATCCCATCTGGTTGCCAGCTGTTGCTGAGCGGGCACCCTAGCTCATTGGCTGCCTCTAGAAGCAGGTGCGCTGATCTGATGCTGGCAGGCCCAGCCACGGCGCCGACCGCATCACGGTAGAGATCGATGACCTGAATGGTGGTGAAAGGATAGAGAATGGCAGAGTCGGCATCGGCCAAGCCTGCTGCTGAATGACGGTTGAGGGCATAGATGTTCCCTTCGTTAGCCGCCGACAGTGCGGTGATGTTGCTTGAGCTGAGGGCTTCAAGGAGGGTCACATCGTCGGCCATTTTCGACTCTGCCACTGTCACGCCAAAGACAGCGTTGAAAGAGAGTTGATGTTGAACCGTGGTGGTGAAGTCGTCCCCACCAGCACCATCCCAGCGTTCTGGGTGGTTCTTCCAGTAGCCAGGAGTACAGCCCTCATTGCAATCTTGCGCGAGCGCTGTCGACGGCAGGGCGATCAGGAAGAGGAGCGAGGAAGCTTGAAGGTGAAAGACCAGAGTTTTCATGAAGTTTGCATGTCCAGCAACCAGGGGAAAAGGAGAGAACACTCAACCTCCAAAGTACCCAAACTCCTTGATCTGGGGGGCCCAGATGGAGGGACAAGCGAAGGTTCACCCCAAACAGGAACAGGCCTGGTGGGACCGAGGTGGACAGCACGGACGGCCCAGCTTGCCGTGCTATCGACCACCTCGTCGTTGGCGCCGCTCGCCCCCTCCACGTGGGCTCAGGCCTCTCCGCCCGGCCTCTCCAGTCCCTGGGGCTACCCGTTCAAAGTCTGGCGGTTCAAGAACTTCCGGCGGAAGGGCCGCAAGCGCTGTGGACAGCCGCGCAAGGAGGTCATCCAGGCTGTTTTCCTCCAGGCGAGACTGCAGGGTGGTAGCGGTCATGACGGGCGTTATACCCAGTCCATCAAGGTTGTCAGCCGCAAGCGGCTCGCGCTCAAAACAGACGAGTAGTTGCTCGACAGCCTCTTCGTAGTCACGGAACTCCAGGTGGAGGCGCGCCCGTCCAGCATGGGCGAGTGCAATGTAATGATCACAGCTGTCACTGCGCGCCGGGTTTGCCGTCAATGAGTCCTCATAATGACCAATAGCTCGCCCATAGGCGGCCTGCGCCTGGGACGAGCTTCCAGCGCGACGATGAAACTCAGCGGCAATGAAGGACGCGTACCCCGCATACCAATGAAGATTCGAGTTCTCTCCAAGAGTCTCCGGGTCCTGGTCGCGAAGCATCGCCTCGTAGGTAGCCTCCAAACCAACCAATGAGTCAAGCTCCTTCTCATCAAGAAGTCGTGCACGGAGTCTGTCGTGCAGCAGAGCTGAATCTGGAAACCTCTCAAAGCTTCGATCCAAGGAACGGTTCGCGTAACCACGTGCCTCCAGCGCCTTCAGATAGTCATGGTGTTCGACCACGTCCTGGTCGGTCCCCAGGGGGTGAATGGCGAGGAGCTCGAAGGCCGCATGGGCGTCCGCCAGCCAGGAGGTTGGCCAGTCGGTCTTCCGGACCAGGGCACGGAAGATGGCCCGCTGACGTGCCTCGGCAAACAGAGCCAGGGTCTCCCTGGCGCGCAGGTTGTGAACATCGCGCGGTACATCCCGAACAGCGTCGATGGCAGCCTCATAGCCACCCCTGTTCCTCCAGCGTCCCTTGGCCGTAGCTGCGATGACGGAGTTCACATCCCAGCCAGTAGCTCCCTTCGCCTTGGCCTGAAGCGCCGCAGCACGAGCATCTCCCATGATCGTTCCAGCCAGTTTTGGAGTTAGATCCGGATGAACAGCCAGGTCATAGAGAATCAGCGCTAATTCGAGCTGCTGGGCCGCGTCATCGGGACCCTCCAGCACTCGTGCCGTGACAATTTCTGCACGCTCTCGAAGCAAGTGAATCGCAGTGAGCCCCCCCTCCGCAGGCGGCAACTCGAGGGCCCGGGTCCAGGCCAGTTGATCGATACCGAGCGCTGGCCCGGAGAGCCCCCGATGAACGCTGGCCAGCCGTGCGGCTCGCGGGGATACCTGGCCGATCCGTTCGAGAGCGTCAACGAGTGGCCCCTGCTCATCCTCTTCCAGGGGAAAGCGAAGCACTTCCGTGATCAGATCGATGGCCTCTGGTGAGGATGTCTTGATGAGTGCCTTCCAGGCAAGCTGGCTCAATTCAGGATCGCCATCGAAGAGAGCGAGTCGCAGGAGATCAACCTGAGTCAAGCTCGTGGCCTCTGCGGCCTTGAGCAGGAGCGAGCGCTTCAAGACTCGATCCCCCTCGACGTAGGCCTGCTCAATCGCAGTTCGATCCAGGACGTCACGACTGTCGACCCTCTGAACCAGGGACTGGTCACCCCTGTCAACCGTGGGCTGTGCGGGTGGTCTGTTATCGATGCCTTCCTTGATCGTGTTGAAGACCGAATCGGTATCGAAGGCATAGTAGACGTCATACTGCTCCTCTGTACCGTTCTCAACCATGATGTGGCGCGGGGCTACCCGGGTGTCGTCGAGGAACTTGTTGAACAGTCCAGGCTCGATCCGGATGTGCTCCCCGCAGGTCACACTGCCGAAGCGAGGGCAGAGAATTCTATTCCCGGCATCATCGTAGTCACGCGGGTTGTGCCGGTAGACCGAGGCTATCACGGTTACATAGGGCTCGTAGAGTCTTGCGATTTCCGGCTGCCGGTATCGGATGCCCGCATAATGCTCGCTTGCGATTTCGCCGTCCATGTTGATGCAGACCAGGATTGGCTTGCCGGTCTCTTCAGCAACTCGCATCGCGTCCTCGTAGTTACGCTGCCAGGAAATGAGACAAGGCTTGGCCCAATCCTCTGCCGTGGGTGCGTACCACATCTGCTCTCGCGAGAGGGGCGCCGTACCACCCTGCTGCGGGGCACGTGCGGGTTGGCTCGAACCTCCCTGGGCTTGAGCCACCGAGGGTTGGCTCGTGCACAGCAGAACCAGGAAGCAGGTCAATATTCGCAACATTTCCGTGTTCAGAATTACTTGGTGTCGAGGGTCGGCGTAGCCATGCGCATCGGCTGGTCAGAGGTCCCCCACTGTAGCGTCTCGCGACCGTCAGGTTCAGTCCACCTGCTCCACCAGGAGAACAACTGACAATCTTTCGTCAGGAATGAAGGCCGGCCTTGGTAAAGCCACAGCAAGCGCTATTCTCCGGGCATGTCCCCGACCTTTGCCTGCGAGACCTGCTCGAAGTCCTTCGATGTCCCCCAAAACGCCCTCAACAAGTATCCGGGGTGGACTCCCAAGTACTGTAGAGAGCACTCTCCGAAGAGGGGCGCAGGCAAGTCCAACGGCAAGCGGGACCGTCGCACTGAGGAGAACCTGACTCGTTCTCAGGTGCTCGAGAAGTACTCCGACGGTCCAGAAGACGGCGTCTTCACCGATGGCAGTGCCTCACCGAATCCTGGTCCCGGTGGATGGGGCGCCGTCTGGGTCGAGTCGGGTGAGATTCGGGCCGAGCTGCATGGCTCTGAGCCAGCTACCACCAACAATCGCATGGAGCTGCAGGCCTTGATCGAGGCCTACTCGATGCTCCCAGAGGATGCAGAGGTCACCATTCACACCGACAGTCGCCTGTGCGTCGACACGATCACGAAGTGGGCTCCTAACTGGGAGAGAAAAGCGTGGACCAAGAAGGGGGGGCCGATCAAGAATCTCGAGCTGGTTCAGGAACTCCTGGGCCTCTACCGTTCACATCCCGGCTGCACCCTCGAGTGGATCGCCGCACACTCGGGGAATCGCTGGAATGAATACGCCGACTGCCTTGCCACTGCCTGGATGCGGCAAGAGGTCTGAATTCCGCAGCTGATGATCCCGCAAGCCTCCCTCCATGCACCCGATCCAAACCATCGCTGACTCCCTCGACCTGCCGGGCGAGCTATTCCACCCCTATGGCCAGTTCGCCGGAAAGGTTGATCTGGAGCTCCTGCAGCGCGAGCGTACCCGAGATAAAGCTCCCAAGCTCATCCTGGTCTCGGCCATCACTCCGACCCCGGCCGGTGAAGGAAAGACAACCACGACAATCGGGCTCGGAGACGCGCTTCACTCCCTGGGGGAATCGGTTTGCCTCGCGCTCAGAGAGCCTTCTCTGGGACCCTGCTTCGGTATGAAGGGAGGCGGGACCGGCGGTGGTCGTGCGCAGCTCAGCCCAGCTGAGAAAATCAACCTGCACTTCACTGGAGATTTTCACGCGATCACCTCCGCGCACAACCTCCTGGCCGCAGCCATCGATAGCCACCTGCACTTTGGTAATGCGCTTGGTCTAGAACCTCGCAACGTCGTGTGGCCCAGGGTCATCGACATGAACGACCGAGCCCTTCGAAATCTCACCATTGGACTGGGTGGTAAGATCCATGGAGTGCCACGAGAAGCACATTTCGACATCACCGCGGCCTCGGAGTTGATGGCCATCCTCTGCCTGGCCGGCGACGCCGAGGATCTACGTGCACGCATCAACCGTATCGTGATTGGCTTCGACATGGACGGGGCCCCCGTCACTGCAGAGGAATTCAAGGTAACCGGGGCCATGATGGCGCTGCTGCTTGACGCGGGAATGCCAAACCTTGTGCAGACCCTCGAAGGCACTCCGGCCATGGTTCATGGCGGCCCTTTTGCAAACATTGCCCATGGTTGCAACAGCGTCGTGGCCACACGCAGCGCCCTCCAGCTGGCCGACTGGACCATCACCGAGGCTGGCTTTGGCTTTGATCTCGGTGCGGAGAAATTCTTCGACATCAAGTGTCGACTGGCGGGTTTGAACACAGCAGCGGTCGTTCTTGTCGCCTCCGCAAGGGCGCTGAAGATGCATGGAGGCGTACCGGTTGCAGAGCTCAACCAAACAGATATAGCGGCTGTTGAGCGAGGCCTCGAGAATCTTGAGAAGCACGTGGAGAGCATCGGCCACTTTGGTCAACGCCCCGTCATCACCCTCAACCGATTCCCCTCCGACAGCAGCGAGGAGCTTGAGCGGGTGCTGTCCTGGTGCGAGGCACGGGACCTTCCCTGCGCCATCTCGACCCACTTTGCCAATGGAGGACAGGGCGCTGTTGAGCTGGCAGAGCTGGTCATGCAGCAAGCCCGCGAGAGCGAACGCCCCGTCCAGCAGCTCTACGACCTGGGGCAGACTGTTCCTGAGAAGGTGGAATGCATCGCACGCAAGATGTATGGGGCTCGAGATGTCGCCTACACAAAGTCGGCAGAGCGTGACCTCCGGCAGATCGAGAGGCTCGGATATTCCAATCTGCCAGTCTGCGTGGCCAAGACACCCAGCTCACTCTCAGATGATCCAAAGCTGCATGGCCGACCTAGAGACTTCGACGTGACCGTCCGCGCGGTCAAGATCAATGCTGGCGCAGGATTCCTGGTGGTCTTGACTGGGGATGTCCTTCGAATGCCCGGCTTGCCCCGAGTCCCCCAGGCACAACACATCGACGTGATCGATTCGAAGATAGAGGGGCTTCGCTAGTCATGGATACACGCCTGGTTGACCTGGAATCCAAGTTCGCCTTTCTCGAACAGACAGTGGACGACCTCAACGATGTGGTCCTCGAGCAGGGCCGAGAGATCGAACGACTCAGACGGCAGGTAGCTGAGCTCGAGAGCCGCGTGGCAACCAAGCCGGAGGAGGGCGCCGAGTCGGAGGCTGATCCGCTGGAGGAGCGGCCTCCCCACTACTAGCCCCCGGCTGCCACCTGGGCAAGCTGAGCAACCCGCTGAAAGCTCGCCGGCTGTTGCACTCCGCTCATCCACAAGTGGAATGGAAAGGAGCGTCGATAGGTGACCTCACCAACCGCCGCTCCTCATGGACCAGTTCTATCGGCTGACGCTACCCGTTGATCTCACGCTCCAGATCGTTCAGTGCGTCCATCACGTTCTCCTCGTTGATCTCCTGCTCCGCCTTCTGCGCGGCCTCATCCACGCCGATGACCTGGACATCGTCCAGGACAGATGGCGCGGACGTGGCGCCCTCTTGGTCCCCAGCAAGGGGCTGGAGGGAGTCACTGCTCTCGGCAATCGGTTCCGCAGGACAGGAGAGCAGCAGGCTCAGGCTGGCAAGGATGATCGCAAGGCCTACCGGCTTGTTGAGTTCAAGGGACTGCATGCCTAGAGCTTGCTCTTGGGGGCCTCGGTTTGTGCCTTGGACTTCATCTTCTGCGCCTTTCTCCCGTCGAGCTTCTGATACTTCACCGGGCGGGTTCCTACCAGGCCTGCGGACTCCACGGCACTGGCCTGTCTGTCACTGAGTGCCTTTCGCATGGATGCCTTGAAGTTCTCGAAGGAGGCCTTCTCTTTTGAGCGCAGGGCCTCCACCCGGTTCAACGCAGCCTGATCATCCTTTCCCTCGAGGATGCGTCCCACTCGATCCAATCTTGCCAGACGCTCAATGTGCTTCTCTTGCTCGAGCAAGAAGCGCTTGACGGTCCTCAGCTGCCCTTCATCCAGATCGGCAAGGTCTTTCCGTGCTCTTGAAATCCGTTCAGCTCTCTCAGCCTGGGTGTACTGCAGGCGAGCATTGCTGATGCGCGTGGCCTTGGCTGTATTCGCCTCACGGGCAGCCTCGATCCTTGCGGCCTCGTCACCCTCTCCTGCGGTGTCCTTGTTAAGGGCCTCTTCCAGACGTTTCTCGTAGGCCTCATCCTTTTCCTTCTCAGCGCTGCTTCGAGCAGCTGCAGCGCGCTTCTGGCGTTGCTCGCGAGCTCGATTACTCTCGGCATTCACGCGAGCTGGGCCCCCCTTGTCCTTGTTCTGGCCACGGACACGACTGCTCTCACCTTCCCCAGTTCCAGCGCCCTGAGTACGGGCCTTGTTCCTTTCTGTCTGCTGCTTGCGCCTCTCCTGGTTGCGCTGACGACTCTCGCGACCATAGGGGCCATCGCCACCCTTCTTGGCGTCTCGCCCTTGAGGCTTCTGATCTGAATCCTGCCCAGCATTGATGAGTGCAGTCGAGGGGGACGCCAAGGTCTCCGAGCCCGACGAAAGCGGAACCGGGCTGCTTGAGCCCTTGGCCTGGAGGCCGGTGAGGGCAACCAACGCTGCGCAGAGGGCTAGGTGTCGATGCTTCATGATCTTGACGGATTCTTCATGGTGGGGCCTGACGAGTCCTTCAGGATAGAACTCGGCTGTAATAGGTCCAGTACGCAAAGCTGCGAATCATGATGGAACAATCGGACGATTTGTAGCGGGGACCACAGCTGACGGTCCCTGATTCACGAAAGTCGCCTGACCCGAGGCTTGCAGGCCGGTAATCTGGCCCCATGCCCGAGCTCACCGCCTATCTCGCACCTCGAGGATTCCTGGAGGAACTCCTTGCTGAAGTGCGTGAGGTGCAGCTGGTCCACGACCATCTGGTTGTCTGCCACGGTGCTCCGCAGGGGGTTGTATGGGTCGATAACATCTGGTTCGACGCCAGGTACCTTCCAGCTCCATCGATAGGCAAGGCCGCTGCCCAGCTCAAGGCCATTCAGCGCAACTGGGCCTGTTACCCGACAAGATGGCACAGGCGCTGCACCTTGATTCAGGAGAAGCTCCCGCATGTGAGTGCAAAGCCCTTGGCCTTCGGATCGGAGCCGCCCTCAGCACCACTTGGCTCCTGGACGCTTACCGAGCCGGATCAATTGCTGGCGGCCTCGAGGTGCTCCAGCCCCTTCCAGAACGGACGGCCCGAGTTCATCGAGGACAAGAAGACCCCACCTAACCGAGCCTATCTGAAGCTGTGGGAAGTTCTCACGCGGCTACCTGATCGACCTGGTCCTGGGGACTTTTGCCTGGACCTGGGAAGCTCGCCGGGAGGATGGACGTGGGTGCTGCAGTCCCTGGGTGCGAGGGTGCTCTCGGTTGACAAGGCAGGCCTGGAAGGCGGCATCGACCGACTCGAGCGCGTTGAGTTTCGCGAGCAGAGCGCCTTCGCACTGATCCCAGAAGAGGTGGGGCCCGTCGACTGGCTCTTCTGTGACATTGCCTGCTACCCCAGGAGACTCTTGACGATGATCCAGCGCTGGATCAGCTCTGGCAACTGCCGGAACTTCGTCTGTACGATCAAGCTGCAGGGCCAGGTCGACATGATTGAGCTCGAGGCTTTTCGATCGATCCCAGGTTCAAGAGTGGTGCACCTGTGGCACAACAAGCACGAGCTGACCTGGATACGTCTTGATCCGGTGTAAGAGAGAGCACAGCACCCCTGGGGGAACCATCAAATCGCTGCTAGGCTGAAGGCTCTGCCGACCCTTCAACCTGCTGAAGGCAGGCAACTGAATCCCCCATTCACGGAGCTATCCCCTTGATTCTCAGCACCCTCTTCAGTCTGGCCCTCGGCGCTACCGTTCCGCAAGAAACTGATGTAGACCCGCTCTATCTTGTCAACGTCGAGCTTGGGGCCCAACGACAGGGATTGGATGATCTCGCCGCCCAGGGCATCGATGTCTCGCACATGTACCTCGGTGCACCGGGTGATGCTGGTCCGGGAATTCGAACGGCAGAGCTGGTCATTGGCCAGGATCACCTGGAGGCCCTCCGGAGGGCTGGCTGGAAGATCGACGTCGTCATAGACGACCTGGCTAATCACTACGCACAGCGGCTTCAAGAGGGCTTCAGCACCTCCTTTGCGGGTACGACCCATGGAAGCTGGCTGACACCTCCCTATGCATCAGGAGCCATGTCTGGCTTCTACAGCTTCGCCGAGGTCTCATCCGTTCTAGACCAGATACAAGGTGCCTATCCCTCCATCGTCAGCACCAAGACCTCCATCGGCCAGAGCCTTCAGGGGCGCGACCTTTGGATGGTCAAGGTCTCGGACAATCCAAACGTCGACGAGAACGAACCCGAGGTGCGCTTCGACGCCCTGCACCACGCGAGGGAGCCCCAGAGCATGCAGACCACACTCTGGTTCCTGCTCTGGCTGGTGGAGAGCTACGGTGTCGACCCTCTGGCAACCTACCTCGTCGATGAGAGAGAGATCTACATCATCCCCTGTGTGAATCCGGATGGCTACGTCTACAACCAGCAGAGCTTCCCCTCGGGAGGTGGTCTCTGGCGCAAGAACCGGCGCAACAATGGCGGTGGAGAGATAGGCGTCGATCTGAACAGGAACTATCCCTACCAGTGGGGCATCGACGACGAGGGCTCTTCCTCCTCTCCCAGCAGCGAGGTCTTTCGAGGCTCTGGTCCCGCCAGCGAACCCGAGGTGCAGGCCATGGTCAGCTTCATCTCCTCGCGGGACTTCAGGACTGCCCTTTCGGTTCACAGCTTCTCTGATGTCTGGCTCTCCCCCCTCGGCTACGTCGAGGCAGCCCCGACCAATGCGGCTGACTACGAGGAGGTCGGCGCGCTGGCCACAGAGTTCAACGGTTATCCCTACGGCCCAGCATCAATCATCCTCTACCTGGCGAACGGTACAACTCTCGACTACGACCACGGGGTCCATGACTCGATGGCCTGGACCCCCGAGATTGGAAGTAGCGACGATGGCTTCTGGCCCGTTCAGTCCCGGATTGTCCCGCTCGCGGAACAGAACAGACTGGCCCTTGCACGCACGGCTCTAGCTGCTGGCAGCTACCTGCGGGTCGAAGCCATTCAGCCCGTAGAGAACGCCGGTGACGGAGACGGTGACCTGGAGGGCGGAGAGCTCGTCCGTGTCGAGGTCGATGTACGCAACAGTGGGATGCAGGACTCGGCTGCAACCACTGTGCAGTTGATCAACGTCGAGCCGCCGCTACAGGTCATCAACGGGAGTGAGACCCTGGGAGTGATCAACTCCTTTTCAACTGCATCGACGAGCGCCCATCCGATTCTACGTATTCCACCCGGAACCCCGGTTGGGACCTACAGCTTCGATGTACAGGTCAGCTCTGCTGGCTGGCAAGAGAACTACCCCGGTTCACTGACCATTGGCTCCACGGAGACCCTCATCAGCTATGACTTTGAGGCAGGCGGCGCTCAGGGCTGGGCAGTTGGAGCTCCTGATAACGCCAGCACGGGTAACTGGACGCGGGTCAATCCAAGAGGCACCGATGCCCAACCCGAGGATGACCACACGCCTGGCGGCGGGAATACCATCTGCTGGGTCACCGGTCAGGGATCTGTAGGAGGCTCAATTGGTGAGAACGATGTCGACGGTGGTACGACATCGCTGATCTCCCCGCTCTTCGATCTAAGCGGGAGCCTGGAACCCAAGATCAGCTACTTCCGCTGGTACTCCAACTCGGAGGGAGGCTCTCCCAATGCCGATGTCTTCGAGGTCGACATCTCCAATGATGGTGGCGCCAGCTGGACGAACGCCGAGACGGTCGGCCCCGCAGGACCGGGGACCAGTGGAGGCTGGGTCGAGGCCCTCATCAACGTGGAGGACCTGCTCTTGCCCACGGATCAGATGCGTCTGCGCTTTCGAGCCTCGGATCTTGGGGATGGATCCATCATCGAGGCGGCGATAGACGACCTCACCATCTTCTCCAACGCAAGCGGAGACTGTCCGGCACCAGTGGTCTACTGCACGGGGGAACCAAACTCCGTTGGTCCCGGGGCTCAGATCTACAGCACGGGGTCCACGGGGGTGAGCGACGCCGACTTCCGTCTGAACGCGAGCGGGGTTCCCCCGACCACCTTCGGACTCTTCTTCTACGGCTCGGGAGTGAACGACGTCCCGCTAGGTGAAGGCAGGTTGTGCGTATCATCTCCCTTCACCAGGCTGACAGTTCAACAGACGGACTCTGCTGGTGAGGTCTCGCAGCTCCTCGATCTTGCTGGCCCAATCGTGGCTGGCAGCAGCTGGAACTTTCAGTTCTGGTACCGCGATGTGGCGGGTGGTCCACTGGGCTACAACCTCTCCAATGCCCTCGAGGTGATCTTCTGTAACTGACGCAGCAGGGGGAGCAGGGGCAGCCTGGCCCGGCTAGCGGGCCACGGCTTCTCCTGTCTGCACCTGCCAGAGCGCTGCATACGGCCCCGCTTGGGCCACCAACTCCTCGTGGGTGCCAACCTCCCGCACGCGTCCTTGCTCGAGCAGGTAGATCCTCGCCGCGTGCCGAACCGTGGAGAGCCTGTGGGCCACCACGATCGTCGTCCTCCCCTGCGAGAGCCGAGCCAGGGAACGCTGGATAGCCGCCTCCGTCTCGTTGTCCACCGAGGAGGTGGCCTCGTCCAGGATCAGGACCGGAGGATCCTTGAGGACTGCCCTGGCGATCGAGATTCGCTGCCGCTGGCCGCCGGAGAGCTTCTGCCCTCGCTCACCAACAATGGTCTCGTAGCCCTCAGGGAGCTGGGAGATGAACTCCTCGGCTTCGGCGATCCCAGACGCCTCCCTGATCTCTTCCAGGCTGGCCTCAGGGTTTGCGTAGGCAATGTTCTGCCGAACGCTACCGTGGAAGAGAAAGACGTCCTGGCTGACAAGACCGACAGCTCGGCGCAGGTCCCCCGTATCCAGCTCTCGAATGTCAGTACCATCCAGAAGGACCGCGCCCCCCGCCACGTCGTAGAAGCGCAGGAGGAGCTTCAGCAGGGTGCTCTTTCCCGATCCTGTGGCCCCAACGATGGCGGTCGTCCGCCCCGCCTCAAAGGAGACGTCCAGGTCGCTGAAGAGTGCTTCTCGATCCCCATAGGAGAAGTCGACTCCCTCCAAGGTGAAGTGTCCCTCGACGCTCGCAGGGTCTACCCTTCGCGAGCCGTTCTTCATGGCTGACTCGGTGTCCAGCAACGCGAAGATGCGTCGGGTCGAGGACATCGCTCGCTGGAAGAGGTCAAAGGTGTCACCCAGCCTCGTAAGCGGCCAAAGAAGGCGCTGGGTCATGAAGATCAAGATGGTGTAGATGCCAACATCCATCTCACCATTTAGAGCCTGCAACCCGCCCGCCACCATCATTGCCGTGAACCCACAGACAATGACCATTCGGATCAGTGGGGAGAACGCGGAGGACAAGGCGATCGCATGGCGGTTTGCCTCGCGATAGTCCGCGCTTGAAGCAGAGATGCGCTGGACCTCGCGATCCTCGGCGGTGAAGCTCTTGATCGTTGCCACGCCACCCAGGTTTCCCGCCAGGTCCGCATTCAAGTCACCGACGGTCCGACGTACTCCAGCATAGCGCGGTGCCAGCCTTCGCTGAAAGTGAACGGACCCCCACAGGATGAAGGGCATGGGAAGGACCGCCATCCAGGCAATCGACGGCGCGAGATAGAAGAACAGCGAACCGATGCAGAGGACTGTGGTGGACACCTGTAGGAGGTCGTTGGCTCCAACATCCAGAAAACGTTCGAGCTGATTGACGTCATCATTGAGCACGGCCATCAGCTGCCCGGTACTCGAGTCCTCGAAATAGGTCAGCTCGAGCCCCTGCACATGCGCGTAGGAGGCGATGCGTAGCTCGTGCTCGACAGTCTGGGCCAGATTCCTCCAGTACACCTTGTAGACATACTCGAAGATCGACTCCAGGACCCAGATCAGGACTGTCAGGGCGGCCAGCAGGTAGAACTGATCCTCGAGGTCCACGATTCCCCATGAGGCGATAATCGAGTCCTCACGTTCCACAACGATGTCCACGGCCATTCCGATCAAGACCGGCGGGGCCAGGTCGAAGATCTTATTGAGGATCGAGAAGAAGGTCGCCAGCCGGATTCGGCGCCGATGGGCGTGTGCGAAGCCCATCAAGCGACGCAGCGGTTGCAGCAAGGAAGACTCGGCCATGCCGGGAGTTTATGGTCCTGGGCTGTAAGCCCGAGTAGAATCTTGCGCCACTTTGCCACTCCCTGGAACCAACCAGCAGACGTCGTGGAGATCACAGAAAACAAGATTGTCGGTATCGAGTACACCCTGACCGACTCCGAGGGCACCGTCCTGGACAAGTCCGAGGGTCGCGGACCTCTGGCCTACCTCCACGGAAAGGGCGGCATCATCCCCGGTCTGGAGCAGGAACTTTCGGGCAAGCAGGTGGGTGACGAGTTCGAGGCGGTCATCCCCCCGGAGAGGGCCTACGGAGCGCGGCAGGACAACCTGCTCAGCAGGGTTCCCAAGGAGGCCTTCAACGGTCAGCTGGAGTTCGAGCTCGGCTTGCAGTTCCCCGTACAGGACCCGCAGGGGAACCAGCGAATGGTCACGATCGTCCACATCGAGGAGGAGTCCATTGTCCTCGATGCCAACCACCCCCTCGCAGGCGTGGAGCTGACCTTCAAGGTGAAGGTGGTCGAGGTACGCGATGCCACTGAAGAAGAGCTCACCCACGGGCACTCTCATGGAGAGGGCGGACATAGTCACTAGCTCCTTATTCTACGAGTGGACATCGAGTTGGACATCCTTGTCGAGTGCCCGGTGGAGCAGGCCTTCCTGGCTTGCACTTCGGCGGAGCATCAGGTCCGGTGGATGGCGTCCCTCATGGAGGTCGAGATCGACCCAGGCAAGGATTGGGGTGTGGGCTCTTCCTTCCGCCAGATTCACGAGATCTCCGGGATGCGGCAGGTCTTCGATGGAGTTGTCCTGGACCTGCAGGATAACCGCCGTATCTCCACCCACCTGAAACACGACGACTTCACCATCTTCACCGATCTCACCTTCCGAGATCTGGGTGAACGCTGCCAGCTAAACCAGAGCACCAAGATCGAGCTCAAGAGTGTCGCGCTCAAGCTCATGCGGGGCGCCGTCGGTAACGCCGTCCGCGATCGCCTCAAGGCTGATCTCGATCGACTGAAGGTCTTGCTCGAAGAGGACTGACATGTACTTGGGGCTCGGGCCCCAGCTACAAGCGGCAAGTTTTCCACTTTCCAGACTTGCGTGCCTGAAGAGCCTCGATAAGGTTTCAGGGCGAATTCAGCCCCACCACAGCCCCCAAGGCGGCATGACGCCTGGTGAGAGCCCTTCTCAGGGCCAGGTGGCCAGCGCAGTGACAGGCCTAGAACACGCCCAAGCAAGAGGTTGCATGATGAATACCTATCAAGGTCAACACATCCAAGAGGAGGTCCCGCGCCTCCTCTGAGTGGACTCGTGCGCCAGCGGCATTGACCGCAACCAGGCCCTCTGGCCTACGGCAATCTCGATAGCCCGCTCAGTAAGACGAGCGGGCTTGTTCTTTTTTGATCATCACCCGAAGGCCCGGTAGAGGCCGCATTCCACATCAACCACCCCGAAGGATTATCTCCGTCACAGACCCGTACCGGTGCATAACCACAAGCAACACACTCTCTGGAAGCTAGGAAGAGGCCACCGGCTGCGCTATTTCTGCGCCATTGCCGCCATGGCCCTGGGGATCGGTCTGTCTTTCGGGATTCCGCTCGTGACGCAGGCCACCATCGACGGTCCGCTTGCCACAGTGCTTGGAGACAAGAGCGGGGCATTGGATGACCAGCCCTCTAGCCTTGGCGAAGTTGCCCCCCTCTCGGCGGCAGAGACCGGCAGGACCTGGTTGCAGGATCTGGGACAGGGCTTCGGACTCGGCAGCTCCGGGCAAATCTGGCTTGCAAGTGGATTGATCCTCCTCCTGGCTGCGCTCTCCGGCCTTTGCCTCTATCTTCGCGCTCGCCTCGCAGCCAGGGCGTCTGAGGGAATTGTAAGGCGCCTGAGAGACGACCTGTATCGTCACCTCGCGAACCTCCCCTGCACCTACTTCGACCAGGTTGATACAGGAGACCTTGTTCAACGCTGCACGTCGGATGTGGAGACGGTTCGAATGTTTCTCTCCACCCAGGTGGTCGAGATCGGCAGGGCAACACTTCTCATCCTGCTGGCAGTTCCAATCCTCTTCACCCTCAGCCCTGCCTTGGCATGGGTGTCGGTAGCCCTGCTCCCGGTCATCATCATCTTCGCGCTGGTCTTCTTTCGCCGGATAAAGGTCCTCTTCGAGCGCATGGATGCCTCGGAGGGTCGCATGACCACTGTGCTGCAAGAGAACCTTACGGCGATACGCGTGGTTCGCGCCTTCGCCCGACAGGACTTCGAGATGGAGAAATTCTCGGCGCGCAACAGCGAGTTCCGAGATCACCACCGACGGTTCATTGCGCTGCTCGGGATCTACTGGTCCAGCTCTGATTTCCTCTGCCTGGCGCAGATCGGAATGGTGCTGTTAGGCGGCGCGATGCTCGTGAACGACAGCACCATCACCGTCGGTACCCTGACGGCCTTCGTCGAGTATCAGTTCCTCATTATCTGGCCTGTGCGACAGCTCGGTCGGGTGCTCTCTGATTCTGGCAAGGCCATGGTCTCACTACAAAGGCTCCGCACCGTGCTGGAGGAGCCCGAGGAGACACACCTGAATCCAAGGCCGGGCGAGAAGTTCTCTGCGGTGAGCGGTGATATTCGAGTTCGGGATCTTGGGTTCTCCTTCAAGCCCAAGTCAGCGACCCTGGAGGGAGTCTCCTTTCATCTCAAGGCCGGAGAGACCCTTGCACTCATCGGCCCTCCGGGATCCGGCAAGACAACGCTCGTACAGCTCCTGCTGCGTCTCTATGACGGGGACCAGGGCTCCATCGAGCTGGATGGTCGCAACCTGCAGCAGCTGCCCAGGCGCTACGTCCGTACCCAATTCGGCGTCGTCCTCCAGCAGCCCTTTCTCTACTCGAAGAGCGTCAAGCAGAACCTGATGATTGGTCACCGCGGTGCGAGCGATGATGAGGTCTTTGAATCAACCACGGCCTCAGCTGTCCACGATGCCATCCTGGACTTCAGCGACGGTTACGAGACCCAGGTTGGAGAGCGCGGGGTCACCCTCTCGGGTGGGCAGCGCCAGCGGATTGCTCTGGCTCGTGCTCTCCTTCGTGACCCTGCCATTCTCGTACTTGATGACGCTCTATCTGCCGTGGACACCGAGACCGAATCGCGGATCCTTGCAGCCCTCGAAGAGCGGAGGGGTCGCCGAACGAGCATCATCATCGCGCACCGTCTCTCCTCTGTGCTGCACGCCGATCTGACCCTGGTGATGGACAAGGGACGGGTCGTGCAGTCGGGCAATCACCGGGATCTTATCCGCGAGGAGGGCCCCTATCGAGACCTCTGGGAGATCCAAGGCGTTCTTGAAGAGGAGATTCGTGAGGATCTGCACTCCAAGCAAACCCCCAAACTCCAGTCATGACACAACAAGACAAGGGAGCCTTCATCGAACCCCAGAGCTCGGGTGAAGGGGTGGACTTCAAGATCTGGCGCAAGCTTTGGCGCTTCGCCATGGTCTACAGGTGGAGCGTGTCATTGATCGTCCTGTTCGCTCTGACGACCGCGTTCTTCGATGCGGCACTGCCATGGGTTACGCGAGACGTGGTCAACATCCTGATTGATGACCAGCAGACCCTGGACCTGCGCCACTATGGACTCCTGTACGCAGCCCTCTCGGCGGGGCTGGCCACTTCCGTCTTCGGCTTCATCAGGGCTGGCGGAAAACTAAGGACCAGTGTCGGCCACGACATTCGATCCGCAGGCTTTCGTAACCTACAACGCCTGTCCTTCTCCTACTTCGACCGTCGCCCGGTTGGTTGGTTGATGGCGAGGATGACCTCCGATTGCGAGCGACTGACCAACATCCTGGCCTGGGGCCTGCTCGACATCGTGTGGGGTGTCGCAACCATGACCGGTGTCACGGTGGCCATGATGATTGTCGACTGGAGACTTGGCTTGACCCTGCTGATTGTAGTGCCCCTACTGGCCTGGATTTCCAAGAGCTTCCAGAAGCGCATCCTTAACAGCTCCCGTGCTGTCCGAAAGACAAACTCCCGGATCACGGCGGCCTACAACGAGGGCATCATGGGCGTGCGCACCTCCAAGGTCTTCGTGCGCGAGCAGGCAAACCTGGAGGAATTCAGTCAGCTCACCGGAACGATGAACTCCGTCTCGATGCGGAATGCGTTGCAGTCCGCGGTCTACCTTCCCCTGGTCCTTGTCTTCTCCAGCCTGGCCCTGGCCCTGATCATGGGCGTTGGAGGGGGCCGAGTCGTTCAGCTGGCCATACCGCTGGGGACCCTGGTACTGTTCATCTCCTACTCCCGACTCTTCTTCGATCCAATCCAGGAACTCGCCAGGCTCTTTGCCGAGATGCAAATGGCACAGGCTTCCGCAGAGCGGGTGATCTCTCTGATCGAGGCGACGCCCGAGATCAAGGACTCGGACGAGGTTCTACGGCGAATAGAGACCTACAAGAAGCAAGCTCTAGCTCCTGAGGGTCTTGCTGAGGACGGTGGACCGGACAAGATCGGGACAATTGCATTCGCCTCCGTGGACTTCGGCTACAAGGAGGGCGAACAGATCCTGAGGGGCTTCGATCTCGAGGTTCGTGCAGGCGAGACCGTCGCACTCGTCGGCCAGACAGGTGGCGGAAAGTCCACTATCCTGGGCCTGCTGTGTCGGTTCTATGAGCCAACCTGCGGAGAGATCCTGATCGACGGGGTCGACTACCGCGAACGGTCTCTGCACTGGTTGCAATCGAACCTCGGTATCGTGCTCCAGGAGCCGCAGTTGTTCAGCGGGAGCATCACCGAGAACATTCGTTATGGAGACCTCTCAGCCTCCGATCAGGCGGTGCGTGATGCAGCAGAGCTTGTTGGAGCCCATGAGTTCATTGACAAGATGGAGGAGGGCTACGATTCCCAGGTTGGCGAGGGCGGCGGACGGCTATCAACCGGGCAGAAGCAGCTGATCTCCTTCGCCAGGGCGATCCTCAAGTCCCCACAGCTTCTTGTCATGGATGAGGCAACCTCGTCAATCGACACGGAGACGGAAAGACGGATCCAGACGGCTCTTGCGAGGGTCCTCAAGGGTCGAACGAGCTTCGTCATCGCCCACCGGCTCTCCACGATACGAAATGCGGATCGCATACTCGTGATCGAGGGAGGCCAGATCGTCGAATGCGGCAGCCACTCGGAGCTGATTGCCAACAGGGGGCGCTACAACACGCTGTACACCCAGCAAAGCCTGCGCTCTTCTGTCCCCGAAGACGAAGGTGGTGCTTGGGGTACGGCTCCGTCTTGCCCAGCCAGCTAGGCTCACTCGAAAGAAGCAGAGTACTGGATTGTTCCATCCAGGTCCTGCGACTCCTCGATCACCATGGTGTGGCCATTGAACTCATAGGAGCTCTTAGAGCGGATGGCGATCTCCACATCCCCGGAGATCTCCAGGGAGTGCGCAACTTCTGTATCCAGGTTCCAAAGAAGCTCCCCATCCAGGTCAAGCTCGATGGCATGGGACTCCTCCTCCTGACCGGTAGCCTCTTCTGAATCGACCTGCGTAGCAAGGTCAATTGCGGTGGTCAGCGCCATCTCGATCGAGATCTTCGCCACGCGCTCTCCTGCAGCGTCGGAGACCTCCTTCAGGCGAGCGACAATACGGCCCTTGAGATTGTCGTCGAAGATGCGGCCGTACTCGGCGGAATCCTCACCGTCCTCCTCACCTTCTTGGATGACCTTCAGGTCTCCGCCAAGATTGGTCATGTTCACGAAACTTCCGATCTCCACCTCCCAGGAGTCCCCCACGTCGACTGCCGCACCTGGCAGGAACCCAGCCAGGTTTGCCCGAGGGTCCAGATCAATCAGCAGTTGCTCGTCCAACGCTGAAGAGCCGTCGGCGAAGGTGACACGAAAGTCATCTGTGTCGGAGTCCCGAACGAAGTTCAGGGTGACACCCTCCAGTTTCGAGGTACCAACATTCTCCGTCTCGATACGCTCGGTATCAGGACTGCTGATCTGCTGGGTATAAGTGTTCGAAATGTGCTCGAAGGTTCGCCGCAGGCTCACGATATCGCCATCCGCCATTCCAATCGTATCCGCAAAGCGAATCGACTCGGTCTCACTCAGCCTGACCTCGGGACCTGGGTCCTCCTCTACCGGCTGCTCCTCATCGTCGTAAATGATGCTGCGACTCGTGTCTGTCAACTCGAGCTCAAGAACCCGCTCGTAGTCCAGAGCCAGTCGAGAACCATCAGCAGGATGAAAGCGAAGCTGATGGGGCCCCTTGTCTATCCACTCACTGGCGGCAGGTGTCAGTGCAGCGAAGAGAATGAGCCCCGTTGCTCCCCACGCATTCATGGCTCCAAGACTGCAGTGAGCGCCTTGTCCTGAGCCTGAACCACGGTCAAGGCGGTGACACGGATGATGTCTTCCACTTCCTTGCTGTGCGGCTGCAGCACGGAGACCGCCCTCTCAAGCCCAAGCATCATGGGGCCGATCGTGTCAGCATCACTCAGCATCCGCAGCAGGTTGAAGCTGATGTTGGAAGATTCGAGATTGGGGAAGACGAGGACATTGGCGGGCCTTCCCCCCAGCCGACAGTCGGCGTAGCTCTGCTGGAGGATAGGATCCAGCGCGGCATCAACCCGCATTTCACCATCAACGATGAGCTGCGGGTCTTCCACACGAACAAGCTCTACAGCACGGCGGACCATGTCACTACGAGGGTGCGGACTGCCGCCAAAGCTTGAGAAGGAGATCATCGCGACCACGGGCTCGATACCGAATCGTCGAACCGTCTCGGCCGCCAGCAACGCGATGTCCGAGAGGTCCTCCGCGCTGGGCTCGATGTTCACGGCTGTGTCAGTCATGAACAGGGGTCCCTTGTTGGTCGCCGTGATGCTCAATCCCGCGGCCAGGCGGTAACCAGGCCTCATTGGAATCACCTTGAGAATCGGCTGGATGGTCTTGCGCACCTGCCGTGTGACACCACAGACCATGCCCTGGGCATCGCCCTTGCGCAGCAGCATCGATGAGAACCAGGTCGAGTCCTGGAGGCGCTCAAGCGCTTCATCGGTGGAGAGGTTGGAGCGGTGTGAGCGAATGGCGCAGAGCTCCTGAGCCAGGGGCGTCAGGCGCGGGTCAGTCGATGGATCGATGATCTCGATTCCGTCCAGCGACACCGCAATACTCTCGGCGTTGCGGTGAATCTCCGTGGGCTCTCCAACCAGTACAGGGGCAGCTATTTTCTCTCGAGCAACCGCCTGGGCGGCTCGAATCGTCCGTGGATGGGCACCTTCGGGGTACAGGATCCGGACGGGCTTGCGTCTTGCTCGGGACACGACCCGACTCATGAAGTCTCTTCCCGGGCCCAGGCGCTCCATGACCTCACGTTCGTAGGAATCGAGATCAACCTCTCGGCGCGCAACCCCCGAGGCCATGGCGGCCCTTGCTACAGCGCAGCAGACTGTCGGTAGGACGCGCTGGTCAAGGGGCTTGGGGATCAGGTAGTCCCGACCAAACTCAAGCGTGTCTCCACCATAGACTCGCTCGACGCTACTGGGAACGGGCTGCTTCGCCAGATCTGCCAGAGCCCTTGTCGCCGCGTGCATCATTTCCATGTTGATGCAGCGTGCACGGACATCGAGCGCACCTCGGAACAAGAAGGGGAAGCCGAGGACGTTATTCACCTGGTTCGGATGATCGGAGCGGCCAGTTGCCATGATCACATCCGACCGCGCGGCCACGGCATCCGCATAGGGAATCTCCGGATCAGGATTCGACATGGCAAGGACCACCGGATTGTCGGCCATGGACCGGAGCATGTCGGGGGTGACCACGTTACCAACCGAAACACCAATGAATACGTCTGACCCCACCATGGCGTCTGCGAGGCTGCGGGCATCAGTCTCGACGGCGAAGGGGTCCTTGTACTTGTTCATTCGCTCAGTCCGACCAGCATGGATCACACCCACCGAGTCACACATCACGATGTTCTCGCGGGTGAACCCCAGACTGATCGCGTAGTTCGCGCAGGCCACGGCGGCAGCGCCCGCTCCATTGACCACAATCCTCGCCTTCGAGCGCTCCTTACCTGCAATCTCGAGCGCATTGATCAGGGCCGCGCCCGTGATCAGGGCGGTTCCATGCTGGTCATCATGGAAGACAGGGATATCGAGAGCTTCAGTAAGCCGACGCTCGATGTCGAAGCAACGCGGACTCGAGATGTCCTCGAGGTTGATGCCGGAGACAGTCGGCGCGATGGCCTTGACGGCTGCCACGATCTCGTCTGGGTCCTGTGTGCCCAGCTCGATATCAAAGACATCGATGTCTGCGAAGCGCTTGAAGAGGACTGCCTTGCCCTCCATGACCGGCTTGCTCGCCTCTGGACCGATGTTACCCAGCCCCAGCACGGCGGATCCATCCGTGACAACCGCAACGAGGTTTCCCTTGGCCGTGTACTCGTAGACCTTCGAGGGATCCTTGTCGATCTCCCTGCAGGGCTCTGCGACGCCAGGGGTGTAGGCCAGTGAGAGGTCGATCTGCGTCAGGCAGGGCTTGGAGGCGATGACCTCGAGCTTGCCCGGGCGTCCCTGACTGTGATAGTCGAGGGCTTCCTTGGATGTAGTCAGTGAGCTCATGGAGCGACATTCTGCCCTTCTGCTCCTTCAAGGGACAGGCACAGTTCGCTCAACCGTCCAACAATTCACGAGCTTCTACCTTCATACGGCCTCTCTTGGGGCCATCCCGCGCGCTTCCTTGTCCTACGGGAGGAAGCGCGAAAGTCGGGCGGATAGTTGCTTGCAGGTCCATGCTGGCATCCCTGCCCAGGTCTTTCGCAGCAGTTTGGTACGGGGATTGGAGGGAGTAAAGCTAGGAAGCGTCTTGGTACGAATCAGGCCGTAACAATAGTGCAAGGGCTGCCCATGGAAGCCCTGGTTGGTCTTGAACCTGACGGCACCTGCATCGCTACGTGAGCGGCCGAGATCAAACTCGGCCAGCCCTCGCTCAATGGCCCACTGCTGGAGCTGCGAGATCATGAAGCTCGTTGCCGCATAGCTTCGATTGGCCTCGGTGGCGGTACCGATGTAATACATGCGCAGGGCCTGGCCATCGACAAAGCTCATGCTCGCCGCCAGAACCTCTGATCCCCTCCGCACGATGTGCACTGGAGCCCGTTCACCCAGCTCAGTGATCAGCGCGCGAAACCATTCTCTTGGGAGACCAGGTGATCCCAAGCGCTGCTTGCTGGAGTGGAACAAGCGCGCAAGGTCCTCCAGGTACCAGGCACCTTCATCCAGCTCCAGTCCGTGCTTGTCAGCTGCTCGGCGTACCAGGCGACGCTCGTCCTTCTTCATCGAGGCAATCACCAGTTCCGGGTCGGCAGGGAGCTCCTTCACGAAGGTCACGTAGCGATCCGAGGATGCCAGCCCGGGATGGTTGAGGTCCTCCCGTGAGCGCAACTCCAGGCGACCGACCTTCCCATCGCGAGCTTCCTTGAGCGCCCTATCCACGAGCAAGGTACGAGTTCGCTGGTCAGCGGCTAGCGGGCCGCCGTACACCCCATAGGGAGTCGAAATCAGGTGACTGCTCCCCAGCAAGGAGCGGCACCTCATCAGTGGCAGCACCCCGAGCAGCTCACCATCACGATAGGCCACGAGGTCCCTTGGCTGGTGGCCAAAGACCCTCTGTACTGACCGCCGCCAGGCTGGACTCTGGAAGACACTTCCCCCCAGGGTGGTCAGCAGCCTCTCGATCCCGGGGTCATCAGAGCTGGTCGCCAGGCGCACATCGATCTGCGGATGAGCGGGGCCCGGGCCGGGAGCGTCTCCGCTGGCAGGCCTGGACGTGGTTTGGTGCTCCTCGCTCACGGGGATGGCTGGGGACATGGTGTGTGCAGTTCTGCGGCCAGTGCCTGGCCGTGCCTCCTCTTCGGATGCGCCACATCATCTGATGGAGCCCACTCAGGCAGAATCCTGCTCGATTGCGTGGAAGGGGCCTTCTCAGTAACCGAAAACAACCTCTCGAGGACCAGTGGCCCGCGCAGAAATTGTAGGAATCGTCCCGGCAGAATGAAGACCCTGCCTCGGCAGCCCCCTCATCCTCCAGAAAAACCGCGAGCGGACCCAACCACAGATGGCCGTGTCCGCTCGAAAGGCTGAAGGAGCAGCGCCCTTCCGTCGCTGACCTGCGACTAGTACCTCGTCAGGTACCTGTCGACCTCCCACGGGTGAACAGCGGCAATGTAGTCCGACCACTCGGCCTTCTTGGCGGTGATGAACTGCTCATAGATATGGCTCCCCAGGGAGTCCTTGACGACATCGTCCTTCTCCAGCATGGAGATCGCCTCGCCCAGGTTTCCGGGGAGACTCTTGATCTTCAGCCGTGAGCGCTCACGGGCGCTCATGGTGTAGACATTGGCGGCCACCGGCTGGGGCGGTTCGATCTTCTTCTTCACCCCGTCGATCCCAGAGGCCAGCATGGCCGCGAAGGCCAGGTACGGGTTGCAGGAAGGATCAGGCATTCGCACCTCACAGCGCGTCCCAATACCCCGGCGGGCTGGCACACGGATCAACGGCGAACGGTTCTGCATGGACCAGGCCAGGTCAGTAGGGGCTTCGAATCCGGGAACCAGGCGCTTGTAGGAGTTCACCAGCGGATTGGTGATCACACAGAAACCTCTCGCATGCTTCAAGAGACCGCCGACGTACCAGCGCATCACATCGCTGATCCCATCATGATCACCCTTCTCATCGTAGAAGACGTTGTCATTGCCTGAGAACAGGGACTGGTGAACATGCATCCCAGAACCGTTCAATCCGAACAGCGGCTTGGGCATGAAGGTCGCATGCAAGCCCATGGCTCGTGCAATACGACGGACCACGAAGCGGAAGGTAGAGAGCTGGTCAGCGCAGGCGAGCGCTGGACCATACTTGAAGTCGATCTCGTGCTGACCCGCTGCGACCTCATGGTGCGCTGCCTCGATCTCGAAGCCTAGGGCTTCAAGCGCGATCACGATTTCACGGCGGCACGCTTCTCCAAGGTCATTGGGCGCCAGATCAAAGTACCCGGCAGAGTCATGGGTAACAGTCGTCGCCTTGCCTTCGGGCGTCCGTGCGAACAGGAAGAATTCGGCCTCAGGACCGGCATTCATCGCATAGCCAAGCTCGCTGGCCTGCGCACAGACTCGCTTGAGAACCTGACGTGGACAGCCCTCGAAGGGAGTCTCATCCGGCTTGTAGACGTCGCAGATCAAGCGAGCCACGCGACCGTGGCCACGCCCCCCGGAGCCCACCGAGACCCAGGGATCGATGCGGTAGGAGGTCAGGTCCGGCTTGAGCAGCATGTCGGACTCTTCGATTCGAGTGAACCCCTCGATGGATGATCCATCGAACATGATCTCGCCATCGAGCGCCTTTTCGAACTGACTCGAGGGCACCTCGACGTTCTTGTTCATCCCCGTGATATCGGTGAACTGCAGGCGCAGGAAACGAACGCCCTGAGCACGCATGTGCTCCAGGATCTGTTTCTTGTCCATGTTCTCGCCGGCGGTCCGGCAGGCCTCGAGATCCTCATCCTTGAGGGTGGATGTCATCAGCTCGTTCATCGGATTGGGTCAAGCCCAGAAGGCTCGTCAGGTGGGTCGAGGAGGTCCGGATGCACCGAAAATGGGCCGTGAGAGGCTAATTGAGGCACCTGGAGAGATCGGCCACTGATCACCCATTCCTGCAATAATTGCAGTAACTGGCGGTCAGCTCAGCCAAAGAATCGTCTATTTCCGCCGCTCCGCCAAACACAAAGTGTCAAATGAGCACAAAAACCCCATCAGGGCGGCTCATCCCCTGGCTCAAGGTAGGGAACCGCCCTCAGGGCTCCCGAGCAGGGCAGTGACCCCTGGCAGATCAACCTCGAGAGCCGCCGCTCCCTCAATGAAGGCCGACAGGGCCTTTCCAGATGGATCTCGCCCGAGCTCGGCGAGCCAGGCGGCCACCTCTCCCAGCACAGCGGCTGGCACGAACAGGGGATCCAGCTCGAGCGGCCTTCCGGCCACGGCAGCGAGAACAGCCCGTGCACCCGCTTCTGGCAGATCGACAGCCTCCAAGCTGGAACCAATCTCGCAAGCGCTCTCCAGATCCCCCGCGACCAGGGTTGCGACGGCAATCCATGCGCGGGACGTCTGCGCGGACCGGGGATCCGCCAGAGCTCCATCCCAGAACCCCCTGGCTGTCTCGACTTCCCCTCGCGACCAGGCCATCTCGGCAGCCAGCAGCATCACCTCGGAGTTCCCGGGGCTCTCCTCGAGGAGCCCTTGCAGACCAGCCCACGAGTCGGCTTCCCGGCCGGCCACCGAGAGTAGCCGTACGCTGAGTGCCCGACCCTCGATCGACCTGGGTGCCATCTCCAGCCCTCGATCCACACAGCCCCGCGCCAGGTCGAGATCCCCGGCCAAGGCCGAGACTCGCGCGAGCCCGAAGAGCGGTCGCTCTGCCCGGGTGGATGGATCTCCGGAGTAGAGATCGGTCCAGGACTCGCAGCCCTTGGCCCCGGCATAGAGTTCACCCGCACGCTCGAGGACACCCGCGAGGCGCTGAATCTCGGCGGCCTCGAAGAGGACCTCGCTCACCGTGGGGTAATCCTCCAGTCCCTGCTGCGCGAACTCCCAGGCTCGGCTCAGCTCCCCTTTCGCCGCGAGCAAACGGCTGAGCTGGGCAGCAACCAGCGGCAGAAAGGGTAGCTGAGCTCGCTCTCTTGAGCTGCAGGCACGAGCTCGACTCCAGACCACCTCCAGAAGCTCACTGGCCTCGTCATTACGTACCAGAGCACCGTAGGTACAGGCCAGCTTGTAGCTGTTGAACAGGTCTTCGGGTTCACGGGCATTGTGCTCCTCGAGGATGCTCAGATTGCGCTCGTGCTTCTTCCCGCGACTGATGGCTTCGGGGAGATACCCGTGATGAACAAGACGCAGGTGCGAGTGCTCAAGTTGCCCCACACCGAGGGCTAGCAGGCTGCGCATGACCGACTCGTGCACGGGGCGCTCCCAGCGGATCTCCGGTAGCCGTCGGAAGAGTCTGGGAATTCCGACAGACTGCATGCTCGGCTTCCCGTTGGCATCGGTTCCCCCATCCAGGTTGTCAAGCCAGACCAGGTAGGCCAGGTTCTCCTCCAGATCGACCAGGCCACGGAGCCCTCCAGCACTCTCCGGATCCAAGAGCTCGTCCGCATCCACAGACAGGATCCAGTCACAGGTGGCCAGCTCCAGGCAGGCATTTCGAGCCGCCGAGAAGTCTCCGTCCCACTCGTAGCTCCCCAGCCGGGCACCAAATTCCCGGGCAATTTCCACGCTTCGATCCCTGGAACCGGTGTCGAGGACGCAGATCTGGTCCACCCAGGGATCGAGGGCTTCCAGGCACGCCATCAGGTTTTCTTCCTCATCGCGGACGATCAGACAGGCCGAGATCGTTGTCATGGGAGCCACTGTGGCGAGCGGAAAGGCCGAGAGCAAGGCGTTCCGGCAGAACTAGCCACCTCTTTTCCACGTTCCCAGGCGACCTCCTTGGTTGCTCGGAGGCCTCCATCGGCGCAAGATCTGTCTGCGGGAATTCGCGCGGGACCTCGAACAGCACCTGGTCAGCGGACGCGCCCCCCCCCATGAAGGAGCCACACTCGTGAACAGCAACAATCAAGGCCCCCCGCGGACGTACCGGGAGATCACCTGGCTGGCCATCATCGTAGGTGTGCTGGTTGGCATCGTGATGAATGCGGCCATCACCTACTCGGGCCTCAAGATCGGATTCACCCTGGGAGGCAGCGCCATCGCCGCCGTTCTTGGGTGGGGCATCCTGCGTGGAGTTTTTCGGCGCGGAACGATTGTCGAGAACAACATCGCTCAGACGATCGCCTCCTCGGTCAACACATCCAACAGCGGCATCATCTTCACCGTGCCGGTGCTCTACCTGCTGGGGCTGCAGGCCAGCTATGACCCCTGGTGGCTGATCGCCGCCACGGTGGCCGGAGCCATCATGGGCGTGGCCTTCATCATCCCCACGCGCAAGCAGATGATCGACTTCGATCGACTGCGCTTTCCGACGGGAACAGCTGTGGCATCAGTCCTACGTTCTCCGGGTGAGGGGGTTCGAAAGGCCGTTGTCCTGCTGATCGGGGTCGTGATCTCGATGGCCGTGATCTGGTTTACCGAGTGCCGCGAAGCATTCAACATCCCTGAACTTGGCTGGCACGGAATGTCCGGCTGGGCAGAGATTGCCGAGGGTCTGGGTGTCCGCGAGGGAATCATCAAGTCGAGCTCGATTGATGTGGGTGCCTGGATCATGGATCAACCCAGGCTGGCCGAACTCTGGCATCCGGCCTTCAACTTCACCTGGGCCATCGCTCCGTTTGCCCTGGGGGCCGGATTCATCACCGGCAGGCCTGGGCTTGTCGTGTTGGCCGGCGGGCTCCTGGCCTACTTCGTGATCACCCCCATCGCCCTCGACTACGGATGGATGCCAGGCCAGATCGAGGCCAGCTCGGCCGGTGGCTGGGCCCTGGTCAATCTCAATCGACCGCTCGGAATCGGTCTGTTGATGGGCGGCGCCTTCATCGGGCTGCTGTTTGCCTTTCCCGCCATCGGAGCGGCGCTCAGATCCATGGGGAGCGGCCGAAGTCGGGGTTCAGAGCGGGACGAGCTCTCACTCTGGGTGCTCGCCGTGGCGCTCATCATGGCCTTTGTCCTGCTCTTCTTCGCCGCACGCTCCACGATCTCCGGTGGGAGCGATCAGCAGGCCCTGATCGTGGCCGGGGTGGGCACGGCCTGGATGTGGTTCGCGGGAATCGTGATCGCCCAGTGCACCGGCATGACCGACTGGAGCCCCATTTCAGGCATGGCGCTCCTGACCGTCATGATCTGTCTCTTCCTGACAGACAATCAGGTCATCCCTGCCGTGCTGATCGGTGCTGCAGTCTGTGTCTCGATCACCGAGTGTGCAGACATGATGCAGGACCTCAAGACCGGCTCCATGGTCGGAGGTATCCCACGAAAACAGCAGTTGATCGAGCTGGCGGTCTCCTGGATCGGCCCTGCGGTTTGCCTCGCAACCGTGGCCCTGCTCGCCACCACCAACTACGACAGGTTCGGGGTGCACTTTGGTCCCGGCACCGAGATGCCCGCCGTACAGGCAGCGGCCCTCGAGGGCGTGATCAACACCATTCGTGGTGGTGATGCTCCCGTAGAGATGTTTGCCATGGGAGGCTTGATCGGTGTCCTGTTGAGTCTCTCCGGGATGGCGGGGCTCGGCGTCCTCGTTGGACTCTCGATGTATCTCCCCCTGGCCTACCTGCTGCCCTATGGCCTGGGGTGCCTGATCCAGATGTTCTTCAGCCGGATCAAGGGTGCCAACTGGACGGAGAACTGGGGTGTCCCCCTGGCTGCGGGCTTGATCGTCGGAGAGGGCCTCCTGGGAATTCTCTTCGCCGTGTTCAAGCTCATCACTCCCAAGCTGATCGAGTGGTTCGGTACCACCATCTAGGAGCTGCACCCACCATGAAGAAGATCATCGGAAATTTGACGCTCATCATCGGTGTCGTCATCTCCTCCCTGGCCGCCGTCGAAGGTCAGCGAGTCTCCCGTGCAGCACCAGTTGACCTGGCCCTGCTCGGCGAGGTACTGCACACTGCGGTGTCCTCCCGTCATGCGAATGACACCCCCAGAATGTACGTCTGGCAGGACCGGACCATCGAGGCTGGAGCCACTCTCGATTCCGAGGACATTGCCTGGCTCAAGTCCAACGGAACCGCACAGGTCCTGATCAATCGCAGGGCAGTGGACAGGGAGTCCTTACCCGTCAGCCCGGACATACTCGGCCGTGTCTTTGCGTCTCCTGTTGTGCTGGGTTCAGAGCTGGAGACAATCCGGCCCGGAAGACTCATCTCATCCCGATTCATCCAGCGCCTCGCGGCATCAGACCTCGATACAGTGAGGGTCGAGATACGAGTTCCCGACCCCGACATTGAGGGGCACACGGTGCGTGAAGAGGTCACCTATTCACTTGCGGATGGCACGGCACCACTGCTTGGTGGAACCCTGCGGGAGGAGGTCTCGCTCCCTGTCCAGCTCAAGAGCGATAGCTACATCGACGAGGAGACCCTGCAGCGACTGCAAGCTTCCGCACTCAAGGAGGTCGAGGTCAAGATTCCCCGCAACTGGTCCTGGAATCAGTGGGGCGGGCGCTGGATCTTCCTGGTCGGAATCCTCATCACACTGGTAGGAGTCCTCTTCAAGCGAGCGAGGCCGGATGCAGCGGCCCTGCAAGAGGAGCAGCTGGAGGTGACTCGCCTGCGCGAGAAGCTTCAGGAGCTGGAGCTGGCGCTCGAGGACATCGGTGGCCGCCTCGACGGGATGACCAATGAGGCGATCCACGAGGAGCTGGATAAGCTCCTACTCGGGCCCGTGTACACCCTGGCCGAGGGACGCAACTCCATCCGTAGTGCCCACGGCATGCGGGTCTTCACCGCCGTCATGGATCCCTTTGCCAGGGGTGAGCGCAAGCTCAACCGGGCCTGGTCGGCAGCCGTCGATGGCTACGAGGATGAGGCCCGGCGCAGCCTGCGTGCCGCCCTGCCCGCATTCAGAGAGGCCCGCGAGGCTCTCCCTGGGACAACACCCCCAAGGCCCACCGGCTTTGACGGCGTCGAGACAGGCATGCCACTGCCCCCCGACGTCCCCATTGCCCCCGCTGAAAGTCACTGGACGGACGAGTAGTCGGTTTCTGCTTCTGCCAGTCTCGGTCGTCCAGCTTCCGCGCTACTCTCTTCGCCCCCAGAAGCCCACACTCGACCCATTATCCAACAAGTCATGAAGCGTCCCGCCATTGCCCTTGCAGCTCTGACCCTGACGACTGCTGCCGCCATTCCCACCCTGTTAGCCGACTTCGAGTCGTTACCGCCTGAACCGGCGGTGATCCACACGCAGATGGTCGAGTCTGGCGGTAGCCTGAGCACCGCCGTGGCCGCGGCTGAAACGGATACCGGCGGTCTGGCGGAGTCTGCCTCCTTTGATGCCGCTACCGGCCAGACGGCGGTCACCGTCTACACCAAGACCCATTGCTACGAAGTGACCGTGGACAAGGCCGGTCAGATCGCCAGTAAGACCGAGGTCCCGCGGTTCCCCGGTGACGCCGTCACTGGCCAGTGGACCGAGGCTGATTCCGGCCTCAAGTACTACGACATCGTGGTTGGTGAGGGCGCCATGCCCAAGGGCCCCTCATCCAAGGTCAAGGTTCACTACAGCGGCTGGCTCACAGACGGCAAGAAGTTCGACAGCTCGGTCGACCGTGGCTCACCCGCAACCTTCCCGCTCAATGGAGTCATCTCCGGATGGACAAAGGGCGTGGGCTCGATGAAGGTCGGCGGAAAGCGCAAGCTGATCCTGCCCTACAATCTGGCCTACGGTGAGAGAGGAATGCCGCCCACCATTCCCCCGAAGGCCACCCTGATCTTCGATGTTGAACTGCTCGAAGTGATGGATTGAGCTGACGGACGAAGAAACCCAGCGAATAGCCGCGAGTCGCCACGGATCTCCCGTCGCGGCTCGCGGCTTTTTTCGTGCTCGAACTGCACTTGAGAGGGCGAAGCTAGTCCTTCAAGTCGAGTTCAGGTTCGGGATTCTCGGCAGAGGGTGGTGTGTACAGGTAAGCGTCCCCCCAGGGATCGATCAGGTGCCTGGAGTCCAGGTAGCTATTCCCATTCTGATCAGGAATCGCCAGGATCTGCAGGGAATCGGGGTAGCGCCCCCCATTGCGTTGCGCAAAAGCATCCAGGGCCGAGAAGATGGCCACGAAGTCCTCGGCCACCCGATCCTCATAAGATTGCCCGGGCTGGTCAGGAGCTGTAAGCATGACGTCATCGAGCTCCAGCCCCGACTCCATCAGTTCATCAGCCATCGCAACTCCGTCCGAGCCCAAGGCTCCAGCAACCACCGCCATTCCAGCGATGGCAGCGATGGGCGAAGTGCTCACGTACCCCATCACCCCAGTGATGTTGACCATGGCCGAACGATCCGCCCGTGTCTCCGAACGCAGATCATCCCCTCTGCGTCGGCCGATCGATAGGATCCCCATGGCACCCTCTTTCAGCTCATTGTAGGCAGGCATGATCATCCCTGGCTCACGTGAGCGCTTGCCGGGTGATCGCATCATGTTGGCCATGGCGGAGGTCATCAGGCTGGTCAGCCCATATCCATCACGCATCAGCCGCGGGGTGTTGATCCAGCTCAAGGAGACAACACCCGACATGTCCGCCGCCAGCTGCATCTGGAAGTCGGGATTGTCGAGGAGGCTTCGGTCCGCTCCGGTGATCTGGGCAGCAGCTGCATGGACGGACTGAGGTGTCATGCCCAGGATGCAGTAGCCCTCCACTGTCGTGACGGTGATCTCGAGGGGTACCGGAATCCCGGAGAAGCTCAAGACCCCGAGGTCGAGACCTGCCTGGTCATAGTGCGAGAACCGCAGGTAGCCATTGAGGTTCTTCCTGCCCATCCGGTTGGTGAAGCGCTCCAGGCGCCCCCAGGTCTTCAGGAAAGCCGCGGTATCCTCCAGCTCGATGACCACCACTGTGGAGAGCAGACCTCCGCCACCAGTGCTGTCAGATGCGTAGATGGCCACGCTGTTACCAAGCGGTTCGATGATCTCGGCCTGGAAGTCCAACCCGGCCTCCTGGAGAATCATCTGGTCCAGATCAATACCCGCTAGATCCTCGAGGAGCCCCCGATAGAGTCCATAGACGCCCTCCAGGTTGAAGGTCATCGCCGTGGCCCAGGTGGCGTCCTCGGGAATCATCGCCACGGTCGAGGGATCGAGCACCTCGTCGCTCAGCAGACCCAGGTCGGCAGCCGTCCCAGCCCACCCCGGCAGATTGAGCACCAGGTGACCACGCGTGTCATCGCTGCCCATGGCCCACTCGTACTGCAGGTCCTCGAGGCCAAAAGCCTCGAGGAAGCCCATGAGCTGCTGGAAGTCTTGATCGTTCCCCGCGATTGATCCGAGAAGCTCCAGGGTCGATCCATAGTCGATCATCCCGGAGAAGGCCATGCGTGCCCCTTCGGGGAGCAGGTGCTGTTGAGAGGGAGGCGTCAGCCCCTGCTGCAGTCCAAGTCGCAGATGCAGGTCGCTCCCGTCGTGACCCATCCAGAGCGGAACTGGCGCAGGAATCACCCAGCTCTCACCCTCTATCGGGGAGTCCATCGCAACTCCAAAGTTGCCCAGCAGGGCTGCTACTTCTTGGGCCCGGGCACTGGCAGCCTCGGGCGTGGGTTGTACGAGCCGCATGTCGACCGCGAGGGGAAGCGGCATCCCTGCAATGGCCCTCGAGCTCTCAGCCACGGTCAGGGACATGGGCCCCCCCAAGAGGCTGACGGCAAGATCCACGACCTCGGGCGGAACATCAAAGTCAGGAAGCTCACCAGGCAGGTCACGCAATCGGGGCCCGAGCAGGCGCAGGGCCTCGCGCATGGGCTGATCCTTGGGATCGACCAGCCAGGAGTCACAACCTTCGCTGGAGATCGAGAGCAACGGCGTCAGCTTCCGATCCACGGCTCGCCCAGCTGATTCCTGAGCAGACAAGGATCCCGTGGTGACGGCCAAGGAAAGCAGCAGGGAGAGACAGTAACGCATGAGGGTACGGTTGGTAGCTGACTGGATGGATCGGGAGAAGCTCAACACCAGGGCTCAGGTGGCCTCAACGAAGTTGACCTTTCGAAAGCGTGCTGGGGCAGCCCCGTGGCTCATCTCAGCAACCTGCATCGGGTTGCCCTTACCACAGTTGGTCACCCCCCAGAGCTCCCAGTGGTCCTGATTGCAGACTGCGTCACAGCTGCCCCAAAATTCCGGAGTACGTCCCTGATACGTCGGATTTCGCAGGATCCGGTCCAGCTTGCCGTCCCGGATCTCCCAGGCGATCTCACAGGTGAACTGGAAATTCAGCCTGCGCTGATCGATCGACCACATCTTCACCGTGTCGGCGAAGATCGCGCCGTCCTCACAGTCCGCAATCAGGTCCTCGAACGCCCAGGTGCCGGGCATCAAGGAGAGGTTCGTGATCCGGATGATGGGAGGGTTGAACCACCCTTCGGCCCGCGAGGTGGAGCGGCTGGAGGTCTCTCCCAGCCGTCCGGCCCACTCCCTGGAGGTGTGAAAGCCCTGAAAGATGCCCTTCTCCACCACCGGAAAGCGGCCGGAGGGCACGCCCTCATCATCGAAGCCGCGGGTATCCAATCCACCGGGGATGGTGGAGTCAGCGATCAGGTTCACCTCAGGCGAGCCATAGCGGAAGCCACCGATCATCTCGGGGTTGGCAAAGGAAGAGCCGGCCAGATCGACCTCGTGGCCGAAGACGCGATCGAGCTCATTGGGGTGTCCGACTG
Organism: Planctomycetota bacterium; assembly: GCA_014237855.1. Classification (GTDB taxonomy): domain Bacteria; phylum Planctomycetota; class UBA1135; order UBA1135; genus JABACD01. The sequence goes on along the minus strand of JABACD010000004.1, from coordinate 179,232 downwards.
ACTCATGGATCTGAAGCATGAGCTGGCTTCCACCTAGGACCAGGGTTCGCGATCCTCCAGGGCAAGGGGGTGCATCGCAGAGCGCCAGGGATTCATCCCGGAGCCGGGCGCCCTGGCTGGGAAGGTCCATCTCGACCAGGTGCTCCCAGCCGCCTGACTTGAAGTTGCCCTCGAAGGAGGAGGGATAGGAACGGCGCTGAACCTGGCCGTTGCGCGCAGCCGTGGTGCTGATTCCACCACCTGATCGAACCAGGACCTGATGCAGCCGGGCTCCCTCGCTGGTTGCCTGCCACTGCTCCTCGCGGCGAATGCCGCAGGTAGCCAGCCTGACCACAGTCGACTCCGAGCCGGCCATGGAGGCCTCGGCCTCCTTCAAGAAACCCAGCTTTTCAGAGAGCGAGACCTCGAATGGATCGATCCGGCACTCCGTCTTCCATTCCGCACACTCACCCTCGAGCGGCGCCAGTTCCGTTGTGCGAGTCACCGCCGCGGAGAGCTTGCGTGCGCTCTCGAGCGCACGCTCGACCAGCTCACGGGCCACCCGCTGCTCCTGTCCAGCCTCGAGCGGAGCGGCGGCAAAGCCGAAGCACCCGTTCAGCCTGACACGCACGCCCATTCCGTATTCCTCGGGTGTCTCGGCTCCGGCCAGGGCGCCATTCTTCAGCACCAGGTCTTCCATCCGAAGGTGGTTGACGCGTACATCGGCCTGCTGCGCACCCCCGCCAAGGGCCTCATCGACCGCAGAGGCGGCGAGATCCATACGTTCCATACTCATGTCTAGAAGTCCGTGGTCGAGGTGAAGCGAAAACCGTCAATGCGCATGGCTGGCGCCACCACCTCTCCGTCGAAGAGGGCCCCGGCAATCTCGCGCTGCTTTCCGATGGCCCCTACCCGACCAAAGGCATTCATCAGGCTCTCGGTGAAGCGCAGGTTCTTGACTGCCCCGACTATCTCTCCATTCTCGATCAAGAAGGTCCCGTTGCGGGTCATTCCCGTCAGGGTCAGGTCCTTGGGATCGATCAGGTTCGTGTAGTGGAATTGCGTGATCAGCAATCCTCGTTGAATGGCTGCAATCATCTCCGCCTGGCTCGAATCCCCAGGATGGACAACCAGGTTGGTCGGCTTGGGCCCCGTTGTATTTGGCTTGCAGAGGGCATGCCCTGTATTGGTCGTACCTAGCTTCCTGGCCCAGTCCGCGTCTGTGACTGGACCCGTCAGGACTCCCCGACGAATCAGTTCCACGCGCTGCTTGGGCGCCCCCTCACCGTCAAAGGGCGTCCCGGGGTAGACATCGTTACCCGCATCGTCGTCGACGCAGAGCAACTCGGGAAAGCAGCGCTCACCAATCCGTCCACACAGGAAGGAGGACTCCTCATGAACATCCTGAGCACCAAATCCCTGGTAGGCGGCAAACAGCAGGATCGAGGAGACGGCATTGGGCTCCAACAGGACGGTGTACTCGTCGGCAGGGACGGCCACTGGTGAGCGATTGGCGATCGCCTTGCCAACAGCCCTGTCGATCGCCGCGCTGACACCGAGCTCGCTGACCCGGCGCGCAACGGCGTCTCCGAAACCGGCTCCGCCAGCAAGACCGGGGGCGCTGGCGGTGAGGGAGAATGCAGCCCGCGTCCGGGCGTCGTGCACGGACCTACCAGCGGAATTCACACAGGTATTGGAGGTGCAGGAGGTCGCTGCAAGACCCGCTGGGCTCAAGTCCGCGGTAGCACAGGCCGCGAGCGCCTGCTTGATCCAAGCAGCCTTGGCTTCAAAGCCATGCTCGACGGTCTGCTCGTCAACCAGACCGGAGCTGGCATCAACTTCCGCGCTGCCCTCGAGTTCGGCCAGGTCTGGATTCGGTGGCGCGACCCTTGCCAGCGCCACGGCCCGGGAGAGCGCACCGGTAGTCTGCTCATCACCAAGACCGTCACAGGTGGCCCGCGCCTCCTGCCAGCCATCCTGGCTCCGTACCCGAGCGCGAACCGCCACGATGTGGCGCTCACGATCCGCACTCTGCGTTGGTCCAGTGTCGGCAAAGCGCACGAACCGCTCCGCGGTGGACCCGATCACAATCTCGGTCTCATCCGCCGTACTGCTCTCCAGGAGCCGCCTGGCAACCTGGAGAGCCTCGTCTTTTCTCAGGAAGCCCATGCCCCCAGATTACGGCCTGAGCCGGCCCCCTGTCACTTTGCCACGAAGTTCACCAGTCGACCTGGGACCAGGATCTCCTTGACCACGGTTTTTCCCTCCAGCTGCTCAGCCACTGTGGCTCGTGCCAGGGCCAGGAGTTCCTCCTTTGAGGCGGACTTCGATGCGCTGACCTTGCCACGAACCTTACCCAGGACCTGGACCACCAGCTCGAACTCATCCACCGCCAGGTACTTCTCCAGGGGCTTCGGCCAATCGCTGGCACTCACCCCACCCTGGTGCCCCAGCCGGGCCCAGAGCTCTTCTCCCATGTGAGGAGCGAACGGCGAGAGAGCCTGCACGAACAACTCGGCCTGGTCTCGAGTGAAGGCATGGGTGAGCTTGTTGGCCTCGTTGACAAAGCTCATCATCCCCGCGATCGCCGTGTTGAAGTTGTACTGCTTGAATGAGTCATCCACTCGCTTCAGCATCTTGTGCAGCTCACGTGCCAGGGTCAGGGAATCACCTTCGGGCTCGCCAGTGCTCGGCTCCAACAGCTGGGGCCTTACGCTCGAGGAAGAATCCTCGCCGACAAACAAGCGCCAGACCCTCTCCAGGAACCGGCGACAGCCGGGTACATCCCTGGGATTCCAGGGTTTGGACTCCGCCAGCGGGCCCATGAACATCTCGTAGAGTCGGAAGGTGTCACAACCGTACTCCTCGATGACAGCGTCGGGATTGACAACATTCTTGAGCGACTTGGACATCTTCGCGATGACCTGCTCGAGCACCTCACCGCTGTCCTTGGCCACGACCTTCTCGCCCTGCTCCTCTGTATCATCAGCCGGAACCAGACGACCGGTGGAGTCCTTGTACGCGAAGGCGGTCAGCATTCCCTGGTTGAAAAGGCGCTGGAAGGGTTCGGTACTCCCCACCAGACCCAGGTCGTAGAGGACCTTGTGCCAAAATCGTGCATAGAGCAGGTGCAGCACGGCGTGCTCCATACCGCCTACATACAGATCCACCTGGCCCCAGTACTTCTCGGCCTCGGCTGAGAAGGCTTCCTGATCATTGCTGGGATCCATGAAGCGCAGGTAGTACCAGCAGGACCCAGCCCAGCCGGGCATCGTGTCCGTCTCGCGCTTCCATTGCTTGCCTGCGGCGTCGGTGTAGGAAACCCACTCGGGCGCTCGACTCAGGGGCGCAGCACCATCATCACTGGGAGTGAAGTCATCCATTTCCGGCAGGACCACGGGAAGCTCCTCATCTGGAACACGAATCCGCTCACCATCCTCACCATGAAGAACGGGGAAGGGCTCCCCCCAGTAGCGCTGCCTGCTGAAGAGCCAATCACGCAGTCGGAAATTCGTCTTGGCCGTGCCCAGGCCCTTGGAGGTCAGATACTCGATCATCTTCTCCTTGGCCTCGGTGACCTCCAGCCCGTCCAGGAAGCCCGAGTTGATTGCAGGGCCGTCACCCAGATAGGCCTGACCCTCGAAGCCCTCGCCGGGTTTCACCGTGCGGATGATCGGCAGGTCGAACTTCTCCGCAAACTCCCAGTCACGCTGGTCCTGCCCAGGGACGGCCATGATCGCGCCACTGCCGTAGCTCGCCAGGACGTAGTCGGCTACCCAGATTGGGATTCTCGAGCGCTCGTCGCCCTCCTCAAACAGTGGGTTGGTGGCATAGGCACCGGTGAAGACTCCCGACTTATCCTTGGCCAGATCAGTCCGCTCGAGGTCGCTCTTGGCCGCCGCAACCCTGACGTAGGCCTGAACCTCTTCGCGCTGTTCAGCCGTGGTGATCTCATCGACCAGGGCATGCTCGGGGGCTATGACCATGAAGGTGGCCCCAAAGATGGTGTCAGGGCGGGTCGTGAAGACGTCGACGGTCCCGCTGCCATGGCCGCGTATGGGGAAGGAAACCTCCGCACCATGAGATCTACCGATCCACTCACGCTGCATGGTCTTGACGGATTCGGGCCAATCCAGTGTGTCCAGGTCGTCGACCAGCCGGTCCGCATAGGCAGTGATCTTCAACATCCACTGCTTCAGCGGGCGCCGCTCGCAGGGGTGGTCGCCGCGCTCGGATCGCCCATTGATCACCTCTTCGTTGGCCAGAACCGTCTTCAGCGCCTCACACCACCACACCGGGACCTCAGCCTGGTACGCCAGCCCCCGATCGAACAGCCGGCCAAAGATCCACTGGGTCCAGCGGTAGTAGCGGGGCTCGCTTGTTGTCAGCTCGCGCTCCCAGTCGTAGGACAGGCCTACCATCTGGAGCTGCCGCCTGTAGGTCGCAATGTTGCGGTTGGTGGTCTCTTGCGGGTGCTGGCCAGTCGTGATGGCATATTGCTCAGCTGGCAATCCGAAGGCGTCATAGCCCATCGGGTGCAGGACGTTGTAGCCCTCCATGCGCTTGCGACGGGCGATGATGTCCGTGCCGATGTAACCCATGGGATGCCCGACGTGGAGTCCGTCCCCCGAGGGATAGGGAAACATGTCGAGGACGTAGTACTTGGGCCTCGAGGGATCAAAGCCAGCCTCACCCGGCCCGGGGGTGTGAAAGGTCGCCTGTTCAGCCCAATAGGCCTGCCAGCGCTTCTCGATCTCTCTCGCGTCGTAGATGTTGCTCACGGTCCCGTGCTCCCGGCGGGGAATGTCAAGAAATGGTCCCAGCTCGATTCCAGGGGCATGCCAGGCCCCATTCACCGAGTCGCGGCGAATTGTAGAGAGGTGACGCTGATGCGCCCAGCGCCTAGAGCAGTTCACGAACCACGTTGCGCCAAATAGAGCCCCCTGGGCGTTGACTCCAGGCCGGAGGCTCGGCATTCTTCTGCCCCGTGCGGTGACCCGCATGGCAGTCCCACCGGGGACACAGGGGGATTAGCTCAGTTGGTAGAGCGCTTGAATGGCATTCAAGAGGTCAGGGGTTCAACTCCCCTATCCTCCACCAGTCCAAAAGCCCGGCCCATGGCCGGGCTTTCCTCATTTCCCAGACACCAGGGATCGTCGGGCCTGGGGCCGCCCCCCCCATGGAATCAGTCCGACCCCTTGCCAGCTCAGAATTGTCCTTGGGATCTTCCCTGGACTTCTGATTGGACTCGACCTCAGCGTAGAATGAGCGCCCATGGACCAGCAGCTAGCGCTGGTAACACAGACCCATACAGGACGCTTGATTCGATGACCGACCTCGCCCATCCCGATCGCCTGGCCAAGATCGAAAAGATCCGGCAAGCCGGGGACGATCCCTATCCCGCCCGCGGGGTCCAGGCCGAGCCTATCGCTGAATTCCTGGCGGGATGCGGCACGCCCGAGGAGCCAGGCCCTCGAGTTGGCACGCGGACCACGGTGGCAGGCAGACTGCTCGGACTTCGGGACTTTGGCAAGTTGATCTTCGCTCCAGTGCTCGATCGCACCGGTCGTATTCAGGTTGGACTGCAAAAGAACAAGCTTGGCGACTGGTGGGCGCAACGCAAGCTGCTAGACGGAGGCGACCTTGTTGCCATCACCGGGGAAATCGGCTTCACGCAAAAAGGAGAGGTGACGATCTGGGGTGATCAGGTCCAGCTGCTCTCCAAGGCCGTCGCACCGCCCCCTGAAAAGTGGCACGGTCTCGCCGACAAGGAGATCCGTTACCGAAGGCGATACGCCGACCTGTGGGCCACCGAGGGAGTGGCCGAGGTCTTCCAAAAACGCAGCCAGGCACTCTCTGGCATTCGCACCTTCCTGGAGGAGCAGGGCTACATCGAGGTCGAGACGCCAATCCTTCATCCGATCTTCGGTGGAGCAACGGCACGGCCCTTCACCACCCATCACAACGCCCTTGGGATGGACTTCTACCTGAGGATTGCTCCCGAGCTCTACCTCAAGCGGCTGATCGTCGGTGGCTTCGAGCGAGTCTTCGAGGTCGCACGCAACTTCCGCAACGAGGGGCTCTCCATCCGACACAATCCTGAGTTCACCATGCTGGAGCTCTATGAAGCTCAGGCGGACTACCACAGGATGATGGAGCTCACCGAGCAGATGTTCGAGTACCTGGCCAGGAAGCTCAACGGCAAGACAGAGGTGACCTTTCGGGGAGTTGAGTACGACCTCAAGGCTCCCTTCCAGCGCCTCTCCTACACCGAGCTGTTCCTTCAGCACGCTGGCTGCGAGTTCGATGATGAGCCGGCCGTGAGAGCCAAGGCCAAGGAGCTTGGCCTCAAGGATCAGGGCGATTACTGGAAGCTCATGAACGATGTCTTCGAGGAGACCGTGGAGGAGCACCTTTCAGGCCCCGTCTTCGTCTACGACTACCCGGTGCAGATCTCACCACTCTCCAAGTGCAAGCCCGAGGATCCGCGGCTGACGGAACGCTTCGAGGTCTTCATTGCCTCGATGGAGCTCGGCAATGCCTTCACGGAGCTGAACGATCCGGCAGAACAACTGGAGCGCTTCGAACAACAGGTGGCAAGCAAGGATCCGGAGACACCTGGCGAGGTGGACCTCGACTATGTTCAGGCGCTCGAGTACGGCATGCCCCCCACGGGAGGCCTGGGGGTCGGAATCGACCGACTCGTCATGGTCCTCACCGGTCAGGATTCCATTCGCGACGTGCTCCTGTTTCCAGCCATGAAGCCCAACCGCGACGGTGAGGAGACGACCAGCGAGGGAAGTTCCGAACCCCAACAAGAGAGCGTTCAATCTTGACCGCTTACATCCCATTCACCCACGAGACGCGGGGAGCCTGAAGCTTGTACGTTCGCTTTCTCAGCTGGCGTTACCTGTTACGCCGGCGAATCAATCTGATCGGCGTGATGGGAATCACCGTGGGCGTTGGCGCGCTGATCATGATCCTCTCGATCATGACCGGATTCCTGGAGGAGTCCCGCAAGACGGTGCGGGGCAGCCTCTCGGACGTCATCATCCAACCACTCAACCTCCCGCGGGCAGACGGCTCCCTGGTCCCCAAGAGTGCGGAGCGGCTGCTCGAGCACCTCCGTCCCGACCCTCGCATCGAGGCCGTGTCAGCCCACCTCTCCTGGGGCGGCATCCTCCTGCAGACTGGCTGGGACGTGAGCGAGTCCGAGTATCGCCTCAAGGATCCACAGGGATCCGAGCTGGCCTTTGCCCAGTTCGTGGGAATCGACGTCCAGGATGAGTTCCAGGCCACCCAGCTGCGCGAGGCCCTCGAACGAGAGGGCGAGTACCGCATCCCCGTCGATGATGTCGAGAATCCGTTCGCGGCACCGGCCACCCATGATGAGCCCGAGTTCTACGAGTGGGTCGTCGTGGGCGAGCAGATGGCCCGGGTGCACAACCTCTACAAGGGCGCCTTGATCAACCTGGTTACCGTTGTTCCGAGCCCCATGACAGATGAGCTCGAACCTTCCAGTCGAAAGTTCAGGGTCGCCGGCACCTTTCGCAGCGGTGAGAACGAGATTGATCTCTCGCGCATCTACCTCGATCGCTGGGAGCTCTCCGACTTCCTATCGGACACTCACGAGTTCACGCAGGTCCTCGTCAAGCTCAAGGACTACGAGCAAGAGCGGGAGACGATCGAGGCAGACCTCTCCAGTGAGCTCGCAGAGGCCCGCCTGATCCACCACGCCAAGTCCATGGAGGTGAGAACCTGGGAGTCCTTCCGTGGACCGCTGCTGGGAGCCATCAAGAACGAGCGCGTGCTGATGGGCATCATGCTGGCGCTGATCGTCCTCGTGGCCGCCTTTACTGTGTTTGCCATCCTGATGATGATGGTCACCGAGAAGCGCCGGGACATCGGAATCCTGACGGCGCTCGGGGCAACTCCGCGCTCGATCATGTCCATCTTCTTGATGATCGGTATGTGGAATGCCCTGCTGGGCTGCTCGCTGGGCGCCTTCCTGGGAATCCTGGGGGCCATCAAGATCGATGCTATCGAGCAGTGGCTCTCGGCCACCTTGCGAGTGCAGATCTTTGATCGCGAGGTCTACCTCTTCGATCACATCCCCTCGGTGGTGAGTCCGATTGCGGTGGTGGCCATCGTGCTCGGCGCGCTCCTGGCAACAGCACTGTTCTCGGTCATCCCGGCCTGGACCGCCTCCAGACTTCACCCGATCGATGCCTTGAGAGCTGAGTAATTCCCCAATGACCACCTCAAACCTCGAAACCGTTCTAAGCGCAGAGGACGTCCGCAAGTCCTTTCGGGTCGGCGAGCGCGAGATCGAAGTCCTTCACGGTGCCCACCTCGAGCTGAGAGCCAGAGAAAGACTCTGCTTGATGGGGGCATCCGGTGCTGGCAAGTCCACCTTCTTGCACGTGCTCGGGTTGCTGGAGCAGCCCACCGAGGGGCGGGTCCAGCTGCAAGGCAAGAGCGCCTGGGAGCTGGCGATGTCCGAACGCGCGGCACTCCGCAATCGCCACATTGGCTTTGTCTTCCAGGCCTATCACCTCCTGCCAGACCTCTCCGCCCTCGAGAACATCACGCTACCTGCCCGCATCGCCCATTCATACGGGACCGTCCCTTTCGACAAGAAGCTGCACACCTCCGAAGCTCGGGACATGCTCGAACGCTTCGGTCTGAAGGACCGTATCAACCACCGACCCAACCAGCTTTCAGGAGGGGAACGCCAGCGAGTGGCGATTGCCAGGGCCTTGATCTTGAAGCCCGAGATCGTGATCGCTGATGAACCCACCGGCAACCTCGACACGGCGACTGGTGATAAGGTGCTCGAGATCCTGTTCAACGAGCAGAGCAGGCGGAACGCATCGCTGCTGCTGGTGACACACGACGAGCGCCTCGCCAAGAGCTGCGACCGCGTCCTGGTGATGGTCGACGGTCAGATCGAGGCCGACTCTGAGGTCATGATTCCCCAGTAGGCTCTCAGCCAACGATCAGCAGCTCAGAGAGCCCGAAGGGCAACCAGAGAGAGGGCGGCAGCCCTGCTGAAAGAGGACTGCACGGCTAGTGGCCAGATCGGGTCAGCGCTTGGGTTCGTCGAAGTAGTCCAGCTTGTCGAGGGGCATTACCACCGAGGTGACGATGTTGCCCGTGTGGCTGACCACGCGCTTGAAGTAGCGGTGAGCGAGAACCCTGCCAGCTCTGTTCTCGCCGACGGATCTGAGATCCTCTCGAACGATACCCTCGCAGGTTGAGGAGATGTCCGCGGTCTCATCCAGGAAGCCCTTGGCGTCATCCTCGTCCTGGCTCTTGTAGATTCCATGGGCGCGAACGATCACCTTGCTGATGCGATCCTTGAGGATGACCATCTCGGCGGTTTGCTCGGGCGTCCCCAGCACTGCTCCGACCCTCGCCAGCTGAAAGATGTTCTTGCAGTAGTCACCAATTCTCTCGGCGTCCTTGACCAGGCTCATCATGACCAAGAGCGCCGGAAAGGTCGCGGCACCATGAATGGAGCCGTGCACCACGATCTCCCTACGGATGGCCTGCTCCGTCGCATTGATACGCTGGTCGGTGGTGAAGAGGTCCGACTCGATCACATCCAGATCCGTGCCGCCGATCAGTGCGTTGGCCGAAGCATCAAAAATGTGACGACCATCCACCAGCATCTGCAGGAAGTGGGAGTGGATCTGTTGAAGGCTTCGGTTCTCAGGCCCGAGCTTTTGTAGCCAGCGCATCATGGAATTGAGGGACGCAGTTTCATTCAGCCCGAAGGATAACCGGACTCGGAGAGCGATTGAGGGACAAGCAGGTCAATCGATGGAATTGAAGACCCACATCCCGATCAGAGGGACGAGGACAAAGACGCCAAGGACGTACCCAATCACCCACATGGGGTTCTTGGAGGCACGCTCGGCCAAGCCCTCAGCACAACTGATGGGGATCTGCCTCATGGCCGGGAAGGGGAAGAATAGGGCAGTACCGAAGAGGTTGAAGAGGCCGTGAACCAGGGCAATGGTCAGTCCTGCACTGGAGTCTGCAGCGGCACTGGCCAGGAAGGCCGTCACGGTTGTACCGAGGTTGGCCCCCATCATGATCGGGAAGGCGTTCTGAAGGGTCAGGATGCCAGCAGCGCAAAGGGGCACCATCAGGCTGGTCGTGATGCTCGATGACTGCACACCTACAGTCACCAGGATCCCCACGCCAATGCCGATCAGTCCAGAGCGCCCGAGGGAGCGGTTCAAGGCCTGCTCCATACGCCCAGCAATCAACGAACGCATGTTCTTCGTGATGAAGATCAAGCAGAAGAAGGTCAGAGCGATCCCGAAGACCAGGAGCACAACGGCCAGCGGAGTGCCGTCCAATCCCAGGTACTCAAGGCACTCGAGGATTGCCTTGTAAGCAGACTTCACAGCTGACTTGACCGGGCTCTTGAAGGAAGACCCCGATGATCCAGCGAATACATCCGTCAGACGGATGGCGATCTTGGAGAGAACCCCTGTCATCAACTCCAGTGGCAACAGGATCGCGACGCACATCACGTTGAAGAAGTCGTGCACCGTGGCCGCAGCAAAGGCGCGCCTGAAGGCGCCACTCTGCCTAACGTGACCGATGGAGACCAGCGTATTGGTAACGGTCGTGCCGATGTTAGCACCCATGATCATGGGCACGGCATGCTCGACCGAGACCTCGCCTGACCCCACCAGGGCAACGATCATCGCCGTGGTTGTACTGGAACTCTGAACGAGCACCGTGGCAAGAATCCCCACCGCGAGGGCGCTGAAGGGGTTGACCACTCCGTTGAACAGGGCTTCGGAGGTGCCCTTGCCCATCAGCTTGAATGACCCTCCCATGCACTGGATGGCCACCAGGAACCCCGCGAGCAAGAGCAACACAATCAGGATTCGGAAGAGTATCTCTAGAAAGTTCCCGGGGGATCCTCTCGAGTTCTTCACGTGGGTCGGCTTGATAGTTAGCGATTTCACCAACCAGTCACCTCATCTTCATCCACTGTCTGGGCATGCGCGCATTCTGACGAGCAGCCGGTCCTGGGGAAAGGACGGAAGTAGAATCTCCTCCGTTAGAGAACCTCGCCTTCGCCAGCGTCAGAAGTAGCTGACTTTTCGCCGGGCAACTCAATGCCCATCTCTGGTTCAAAGGTCCCTCGCCAGCCAAGCCGCTCACGGATGCGCACGTAGGGATCCGAATTTGGGCGAGCGAGCAGGGGATAGAGCACCGGATGCTGGTTCACCACCAGGCGGTCCCCATCCTGCATCGGGAAGAACCCGTGGCCATCGACCGCCAGGGTCACGATTCCATGGGCCTTCTGAACACCAATCTCCAGGGCGCTGTCGGGATGCACCACCATGGGCCGGTGAGACAGGGACTGCGGTGAGATCGGGGTCACCACCAATCCACGCATGGACGGAGCAAGAATTGGACCGCCAGCGGCCAACGAGTGGGCCGTCGAGCCGCTCGGCGAGGCCACGATCAGGCCGTCAGCCCGGTAATCACTCACCCAGCGATCTCCATCGTGGAGCGACAGCGTCATCATTCCCTGAGCCGCACCGCGCTGCACGACGAGATCATTGAGGGCCATCGCGTGAACCGAGTGTCCCTCGCGGCTGATGAGCTCTGCCGCCAGCCGCATCCTGGGTTCGATCACCGCATCACCCGCCAGGACCTCCGTGATCGCCACCTTCCAGTTGACCGCCACCACTGAGGCCAAGAAGCCGATCCGACCGAAGTTGATGCCAAGGGTCGGCACCGGCTGTCCACCGAAGGCCCTGACAACGGTGAGCATCGAGCCATCTCCTCCCAACACGATGATCAGGTTGGGTAGATCGTCCTCTTCCGGGGGATGGGTCTCGAGCAGCCTGCACTGGCGCCTCAGGTTCCGGTGCAGGGTCACTTCCGGGCAGCGCTCCTCGAGAAATGGACGCAGCTCTGCGATCAGTTCGTTCACCCCTGCCTTGGCCTCATCGGCGAAGACCATGACCCGACGCACGTCCTCCTGGAAGCACTTGCGCTGGCGTCGAGGCGTTGTTGGATTCTCGAGGGTCACGCAGCTCCGCGGTCTAGAGGCGACTGGAGGCCAGGGTACTACGAACGCTGCGGACAACACCCTCGACATCAAGGCCCAGCTCAGCAAGCTGCTCTTCTCTGGTGCTCATGTGGTCAACAAATCGATCGGGTATGCCTAGCAGGCGAAGGCGCGCGCCATTACCAGGCAAGCGATTCGCTGCTTCAAGCAAGGCGGAGCCGAAGCCGCCAGCTTTTTGATGATCCTCCAGGGTCAGGATCTGTCGGTAGCCATTGCAGTGCCTGGCCAGCAGCTCTTCATCAACGGGCTTCGCGAAGCGTGCATCAACCACGCCAATCTCGACACCAATATTGCGTAGCTCGTCAGCCGCACCAAGCGCAATCTTGACCATGTCACCATAGGCCCAGATCACGAGTCGCTCCCCTTCACAGAGGGTCTCGGCCGTACCAGCCTTCATTGCACGCCGCTCGTCTGCGTGAATACTCTCCGCACCAGGCGAGGCGCCCCTGGGGAAGCGTATGGCCACGGGGCCATCGTGATTCAGCGCAAACTTCAGCATGCGAGTCATGTCGCTCCCATCCCTCGGCGAACACAGCACGAAATTCGGTAGGGTTCGCAAGTAGGCGATGTCGAAGACGCCATTATGCGTTGGACCATCCTGCCCCACGACCCCTGCCCGATCCAGGCAGAGCAGCACCGGGAGATTCTGCAGCGAGATCTCCTGGAAGACCTGGTCGTACCCTCGCTGGAGGAAGGTCGAGTAGATCGCTGTCACGGGGCGGGCCCCCGCCTTGGCGAGGCCCGCTGACATGGCCAGTGCATGCTGCTCGGTGATTCCCGTGTCATGAAAACGGGAAGGAAACCTATCACCGAAGGCATCCAGGCCCGTCCCCGAGGGCATTGCGGCTGTGATCGCGTGGATGCGTAGGTCGCGCTCTGCTAGCCCCACAAGCGAGTCAGCGAAGCAGGCAGTGAAGCTCGGGCCGCTCTTCTTCGCTGCATCCGCAGGGGGCAGCTTCCCATCCTCCCGTCCGCTGCCCTTGGGAGGCGGCGCGGGCTGGCTACCCTTGACGCCATGGACTCGCTCGGGGTGCTCCAGAGCATCGGGATGCCCCTTGCCCTTCTGGGTGATCAGGTGCAGCAGGACCACGCCATCGAGCTCCTTGACCCGCTTGAAGTTGTCCACCAGCTGCCTGACATCGTGTCCGTCGATCGGGCCCACGTAGGTAACACCAAGCTCCTCGAAGACGTGTCCGGGGACCAGCGCATGCCGAACCACCTCCCCGATCTGATCGAGGGTTCGATCGACACGCGGCCCGATCACTGGAATGGCGTTGATCAGGCTCTGGATCTCCTGTTGCGCTCGCTGAATGAGGCGCGCTGATCGAATTCTCGAGAAGTACCGAGCCATCGCTCCTACTGATTGGGAGATCGACCACTCATTGTCGTTGAGAACGACCAGCAACTTCTGGCCCAGGCCTCCAGCATGGTTGATGGCCTCGAAGGCCACCCCTGCGCCAATGCTTGCGTCACCGATCACGGCCACCGAATGAGGCGGATCGGGTTCATGCGCGGTTCCCAACGCCAGCCCCAGCGCCAGGCTGATGCTCGTGCCAGCATGCCCGGTATGAAACAGGTCGTAGGGCGATTCTTCGGGATTGGTAAACCCGCACATTCCCTCGGTTTGCCTCAGCTTCTCGAATCCTTTCTTGCGCCCGGTCACAAGCTTGTGAGTGTAGGCCTGGTGGGAGACGTCCCAGACCACTCGGTCGCGCCGGAAGTCATAGACGTAGTGCAGTGCCGTTGTCAGCTCAACCGTGCCCAGATTGGAGCCCAGATGTCCACCTGTTCGCTGCACGGAGTCCAGCAGGAACTCCCTCACCTCGCCGCAGTAAGCCGGCAGCTTCTCAGGGTCCAGATCCTTCAGATCGGCGGGCGAGTGAATCGCGTCGAGCAGGCTCATAGGTGACTCCTCTTCCGGCCCCGGTCCGCCAAGGCGGACCTCCGGGTGCTGGGGGGAAATCGATCGGGGGATCTCTGCGCTCATGGGCCAAGGCATGCCGGTCGGAAGGGCGCTCCTTCCCGGCTGCATAAGTTTGACCGTCCGGGCCCTTCCTTCCAACCCCTCAAGTCCAACCGGCATGGATTTGCTCGACCCTTCATGCTCAGTACTCTCGAGTGAGGAGCCTGTCGATCACGGCGAAGAGCAGGTCTCCTGGCTCACATCCAAGGCTGCGAGCCTCGGAGCGGGCCTCCTCGGCTCTACGACGGGCCTCCTCACGGGCACCCTCCAGCCCCAGGGTGGCGACGCTCGTGGCCCGATCCAGTGCCTCGTCCTTCCCCGGCGTCTTCCCCAGAGTCCCGGCGTCTCCAACCACGTCGAGGACGTCGTCGATGGCCTGGAAACCAAGGCCCAGGGCAATGCCGAAGGAGCGGGCGATCCCCCGCCGGCCTTCACCCGCCCCTGCCGCGAGGGCACCGAGTTCACAGGCCGCCCCGATCAAGGCCGCCGTCTTCGCCCGATGAACCGCGCGCACCTCATCAGCAGTGGCCTCACTTCCCACCAGGGTCATGTCCATGACCTGGCCCCCGACCATGCCAGAAGCTCCCGATCCCTGAGCCATGACCCTCACCATCTCGGCGGCCTCCGTCCCCTGCTCTGCCAGCAGGCCGAAGGCCTCGGTCAGGAGCGTGTCACCCACGAGCACTGCCATGGCTTCCCCATAGACCTTGTGACAGGTGGGGCGGCCTCGTCGCAGATCGTCGTCATCCATGCAGGGCAGGTCATCGTGCACCAGGCTGTAGGTATGGACCAGCTCCACGGCGACTGCCGGTCGCACCGCGAGGTCTTCAGTCCCCCCTCCCAGCTCACAGAACAAGCGGACGAGGGCCGGACGAAGTCGCTTGCCTCCGCCGGTCAGGGCGTAGGTGCTCGCCTCTTGGAGGCTCGCCGGCCAACCTTGGCGGCTGTCGAGCCAGGCGCAGAGGTGAGATTCCGTCCAGACGCCCGTCTCCAGGAGCCAGGCCTCGAGGGCGGCCCCTCCGCCAGATTCAGTCGACCGAGTCGACATCCGGATCGTCATCGTAGTCCTCCAGGGCTGCCTCGGCGCCGCGAGTCAGCTCCTCGACCTGACGGCGATAGCCCGCCAGCACCTCACGACAACCCTTGAGCAGGGAGACACCTTCCTCGTAGCGAAGAATCGCGCCTTCCAGCCCCAGGCCACCTTCCTCCATCTCCTGGACAATTCCTTCCAGCCGCGCCAGTCGGCCGTCGAAGTCATCCTTGGCGGCCTCCCCACTAGCAGCGCTGGAGGTCTTGGCAGGTTTCCTTGTCGTCATGAGCGAAGTCTACGTGATTCTGTTCCTCGTGCGGGATCAGGTCCGCTCTCAGGCTCCTGGAACCTTCGGAAAGCGCCCATCGATCTCCCCGGCGTTACGGAACTTGCGGAAGCGGCGCTCCAGCAGCTCCTCCACCGGCATGGCCGAGAGCTCTGCCAGGGTGTCAAGAATCGTCTTACGGACCTCGGCCTGGGCCGCCTCGGGATCCCGATGGGCTCCCCCGACCGGTTCGTTGATGACCCCCTGAATCAACTCGAGCTCGCTCAGATCATCGGCCGTCAGACGCAGGGCCGTGGCCGCATCAGGAGTCCTGGCCCCATCCTTCCAGAGGATGGCCGCACACCCCTCGGGTGAGATGACCGAATAGTAGGAGTACTCCATCATCAACACACGATCCCCGATTCCAATGCCCAGCGCGCCGCCGGAGCCTCCCTCACCGATCACGATTACCAGGATGGGAACACGAAGGCCGAACATCTCGAGGATGTTCTCCGCGATGGCCTTAGCCTGACCACGCTCTTCGGCGCCGATTCCTGGGTAGGCCCCGGGGGTGTTGATCATCGTGACGATCGGCAGCTTGAGCTTCTCAGCGAGACGCATCTTGCGCAGGGCCTTGCGGTAGCCCTCGGGATGAGCACTGCCGAAGTTGCAGCTGATGCGCTCCTTGGTCGTCCGTCCCTTGCGATGACCGATCAGCATGAAGCGAGTGTCCTCGATCCTGGCCAGGCCGGTCATCATGGCCATGTCGTCCCCGAAGGCCTTGTCGCCGTGCAGCTCCACGAACTCATCGAGGATCCCGGCCACGTAGTCGCTGGCCACAGGACGCTCGGGGTGTCGGGCCACCTTGACCCGATCCCAGGCAGTCAGGTCCGCGTAGGTGGCCTGGATCGCCTCCCTCAGCTTGGCCGTCAGGGACTCGATCTCCCCGGACAGGTCAAGCTGGGTACGTTCGGAGATCTCCTTGAGGTCCGCCAGCTGGGACTCGAGCTCCTCTATTTCTGCCTCGAAGTTCATGGCGGCCCCCGTTCCGGCTCTGCCGGTCGCCTTGCCCTGGGGATCACCCTTGCCGGCCGACGAGGCAGCCATGCCCGCGTCCTTGCTGCCCTTCTCGGCCTGTTCCTTGCCCTTGTCGCTCAAGTCGGTGTTGCTCCTGTCTGGCCGCGCATCCGGGCGGCGTATGGGATAGCCGTATGTTCGGAGAGGGGCCTGGTGACTGCAAGGGCCGAGGGCTGATTCGGCGCCACCAGCTCGGTATGATGGGCGCCTTCCGACCGGGGGATGAGCCTTCTACCTGGTCCCTATTCGCCGCCAAGAGCCCCTACCGTGCCCCATGGCCATATCCGCCGTGCCGACTCAGACGACCACGACGTCCGCCCTTCCCGATGCCTGGCGTATCGAGCTCTTTCGCAAGCACCCGGCGGATGATCCCGATGCTGCCGGACTCCTCGAGGCTGCCCGGGAGCTGGGGGTCAAGGGACTGCAACAGGCCCGCTGCGGTCGCGGTTTCCTGCTGTCGCCTTCTCTGGACCGCCCTGTCGTGGACTCCATCGCCAGGGAGCTCCTGGCCGATCCGGTGCTCGATGACCTGATCCTGCTCGAACCATCCCAGCAGCCCGCCCCGCCTGGTAACGCTCACCGCATCCTGGTGGCCCGGCGCCCTGGCGTCATGGACCCCGTGGCCCTCACCATCGAACGCACCTTGATCCGGACGGGGATCGTCGATGAGCGGGCCAAGGTTCTGGTCTCCACCTTTCACGCCTGGGAGCTGAGCGGCGACCTGTCCCGCGAGGACCTCGAGCTCATCGCCGCTCGCATCCTGGCCAACGACACCATTGAAGATGTGTCCATTGACGGAGAGGGCCTGCCCTTTGGACGTCCCCCGGCAGCGCCCCAGCACGGCCGGGTCGAGGTCCCCCTGCGCGAGCTCGATGACGAGGCCCTGCTGGCGATCAGTCAGGAGGGCGCCCTGAGTCTGAACCTGGTGGAGATGCATGCCATCCAAGCTCACTACAGGGAGCTCGATCGAGAGCCCACCGCCTGTGAGCTGGAGACACTCGCACAGACCTGGAGCGAGCACTGCAAGCACAAGACCTTTGCGGGAGTGGTCGAACTGGAGGCCTGTGATCCATGGCCCGAAGGCGGTCGTTACGAGAACCTGCTCAAGCAGACCATCAAGCACGCGACGGTGACCCTCGACAAGCCCTGGTGCATCAGTGTCTTCCACGACAACGCGGGCATCATCGCTTTTGACGGAGATTGGGACGTCTGCTTCAAGGTGGAGACCCACAATCATCCCAGCGCCATCGACCCCTACGGTGGAGCCGGGACCGGCATAGGAGGTGTGATCCGCGACATTCTCGGGGTGGGCATGGGAGCTGAGCCGATCGCCAACACCGACTCCTTCTTCGTCGGCCCGCCCGACTACCCGGTGGAGCAGCTCCCCCGGGGCTGCATGCACCCCCGAAGGATCCTGCGTGGGGTCGTCGAGGGCGTGCGTGACTACGGCAATCGCATGGGCATCCCGACGCTCAACGGAGGCGTCTGGTACGACGAGGGCTATGTGGCCAATCCACTGGTCTACGCCGGGACCGTGGGGCTCATGCCGCGCTGGGCAGCTACCAAGGAGGTCCAGCCCGAGGACGCCATTGTCGTCGTTGGTGGTCGCACCGGACGTGATGGAATTCACGGGGCGACCTTCTCCAGCATCGAACTTCACGAGGAGTCCGAGATGGTCTCGTCCGCGGCGGTACAAATTGGCGATCCGATCACGGAGAAGCGGGTGCTCGACGCCCTCCTTCAGGCTAGGGATCTCAAGCTCTACCGGGCCATCACCGACTGTGGGGCCGGCGGACTCTCCTCGGCGGTTGGAGAGATGGGCGAACATTGCGGCGCCCTCGTTCACCTGCATAGCGTGCCCCTCAAGTATCCCGGGCTGACCCCCGAGGAAATCTGGATCAGTGAGGCTCAGGAGCGAATGGTGCTCGCAGTGCCCACCGAGAAGATCGAGGAGTGCCTTGAGATCTTCGAGAGCGAGGATGTCGAGGCTGCCGTGATCGGCACCTTCACGGACACCGGAAGGCTGGTCCTCAAGTACCACCAGGAGTACGTCGCGGACATGTCCATGGAGTTCCTCCACGATGGAACCCCCAAGCCCACCCGTACCGCGAAGTGGGTAGGGCCTGGCCATGCCGATCCCGGTGTTCCTGCCTGCGAGGACGTGCACGCCACGCTCCTGAAGCTCGTCGGCGCTCCCAATACCGCGAGCAAGGAGTGGATCGTTCGCCAGTATGACCACGAGGTGCAGGGACGAAACGTGCTCAAGCCGCACGTCGGTGTGAAGGCCGATGGCCCTGGAGACGGGGCGGTGCTGCGGCCCCTGGCAGACTCGACCAAGGGCATCGCGATCACCTGCGGGGCCAACCCACGCTACGGCCTGATCGATCCTCACCGCATGGCCCTGGCCGCGATCGACGAGGCCCTACGCAACGCGGTCGCCGTCGGTGGCGACCCAGGCCACACCGCCATCCTCGACAACTTCTCCTGGGGCAACTGCGACAAGCCACAACAGCTGGGCGCCCTCGTACTCGCCGCAGAGGCCTGTCGGGATGCCGCCCTGGCCTTCGAGACACCCTTCATCTCCGGCAAGGACAGCCTCAACAACGAGTACCGCGTGGGTGATGAGTCGATCGCCATCCCGCCCACCCTGCTGATCTCCGCCCTGGCTCGGGTGCCTGATGTGCGCCAGGTCGTCACCATGGATCTGAAGAGCGCCGGCAACCTGCTCTTCCTCGTGGGCCTCACCAGCGCCGAACTCGGCGGCTCCGAGTACTTCCGCAGCCTGGGGCTGGAGGGCGGCCGCGTCCCTGCCCCCGACCTGCAGCTCGCACCGGAGATCTTCCGGGCCCTGCATCGGGCCATCACCTCCGGTTGCGTTCGCGCCTGCCATGATCTCTCCGAGGGAGGCCTCGCCGTTGCTGCCGCTGAGATGGCCTTCGCCGGTGGCCTCGGCCTGGACCTCGACCTGGCCCGGGTGCCCAGCACCGGCCTTCCCTCCGATTGTGATCCCGATGCCACGGCGCTCTTTTCGGAGTCGACCACGCGCTTCCTGGTCGAGGTCGAGCCCGAGCAACAGGGAGCCTTTGAGGCTGCCCTGGACACCCTTCCCTTCGCCCTTGTTGGCCGCGTGCGCTCGGACGAAGTGCTCGAACTGCGTTCCTCGCGTGGTGAGCCACTGGCCCGCTTCTCCATCACCGAACTACGGGACGCCCACCAGGGCTTCTTCCAAGGCTGAGCGCCATGACCAAACCCAGAGCCCTCGTCCTGCGGACAGCGGGAACCAACTGCGACGCCGAGACCGCACGAGCCCTGCAAGTCTGCGGCGCCGAGACCACGGTCCTGCACCTCAATCGGCTGCTGAAAGAGCCCCAGAGGCTCGAAGAGCTGGAAATCCTGGTCATCGCAGGTGGCTTCAGCTACGGCGACGACGTGGCTGCCGGACGGGTCTGGGGACTCGAGCTCCGACATGGTCTTGCCAGGGCCCTGCGAACCTATGTCGATCGCGGCGGCCTGGTCCTGGGGGTCTGCAATGGCTTCCAGGTTCTGGTCGAATCGGGCCTCTTTGATCTCCCCGGCGAGAGCCAGGCGCTCGGAGACGCCTCCGCTCGAGACATTGCCCTGACCAACAATCAGTCCAATCACTACGAGTGCCGCTGGGTCACCCTCGAGTCGCTGGACTGTGCCTGTCCCTGGATTGCTCCTGGGGAGCTCATGCCGACCCCGGTGGCCCATGCCGAGGGGCGCTTCGTGGTCCGTGACGAGACCGTTCTGGAACGCCTCAAGGCCAACCGTCAGATCGCCCTGCGCTACGTGACCGAGGCCGGCGGCCCAGCCTCCTATCCGGAGAATCCCAATGGTTCCGCCGAGGGGATTGCTGGAATTTGCGACCCCAGCGGCCGGGTGCTGGGGCTCATGCCCCATCCCGAGCGCAACCTCGACCCCTGGCAGCACCCCCGCTGGACCCGGCTGGGACCCCGCCAGGAAGGCGAGGGCCTGGGCTTCTACCAGAGGCTCGTGGACTGCGCAGCCACCGGCATCGGGGTCTGAGAGCCTCTTGGATCGAAACCCCTGTCAACGCGCGAAAAATTCGTCTCAACCAGGCCCTGGATTGGCGACCTCGATTCGCTAGTTTCGGGTCCTGAAGACGCGCGCAGCGTCATCCGCACCCTTCACCCAAGACGCACCCAGCCATGCGCAGAATCGTCCATTCAGCCTTCCTGCTCCTGCCCCTCCTCGGCGCGAGCTGCGCCGCCGTGCTCGGAGTCGGAGCCGGTGTCGTCATCAGCCAGGACATGCTCGACGCCAACACCTTCGTCGCGCAACTCAATGAGGACGTCGACGTGGCCTGGGCCACGGTCAAGGCCTCCCTGGGGCAACAATCAGAGATCCCCATTCGCATCGACAACGATGTGCGCGGGGCCATCGCCACGATCGATGGGGCCGAGGTCACTGTGTCCGTTGAGGCCTATGATCTCGAGCGCTGCCGACTCGTCGTCTCCGCCCGCAAGTACGGGGTCTCCAATGGCGAGATCGCAGACCTGGTCTTCAACCGTCTGCTGACGAACTTCGAGCAGTAGGCTCCCGGCTGATCGCCCCAGGGCTCGGCCCTCAGCGGACGTTCACTTTGAGTCGGCCACACCCTTGCCACCGGGGGCAGGGCGACTCGTGGCCAGCTTGCGACTGCACTTCTTGCAGTGGCCCTCGAGCTTGAGGGTGTGATGCAAGATCGTGAAGCCGTGATGTGCGGCAACCTCCTCCTGCAAGCGCTCGATCTCATCGTTCCGGAACTCCTCGATCTTGCCACAGCTACGGCAGATCAGATGATCGTGATGCTCGTGCCCCAGCAGGTGCTCGTACATCAGCTCACCGCGGCCGCTATCGAGCGAGCCTATGAACCCTCCCTCCTCCAGCAGGCTGAGGGTCCGGTAGACGGTGGCACGGGAGACATTCTTGTCAATCTCTCCAGCCTCGCCCTCGGTCATCCAGCGGTGGAGCATCTCCGCCGTGAAGTGCTCGTGGGTGGCGAAGGCATGCTCGAAGATCTTCTCGCGCTGCTGGGTGAGCTTGAGGGACCTGGACCGCAGGTACTCGTCGAAGCGCTTGCGTATCACCGCGTGTTTCATCTGCCCTCCTGATCTCGTCAAACTAGAGTCGACCATCCCGTGTCCAGGTGGCGACGCCGCTCATCATCTTACGGATGCGTTCCTTGCGCCCCTCGACCCGGGTGCCAATGTCCCGGCGGCAGAACTTACCAGCCCACTCGATCTTGTCATAAGCCTCGTAGGCGCACTTCCGGGCGTCCTCGATGGTTTCACCCATACCAGTAACACACAGGACCCGTCCGCCCGAGGAGACCAGGCCCTGGCCGCTGCTGGCCGTTCCTGCCTGGAAGACGGTCACATCACCGCAGGCTTCCGCCTCCTCCACCCCACGGATACGATCACCCTTTCGGTAGCTCTTGGGATAGCCCTCGCTGGCTCCCACCACACCGACACAGAAGCGGGGATCCCATTCGGGGGGAGAAATCGAGGAGAGCTCCCCACGGGCCGTCGCCACCAGGATCGGCAGGAGGTCTCCCTTGAGCCGCCGAACGATGGCCTGGGTCTCCGGATCGCCGAAGCGGACGTTGTACTCGAGAACCCTGGGCCCCTGGTCGGTGATCATCAGACCGATGAAGAGCACCCCGCGGAAGTCCAGACCCTCCCGACGCAGGCCATGAATCGAGGGAATCACGATGCGCTGTTCGATCTGACGGAGCAGCCGCTTGCTCATGCTCGGGGCCGGAGAGTAGACCCCCATGCCCCCAGTGTTCGGGCCTGTATCGCCCTCTCCTACTTGCTTGTGATCGACGATCGGTTCCAGGATGAGGATCGCTTCACCGTCGGTCACGGCCAGCACGCTGGCCTCCTCGCCCTCCAGGAACTCCTCGACGAGAATCCTGTCGCCGGCACCCCCGAGTGTCTTTTCTTCCATCAGGGAGTCCACCGCCCGACAGGCTGCTTGGACGTCCTCACAGATGACCACTCCCTTTCCAGCCGCGAGGCCATCTGCCTTGATGACCTGGGGCCAGACCGTACAGCCCTCGAGATAGGCCTTGGCAGGGCCGGAGCGATCGAAGCGCCTGGATCCTGCAGTCGGAATGCGATGTCGTTCCAGGAGGTCCTTGGCCGCCGCCTTGGAGCCCTCCAGCTCTGCTCCCCTCGCGCCGGGACCGAAGACCGCGATCCCTTCTGCTCTCAGAAGATCTCCAAGACCGGCAACCAGGGGATCTTCGGGGCCCACGACCACCAGGTCCACTTTCTCCTCGACGGCCAGACGTACCAGCCCGGAGATGTTCGTGGTCGCCACATCGACATTCCGAGCAACGGCGCTCGTGCCCCCATTTCCTGGGGCACAGAGTAACTCCGTGAGCTCTGGAGACTGGGCAATCTTCCAGCACAGGGCGTGCTCACGCCCTCCGCTACCGACGACGAGGACCTTCATGCTTGCTGGGAGACGAATTCCCCTGGACGGGGAGGCGCTGCTGGGACGTGGCGTGTGGGAGTGGCGCGAGCCTGCGGAGACACCCGCGGACAAGACTCTCGCGCCTCAGGATGGAAAGGTAGCCCTTCCGTGCGACAACAACCACTCAAAACCCCATTCCCGACCCTCGCAGGCGGCTGCCGCCTGGGATACCCTGCCGCACTGCCAATGCCCGACTGGGTGGCAGAGCGGGGAGTACCTCAGTTGGTAGAGGCGTAGCTTTGGGTGCTACGAGTCGTGGGTTCGAGTCCCATCTCCCCGACCAGGCTCCACCACTCCACTGTGAGGGCTCCCTCAAGCCAGGGTCATTCTGCCGGCTGAAGCCGCAGCTGTGGAATTCAGTCAGGCCTTGCGCAGCCACAGCACGTGGTCAATCTAGGTGAATACCCTATCAGCAAGATCTCGCAGCCTGGCCTAGATTGGGAGCCATGAAGAACTCAACACGAATGCACGAGCGTGACGTCGTCGAGTACCTTTCAACACAGGGGTGCACCTCGATTCGGTTCGAGGAGGGCAGCATCGTCGCTCTTCGATCGGGAGAGGACGGCCAGCTCTATCCCTTGAGTATCGACATCTACGAGGACAAGGAGCGCGAAGATGGACAGCGCTTCCGCGCACGGGTGGCCAGGAGATTCGGGCTACCGGTCAGCTTGCGACATGGATTCTCTGTCAGGGCCGCGCTGGGCGCAATTCAATGGAGGAACCTGGACCACCACCAGTTTCATCAGCAGCTGCCCCTCACCGCAGAGATCGGCTAGCTCCCTCCGCGCTGCAGCTCGAGGTCAAGAGGGACAAGAGGGAGCTGCAAGCCAGGTCGTGAAGGCCCCGCGACAGAAGGCGGGCTCGCTCTGGCGAGAGGCCCCCTTCGACTTCCGCACTGAACCCCGGCCACAAAGCCGGATCCACCCGAGAATGAAGGGCTGGAGCCCCGTAGAATCAGGGCCGGGCGCCCGTAGCTCAGCTGGATAGAGCATCAGATTTCTAATCTGAGGGTCACAGGTTCAAGTCCTGTCGGGCGTGCCATCGATCTCGAAATCGAGGGATACTCTGGCTCTTTCGACGGGCTGGCCCCCGGCGACTGTTCGCCGCACCTCCGCCGGTTGCCTCCCTGAAGCCGGGAGCTGGTCGTCCCTGAACACGATCAGGAGCGGTGATCCTCGAGGGCACCACAGCTGGCAAGGATCTCGACGACCTTCTCGGCCACTGCCGGACGGCAGATGACCAGCTCATGATTGACCGGATCTTGCTGGTTGTAGCGGTGCTCCTCACCGCGCAGCTTGCAGACGTGCCAGCCAAGGGCGCGTGCAATGGTCTCAGGCGCGCAGGTGTCCCATTCCTTGAGACCGACCTTGTGCACGTAGAGGTCCGCCTCTCCCAGCAGAAGCAGGGCCACCTTGTTTCCCACTGAGCCGGCACGAACCAGCTCCCCACCCCCCATTCCATCATGGAAAGCCTCCATCCAGGGAGGTGTGTGGCTGCGAGAGCAGGCGATCCGTGGGGCCTCAGGAACCGCACTGTCACCGCGAACGAGTTCGCCGCCTCCGAGCAGGCCAGCACGCTCCTGCCCTGGAAGACAAACCGCCCAGAGTGTTCGCCCTTGCGCCGGAAGATCAACGGCAGCCAGGGCACACTCTTGCTTGTAGGTCAGCGCGACGTGCACCGCCCAGTCCTCACGGAGCTGGCTGTATTCCTTGGTCCCGTCCAGCGGATCGATGATCCAGGCACGCTCTCGCGACAGGCGCTCCGCTGAATCGCGGGTCTCTTCACTGAGCACGCCATCAGCCTCATGTCGACCAAAGAGAGCTCCCTGGAGGTAGCCGTCGCAGGCTTGATCGCCCACGTCCGCCAGCATCTTTCCCTCCCAGCGAGCCCCGCCTTCCTTGTTGGTCTCGGCCCTCAGAGCCATGGCTCTGACTCCGGCGCTCTTTGCGATGGTGATGGCAAACTGCAAGTCGGACTCGATGGTCTCCGCGCTCATGGGGTGGCTCATGGTCGGGATCATAGCGAGCCAGCCAGCTGGCAGGAGCCCCCTTCCCGGTCTCTGTTCAGCCCTTTTTTTGGCGCACCCTCACCTTGCACGCAGGGGAGCTCTATCCACCCTCCAGCAGCTGCTCGGCCTGGGTAGCCTCGAGCCCCAGCCGTCGAGCTTCCAGCTCGATGACAGCCCTCGCCAGGTTCGTCTCGGTCGCCTCGGGGCTGGCCTCCTTCACCAGGCTCTTCTTGGCGTAGGCATTGAACAGTTCGGTCTTCTCCGAGAGGATCTCCATCATCGCCTCGTCACACGTGCCACGGGCCAACAAGCGGTGCACCAGCACACGACGAGTTTGCCCCATGCGATGGGCACGGGCGATGGCCTGCATCTCGATTGAAGGCTTGGTCTGGGGTTCGGCCAGCACCACCACCGAGGCTGCCTGCAAGTTCAGCCCCTGCCCCCCTGCATTGATCTGCAGGAGCAAGATCGCGTGTCCATCGCGCTCCTCGAACTCATCGCAGAGTTCCTGCTTCTCCATTGGGCCGAGCCTGCCCGAGATCGTCCCCACCGTTTCGAAGCGCCGCTCGAGGGCGGCGAGGACATCGAGGAAGAAAGAAAACACGATCACCTTGCGATTGGAGGCCCGGTGATCCGTGAGCAGCTCTTCAAGTCTCTCAAGCTTGGCGGATGTCGTCGTCGCCACGCCAAGGGTGGCAGCGCGTCGCATCCCCATGAAGTTCTTGCTGATCACCATGTCCCGGTAAGCGGACAGATCATCTGCGGTGCAGTCCACCCATTCCTCGACCTCGAGGCGGGCGGGCAATTCCGTCAGGACGTCCTCCTGGTTCCGCCGCAGATAGACCTTGGATACTGCTTGATGGAAGGTACGCACGGAACCAGCAGCCGCATCAAGCTCGAGGTTCAAGGAGCGCAGCTCTGCCGCGTCTTGTGGACGGATCGAATCGATCAGCTCCAGAAACTCGCGAGGATGATTCTCCATCGGCGTGCCAGAGAGCAGCGTGACCTGCTCGCTGCGGTCCAGCACCCTCCTCACCGCCTGCGTTCGCCCCGCCTCCGGGTTCTTGATGAAGTGTGCCTCATCGACCACGGCGAGATCGACGGCCTCACCACGCGACTCGAGCACAGCTCCAATGTCAGCATTTCGCAAGGTCGCGTAGGAGGTGATGGCTACCCCACCCCCAGCGATCCAACCGGCGAGGTTCTGCTCCAGGTCATCTCCGTAGAGCAGGTGGGGCGTGAGCGCCGTGAACTTGCGCACCTCACGCTCCCAGTTGATCAGGAGTCCAGCGGGGGCCACCACGAAGAAGCGTGCCCGGGAGTCATCCTCAGCACGGTGCACCATGGCCGCTAGCGCCTGCATGGTCTTGCCCAGCCCCATCTCGTCGCCGAGGATGGTTCGCTGCTGAACCAGCATGTACCTGGCGCCAAACTCCTGGTACGGACGCAAGGTCGCACGCAGGCCTGCACAGCGCAGCTCAAAGGCCTCCACGCGAGCTGCGACCTCATCCGTAACTCCCCCGCGACCGGCGCTCACCTGCCGCAGGGGGCGCAGCCCAAGGCCCCCGAAGACCTCCTCCAGGACAGCGCAACAGCTTGCATAGCGAGAGGAGAACTCCGCTTGGAGCCCCTGGGCGTGGCGCTTCCTCCGCCTGAACGATCTCAGGCTCTTGCGCCCCTTCCTGGCCTCGTTCAACAAGCCACTGCTGGCTAGCTGCTCTGCACTGTCCGCCAGCTGCTCGGCCCGCTCGGCGGCCTCCGCATTCTCTGCTCGGCGAAGAGGCCCCAGCAGCCAGCGCCCAAAGGACGTCTCCCGCCTCATGGCCTGCGCCTCACGGCTGAGCTCCACCGCTCGCTGACGGAGCTTCCTGGGGGCCTCACCGGCTGCCTCACTCGCATCCAGCAGATCAAGAGTCCTGGTGGCCAGAGCTGCTGCCTCCGGACTGGTCAGTTCGGGATTGGGCAGGGAGGGACCTTCCTGCTCGAGGCGCCTGGCCAGCTTGCGGGTTGCCTGGACCACACGCCTGCCTGACTTCACGCCCACACCATGGACCTTCGAGAGCTGCCTCGGGGTGACCCCTACGAGGTCCCCCACCATGGTGTAGCCGGCCTCCTCGAGAGCGGACCAACGAACCTTTCTGGCCCCCGCATCCTTGAGGGTCTCCAGCTCCATTCCGCTCAACCGCTCCAGGATATCCTCGGCAGCATAGGCCCGTGCTGTCGGCTCAACCGGACGTCGCCAGCGCTCGAGAGAGGAGTCGAAGCGCTCTGCTTCCCGGATCACCTTGCGAGTGGCCCTCTGAGCCCTGCGCCGAGCCGTCCCTAGCCTGCTACGATGCCAGGCGATCCTCATCCCACCAGCGGCAGCAGCCAGACCAGCACCCACATAGGTCACCAGCGGCGAGAGCAATGGCAGGGTCCACATGACCAGGAAGGGTAGATGCAAGGCCTCAACTCCGCCAGTCAGCTCGCCTGGTCGGTGCACCCGTCCGTTCGAATCAGGACCTGTGTGATCCCAAGCACCACCAGCAAGGCCGCTGAGTAACCCAGCCAGCTGACCTCGTCATCGGGAACCCAGCTGACCGAAAGGCCGCGCAGCCCGGCCATGACAACCAGGGTGATCAACGGATTCAGGGTGATGATCAGTGAGACCTGATAGGCGGGAAGGCGCTTGAGCGCTTCCCCCAATGCACCGTAGGCAAGCAAGGTGTTGGCGCCGAGAAAGATCATCAAGAGCCACTGAGCGGCGCTCAATTCCGCCAGCAATCGAAAGTCTGCCCAGTAGAACAGCAGCGGGATCGGCAGCGCATAGAGCAGCAGGTTGAGGTCCTGAGGAGCACAGCCCCTCTGAACCAGATGCTTCTGGAGGGATGCATAGGCAGCCCAGAATATCGACGCGAAGACCAGGTAACCAAGGCCCTCACGCAGGACGTTGCCAGCAACGACCTGGGCTTGAAACTGATCGTGATAGAAAAGGATGAAGCCGATGACAGTCAGCCCCACACCCACGAACTGCGCCCGGTTCAGGCGCTCCTTGAACCACACGACCCCCACCATCGCCAGCAGCAGCGGCGCCAGCTGTATAAGGATCTGCGCGAAACTGGGCGTGGTCAGTGCGAGCCCCTGCATGTAGCCGATGTAGTTGGCGCAGAGGGCAAGCGCCGCAAGGAGCCCGAGCAGTGGCGGACGAAGCAGGATGCCCAGGCGTCTCCGATCCCGACACGAGAGGATCACTCCCAGCAAGCTGAATGCCAGAGTGAAGCGAAACCAGACAATCGTGATCGAGTCCACCTCCTCTGAAACGACCTTCATCACGATCGCGAGCAACCCCCAGAGCAGGGAGCAAGTAACGGCCATCAAGAGGCCCAGACGACGCTCCTGGCTCATGCTCTCGGGAACCGCCAGGTCACCTGGCGGAACCGTCTATTCGTAGGTCCCGTGGTGGCAGTAGAAGAACTTGTCGATCACATCACCGGACCGTATCCACTCACCTTCCATGAAGTAGGTCGGCTTGCGAGGGTCAAGCCCCGTGGGGTCCTTGCGGGCCTTGAAGTGAATCGTGAAGGTGTCGCCAACCTCCACCGCGCGCTCACGAATGGGGAACCAGGATTGACGCCAGTGAGTCATCGGGGTGTCGTGAGCGGTGGACAGAAGCACTCCAGGCGAGAGCGCAGCCTCGAAGTGACCAAGGAAGCCATGCATGCGACCAGCCTTGGTGATCTCGAAGTTCACGTGCGAGTCGAACCAGTAGGCCTCGATCGGATCAGCCACCGCATCCACCTCCACGAGCATCGCTGAACTGGCAAGAGCAATGGCCTTGTCGCCTTCGACCGAGTTCGAATCGAGGTCGGCGATCTCGGTATTGATCATCGGCGTGTAGTCGAAGCCATAGAGAGAGTCGGTCCAGAACCCAAGGCCGTGCTCCTTGTAGAGCTTGTCTTCCTGAATCGGGGTCAGGCACATCTTGATACTGCCTGGGATCATGATCCCTCCCGGCTTCAAGTGCTTGTCTCGAGCACGGCAGACACTCTCGAACATCGCCTCGGTCAGCGCGAACATGCCCATCCACTCGGAGACGATCACGTCAACCTTGGAAGGGAGCTCAACCTCCTCAGCCACGCCGTCAACGCACTCGATCACTTCCTCGAATCCGTTGGCCTCCACGAGATCCTCGGTCACCGAGAGGATGTCTGAGCGATCCACGGCGTAGATCTTGGAGGCTCCAGCTCGGGCAGCAAAGAAGCTGAGAATGCCCGTCCCCGTACCCACGTCGAGCACGGTCATGCCAGGTTTGACAATCTCAGCTATCGCCCGGCCATACCCCTCGGTACGTATCTTGTCCGACAGCATCAGGCGGTGAACCTCGGCCCCCGAGTAGCTCTCGAAGTACTGGGAATCCACGGACTGTTCGAGATCACTCATGGGCCGAATCCTTAGCGGAGGAGTGGGAGTTCTTGGGGCACCGCCCCAGCCTGACCCTCGAAGAGAGGGCCATGGGACGCCACCGGATGCCAGGATCTAACGCTCGGAAATCGGGACGTAGCGCGCCCCGTGCGTACCCGTGAAAATCTGGCCAGGCCTGAAGAGCCGGTTGTCGTTCATTTGCTCATCCCAATGCGACAGCCACCCGGCCACCCGAGCGATCGCAAAGATGGGCGTGAAGACGTCTGTTGGGATGCCCATCTTCTGATAGACGATTCCACTGAAGAAGTCGACGTTCGGGTAGATCCCCTTCTGACCCAGGCGAGCGACGACTGCATCCTCTAGCTTGAGGGCGATGTCATACATCGGAGTGCTACCGAAGGTCTCGAACATCTCACGTGCAAGCAGCTGGAGGTTGGTCGATCGCGGGTCCTTCGTCTTGTACACCCGATGACCGAAGCCCATGATCTTGCCCTTGGCGGAAATCTGCTGGTCAAGCCAGCCCTCGACGGCATCAACCGACCCGATCTTCTCGAGCTGGATAAGCACCCGCTCATTGGCGCCGCCGTGCAGGGGCCCCTTGAGAGATCCGATCGCCGAGGCACAGACGCTGTACGGATCCGACTCGGTCGAGGCCACCACACGCGCGGTGAAGGTGGACGCGTTCATGGTGTGATCAGCGTGCAGGATCAGGGCGACGTCCAGCACACGGCCGACAAGATCCTCCGGCTTCTCGCCATTCAACATCCACAGGAAGTTGGCAGCTGTGGAGAGGGTCGGATCCGGAGCGACGAAATCCATGCCTGCACGGGAGCGCGCAAAGGCAGCTACCAGGGTTGGCGTTGCCGCGATCAAGCGCGCAATGGCCTCCTGTCGCTGACCGGGATCAAGCGCGTTGACATCCGGGCTGTGCATTCCAAGCGCCGCGTAGCCGACCTGCAGCGCAGCCATCGGGTGGCCATCACCTGGAAGGCTGGCGATGGTGTCCAGAACCCCCTGAGGTAAGGTGCGGTTGGCGATCAGCTTGGCCTCGAACTCGTCGAGCTCTGCCTGCGTTGGCAGACGACCATTCAGCAAGAGCCAGGCGACCTCCTCGAAGGTGCTGTGCTCGGCAAGCGCCTCGATCGGTATACCCCGATACTCGAGCACGCCGGCCTGGCCGTCGATGTAACTGACTGCAGATTCTGCGGCTGGGATGCCAGCGAGACCGGGGACTAGGATGTTTTCCTTGACTGTCACTTGTTTGCCGGCGCGGCCCCGTCTCTGGGTGCGCTCCTCATGGGGAATCGGTAATTAGGTGAAGCGAGACGACAATCCGCTCGTTCTCGGGACAGGCCCCGCTCGCTGAGAATTCCTTTCCGGACTCTGAGACCTAGCGAGAAAGATACTCGATGAGGAGCCGGGTTCCAACTCCAGTGCCCCCGCTGCCCCCGGTGTAGTCCCGGCTGGCCTGATTCCAGGCCGTCCCAGCGATGTCCAGATGGCTCCATGCGGTATCCCCCACGAACTGGGACAGGAAGGCCGCTCCAGCGATGGACCCGCCCCCCATGTTCGGGGTGCAGATGTTGCGCAGATCGGCCGGCCCGGCGCCCATGTTCTCGACAAAGGCCTTGTGGAGGGGCATCGACCAGAGGGCCTCACCGCTGGCTTCACCCGCTGCCAAGAGACCATCTCGGAGCTTGTCCGTGGTGGCGTAGCAGGCGCTCATCTCGTGCCCCAGGGCCATGATGACCGCACCCGTCAGGGTCGCCAGGTCGATGATGGTGTCCGGCTTGACCTTCGATACCGTGTAGCAGAGCGCATCGGCGAGAATCAGTCGCCCCTCAGCGTCCGTGTTGATGATCTCGACAGTCTTGCCATTCATCGCCACATGGATGTCGCCCGGCTTGGTGGCCAGACCATCGCAGAGGTTCTCTGAGGAGGGCACGATTCCATGAACCTCATACGGCACGT
Organism: Planctomycetota bacterium; assembly: GCA_014237855.1. Classification (GTDB taxonomy): domain Bacteria; phylum Planctomycetota; class UBA1135; order UBA1135; genus JABACD01. Next base: position 147,922 of record JABACD010000004.1, on the reverse strand, counting down.
CGAGATCCCCCAAGGCGTGGAAGGTTCCCAGGACAGCAGCGCTGCCCGACATGTCGTAGCGCATCTCCTCCATTCCACGACTGGGCTTGATGCTGATGCCACCAGCATCAAAGGTCAGCCCCTTGCCCACGAGTGCAATCTTCCCCTTGGACTTACCCTTGGGCTTGTAGACCAGATGAATGAGCTTGGCCGGTTCTGCTGAACCAGCGGAGACACCCAGCAACAAGCCCATTCCAAGCCGCTTCATGCCGGCCTCGTCCATGACCTTGCAGGAGATCTTGGGGCTGCGCTTGGCAAGCCCGCGAGCCTTGTCCGCCAGCTTCGATGGTGTCAGCTGATTGCCAGCCAGGTTCTGCAGATCACGGGTGAAGAGGTTCGCTTCCGCAAGAGCTGCTCCACGCTTCACACCTTTCTTGAAGTCCGCGCCTTGTCCCATCACCACAGCCCGCTTGAGCGCCCGCGGTTCCGGCTTGCTCTTGCCGAGGTCGTAGCGGTAGTGCCCCATTCCAGCGCCCTCCGCCACAGCACAGCCGGCCGCCATGGGCCCACCTGCAAGCTTGGCAATTGAATCCCCGACGTAGACGGTTGCGCCCGATGCCTTGTGGTCTTCAGCCGCCTTGACTCCGATCGCAGCAGCGCGTCGAAGCCCTTCTACATCGACTTCCTTGGCCGGGCCGAGCCCGACGAGAAGCACCCGGCCGGCGCCCCCCTTGGTGGCGTCGGTCAGGCGGCTCTTACGAGCCTTGCCATCGAATTCCTTGAGCGCGGCTGCAGGCAGGCTGACGCCTCCCGGCAGCTGAGGCTTCTTGCCCTCAGTGGCAAAGGCGACCAGGAAATCAGTCTTCGGAAGGGGATCGGAGGGGGTCTTGTGGCTGAGTTTCATGCAGCTTGGCAGGTGTTGGCTTGGGGGGGAGAGAAGGCTAGGTCGCGATCAAGAGAATCGTCGCGCGTTCACATATCGATGTACTTGGGGCCGCCGCCCCCCTCAGGAACCACCCATTGGATGATCTCGTAGGGGTCGGCAATATCGCAGGTCTTGCAGTGCACGCAGTTACTGGCATTGATCACAACGCCACCGCTGGCCTGCAGCCCCTCCTCGGGGACCTCGTAGACAGCGGCCGGACAGAAGTGCTGGCACGGGTTTCCATATTCCACAGTGCAACGCTCGACGCAGACCGATGGATCTGTGATGAGTAGATGACTGGGCTGATCTTCCTCGTGGATGGCTCCCGAGTAGTAGACATCCGTCAGCTTGTCCATCGAGGTGGTGTCATTGAACTTCGGCTGAGTCATGCGCGACTCGGAGACCTTGCGCGTGGTCCTGTGATCCTCATGGCCGGAACGATGCGCCTTGAGTCCACGTCCGCCGGAGATCATCTGGAAGCCAGCATCGATCATGCCGCCCAGCATTCCACCATCGAAGGCCTGCCTCCAGTTCCGAACGCCCCAGAGCTCCTCCTTGGCCCATGAACTCTCGAACAACTCCGTGTAGCGAGCCAGCTTGGCAGCCGAGGTATCACCAGCGACCAGCGCATCGGCGATGGCCTCCGCAGCAAGCATCCCTGACTTGATTGAGAGGTGCACCCCCTTGAGGGTGGAGGCATTGAGGAAGCCAGCGCTGTCGCCTACCAGGCAGAAGCCATCGCCTTGCAACCTCGGCATGGAGAAATAACCACCTTCTGAGACGGTCTTCGCTCCGTAGCGCACCAGCTTGCCACCGGCGATCAAGTCGGCAACGAATGGGTGCTGCTTGAACCTGACGAACAGCCCGTGCGGATCCAGCCGAGCGTCGTGATGATCAAGCCCAACCACATAGCCAACGCTGATCTGAGTGGGCGAGATGCCGTAGATCCAGCCACCTCCGTAGCCGTCGCTCCCCAGCGGATAGCCCCCCGAGTGGAAGACCGACCCGAAGAGCTCCTTTGCTCGATCTCCGATCTCCCAGATCTCCTTGATCCCTGTCCCGTAGGTCTGTGGATTGCGGCCCTCATCCAGCTTCAGATCTCGCACGAGCCCCTTCACCAGGCTCCCGCGCGGGCCCTCGCCCAGGACCGTGACCGGGGCCAGCACGTTCATGCCTGGTTCGAAGTTCGCCTTGCGCGAACCATCCTTGGCGATGCCACTGTCCCTGGTTTGCACACCCAGGACCCGGTCACCTTCCATCAGTAGCTGAGCAGCAGCGAAGCCTGGATAGATATCCACTCCGGTGGCCTCTGCCTGCTCAGCCATCCACCGAACAACCTTGTTCAAGGAGATGATGTAGTTGCCGTGATTCTTGAACTGGGGCGGAGTGAACATCCCGTCAAAGCGGTGATGCTTCCCATTGGCCCTCAGAAACGCCAGCGCGTCGTAAGTCACCTCGGTCTCAATCGGGAAGTCGCGCTCTTTCCAATCCGGCATGAGCTCCTCGATCCCCTTCGGATCCATCACCGCCCCGGACAGCGAGTGGTGGCCGAGCTCCTCTGCCTTATCGAGCACAAGAATCATCCTGTCCTCCACTCCACGCTCCTTGAGCAGGCGCTGCAGGTGGATGGCGCAGGCGAGGTTGGCCGGTCCCGCCCCCACGAGGAGGACGTCCACTTCCAGTTCTTCTCGCTCGATATCGCGAGCGTTAAGTGAGTAGTCCGTTCTTTGATTCATCGATCTCCAGGCGAGGAGGTCCCGCCAGGGCGGGATTGTGTGGCCGCGCAGGCTAGCAGGAGTGATAGGAGGCGTTCAGCTCATCCCCCGAAAACGGTCCGGTTCAAGAAGATATGGATTCGTTTGCCGCTCCCTCCCGATGGTCGAGGTCGGCCCGTGACCACAGTGGAAGAGCACATCGTCGCCAAGCGGGATGACCTTCTCCTGGAGTGACCGAATCAGGGTGTCGTAATCGCCCCGGGGAAAGTCACTCCGCCCGATTGATCCCCGAAAGAGCAGATCACCAACGATCGCCACCCGAGAGGCCGCGTCAAAGAAGATCACATGGCCAGGCGTGTGCCCGGGGCAGTGCAGGACCTCCAGCTCGACCTCTCCAAACGACACCTTGTCTCCATCCACGAGGTACTGATCTGGCATGACCACCTCACCGCTGCCCATCCCAAACATACGTGCCTGGCCCGGCATACCGTCGAGCCAGAACTGATCGTCCTCATGTGGCCCGATGACCTGCACCCCCAGCCGTTCGGACAGCTCGGTTGCAGCACCCGCATGGTCGAGGTGACCATGAGTCAGCAGGATCATCCGAACCCGAACCCCCTTCTCCTCCACGACGGCCAGGACCTTGTCCAGGTCTCCGCCGGGATCGACGATCGCCGCCTCGCCAGTCGCATCACAGGAGAGCACCGCGCAGTTCTGCTGGAAGGCTGTCACGGCGACTGTTTGAACGCTCATCATGAGCGGTCACCAATCCAGTGGTGCCCATCCGAGTAGAGCTCCTTCTTCCAGACGGGCAGGCTCGCCTTGAGCTCATCGATGAGGAAACGTGCTGCTTCGAAGGCGGCCGCTCGGTGTGCACTTGAGACCGCGATCAAGACAGAGCACTCCCCCACACCAACGCTACCTATCCGGTGGATGCACAGCATGCGAAGGGCCTTCTGAGGACACGAACCATCTGCATCTCCATGCTCTTTCCGACACCTCTCGAAGATGCGTTCCATCTCAGGGTACGCCATGCGCTCGAAGGCCTCGTAGTCGATCCGCTCGACCTTCTCTCCACGGTTGGTTTCACGCACATTGCCAGCGAAGGTGACCACCGCCCCGCAGCTGGGGTGCTCCACCCGAAGCCGGCAAGCACGCTCGTCGATGGGTGCGCTGGCAAGCTCGAAACACCCCCGTGCCAGCAACTCGTCTGGATCCGGTTCACCCCCGGAGACCGGAGGCAGTAGAGCCACCTCCTGTCCATCGACCAGCATGGTGTGGTCGTCCACATAGCGCTCGGCAATCACTCCAGCCACATGGCTCAATTCACCTAGCTCGGGATGACGCTCCTCAAGCTCTCGCTTGAGCCCAGCAAGATCCAGGTCGCCGGGGAGTCCTTCGCACAGAAGCTCCCCGGTGCCGGCTCTTTCCCGCAGGCTGGCAAAAAGCAAGACACGAAGTTTCATCTCAATCTCCGACAGGAAAGGTGCAACCCCTCCTCCGACTCTTGGCGATTCAGAAGGGCGTGTCGTCGACCTCTAGGTAATCCGGCTGAGGACCGCCATAGCCACCTTGCTCCTGTCCAGCAGCGGCCTGAGGCTGAGCGGGTCGATTCTCGTAGCCTCCGCCGCCGCCGCCACCGCCGGGGCTGCCACCGCCGACGAACTCCCAGGTGTCACCAACCACGTAGAGCTTGCTGCGCTTGTTGCCCTGCTGATCTTCCCAGGTATCGAATCGCAGGGTGCCCTCGACGAAGGCGGGCTTGCCCTTGCTGTGGAACTTGGCGAAGGCCTCACCTCGTTTTCCGAAGATCGTGATGTCCACGAACGTGGGCTCTTCCTTCCACTCCCCACTCTGATCCTTGAAGCGCCTGTTGACCGCGAGGCCGAACTTGCAGATGGCGACATTGCTCTGCGTGAAGCGCAGCTCGGGATCCCTGGTCAGGTTTCCCATCAAGATGACCTTGTTGTAGCTCGACATCGTTCTCGTTCCTCCCGCGATAGCAGGTCCTGGTCTCGATTGTTTGCCCTGGGTCTCGCACCGTCAGGGTGGCCGTGAAATTTGGTACAGGTCGCCGCCTTCCGCCAGATGCATGACCCTCCTACGGGCCACCACCGAGCAGCCCTCCATGGCTGACCCGAGGCCCCAGTGTAGCCCACCCTCCGCACCATTTCACGACACCCTCGGAGGTCTTCCTGTTCCGAGCGAATGCCCGGGCATTATGGACAGGATCTGGATCTCGGTATACATTGAGCAGTCTGGTGAATGCCTCCAGGGCTCCGTGAGCCCCCGACCATGACCAAGCGTCCCCGCTCCGATCGAGCCTCCTCCAAAGAGGAGCCGCCCGACCCCACGACCTCCTCAACAAGCGACCCCATGTCGGCAGATTCCGGCCCCCTGGCTCCCACCCAAGAAACTGGCCGTGAGCGCCGCCGCTGGCCCCGCGCCAAGGCGGATTGGCCTATCTCCCTCGACCTTCCCGAGGGGCGCTATGAGGCCCGGGTGAGAGACATCAGTGAGGCTGGTGTCTGCTTCTTCCTCGACCGGCCACTCAAGCTCATGACCACCCTGGCCATCGAGCTCGATCTCCCCCACGGTGAGCGGCACACGGTCATTCGTGGAACTGGGATCGTGGTGCGCTCGGAGGTCATCTCGGACCGCCTCGACCACTACGAGATTGCCGTCTTCATGCCAGAGCTCAGTGAGGTCGAGAAGGGCGCTGTGGCCATGTTCGTCGACACCCACCCGGAATTCGAGCCTGAGGTCTAGCCCGCTCCCCTGAGCCTGGCGCTGAGGGCCCCGGGCACCGCTCGAACGGGAAAGACTAACCGCGCTGGACCTCCAGCACGCGGGGGATGCGTTGGAGATCCTCATGCAAGCTGGCCACCAGCCCGCTGGAGCGAGCCAGGTCCAGGACCCTTGAGCCCTGTTCGTGTCCCAGTTCGACCAGGAGGTGCCCACCGGGGTTGAGCAGCTGGGGCACGGATCGGATCAGCACAGCAGCCCAGTGATCGGGATCGTTCTCGGGGGCATAGAGTGCCAGCTCGGGCTCAAAGTCCCTGACCTCGAGGCTGAGCTGCGCTGCCTCGCCTCGAGCGATGTAGGGCGGATTCGAGACCAGGAAGTCAAACGGCCCATGCACGAGCAGGGGGGCGGCTCCATCACCCTCGATCACCTCAACCAGGGCTCCCAGCCTCTCGGCGTTGGAGCGCGTTCGAGCGACCGCCTGGGCGCAAAGGTCAGACGCCACAACACGAGCGTTTGGCACCTCCAGCGCCAGGGTGACGGCCAGGCACCCGCTGCCGCAGCCAAGGTCCGCGATGCTCGCCGGACCCTGCTCCTCTCGGGCTGCAAGGCGCTCGCGAACCAGGTCCACGATCAACTCTGTCTCGGGACGGGGGATCAGGACCCCCGGACCGACCTCGAAGTCACGGCCGTAGAATTCCCGCCGGCCCGTGATGTAGGCCACCGGCTCCCGCTTGCCCCGCCGCACCAGGAGATCCCTCGCTCGATCAATCTCCTCGCCAGACAGGGGGCGATCCAGCTGCATGAACAGGCCCAAGCGGTCGAGGCCCAGGGCGTGCGCCACCAGGAGCTCAGCCTCGAGTCGAGCCTCCTCGAGTCCCTTGCGCTCGAGAAAGGCCCTGGCTAGCTGCAACATCTCGCCAGCCGAGCTGGGTTCTTCAACCTGGGTCGGAGGAGAGATCAATTCCAGCTTCAGCGCTTGCGCTGCTCTCGTGCTTCCTTGCGGGCTTCGGCGGCAAGCTTCTTCTTGGCGTCACCATGGGCCTTGGCCTCCTTCATGGCCACATACAGCGTGTACGCCGACATCCAGCCCGCGACCCCAACCAGGATCGCACCCACACCACCCAGTATGTGGCCTACGCCGATGGGGTCCGCGCTGAAGACCTTCAGGAGTGCCATCACGCCTGCAATGCCCGGTGCCAGGAACATGATCGGGAACAGCGGATTGAACTTCCCGCCGTGCTCGTAGTCGTAGATGTGGGTCAGCGTCAGGCCGGCCAGGATCAGGAAGCCCTTCTCCGCGAAGGGCCCCAGATTCTCCTTCATCGCTTCGCCCGAGAGGCTCCCCATGGACAGGATGGGCATGAAGCCGATGAGCGTGAACACGCCCGCCAGGACGAAGAGCGGGATGAAGCTCTTGGCGCCTAGCTTGGTGATGAAGCCGGGAACCTTGGCCCCGTCACGCAAGAGGTGGCTCTGGTGCCAGAGATAGAGACCGAGCAGGACCAGGAGCTTCTCGCCGATGTTGCCAGCCCAGAACGGGGTGTAGCCCCCCCAGGGCAGCAGGCAACCGATCAGGAGGCCGAGGGCAGCCTTCTTCAGGACTGCGGGAGCCTTCTCCAGCTCACGCTTGGGCTTCTCACCCGGACCAGGCCAGCGCACCCAGTGATTCGACTTCTTCTTGGACTTGCGTTGCTCCGCCTCGCGCTCCGCCCGTTCACGGCGTGATCCACTGCTGGAGGGCTTGACCGCCGGCGTGACTGCCGGCTTGGCAACAGGCTTGGAAGAAGGACTGGCCGGTGTCACGGCTGCGGGCTTCGCGGCCGCTGCCGCCACGGGCTTGGCAGCCGACTGCTGAGGCTGGGCAGCAACTCGCGCAGGTCTCGTAGCAGGTACCGGCTGGGGGGGCACCACCGGCGCAGGCGCGCTAGCTTCCGCCTCAAGGCCCTCCACTTCAACCACGTCATCCGGCAGGTCGACCAGCTCCGCCTCGGCCGGAAGGGGCTCGAGGTCGTCATAGATATCGGACGGATCTTCTTGGCTTTCGGTCATCTTCAGGCTGGGGTTGGGAATCGGCTCGGGCCCAGGGTAACGATTGAATCGGTCGGCGGTTCAGCGAGCCTACCCCCTCAAGCCAGGGCCGGCTACGGACACAGGAGAAGCTCTCGGTGCTCCGCCCCCCGATGTGCCCTTCGGGAGGTTCCTACCCCTTTTCAGAGGTTCTGGATGCGCTCCTCACGGTCGATCCGTTCAAGCGCCTCGAGAATGGCATCAAGCTTGCCTCCCATGAATTGCTCGAGTGAGGCGTTGTCCTTCAGGCGGTGGTCCGAGAGCCGATTCTGGGGCCAGTTGTAGGTCCGAATCCTGGCGCTCCGATCACCAGAACCGACCTGACTCTTGCGCTGCTCGGCCCGCTCCTGGTGAATCCGGTCCTGCTCGGCCTGCAGCAGCCTGGAGCCCAGGATACGCATGGCCTTGGCCTTGTTCTTGTGCTGAGACTTCTCGTCCTGGCACTGGACCACCGTATTGGTCGGCAGGTGCGTGATTCGAACAGCCGAGCTGGTCTTGTTGACTGACTGTCCACCCGGCCCACTCGAACGCATGGTGTCGATTCGAAGGTCCTCGTCACGAATCGCGATCTCTGCCTCCTCGGCCTCCGGGAGCACGGCAACGGTGGCCGCAGAGGTGTGAATCCGTCCCTGTGATTCCGTGCTAGGTACCCGCTGGACCCGATGACCGCCTGACTCATAACGCATCCGTCGCCAGACGCCCTCACCCTCGACTCCAAAGGTGATCTCCTTGAAGCCCCCCACCTCGGAGGCTGTCGCATCCATCTCCTCGACACGCCACCCCTGAAGCTCGAAGTAGCGACGGTACATCCGGTTCAGATCGCCCACGAAGAGGGTGGCCTCATCTCCGCCAGTGCCTGCACGGATTTCCATGATGATCTTCTTCCGGAAGTCATCCTTCTCGGTGACAAGCTCCCCCTTGACCTCCTCGAGCAGCGCCTCGGACTCGCCCTCCACGGACTCGAGGTCGGCACGAGCGAGCTCGATGAACTCCTCGTCCTCTCCTCCCTCCTCAAGAATGGCCTTGGCCTCCTTCTCACGGGCGAGGAGTCCCTCCATCCGCTCGCAAAGTTCCCTCGAGCGCTCGAGCTGACCACGCTCACGAAACAGCTCAGCAGAACGCTTTCCATCCCCGGCAATCTCCGGGTCCATCACGAGCTCAGTTAGCTCTTGATAGCGCGCCGCGCGTTCGCGCAGCTTCGCGACGATCGCGGAGGCGAAATCCATCGAATCGTCGAATCAGAGGGACGCTCGGACAGGCGTGCCGAGTACGCCCGCCCCGCTCACTTCTTCTCCACGCCAGTACCCGTGCGACCGAATTTCTTCATGAAGCGGTCCACACGTCCGGCCGCATCGACGAACTTCTGCTTGCCCGAGTAGAACGGGTGACAGACGCCGCAGATCTCCACGCGAAGCTCCTTGACCGTGGCCCGAGTGGTGAACTCGTTTCCACAGCCGCAGTGGACCTTGCATTCGGTGTATTTGGGGTGCACGTCCGCTTTCATCGGATCAGTTCGTCGCTGGGGTCAGCGTCAGGAAGGAATCGTCCCGGCTCGGGGCACCCAGTGGATAGTCAGGGAGCCCTCCGCGAGGTCAGGATCTGGATAATGAGCCGCGTACGGTAACGTGAGAGGGCACCCAGGACAAGGCCCCGATGGGCCCTCTAGCCGCCGAAGGCCCCACTCTTGCGCAGCAGGTCCAACGTCAGCTCCAGGGGAAGCCCTACGACGTTGTCAAAGCCCCCCTCCTCAAGCCTGGTGACGAAGGTGTCGGCGTTTTCCTGGATCGCGTAGCCCCCCGCCTTGTCGCGCCACTCGCCAGAGGCCACGTAGGCCTCGATCTCCTCCGATTGAATGGGGCGCATGCTGACCCAGGTGCGCTCGGAGGCCGACAGGATCGATCCCTCACCGGGAGAGGAGCAGCTGACCACGGCCACCCCCGTGACGACCCGGTGACGCGATCCAGAGAGCATCCCCAGCATCCTTCGGGCGTCCTGCTCGCTGGTCGGTTTCCCCAGGATCTCCTGCGAGGGCCACTCGCCCAGGGCGACCACGGTGTCCGAACCGATCACCCAGGAGCTCTCGCCTGCATGCAGCCCCGCCACCGCCTCTGCCTTCCGACAGGCCAGTATCCTGGCGGCCTCCTCAGCTGCGCAGGGTCTGGCCAGGTCCTCGTTGACCCCCGAGGGTTCGACCTCAAAGCTCAAGCCTGCTCCTCGAAGCAGGGAGCTGCGACGGGGTGACGCGGACGCCAGGATGAGGCGACCAGCCAACCGCTCCTTCGAAGGGTCTTGCCCGGTCACAGGATCATTCCGAGGTCTCAGGTCCTAGCGACGCCCCTTGGCCTTCTTCTTCGTGGCCTTCTTCTTCGCGGTCTTCTTCGACGCAGCCGGCTTCTTGGCTGCCTTCTTCGTGGCAGCTGCCTTCTTCGTGGCAGCGGCCTTCTTCTTGGCGGGTGCCTTCTTCTTGGTCACCTTGGCGGCCTTCTTCTTGGTCACCTTGGCGGCCTTCTTCTTGGTCACCTTGGCGGCCTTCTTCTTGGTCACCTTGGCGGCCTTCTTCTTGGTCACCTTGGCGGCCTTCTTCTTGGTCACCTTGGCGGCCTTCTTCTTCGCGGGTGCCTTCTTCTTGGCGGCCTTCTTGGCGGCTGCCTTCTTCTGCTCTGCTGCCTTCTCGGCCGCGAGCTTCTTACGCCGGATCTCGTCCTGCTTGGCCTTTGCCTTCTCGAGGCGCTGACGTTCCTTGAGGCGCTTCTTCTCCGCGGCCAGCTGAGCCTTGGCCTCGCGCTCGGCATCACGCTTTGCGCGTGCCTCTTCCTTCTTGGCCAAGGCCACTGCACGGGCCTCTTCCTTCTTGCGCTGCTTCGCCAGGCGCTCCTGCTGAACCTTCCAGTCCTTGAAGACCTTCTTGCCGTTGGGGCACGCATCCAGGAAAGGGCATTCCCAGCAAACGGGCTTGCGAGAATCACACCACTGGTCGGCAACCAGGCCGATGGTGTAGGAGACACTCAGACGATCCTGTGGCTTGATCAGGGGATTCAGGAGCTCCCGTGCCTTCCGCACGGAGGAGGTCCGGGACATGGCATTGATTCGATCCAAGACGCGCACATTACCGGCAAGAACGGGCAGCTCTCCCCCCTCGGACACGAAGAGCAGATAGCTGGTCACCGCTGCCCCCAGCATGTCAATGCTCGCCAGCTGACGGCCGACGCCCACGGGGTCTTCACCCAGGCCCTCCAGATCGAGCCCATGAACCTCCTGGAAGATCGCTTGCAGGTATTGCTTCACGAGCCGGGCAGCAGGCAGATACTTGCCAAGCCGCTCGAGGCCCTTGCCCTTGGGCGCAATCGCCAGGGCGATCTCCTGGGCCTGCGAGACCCGGGTCTCGTTGTAATCCTCGTACTTGCTGCGCAACGCCGCTACCGCACTGCGAGCGCGGGTCTCTGGAAGTTCACGCAAGAGCACGGCATACATCCCGCGCTCAAGCAGTGTTCCTTCCACCCCGGGATCGGGGAGCGGGTTCGGCAACTTGACCTTCTTGACCAGGTCCTGAATCAGATCCGACTTCTTGCTCAAGGGGACTCCCCTGGGGTCTTCGCCGCCCTCAGCAGGAGGGGTTGCGACGGTGGAGTGAGTGACAGTCTCTGGGCTCGCGGTTGAGCGGCGGATTGATCTCGTGACGCGGGCCACCTGTGGCAGCGAGATCGTGCACTCGACATCCACCGCCATACCAGGGGAAGCGAGTCCGACCCCACAAGAATCTCATGGGGCCCTCTTGGCAAGCCTTCGCCGAGAGCGAGGCTTCATGCGTAGCTACCTACTCCTCTGCGCCTTCCGCCGACTCAGCGGCTGCGGCCTTTGCGGCCCGTGCCACCTCGACTCGTGCCGTCCGACGGGCGCCCTTGCGTGCGGCGCGATCGGTCTTGGCTGCGATGCGTGCCTCGCGCTTCTTGGTCATCTTTCCCCGTCCAGTGCGCTTGCGCGGACGCTTGGGGGCAACCCCCTCGAAGACGCCCTGAGCACGGAGAATCGAACGGACTGTGTCGCTCGGGAGAGCGCCCAGGGAAAGCCAGTGCTTGGCACGCTCCACGTCCAGAGTGACCTGTTTCTCAGCATCATTCGAGATCGGGTCGTACTGTCCCAAGGTCTCGATGAAGCGACCATCACGCGGGGAACGCGAGTCAGCGACGTTGATACGGAAGCAGGGACGGTTGCGGCGCCCAGTGCGCCTCATGCGGATGACGACAGCCATGTTCTTGCTGGTTCGGTTTCTTTGGTTCGACCGAGGCCTGACCGATCTTGAAATGGAGCCTGGCCGGTCCCGGGTAGGGCTCGCCAGAGCCCGACACTCGTTGATCTTGTTTTTGTAGCCTCAGGCCTGCCTGCCCATTCGCGAGAGGTCGCCAGACGCTGAGTACCGGCGCTCGGCTCCACACAGAAGTGAGACAGGGGGGTCCACCACGGAGGTCCGCGATGGTCCTTCATCCAGAGTTGAGGGCCGAATAGAAGACTGGAAAGACCCCTGAGAGGCAAGAGCCACCCCCCAGAATCGAACGATTTTCCGGAGGTCGTGCCTTCAGCTACCTGCGCTTCTTGCGGTTCTTCTTGTCCTTGCGCTTGCGTTTCGAGCCGCTCTTGCGGGTCGCGGAGGACCCCATGGGCCGCGCTCCCCCCATCATTGACGCCATATCCCCGCCAGCCCCGTCCATTCCGGCGGGCAGCCCACCTCCTCCCATCAGGCGGCTACCAAGGCCCTTCACACCGGCCCCAAGCCCCGATCCCAGGCTACCGAGCCCATCGAGCATCCCCCCCCCTCCGGAAGCCAGTTCACCGCTGGAGGACATCCCCTTCAGGGTCTCCTTCTTGGCAGAGGCCCCGAACATGGAGCCCATCCCCATCTTGTTGAGCTGCTTCATCATCTTCTTCATGTCCTTGAAGCGCTTCAGCAGCTCGTTCACAGCTCCCACCTCCTGTCCGGCCCCCCGAGCGACCCGGCGCCGACGGCTCATATCGAGCAACTCTGGCTTGACCCTCTCCATGGGGGTCATGGACGTGAACAAGGCCTCGAGTCGGTTCATCTGCCGATCATCCACGTCCATGTCGCGGACCTCCTTCGGCATCCCGGGCATCATCCCCAGGACCTTCTTCATCGGGCCGAGCTTCCTGATCATGCGGATCTGAGAGAACATGTCCTCGAGGGTGAATGACCCCAGGATCATCTTCTCCATCTGGGCCTGGGCCTCGTGCTCCTCGATGGCGTCCTGGGCCTTGTCGACCAGTCCAACCACGTCCCCCATCCCAAGGATCCGCCCGGCCATCCGCTCGGGGTGGAAGCTGTCCAGGTCCTCGATCTTCTCACCGGTACCCGTGAAGAGGATCGGGACGCCCGTGACTGCCTTGAAGCTGACCGCGGCCCCCCCGCGCGCATCCCCGTCCATCTTGGTCAGGATGCACCCGGTGAGTTCAAGCCGCTCGTGGAAGGACTTCGCGGAGTTGACCGCATCCTGGCCCGTCATGGCATCCACGACCAGCACCTGGTTGTGCGGTCGGGTGACCTTGGCAATCTGGGCGACTTCCGCCATCAGCTCGTCGTCCACATGAAGCCGACCGGCGGTGTCGAGCAATACGACGTCGTAGCCTTGCTTCGTGGCGTGCGCCACACCTCCCGAGCAGACCTTGGGAGGCGTCAGACCCTCCTCGTGGAAGACCGGTATATCGAGCTGACGGCCGAGGACCTTCAGCTGCTCCACCGCGGCGGGACGCTTGATGTCGGCAGCCACCAGCAGCGGACGGCGTGAGTACTTGTCACGCAAGAAGCGCGCGAGCTTGGCACAGGTCGTGGTCTTACCCGCGCCCTGCAAGCCCGCCATGAGAATCACCGTGGGTCCGGTCTTCGCGAAGGAAAGGCTGGCATCCTCGGGCCCCATCAGCTCCACCAGCTCCTGGTGGAAGGCGTGCACGAATTGCTGTGAGGGCTCCACACCCTTCACCACGTCATCGCCGATCAACCTCTGGTGAACCCTCTCCGTGAAGTCGCGGGCTACCGCGAAGTTCACATCAGCCTCGAGCAGGGCCTGACGCACCTCCCGCAGGCCATCGGAGATGTTCTGCTCCGTCAGTTCCTTGCGGCCTCGCAGGATGGAGAAGGTGCTGCTCAGTCGGTCAGTAAGGGTCTCGAACATCTCAGGGGAGGCGCAGGCAGGGATCTGGTGGTCGTTCGGGTGAAAGGAAGAACCACCGAGTGTAACGACTGAACCCGCGAATCAGTCCCGAACGCGGCGAATGACCGCCCCGATTGGACCAAGGCGCTCCTCGATGCGCTCGTAGCCACGATCAATGTGGTAGACGCGGTGGATGTCTGTCTCCCCCTCAGCAACGAGCCCGGCCAGGACCAGGGCCGCTGAGGCCCGCAGATCTGAAGCGGTCACCGGGGCCCCAGAGAGGCGAGCCGTACCCCGGACCACCGCAGCTGAACCCTCCCGGCGCACGTGGGCGCCGAGCCGAGCCAGCTCGGGAAGGTGCATGTAGCGATCGGGGTAGATACGTTCGGTGATGATCGAGATTCCGTCGGCCATGGTCATGAGGCTCATCCACTGAGCCTGCAGATCCGTTGGAAAGCCGGGGAAAGGATGGGTGGTGACGTCCGTGGATCGGGGCGCCTCGGTACGCGGATCGGCGGGCTGGGTCTCGATCCAATCCTCACCGACCTCAATGGGCACCTGGGCATCACGTAGGCGCTCCAGGAGAACCGAGAGGTGATCCGGACGACAACCGGTGACCCTGACCCGACCGCCGGTCATCGCGCCAGCAATGACATAGGTGCCTGCCTCGATCCTGTCGGGGATCACCGTCCAGTCGGTCCCAGCCAGGGACTCCTGGCCTTCGATGGTCACGCGCGGTGATCCCAGACCCTCGATCGGAACCCCCATCGCCATCAGGCATGCTCCGAGATCGACAACCTCCGGTTCACACGCAGCTCCGTGGATCACCGTTGTTCCCTTGGCCAGACAGGCAGCCATCATGACGTTTGCCGTCCCCAGGACCGAGGAGCCAAAGGCGGTGCCCAGGAACAGCTCGCTACCCACCAGACCACCGGGGGGGGCCTCTGCGATCACGAATCCGTGCTCGATCCTCACTCGAGCACCAAGAGCCTCGAACCCCCGAAGGTGAGCGTCAATCGGGCGCACGCCGAAGACGCAGCCCCCCGGCAAGCTCACCTCGGCCCGACCGGTGCGCGCAAGCAGCGGCCCCAGAACACACACCGACCCGCGCATCTTCCGCACATGCTCCCAGCCCGCCCGGCCGGCAGAGATGTCCCTGGCACGCAGCACGATGGTCCCCGCTTCCTCCCACTCGGAGGAGCACCCCAGATCACCCAGCACGCGGCGCATGGTCTCGACGTCGGAGAGCCGGGGGCAGTTGCTCACCCGGAGGGTCTCCTCGGTCAGGAGCGAGGCGGCCAGGACAGGCAAGACCGCATTCTTCGCCCCTGCAGTGGGTACCGAGCCATCCAGCCTGTGGCCGCCCTCAACGATCAGTCTATCCAAGCCCCAACCTCCCCATTCCTGTGCTGCTGTTCCTGCTCATCCAGCACACGGGGCCAGATGCCGTCTTGTTGGTCGTCCTCTGCCGCCAAGGTACGCTTCCAGATCCCCCGATTCTCTGCCCCCAGGCCAGAATTCCGGCTCCCAAGTCATTTGTGACCTGGCGGAACCCGAACCAGGGCCAGCGTCCCCTGGCTGTGTTGACGCTCGCCCTCCAGAGCCTTACTCTCTTCGCCTCGATTTCTCGGGACGTCCAGCCATTCGAGAACCGTCCTCGTCCTGGCCCCTACGCCCTCGTCCCCACTCAACGCCGTTTCCGGCAAAAAGCACCAGTGAGCGATTTCGACCCCACGCCCGAGGCGCCTCTCCAGCCCGAGACCGAAGTATCGGAAAACTCCGAAACTTCCGAAGTTCTCGAGGTCCCCGAGCCCTACGTCTACACCCCTCCTCCCATTCCGGTTCCGCCGGTTGAGGTTGAGCCGGTGATCCAGCTCCAGTTCGATATCAAGAACACGGAGATCCCCAGCTTCAAGTTCCTGCAAGACGCGAGGAAGGAGATCTACTCGCACCGCCGGGCCCTGGAGTCCTTCGCCCGCCAGGTCGAGGGTCTCGGTGACACCGGTGATGAGGGGCGACGCCGCGGACTTGGTTGCTGGATGATGGCCGAGTACGAAAAGGCCTGCCAGTTCCTCGGTGGACACGAGGCCGACGACGTGGCTTCCTTCACCCACGCCAACGCCTTGATGTCACTCAAGCGGCCCGGTGATGCAGCCCCCATCTTCAAGCGGCTCTCAGAAAAGTACCCGGGTGAGCACAAGCCCCTCGGTGGATACCTGCTGGCGCGCCTCGAGGCCGCCGCCTGCGAGCCCGGTGAAGACGCCACGGAGATCGCCCTGGCGCAACTCGACCAGGACCTTGCAGCCGCTGGACAGAACTTTGCCCAGAGCGCCGAAGGCCAGAACCTGCTCGGTCGAGCCGCAGAGATCAGGCGAGACACACAGGCTGCGATCGATCACTACCTCGCCGCCCGCGAGATAGCCCCCGAGATGCGTGGCAACCTCTTCCGCCTCGCCTACCTCGCCGAACGTGCTGGTCTCGATGACCTTGCACTCTCCTGCTACCAGGAACTGCTACGGATGCGACCGATTGATCGCACCGTTCTGATGAATCTGGGGCTGCTCTACGAGGACATGGGAATGGACCAGGAGGCCGCCACCTGCTACGACACGGTCAAGCGGCACGATCCCACCGACAGCAGGGCACGCCTCTACCTCGGACATGCACTCGCCGGGATGTCCATGTACTACGACGAGGATCTCGAGCGCAAGGAAGACCGACTCAACCAGATCCTCCGCATCCCGATCACCGACTTCGAGCTCTCCGTTCGAGCCAGGAACTGCCTGAACAAGATGAACATCATGTCGCTAGGCGACCTTGTTCGTAAGACTGAGCAGGAGCTGCTCTCCTACAAGAACTTCGGAGAGACCTCTCTGAACGAAATAAAGGAAATCCTGGGCAGCAAGGGGCTGCGACTCGGCATGGCCCGAGAGGAAGCGGTGCTCTCCATCGAGCAGTCTCAACGGCGCTACACCACTGGTCAGAATGTGGAGGCCATGAACCGGCCGATCGCGGACCTGGAGCTTTCCATACGCGCACGACGTACTGTCGAGGCGCTGGGCTGCCTGACCGTTGGCGACGTTGTGCAACACTCCGAGGACGAACTTCTTGGCATGCCCAATTTCGGAGTCACCTCCCTGGTCGAACTGCGAGAAAAGCTGAGTGAGTTCAGCCTCTCGCTGAAGTCCTCCAAATAGCGCCCCTCCACGACCCTGAGTCCAAGGGAGCCGGCGCCGGATCATCCGCGCCGGCTCCTCTTCATTCACCGAAGTTTCTTACCAGCTCCCGAGCTCCGGCCAAGCAGAGAGACAATCGATGTACGAGTACCTACAAGGTGAAGCGGTCAAGCAGGCTCCGACCAGCCTGGTCCTCGAGGTCGGCGGCATTGGCTACTTCCTGACGATCCCCCTCGGATCTCGCTTTGGAGACGCCCCCACGGTACGGGCCTGGATCCACCAGGTCGTCCGCGAGGACTCGCACACCCTCTATGGTTTCACGACCCTGGCACAGCGGGATCTGTTCCGGCTGCTGCTGACCGTCCGAGGCGTTGGGCCCGCCGCCGCCTTGATGCTCCTCTCCGGCCTCTCGGAAAAGACCCTGGTCGAGGCCATCCTCGGTGAGGACGTCAGTGCCCTGACACGGATCAAGGGGGTAGGCAAGAAGACCGCCGAGCAGATCCTCCTGGATCTCAGGGATCGCATCTCCCGCATCGCTGGCGAGAGTGCCTTCAGCGACTCTCCCAGCACAAGCTCCGGCCCCCCCCAAGACGAGCGGATAGCCGACGCCATCTCCGCCTTGGTCTCGATTGGCTACAAGGAAAAGGAAGCCATCAAGCTGGTCGAGAAGGCCGCCAAGAACACCGAGGGCATCGACGTAGAGGCCCTCGTTCGCATGGCCCTCCAGGGCTAAGACCTTCGGAACGCACGACGATCCAAGACACACTACATGACACCTTCCACCCAGCTCCTGCACCCCGCGGAAGCGCGGATCCTGATCTGCGACGAGCTCGCCCCCACCGCCATCGAGTCCTTCCGCGAACGGGGCTTCGAACCAGAAGTCTGCCTCGGACTCAGCGAGGACCAACTCGTCGAGAAGATCATCGGCTTCCATGCGGCCATCGTGCGGTCCGCGACCAAGATCACCCGCCGTGTCCTGGAAGCCGCCGACGAACTTCGAGTCGTCGGCCGCGCAGGGGTCGGCGTAGATAACGTGGACTGTGAGATAGCCACCCAGAAGGGGATCGTGGTCATGAACACGCCCACGGGCAACACCACCACCACGGGCGAGCTGGCTGTGGCTCTGATCTGCTCCCTGGCACGCCACATCGGAGCCGCGGATCGGCGGGTCCAGGGCGGCACCTGGGGCAAGAAGGGACTGATGGGCACCGAGCTCACGGGAAAACGCCTGGGCGTGATCGGCCTGGGCCGGATTGGACGGGTGGTCGCAGAGCGCTGCCAGGGGCTGAAGATGGAGGTCATCGCCCATGACCCCTACCTGCAGGGCACCGGCGCCAGCTCGCCGATCGAGGGGGTCAAGCTCGTCGACCTGGACGAGCTGATCACGACCTGTGACTTCATCAGCCTCCATGTCCCGCTCCTCGATTCCACCCGCAACCTGCTCTCCCGCGAACGCCTCGAGTCCATGCGCCCGGGCGTGAGGATCATCAACGCAGCGCGGGGTGGGTTGATCGACGAGGAGGCTCTGGCCGAGCTACTTGACTCCGGTCACATCGCCGGCGCAGCGCTCGACGTTCTCGCTCAGGAGCCCCCCGGTTCCGACCACCCCCTCGTGGGGCGTGACAATGTGATCCTCACCCCCCACCTGGGTGCCTCATCCCATGAAGCCCAGTTCAACGTGGCGGTCGATATTGCCCGCCAGATTGCCGACTTTCTGATCGAAGGCGTCGCCCACAACGCTGTCAATGCACCCGCTGTCTCGGCCTCCACGCTCCAGAAGATCGCCCCCTACGTGATGCTCGGCGAGAAGATCGGTTCATTCCTCGCCCAGTGCATGGACGAGCCCGTTCGAAAGCTGGAAGTCACCCTCTCTGGCCGGGTCGTCAGTGAGGGGGCTAGCTACCTCCCGCTGTCGATCCTGGTGGGTGCTCTGCGCCAGATCGTGGGTGGGGTCAACTACGTCAACGCCCCACTGATCGCCAAGGAACACGGCGTACGCCTGCTCGAGGGTAGCGAGGACGAGAGCTATGCCTTCCAGGACCTGATCAAGGTCCGAGGCTCATCCCGAGGTGGTGAAGAGAGTCACGTGGTCAGCGGCACCGTCTTCGGGAGCAGCTCGCGGCTGGTTCGAGTCAACGACCTGCACCTCGATCTGGAACCGCGGGGTTCCATCCTGATCACCACCCACAATGATCAACCTGGTGTCATTGGCGGCATTGGCAGCATCCTCGGATCTGCAGGCATCAACATCCATCGAATGGAGCTCGGCGCAGGAGAGCAACGAAATACCGAGCGTGCGCAGGCCTTCCTCTCTCTCGACCAACCCCCTGACGACGAGACCCTGAAGGCCATCAGCGAGCTCACCGCCATCGAGCGAACGAGGCTCATCGAACTCTAGATCCGCATGCGCTCACTCTCCGACAGCCCTCCCCCCTATGGCACGATAGTCTTCGACTGTGACTCCACACTCTCACGAATCGAGGGAATCGAAGAGCTTGCCCACGAGTGTCGTGATCAGGTGTCGGAACTCACGGCTCAAGCCATGGATGGACTCCTTCCCCTGGAACAGGCCTACGGCGCTCGCCTCGACCTGATCTCTCCAATGCTCAGTGCGGTGGAAGCGGTTGGTGACCTCTACTTGCGCGAGGCTCTCCCCAACGCTGCTGAATTGGTCGCTGCGTTACACGCCCTCGATAAGCGTGTGGTGATCGTATCCGGTGGGCTCTTGCCCGCCGTACGACCTTTCGCTCGAGCGCTCGGCATCGAGGCCCAAGATCGAGTCCATGCGGTCGATATCAACTTCGATAGCGAGGGACGCTACATCGGCTTCGATGAGGCCTCGCCCCTCGCCCGTAGCGGAGGAAAGATCTCCATACTTCGTAGCATCAGCCTCGCCGCCGGCGCCGGTCAGGTGGCCTTCATCGGCGACGGAGCAACAGACCTCGAAGCAGCTGGGGAGGTAGCTCGCTTCATCGCCTTTGGAGGCGTTGTACGCCGCCCTGCAGTGTTCGATGCGGCCAAGGTCACCCTTGAGCTCGCAGACCTTGCAGGCCTTGTCCCCTTGTTGTTTTCCAGCGAGGAACTCGCCTCACTGGCACGGCTCGGCCAACACGCAGCCCTGCTCGATACAGCTACCGCCCTGTCCTGACCTCAACGCCACGCATCTTCACCATGCTCTGGATACCCGGCCCCACCGAAGTTCGTCCCGAAATCCTCGCCGAGTGCGCTCGTCCGGCTATCGGCCACCGCTCCAAGGCCATGATAGAGCTGATAGAACGGCTCGACCCACACCTGCCCCTGGCCTTCGGCCTGCGGGATGGATCGACCTCGCATGTGGCCGTCCACTCCGTCAGCGCCTCTGGAATGATGGAGTCTTCACTGAAGGGTGTCGGCAAGCGTGTCCTCTGCGTAGAGAACGGAGCCTTCAGCAGGCGCTATCGTCAGATGGCCGAACTCGTGGGTAAGGAGGTGACTCGCATCGACGTCACCTGGGGCAGTGGGGTCGAGCCCGCTGAGCTCCGGCGAGTGCTCACGGAGTCAGGCCCTTTTGATGCAGTGACCATGGTCTCCAACGAGACCTCCACTGGAGTTCGCACTCCCCTGACAGGAATCGGTGAGGTGATGCAGGACTTCCCGGACACCCTGCTTCTGGTGGACCTGGTCAGCTACATCGCCGGCGCGGCCGTTGACTTCGACACCAACCGGATCGACTTCGCCCTGGCGGGTGTTCAGAAGGCCTTCGCCCTGCCCCCCGGCGTGGCGGTCGTCTGCGCCTCCGAGAGATACATGGAGTCGGCACGGCGCCAGGAACTGCGCGGCTGGTTCCTCGATCCCGTCAAGCTGATCGAGGGCCACGCCGCGCGCAAGACGCCGGCTACTCCAGCCACCCCCCAGTACTACGCACTCGCCCGGCAGCTGGAGGACATCACCAGTGGGAAGACCCTGCCGTTGGACGAGCGCCACAAGACCGGCACGGACGCCTGGCAGGCCCGCTTCGAGAAACACGAGAGGATGCAAGCCAGGACAGCAGAGTGGGCTGGATCCCACGGATTGGAGCTCTTTCCCCAGGCGCACTTTGCATCGCCCACGGTCTCGTGTATCTCGGCCGGCTCCCTTGACGTCGCCCGCTTCGTAGCAGGCCTCGCCGACCGTGGGTTCGAGATCTCCAACGGCTACGGTGACCTGAAGGGCAAGACCTTCCGAATAGGTCACATGGGAGACCACATGGAAGAGGGACTCGAAGACCTCCTGCGCGCCGCCGACGAGGTCCTGGCTCAGCAACCCGTCTAGCCCGGGCGTACTCCCCAGCAGGCTGGCCCTCTAACCGAAGAGGCCCTCGCGGCGGGCGAGGACGCGTCCCAATTCACGCACCTGCTCACCACTCAAGTGATGCAGCTGGTGGATCAGGGTGTGCTCTGTAGACAGCCTTGGCCAGGCGCTCGGATCCTGCATGAGTGCGCTGTCCAGTTCGACCAGGAGGTCCCCCAGCAGCTGCCGGTACGCTGGTCCATGGCCCAACCCCAGGTCATCCTTGTTCTCAGCCGCCATCAACAGATCCACCAGGGCCAGGCGGGGGTCCTCGATCGTGCAGAGGGCCACCAGCTGGGCCCGGTACTCGAGACGTTGCTGGATCGCGACGGGCGAAAAACCGTTGTCCAGCGCGAAGCCAAGCCAGCGCCCTACGTGACTGGACAGTGGCAGAAATCGCGACCGATCACAGAGGTGCCCCTCCTCGTGGTGGTTGATCAACTCGACGAACTCTGAGAAGGGCAGCTCGCCAATCACCTCACCAGGACCAGCACGATCGCGCAGCACCGCGAGCCTCTGGCGAGTGGCCTGGCCCAAGGGAAAGACAATTGCCGTGCGCTCTCTCGCCCGCGCTCGTGGCTGCGAGGGGGACGTGCGCAGGCGCAGTCCACGAGTCGAGAGGATACGCTCCAGGTGCTCTGCCTCCCTCTTCCTCGAGTGCCCCACCGGCAGGTCTGCGAAGAGCTGCGCTGGAAGGGCCTGCCAGCGCTCGTAGGAACCTCGAACCATGCCGATGTCGATCCAGTACCCCTCGTGGACTGCGGCACCGCCGATCTCCCCTCCACTTCTCTGGGCCTTGGAGAGCACATCAGCCCCGGCACACCAGACGATCGTGCCCTTCCAGGGGGCTCCCAGGTGTTCACCCGCCTCTTCCTCGACCCAGATGCGCTTCAAGACGATTCCGTCGGGCGCATCCAGCAAGGCCTGCCCCACGACAGCGAATCGGTTGTGCCGCGCCATCTCACGAGCAAGCCCTGGAACAGGCTCCCCCTCGATACCCAGCCCCGCAAGTTCATCCGCCGCAGAGAACCAGGGGCCGGGATGCACAAGCTCGGCAAACACCCCGTAGACCAGTCTGGGAGAATGCACCAGCGCCTCCACGGTCGAGTGCTCATTCGCCGGGCCTCCTCTCAGAGCCTCGTTGTCAGCGAAGGCTCGCCCCCAGCGGCCCAGGAGGAGATCCAGCTCATCACCCGCGTCCTCGGTCGACTTGCCGGCCGCTGCCCCGACTGCCTCCCGCCGGAAGTCCGGCTCATTCCGTTGCACGGCACCGAGGGCACGCCGCAGCTCAAAGAGCATCGTCCTCCCTGCCAGGGCACTTCTTCGCAGTCGAGCCGACTCCTCCCTGTCCAGGGAGCGAAGCGACGAGGCCATGATCTGAGCTTCCCGGTACCAGCCGATCTCGAGGAAGCACTGGCCCAGGGCAACCAGCGCCTCGACATCAGCGGGTGCTCGCTCGAGGGCGCGTCCCGCCAGCACCATTTCTCGAAGGCCTGGGTCCAAAGGCAGTCCATCTCCATCACAGACCTGAGCCGGGAGTGTGTCGAGCCAGAGCTCGACAGCTTCCCCGTACCACCCCGCTCGAAGTCGACCAGCGAAGTCCTGCAGGGATTGCAGCTTCTCAACGAGCCCCTCGTCACCCTGAGCCATGGCGATTGAACGGGCATGGCCGTCGTCGCCGCGCTCCAGCCAGAGTTCGGCCAGGAGGGCAGCACGAGTCCGGCTCGACTGGGACTCCAGCGCCAGTTCGAGTCGGTACCAGGCCGGATCGTCCGGAACACCCGAGAGCCACATCTGACGCACGAGGTGATCGAGCGCATCCGGACTGAGTCGAGCTGATCGGATCAGCCAGAGACCACGCTCGTATCCCCGCCGATTCGTTCCACGCTCGGGGTACCGAAGTTCCAGCACGGCCAACTCGGACTCCAGCCAGTCTCGGTCGGTTGGCCGCAACTCCAGCCCCTCCAGCAGCTCCTGCATCACCGATAGAGCCTCTGCGGGCCGCTCCACCACCATCAAGTAGCGGGCGAGTCCTCTCCCAAAATAGGCGGCCTCCCAAGGTGTACGAGCCTCGCGTACCGCCCTTCTCCAGTCCCCGATGATGTCACCGTTGGCTCCGGAGCGTGAGCGCACCCAGGCCGAGGCGTAGAGCCCCCAGGCGAAGTCCCGTTCACGGCGAGCCAAGCCCTCGAATCTTGCCAAGGCACTGCTGCCCTCCAAGCGCGCTACCAGATACTGCGCACGCACATCTGAGGCATCCTCCGCCAGCTCAACACGGCGGCGTTCAAGCGCCATGACACCGAGGAAGGAATCACGCAGTAGGTCATCCTCCAGGCGCCTGGGAGCCACCCAGTCCGGAGCGGCCTGTCGCGCCTCCGCGAGGGCACTCCAGAGCCGCGCATCATTAGGGCCAACCCCCGCCGCCCTCAGATCGCGCGCGCGAGTGAAGGCCTCGACGGCCACCGCCGGAGGTAGGTGACGAGGCTTCTCAGTCGGCCCAGCGCAGGACGCGAGCAGGAACAGCAGCGCTCCGGCTAGCTCTACAATCCGGGGGCAGCAGGAGTCAATTGTGCTGGGCATGGTCCTGTTCTACAGGCGCCCCCAGGGGGGAACCAGCCCCATCCTCCCTGAGATACAGTCCTGGTTCTTTGCCTCGCTCTTGCCCCCCGAACCAGCTCCAGCCAAGATCGAGGACCGAGCCAGCCCCCAACAGATCCAGCATGTCACCTATCCGCCCCCTCACCCTGTTCTCCTTGCTCAGCCTGGCGGCCCCTGTCGATTGCCTGCATCTCTCAGAGCGCCCAGAGATCTCCGCGGAACAGTCCAGAGGCAAGCGTAGGCGAAGCAAGGACGCCGTACTCACACCCTTCCTGGGCGACCTCAGCGCTGCCAAGAAATCCAGCCTCGAACGAAACGTACCGCTGGTCGTCCACATGATCCTCGAGAATGAGCCCGAGAACGACAGCTACCGGGACAGTGCGCTGAACGACTCCAAGCTCACCGCTGCCTCCGAACGGGCTGTGGTGATCATTGCCAACAACGGCGAACACGAGCTCAAGACCATCAAGGAGACCATCGAGGGGCGCCAGGTGGAGAGCCTGGTTTGCTCGAGCTACCCCTGGTTCACGAACTGCGAACAACACCGCGCTCCTTGGGATGATCTCTACATCGCCTTTCACGACGAGGCGGGCGACCTGAAGCTCCCCCAGACGGTCATCCTGAGCCCTGAAGGGAAGATCTCGTTTCACAAGCAGGATGGTCATCCAGCCGAAACAGGAGAGGTCCTTGGCCAGCTGCAAAAGGCCCAAAAGCTTGCGGGCCCCGGTTTCACGCAGGCCGAGCTCAGCCAGGTCAAGAAGCTGGAGAAAGAAGCCTTGCGGTCGACCGAGGGCAAGCTCTGGGGAACTGCCTGGCGCGAGTGGGCGGCCATCCTGGAGATCAGCGAGACAGGTGTCTATGCCGACCATGCACGTCAGGCGATGCCCGATCTTCAGGCAAGCATGTCAGCACAGCTGGAGAGCATGAAGAGCGGCCTGGTTCCCGGTACGGCAGCCGACACCTACGCGGGACTCGTTCAACTTCGGCTGGACTGGGAAGGGACGCCACTCAGCTCCGAGATCTCGCGACTGATCAGTCGCGCTGAGAGGGACAAGTCCATTCGAGACGAGATTCGCGCCTGGCGATCCGAGCAGGAAGCCCAAACCCTCCTCGAAGAGGCTGCTGAGCTGGAGAAGCAGGGCAACGAGAAGGGGATGCGCAGGGCTCTTCGAAAGCTCTTCGGCAAGAAGTACGCCTCGACCAGGGCCTACGCGCAGGCATGCGAGAGCTACCCGCAGCACGCCCCCAAGAAGAAGGACTGAAGCTGGCCCGGTTCCCTAGCGACGGTTCTCGTCGACGAAGCCCTCCAGCACGGCATCCACACCCAGCTCTCGATCGAGTCGATCTTCAAGGCTTGCATCGGCCAGCCAGGTCCCCATCGAGGTGCCTCGGCCCCCATTCACGTCACCTGTATAGATACGTACCTGATCCACATATCCTCGATCGAGGAAGCTATTGAGCAGGGTAGGGCCGGTCTCGAGCAGCGCACGGCGCACACCACGGTTCCATAACCAGGTTTCCACTTCCCGCAAGGAGAGGTGATCTCCATCTTCCGTGTGGAGACCATGAATCTCCGCTCCGGCGGCCTCCAGGGCACGCCAGCGGCCAGCGTCCGCGCCCGCCACCGTGAGGAGGATCACCTGTCCCGCGGCCTCTCCCTCATGGAGGGGCTTGAACAGGTGGGAGTCGACAGGCGTCCTCAGGAAGCTGTCCAGGACGACCCTCAGCGGAGGCTGATCGCAGGTGACTGGTGTGCGCACCGACAACCTCGGATCGTCGGCCAGCACTGTTCCTACTCCTGTCACAATGGCATCCACTCGGCCACGCAGCTCCAGCACCTCGGACCGCGAGTCATCGCAGGAGATCCAACGGCCCTCCCCGATGTCCTCGGGGGGTTGTAGCTGGCCAGTTCGAGTCTGCGCCCACTTGGCGATGACCCAGGGCCGGGGGCGGCGGAGCCGCTCCGGAGCGTGCCAGTGCAGGAAGTGCGGAGAGAGCTTCTCGAGCTCGGAGTGACCCTCCATCAAGTAGACCTCGACACCAGCCTCGCGAAGAGCCTCGAGACCCGCCCCCTGATGACGGGCATCGGGATCAAGGGCCCCAACGACCACCCTGCGGATACCAGACTTCAGGATCGCCTGGACACAGGCGCCGGTCTTGCCCTCCGTGGAGCAGGGCTCCAGGGTCACGACCATGAGGTCCAAGGCGTCGGGGTCTACCTGGCTCTTGGCAGCCTTCGCGAGCGCCTCGACCTCGGCATGAGGCCCCCCGAAGACCCGGTGGAAGCCCTTTGCCACCACCTTGCCCCTGGAGAGCACCGCCGCACCCACGCACGGATTGGGCGCCACGGCGAATCGCCAGGTACGTGCTTCCTCCCCCAGCTGCGCCAGGAGGGGCGTCAGCTTCTGTTCGTCGAGACTATCTGCGGTTCGCTGCAGCATGGTTCCGTCGGATCCACCCTGGGAGCCCTTGGAGGGCTCGGCTGGAGTGGCGAAGGCCGTGAAGGAAGATTGATCCATGAGAATTATACGACTGATTTTTGGCCAGGGCGGACACCACATCAACCGGGTTGAGCGGCGGCCTCTCCTCTTAGAACAAGAAAGGAGGGCCCTAACAGATGTCCTCGGCAAAAAGCGCGGCCTGCGGGACTGGAAATCTTTTCAATCCAGGAGAACATAGCCCCCCTCTCGCTGCTGGCATCAAGCCGGCCCCTCATGGGAATATTTTCTTACAGCATCTAACCAGTCCCCAACCTCGCGCCCAACCGGGCAAAATCATGAGCAAGGCCCCTATTCGAGTCGCCGTGACAGGTGCCGCTGGCCAAATTGGCTACGCGCTTCTTCCTCGCATCGCCAGCGGACAGATGTTCGGCAGCGATCAACCTGTCATCTTGCAGATGATCGAGATCCCCATGGAAAAGGCCATGAAGGCCCTGGAAGGGGTCGCGATGGAGCTCGAGGACTGCGCCTTCCCACTCCTCCAGGACATGGTCCTCACAAGCGACCCTGCAGTTGGTTTCAAGGACGTCAACTGGGCCCTCCTGGTCGGCTCCAAGCCGCGGGGGCCTGGTATGGAGAGAGGTGACCTGATCAAGGAGAACGGTCCGATCTTCACCGGACAGGGCCGAGCGATCAACGAGAACGCGTCCTCCGATGTCCAGGTCACCGTTGTCGGGAACCCCTGCAACACGAACGCGCTGATCTGCATGCACTCGGCACCCGATGTACCCGACGAACGCTTCAGCGCGATGACTCGCCTCGATCAGAACCGCGCCCAGGCACAGCTCGCCCTGAAGGCCGGCGTTGCTACCACCTCGGTCAAGAACACCCTGATCTGGGGCAACCACTCGGCGACCCAGGTTCCTGACTTCTATCACACCACGATTGATGGCAAGCCTGCCAACGAGGTCATCGCCGATCAGGGCTGGCTCTCCGGAGAGTTCTTCACCACGGTGCAAAAACGAGGCGCTGCCATCATCGCAGCGAGAGGGCTGTCTTCCGCTGCATCAGCAGCCAATGGCCTGATCGATCACGTCCGGGATCTCCGGGACGCAACTCCAGCCGGCGAGTGGCGGTCAGTCTGCGTGAAGTCCGATGGAAGCTACGGCGTGCCCGAGGGCCTCATCTCATCCTTCCCGGTGAGCAGCGATGGAAGAGGAGGCTGGGAGATCGTTCAGGGCCTCGAACTGAACCAGTTCCTCAGCGAGAAGATCGAGGCCAGCGCGGCCGAGCTCTCGAGCGAACGCGACGTGGTGGCCGACCTGCTTGGCTGAAGTCAGGTCTCAGGGGGCGCGCCTTGAGGGCGAGGCGCGCTTCAATGGGGTCTAATTCCGGTTTCGGGCGTACAGGGCTGCCGTCAGTAGCACTAGTTTGATAAGCAGTCAGATGGCCCAAGGGCCCAGCCTGTGGATTCCATGCAACCTGCCAACGACCCGAACCCCAATACGGACACCGAAGGCCTGATCCAGAGGGCTCAGAACGGGGACGAGGAGGCGCTGAATGCGCTGTTCAGCCTGCATTACGAGGAGCTCAGACGCTTCGTGCGCAAGCGCCTCGGAGCCTCCCTGCGTCGCGAGGTCGATGACAGCGAGGATATCCTCCACTCCGCCATGCGCGGAGCCCTGACGTCGCTACCCAAATTCCAACCGGAAGGCGACGAGGCCTGGATCCGCTGGATGGGGACCATCATCACGAACAAGATCGCCAGCAAGGTTCGCCATCATCGAGCTCAGAAGCGGGGCGGCGGCCGAGCCGATGTTGGCGGAACAGAGGGGCTCGGGTGGATTGGCAGCACCGAGGGCCGCGAGCAAAAACCGCTGGAGGCTGCTCAGGCCCGGGAAGAACAAGATCGTCTCTACGATGCGCTGGAGAGTCTGCCTCCGCATCGACGAGACTTGCTGGTCAAGTCGCACATCCGCAAGCTGTCTCACGATGAGATTGCGAAAGAACTCGAGATCAGCCCCGAAGCTGTCAGGCAGCGTATCCTGCGAGCTGAGCAAGCACTCAAGATCGAGCTCAACAGGCTCGAGCCTTAGAACAGCCAGGATGGATACGTATTGCGAAATGGGAGTACGCTCGCCGCCATGACTCGTGACATGTCCCCACTCCTGCCCGATGGTCGTGACTCGCAGGAACTGCGCGATGAGGGCCTGCTCGATCGCATGGCCGAGGAGATCATCGCTGACGGCCTGGACGAGATCGGACCGCACCCTGAGGAGACTCCACAGGCCGGTGGTCTGACCTGGATTCGGTCCACGCTTCGTTCGGGAGGCGATTCCACCGACCAGATGATCGGCGAGCTCTTCCATGGCAAGTACCGCATCCTCAGAAAGATCGGCAGCGGTGGTTTTGGGGTCGTCTATGACGCGCTGGATGAACGCGGAGCCCAGAACCGGGTGGCCCTCAAGGTCATGCGAACCGGTCCGACGCAATCCGAATCCCCCCTGGATATGTTTCGTGGAGAGGCCGTCCGAGTAACCCGGCTCCACCATCCCAACATCGTCGATTGGAAGAGCTTCGATCGGACCCCCGAGGGCACCTACTACTTCGTGATGGAGCTGCTCGATGGGGAGCAGCTCTCCACCACCTTGGAGAGAGAGGGTGCACTCGACTGGAAGCGCGCAGCTCGGATCCTCCTGCAGATCCTCGACGGCCTGCGAGCAGCACACTTTCTTGGAGAGGGGCAATCGATCCTGCACCTGGATCTGACCCCCAAGAACATCCTCCTCCTCCCTGCAAGACGCAGCCGCCCCGAGGCCGTCAAGGTCATTGACTTTGGCATCGGTCAGTATCTGGGTGGTGAAGATCTCGCACCACTTGAGATTGACTCATCGCCCGGGCCGGCTCCCCCTGTACCTGCAGCGCGCCCCGCTGGCCTGAGCACCATCACTTCCGGCTCACAGGACTTCAGCAGGCGCGCAGAGAAATTCTCCTTCAAGATCTCTCAGGCCTGTACGCCCGAGTACGCATCTCCAGAACAGTGCGCCCACATCGAATTCGCGGACGGCGCAGAGCGGGAGCTGTCCCAGCTGGACGGGCGCTCGGACATCTACTCTTTTGGCGTGATCGCCTATCGCATGCTGACTGGGCACCTGCCATTCAAGAAGCCTGCAAGGCGAAAGCTCTACCTCCGTCGGCACCAGGAGACGCAGATCGAGCCCTGGGGAGCATCCGAGAGCCACGTTCCACCCAAGCTTCGGCGCTTCGTGGAGCGCTGTCTAGAGAAGGACCCCGACTCTCGCTGGAAAGACACGCAAGAAGCCTACGAGCAGCTGGATGCAGTTCTCCGCCCACCAGCCTGGCGCAAGCTACTCGCTGGTGCAGTGGGCCTCGTCCTCCTGGGGGTGCTTCTCGCAAGATTCTCTCAACCCTCCAGACAGGTCTTCTCCTTGAGCGACGGGCCCGCTGGCCAGCGAATCACTCAGCTTCATGCAGGTCCAGCCCAGCCGACGATCGAGCTGTACGCCAGGTCCGAATCAAGCTCAAAGGCGCTTGATCGCCAGGCCACTTGGGTTCTGCGTGGAGGCGATGGACAGGAGCTCGAGGGCTGGAACATCACGACCTCTAACACATCGGGCAAGCTGCACCTGCGAGCCACGCCTGGCTACGCCCAAGCTCACCCTGGCCGCCGGGTCCTGGATGGCGTCCAGTTCCATTGCCCTGGGGAGCCTGAGCTCAGTATCGAGACTCGCTTCACCCTGATCTGGTTGGGCCCGGAGAGCCTGAACTACAAGATCAATCACGAGGCTCTGACGATTGCGTCGACCCAGTCCCCCAGCCGGGAGTCCGACCCCATCCTCCTGGACCCCACCGGTCTGGACCTGGAGTTACTCCTGCCAAACCTCTCCCGGCAGGACCTGGATATCGAACACCTCCGCAGCTCGCAGGGAGACCGGCCACTGGGGCTCAAGCTGAAGCCCGATAGCGCTGACGCCAGCTTTCGCCTCAGTCTGAGCGGCCTGGCCCCCGGTCCTCAACTGGTGAGCCTCGAGCTAAGGGACCTGGCGGGTGGCATGACGGAGATCGAGATCCATATCGATGCCCGTGAGACCTTACCCGACTTCCATGCCTTCCTGGAGCGTCCTGATGGGCGCAGGAGCCCCTGGGTCTCGGCCTCTCCTCTCTCCGTATTCCCCGAGGTCGACCACCAGCTGCTGATCACGAGTCAGGGGTCGCTCTTCACCTCAGTGGCTGGCAACTCCTGCAGTGAATCCACATCGATCAATCGGGATGCGCCCCTGTCCTGCTCACTCGACCAGCTACTGACCGATGCATTGCCCGGGGACTTGGTGCCACTGCGGGTACACCTCACAGACCGCGTCCTGGCCACCACGAGCCGCCGCCTTTCCCATCATGAGCAGGAGCTCGATCTGACTCTTCGAGTGGTGCCGCGCTCCACCATCTCGTTGAGCCTGCGCTCGCTCTCTGCTCCCGAGGAACTCCCGGCCTATCGTCCAGACGCCCCCATGATCCTCGAGGTCCTCACCCCTCTCCCCAGCGACGCCCTCGATCTGGAGTTGAGTCTGGATGCTCCTGTTGCAAGAAGCTCTCCCGTGGTCGTCAGGAACTGCAATGAGAGATCGCTGCAGCTCAACGAGGTCATGGGAGCGCTTCTTACTGAGCTGCCTGACGGCAAGCATCAGATCGAGGTCTCCGCCTTCATGATGGATAGCTCTGGGCAGCGAATCACCGAGTCGCCAGACGTCCAGACGCAGCTGCATTTCGCGCTGGATTCGATCCCTCCTCTCCCGCCCAACCTTGCGGCGCATTGCCCCATCCCCATCGTTACAGGCGCCAGCAAGTGCCCCGTACAGTTTCTCGGTGTCGAAGACGGTGGCACCTCGGTCTCCATTAACTGGAATCTCATCAGAGACGGGCGGGTAGAGCTCGCTGGCTGGTCCGTTCAACCGGAGCCACTGGATGACCAACGGATCTCCTGGACCTTCGACCCCCTTGATGGCGATCCGTCTCGCCTACCGGAAGACGGCCTCTACCACCTCGAGATCAACGCCATTGATCGCGCGGGGAATTCTCGAACGCTCGACCCGATTCCCTTCGAGATGTCGCGCTGGGGTCCAGAGATATC
This sequence comes from Planctomycetota bacterium, assembly GCA_014237855.1. GTDB lineage: Bacteria > Planctomycetota > UBA1135 > UBA1135 > JABACD01. The sequence continues at coordinate 116,664 of JABACD010000004.1, read as the reverse complement.
GTTCATGACGCTCGCACCATTCTCAGGGAGGACCCAGAACGACTGGGAGACTCGGGGGCCGCGGCTCGAACTGGTCCCCATCAACATTCGTGTTGAGGACCCCAATGGAGTGGGTCAGGTGAAATGCCGTGTCGTGCAGTCTGAGCACTCACTTGCGCTGCACGAAGCTCCCGACTGGAGTCTCGTTGAGGTCGTCGGCGGGCTTCGTCCGGAACCGGCACAAGGTCCAGACCAATGGAGCTGGAAGTTCTCACCTGGTGCAGAGATGAGCCGGGCATCGAACTTCTACGTGACCATCGAGGCATCCGATCTCAATGGCAGGTCCAGCCATGCAAACAGCGGCCCCTTCAAGCTCCCTCAACTGCTCGGCTCCTACCCAGCCAGCCTGGATGGCATGTGGTTGATAGAGCAGGAACCCGGAGTCCAGTACATAGCGGGAGGCACAAACGTCCAAGATGAGAACCAACGGCTCGCAGATCTCGGCCTGCGTGGCTCCTGGGTGGGCACCGGTCAGTCAAAGCCAGGTGAGTCCAGAGAACCCTGGGGCCTTCCCATCGACGCCGGCACTCTACCCGCTTACTACCTTGACCATGACGAGGTCACCGTCGGCGAATACCTGGAGTTCCTGCGAGACGTGACCGGCGGATACGCCTACGCCGAGAACTGGGTGTCAGGACAGCTCCCACGGCGCAAGCGGCGCCTTGAGCTGACCGAACACTATTCGAGCCTGGACCCTCTTCAAGCTGCCACCGGATTACGTTTTGATGAGGCCAACGCCTACGCGAGCTGGAAGAACAAGAGACTGCCGACCTTGCTTGAACTCGAGTACGCCACCCGTGCTGGTCAGCACTACCGGAGCTTCTCCTGGGACGGCGGCCCAGCGCCCGAAGATCGCGACATCAGTGATCCCTGGAAGCGAATTGCAGGATTGTCCCGGGGCGCAGAGTGGACCTGCACCCCGGAGTGGTCACCAGAGCACCAGGACGGTCGCTCAGTTCCCACCTCCGCAAGGGCCCTGTCCAGCCCGAGCGAAGCACAGCTCGTATCCGCGCGGTACTTCTGGGTCTGCGGGAGCCTTGGTTCAACCGTAGCGACCACCCGCGACTCCAGGCTAGACGACTTTCGCAGCGGTACAGATCGCCAGCGCGATTGGAGCTCTCCGCGAGTCGGATTTCGCTGCGCACTCGATGCCAAACAGGCAACCTCATGGCAATCAGATCAATGAGCAAACGACAGCTCCTGGCTTGCTCCCTGCTCAGCCCCCTGCTCCTGGCCTGCAGCGCGACTCCTCCGCCGCAGGGTCAGCCCATGCCTTTCAGCGTGGCGCTGGCACCTCTGGCTGGAGCCGAGGTTCTTGGCGGGCAGGATGACGGGGACATTCAGTTTGGCTTCGACCAGCACCTCATCGCTCAGCTCAACGCCGCGCTGGCCGCAGCTCTCGATGGATCCTGCTTCATCGACGCCAGGGCGCTCCCGGTCAGCCCCCCCCTCCCTGCGGCTCCCCCGGCCGACCTCGATGTCTACCTCGAGGCTGCCCATCAGGCTGGAGCCGATGTACTCCTGACCTTCAGGCTACGCCACGACAGTACGGCCGACGAGGAGATCAACCCCTTCCTCCATACGGCGGCGCCCTTCTCCTGGCTTCCAGGCCCCCAGGTCTGGGCGGTGCCCGACCGGATCTACCTGACCAACTGCACCCTCAGTGTCTTTGCATTCGACGTCTCCCGTCACCAGCAGTTCGCTGGCAATCACAACCAGGTAGTCAGACGCTGGTACTTCACTCACACTGCCGCGCTTGACGAGATCTACTCCAACTACTTCGAACGGGCCGGTTGGAATGTCCACTACTACCTGCCAGGCCTCATCATTCCCACCATGTTCCTTGACCTTGAGAAGGACAGTTTTCCCAGGGAGCTGATGGAGGAAGCCGTCGAAGACCTGGCCGCAACCGTGGCTCGTGACCTCCAGAACCGAAGGGTTGACCTGATCCGCAACGAACACGACTACGGCTTCTTCCTGGATGAGGATCGCGTGCAGGTCGAGGTCCTCGAGGAAGACCAGGCGAGGGTTACATTCAGCTTGATCCACAAGCAGGGTCTCGCACCCAATGAACCGCGAAGTATTCAGTTCGCGACGACAGGTACGGCCCTCCAGTCGATCGAGGAAGAGCTCGACTTCGAGGCCATTGAGGCTGCCCATGCAGCCGGGGGCCGACTCAATGGCTACAACCGCTATGACTTCTCACGCCTGGTCCGGATCTCGCCAGGCTCCAGGCAGTTGAAGCTGCGAGTCAGCGTCGGAAGCAGCCCTCGGGTCTGGCGAAGCTATTCCTTGCGACTCCCCGCGACGGACTAGCCGCGCAGCTCACCGCTCATCCCGAAAGCAGTCGCCTCCTTGATGAGGACCGTGGACAGCCTTCCTAGCCACTCGTCGCCAGCAGCGACACTCACAGGTAGACCGTGAATGGTGCGACCCAGCAACGTGCCCTCACGCCTGTCCGACCGTGACTCGAGGAATGCCTGAACCTCCCGCCCCACATAACTGGAAGTTCGTCGCAAGCCGACCCTGGCCGAGAGATCCAGCAGGCGGCGATTGCGCTCCTTCTTGACCTCCTCAGGGATGTCATCACTCAGGGACTCGGCCGACCTCGTTGTTGGCCGGGGGTCGTACTTGAAGATGTAGTTCACGACGAACCCAATCTCCTCGAGGAAGGCCTCGCTCCCCGCAAAATCCTCCTCGCTCTCCCCCGGGAACCCGACGATCCAGTCGCTCCCAAGCTCGATGTCGGGGACGATCGATCGTAGGAGCTCGATCCGGCGACGGTAGAGGTCAAGGGTGTAGCCACGCTTCATCGCCTTCAGGATCGGGTCCGATCCAGCCTGAGCCGGAAGGGGCAAGAAGCGATCCACCTTACCGCAATCCCGAATCGCCTCGGCCAGCTCTCGGGTTACATAGGCGGGGTGCAAGGTGATCAGGCGAATCCGCGCCAGCCCCTCCACCTGCTGCAGCTCATGGAGGAGGTCCGCCAGCGAGGGGCGCCCCTGCCGGCCACGGAACTGTTCCTCGCCATCAGCTGGGGCAGGAAAGTCCTCCCCATAACTGTTCACTGTCTGCCCAAGCAGGGTGATGACCTGCACGCCTTGCTCTACCAACCACCTCGCCTCCTGCACAAGCGATTCGATCGGGCGGCTCTTCACACGACCACGAGTCGCGGGAACGATGCAGTACGTGCAGCTGAGGTCGCAGCCACGCATCACGGCAAGGAAGGCATGGGAGCCACCGGTCCAGGTCTCGTCGGACCGGTCAACCTCCACCTCGACTGCACCATCCGTTGCCAGGATCCGGCGTTCGTGCTTGCCCGACAGGTTTGGATCGAGCCGGCGCTCTCTCACCTCCGCGACCAGTTCAGGCAGCCTCTGGAATTCACGCGTACCCACGACGAGATCCACGTGACCTGCGCGGCGGAAGACCTCCTCTTCGACTCGCTGGGCCATGCACCCCATGACACCGATGACCAGGCCAGGACGACGTTCTTTCTCTCGCTTGATCTCTCCCAGCCAGGAGTAGGTTCTCTCCTCAGCGTGATCGCGAACCGAGCAGGTGTTGAACAGGACAACATCCGCCTCGTCCATCGATGCGGTGGTGCTGTAGCCCTTTGCGATGAAGCGCCCCTCCGCCAGCATCGAATCGTACTTGTTCATCTGGCAGCCAAAGGTCACCACGTGGACCTTCGGCGCGTCGGTGAGGGCGCCGGTCTGGTTCTGGGACTGGAATCTGGTGGTCGTCATCGAATTTTGTGCCCGGAAGGGGGCGGTATTCTGCCAGAAGCGTCCTGAGGCGGGAAGCGGAGGAGAGGACGGGCTAGACTCCTGGCTCATGGCACCTCCCTCCAAGATCTGCCTGATCAAGCTCGGAGCCATCGGAGACGTGGTCAATAGCCTTCCGCTGGTGAACCGCATGCGCCTGGGATGGCCCCAAGCCCGAATCTCCTGGGTGATTGCCCCCCTGGCCCACGGGCTCGTCGAGGGGCACGAGGCGGTCGACGAATTCCTGTTACTTGACCTGAAGCAGCGCTCCAGCGTCCCCGGCTTCCTCCGAAACCTACGCTCCGAGCGCTTCGACCTTGTCATTGATCTCCAGCGGATCCTGAAGAGCGGACTGATCACCGGGTTGAGTGGAGCCGATCGACGCCTGGGCTTCGACCGTGCCCGGTGCAAGGAGTTCAGCTGGCTCTTCACCCGCGAACGTATCGCCCCCAACCCCGCTCCCGGCGTCACGGTAGCCCAGTACCTGGAATTCGCAGATCACCTGGGGCTGCCTCCGACCCACCCAACCTGGGGGCTTCCTCACCAGCCCTGGACCAAACATCCACCGGCCGTCTGTCTGAATCTCGGGGCGAGCAAGGCCGCCAACCTCTGGCCCCTGAAGCACTGGAGCTTGCTGACGCGAAGACTCGCTGAGCACTTCGGCCCCCAGCGCATCGCCCTCTGTGGCGGCCCCCAGGACCGCGAGGCTGCCAGCAAGATCCAGGACGAGGCTCCGCCCGGGGTTCTCAATACTGTGGGAGAGCTCTCCCTGAAGGAGAGTGCAGGCTTGATTGGAGCCAGTCAGGTCTTCGTCGCCTGCGACACCGGCCCGCTGCACATGGCCGTGGCCATGGGCACCCCGCTGGTGGCGCTCTTTGGCGCAGCTGATCCTGGACGAACCGGCCCCTTCGAGCGCCAGGACTCGGTGCTCTTCAAGCCCGCAACCTGCTCTCCATGCCGCAAGCGGGAGTGTGTCGTCGATGGTCACCCGTGCATGACCGATATCACCGTGGACCTCGTGCTAGCTCGTATCCTCGAGCAGGCGAAATAGGCCTGAGGAGAGCTGCTCGAGGCTCCTCGCACGTGACTCCGGGGGGGGACACTTTGTGGAATGCTGTCCCCCCATGGGCACAACATGGCCTCTCCTGGGCGTCAGGGCTCCTGGCACGGAGATTGCCTCTGCCGGGCAACGATCCCCAGCCGCAACGATCCGCGGCCCAGCCTCCCGCAACGGAGCTTCAACCATGACGAACCATGAGCTTCACGTCCTGATCCCCGTCCTGACCCTGCTGTCCGCATGCAGTGGCGCCAGCCACGGCCATGACTCTCCGACCATCAATAGCGGTTCGAATCCGCTGTACGAGATCGAGCCCAACGACAATGTCGAGTCCGCAGACTACCTGGGCCAGATCCGAGCCGGTGACCACATCGCCATCGAAGGACACATCCAGGAGTGCTGCGATGGCGCGTACTCCTGCTGCACCGACATGTACGACGGCTTTGCGCTCTACGCCACCGAGCCCGTCTCCGTCCACATCACACTGACCGAGTACACGCCAGGAACGGACCTCGACTTCGCCATCTATCTTCCTTCCATCAATGAGGTGGTGGAGGCCTTCGAGACCGACAACCACCCGGAGGTTGGCGTCTTCAACCTGGGCGGCGTTGGCGAGTTTCACATCGTGATCAACTCATGGATTGGAGACGCCGACTACATCCTCGACATCGATGTACAGCCGCTGCTTGGAGCGAGCCCCGGAGCGGGTGTACCTGAGCTCGGTCACGCGCAAGCGTCTCAGCGCACGAGGGCTCGATTCCTGGGCTACCACGGTGCAGCTGGCAGGACGATCGAGGCTCTGCCCACCAGGGTCCTGGAGCTTGGAGCCACGAGCGAGAGCTCTGGGGTTCTCGAGGCCCGCTAGCCAGGACTGCTACCCGCCGGACCTCCCTGGTGTCCACGTGGGGCCAGCTGTCGGCCTGGATCGGCTGAACACCCCCGATCCGACCCCACTCTCAGATCGGGGGTAGGTTTCATTGGAGCCTGCCCCCATTGAAGCAATCTACCCCCCCGATCACCCCTGCCCCCCTCGCTACTGGCCTCCTGGCCCTGGCGCTGTCAGCCTGCCAGGCCACGCCCCCGGCAGCCTTTCATGAGGGAGACGGCGCGCTGGTTCGAGCTGACGACGTCCTTCGTGCTCGTGAGGTGGCCCAGCTCTTCGACCAGCTGCACCCGCTCGTCACCGAGCAACTGCCCGACTCAAACTGCCGTGCCCGGGAAGTTTGGATTCAGTCACAGCCGCAGCTCTACCTCTTCTCAGGGGCGACCTATCAGGAAGCCGACGGGTTCTGGTCGGAGAACCATGGCCGCATCCACCTCCGCAATGATGCCCAGAGTCTGGCCCGTACCCTGGCTCACGAGCTCGTGCACTCCTCACTTGGTCCGAGCTGGGAAGTCCTCCCCGGAACCATTGAGGAAGGCCTCTGCGACGTCGTCTCCGTCTTGCTGTGCCCGGACAATTCCACGGGGATGCGTACAGGCCGACTCTCTGCAGCGGCCTTTGCCACCGGTGGTCTCGAGCTGGAAATCGAGCTATTCCTGCCAGCCGAGGCTGGAGCCGGGAAGGTTCAGATCGGCTGCATGACCCGGATGCGTCTCCAGGGCGAAGTCAGCCCAGACTTTGATCCCCAGGACGTCTTCACCATCCCAGCAGGACTCTCCACCACGGACCTGCCGGTCAATGACAAGAAGGCGCTCTATGGACTGAGCTACCTGCTGGTTGACCGCATCGTGGCCCGCGTGGGCTTCGAAGGTCTCCACGACCTGTGCCTGGAAGCCGCGCGGCAGGGACTGGCGGAGATCCCCGCCCCCTGGCTGATGGAAGCCGGGGGCATGGAGAGTAGTGGAGCCGGCAAGACCTGGCGAACCGCCCTCAGGGCCGCCTTTGGGCCCGAGGAGCTCCAGACCCTGGTCAATCTGTACCCCGAACTCCTCGAGGACTCAGCCGGCCGGGTCTTTGGCCCCAGGGCCGCGGTCTACGTCACTCACACGGACCGAGCAACGGTTGCCGCCAGTGTCAGGGTCACCGGCACCGACTCCACCCTCGACCTCCGCCTGGAGGTCAGACAAGAAGCCTTCGCCAGAGCAGATTCTCCACGATTTCAGGAATAAAGCGCCTGAGCAGTAGTAGATCACTGCGCCATGCTTCGACTCATCACACTTACCCTGGGCCTGATCGGCCTCGCCGCTGCCCTGGGCCTCGCATTTGACCGGGCCGCCCTGGCTGATGATGCTCACCTGAGCCACTATGGAAACGGTCAGGAAAAAGAGCGAACGCACTTCGTGAAGGGCAGGCGCCACGGGAACACCACCCGCTGGTATCCCGACGGCACACTCCGAGCCGAGGGACGCTTCGAGGAGGGCAAGATGGTCGGCCAGTGGATCTGGAACACGCCCGACGGCAGTCCTGATCCCGAACGCAGCGGTACCTACGAGCTGGGCAAGCGAGTCTCCATGTAGAAGCCCTGAGCGGCGTTCTCCGCCCCTAGCCTTCGAGCTCGTAGTGGTAGACACCGCGCTGCCCCGCGGTCTCCTCAACAGCCAGCCGTAGCTCCTGAACAGTCACATCGGGAAACTCTCGCGGCAAGATGTCCAGCAGGCGGCGCCCAATCCAGCAAGCAAGGTTCTCCGTGCTGGTGTTGTTCACAGGCAGAACAATCACGTCCTCAGCAGGGATCAAGTAACGCCGCTCCCGGTAGAGGACCTCCACCGAGTCCGAAGGAGCCCCATTGATCTGCAGCTCATGATGTTCACCTGGGAGTAGCAGGTGCTCATTGAGCCCACCTAGCAACTCTCGCACGACGGGCTTTATCTTCTGGAAGTCGATCACCAGTCCGAACGGGGATAGTTCAGCTCTGACCTCCAGGAACACCCGGTAGTTGTGCCCGTGCAGACGCTCTGCACTCCCATCCGGAAAGATGAGGAAGTGGGCGGCGGAGAACTTGAAGGACTCCTTTTCCAGCTCAATCGACCAGCGTTCCATGGCGAGGAATCTAGCCTTGCTTCCCTGGGACGGAAACCCCCGGCATCGGTTTACCCTGCCCCGGGTCGGGCGTACCCTCTCACGAGGCATGGACAGCAAGACAAAGACGGTAAAGGTCCCTGGGCTCGGAATGGACTTCGAGATCCTGGCCGATGACACGATCATCGGCCCGGCCATCGAGCAGGGCTCCTGGGAGGATCACGAGACGGCGCTCTTCCTCGCCCACGTGGAGCGTGGATGTCGAGTGGTCGACCTCGGAGCCAATATTGGCTGGTTTGCGGTTCAGGCAATTCTGGCTGGCGCCGAGGTTCACGCCTTCGAGCCGGTTCCATTCATCGCCGATGTCGCCGAGCGCAACATTCAACGCGCCAACTCCATCGCTGGCTCGCGGGGAGGCCATGGGGTACTCCACCGCTTTGCGGCGGGTGCCGAGGCCGGAAGCTCACGCATGGCCCTGGCCTCACAAAACCATGGTGATAATCGGGTTCTCGACCAGGAGGCAGAGCTTCCTGGAGACATGCAGGCCGCAGACCAGCTGGAGATCCGTGTGGAGCGCGTGGACGATCACGTCACAGGCCCGGTGCGTGTCCTGAAGATCGACACCCAGGGATCCGAATGGTTCGCGCTCGAGGGAGCACGCAGGCTACTCGAGACCAGCCCGCAACTGGCGCTACTCCTGGAGTTCTGGCCTTATGCACTTCGTGGCTGTGAACCCCGACAGCTACTCGAGCTGCTCAGCGATCAGGGCTTCACTCTCGGCAAGGCCACGGCGGCACCCTACCCAATCACGATTGACCGACTCCTCTCCCAGGCCTCCCATGGAGACCCGGTGAAGGGCGGATTCGACCTCTACGCAGTACGTGACCTGCCCTTTCATGTGCTGGGACTCGGCGCACGCTTGAAGAGCATCGTGCGGAGCTTCCGGGAGGAGTGAGGTCTGGCCCTCAGCTCTTGGCCCCCACCCGGGGCGGCTGACCGCGTAGGACCGAGTTGTCCAGGAAGGTCTTGCGCTGGTCGATCTCTGCATCACCCAGGAGAGCGTCGGTGTCAATCTGGCCTGACTGGCCGTAGGCGTCCAACGCGTTCTGCCAGGTGGTCAGATGGATCGCCTCATCAGAGATGCCTCGCTCACGCATGAGCGCAGCAGTCTGCGGCACCGAGAGCGGATTGCTGATGCCCCAGTCTGCAGAAGAATCGACGATGATTCGTTCAGAGCCATACTTCTCCACCATCGCCACCATTCGCTCCGAGTCCATCTTGGTATCGGGATAGATGGTGAAGGCGGCCCAGGCGCCTGACTGCAAGGTATCCTCGACCGTCTCCTCGTTGTTGTGGTCGATGATCAACTTCTCCATCGCGAGGCCACACTCCTGAGCGATCTCGATCGAACGGACGATTCCACGCTTCTTGTCCCGGTGAGGAGAGTGCACCATGACCACCATGTCGTTCTCCACGGCGAACTCCAATTGCCAGCGATAGGCGTACTCCTCGGCATCTGTGATCTCATCGAAGCCGATCTCCCCAATGGCCACCACCCCTTCCTTGAAGGCGTAGCGCGGCACCAGCTCCAGCACCTCTTTGGCCAGCTCACGATCATTGGCCTCCTTGGAATTCAGGCCAATTGCGCAGTAATGGGCTATCCCAAACTGACCGGCACGGAATCGCTCCCAGCCAGTCAGGCTGGCAAAGTAATCCACATAGGATCCGACCTGGGTCCGCGGCTGGCCCACCCAGAATGCTGGCTCGATCACGGCACGGATACCTGCGGCGGCCATCGCCTGTAGATCGTCCGTGGTGCGGCTGGTGAGATGGATATGGGGATCGAAGAATCGCATTGAATGGAAGACTACTGGTCGGGATGAAGGGTGCGGTACTCGTCCTGAGAGAATTGGCCTGCCAGGGCTCGATCAATCGTCTGGACCACCGCTGCATCATGCTCCTTGGAGCGCAGCGCAGCAAGTTGATCCAACTGTCCAGCACGCGCCAGCCCGAGCACTGCACCCTGGCGCCCCTGTGGTTCAGGGGCCGACATCTCGTGTTCAAGTGAGGCAATGGCCCGCTCACCGCCGCGCGCTCCAAGGGACAACCACAGCTGGGGTTGCACGGCTCGCCCTGCGCTGCGACGCTCATCGGCCAGGTCCAGGGCCACGTGTGCCAGGTCATCGCTGTGGCGCTGGTCGATCCCATGGACCCGCCAGAGGGGCGCATCGATGAAGATCGCCTTCACGACCAGGGCCCTCCAGGCCACATCATCGAAATGACTGACAGGGAAGGGGTTGTCACAGGCAATGGCCTGGAAGACCTCGTTCATGTTGCTCCGGCAGCCTTCCCCTGCCTGCCAGACATAATCAGCAGGCCGCGGCAGCAGGGGCAGTGACCTGTAGAGTGCGCAGAGCTCGCCGACATCGGCGTACTTGGCCATCCCACAGATTGACGGCGCGGCGCCTGCTTCTTCCAGGTCCGGACGGCTGAGGATCAGGCCAACCCGGAGGAGGTCCAGCAGGGACCAGTTCTCGGGGTTCCAGCCAGGAAGAAGCTCGCGGGCTCTGGCGACCTCGACCTCGTCAATCTCCGCCTTCCTGCGTCTCGCGTGACGACTGGCCATCGAGATCAGGTTGGCGAAGCGCGAGTCATCCACCCCAACCTTGATCTCGGCTGCGGCCTCTTCGTACCAGGCCAGCGCCTTCGGATTCACCCTGGACTCCATCGCACCCCGAAGCCACTCACGTCTCGCCTGCATCATTCGACTCCCTCCACCAGTGGGGTTCCCTTGGCGGGTAGACCGGCGGCGAGGACCAGAGCTGCAAAGCTAGAGCTCGCGTGAACAAGAAAGCTTGAGACCATGAAGTCGGAGCATGAGCCCTCGGGGGAGAGCGTCTTGGTGATGTGATAACGCAATCGACGGTGCATCAGTTCCTGTTCCTCTCGAGGCAGCAGTGAGATCGCCTTTGCGGCGTAGAAGTGTCCGAAGAAGTAGAAGTAACCGGCATTGGCGAACCAGCCCTCATGGGGCACCGGTCTGGTGCGTGCCATGTCGAGGTAGACGTGCTGATCAAAGAATGCCTGCAGACCCTCACGAATCACCTCGGTCGTGATGCGAGGATCACCTGCTCGCGCGAGCGCCCAGTTGCAAACCTGGATCCGGCCCAGGCTACCGGGAACCTGATTGATGCTGATACCCCCATGCCCGCGCTGGACCATGTTGAAACTGTACGTGTAGGCACCATTGGGCAGCGCACAGCGGCGGACCAGCTCCGTGGCACGCTCGATGACCTCGAGGTCAACGCCCCACCCGAGCCTCCTGGCATCCAGTAGGGAGGGCAGCACCAGCGCCGTGCAGAAGCTGGTGGCCCACTTGGGCCGGCTGGTGAATGGCCGATCGTCGTAGTAGGCCCAGCCACCGTCCGGTGTCTGACGACGGAGCAGGTCCGAGTAGAACTCCATACCGCGACGCTGCAGCTGCCGCTGACTCGCTGCCCCGGCGAAGCGCTGATCACCTGCAGCCTGGACCAGACAGACGAAGCCGTACAAGGAAGCCCAGGTCGAGTCCACATCCCAGTTGGCAGCACGATGCACAAGGTCGCTTCGACAGAGCCAGTCAAGCCCCGCCTCCAGGGCATGCTGACGCTCCTCCGACCGCGGTGCGTCCATCAGGGCCATCAGCCCCAGAGCGTGAGCCGCCTGCTGCCAGGCGGGATAGCTGGCGATTGGAAAGTGGCTGTCCACCAGGTCGTCAGGGACCCCGACTGTCCAGGAGCCGTCCGCATGCTGCCCCGAGACCAGGAAGCAAAGCACATTCTCGAGCTCCTGGCGAGCAAGAGCGGGCGTGAGGTCGCGGCTATCCTCATGCCGCTCTGCAGCCTCGCCCGACTGGCTCCCTTGAAGGCTGGCCCTGCCAGCGGAATCCCCAGCGGTAGGATTCGGGTCGCCAGCGTTGCGGTTGCTCTTGACGCGCTCCTTGCCAGACGTCAGCACTTCTCCGGCAGGCTGCTGTGAGCCCGATTCAGGTGGTACCCCCTGGCCAGCTGCCGGAGGCTCCGTGAAGAGGGGAACGAGGCCAGAAAGCATCAGCAGCCAGCTAGTAGCTGCCAGGGTCATCGAACAAGGATACATGTGTTCCCGGGGTGCCTCAGGAGTCTTCCAGCTGCTTGCGCAGTTGCTCGATTTCGTACTCCAGCAAGCCAAACTTATCCTTGGCACATCGAAGACTCAATTGAACCTCCAGCTCCATACGAACTTGATCCTCACGGGCCCTTGCCAGGGCACGCTGGGCCTTCTCGAGCGTGAGCTGGTTCTCCCTTTGCTTACGCGGGATCTCGTAGCTCAGCAGGGTCTCCTTCTTGGCCTTCTCCTGGGCCAGCCGGCGGGTGGCGATGTCCACCTTCTGGCTCTCACGCCAGATGACGATCTTGCCCGTCTCGGCAGCGTGCGAGTCCGTCTGAAACCTGGCGTACTCCTGCTGCATCTGCTCCAGTTCAAGCCTTGCCATCTCGAGCTGAAAGGTCAGCTCGTCGATCTTCAATTGTGTAGCCGCGAGAAGAGCTGGAGCCTCGACCTTCAGGTAGTGCTTGGCAGCCTCCGTCGCGGCCTGCTCCACGGCCACGGACTCCTCGACCAGCCCAGCAACTCTGGCCTCGCTGCTGACCGCCTTCTGCGCGGCAATCTCCATCTCCAGCTGCGCCTGAAAGCTCTCCCTTACCTTCTTCTCGATCTTGAATTCGAGGTCGGCCCCACGGTCCTCGCCCTCTCCGGGTGAGACCTTCAAGTCCTCCGACAGCTGGACTTCTGTCACCTCCTTGACTGGGGCCCCAGCTGCAAGAGTGCCGGCATTGGGGGGCTCCGCCGGCTCTTCAGCTGACTTCCCCACCAGCAGCCCAAACTCCGGCTCAGGCTCCGTGAGCTCACCCTCCAGCGGTACGGAGGAGGTCACGGGAGCAAGGGCCAGCCCTTTCCAGCCCGACTCCTCCGACGACTTGCAGGCGGCGAGCCCGACCAGAACCAGGAGGCTGGGCAGCAGCCGCTGGCTGCTCGAGAGTGGTTGATCTGTTTGGTCAGGCTGCATGGCTGGGGAGAATCCGTGGGCGAGACCCCGAACCGTCGCTCGGGATTGTCTCTATTGTGGCAGTTCCTGGCGTCCCTGGGAACGGGGGACACCTCGACAAGCGGGGTAGACAGGCGGCATACTGCCGCCCGTTAGCATCCAGATGCCCTTTGCGCCCCTCCCTTGCCGTCCCAGCGGCCCCCGATACCAACCCCCGAGCCCATCAGCACAATGACCCACGGAGTCTTCCAGGTCCCCGCCGCCAAGAACGAGCCCATCAAGGACTACGCCCCCGGTAGCCCCGAACGCTCCTCCCTGAAGGCCAAGCTTGCCGAGCTGTCCGGTCAGGAACTGGAGGTTCCCCTCATCATCGGAGGCCAGGAGGTCCGCACAGGAAACCTCGGCCGGATGGTCATGCCCCACGATCACGGACACTGCCTCGGCAGCTTCCACAAGGCCGGGAGCGACGAGGTCAAGGCCGCCATTGATGCCGCTGAGCAAGCGCGACCAGAGTGGGACGCCATGCCCTGGCAAGATCGGGCGGCGATCTTTCTACGCGCCGCAGAGATGCTCGCGACGACCCATCGAGACGTGGTCAACGCATCGACGATGCTGAACCAGTCGAAAACGGTCTACCAGGCAGAGATCGACTCAGCCTGCGAGCTCATCGACTTCTATCGTTACAACGTCGCGTTTGCTCAGGAGCTATACCAGTCCCAACCAGCGTCCAGTGCCGGGTGCTGGAACAGGATCGAGCACCGGCCCCTGGATGGCTTCGTGTTTGCTGTCACCCCCTTCAACTTCACTTCGATTGCGGGAAATCTGCCGACCGCGCCGGCGCTGCTGGGTAACACCAGTATCTGGAAGCCGGCTTCAACCTCGGTCTATTCGAACTGGTTCGTCATGAAGCTGCTGATGGACGCTGGTATGCCCCCCGGCGTCATCAACTTCGTACCAGGATCCGGCGCTCAGGTGGGTGACCCGGTCGTGGCCGACTCAAGACTGGCGGGAATCCACTTCACCGGTTCCACGGCCACCTTCCAGAGCATCTGGAAGTCCATCGGCGAGAACATCGCGAACTATGGTCAGTACCCACGCCTGGTTGGAGAGACGGGCGGCAAGGACTTCGTCTTTGCCCATGCCTCGGCGGACTTTGAAGGCCTGGCAACTGCCTTGATTCGAGGGGCCTTCGAGTACCAGGGCCAGAAGTGCTCCGCGGCAAGCCGGGCTTACATCCCTCGCAGCCTCTGGCCTGATCTGAAGCAGCGCCTGGCGGATGAGATCAACAAGATCGAGATGGGAGACATTGCGGACTTCCGAAATTTCATGGGAGCCGTGATCGATCAGGCTTCCTTCGACAATCTCAAGCAAGCCATCGAAGCTGCCAAGGCGGACTCCTGCTGCACCATCATCGCCGGAGGCGAGTGCGACGACTCGCAGGGTTGGTTCGTCTCCCCAACGGTCGTGGAAGTCAGCGACCCCATGCACACCATGATGAAGACCGAGTACTTCGGCCCCTTGCTGGGAATCTATGTCTACGATGACGCCAAGTACTCGGAGACCCTCGGTCTTTGCGACAGGACCGCCGAGTACGCGCTGACCGGGGCTATCTTCGGCGATGATCGAGCTGCCGTTCTCGAGGCCGTCAAAGCCCTGCGCTACACAGCCGGTAACTTCTACATCAATGACAAGCCCACGGGCGCAGTCGTTGGGCAGCAGCCGTTTGGAGGCTCCCGTGCCTCTGGCACCAATGACAAGGCCGGCTCAGTCCTCAATCTCCTGCGATGGACCAGCCAGCGGACCATGAAGGAGACCTTCGTCCCGCCCACGACCTGGGACTATCCCTTCATGGGTGCTGAGTAGCCAGCTAACGATTCCAAGGGGGTGCCCCCCCTCAGATCATCCGTAGCTCCGGCTCTGGAGCTGGAGCTGTATGCATCAGCGCCCCGGAGGAAGTCTCAGATCGAGAGATAGAACAGCGGGTCCGTCTATTTGAAAGTACTCCAGTTCCACCCGATGGCTACCAGCAGTGAGTTCAATCTCGCGGGAACTCTGCCGCTCGGGGTGCCACATCCAATCCTCGATGGCCACCTCTCCGTCGATGCTCAACCGAAGTCCATCGTCCGACAGCTCACTCAAGAGGTAGGTCCCCGCCTGTTCAACCCAGAGCACCCCGGTGGCTACCAGACCGAAGAACCGTTCGGGCACAAGTGATCTGACCCGATCGGAGCCACCCCAGGGATCGGTCCATGCACCGACCTTTCCACGAACCACAGGCTCGAAGCGCTGTGAACGCCACCGCTCGAGGTCACCCCGAGGGTCACTCTCTGTCGTCCAGGTGAACCAGGTCGCATCCCAGGTGACGCCCGCCATGAGCCCGCTGGCCTCTCTACCGGCTGGTAAGGGAGCATCCCCCGAGGGGTCCCAGGGTCCGAACTCGCCCAAGATGGTCACGGTCTCCAGCGGAGCCGGCGCGCCAGGCTCCAGCTCTGGAAGCTCTCCGTGGGGTCCCTCGGGGGTCCACTTCCTGACCTGATCCAATCGAACAGGCCTCCCGGGGGTGGGCCAGTTCAGACGGGATTGGACGCTTCGCCCACTCGGAAGATGTCCCTGCAGGTCGGCGAGCCACGACCAGACCTCCGATGGCGTGAATTCCTCACCCTCCTTCGGGGACTGACCATCGAGGCCGTCCAGGTGAACTCTAGGCCCGGCCTTTTCGAACTCGTTCCACTGGAACTCCAGTCCCACGGCTCGCTCCAGAACCAGGTCCTGGACGTTCTCCCGGAACAGGTTCTCACCGATACGGTGCTCGAGACCGGCCTGACTGACCCGCTGCTCAGCCCCCAGGATCTCCAGGCCAAGATCACAATCAACGAGTTCATTACCCCAGATCAATGCCCGCTTGCCCTGGTTCAGCTGAAGCCCGGCTCCGTGAACGAGCTCGATATAATTCCTGTAGATCACCAGGCGCTCGGTCGAGCTTGCACGCACACCAGCTCCATGGCTTCCCTTGATCCGATTGCCTACGAACCAGGTATCTGTCGAGCGGTCAAGATCAAAGGAGACGCACTCCGCCTCCGAAAAATCGTTGGCGTACCAGCGATTGCCCGAACCACTCGCCTGTCCACCGAAGATCTCCCGGCCTCCTGCACTACAGTGCCGAGCCGAATTCGAAATGATCGAGTTACCCGCGGATCCTCCCGCTAGCAGGATTCCGGTTGCACCGTGGTCAGGCTCTGCGCGTCCACCACTTCCCCTACGCGTCACGAAGTCACAGCGATTCTTTGCGACCAGACACTTCTCGCTACCTGCCAGGGCGATCCCCCACCCCGAGAGATAAGAGAAGTCATTGGAGACGAACTTGCAGCTCTCTGAGTCGAGCACCATCAATCCGTTTTGACCACCCCTGGCGCTACAGTCACTCACGACCACACGTGAACTCCCGCTCACCACAATGGCTGCGCCGTAGCGCTCTCTCCAATCCCCTGAGTCGTCCATCTGGATCTGCAGTCGATCCCCAGCATTCGGCAAGGCGGCGGTTCCAATCAACCGATTCCCGAAGCACGGACTCACCTCGATCTCTTCCAACAGAACGTCGTCCGAACCTTCCACACACACAGCGACCCGGTAACCGCTGAAGCGTCCTCCCAGCACCTGGATGGACTCACAGTTTCTGATCATCAATCCAACCCCCTCGCCTTGATCGGGATTGCTCCCAGGCTCGGCGCCCCTCAGGATGACTCCGCGGAGATCGACCTCAACATTCTTCAGCCCATCAAGGATGATCACGCCTTCACCGAAGGTGCTGCCGGTCGCCGGTCGAATGAACTCGCCTGGAGTGAGCCTCATGCTCTTGGTGACCCTCAGGGGTTCGTCAGTCGGCAAACCGCTCTGGTGGTCAACCCACCCCACCAAACTTGGAGAGCCGACGCTGCCCTTGAGCGGAGAGCAGGCGCAGAGTGACGAAGCGGTTGCCAGAAGTAGGCCAAGCTTGGGAATGGTGGACATGGTTACCGAAAGCAGGGCAGAGTCGGCCAGGGGACGGTCGTTAGGGAACCAGGCGCCAGGGGGGGGCGGCGACGACCCAGATCCGAAGAGCTACTCGGCATGATCCGCGCCGGATCTTGTGCCCAAGCCAGGGAAAACCTCACTCCCACCACGAGCTACCGGTATCCTCTGCCGCCGTGAGCACCCAAGACATGATCTCCAGTGATCCGCAGCGCTCAGCCAGTGGCCTGCGTCTAGATCCCGACATTGCCATCTGCCAGAGCGACCTCCCCCTCGGCTGGTATCAGGAGGAGCTACGCCCCTATGCTGAGGAGTACCTCGCCTTGCAGGATCGAAAGCCTGCCACGGTGCTCGCCTGGATGAACCGGTACGTGCGCCCTGCCCAGGAGCACTTTGGAGACTCGCTGCTGCTGCTCGCTCACTTCTACATGGGCGGGGAGATCGTCAAGCTCATCGAGAATTACGGAGGTGCGATCGCGGACAGCTACAAGCTTGCTCTACAGGCCGCCCGAAACCCCGAAAAGAAGGTCATCGTGGAGTCTGCCGTGCACTTCATGGCCGAGTCCATCGCCATCCTCGCGGGCGAGGATCAAGAAGTGTGGATCACCAATCCAAAGGCCGGCTGCACCATGGAAATGCTGGCCAAGGACTACATGGTCCTGCCCGTCGCGGATCAACTGATCGAACGATACGGTGATGAGCTCGTCGTGGTGGCCTACATGAACACATCCGGTCGCCTCAAGGCCCTGGCGGGTCGAACGGGAGGTGCCGTCTGCACGAGTTCCAATGCGCACCTGGTGGTCGACTGGGCCCGGCGCGACGGAAAGAAGGTACTCTTCGTGCCCGACCAGCACCTGGGACGCAACACCGCCGACCGCCTTGGCATCGATCCGGCCCGCGTGCTCACCCTTCCTGACCCGCAGGTCACGCGCGGCGCATTCCCCGTCAACGAGAAGGAGATCGAAGGCGGCCTGGATGCACTCGACTCGGCAGAGATGATCCTCTGGGGTTCTTTCTGCGGTGTTCACACCATCTTCAATACCACCCAGATCGATTGGTTCCATGAGCAGGGCTGGGAGGTTCTGATTCATCCGGAGTCACCGCTCGAAGCTGTGCGCGCAGCCGATGGAGTCGGCTCCACGGACTTCCTCTGGAATGCTGTCATGAACGCTCCGCGCGGAGCCAAGCTCGCCATAGGCACAGAAGGTCACTTCGTGCGCAACGCTCGAGAACAGGGGCGTCAGCGTGGAGTCGAGGTCATGCACCTGGCCGATATACCTGGCATGCAAGGCGCTGGATGTGGTTGCGCAACCATGAGCCGCAATGATCCACCGCACCTGGCTGGACTACTCGACCTCCTCCGGAAGGGCGAAGCTCCTGATCTCAACAGGGTCGAGGCTGGGGATGCCGTCGACGAGATCACCGGTGATCGCGATCGACTCGCCCCCACAGATCGTGACCGGCTCGTGCTCGAAGCAAGAACAGCCCTCGAAGCCATGATCGAGGTCACCGAGGCCTCCGCCTGACCTGACGCACGCTGCCAGCTCCCCAGCGACGCACCCGACAATGCAGGCCCTCTGCTGATCAACCAGGATCAGAGCGCGACAATTCGCTGAGGATCAGGAGACAGGATGGTTAAGCTGCCGCGGTCATGAGCCCCACACGCAATGATCAGTGTTCTGGTGCCGGCAGGGCCGGCTCTCCCGGCGAGCGCCGCGAGTTGCCGACGCGCTCCGTGCTGGAAGCAAGCAGCCTGGATCAGCTCTTCGAGCATAGCCTGCCCTCCTTTGGCGGCGCCTATCTCCGCCGTCTCTGGGTACTCCTGGATGAGGCTATTGGTCGTGGTGTCCCGATGACACTGGCGGTTGCCGGCCCCGTCACCGCCTCAGGCCAGCACCACGCCTGGCTCAACCCGCTGCTCGACACCGGCTGGTTCTGCCTGCTCTCCACGACCGACGCTGTCTGCTATCACGATGGACATCGCAGCCTCGATAGCGCCAAGGAGCATCCACTCTTCGAGGTCCCCATCCATGGCGACGATGCGCAGCTCAGAGATGAGGAGATCATTCGCATCACCGACATCGGCTTCGACGAGAAGCTGCTGCTAGACCAGGACGCCTTTCTGGTCGAGTGCCTGAAGCGTCCGGAGTTCCAACGCAAGATGACCGGGACCGAGATGCGCCACCTGCTCGGCAAGCTCTACGCCGCTCTCGAACAGGAAAATGATGTTCGCGAAGGGCTCCTCGCTCTCTGCCATCGCAAGAGCATCCCGGTCTTCGTCGGTGCACCTGCGGACGGCTCGGTCTTCCTCAACTCCATGAAGCTCTGGGCTCTCGAACAGATTGGAGTCGACAGCCACCAGCTCGACCTCGATCTACATGCAGAGGTCTTTGAGAGCTGCGCCTACCACTGGTGGGGCCTACGTGAGACCGAGACCGGCGCACTGGGTACACTCATCCTTGGTGGCGGCGTGCCGAAGAACTTCAACCTGCAACCGGAACCCGCCCTCAGCCAGATCCTCGGCCTGGAGGACGTCAGGGGATACCTCTACGACATTCAGATAACCACCGCGCCCATCACCGATGGCTCACTCTCTTCCTGCCCTCCCGCCGAAGCGGTCACCTGGGGCAAGGTCGACAAGGAGCATCACAGGGCCACCTGCGAGAGCGTCCCGGGCGACTACTCGATGCTGATGCCCCTGGTCACCAAGGCGCTGCTCGACAAGCGTGCCAGCTTCGAGGCTCTGGAGTCCAAGCTTGGCCGCAAGGAGCTCATTCAGCGGCACCCGGAGGCAGCGGGCTACCTCCGCCCGAGGGCTGGCTACCGCCTGTTCGACACCCGCGAACGCCTGGTCGACACGCTCCTCTCCAGCCTCCGCGACAGGCAAGCCTGACCTGGCTCCTTCAAGCTAATCACGGCTCACGGCTGCTGCGGTTACCCGCTTGCCCCGCAGACCATCGACGATCCCGCGGGCCTTGGCGAGCACAGCCAGCGCACGCCCGTTGAAGATACCGACCAGGAAGAGCAACGGCAGGGTAAGGACGTCGAAGAGCACAAAACGCAACCAGGCAGCCCACCCGCCGTGCTGCCTCAAGAACCAGATCGAGTTCACTCCCATCATGTACTTGCGGCGCGGATTGTAGCCACCGCCAGTCGATGACGAGCTTCTGTGCAGAGCGCTCGCCTCTCCTACCAGGGCTACTGCCCAGCCAGCGTCCTTGGCACGTAAGCAGAGATCGACATCCTCCATGTAGGCGAAGTAAGCCGGGTCAAAACCCTTGAGCCGCTTCAACAAGAAGGCCTGGGCGAGAAGTGCGCAGCCGGGAATGTAGTCGACCACCATATCCTGCCGGTACTTGGGCCCATCCTTGTGGCGGTGGCCACGCAGTGTCGAGAGATTCTGGCGCCACGTCAGCAAGCCGCCGGCGCACCAGACGCGCGATGGATCTTCGCCCTGCAAGACGCGCGGACCGGCGATACCTACCTGGGTATTTTCTGCCATGAACATCACGAGCCTGGCCAGGCAGCCAGCCTCCAGGACGAGGTCGTTGTTGATGAAGAACACGGCCTCGGCTCCAGCGTCAAGGGCTAGTTCTGCGCCCTGGTTTGAGGCTTCGCCAAAACCGAGGTTTGCCTGATTCTCGATCACGAGCAGATCAGCAAAGCGCCCGCGCACATCCTCGAGCGAGCCATCGGTTGAAGCATTGTCAACGAAGACGATACGAGCGGGCGTGATCCCCTCCGCCACCAGGCTCTCGAGACAGTTCCGGTTGAGCTCGCCACCGTTCCAGTTGACGACGACGGCGTAGATGCAGTCAGCACGCGTCACGCTTCGTCCTCGCCGTCCGAGTCTTCAGGTACAACCCTCTGGACCGTGGACTCAATGGTGCCACGAGCCAGCCGCGTTTCGACGCGATCCCCCGCGGAGAGAGCCAGTGGGCTCGAGAGTGGAGCACTCTCTCCGACCACACGCGTGATGGAATAGCCCCGCCGCAGCACGGCGAAGGGGGAGAAAGCCTCCAGACGTCCGGCCGCCAGGTCGAGGCTCGCATGCAGGCCAGCCAGGCGCTCACGCAGGGGGGTGACCAAGCGTCGCTCTGCCATGTCCAGCCTGGCGTTGCCCTGCTCCAGCCGGCGAGCAGGAGCCTGGACGGCCAGGGCATGCCGCGCGCTCTCCAGGACCTGAGTCGAAGTATTCAAGCGGTTCCTGGCCCCGTGGATCAGACGCGCACCAAGCTTTGAGAGTTCACTCCAGCGGTCCCCCAGGATCCAGTCGGCACGACTCAGCCAGCTCGAGCGACGGAGCCGCTCCAGGCGCTCCTCCCGTTCGCCGAGCAGCCGGTCCATGGCATCGATCAGATCGCCCTGACGCCGCTCGAGCGCCTCCTCGAACTCCCTCCGCGCGGGGATCACCAGCTGGGCTGCATCGGTGGGCGTGTGAGCTCGATGGTCAGCCACCATGTCCGCCAGCGTCACGTCTGTCTCGTGCCCCACCCCCGAGACGACGGGAACACTGCAGTTCCAGATGGCTTCGGCCACAGGAAGCTCATTGAAACTCCAGAGGTCTTCGAGTGAACCACCACCCCGGCAGAGGACGATCAAGTCGACCCCGCTTCCATCAAGAGAGGAGATGGCCGAGGCAATTTCCTTCGAAGCTCCCGTGCCTTGTACGGGCGTGTGCACAAGCCGAACCGGGTAGAGCGGCCAGCGCAAGCTCCTGGTCCGCAGGAAGTCCTGAAATGCAGCTCCGTCACGACTGGTCACCACTCCGATGATTCCAGGCAGGGCCGGCAGCGGCCGACTCCTCTCGAACCATCCCAGGAGGGCCAGCTCACGCTTGAGCTCTTCCAGTTGAACCAGCAGTGCACCCAGCCCCACGGCCTCGACCCTGTCGACGATCAACGAGTAGCTCCCACGCGGCGCATAGACATCGAGCTTGCCATGCGCGATCACCTGGTCGCCCTCCTTGATCGGCTGCTTGGTAGCGCGCTGGACCTGGCTCCTCCAGATTGCGCAGCCGATGACCGACTCGATTCCTCGCCGACGGTCTTTCAGGTTGAAGTAGATGTGACCGGAGGCCGGGCGGCGCAAGCTGGCCACCTCTCCCTCCACTGCCACTCTCCCCAGACGTGAGAGGAGCGACCTGAGGTGTTCATTGATCTCGCTGACGCAGAAGATGCGTTGCGTTGACCCGCTCTCGGCGGTCTTTCGGCTGGGGACACTCTCCATGGGGCTGTGTGCGGCCAGAGTGCCGGGTCTCTGGCCCGTGGGAAAGGGCCACGCGGAGAATTCGCGCGTCTTGGCTCTCTCAGCCGTTGGAGACCTGGAGGGGAGCGTGGCTGCCAGCGCTGGATTCCTTCGACGGTACCAGGCCCGGCAGCCCGGCCTCCTTCCAGTCCCCCTGAACCGCACTTGGCAAGAAGATCCTGTAGCGGCCGCCGAGGAAGTCAAACTTGTGCCCGCCCTTCATCTGGATTCCCTCGCGCAATTCCAGTAGCACCCCGCGTTCTTCCAATGAGATCCGCAGGTAATCCGCGAACAGGCGCTTGAGCAGACGGCCAGAGCGGTCGAGCTGTTCGACCTCCACGTCACGAAGCTCGTCATCCATGACTCCCCCAAGTGCGCTCAATCGATAGTAGCCCAAGCCCACGTCACTGCCCAACAACTCGTTCAGACGACGATGCACCAGCCGGGTGTGCCAGCGCCCATCATCAGACATGGGAGTCAGCGACTCGGGACCAAACAGCTCGGGGCACAGCTGAAACCAGGGACCGGGATCCGCATTCTTCAGGAAGATCCTGCGTGTACCACCACGCTCCTCTCCCGGAGTAGTCTGCTCGAAGGGAACCTTCTCGCCACCTCGCCGCTCGTAGCCGTGCTCCAGCAGAATGGTCAGGGTACGCCCCGCACGACTTCCCTCCAGCCTCAGCCTGTCCGCGCTCAAGCTCCCGATTGGACGGCCGCTCTCATCCAGAATTCGAAAGACCACCGGTCCAACGTGGCCCTCCCCCAGGATGCCCGCTTCCAGTAGATCGAGGGAGTCAAGGCGCTCGGTCTTGAGCAGGGTACGCAGCTGTTCTTCAATCCGCGCAGAGCGCTCCAGAAGAGCCAGCTCGTCCGGGCTGGGTTCGGCGGAGGTCTCAGGAGCCGGGACCTTGCCACTCAGGGCAGCGATAACCTCCGGCGGCGCCTCTGGCGGCACGATCGACGAGATCAACTCGGTGAACTGCACGAATTGTTCCTCACGAGCGACACGCTCACTCATGGCGTTATCGAGCTCGCCGGTCAGACGATAGTTCTCTTCTTGCAATCTGTCGCGCTCGAGCTCGAGGGCAGCTCGCTCGGAGAGTACCTCTTGCAGGCGGGCCGTTTCGCCCGCCACTGCCGCGCGAGCTACATCCTCCGATCCACCTGCCAGGACCAGCCCAATCCAGACCCCCCCAGCCAGGAGGGCCAGACCCAGGACCAGCAGACCCCTGGCACTTCCCTCAGTGGCCATCGATCTCTGCACCATTTCCAGAGCCCGCAGCCATGTTCGAGATGATCTGATCGACTTGCCTTCTCAGCACCTGGTCGGTCTCGAGGCTTGCCAGGAGCGACCCCTGCGCCGGAGCGTGGAGCGTCTCTCGCCTCAATTGAAGCTCCGTTCCGAAGCCCTCCATCCTCACGACATCGAGGGGCTCCTCGCCCCACAAGATGACCGAGTCGATCTCCCCGGCGTCGAGCACTCGAGGTGCCGCCAGGAGAACCCTGAGCGGATCCAGCACCCCCTGTGGCCCCGGGGCTTGCGGAGCCGGGAAGGCCACCAGTGACGCTCCTGCCGAGTCCCTGACAAGCGGGGCCTCACATCTCAGGGCCCCTGCATTGGGGTCAGCTGCCTCCCAGCAAAGCTCGAGCTTCCAGGGCTCACCACTGTCCAGGCCGAGGCGCGAGCTCAGCTGCTCCGAGTCACAGAGCTGGACCACCGGATCACCATGCAGACGTGTCAAACTGGCCATGAGCACGCCTCCGTCTGGCAGCTGGCGGCTGCCCAGCCAGGCGTCCACCGTGAGGCCATCACGCGGGGGAGGCTCGTCTGGCGCGTCCCCCAGGCTGCGGGCGGCCCCTCCGAGATAGGCGACTCCAATCCCCATGCTGATCAGCGGCAGCAGCATCAAGCCGGCCGCTGGCCACCCCGAGAGGGGGCCTGGCGAGTCAGCAGGGCGGATCTCGGGGTCATCTGGAAAGGAAGGGGGATCGTCGTAGGCCATGGCGAAGCATGCGGGATGAGATCTTACGCACGAGCGCCTTCAATCTTCCCGATCCCAGTCCTGCTTCTTGTTCTTGTTCCACCAGCGCTGCCACTTGGCGGGGTCGGTCTCCTCCAGGCCGGTGAGACCCTGCAGGGTCGTGATGATCGGCGCTGAGATCACCTCCCACTTCTCACGGGAGGCCACATCGTTGATGTCGGAGTCCTTCAGGGCCTGGACCGTCACCAGGATCTTCAGTAGCTCGCTGAAGATCTCCTTGCGGGACTTTTGAGGAGCAGCGCTGTACTCGCCGAGAGCTTCCGCCGTGGCCGCGATGATCACATTGTCCTTGTCGTTGAGCAGATCGGTCAGATCCCCGATCGCCTTCAAGTCCTTGGTCTTGCCGAGGGACAGGATCAGAGCTCGCTGCAAGGCAATGTTCTTGCGATGCTTCTTGTTGCCAATGTACTTGGTAAGAACCGGAGTCGCCTCCTTGCCCATCTCGCCCAGAGCAACCGCTGCCGCCAGATAGAGCTGATTGTTCGGAATATCCTCTCCGAGATCCTTGCGCTTCTGATCGAAGCACTTGCCGATTCCCTTGGTGATCGCCCCACGATCCTTCGGGCCACTCCTGGGGTACTCGGAGATCAGCTGGTCGATGAGCCCAACGGCCTCAGTGTCCTCGTCGCCACGCTTGCTGATGTGCTCCTTCAGCATGCTGAGCTGCTCCTTGATCTCGGGGCGCTTGTCAACGATCTCGTCCTCGTCTTGAGACAGGTACGACGAGGCGGTCATTGATGGAATCGCTGCCGGCGCGCAGGGCAGCAAGACAAGAAGTAGAGGAAGCAGCATGATTGATCTTCGACGAGTGAGTCCAGGAGTCAGCTGGCGAAAGCGCTGATCGAGCGAGTTCACCGAGTCCACGTAGAGAATAGCCCCTGCAAGTCCGAGAGGTGACAGCAGCTCCAGGGGAGTACTCTGGTTGTGACCATTTACTTACCTAAGAAGTCGCAACTGGAGGTGCCGCCCCCTGGGAATCCCTCCAGTTCGGTCAGGCCTCGCTGGAGCTCCCGCGTCCGCAGTCCTCCCCCAACAGGCAGATCGTCTCGGAGATCGAGAATCCCGGTCACCGGGGTGATGCGGGCAAGGCTGCTCGTCATGAAGATCTCCTCCGCTCGCACCAGATCCTCGAGTTCAACCCGCTCCTCGGCGCAGCAACTACCCAGGCCTGCGGCCAGAGCCATCACCTTCCCACGCACGATCCCCGGTAGGCAGCCACTCTCGAGCGGAGGGGTTCGCAGCTGTCCATCGATGACGATGAAGATGTTGGAGACCGTGCCCTCGCAGAAGTCTCCCTGATCGGTTCCCAGCAGGGCATCCCAGGCTCCCCTCTCCTGAGCCCTCTGACGCGCCAGGACATTCCTCGCCCGACTGGTCGTCTTGAGTCCCTCCAGATCGTGACCGGAGACCTTCGCACGGGTCTCACGCAACAGCGTGACACCCTCCTTGGGCAAGGGCCGCCAGGGACGGGTTGTCAGCACCAGGCGAACCCCCTGGCCTGGCGCCCCGGGCGTCAGGGTGATACGAATTGCCGCGGTCTGCGTTCCCAGCACGGTGGCAACCTGCACCAGAGCGCTGCGGATGACCTCGGCGGCCGGAGGCACGATTCCGATTCCGGCAGCCCCCTTCGACAGGCGCTCCAGGTGATCTCCCACGAAGAAGATCCGGCCACCCTCGCAGAGCAGGGTGTCGAACACCGCCGTCCCCAGGAGAAAACCAGGGTCCTCAGCCGAGATGGCCGGAGCTCCCGGTTCCAGCAGCTCCCCATCCACCCAGACAGGCATGGCTTGTTCTCCGCTCACCTGCCCAGGTCCCCCGGGAACCCCAGGGCCTCCGCCAGCTTCGCGCCCTTGATCAGCGTCTCCCGATCCTCCGCGTGGGGGTCCGACCCCCAGGTGATTCCACCCCCAACGTGGTAGCGCAGCTGACCGAAGGCACCCTCCGTGCTGCGCCACTGCATGGTGCGGATGAGGATATTGAAGCGCGCACGCCCAGCTCGATCGACGAAGCCCAGGGATCCGGTGAAGAAGCCACGGCCCCGTTCTTCAAGCTGACCGATGACCTCCATGGCTCGCAGCTTGGGCGCGCCCGTGATCGATCCACCCGGGAAGACCGAGGCCAGGGCATCCAGGGTCCCATGATTGTCACTGAGGCGGGCCACCACGTCGGCCATGAGATGGTGCACCCCTGCGTAGGAGCGCAGGGCCGGAAAGCCCTTCACCTCGACGCTCCCCGTGGACGCCACGCGGCCGAGGTCGTTTCGCAGGAGGTCCACGATCATGGCCAGCTCGGCACGGTCCTTGGCGCTCCGCATGAGCTCGACTCCCAGGCGCGCATCCTCCACAGGATCGGCACTGCGAGGAGCGGTTCCCTTGATCGGTCGGCTCCGAAGCCGGTCGCCATCGGACTCGAGCAGGAGCTCCGGCGAGGCCGAGAGCAGCGCTCCCTCGTCCCACCGGAGGTAGGCCATGTAGGGCGCTGGATTGAGATCACGCAGACGCAAGTAGAGCGCCAGTGGATCCCCTTCCGTCTCCACCTCGAAGGGGTGGGCCAGGTTCGCCTGATAGATCTCGCCTGCTCCTATCAGCTCTCGGGCTGCCTCGATTCGAGCTCGATGGGTGGCTGAATCGACCTGGCGACGAAGCTCCCCACGCGATCGGAATCTCCCGCTGTAGGCAGTCCTCGTCGAGCTGACCTGCTCGATCAGCTCTTCACGCTCTGACTCCCGACTGGAGTCCAGTACCAGGTGGGCCTCCCCCTTGAGATGGTTCAAGACGAAGAAGTTGGTGTAGCACCCTCCCACGATCCCAGGACCATTCCAGGGATCTACTGGCAACGCCAGACGCTCACCGTGTACACCTTGGTCATAGGCCAGAGCGCCGATGAAACCTCCACCAAAAGGGCCTGGCACGGCTTCCGAATCAAGGGGCGGGAGGCCCTCCAGCCAGGACTGCAGCCCCCCCAGACATGCGGGCAGGGGCGCGACCTCCAGCGGGTCGAAGGCGAACCAGCTCCACTCCCGAGGCTCACCCGCTGCACTATCCAGAGCCACCAGACCTCGACGCTCAGAGAGCCTTCCGAGCAGGTCGCCAGGATCCGGACAGACCTTCAGCCGGGTCGAGCGCAGCCTGAGCGTGTCCAGCAAGTGCGGATTCATGGTGTACCTGAAGGCCTTGTGTCTCCATCAGCGCGGATTGGGAGGAGCAATGCCATCCCCGCAGTTCCCTTCGGGGGCCGGCCAACGTACAAGGTGCCCGTGAATAACGACAAGCCCCCCCGCATTCTCGGCCTCGTCTTTTTGACGATCTTCATCGATCTGGTCGGCTTCTCGATCATCTTCCCCATCTTTCCCCAGATGCTCGAACACTACGTCGAGCTCGAGGGTGGCGATAGCATGATCGGCCGGCTGCAGACCTCCCTGGCCGAACTGGTCGGCGGCCGTGCCGGGGCCAACTTCGCCGTGGTGACCCTCTTTGGCGGCATCCTGGGCTCCCTCTACTCCCTCCTGCAGTTCCTCTTTGCCCCCTTCTGGGGACACCTCTCCGATCGGCGAGGAAGGCGAACGACCCTCCTGATCACCCTGGCCGGCACCGCCCTCTCCTACGTGCTCTGGTTCTTCTCGGGGACCTTCCTCCTGCTCGTGGCCGCCAGAATCCTCGGCGGGATCATGGCGGGCAACATCTCCATCGCCTCTGCCGCGGTCAGCGACACGACCAGTGGCGCCGACCGGGCCAAGGGCATGGGAATCGTCGGGATGGCCATCGGCTTGGGATTCGTGATTGGCCCTGCCATCGGTGGGATCTCCTCATCCTGGAACATCCTGGAGACCTGGCCTGGCGGAGAGAGCTACGGACTCAATCCCTTCTCTGGCCCTGCACTGATTGCCTTCCTGCTCTCCACCTTCAACCTCCTCTGGGCACTGCGCAGGTTTCCCGAGACCCTGCCCGAAGAGAAGCGCGGTCAGTCCGACGAGGCCCGTACCCTCCTGCCCTTCCGGGCCCTGAGGACGATTCGCTTCCCCGGGGTCATGCGGACCAACCTCGTCTCCTTCCTCTACCTGACCGCCTTCAGCGGAATGGAGTTCACCCTGACCTTCCTGGCGATGGAGCGCTTCGACTTCGAGCCTCGCGACAACATGTGGATGTTCGTCTTCGTGGGCCTGACCATCGCGTTCATCCAGGGCGGAGTCGTACGACGGGTCGTTCCCCGGGTCGGCGAACGCAAGGTTGCCCAGCTGGGACTGGCCTGCCTCATTCCCGGCTTCATCTGCGTCGGACTGACCAGCTCCGTGCTGGTCCTCTACGTGGGGCTGGCATTCATGGCCGTTGGAAGCGCTCTGGCCATGCCCTGCTTCTCGGCGCTGGTCTCCCGCTACTCTCCCGACAAGGTGCAGGGCCTGGTGCTGGGGTCCTTCCGCTCCGTGGGCGCCCTCTCCCGGGCGATTGGTCCCCTCCTGGGAGGGGGTCTGTACTGGCTTCTGGGCAGCGAGGCACCCTACCTGGCCGGGGCCGCCCTCATCCTGGTCCCCCTCTTCCTGGCCCTGAGGCTGCCTCCGGTCCCGCAACTGGAGCCTGAGACCCCGTCCAGCTGAACCAAGGGTCCTCCTTCTAAGGCTCATGAAGGCATCCTGTCGATAGCCCCTCCCATGAAACGGCACCAAACCATCTGTCTCCTCGCGGCAGGCGCAGCCCTCCTCTCGATCAGCGGTCACGCCCAGCAGTCCCAGGAGAAATTGAACCTGCAGCAACGAGTGCAGGTCCTCGAGAAGCAACTCGCCGAGACCACCGGGATCCTCGCAGGCCTGGCAGAAGCCAGCCGGGCCGAGGCGGCTCAGCTCGATGCCATCAACCGGTACCTCCAGAAGCAGGCCGCGGCCGCCAGTGGCATGGTCAAGACCCTCGCCTCCTCCGAGAGCCAGGGCTTCGTGGCTGGGATCAACTTCCCCTCCAGGGAGACCCTCCTGGCCGGCTGGAGGCAGCAGCTTGCCGTAACTCTGCAAGGCGTCCCCGGCAACTCGGGATCCCAGCCAGAGGGAGAGGGCAGCACGGTCGGACGATCCGGGCGCTGAGGTCGCCTTTCATGGGGTCGCTCTTGGTCCCATACTGCTGGAGTGAAGTACCACGAGGAGATCGACCGCTTCATGCGCCACCTGACCGCCACTCGCGGCGCTTCGGAGCACACCCTTCGCGCCTACGGAGGCGACCTGGGCGAGCTCTCCACCTTCCTCGAGGAGCAGGGACAGACAGACCCACGCGAGGCCAACCCCAGGCATCTTCGTCGCTACCTGGTCTGGCTCGAGGATCGCAAGCTCGCGGCCACCACGGTCCAGCGCA
The DNA here is from genome assembly GCA_014237855.1 of Planctomycetota bacterium. Classification (GTDB taxonomy): domain Bacteria; phylum Planctomycetota; class UBA1135; order UBA1135; genus JABACD01. The sequence goes on along the minus strand of JABACD010000004.1, from coordinate 87,147 downwards.
AGCTCTCCTCGGTCAGGGCCTTCTTCCGCTTTCTCCAGAAGGAAGGTCTGATCGACCAGCATCCAGCAACGGGCCTGCGCAAGCGACGTACCCCACGCAATCTGCCCGGAGCCCTGGAGATGCAAGAGGTCGAGGCGCTGCTCAAGGCGCCCGACTGCACCAGTGCCATCGGGCGCCGTGATCGAGCCATCCTGGAGGTGATGTACTCGGCGGGAACGAGGGCCGCGGAGACAGTCGGACTCGACTGGAGTGACATTGACCTGAATGGCGGCATCGCACGAGTGCGTGGAAAGGGGCGCAAGGAGCGCCTGGCCGCCCTGGGATCGCACTCGATCAAGGCCCTGAAGGACTACCAGCGCGACGAGGAGCGGCCGAGGCCGGCGCTCGACTCACTCAATGCGGTCTTCCTGAACCAACGTGGTGGCCGACTGACCACACGCAGCCTGGGGCGTATCGTGGAGAGGTACCGGCTCCAGGCCGGCATCCACCGGCATGCCACGCCGCACTCACTACGCCACAGCTTCGCCACGCACCTGCTCGATCGCGGCGCTGACCTCAGAGCTGTCCAGGAGTTCCTGGGCCACGCGCACCTGGTGACCACCCAGATCTACACCCATGTGTCGATCGAACGACTCCGAAAGGTCTACGAACTAGCGCACCCTCGAGCTGAGGACTGAGAGCTGAGCAGGCGTCTCTCTGGTCGGGGCTCCCGCGGTGATGACCTAGTAGAGCGAGCCGATCTCGTGGATCACTGCATCGAGCAGTTCGCTGTCCACCCCCTTGCTGTTCTCGCGCAGATCATCAGCAAGGCTGTCGGGTTCCGTGGTGCTGTCAGGAGACTGCAACGCGTCAGCGGCGCAACCGGGGTGAATATTGATGGGGGTCGTCCTGATCTGCTGGCCAAACTCCACCGAGCGACCAATCACCACTCGGACACTGCCCCTCTCGATCAGCTCGTCGCAGTGCTTGCACCGGGCTCGGCCCGAGGGATCGAGCTCCACGTACGGGAGGTTCCTCTTCTCAGCCCTCTTCTTGTCGGCTTCGACCTTGAGCACCGCCAGGACTTCCAGGGGCGGAATGTCCTCGGGAACATCCTTGGCGTTCTCCCACGCCTTCTGCGCATAGGCCTCCTCCAGCCGGTCGAACAACCGCTTGGCTGCACACACCAGGTGGTACCACATGTGCCCGTAGCCAAAGGGACCTTCGACCATGACGCCGAGCCGTAAGGCGTCCTTGGCAATTGGCTTCCGGCAGGTCTTGCACTTGGCTCGACCGGATCGGGCAGCCTCGATGATGTAGGCCGGCATCTCGGCGTCCGCCTTGGCGCCCGTGGTCTCTTTCTCGCTCATCATCGAGGATTTATCAAATCACACGCCTTCAGGCCAGATCTGGACCGAATCACTCGGCATCCGAGAGAAGAAGTGCCACCGGACGGGTCAAATCTGAGCGCTCGAGGAGCATCTTCAGGACCGCCGTGATCGGCACCGAGAGCAGCATCCCCACCGGGCCCCAGAGGACCCCCCAGAAGATCAGGGCCATCAGGATCGCGATCGGGTTCAGGTCCAGCGACTTTCCCATCCAGCGCGGCTCGATGAAGTTGCCCACGCTGAACTGAGCCAGGCCGGGGAGCACCACCGCCAGGATCTTACCCACCACCCCAACCTCCTCGGGATTGGCCAAGAGGATCACCGGCAGGGTCAGCAGCACGGCCACCACCGAGCCAATGTTCGGGATGAAGTTCAGAAAGAACGCCATCAGGCCAAAGACCAGCGCCAGGTCGATTCCGATCACGCGCAGGATGATGAAGGTGGTGGTTCCCGTGAGGGCTGACACCGCCACCTTCACCCGGAGGTACTCGTTGACTCGAGACCTCAACTCGGAATCGAGAGAGTTCGCTGTTGAGCCGTCCGGCATTCGATGCCCGACGATCAAGAACATCATGAAGACCATCACCAGGAGTCCCTGGGACAGCAAGACCAGAACCGAGTTCGCCGCCCAACCGATGGCCCCCCCAGCAGCCGCCATGACCTTGGTCCGCATCGACCCCAGCTCCTCGCTCAGGTCCTTCGCCAGGGAGACCTCCGTCTGGTCTGAATGGTCGGCACCAAAGAGCTCGTCGACAGCGTGTAGAACCTCCCCCAGATGCTGTTCAAGGCTAGTGACCATCCTGTCCACCTGGCTCATGTACATCTCCTTCTTCTCGAGCACATCGCTGAGAGCCGCGGAGATGAGCACGCCAAGAGTCAGCAAGATCAACAGGGCGATTCCCATCGTCGACACGATGGCCAGTCCCCTTGGAAAGCGAAAACGCCCCTGGAGAAAGTCCATCACCGGAGTCACACCCATCGTCAGGAAGAGCGCCAGCACGAAGGGCAGGAGCACTGGCCGCAAGTACTGCAGGGAGAAGCCGAGAGCTACCGCCGAGAGAATCAACAAGCAGATGGTCTGAGTGCGTCTCTGTCCATCAGGCAGCAGGGGCTCATCCATGAACGCAAGCCTACGGAACGCATCAAGAGGAGACCAGCGTCATCCCCGGCTCGTAGCTTGCTAAGCTGCCCCTCATGAAGAGCATGCCTGCACCGCTCCTGTTGATCCTTGCTTGCACAGGCCCAACGACAGCCAGGGAGGACCCCGCCCCTGAACGGAATCCCCCACCGAACATCCTCTTCCTGTTCACCGATGATCACTCGACGGCGGCCATCAGTGCTTACGGATCCCGGATCAACAGGACTCCAAACATCGACCGGCTGGCAGCTGAGGGCATGCTGTTCGAATCGAACTTCTGTACCAACTCGATCTGTGCTCCGAGTCGTGCGGTGATCCTCACAGGCAAGCACAGCCCCTCCAATGGCGTCAGGGACAATCGTGATCGTTTCGATGGTACGCAGGAGACCTTTCCCAAGGCACTCCAAGCGGCTGGTTACACCACGGCCATGATCGGCAAGTGGCACCTCAAGAGCGACCCGACCGGGTTCGATCACTGGGAGGTACTTCCCGGACAAGGCCAGTACTACCAACCTGACTTTCGCACCGCTGAAGGCACTCAGCGCTACGAGGGATACGCAACGGACGTCACCACAGACCTGGCGCTCGACTGGCTCGAGCACGGCCGGGATCCAGCAAGGCCATTCCTGTTGATGTGTCAGCACAAGGCTCCCCACCGAACCTGGATGCCAGGACCACAGCACCTGGACACCTACGGCGACACCCTCATCCCCGAGCCCCCTACACTCTTCGATGACTACTCGGGCCGTAGCGACGCTGCGCGCCTGCAGGAGATGGAGATCGATCGGCACATGTACCTGCACTACGACCTGCAGGTCCCCCCGCTAGATCCGGATACCGAGCCCCAGGGCCCTGATCGCTGGGCCAAGGGCCTGGTAGACCGCCTGACTCCAGAACAACGAGAGGCCTGGGACGCAGCCTTCGCCCCGAGGAACGAGGCTTTCCGTGAGGCCGACCTGCAGGGCGCCGAACTCGTCCGCTGGAAGTACCAGCGCTACATCAAGAACTACCTGCGCTGCATCGCTTCAGTCGATGACAGCATCGGCCGCATGCTCGAGTACCTCGATGAGAGCGGACTGGCCAGCAACACAATCGTCATCTACAGCTCCGACCAGGGCTTCTTCCTCGGGGAGCACGGCTGGTACGACAAGCGCTTCATGTACGAACCATCCCTGCGCATGCCTCTCGTCGTCCGCTGGCCAGGTCAGGTCGAGCCGGGCTCCATCCAGGAGTTCATGACCCAGAACATCGACTTCGCTCCGACCTTTCTGGAGATTGCTGGGGCACCGGTCCCCGCCGAGATTCAGGGCCGTAGCCTGCTACCCCTGCTGCAGGGGGAAAGACCCGAGGACTGGCGAGAGGAGATCTACTACGAGTACTTCGAGCGAGGTGCGCACAACGTCCAGCCGCATCGCGGTGTCCGTACGCAGCGCTACAAGCTGATCCACTTTCACGAGCTGGATCAGTGGGAGCTGTTTGACCTCGAAGCGGACCCCGAGGAGCTCCGGAACCTGTATGGCCTTCCGGAACTCTCTGGGGTCCAGGCCGACCTGACGAGCAGCCTGCACCAGCTCCACAAGAACTATGGAGAGCCCCAGGGCAAGGACGGAGCGCCGCAGCAGGGTGGCTGAGGCTCCCAAACCCACCCCGGACCTCCAGGGCAGCCCAGAGGCCTGTCCTGGCGGTCTACGCAAGCCCCCCTGACCGCCCAGCCCGGCGTAGACCCAGGTAGCCATTGAGCAGCAAGAGCACGAAGGCTGGGAGTGTCTGCTTCACCGAGTCCTTGATTCGAATACGGGTTGCCGGTCCTCCCAGCAGCAGGCGGGTCAGCCCCATCGCCGCAGACAATCCCAGGAGCGGCCACCCGTAGCCCGCCAGCAGCCCCGCCGCGCCCGTGATCTCGAGCGCTCCAATGAGCTGCCGGAAACGGCCAAACCCGTAGCGCTCGAACTCAGCCACCCTCGTGTTCGTCAGGAGGCAGGTCGTCCCGTCCAGCAAGAAAGCTGTGATGGAGAGGATTCTGGAGGCCTCAAAGGCGATCTCCATGGTGGCTGGAGCTGGAGGCCGGGATGTCAGCTTGCCCCGTGTCCGCAGCATGGAGGGTGGAAACCGCACCTGAAGGCCAAGACCACGGACTCGGACTGTGCGGCGCTTGCTATTCGCACCAGCCCGCGCCCTGGCTTCAAACTACTGGCCGGTTCCCGGCCGGTACTCGAGGAGTGCGGCACCCGGGAACCTCCGCGCCCGGAGAGCCTGGGGCTCGATCACGGGCGGGATGAATAATGGTGACCCCATGGGGATTTGAACCCCAGTCGCCAGGATGAAAACCTGGTGTCCTAGGCCAAACTAGACGATGGGGCCACACTGTACTGTGGCGATGCCGCGCCTTGCGGCGCTGCATTGGCGCGGAGAATACGGGGCCCCAGGGGGCCTGTCAACGGCGGTGGAGAGAGAATTTGCCGGCCGCCGAGGGCACCCGAGGCAGGTGATCAGGCTTGTTTCCAGCCCGCAGAATCAAGCTGCGCGAGGACATGGGAGTACTCCCGTTCCAACCCAGCGATCAGATCTCCCTGACCGCGCGCTGCGCCTGGCAAGATCTCCCAGGTGTAGGTCTCGATCTCCACGTGCAATTCCCCTGAACCCCAGCTGGTCGGCTCGCCCAGGAGCTTGCCCAGGATGGCCACGGCGTGCTCGCGAGTTGTGAAGAGCCCGCTCTCACGGAGACGCTCCAGATCCACCGGCACGTGGAAGTGGGTCCGCCACTCCTCACACTGAAGCCACTCCGAATCTGCTGCTGCACAGGCCGCTCGCAGCTCCGGAAGATCATTCAGACGCAGGTGCCGATCCCCCTTCCGTCCGGTGGTCTGATGCAGGTATCGAGGTTCATCCAGGCCAAGGAGCGCAGCCCGGGCTGCCTCACTTTGCCCTGGCCGAGGCAAGCTGATCGCACTGGAGTACTGGAGCTTGCCCAGGGGTAACACGCTCGCGAGCTCCAGCGCCTCAGCCGGCTCCTCGAACTCCACAGCCGAGTGGCAGGCGTCCAGACAGGCCCCCAGATGAGTCTTCAACAGGTCCTCGCCCAGGGAGGGGGCCAGGCTATCTCGCAGGTGGACCAGCAGCGCGTTGACCTGCGCCGTGTCACCGGCCGCGGCCCGTGGTTCGGCCTCGATGGACAGCCGAATCGGTGGCCCGCCGCGCTCCGCCAGTGCCGCGAGACCACGAAGGCAGCTGCCGAAGTGATCCGTGGCGAGTTCGAGCTCACCCTCCTCCCAGGGACCGAACCGGCCCGGGTGGGTGCTGATCGAGATGTGTCCACCGCGTTCGCTGTTCAGCTCGCTGGCAACGCTCGCGACCGCGAGGGTGTAATCCAGACGACCCTGCTCGCACCAGGTTGGCTCGAAGACCTCGCGCTTCAGTCCTGCGCGATGAAAACCACCGAAGGGGAAGGCGTTGAAGGTGAAGGGGTCGAGCTGCTCCTCGAGTAGGAATTCCTTCAGCTCTTCGAGCTGCCCGCGACCCTCTGGCCGTGCCAGCTCTCCGGCGACCGCACCGGGCAGGTACATTCCCACGCCGAAGGACCTCTCGGGGGAGAGTCGCTGCTTCAGTGGCAGCGTGAATTCCCGCATGCCCTGCAGCGCATCACCGAGGTCCTCGGCACCATGCAGGTTCAAGCAGTACGCCAGCCGCAGTCCACGGCCGGGGAACTTCGTCGACTCGAATTGCACGTCCTGGAAGTACGGTCCGAGCCTCAGGCCTCGACGCCGATACCCTCGTCGATCAATAGAACCGGGATCTCATCCCGGATCGGATAGACGATGGTCCCGTCCTGGCGGATGAGGCCCCCATCGAGGGTCTCGCTGACCACGTCACCGCCGACGTTCTTCACGGTGCCAGCCTTGATGGCCTTGTTCAGACTCTCCAGCTGCGCCGCAGAGGCCTCACTCAGGGGCTGGTGAGTCTGTGGGCAGGCCAGGATCTCGAGCAGTTCCTTGTCGATCACGATCGTTACGCTTGGTTTCGTCCCAGGGGTCGCTCCTATTCTCCCTGCTCGAGCCGCCGCGACAAGCATGAACCCATCCCTGCTGGCCACGTTCCACAGATCTCCACGCTGGGCCCCTGCCACTTGACAGGGATCCATCCCACTCCGAGGCTCTCTACCGATGCTTCTCGCCTTTCTGCTTCCATTGATCTGTCCTCCCCAGGGCCTCGAGCTACCGGAGAGCCCGGCTGCACGGGCCTGGGCAGGGGTCGGTCCCGAGACCACCCCGGTGGACCTGGAGACCAGCCTGCTCGCCGCTGAACCCTGGCTGACGAGTCCCTGGGAGCAATCCCCGGCGAGGCTCTGGAAGCGCTGGGGTGAGTGGCTGATCGAGGCTCGAGATGCAAGGACTGCTGCTCCGCGGCCACGGGCAGGGCTGCTCTCAATTGCTGCCTCCCAGGAGCGCTGGGATGATGCCTGGACTCACTTTGAACGACTTGGAGGCTCACCCCCGTGGGCAGCAGCCATGCTCCCGCGACTCCTTCCCGGAATTCCAGCTGACCACCCGGTCGGTCCAGGGGGCATTCCGCTCCCCTTACCCGTGGGCGTGACCCTTCGACCGGCAATTCCACCGCAGCTCGCGGACGATCCGGCCTCGAGCCTGCGCATGCGCCGGTCCTCCGTTCAGGGGCTGCGTATCGGGCAGGCCACCATCGACTTCGTGATCACCATCGAGCCCTCGGGGGTGCAGGTCGATCTGAAGCATCGGTCTGGTCCCGCGGTCGAGGTCAAGGTCATCCTGCCGGCCCCCCCGGGTCAGCAGATTCGCATCAAGTACGTCGACTGGATCAGGGTTGAGCACCCCGAGGCTCCGCTGCGTGTCGAGCTGCTGCCCGGTGAGGAGGAGCACAATCTCTTCGGCCGCTTTCGCCGACAGGAGGCGCGCCTGCCTGGCCTTCCCAAGCACCGGCTCTCAGAGGGCATCCTGCGCGGCGGACTCTGGATCGAATCCGGCCCAGATGATCCATTGAATCTCCTGGCGGAACCCTTCGCTCTCGCCCTGGGCCAGCTCTTCGGATTCTCAGGTGGAATCAGACCGCTCGACCCCCAGCGACCGGAGGGGGCCTGGAATCCGACCGTCGTGCACCTCAAGAGCGACCAACAGGGACCGAAGATCCTGATAGGCATTGCCAGCCTCGCCGAGGGTTTCATCCTGAAAGGCGACCGACGGTAGACCTTGGTGCCTCACGGTTTGCCGGATACCCTGGGGGACTCGTCACTCCATTTCGAGTGCCCCCGGATCCGAAACAGAATCGAAGCATGTACCACAAGCACCGCGAACGCCTGCTCCAGCAGCTGGCTGAGAGCCGCACGGCGGCAGTCATCCCCACCGCAAGCCACAAGGTTCGCAATCATGACTGTGAGTATCGCTTCCGACCCTCGAGTGACTTCTGGTACCTGACCGGGTTCTCCGAGCCCGAGAGTGTCCTGGTGCTCCTCCCCGACGGGATCGCCAGCGACGAGGAGGACTCGAAGGAGATCAAGAGCGTGCTCTTCCTGAGAGAGCGCAATCCGCAGGTGGAAACCTGGACTGGCCGGCGCCTGGGGCTCGAGCTGGCTCCAGATTCGCTCGGGGTCGACGAGGCCCGCAACATCGACGAGCTCTGGACAGCCCTGCCCTTGTTGCTCAAGGGCTATGAACGAATCATGTATCGCAGCGGGCTGGAGGAGGAGTTCGATCGTGAGATCAATGGTGTCGTCAAGCGACTACGAGGACTTGCTCGAGGAGGGATCATGCCCCCCATCGAACTGGTCGATACTGCTACAAGCCTGCACGAGCTGCGGCTCTTCAAGACCGATGAGGAGCTGGCGCTCATGCGTCGTGGCGCGGAGATCACAGCCGAGGCTCACCGCGCTGCCATGTCGACCTGTCAGCCAGGAATGAATGAGTACGAGATCGATGCCCTGCTCGAGTACACCTTCCGCCGTCGCGGCTCCACTGGCGCAGCCTACACCTCGATCGTTGCCGGCGGAGAAAATGCCTGCGTCCTCCACTACGTCGAGAACAACTCTCCCCTGCAAGACGGGGAGCTGCTCCTGATCGATGCCGGCGCAGAGGTCGATTACTACGCCACTGATGTCACGCGCACCTTCCCCATCAACGGCCAGTTCAATGAGGAGCAACGGGCCATTTACGAGCTGGTACTTGAAGCCGAACAGGCCGGCATCGACACGGCCCGACCCGGCGTCGAACACAAGGCCATTCACAAGGCCGCGCTGGGTGTGCTCGTGCGAGGGCTGCTGCGCTTGGGCCTGCTCGAAGGCACCGAGGAGTCCGTCCACGAGGACCAGAGCTTCCGACGCTTCTTCATGCACGGCACCAGTCACTGGCTGGGGCTCGACGTGCACGACTGCGGCGCCTACACGGTGGCCGAGAGCTCGAGGCAGCTCGAACCGGGCATGGTCTTCACGGTCGAGCCGGGCATCTACATTGATGCCGACGACGAGAGCGTCGAGGCCCGCTGGCGTGGAATCGGTGTACGAATCGAGGACGACGTCCTGATCACCCCGGAGGGCAACGAGGTCCTCACGGCAGGGATACCCAGGTCCGTCCAAGAGGTGGAGGATGCCTGCAAGTCCGGGGCCCTCGAGACCATGGTCTGAGCCCCTGGATATGGGCTCACCGAGAGGAGAGGGTGGTGAGCGCGCCAGGGATCGAACCTGGGACCTACTGGTTAAAAGCCAGTTGCTCTACCGACTGAGCTACGCGCCCACCCTTGTGTCTTGCTTGCCGTGGGTCCATGCCTCCGCCCGGGAGTCATGTTCCAGAGGTGCGCAGGATACAAAATGACCTGCACAGAAAAAGAGGTGCCCCGAGCTTTTCGACGAATCTGAGAAGGCTCAGATCAGAGCTCCATGACCTCCTTGGTCTTCTTCTCCAGGATCGAGTCCACGCGGCCTTCACTCTCCTTGAGCAGCTTCTGGATCTCGTCGTGGAGCTTCTTGTTCTCGTCCTCGGTCAGCTCCCCATCCTTCTTGGCCTGATCGCCCAACTTGTTGAGATCCCGCCGGGAGTTGCGCATGGCGATGCGACCCTCCTCGCACATCTCCTTGACCTTGGCTGCGTACTTCTTGCGCTGCTCACCAGAGAGCTGCGGCAGGGTCAGGAACAGCACCTTGCCATCATTCTGGGGATTGATGCCCAGATCCGACTTCTGGATCGCCTTGCCGATTTCAGGGAGGAGAGAGGCGTCGAAGGGCTTGATCATCAGCTGCCTCGCCTCTGGAATCGAGATCGAGCTCAATTGCGACAGGGGTGTTGGCGTGCCGTAGTAGTCCACCCGGATGTTCTCGACCAGGGCTGGAGACGCCTGGGACGTACGCACGCTGCGTAGGAGGTCCTGCAGGTGCTTGATCGCCTTCTCCATGCGTACCTTGGCTTCACTCGTGATCTCTTTGTAGGTCATCCTCTGTATCCTTGTCTTCTCTAGCCGTGAATCGTTGTGCCGAGCTCACTCTGGCCCTGGGCCACGAGCTCCAGATTGCCTTCCTTGAAGAGATCGAACACGACGACAGGAAGCCCATGCTCCCGGCACATCGTGATCGCAGTGCCATCCATGACCCGTAATTCCTCGGTCAGGACTTCCTTGTAGGAAAGTGATTGAATGCGCTTCGCTTCCGGATCGAGCATTGGATCCGCGGTGTAGACCCCATCCACCTTGGTGGCCTTGAGTAGCACGTCACAGCTCAGCTCCACTGCACGCTGCGCGGCAGCGGTGTCCGTCGTGAACAGGGGCGTACCCAGGCCTCCTGCCAGGATCACCACGCGGCCCTTGCTGAGGTGACGCAGGGCCCGCCTGCGCACGTAGGGCTCGGCCACCGATCGCACCTCCAGGGAGCTCAGGACTCGGGTCTCGACCTCATTCGACTCGAGGGCCTCGGAGAGTGCCAGCGAGTTGATGATCGTCCCCAGCATGCCCATGTAGTCGGCACTGGCCCGCTCTCCCCCCAGCTCGCTGAACTCAGCCCCTCGAAGGATGTTGCCCCCACCACATACGATGGCGACCTGAGTGCCGAGTGCGACCACTCGGCTCAGCTGGCCGGCCAGGTTCACGATCGAGGCAGCGTCGATGCCGTGGCCCGTCTCAGCGGCTCCCAGGGCTTCACCGGAGAGCTTCAGCAGAATGCGCTGGTAGGTCATGCCAGAGAGGATACTGAGATCGACCCGGTTTTCGCAGCATCGAGGCCCGGGAAGATCGCCCGAATGCAGGAGGGCCCCGCCCGCCCCGATACCGGGAACGGGCGGGGCCCTCCTGATCTCAAGCCGCTCCGGAGGCTACTCGCCGACCTCGAAGCGTGCGTAGTCCGTGATGATGGAGTCCTTTCCAAGCGCTTCAGCCACGGCTTTCTCGACGCTCTTGGAGTCGTCCATGACCCAGGGCTGCTCGCGCAGAGCCACACCAGCGAAGAACTTGTTCAGCTTGCCACCAATGATCTTCTCCTGGATGTCTTCGGGCTTGCCCTTGACCTCCTCGAGGTAGATCGCCTTCTCACGCTCGACGAGCGAGGGGTCGATGTCCTCCCTCGAGAGAGCCGAGGGCGGCAAGGCCGCGGCGTGCATTCCAAGCTGGCGCAGGACCGCATCCGTGTCCTCACGAGAAGAGCCCGTCTTGACTGCCGCGATGACGCCTTTCTTCTGGTCGTGGTGGATGTAGCCTCCGACGAACCCGTTGTCGACCGCGATGAACTTCACATCGGCAATCGACATGTTCTCCCCTAGCTTTCCAATGATCTCCGTCAGAGCATCCTGGACGGTGCCTCCTGCGGCCCAGCCCTGTGCCAGGACCTCTTCGGCATTCTCCGGAGACTGGCTCATGACGTGATCACAGATGTCATTGAGGAAGGACTCGAAGTCCTGGGTGCGAGCCACGAAGTCCGTTTCGCAGGCCACTGCGACCAGGGCACCCTTGGTGCCACAGTCGCTGACCTTCATGAAACAGCGCCCTTCGCCAGTGGCGCGGCCGACCTTCTTGCCGGCGGCCTTGAGCCCCAGCTTGCGAAGGTGGTCCTCGGCGGCCTCGAAGTCGCCTCCGGTCGCGTCCAACGCTTTCTTGCAATCCATCATGGGAGCACCGGTCTTCTCACGCAGGCTCCGAACGTCAGCAGCTGAAATTGCCATGGCTAGTGTCTCGTTCTCGAGAGGGGTCTGTTGGGTTCCAATGCGGCGCGCACGCCGGCTCAATGTGAACTCGATTGATACGGGCCCCAGCATCAGGACGAATCAATCGCCGGGCTGCGGGGAGGGAGGAGCGTCCGCCAGAACTGGAGTTCTAGGCGAACGTCTCCTGGTTGCAGTCATGCCTCCCGATACTCCTCGGGCTGCACTCCGGGGCCTGGAGCTCAGGCTCCAGGCTGGCAGGGAAAGCACCCGCTCTCAGGGCGCCTTCCGCTCAGTCATTCTTCTCTTCCGCGGTGGCCGCGGATGCGACGCTATCCGCATCTGTGGCGGGGGCTTCTGGAGCCTCGACAGGCTCTGCTGCCGGCTCCTCCCCGCTGGCCGCCCCGCTGGCCGCCTCGGTGGTAGCCTCGGTGGTAGCCGCCTCACCGCCTTCCTGCGACTCCATCTTGACCAGCTTGGGAAGCGGTCTGATGGCGCGGGTGGGACGAGGGCCGTCCCCGGACTCCGGCTCCTCTTGGTGGTGCTGAGCTCCGGCAACCGATGCCATGCTCTCGCGATGATTCGCGCCGCCTTCCTCAACGGCCTCCGCCAGCTGCTCGATGAGCAGGCGCACTGCCTTGAGGGCATCATCATTACCGGGGATCACGATGTCGACCTGGCTCGGATCACAGTCCGTGTCCAGCAGGCCAATCACGATCAAGCCCATCTTGCGAGCCTCACGCACGGCGTTGTACTCGCGCGCAGGATCGACCACGATCATCGCACCGGGGATACCGTTCATCTCGCGGATGCCACCCAGGTTGCGGGTGATCTTGCGACGTTCACGGCGCAGGCTGGCCAGCACCTTCTTCGAGTACTGAAGCCCGGCGTTCGGGTCCTCCTCGACCTTCTCGAGTTCCTCGAGTCGGCGGAGTCGGGAGCGAATGACCGAGTAGTTGGTAAGCGTTCCACCAATCCAGCGCTCGGTGACAATGGGCATGCCGGTGCGCTCGCCAACCTCGGCGATGACACCCTTGACCTGGCGCTTGGTGCCTACCCAAAGAATCGAAGATCCCTCAGCGGCAAGGTGGTAGAGAACGTTTTGAGCACGCAAGATTCCCCTGAGGGTCTCGCGCAGATCTATGATGTGAATCAGGCTTCGGCGACCGTAAATGTACGGAGCCATTTTCGGATTCCACCGCGACACGCGGCATCCGAAGTGCACACCTGCTTCGATGAGCTTGTTTACGCTGACAGTCTCCATGGACGTCTTGCAGGATGGGTGAGGTTTGTGTTGAACGGGCAGGCCACAATCTGCCCCTGCTGGGGCCCACGGTCCGGCGCTGAACCATGCATGAGTCACGTCTTTGGCCTGCGTCCGCTCGCTGGCGGGTACGATTGCAGGTCTGAGATCGTGCTTCAGGGAAGCAGCCTTTCAAGGTAATGAAAGGACTTCGTGCCAGCCGAGACCTTGGTCCAAGCCGTACACGAAGGCCAAAAAGTCTAACTGCGGTTTCAGGGGAGTCCAAGCCCGGTCAGGGCGAACTTTGAAGGGACCGGCCCATCTGCCCCCTCCAGAGGGGATTGGAGGCTGGACTCCAACCTCCCAATCGGCCGTGATCAGGGGCGAATCCAGGCGTCATCCCGTCCGGCTGGGTAGAATTCAGTGACCATCCCAGTGTGCCCCCTCCTGGCAGGGGTCACCATTCTCATGATCCTTATCTGTGACCATCGCGGAACCGGGCTTCTGAAGGCCCTGAGGCCCCTTCGCGGGGCGGGCTTCAAGCTGGAAGCCACGGGAAACCTCCGAGAAACCCGGGAAAGAATCCGGAACGAGAGCCACGAGCTCCTCGTGATAGATCCCCTCGTGTCCGGCGGGACGGTGGAAATCGAGGAGCTGGCCCGTCTTTGCAGCGAGGAATCCGCGACCCCCATCTTGCTGGTCAGCGACCCCCGAGAGCCCGACAAGGTCCTCGAATCGGCAAACAGCCTGGATTCCGCCTGCTGGGATGTGATCCGTCGGGATGCTGGAATCGACGAGTTCGCCATGCGCATGAGGCGCCTGGTCGGCCAGGCCAGTCAGATCACCGAGCTGGTAGACCTACGCTACAGGGCCTCCCATGATGATCTCACGGACCTCCTGCGACCGCTCTACTTCCAGGCTCGCCTCGAAGAACACTACTCGGCCGCCGAGCGCCACGGTCTGGACCTGAGCCTCGTCCTGATCGACCTGGACAACTTTGGCAAGGTCAACAAGCAATTCGATCATACCGTTGGTGACCGAGTCCTGGCCTTCGCGGCTCGGGTCATCCGGGACAGCCTGCGAACCGAGGACGTGGCCGGTCGAATCGGAGGAGACGAGTTCGCCATCGCGCTCCCTTTCAGCGGACCTCTCGAGGCAGCCGCCACCGTCCACCGCCTGTACAAGACCATCAGCGCCCTGTCGGGCACCATCGCCGGTAGTGATCAGGAACTCCTGGTGACAGCCAGCGTGGGCTTCGAGACCATTGGCGGCGACAGCGTCAGCTCAGTTCAGGAACTCCGTCGCCACGCCGAGTCCGCCCTGAGACGAGCGAAGAAAGCCGGTGGAAATCGAGGGGTCTACTACCGCTCGAAGAGCTGAGCCAAGCAGGATCCGGTGCGCCCCCGCGTCTCAGCGAGAGAGAATCAAGCGCAACCAGTCGGCTCGATCCCCAACGTGCATCTCGTCCGCCATATCCACTTCCAGCACCAGGCGCCTCACCCCTGCCATCGGAAGCTTGGGGAGTTCAATCGGCCAGTCTCCACCGCGGAGCACAGGGCTCTCCCACAATAGCTCCTCATCTGCCCTGACTCGAAAGATCACCGAACCTCGAGCCGGAAGTGGGATGACCTCCTCGTCGATGGCCACGAACCCCCGAAGTCCCTGCCAGCTCCCATCCAGCTCGTACAGGACCCTACTGGGAGCATGCACGCCGATTCCCCGGGTCCAGGTCCGGCCGCCTGCTCGGAGCGGCGCCCCGCTCGTGCTGCGGTCACGACGCAAGGGCCAGACCATGCCCAGATCGTCGCCAAACGGAGAGGTTACCTCTGCTTCGGCCGCTTCCAGCTCTGAGAGAAACTGAATACCGCTGTCCGCGACCAACACCTCCGCCACCACGTCCAGCGGCAATCGCAGGCCCTTTCCCATTCGAGTCACCAGGTCGAGCCCCTCAGGTCCGAGCGCCTTGAAGCCCAGCGGAAGGCGACTCCCATCCATCAAGTCGACCACGACCAACCCCTGGCCCTCTTCCCGTGCTTCATCCTCGAAGGTCTCGATGAAGAGCGCCCCCACCTCGCTCCAGGGGAACTCCTTCGAACCCAGTGCTGTGTCCATGCTGACTCCCAGTGGACTGAACTCCTCCACCGCCCCGTCGATCCGATCGACCCCACCACCTCTCACGCGATAGAGGCGATCTCCTTCGACCGCAGGGACCACGGGCTCAGTCCACGAAGAAGGGAAGCGCTCGGGAATTCGAAAGGCCTCCAGCTCCTCGATTGACAGCCGCAGACGCTTGTTCCCGATCAGGCCCAGGTCAAGAAATTCACCATCTCCACCCTGGATCCTGGCGATCACCCGTCCGCCCCCGACGAGATCGACACGAGCGCTATCCGGCTCCTCCCCGGAGTCGTTCAGCGCCTCCAGACCTTCAAATCGAATCAGGGCGACCCCCGATTCCTCGAGGGTCCGAAGCTCGTAGTCCTCCAGTAGCAGTCGCTCGATCTCTCCGCCCTTGGATTCGATGATCACCAGGGGGGGAGCAGGTTCCTCACCGGGCAGCTCGCCGATGTCCTGCACGAGGACCGAGAACAGGGCCAGAGCGGCCAGCGTCAGCGTGGTTTGCGTGAACATGTACTTTGGTCAGGGGCGGCAGTCCTTTGAGCATCCGTGGAGTCGCTGCCAAGGATACGTGCCAGCTCCCCCGGAAGGAGAGCGCGGATTGGGAGAAGGCGGAGA
Organism: Planctomycetota bacterium; assembly: GCA_014237855.1. GTDB lineage: Bacteria > Planctomycetota > UBA1135 > UBA1135 > JABACD01. The sequence goes on along the minus strand of JABACD010000004.1, from coordinate 71,529 downwards.
GCGCTCCGCGACCGGTAGCAGGGCTCCCGGGCATGATCCCCGGGGCTCCGGGAAGCCACTGGCCTTGTCCCCCTGCCATGGTGACCCCATCCGCTTCCAGTCCAGGGCTCGCCCGCTGTCTGTCAGGTTGGCAGGCCGCCCCCCGGCACCCTGGAAGCCCTGCCACCCTGGCAGGGCCATTCTCGCCAGGAGCGCAATCGGCCACCAGCGGGCCCCTTCTGATGCCCTGGAGAGCTGTTTTTTGCCCATCTGACTGTCCGGCACCCTTCTTGCATTTGCAAGCCCATCAACGAACACCCACGTCACGCGGACGCCAAGGCCCCTGGGGCTGGTCCAGGGACGTGGGAAACGGTCGTCTGCGACCGATCCCATCGCGAACGGCTTCCCAAGAAGCCCAGAACAAGATCACAGCTACAGAATCCATGGCCAAGCAAATGGTTTTCGAGTCCGACGCGCGCGAAGCAATTCAGCGCGGCGTCGAGAAGCTCGCCACGGCGGTCGTCACCACACTCGGTCCGCGCGGACGCAACGCCATCCTGGACAAGGGATGGGGTGCCCCCACGGTCACGAAGGACGGCGTCTCGGTTGCCGAGGAGATCCAACTCTCCGATCCGTATGAGCAGATGGGCGCGCAACTGGTTCGCGAGGTCGCCAGCAAGACCAGCGACGTGGCTGGTGACGGCACCACCACCGCGACCCTCCTGACCAGCGCAATCTTCCACCATGGTCTACGGGCCGTCACCGCTGGAGCAGCACCCGCGCGCCTGATTCGAGCCCTAAAGGACGGCGCAGCCAAGATCTGCAAGGAGCTCGACAAGAGCTCAACCCCCGTCCGTACGGCGGCAGACATCAAGCAGGTGGCCACCGTATCAGCAAACAACGACGGAACCGTCGGCAAGCTGATCAGCCAGGCCATGGACAAGGTCGGCAAGGACGGCGTGATCACCGTCGAGGACGGCAAGTCCATGGAGACTGATGTCTCCATCGTCGAGGGCATGCAGTTTGATCGCGGCTACCTCTCGCCAAACTTCGTCACCGACACGGCCAACATGGAGGTCGTCTTCGAGAAGCCCCTCATTCTGATCCACGAGGCCAAGATCAGCTCGATCCAGCAGCTCCTTCCGCTGCTCGAGCAGCTCAAGGACTCCAATCGCCCCCTGCTGATCATCGCCGAGGATGTGGAGTCCGAGGCGCTGGCGACCCTTGTCGTCAACAAGCTCCGGGGAGTGATTCAGTGCTGTGCAGTCAAGGCACCTGGCTACGGAGATCGCCGCAAGGAGATGCTTCAAGACCTCGCTGCACTGACCGGAACCGAGGCCGTCATGAAGGACCTGGGGGTTGACCTCGAGCAGATCGACACACGTAGCCTGGGAAGCTGCAAGCGCGTTGTCATCAATCAGGACAGCACCACGATCGTCAGCGGCAGTGGCTCATCCAAGGCCATCGCTGGCCGGGTTGCCAACATCCGCAGCGCCATCGAGAACACCACTTCCGACTACGATCGCGAGAAACTCCAGGAGCGCCTCGCCAAGCTGACCGGGGGAATTGCTCAGGTCAACGTCGGTGGCGCCACCGACACGGAGGTCAAGGAGCGCAAGGCCCTCATCGAGGACGCCCTGCACGCCACTCGCGCAGCCGTCGCTGAAGGCATCCTGCCCGGCGGCGGAGTCGCCTTGCTGCGCGCTCGCAAGGTGCTCAATCGCCTGCGCAAGAACATGGACGAGGACTACGTGATGGGGATCGACATGCTCGAGGATGCGCTCGCGCGCCCCATCGGCCAGATCTCCGAGAATGCTGGCCATGACGGAGCCGTTGTTGCTCACCGCGTCCTGGCCAACAAGGACGCTGCCTACGGATTCAACGCGCTGACCGGCGAGTACGGCAGCATGTTCAAGATGGGCATCGTCGATCCCGCCAAGGTCACCAAGGCGGCACTCAACAATGCGGTCAGCGTTGCAACACTGCTGCTGACCACCGATGCGCTGATCGTCTCCAAGCCCGAACCCGCCGCCGCCCCTGAAGGAATGGGCGAGATGGACGGTATGGGTGGAATGGACGGAATGGGCGGCATGGGCGGCATGGGCGGTATGGGAGGCATGGGCGGCGGAATGCCCGGCATGGGCTTCTAGCCAACTCCCTCCCTTACACACACACAAAGAACAACCACCAGCAAGAGATAAAGAAGACCCATGGCCAAGCAAATCATGTTCGACGATACCGCACGCCAGAAGATGCGTGCGGGCATCGAGAAGCTCGCCAAGACCGTCAAGGTCACCCTCGGCCCCGCAGGCCGAAATGTCATCCTCCAGAAGTCCTTTGGTAGCCCCTCGGTAACCAAGGACGGCGTCTCGGTCTCCAAGGAGATCGACCTCGCCGACCCCTTCGAGAACATGGGCGCCAAGCTCGTGAATGAGGTTGCCAACAAGACCAACGACATTGCGGGCGATGGCACCACCACTGCCACCGTCCTCGCCGAGGCCATCTTCAGTGAAGGCCTCAAGTACCTGACAACAGGTGTGAACACCATCGCCCTACGGAACGGCATCGACAAGGCGGTTGACGCTGCCTGCGACTCCCTCGACACCCTCTCCCGAAAGGTGCGCACGCGTGCGGAGAAGGCCAGCGTTGGTGCTATCTCCGCGAATAACAACAAGGAGGTCGGCGAACTTCTCGCCGAGGCTTTCGAGCGAGTTGGCGACAACGGAGTCATCACCATCGAGGAGGCCTCCGGAACGGAGACCGAACTGAAGGTTGTCGAGGGCATGGAGTTCGACAAGGGCTACCTGTCACCCTACTTTGCCACCGACCTCGGCAAGCTCGAGGCCGAGCTCACGGACCCGTTGATCTTCATCTACAACAAGAAGATCAGCAACGTTCGCGAGTTCCTGCCCGTGCTCGAGGGCGCTGCCCAGACCGGTCGCCCCCTCTTGATCATTGCTGAGGACATCGACGGCGAAGCCCTCGCAGCTCTCGTGATCAACAAGCTCAAGGGCATCCTGAACGTCTGCGCCGTCAAGGCACCCGGCTTCGGCGAACGCCGCAAGGCCTACCTGGGTGACATCGCGGCGCTGACCGGCGGAACGGCCATCAGCGAGGAGCTCGGTCTCTCCCTGGAGAACGTCACCCCTGAGCACTTTGGTAGTGCCAAGAGGGTTCACATCAGCAAGGACGCGACCACCATCATTCAGGGTGCCGGCGCCAGCAAGGCAATCAAGGATCGCTGCAAGCAGATCTCCGTTCAGATCGAGAACACCAAGTCTGACTACGACCGGGAGAAGCTCGAGGAACGACTGGCCAAGCTCTCCGGTGGAGTCGCCGTCATCCGCTGCGGTGGCAAGACCGAGGCCGAGATGAAGGCCATGAAGGACCTGCTCGAGGACGCGCTCAATGCGACCCGGGCCGCAATTCAGGAAGGCATCGTCCCTGGCGGCGGAGTTGCCCTGCTGCGTGCCGAAGAGGCCGTCAGCGCGATCCGTTACAAGGGTGAGGAGCGCTTCGGAGCCGAGATCATCGGTCGCGTGCTCTCCGCGCCTCTCCGCCAGCTGGCGGAGAACGCGGGCTTTGACGGCTCGGTCGTGGCTGAGATCGTTCGCGAGTCGCCCAAGTCAAAGGGCTTCAATGCTCTCACAGGAGAGTACGTCGACATGCTCAAGTCGGGCATCATCGACCCCACCAAGGTCGTTCGCGCAGCCCTGCAAAACGCTGCCTCGATCTCGGGACTCCTGCTGACCACCGATACGATGGTGACCGAGCTCAAGGACGAGGAAGAGCAGATCGACGGCAGCGTCTCCTGACGACTGCTCACAGATTGCTGACGGGGTGCCCTCAGCGCACAGCTACTGGCACTCCTTGCGATAATACGCAGGCCGGCCGTCTCTCGCCGTTGTACGGGAGAGGCGGCCGCCCCACACCCCAACATCTTCTATTGCCCTCAAGCACCCTGGTGCCACATGAGTGACAAGCGCGACTACTACGAGGTCCTCGGCCTCGAGCGCAACGCGAGTCAGGCGGACATCAAGCGTTCGTATCGCAAGCTCGCGATGAAGTTTCATCCGGATCAGAACCAGGGTGACGAAGCCGCTGAAGCTCGCTTCAAGGAGGCCGCGGAGGCCTACGACGTCCTCGGTGACGATCAGAAGCGCGCACAGTACGACCAGTTCGGTCATCAGGCCTTCGCCCAGGGCGGAGGATTCCAGGGCCAGCGCTTCTCCAACATGGAGGACATCTTCTCTGCCTTCGGGGACATCTTCGGGGGTGGACTCGGAGACATCTTCGGCGGAGGCCGACGTGGCGGTCCGCGCGGGGCGCGCCCGGGTCGAGACCTCCGCATCGTGCTCGACATGACTCTCGAAGAGGTCTACACGGGGGTAGAACGCACCGTGGCCCTCAAGCGATTCGAGCATTGCTCGACCTGCGATGGCTCTGGAGGCGAGGATGGAGCCCAGAAGGTCTCTTGCTCGACCTGCGGGGGCCGCGGACAGGTTCAGCGCAACCAGGGCTTCTTCACGATGGCCTCCACCTGCCCCACCTGTCGCGGCGAGGGTCAGATGGTCGAGAAGCCCTGCAAGGCTTGCAGCGGCAGCGGCAAGCACCAGGTCAAGAAGGAGATCATGATCCGCATCCCGGCGGGCATTGAAGAGGGCGTCCAGCTCCGAGTCACCGGCGAAGGGGATGTCGGCGACAAGAATGCGCCGCGGGGCGATCTGTACTGCGTCATCAGGGAGAAGCAGCACAAGATCTTCCAGCGCTCGGGCCCCGACATGATGACCGAGGTGCCCTGCTCATTCGCCACACTGGCCCTGGGCGAGAAGGTTGAGATTCCAACCCTTGATGGGAAGATCGAGATGACCATCCCCCCGGGAACCCAGACAGGCAAGGTCCTCCGACTCCGGGGTCAGGGATTGCCGAGCATGGACGGCGGAGGCAAGGGCGATCTCCTCGTGAGGGTCTTTATCGAGGTACCCACAAAACTGAACTCTCGTCAGAAGGAATTGCTCCAGGAGTTCGCTGAAATCGAACAGGAAAAGTCGGGCGACAAGTCCTTCTTCGAGAGGATCGCCAAACACTTTGGTTGAAGTACGTGAGCCACTGAAATGAGTGCCAAGACAGAACAAGAGAATCCCGAGCCCGACGAGGCCGAAATCCCTGAGGCGAATGTTGTCGAGGAGCCCTCGCTTGAAGAACAGCTCGCCAAGCTCTCGCCTGAGGAGCGACTCCAGCGCGAGCGTGACGAGTACTACGAGAACTGGCGTAGATCTCAGGCCGATTTTCAGAATCTGCGTCGGCGCCAGAGCCAGATGATCGCCACCGCGGCCAATGGTGCTCGCACGGAGCTGTTCGCAGAACTCCTCATCGTCTTGGACTACCTGGACATGGCACTGCTCTCACCGGTAGAGACGACAGAGGGCAAGAACCTGCACATGGGAGTCGAGATGACTCGCAACCAGATGCTTCAATTCCTCACCCAGCACGAGGTGGAGCCCATCGACTCCAGCGGCTCCTTCGACCCCACCTGCCACGAGGCAATCGAGACAGTCGAGGGCACGGACGCCCCACCGGGCACGATCGTTGAAACAGTCAGGACCGGCTACATGGTCGGCCAGGACGTCTTGAGGCATGCGCATGTCAAGGTCGCCGCAGAAGTCGACGACGCTGCGGATCAGGACCCCGATAGCTGACCCCTATGCCCACGTACGACTACCTCTGTGCTGGCTGTGGACACGAGCTGGAGATCTTCCAGTCGATGAGTGAGTCCCCCAAGCGGAAGTGTCCGAAGTGCGGCAAGCTGAAGCTCGAACGCCAGATCGGAATGGGCGCAGCCGTGATCTTCAAGGGCAGCGGCTTCTACGAGACTGATTATCGCTCTGAGTCCTACAAGAAGGGAGCCCAGGACGAGAAGAAGGGCAAGAGCGATGCCAAGTCCGAGTCCAAGAAGAAGGACGCCAAGACCAAGGACAACAAGAGCAAGGACGCAGGGCCTTCGAAGAAGAGCGACTCCTGACCCCGCTCCTCGACGGCCATTGCTCTGAAACGAGGCTACCTGAGCCGGTGCTCGAACAACTCCTCGATAACTTCCGCTATGGCATCGGAGTTGTTACTGCCTATCACGCGGTCTGCACAGGCGCGCGTCCTCTCACAGGCAGCCTCCATCGCCACACCCACCCCAGCAGCGCGGAGCATATCGATGTCGTTGGTCGCGTCACCAATCGCCACGACCCGATCAGCCGACACACCGTAGCTCTCCTGCAAGAAGCGTAGCCCTTCGGCCTTGCCCCGGCACGGTGGTTGCACATCCACGACATTCAGCCCGGACTCGCGATGCGTCACGAGCAGGTTGAGGGGGAAGTCCGTGAGAAAGAGCGGGTCCACCAGGGCTTCTTCGATCTCCTCCCTGAACGCAACCGAATCCCTGTGAACCGCTGAATAAAAGATAAGCCTGATCACGTACTCCGTTGGCAAGTCCGAACGCTCGACAACTTGGAGCCCGTCGAAGAAGGCCAGCGCCTCCTTCTCCCCTGGCCGCCTGGGTTCGGTCGCGTACTTCTTGATCGCCTGCTGAGCCGTCACGAGGTAATCGTGCTCCCTGGCGTGAGCCATGGCCCTCGCCACGACCCGGTTCGAGAGAATCCGCTCCTCGATCAGTCGGCCCTCTCTTGGACAGTGAATCGCAGCACCGTTGAACACGAGCATCGGTGTTTGCAGCTCCAGGGAGTCGAGCACATGTAGGCTTGCAACCGTTGACCGCCCCGTGGCAATCATCACATGGGCTCCGGAGGCCTCGAGCGCTCTTAGAGCCCTGGCATTGCGGGGACGGATCTCTCCGGCGTCGTCAAGCAGGGTGCCGTCGAGATCGACGAGCAACGCATCATAGCTTTGATCTCGTGTCATCTGGACACAGAGGATACCAGGCAGATGCTCAGAGACGCACCGTGACCTCGGTCCTCTCACCTACACTGATGAACACTTCCCGCTCGAACAGCGTCTGCTTCCCTTGTGACGGGCTCACCGACACCTGCCATCTACCCTCCCTCAGTGAGCTGATCGTCGTCCTTGATCGCCAGCTCCGTAGGGTCCGATTGCGGATCTCCAGGGGCTCCCCCTCCGGGTCAGCCACGAGCCTCTTCATGGTTACTTTCAGCTTGCGCGAGTCTCCCCGCAGACTGGCGTGCTCCAGGACCAGAACCCCAGCTCTGTCCAGCACGAAGTCAAGGGGAGACAGGAACTCATCACTACCTAGAGGCCCAGCTGTTTCACTCTTGCCGACCACATGACTGTCACTGGCATTCACCACCAGCTGAGTCCCGGACGTCACTCCTCGGAGCTTGTATCTTCCCTCTCGGTCCGTGCTGATCGCCCACTCCTTGACCTGTGAGAAGTCCCAATCCGTATCACCATCCTCGTCCTCGGTGATCCGAACACGGTAGTCAGTCATGTCCCCTGACCGGTCACGAGAGTCCTTGGAATACACCCGAATCCGGACCCCCTCGATGGGCTCGCCAGCGGGGTCCACCACGGTCCCCTCGATCGTGGCGAGCCCCAGCTCGATCAACAGTGAGTCCGGCTCCGTCGAGATGATGACCTCTCGCGACGTCACCATTCGCCGGTTCGCGTGCGAAACCTTGAGGGTGTAGCGCCCGACCTTGATGCCAGTGAACTTCGCCCGACCCAGGTGATCGGAGATCTTCGACCGCGGATCCTCAGAGCCACTCGACCCGAAGTACCAGGACTCCCCATCTGTGTCCCCATCCTCTGGAAACAGCTTCACCAGCGCGCCTGCCAGAGGCAGCCCCGACTCGAGGATGGTGACCCCTAGTTGCCCTCGGGCGTCCACCCGAAGTTCGAGCTCTTTCGACTCCCCCTCCGTGAGAAGGACATCTCCACTCGCCTCGAATCCAGCGGACTCTCCACCGTTGCCCCAGGCCTTCTTCCTCTCCAGGGCCCGGAAGCTGTGCTTTCCGGTCGGCAGATTCGAGAACCGCAAGACCCCCCCCTCGTCCGTCTTCTCTTCAGCCGATTGCTGAGCATTCCAGCCACGATTGGACCTGGTGCTCTTGCCATCGACCAGGTGCTCGATGTACATCCCTGCCACCGCATTGCCAGCCTCATCGACGCACCTGACGGTGACCTCACCACCTCGGCTCAGGCGTAGCTCGACCATCTCCTCGAAGGGTGGGGTGAGGCGAGCCTCGCTGGCTGGTAGGTAGTTCTCGGCGACTGCTCTGACCAGGCAGATGCCGCCAGTCCAGGGAGTCAGGCTGGCAACTCCATTTGCGTCGGTTGTAGCGTGCTTCACATGCTCGTGGGTCCGCGAGGGAGTACGAGTCAGCTTGGCGTAGGTATTGAGATGCTTCGAGTCGCCGGCCTTCGCCATGACCACCCTCGCACCTTCGACCGGCTTGCCCGTCACATCATCGATGACCTTGACCCGACCGATCGGCGCGGGATTCAGCTCCACCTCCCCCAGGTCAACCTCCATCCCGGGACGAATCATCACCCCCATCTTCTCGAAGTCCTGAAAACCAGCAGCTCGTATCCGGAGCGTCACATCACTGCCTTCCGGAGGAGGTCGCAGCCCGTCATAGCGAATGGCACCGCCGGGAAAGGACAGGCGGTCCTCGTCTGAGTCGTCCTTGAGAATTCCATCGCCACCAAGCCGTTTCCCGCTCAGGTAGACGTACATTTCTTGAATCGGCCTCCCCGTCTCGGAGTTCTTGACCAGCAAGACAAGGGCCGCCTCTTCCCGATACTTCAGTTCGACGTGGCGAGCGCCCGCCAGCTCGACCACCTCATCAACTCCATGGACCTCCTCCCAACGGGCAGGCTCTTCAGTCCCGTTGGCTTCAACTGGAGTGGAACTGGCCGGTTGCTTCTCACCCTGACTCTCCGCGCTGACCGCGGCCTTCACCTGACCGCTGCGCTTCTGCCGAAGGAGCTGAAGCTTGAACTGGACACCGGCAGCCAAGCCCTTCACCACGAAGGCCCCATCAGCCCCGACCTCCGCGTGGCGAGGACGATAGCGCTCGCTGCCCTCTATCTCGTCCGCCGCGGCCGAGGGCTGATCGTCGTTGTGACGCGCAGTCACCCGAAGTGGGCCGGCGCTGATCGGGTCCAGCCCCAGCACGGTCCCAGCGATCTCCAGCCCTGGTTCCAGGCTGACCACCAGTCCACGCTCGATTCCACCGGCAGGCGTGGTACTCCCGGTCAGCTCTGCCACGCGATGATTGGGGCTGTCAAAGATCAGGTGCCAGGCCCCTGGCATCAGCGTATCAACCTCGAAGAGCCCGTCCGCATCCGTGGTGGTCAGAGGAATTCCTCGCCCAGGCATGTCGAGTCTTGTGAAGCCAGCCATGGGAGTGACTGCGCAGAGCACGACAACTCCTTCAACCCCCTTGCCTCGGTTTCCGACCACCTTCCCAGCGAGCTGAACGCCCAGCTCCATCGTGAACAGCTCCAGGCTGTAGTCCTCATGCACCGGTACCTGAACCCCCTTACGTCTCAGTGGTGCGAAGCCGGAGGCCGAGATCGCGATGGAGTACTTTCCAGGCTCGACGGAGTGCAGGACGAACTCACCTTTGGAGTCCGTCAAGGACTCGATCAAGTGAGAATAGACCTGGCTCGAAGTGGCCACTTCTATGTCCGGTGGTGTCGTTATCCAGGAACGAGCCCTGGACATCATCACCCTTGCGCCGGCAACCGGCCCGCCTCCCGGCTTGACCACCTTCCCACGCAAGCGCGGCCCTTCGAACTCATCGACGAGCGGTTCCTCGATCGCCTGATCCGTCGAAGCCGGATCGATCTCGATCTCGACGCGCCCGTCCGACAGAGACACACCATCCTGCTGGAGGTCTCTGGAGGGCGCCTCGAGCGCTGCCATGTCCTCTGCCGCATGAACCCCACCAGCATTCGATTCGAACAATCCAGCTGGTGCCTCACCACCACCAATCAGGCCATAGCAGAGCCACAAGGCCACAAGTAGCAGCGCGATGACTCCCGGCAGGATGAGGACTTGTTTGGATCCCATGGGCTTGCTGATGATGCGCCTTCTTTACTTCACTCCAGCGAGGTGACTACAGAAGAATCCGCGCCGGAACAAGATATCTCCATGCTACACGAGGACTGGTGATCTCGGAGCTTCACTCTTGTTCAACCGGATCCATGAACTCCTACTCGCCATCAAGGCAGCAGCAGGGCGTCCGGGAACGCCCTCATCTCTCGTGTGAGCTGACGATCGAGCACTCCACTCATTCCAGAAGATGCAGGGTAAGCTCGGCAGTCTCCCCGGCCACGACCTCCACCACGACCGGGGTCGCCTGGCGATCCACATCACCTTCGTACATGGCCATCGTACGGCCACTGGCTCGCCAGCGACCAGGGCGCAGGCTACCGATGCTCGTCTCGCCGCTATCGCCGATGAAACCCTGGACAGGATCAGGCATCGGGTCAGCTTCGCCGACGAATTCCAGCTCGACCCAGCCCATGCTAATTGGCGCGCCGACAGCGTCCAGCACCGCAATCCTGACTTCACCCGCCTCGTAGACCTCGATGTCCACATCCCGACGGGTCTGATTCTCACCACAGGTCACGGGCTCCGAACGAGCTGCCTGGTACTGGGAGGAGCTGGTTTCGACGTAGAGCTTCACCTTGTCCTGGACTCCCCGCAGGACGTAGTGCCCGTTGGCGTCGGTGCGGCTGTCGAAGGACTCGACACCTTCGCTGGAGATGGCCATTCCGCCGCCCGATCCAGTTCCTATGAAGAGGCTACCTACACGGGCATACGGTAGTTCGCCGCTCCCCGGCTCCCGGTAGCGACCCACCTTGACCGTGATACCCGCAACCCCTCTTCCTTCGGAGTCGGTCACCCGCCCCTCCAGGATCGCGACCGGAAGGTCTTGATCGATCTGGTTATCACCCTCATGAACGCTGACCTCGAAGCTCGATTGCATGGCCCTCTTGGGGTGACTGACCTTCATCAGATAGTCGCCGACCTTCAGGGCGTCCAGCCTGTACCTTCCTTGGCTGTCGGTGCGATCGCTGGGTCCACCGGCGAAGCCGAACATGCGCCGATGGAGGCTGTCCTCCCTGCCGAAGCCCTCCTCGAAGGAGATGGTCGCACCGACCAGCGGCTCGCCTGCCTCGGTCACCCGACCGCTCACGCTGCCCTCGGGACGAGCGACCAGGGTGATTTCGGAGCTCGCCCCCTCACGCACCTCGACCTCAACGCCACGCCTGGCGGGATGATCGCCGTCGGCGGCGATGCCGGTCGTCATGGACGCGGTATCGCTGCTCATGATCAATGGACCGGCCGCCTCCACGATCTCGAAGTAATAGAGGCCTCCGGCCAGGTGTGCGAACTTGACGATGCCCTGGGAGTTTGACTTGCGACTGCTTCCCATGGTGGCCGCCGGTGAATGCCGCACGCGTACGCCACTCTTCGGGGCTCCCTCTGCTCCGAGAACCGTGACGATCACGGTACCACCCTTGACCATTCGCGCCTCGAGCTCGAGACCGCCCTCCTGAGGCAAGCTGACAGGGTCGCCTTGGAACTGAGCATAGTTCCGGTGACTGACTTCCAGACTGCAGCGCTGCCCCGGCAGGCTTGGCAGCTCCACGACTCCTTTTTCGTCGGTACGTCCGCTGCTTGTTCCGTCTTGTCCAGACATCACAAAGCCCTCGTCACCATTCATATTGAGCGCCATGGAGACCCGCCGTCCCCCTGACTCCATCGACTCATCCACTACGTGCAGGCTGGCCCTTGCACCCTCGATCGGTTCGCCGGTCAAGTCATCGAGCACCACCACGGTGATCGTCGCGACCGGGGAGAGACGCACGTCTCCGAGATCAACGACTGTGCCCGGGGCTAGCTCCACACCTGTCACGGACAGGCTCTCGTAGCCCACCGCGCTGACCCTCAAGTGTGCGCCGCTCCCAGCGGTCGTGGAGAGCTCCTCTGGTGGAACGTCGGGGAAGGTCGCCCTTCCGTCGGGAGACTCAGGCCACACCATGCCCTCCCTGTCCTTAAGATCCCGCGGCCGAAAGACTCCGGCCTCCACCTTGAATCGAGTGACAGGCGCATTCGTAGTGGCGTCCAGTACGCGAAGGGTCAGTCCCGCGGGCTTGCGCAGGTCAATGAGCACATCTCGCTGCCCTGTCTCCGCAATGGTGATCGCCGACTTCGCCTCGGCGAAGATCGATTCTCCGTCACTCGCCTCGATTGCAGTGAGACGGTACTTGCCCTCGCCCAGACCACGCAGCTCGAAGGAACCGTCAGCGGTCAGCTCGGCGAGGCGCGCTCCATTGAAGACATCTAACATGTCGATGTCCACGTCCGAGCTGGGCAACGCACGTACTAGCAGCTCACTCGCCTGCCCGGGCTCCACGCCAATTACCCGGCCGGCGATGGTAGAGCCGCGCTTCATGACCAGGCTCATGCCAGTCACTGCCTGCCCGGGTCGGTCGACGGCCCCTTCGACCTTCAGGTCGAGGTACTCTGGATGGCCGAGCCGCAGGAGATAGGGGCCCACGGCAAGCTCGTTCACCTCGAAGGCGCCACCTGGGCCGCTGCGGGTCTGGGGCTCCCGGCCACTGGCGGCCCAGGAGAGGGTGAAGAGCCCACCGCTGGCTGCCTCGATGGTCTCGATGCCCACACCAGGGATGCCCGTGCCGGCTTCATCCACCACGTGGCCGCTCAGAATCACACCACGCTCGAGAATGAAATCCGCGACCATGGCCACATCGCCTCCGGTGACCTCGCGACTCGAACGCAGGGGCGCGAAAGCCGGAGCGCGAATCACGAAGCGCAGCTCGCCACGCAGACTCGTCTCCAGGCGGAAGCGTCCTTCCCCGTCGGTCTTGCCTTCCTCGACTCGACCGAGCTCACCTGCCAAGCCAACCAGGCGCTCGAGTGGTATGCCGCCGAACTCCGAGCTTCGGCCAACCAGCACCCGAGCATCCGGAACGGGCTGACCAAGATCATCCAAGACCCGTCCACTCAAGCTGCGAATCTCGCGAATCGACGTTGGCTGATCAGGGACCTCCTCCACGAGGTCGATCCGCTCCGAGACCGGGCTCGATTCCCCTTGAACCGGAATCTCCGGAGCCCCGACACCAGGCAGCGTCATGACCTGATCCGCCTCTTGCGGAGCCAGCGCGGCCTCTTGGCTCAGGCTCGCTCCACGTTCCATGGAATCTCTCGAGCCCAGCAGGAACCAACCACCGACCCCAAGAGCGGCAATTACAAGGAACGACAAGACCGGCAGGACTACGCGCATGAACTTCAAGGCTCTTTGGTTTGGGAGCGATCGTGAACCCAGGCGAGGCTACGCGGTAACTGCAGAGACTGTTTGTAATCAGAGAAGATTCACTTGGGGCGCACTTCCATCCCACCTAAACCGTAGCCCTCAACAGAGTTAGAGATCAGAGCCGGCCCAGTGCCAGGCTCCAGCTGGGTTCCAAAGAGGATCGAAACCTCTCCCCTGCATCCGTGCTCAAGAAGTTTTGCTGATCTGTTTGCCAAGAAAGCAGAGCTTCCTGCGTTACGTAGGTAGCGACGTCCCGCCGGTAGAGTCGCCAGCCGAGGAGAAGTCAGCTCCAGAAGAAGTCCTTCGGTCTTCCCCACGATCCGTCATCGCTCCTTGGCCGGCACATGAACTCCAATTAGATCCCTCGCATGCTCCACTCAGCACGAATCCTCGTCCTGTCCTTGCTCGCTCTGGTCGGAATTCTCGATGTCCCTGGCCGTGCTCAGGCGCCGAAGTCTGGGGACTACTACAAGGACGAGGTGGATCTTGGATTCAAGGTCAAGATGCCCAAGGACTGGGAATTCACTCCTCCACAGCCAAACGAGCGATACGTGGTTGGCAAGTACACGCCCCCGTTCAACCGCTACATCAACATCAGCCCAAGCAATCGGCTCTGGCTCGAAGCCTACATTCTGAAGTTCGATAGGCGCAGTGACTCGAGCGCTGAGAAGAAGAAGTCGAAGGGCAATAAGGAAGCAGAGGAGCAACTCAGTGATGTCACCGAAGATCGACATGAGTCACTGCTCGCGCGCTGGCTCGATGAGCGCTTCATGGGCTCGAACTTCCAGGTCAAGAACAAGCGAACGAGCAAGATAAAGAAGGTCCCGGCCACCGAGATCCTCTTTGAAGGCATCGAGGGCGGCGATCCCTTTCACGTGTACACGATGGCCTATGAAATCGGCCCCATGCTCGACCTGGCCGTCATCTTCAATGGCCCTGAAGACAAGAAGAAGTGGCGCAAGTACGAGTCGAGCATCAAGAGGATGGCCAAGTCATTTCAGCCCATTGAAGTCAAGCAACTTGAACTCTCTGCGGCCAAGGACGACGACAGCTCACTGCGCTCACTCAAGAGGGCCGAGCTCGAGATGGAGGCAGCCAAGTCGGCTGACTGGAAACTGTACGAGACCGACAACTACTTCGTGATCTCGAACAACGACGACCGCGAGTTCATGAAGGAGATGATGGAGCGCCTCGAGGCTATCCGCGGCGTCTACGAGGAGATCTACCCCTTCGATACGGCAGCCAGGTTGAAGGTCGCCGCCCAGAAGAAGGAGCGTGAGGAGCGCAAGGCCAAGGGTGAGCCGGATCCGGATGTAGAGCTGGACGAACTGGGCCGAGCCAAGACCACCTCTGGTTACTCCTCCCAGCAGCAGTCACGCTGCAGTGTCGTTCGTGTCTGCAAGAATGACATCCAATACCACGAGTACGGTGGCCCCGGAGGCTCCGCCGGCTACTGGCACTCCGGACACGAAGAGCTCGTCATCTACGACGACAAGTCCGGTGGTGGCCGGAGAAATACCTGGGCAGTCCTCAACCACGAGGCATTCCATCAGTACATCTTCTACCTCTACGGAAGCATCTCCCCCCACTCCTGGTACAACGAGGGCACCGGTGACTTCTTCGCCGGGTACGAGTACAAGCACAAGCGCTTCACCCTGAAGCCCTTTGCCTGGCGCAAGGACACCATTCGTACCGCGATCAAGACCGACCAGCACGTCCCGCTCAAGGACCTCGTGCGATTCACTCAGCGCGAGTACTATGGCAACAACGACTACAACGTCTCAGGAGGTCAAAACTACGCCCAGGGCTGGTCCTTCATCTACTTCCTGCGCACGGGGCGGAACAAGGCACCCGGCTGGAACGATGACTGGCAGGGGATTCTGGACATCTATTTTGAGACCCTGGCATCCACCGAAGATCTCAAGATAGCCGTCGATACCGCCTTCGACGGGGTCGACTGGGAGGCCATGGAAGACTCATGGAAGGGCTACACCTTGAAGTAGAGCCCTCCGACCGCGACCATCACCTCACATCGATCTGTTGACCCTCGCCCTCCAGAACCTTGCAGCTACGCCTATCCATCGCCCTCTGCGCACCTGTACTCCTCATCGTTGCCGCCACCGGGAACGCTGACCGTCTGATAACTGAAGACGGACGGATAATCGAACTCGTCAAGGCCCGCAAGGAGAATGACGGCTACCGACTGACCTTCAAGAATGGTGAGTTCACGGTCGGAGAGGATGCAGGCATCGCCTCCATCGAGATGGAAGGAGACATGTCTGACTATGTCCCTCAGAACGATGACGAGCGCGAGAAATTGGCCGATGGATTCGTCCGCTACCGAGGGAAGTGGATGAGCAAGGTGCGCTACCAAAACGAACTGAAGAAGGAGTTCGAGAAGTCCAAGGCCCGAACTGACGAGCTGGCCGCACACTCAGTCTGGCGTAACGCCTGGACCATGGAGTCCAAGCACTTCCAGATAAAGACCAACACCTCCGAGGAGTTGCTCGAGTACTACGCAGACCTGCTCGAGGCCTACTACAAGCTGATGGACAAACGGGTTGGAATCAAACCGACCCCCACCTACCGTCGAAAGAAGATGACGGTGAACATCTACAAGTCGCGTGAGGAGTTTCGCGAGCTCTCCGCGGCAGATGTCGGGCCCAGCACCCTGGGTTACTTCTGGTCCTACGACGACACTCTCAATTTCTTTCACGACTACGAGGACCCGAGCAGGAGCGAGTGGGTTGCCCTGCACGAGTGCACTCACTTGCTGACCTTCCTCATCGATCAGCAGTACGGGCCTCAGATCTGGCTCAATGAGGCCATGGCCGATTATTTTGGCTCATCGGAGATCGAGATCGACAAGCGAGGCAAGATCACCATCGAGCCGGGGATGCTCCAGACCGACCGCGTCCTGACCGTGCAGGAGGCGATCCGTAACGAGAAGGACACCAAGCTCAAGGAGCTCTTCTTCATCAGTCGTGACGCATACACGGGGTTCCACTATGCCCACGGCTGGTCCTTCGTCTACTTCATCTACAACACCGACAAGGGCAAGTACGCGAAGTCATTCACGAAGTTCTTCAAGGACCTCTACACGCTCAAGAAAGGCATCCCCTTCACCTCTCAGACTGGCGCCGGCCCGACCGGCACCGAGAAGCGTGTCTCTGCAAAGGACATCCAAATCCTGCTGATGAAGGCCATCAAGTACGACGACCTCGACGAGCTCGAGAAGGACTGGAAGGAGTACATCGCTGCTATTCCGATCGAGAGTGGCCCCGCGCTGCTCAAGCGCGGCCTGGATCGAACCCGTCGTGGCAAGTTTGAGGACGCCATCAGCGACCTGGATCTCGCCATCGACCAGGGCATCGAGGATCCCCGGGCCTGGGCCTCACGAGGCCTCGCCAAGGCCTTCAGGGGTAATCCCACCAACGGAATCGAGGACCTGGAGATCGCTGTCGAGAAGGCCCCGCTGAATGCGAATTTCCGTTATCGGCTCTCGATGCTGCATGTTGGCATGGCCAGTACCGGAAACATGACGATCAAGAAGGACAAGAAGTTCGACAACGAGGAGGCCAAGAGTCAGGCTGGGCTCGCCATGGAGCTCGATCCCGACAACGATGCCTACAAGCGTTGGTTTGAACAATTCAACTGATCCTGTGATCCTCTCAGCGTTTCGCGCCGCTGGCGCATGGGCCTTCTTGGCCCTGTTGCTCATCCCCTTGGTCTGCAGCTGTCGTGGTACGCGAAACCTCGTGGACCCCATCGTGCAGATTCAAACCTCCGGCGGGAGTGAGCTGGGAGTCACCACCGACTACGGAATCGTGTTCCTCGGTCGAACCGCCCAGGCAGGCGAAATCGAGATCACAGCCTGGTTTGGCGACGGCCCTTCCATCGAGGAGAGCATCATCGAACCCATCACGGGAGGAATCTTCACAGCCGAGACGGAGATTCTTCTTCCAGCCGTGCCGATGCTCTTTGACGACCCGGGACCAGGGGCAGACGTGGCCGTCATCGGCCGCAACGAGGAGGGCAGCTGGCGTGCGATCAGCCGCCTGGTCAGTGACCCCAGGGTCTATGGCCTCATGATCGAAATGCCCGAGGAACTGCGAGGGCGTGATGATCAGATAGGCGCAGGCGTCTTCCGTTACATGGGAGATGATGATCCTGACCGACTCCAGCTCCTGGGACTCGTCTCTGGACGACTACGGCTCTCCACCAACGATGGCGTGAAGGAATATGCCACCGTGGTAGGCCCGCAGGTGCTCTGGCGTCTGGTCACCCTACGGCGACACTTTCCACGGCGTCGCCCCATGGTCTACCGCGACGACGTGCTCTAAGGCTCGGAGCACCGAAGCCCCCCGGTCAGCTCCTCCAGAAGCCCGGGACGAAGAGCGCGACAACCGCGTAGAACTCCAGTCTCCCGAGGATCATGAAGAGGGTCAGGACGACCTTCACCAGATCTGGCATCTCGGCGAAGTTCATCGAGGGACCGACCCTCGCCAGCCCCGGACCGATGTTGTTCAAGGTGGCAAGCACGGCAGTGGCCGACGTCTCCAGATCAATGCCAAAGATGGCCAGGAAGACCGTCCCCCCTCCAAAAACGAGGGTCCAGAGGGCGAAGTAACCGGTGACCGAGGAGACCACCGCTGGTTCCAGGGCGACCCCATCGACACGCACATCATGAATTGCACGTGGCCGGATGAACTGGCGTACTCCCCGCAGGGCAGCCTTGGCAACGACGATGAATCGGACAACCTTGAGGCCACCCCCGGTCGATCCCGCACAGGCTCCGATGCAGGCCAGGAACATCAGCAGGATTCGACAGACCTGTGGCCAGGAGTCGAAGTCAGCCGTCCCGTATCCCGTACTGGTGATCAGACAGATGACCTGAAAGAGAGAGTCTCTGAAGGCCTGCCCGTACTCACGATAGTCCGGGAGTATGCTGCCGGGATCACCGTTACTCCCTCCCCAGAACCACAAGACCGTTGCAATCAGAAGAGTGGAACCGAGAGTCATCAGGGCATAGACCCGGGCCTCCGTGGAAGAGGCAATCGCCATCCATCCCTTCTTGAATCCTGTTCGCAGCGCAATGTCGTAATAGGCAAAGTTGATCCCCGCCAGGAACATGAAAGCTCCTATGACGAGCTCTGCCTTGAAGGAGGCGAAGTGGGCTACGCTGTCCGAGTAGTTCGAGAACCCACCCGTTGCCACGGTTCCAAAAGTGTGGATGGTCGCATCGAAGAGTGACATCCCACACAACACCAGTAGAACGCACTCGATGACCGAGAATCCGACGTAGATTCGCATCAGTGTCATGGCGCTGTCACGCACCCGCTGACGCCCAGCCTCGCGGGAGATCCCAGGAACCTCCGAGCGGAACAGGCTACGCCCCCCTGTTGGGAACAAGACCACAAAGACCATCACGATTCCAAAGCCGCCCAACCAATGGGTGAAGGAGCGCCAGAAGCCAAGCCCCTTCATCGTTCCATGCAATTGGTCGATACTCGCCGCAGGCAGGATTGTCGACCCCGTGGTCGTGAACCCGGACACCGCCTCGAAGACTGCATCAATCGGCGAGCTGATCAGCCCGGAGAACAGGTAGGGCAAGGCACCCAGGACACCAGCGACCATCCACGACAGGCCGACGACAGCCAGCCCCTCGCGTCGGTAGTAGTTAGGTCGACCTTCGCGCGTCAATCGACTGCCGCGATTCCACCAGACCAGCAAGCCTCCAACCAGCCCTGAGACCAGCGCCGAGGACAGGAAGGCAGCCACACCCTCATCCTCACCATAGATCAAGGAGATTGCTGCTGGTACGAGCAAGAAGGCAGCCAGGATCAGGCTGACGCAACCAAGGAGCCAGGCTACGGCGCGTAAGTTCAAAACAGCTTTTCTCGGGTCAATACCCCGAGGTCAGCCCTCCCGGCTCGCATCAAAGACCTCGAGGACCCTGTCGACCAGCTCAGGAAGAGCGAAGACAATCACGTGATCTCCCTCCTCCACCACCGTATCTCCATGTGGAACACAGGTATCGTCGCCGTGAACCAAGGCCCCCAGAACTGCCCCTGAAGGGAGATCCAGGGACTTGACCTTGGCGCTGGTCTTCTTGCCGGGCAGGCGTACCTCGAGCTCGATCACCTCGGCCTTGCCCTCGCCCAGGACGGAGATTGCAGAGATCGACCCCGATCGCACGAAGCGCAGGATCTTGTTCGCACAGAGAATCCGCGGGGAGATCGCCTGGTCTATTCCCAGAAGATCATAGATCTGGCGGTAGGAGGCCTTGTTCACGAGCGCGATCGTGCGCTCTGTCCCAAGTGAGTGAACCAGAAGGCAAGCCACCATGTTCTGCTCGTCATCGCCTGAGGTGGCGATGAAGATATTTGCCTCACCAATGCGCTCCTCATGGAGGAGATCCAAGTCACTTGCATCTCCTTCCAGGACAATCACATCACTGGGGAACTCGGCAGCGAAGGCCTTCGCACGCACGGTATCGCACTCAATCACACGAATTGCCAGGCCTTGAATCTGCTGCAGCCGCCGCACAACAGCCCGACCAATTCCCCCGGCCCCCATGATCACCACGCTTCTTCGACGAAGCGGCGGCGCTCCATTGGCGAGCTCAAAAGCATCCAGGGCATGGCTCTTGCCAATCACCCAGATCTGTTCACCCTCTGCGAGGATGTAGTCTCCCTTGGGGATGGAAAGCTGCTCCCCCCGGGAAACAGCACCGATCAGGACACCGGTAGGAAGATCAAGCTCCGCCAGGGAGAGCCCTGCCAGCTTGGATCCGCTGTCCAGTCTGTAGCGCCGAGTCTGAATCCTGCCACCTGCAAAGCTCTCCACCTCTAGCGCGTGATGCTCACGCACTGTGCTGACAATCTCATCGGCAGCGAACTCCTCGGTGGAGAGCACCACATCGAAGCCCAAGGCCTGCTTGTAGAAGAAGTGGTACTGGTCAAGGCGATCGAGGTCGTGCAAGCGCAGGATGATCCGCTTGGCGCCCAGGCTCTTGGCCAGCACCGCGGTCAGCATGTTCGCCTTGTCATCGTCTGTCACCACGACCACCAGATCCGCACGGCTGACTCCTCCGCGGTTCAGCACATCCGCATCGGTCCCATCTCCCAGCACGACCTGCACGTCGAGGGACTCCATGATGCGTCGTGACTTGACCGGATCGGTATCGATCACGCTGACGCGATGGTCCTCGCGCGAGAGGATGTCTGCCAGGTGGAACCCCACCTCGCCAGCGCCTATGACCGTGATGTCCATGGCAGAGACCTTACCAACTCGCCAGGGGCGATTCTCTCCCCCGTGTGGGGTGAAAGGGCGCTCGATAGCCGGCCCGACTTGCTCACCGAACGGAAATCGGCGAAGTTCTTCGGATGATTCTGGTGATCGACAATCGAGACTCCTTCACGTGGAACCTGGTCCAATTTCTCAGAGAACTCGAGCAAGTGGTCCTGGTGGAGCGTGCTGAGGAGCTCGATTCGGGACGAGTGCGAGAACTGGCGCCAACCAGGCTGCTCATCGGCCCCGGTCCTGGCTCCCCTGAGAGCGCCACAGCCTCACTGGAGGTCGTCACGAATCTGAGGGAGGAGCTCCCCATCCTCGGGGTCTGCCTCGGCATGCAGGTGATCGCCCTGTCCTTTGGCTCGTTGATCACCCGCGCAGCGGAGCCCGTACACGGCCATGCCAACCAGCTGACCCACGACGGACGCGGACTGTTCCGAGGGCTGCCCAGCCCCCTGACGGTCGGGCGCTACCACTCGTTGATTGTCGACCAAGCAGAGTCCACAACCAATCTCGAGATCAGCGCAAGAGCCGAGGACGGCACGATCATGGGATTGCGCCACCCGCACCTCCCGATTGAAGCTGTTCAGTTTCACCCGGAGTCCGTGCTGAGTGAGCACGGCCATGCACTCCTGAAGAACTTCTGCGAGATGCGCTAGCAGCTTCGGGATCTCTCTCCCACTGCCTCAGTCCACCTTGGCCACGGCCCCGTACTCGGGCGGCGCTCCTCGCCATCGGAGGTACGAAGCAGCTTCCGCGTCACGAAGTTGTACAGCGGCTTGCCGGTCTTTCGCCACACGAGGGCAACACCCCCCCGACGCAGGCCATGCCCCCGCCCGTGCCTTACCCCGGCCGAAGCTGGACCGCGTCCATCTCGTGTATACCTTCTTCGATGCTTCTGCACATGACGGAGATCATCTCGAGCGCGCTGCTCAAAGGTCCGTCCCCGATGACTGTGCAGGCTCGCCAGCTGGAAGTCGATCACCCAGGGAAATCCATCTTCACCAACCATGACGTTCATCTCCTTGTGCAAGTCGTTGTGACAGACACCACGACGATGCAGCTCACTGACCAGCCCGTCCAGGTGATCGAAGAAGTCCACGGGAAGCTCCCTGGCATGATGCAGCGCCTTCCCGCCAATCCACTCCCTCACCAGGACCTCTGACTGGCGCGGCGCTGTCCCATTCGAGGATTCCGCCTGCAGGGCTCCCGCAGTCTGAACCAGACCTGGCACTCCAGCGACTCCATCCAGGGCCGCGAGAGCCCGACGCTCTCGGCCCATCAGATAGCGCGCCACCAGACCCGACATCGGCAGGCGAGCACCGCAGGCCACACGCCGGATCAGGCTGTTCCCCTCCTCGTCGCCGAGTCGTTCTACACGACCGAAGCTGTCAGACTTCAAGACTTCACGAACTTGCCACTTCATCGTCTGCACTCTATTCTCCCGCCAAGGCAGGTGAAATACGAGTGACCACATCCAAGCCCCATGAGAGGCCCCCTTGTGAGGAGACCACCCCGCGCTCCGGTTCCCCACAGAGCGTACGCATACGAGGCCTGAGCCGCAGCTTCGGTCAGAAGCTCGCCCTGGCGCCCCTGGATCTGGACGTTCCAGCAGGAGAGATCACCGGCCTGCTGGGCCCCAACGGCAGCGGGAAGAGCACCCTGATGCGCTGCCTGCTCGGGCTCGTCCGGGCCGACTCAGGTGAAGCCTGGGTCGACGGCGTCCGCCTTCGCGGCGACGGGCGGGAGGTGCGTGCGCGGAGCACCTTTGCCCCTGGAGAGTTCGCTCTCTATGGGCAAATGCGCGCGGACAGGCAGCTGGACTGGCTGCTGGCGGGGCGTGACCGAGAGGCCCACGAGCGCGCCCACGCTCTTGCCAACGAGCTCGAACTCCCCATGCAGGAGCCCGTCCACGCCTTCAGCCATGGCATGAAGCGCCAGTTGCTGTTCGCCGCTGCGATGGGTCCCCGCGTTGCGGTCCGAATCCTGGACGAGATCTCCGAAGGCCTCGATCCCGCCAAGCGCGGGTTGGTCCTCGAGAGGCTCCGTGACGACGTGAAGCAGGGGACAGCCGTCTTGCTGTCCTCTCACCACCTCGGCGAGGTCCAGCGCATCTGCGACTCCATGGTCTTCATGCGAGGAGGTCACCTGCTCAGCGACCAGAACACACGCACCGTGCTCGATCACTCACGGCGCCTCGTCCGGCTGCAGTTCGCGCCCTCGACGGATCTAGCGCGCCTCGAGGCAGTGGCCCGGGCTGCTGGCGCCGTGGACATGAGCGGGCCAGCAGAGAACCTCCTCCTGCACCTCGACGACCAGGACCCCCGCCGAGCCCTCACGGCAATCTTCAGTAACAGCGACCTGCCAAGCCCCTTGAGAATCGAGTATGGCCAGCCGTCACTGGAGGAGCTCTATCGAGAACTCTACGGGGAGGATGCCTGC
Source organism: Planctomycetota bacterium (assembly GCA_014237855.1). Lineage (GTDB taxonomy): Bacteria > Planctomycetota > UBA1135 > UBA1135 > JABACD01. The sequence continues at coordinate 48,493 of JABACD010000004.1, read as the reverse complement.
TGATGGAACGCACCTTGCGCTCTTACCTGCTCCCGACCCTGGCCTACTTCTTGCTGCTGGAGGCCATGCTCGCCGCGGCCCTCTTGTACTGGCCTAATTTCGAGGAGAACGTCGGGGCTTTGAAGGCCATGGCGCCCATCGACCTGCTGAAGGAGATGGTTGACACCCTGGCCCAAGGAGGCATCGAGGCCTACGTGACCGGCCAGCACTTCTTCAAGGGCTGCAATACCCTGGGAACTGCCGCAGCGGTCCTGTTCTCAGCTGGTGCCGTGGCCGGGGAGGTGCACCGCGGCACGTTCGAGATCTGGATTGCTCGACCGTTCTCGAGGAGACGACTCCTCCTCGAGCGCTGGGTCACAGGTGCCCTCGCGGTCTGTGTCCCCATCTTCCTGACCACCCTGACCGTCCCCTGGCTGCTGTCATTCGTCGACACCCAGGTTCCTCTCCAACCTCTGTTGCTGTGCTGCGTCAGGCAGTCTGCCTTCCTGCTGTGCATCTATAGCCTGACGTTCCTCTTCTCCACGGTCTTCGACACCCCCATGGGCATCGCTCTCTCGATGCTCTTTGCGACCTCGATGGCCTTCGCCATTTACCTGGTCAAGGTCGTCACGCACTGGTCGATCTACCGCCTCACCGACATCGAGGTGTTCATGAAGATCATGGATCGCGGCGAGCTGGACTGGTCACGGCTGGGGCCAATGATCGCACTCTCAGGAGTCCTGCTATTGGTGTCTCTGCGGACCTTCGCCCGCAAGGTCCCCTGAGCCGCGGCCTAGAACCGAGAGGTCCAGAAGCCACGCAAGGCCCAGGCCCGCGCCTCTGTCTTCTGATAGCCGGGCACCTGCTTGACAAGTGCTGGGATCGAGTCGAAGGTCGCGCGAGCCTCCTCAGGCCGCCCGAGCGCCCGATAGACCCTGCCCTTCCGATAGGCCTGCTCGGGATTGGGTCCTTCCAGGACCTCGAATCGCTCGAGGCTCCCCAGAGCCAGTTCAAGATCTCCTGTGACCCGCGCTGCCTCTGAGAGCTGAAGAAGCACGCCGCCGTAGGCAAAACCCTCATCCAGGTCCCTGGCTCGCAGCAGGCTCTCCAGCGCTCCCTCCCGATCGCCAGCCTGCAGCAAGGCCATTCCAAGCCGATAATGCCAGTCCACCAGCTCAGGATCAGCCGCAATCGCCGCTCGCAGGTGTTCAACGGCCGCAGCAGGACGATTGTGCTGCAGCAACAGACGCCCTAGCTTCCCCCGCCGTTGGGGCGTATCCACCTCCCCCAGCTCACGTAGCTGGCGCTGCAGCTTGGCTCTCCTGGCGAGGGCTTCCCCCCCCTTGGCCACCACTGCACTGACGACCACCGCCGCCAGAAAGAACCCCAGCAGGGGAATACGGAAGACCCCGCCCAGGACCGGCAACTGACGAAGAACGGCCAGGGCGACGAACACCAGGAAGAAGTAGGCCAGGAATCGCACGCCGGGATTGAATACTTTACCTGCCCCCGTCATGCCCAGCGAAATCGCCAACATCCCGACCACCGAAGATCCGCACCGCAGTCGTGGACCTTCCCCGTCCCTGCTCGTGGCAGTCGAACTCCTGCGTGCGCTGGGAAACGGTCTGCTGCTACCACTTCATGCGCTCTACCACTTCTTTCGACAGCGGACGCTGCTCGAGGAGTCGCGAGACGATCTTGGGAGCTCCCCCGAGCTTGTTCCGGACCAGCTGCAGCTGCAGCTCCCCGGGCGCCCGCTGCGGATCTTCCTGAGCTGCGCGGAGGCCTCCGGCGAGACCCACGCATGCAACCTCGTCTGGGCCTTGCAGCAAGCTCTCCGGGAACTCGGAGCCCCCGCGCCTCGAATCGTCGGCCTCGGTGGGCCACGACTGGCAGCGCTGGATGTCAGGGTTCTCGGCGATCCGGTCTCCGAGGCGAGGATGGGATTCTCTGGAATCGTGAGCGCCCTGCCGTTCTATCTGCGACTGGTGACTGCAGCCGCCGAGGAGTTCTCGGGAGAACCTGTTGACCTGTTCATCGGCGTCGATTCCCCGGCCTTGAATGTGCCGCTGTCCCACATGGCGAGTCGCTGCGGCGCACGCACGGTTCAGTACATCACGCCCCAGTACTGGGGCTGGGCACCCTGGCGCGTGGCAGGATTCCGGCGAGCTGTCGACCTGGGGCTCTCGATCCTGCCCTTCGAGCCTGCTTGGTTTGCCCGACATCGTGTTCCCGTTGCTCATGTTGGCCACCCCTTGCTGGATGAACTGGGCACAAGAACGCCGCAGCTGGCCACCCCGAACGACAAGGCACCGATCCTGGCCCTGCTCCCCGGAAGCCGGCGCTCGGTCATTGAACGCAACCTCCCCATGATGCTGCAGGTAATCGCTCCACGCCTGCTAGCCGATCCGAGCTGGCGGGTGGTTCTCTGTCAGAGCGATACCAACCATCGAGAACTGATCGAAGCTTGCCTCATGAGCAGTCAGGTGGATGTCAGCCGTGTTGAGTTCTCGACGGACCTCGAGGCCACCCTTGGGCAAGCCGAGGCTGCGCTGTCCGTCTCGGGAACGATCCTGCTCCACCTCCTCGAGCACCGCCTGCCGACCGTGGTCATCTATGTGCTCGAGACCCCCCTGCAGGTGTGGCTCGGACGTCACTTCCTGACCGTGCCCTGGTTCTCATCGGTGAACCTGCTCGCGGGGCGCGAGGTCTACCCCGAGTTCAGCTTTAGCGGGGGGCAGCCACCAGGCGCCCTCGAGCTTGCCGTGGGCGAGCTTCTGGGTGACCCGAACTGGCGTGGCCAGTGCAGGGCTCAGCTCGAGTTCGCCCGGGAGCGGCTCGGACCACCCGGGGCCAGTCGGAGAGCTGCCCTGGCCGCCCTCGGCACCCTCGCCCCGACGAGAACCACAGCCCCTACCCCCCTCTGACGCCTCCCCATGGCCGATTCCACGAAGGATTCCGAACTTCCCGGGTCTTGGTTGAAGAAAACCGCGACCACAGCGAAGTGTGTGGATGTGATGGGTACAGAAGCAACTCAGTTGATGATCGCGACGAAGGCCGGGGACTCCCAAGCCTTCGATACCCTCGTGGGGCGTCTGCGCAAGCGCGCTTTCTACATCGCTCACTCACTGGTGGGGTCTCGCGAGGATGCCATGGACCTCTCACAAGAGGCCTTCATGAAGGTCTTCAGAGCACGTGAGACCTTTCGCAACGAGGACGCCTTCCTGCCCTGGTTTCATCGCATCCTCCGCAACACCTGCTTCAGCTTTCTTCGGCAGCGCGGACGCCTGCGCAAGGTCTCCATCTCCAGCCGGCAGCCCGGCATGGAGGAAGAAGGGGACTGGGAGCTGATCGATACAAGAGCTGCCTCTCCCAGTGATCGTATGGAGGCTCAGGAGTCTTCCGAAGAATTCCACGATGCGCTGGCGGGCCTCTCTGCCCGCGATCGCGAGATCCTGTCAATGAGACATCACCGCGAGCTGTCCTACCGTGAGATCGCCGAGTCCCTCGACATTCCCCAGGGAACGGTGATGTCACGCCTGTTCCACGCACGGCGCCGACTCCGCGAGAGGCTGGGCTCGGGAATTGATGGAGTCCCAAGCACGACCGGTACCGAGATCACCGCTCTCGAGGAGGGGGACAAGTGAATCGGGAGAGCCACCCCACTCGCGACGAACTGCTGGTCATGGCCTACGTCGACGACGAGCTGGCCGAGGACCAGCGCCAGCTGCTTCAGGAGCGGCTCGCCAAGGAGCCCGAGCTCGCACAACAGGTCGCCGTCTATCAGAAGCTTGCGATCCTGGCGAACCAGATGGCGCCCCCTGAACCTCACGACCTGGAGTGGAACCGCCTCAAGAGTGACCCTGTGCATCAAGGCACGGTTGGCCTCGGCTGGATCCTGCTTGCCGGTGGGCTCATTGCCCTGTTCGCCTTGCTCATGGCGCTTGTCATCGACTCCGAGCTCTCCTCGCTCATCAAGGTACTGTTGATCGCCCCCATCTCCGGCTTCCTGCTGCTCACCCTGGTTCGCCTCCGCGACCGCATCAAGCTGGCCCCGTTCGACCCTTACACTGAAGTCAAGAGATGATCGTCACCACCACTGCTGAGATCCCCGGCAAGCAGATTCTCGAGGTCATCGGGCTGGTGCGGGGAGCCACCGTACGTGCAAGGCACATCGGCAAGGACATCTCAGGACTGATCACCAACCTTGTAGGTGGGGAGATGGATGAATACACCAAGCTGCTCGCTGAGTCGCGGGAGCAAGCACTCGATCGAATGACGGAGGAAGCTCGCGCTCGAGGCGCAAACGCGATCGTTGGCGTGCGTTTCACCGGAACGGAGATCTCTGTCGGCGCAGCAGAGATCCTGGCCTACGGGACTGCAGTCAGGCTAGAGGAGTAGCTCACTCCGTGATCGAGTCGGGTAGCCCTGGCCCATGCCACTCCCTGATCTCGGAGAGCGGTTTGCGGACCAGATCTGGTACCTCGCAATCATCAGTCGGGTAGCCCACGGGAATCAACATGTAGGCCCGCTCGTTGGAGGGCCGGCCGAGAATCCCCTCGAGGAACTTCATCGGGCTGGGTGTGTGTGTCAGCGTCGCCAGTCCCGAGCGATGTAGCGCAGCAAGCAAGAAGCCCAGCGCGATGCCAATGGACTCATGGGTGTAGTAGTACTGCACCTTGGAGCCAGCATCGACTCCGTGTGCTTTCCTGAAGAGTACGATCAGAGCGGGGGCCACCTCGAGGAACTCCTTGTTCGCATCAGTCCCCAGGGGTGCGAGTGCTGCCAGCCACTCAGCATTCATACGCCCCCCGTAGTTCACTCGCTCCTCCTCTTCTGCAGCCGCGCGAATCTTGCGCTTGAGCTCGGGGTCGCTGACCACGACGAAGGTCCAGGGCTGCTGGTGAGCCCCGGAGGGCGCCGTCCCCGCGCACCGAATGCAATCCTCCAGCACTTGCCCGGGCACGGGGTCGCTCTTGAAGTGACGAACGCTCCGGCGCCTGGCCAGGTCGTCAGCAAACTCTCGGGACCTGGCAATCATCTCGGCCGGATCGAGGCGCTGGAAGTCCAGGGAGACGAAGTCGGAGTCGCTCATCGGTTGGAGATTCGAGTCATGGGCGAAAGATTGGGCCCCACAGGGCGTCCACGACGCCCATTCAGCCCCATCAGAGCGGGGTAGAAATCTGCGTTGGGGACTCCTAGAGAGTATCCTGCTGCCTGGCTTGAACCCAAACCCCTGATCTGCGTTCGCTCCTGAGATCGAGCCTTCAACCGCCAGCCACGCCACGATTCCTGTCGCCCATGTCTCAAATACGTCTTGGCTCCCTGCTCTCGCTAGCTGCCTTCCTGCTGCTAAGCAACCCCTTCAGCATCAGCGCCGCCAGCTGCACAGATCCTCTGGTTCAAGAGGCCTCGATCGACGACCTCGATCTCAAGAGTGAGATCGACCGCAGCATCCGCTGGCTGAGATCCAAGCAAGCTCCTGACGGCAGCTATGGAGGCTCTGTGAAGAACACGGCCTGGGTCCTTCAGGCCTTTGCCATGTCACCGCGCAAGTACACCCGCCGTGACGGCCCCTTCGTCTCGAAGGCTCTCGATTATCTGGCCGAGAATCAGGACAAGACAAGCGGTGGAATCTTCAACGCCGGGGCCAATGACCTCGACAGGACAGTGCAGTCGACGCTGGCCTGGCTCGCCCTTCGGCAGTTCCACGACTCCACGAGCGACGCTGTCCGAGTCAAGCTGGAGAAGTACTTCAACAGCACTCCAAAGCCCAGCGCTCGGAAACCACTTGCTCCCGACGAGGCCAAGAGCGAGCTGGCGAAGTGGATGGCCCGCCGCAAGGCGGACGCCTCCTGGCAAGGCCCCGATGGATCACTCATTCGCACCTCGGAGGCCATCATCTCCCTGACCCGCTTCCGCAAGGTGCTGAGCCCTCCTGACAGCATTTACCGCAGCGCAAGCATCCTGCCCAAGTTCAGCGATGCGGACCGCAAGACCACCATCGACTCTCTACGACGAGGTGCGCTCTTCCTGATCGCGGTCAGCGATGATGGGCTCTGGGGTGCTCCAGGAAAGCCCGAGCTGGGTACGACCGCCATGGCCCTGGGCGCCATCCAGGAGCTGCCCGAACCACGGCCCGCAGAAGTTCAGCGCGTCATCGATCACGGACTTGACTGGCTGGTCGCCCACCAGGACAAGGACGGATCGATCCATGATGGCAAGCTCAAGAACTACCTGACCTCCTCCTCGATCCTCGCCCTGGCCAAGAGCGGCGACCCCAAGTATGCGGAGTCCATCGAGCGTGCCCGCCGCTTCCTCGTGGCCCTACAAGCTGATGAAGGTGAGGGCTACACCGACGGCGACCTCTACTACGGGGGCATCGGATACGGCGGCGATGAGCGCCCCGACCTCTCCAACCTTCAAATGGCTCTGGAGGCGCTCTCCGCAGCGGGCACCGAGACTGGAGATGAGAGCTTTACCCGCGCCCTGACCTTCCTGGAGCGAGTCCAGAACAGGTCTGAGTCCAATGACATCGAGATACGCTCGGATGGTGCTGTGATCAAGAGCGGTAATGACGGAGGAGCCGGCTATGCGCCAGGCGAATCCAAGGCTGGTTTCGAGACCCTGCCCGACGGTACCAAGGTGCCTCGCTCCTATGGCTCGATGACCTACGCCCTCTTGAAGGGCTTCATCTTCGCCGGCTTACCCCGGGACGACCCGCGGATGCAGGCCGCCTGGAAGTGGATTCAGGAACACTACACCCTTGACGTCAACCCCGGCTTCGAGCACTCCGAGGATCCGACAGCCCCCTACCAGGGTCTGTACTACTACTTCCACACCATGGCTCGAGCCCTCGATCTGTACGGCGCCGAGGAGATCACCGATGGAAGCGGCAAGAAGCACGCCTGGCGCCAGCAGGTCTGCGGTCGAGTGATCGCCATGCAGCGCAAGGACGATGGGTCATGGGTCAACGAGAACGCGCCTCGCTGGTGGGAAGGCAATCCGGTTCTCGCCACCTCTTACGCCATGCTCACCCTGGGTGCTGCCATTCCAAAGGACTAGGTACCCGGGGCGAAGCGCGCTCGAATTGAAGCGAACGTCCGAAGAGTTCTCAGCCCCGTCAGATTGAAGATGCGAGTCAGGCTCTATCGTCGCCAGGGAGAAGAGTTCGCAGGCTCAGGCCGGCTCATCCTGCAGGTTGACGGGGACTTCCTGGACCTCTCGAGTCAGCTCCTCGCGGACGGGCAGGCCGACAGTCCGGCAGAACTGGCCTGCCAGGGCTTCTTCGACCCCGCCCGGCTCTCCGACTGGCTCAACCGGGTAGACCTCGCGCCGACCGCTGCTATCGGAGAGGCCGAAGCGCTCCTGCCCCCGCTCATGCCGCGCGATGTAGGGAAGGTCCTCTGCCTCGGCAAGAACTTCGCCGCCCACGCCGCTGAATTCTCCGAGGAGGTCCCAGCCGAGCCCATGTTCTTCAACAAGGCACCCGAATGCATGGTCGGGAACAATGTGACTGTCTCGCCACCGGGCGACTACTCAGGTCGACTGGACCACGAGGCAGAACTGGCAGTGGTCATCGGCCCCAAGGCTCACCGTGTCACCTTGGACAAGGCCATGCAGCATGTTTGCGGGTACGCCATCGCTAACGACTTGAGCCTGCGCAGCCTCCAGGGGCGGGATCGCAAGCAGGGTTATCCCTGGTTCCGTTCCAAGAACTTCGACGGTGCCTGCCCGATCGGGCCTTGCTTCCTGCCGAGTGGTCAGCTCGACCCAGGCCAGCTTGACCTGAGAGCAGAAGTGAACGGTGAGCTCCGTCAGTCCGCCAATACCCGCGACATGGTCATCAGTATCCCTGAAGCCATCTCCTATCTCTCAGGGCATATGACCCTGAACACCGGGGACATCATCTTGATGGGGACGCCCGCAGGCGTCGGCCCACTGGCCAATGGAGACGAGGTCGTTTGTTCCATCGAGCAGATGGGAAGGCTTCGTACAAGAATCCGACGGAACGGCCCCTGAGCGGGAAGGCCCCGCGCGCGGCCTCGATTCAGGGCGCCGAGCGTTCGAACCACACGGCCGCAGTCCGACCAAGGTCCAGGTCTCGTAGGTCACGAACGCCGTCGCCACGAGTGGTGGCCACCCCCAGCGCTCGCCAGCCCTTCTTGAAGAACTCCAGCTCGTGCGGCCGTTCCTCGAGCTCGATCCTGAGCCGACCACGGGCATCGCTCCTTCCGACAACCTGACCTCCGGCGAGCGCCAGGACGCCCTCGAGTGGTTCGGCCTGGTGAACGAATGCAGCGTGCTGCCAGCTATCAAGGCCAGGCCGCGGCAAGCCCCCCGTACTGTCGAGCATGATCAGCTCGACCCCCCACCCTGGTCGCAACTCCACGTCAACCTGAACAGGCTCGGTCCCCGGCTCCAGGCTCTCGAGACGCCCATAGGCGGGCTGATATCCCTCGCTCCAGATCATCCACTCGCCGGCCACACCATCAGCAGCGAGATTGCCGCAGGTCTGGCCTCGTTCGAACCTCAGCGCATCCAGGAACCACCACTCTTCACCACTAAATCGCATCAGGTGCGACTCGAGCTCCTGGGTCTCCCCCTGGCCCCTCACGGCAAAGCGCAGGTCTCGGAGGAGCAGCGAACTGGAGACCTCCGAGATGACGACGCCGTCGCTGCCGCTGGGCAGCTCCAGCTCCAGCCGCTCATGGTCATAGCGGCGTCCATCAACTGGCAAGACCTCCAGCTCATAGCGGCCTGGAAAGAGGTCTTCAAAGAGAAGTGCGGCCCCTGAAGCTGCCACCTGTACCCGCCCATCCGACCCCTGGCTCATCCGGGTATGCAGACATCGTCGCAGTCCCGGGTCATCCAGTGAGCGAAGCGAGACGATCGCGACAGGCGGTGGGCTGCCCTCGCTCACCACAAGCGCAACCGCCAGTTGCTCGGTGGCCTCGACGTGGCTCAGCACCACCTCGAAGCCTTCGCGACGCCCACTCTCAAGGTCGACATCCAGTCGCACGTCCTGACGACCATCGCTCTGCACCTGCAGGTGATAGCGGCCAGGCTCCAGGTTTGGAGGGAACTCGAACAGCCCCTCCTCATCACTCCAGGCTGTGCGTGGCACGTCCACGAGCGTTACCGCCTCCGTGCTCTCCACCAGGCGAAGACTGAGCTGTGCACCACTGACGGGGCGTCCTAGCTCATCGACCAGGCGGCCGCCCAGAAACGCGTACTGAATGAGCTCCAGCTTCACGATGGAGTGATCCTCGCCCTGATTGCTCCTGACCCTTCCCCTCGCGAACCAGTCCTTCTCCCTCAGGCGCACCTCCACGAATGGCTGCCAATCCTGGTCGTGGGGATACTCCTGATGCAAGTACCGAAGCCAGGGAGGATCGCCCGGACGCAGGACCTGCCAGCTCCAGGTCCGCAGCGCATCCCGCTCACCACGCTCGATGACCCTGGCCATCCAGCGCGTGGGCTCATCGCTTGCATGCTCGAGGAACTCGAGCCTGTAAGAAGGGCCAGCATTCACCTTGATCAGGTGAGTCAGCTCATCAGCGAGGGCGCTCTGATGATCGAAGACCACAGGTTCCAGCTGCGACGCAGGCCCCTCTGGGTTCAGACCGACCCAGGCCAGCACCTCTCCATCGGGGAGCGGTTCATCAGCCACAAAGTGACCTGTGTCTGTGGTCCGGACGACCTGCACCGACTCGCCAGCCTGAAGGCGAACAAAGACATCCGTCCATGGCTGCCCTGTTCGTGCATGGACAACGCGGCCACGAAGCCGGTCCTCCGGCACTGTCGCAAAGAGAGCCACAGACTCGCTGGACTCCACAGGCGGGCTGGCGTCGGGCGTGACCGTAGCACCAACGCCCCCAGCCTCGCGCGATTGATCATCCGACTGCACGCCACAGGCCAACCCAAGGGTGGCGATCAGCAGCGCCGTGAAAGAGCCCTGAATCCTCACGCTCCTGCAGTCTTCGGCCGCGAGATACTCTTGGGCACGGTGAACTGCCGATGTCCCTCGATACCGCCGAGGAAGCCGAATCCAGACTGGCGAGCACCGACCCATGGGAGGCCCGGCGCACCACCCAGGTACTGGTTGACCCCGATCTGGCCAGCATGGATCCCCGCAGCCATCCGTAGACCGCGCTCGGTATCCCCAGTGAAGACGTTGGCACCGAGACCGTAAGGCGTGTCGTTGGCGAGACGCAGGGCCTCCTGCTCATCCCCCGAGAAGGTCGTCAGGCTGACCACTGGACCAAAGGTCTCCTCTCGGGTGATGCGAAACTCCTCGCCTACATCGGCCAAGACCACCGCCGGATGGAAGAACCCGGGAGAGTCAGGTGCCTCACCCCGCCAGACCAGCCGGGCGCCTGACTCGAGGGCGGCATCCACATGGTCGATCACCTTGCGGCGCTGATCGTCGCTGACCATGGGCCCCATCGCAACGGCCTCGTCGAAGCCATCACCGCAGGTCCAAGCCCTGGCCTTCTTCGCCACGAGATCTTCGAAGCCGGCCGCCACCTCCTCAGCCACGAAGACACGCTCGACAGAACAGCAGACCTGCCCCGTGTTTCGCAGGCTGTGGCGAACGGCGCACTCAGCGGCTTCCTCCAGATCAGCGTCCGCCATGACGATCAAGGGGTCCTTCCCGCCAAGCTCCAGCACGAGCCGCTTCAGCTCACCCGCTGCGCTCTTCATGATGTGCTTGCCCGTGGCACGACTCCCGACGAATCCGATCATATCGATCTCACTCTCGACGAGGGCTGCGCCAACAGAGCCATCACCTTGCACGAGTTCGAGCACGCCTTCGGGCAGCCCCTCGCCAAGGAGCTCGGCGATCATGGCGCCCACCTGGGGCACCATCTCACTTGGCTTGAAGACAACCGTGTTGCCGGTCCCCAGAGCTGGCAGGAGGATCTGCATGGGCATGCCGACGGGGAAGTTCCAGGGAGTGATGGCGGCCACCACGCCCAGCGGCGAGCGAACCAGCACCGTACTCTGCCCCTCGGTATCGAATTTCTCGGGTTCGATCGCCGTGGCGATCTCATCGAGCTCCGTCAGGCAGTGCTTGGCCCAGCCCCGGACCTCACCCAGGGCCTGCTTGCGAGGCTTGCCCATCTCCAGCGTGATCAGGTCCGCCAGCTCCTCGGCGCGCTCCTCCAGGCGGCCGGCCACGGCCCGCAGCAGTTCCAGCCGAGCGGCGGTCGGCATGGCACCCCAGCCCGGCTGAGCAGCTCGGGCACGCGCTACGGCCGCCTGCAGTTGCTCGGGAGAGGTGATGGGAATCTCGGCCAGGCACTCCCCTGTTGCGGGGTTCAGATCGATGAGGACAGTCATGACCCCATGCTACCGGAGGTGCCTCTACTGGAGCCACCCCCCCGCGAGCGCCAGATCCAATCCGGTTGCGTATGAGGACCCCGAGGAGCTCAGCCAGAGGGCCGCTGCGGCGACCTCTTCGAGCGTTCCGGCCCTTCCGAGGGGCACCCTGGCCTGCAGATCCGGATCCCGGGTCTCCGCATGGGAATCTGGATGAGGGATCAGGCCAGGTGAGATTGTATTGATCCTGACACCATGGGGGCCCTCCTCGAGGGCCAGCGAGCGGCCAAAGACCATCAAGGCGCTCTTCATGGCTGCATAGGCCGCGCTGGAGCGGCGCCCCCTCATCCCGCCCACGCCGGCGCAGCAGAAGAAGACCAGTGTGCCGCCAGTCTCTCGCATGGGCTCTCGCAGGGCCGCGACCAGGTTCACGGCCGTGGCCAGGTTGCTCTCGAAGAGGGCTCTCCAATCCTCGATGGTCGTATCGGCCAGGCTCGCCGAGAGGTAGTCCCCGACGCAGTGCACCACATGATCCAGCTTCCCGTCGATCTCCAGGATGCGCTCCACCAGCGTGTCGGTCGGCTCTGCCAGGGTCAGATCGCAGCGGTGGGTTCGCCGCCGAAATTCCTCCTCCAGCTCAGCGCCGCGCTCCACGTCTCGATGCCAGACCGTGTGGATCTTGTCCCCTCGCTCCTGGAACTTTCTCGCGATCTCAAGACCAAGCCCCCGGGAGCTGCCAGTGACGAGGGTGACGGGGGCCGGAATGTGCATGGGCGCAATCTACTCGAAAGAGCCCTGGGCGGCCATCCGCTCAGTGTATGCGACCAGCCCTCGCGGGTGGCCAGATGCGAATGTCCACCTTCCCCCGTACCAGTTCCTCACGCACCTGCCCGAACTCCCGGCTGTCCGAGGAGTGCAATCGATTGTCGCCCAGGACGAAGAAGTGTCCGGAACGGACCGTGATATCGAGACGGCTGACGAGATCCAGCTCTTGTAGGTAGTCCTCGTGGACCCGCTCTCCATTGACCCACAGCTGCCCGAGCTCCATCACGATCGCGTCACCGGGGAGTCCAACCACCCGCTTGATGTAGTCCAGGTTTGGATCCAGCGGGTATTGCAGGACAACTATGTCCCCACGGTCCACATCCGTGAAGAGGTAGCTGAGCTGGTCGATGAGAATTCGATCACCGTCATGAATTCCCGGAGCCATGGAGCTTCCGCGCACGACAGAAAAGTTGAAGGCGAAGAGATAGGCCAGGACTCCCATCGCGATGAAACGCGCAGGAAACCGTCCCCAACCAAGGATCATGGCCCAGCCTCCGCCCGGTACGGGACCGGCGGCTTGATCCACGTCATGGAACACGTGATAGTTGGGTGCCAAAGGATCCTCTGGCCAGAGGACCGCCTCGGGCAGCGCACTCGTCTCCAACTCCTGATCCTGTCCATTAACCCCAACCGGGGCTCCAGAGTCGGAACCACTGGCCCATGCCGAGCCGCGCCGCTCGCTGATCGTCAGGGGAATGCGCGTGGCATCGGTTCCACTGTCCTGAGGGCGGAGAGGAGAGCTCGAATCCATGCTCTACAAATCGACCGGGACCCCGCCCTGGCTTGAGACTCCGGTCCCGCCGCACCCCCTCACGGGGGCAACACGAGCTCGGATCGGAGCAAAAGCCTTGATTTCGTCCCGCCCAGCGGGGAACGTCCCCGCATGAGGCTTCAGGCACCCCCAGGTATTTGGCGGGCGACCTGGTGGGTGGCTCGCAAGGAGCTGCTCACCAGTTTTCGTGACCGGCAGACCGCCATCTACACGGTGGTGCTGCCAATCGCCCTGTACCCGGTGATCTTCTGGCTCATGATCCAGGGCACCCTGCTGGTCCAGGGCCGGCGCGAACACCTGACCGTCCAGGTCGCCATCACCCAGGCCACCTCGGACCCCATTCCTCCCGAGCTACTGCCTTCGATCAGCTACGCTCCAGGCAGTAGCGAGGAATCCACTGGCAACGATCCGATTGAGCGAGTCGAGCCTCACTTCATCGACTCAGCTTCCTCGGTCGAATCCGCTTACGAATCGTGGACTGCTGATGAGGGCCTCGAGCGAGACGCCCTGCTCTATCTGGCGAGCGCCGGGGAAGGCCCCAGCAAGATCGCCTTCGACAGCACCGACAATCGCTCGATCGTGGCCGAGCAGCGGCTGCGAGAGCGCATGGAGGAGTTCGCAGAGCAGGAACGCAGTCTGGCAGCAAGGCAGGTGGGACTTGACCCCCGGGAACTACACCCCGTGGCAATCGACCTGCGCAATCTGGCGCCAGCCAGAGAAATGGGGGCCTTCCTGCTGTCCCTGCTGTTCCCCTTCCTGCTGGTGCTGATGACGATCATGGGCTCCTTCTACCCAGCGGTCGATCTGACAGCCGGGGAGCGTGAGCGGGGCACCTCGGAGACCACCATGATCCTCCCCATCCCGAGGCTTGCCGTACACCAGGGCAAGATCCTCGCCGTTTGCGCCTCTGCGCTCCTTGCCACCTCACTCAACTTGCTAGCTCTGGGCCTCTCGGCCGGCCACCTGCTCAAGATGATCGCGGCTGGCAACGGGATCGAGATCGAACTACCGCTCTCCGCCCTGCTCTCGATCGCTCCCCTGGCACTGCTCTTCACCTTCTCGGTGAGTGCGCTCCTGACGGGCTTCGCCGCTCTCGCCAGGAACTTCAAGGAAGGTCAGGCACTCCTTGGCCCCCTGCAAATGTGCTTCTTCCTCCCTGCGATGGCGGGCATGCTACCCGGACTCCAGCTCACGGTGGGCACCGCCTTCATTCCAGTGGTCAATGTGGTACTGGCCTTCCGGTCGATGCTTCGTGGAGAGTCCCTCCCCCTCGAGTACAGTCTCACCGCTGTCTGTCTGCTCGCCTATGCAGTGCTGGCCATCATGTTTGCCGTGCGTATCCTGTCCCGGGAGTCCCTCGGTCTCTCCAGGGAGACCATTCCCCTCCAGCGCATGTTTTCATTCCTGAGATCCGCAACGAGCTCGCGCTGATAAGCAAGATGAGCCCCCCTCACTCACCCGCTGAGCAGTCCCAACCATTGACCCCTCCGGCTTCGTCTGCTGCGCCTGCGCAGGCCGCGATCCGAGCTCGGGATCTGTGCAAGAACTTCCAGGACCCCGAACGCGGGAGGATTGAAGCCGTCAGCGAGGTCAACCTCACCTGCGTTCCCGGTGAGATCTACGGACTCCTCGGCCCCAACGGCGCGGGCAAGACGACGACCCTCCGGATGCTCTCGACCATCCTTGCACCAACCTCGGGCAGTGCGGAGATTGACGGAGTGGACGTGCAGAAAGATCCACTCGAGGCTCGCCGTCGCATCGGATTTCTCTCCACCAGCACGGGACTCTATCCACGACTCACTGCCCGCGAGACCCTGCAGTACTTCGGCAAGTTGCACGGACTTCTGGGCGAGCAACTCGACGAGCGGGTCGAGCAGCTAATCGCTGCCTTCGACATGAGCTCGTTTGCTGAGGGGCGATGTGAGTCATTCTCCACAGGCCAGAAGCAAAAGGTCTCCATTGCCCGAGCTGTACTCCATGACCCGCCGGTCTTGATCCTCGATGAGCCCACCACCGGGCTCGATATCCTTGCATCAAGTGCGATGATCGACTTCATCGAGGACCGCCGCAGTCATGGCGCCTGCATCCTGCTGAGCACACACATCATGAGCGAGGCTGAGCGACTCTGTGATCGGCTCGGTGTCATTCATGGCGGTCGCCTGCTGGCCGAGGGAACCCAAGCCGAGCTGCTCGAGAAGACCGGAGAGGCTTACCTCGATGCTGTCTTCATGAAGCTTGTTCGTGAAGCCGAAGGTGCCAGGAGCCCCGGTTGAAGCGACCGCATCTGCCTGAGCAAGCCTGGCGCTTCGTCCTTCGTACTGAACTTCGCTCCCTGCTGCGCGATCGACGCGCCCTGATGGCAGGCCTGGTTCTCCCGGCCCTGCTCTATCCGCTGATGTTCCTCGGTCAGGGCTGGCTCTCGAAGATCGGCGAGGAGACCCTCGAGGCTCAGGAGGTCCGTGTGAGCCACGATCTCTCGGCGGCTGAACCTGAGCTGGCCGCGCGCTTCCTGGCACTCCTCAACCAGAGGATTCCCATCAAGCTCGATACCCTGCCCCCCGGATCCATCGATGGGATCGAGGAGTCCATCGCCGAGGGAACACTCGAGTCCGAACAGCATGCCCGCGAGCTTGCAATCGAGCTGACCGGTACCGACGGCCACCTCCTGGTCTACGCGCTTCCCAACCCCGACTCTCCCAGCGGCACGCTCTTCCGCCTGCACTTCGAGGGTGCCGACGAGACCTGCCGCGAGGCCAAGGATCGCGTGCGGGAGGCCTTCGACGAGCTGAGAGCGGAGCTCGAGGCCGATGTATTCCTCATCCACTTCAACGGTGACCCTGCTGAGCGCTGGACGACTGAGAGTGTCGATCAGGCCGACGAATCTGCGCTGAGCGGTCGCTGGATCGGCCGCATCCTCCCTCTGATCGCCGTGCTCGTCCTGCTCTCGGGTGGGAGCTACGCGGCCCTCGCAGCCTTTGCCGGCGAACGGGAGTCGGGCACCCTCGAGACCTTGCTCGTCCAGCCCGTTCCAAGCCTCGACATCGTCTGGGGTAAGTTCGGCTCGGTCCTGGCGACGGGCCTCGTGACCCTGGGCTTGAACACGGTCAGTCTCTACGCCTGCGTCAGCCTGGGCCTGGGAAGCCTGCCCGGGGCGGAGGCTGCGGGAAATGATCCGGGCGCCTGGCGCGTGCTCAGCTCGGGGCTGCTGTTCTTGCCGGTCTGCCTGCTGCTGTGCGCGGTGCTGTGCCTGGTCTGTGGAAAGGCCCGCTCCTTCAGAGAAGGACAGCACTACGTCCTGCCACTGACCTTGCTGGCCATGATTCCCACGGCCCTGGCGATGAGCCCTGAGGTCGAGCTCGATCCATTCCTGGCCTGCCTACCCCTCGCAGGACCTGCCCTGGCCTTCCGCGAGGCGATGGTCGGAGGGCTCACTCCGCTACCGGGTCTTCTGGCGGTCGGATCAACTCTCCTCTACGCCTGGTTCGCCCTGCGCCAGCTTGGCCATCTGCTCGACGGAGAGAAGGTCCTCGCCAGCCAATCCACCTCCGAGGAGCTCGCCCTGCGTCGCGTTCAGTCGCGCACCGCGCTCAGCTGGGGCTGGGCCGGGGTCCTCGGCGTGTACATCATTGGAGGCCTGTTCCAGTCCCTCAATCCACTCTGGGGCCTGCTTGCCACACTCTGGCTCCTGCTTCCCCTGGGCGCCATCCTCAGCGTGAGGGGGACGGCCTCCAGGGCGGGGGAGAGTCTTCCGCGGGCCCTTGGCCTGCGACCTCCCCAGCCCCTGCACCTGCTCGGAGCCCTGATGGCGGCCCCAGCTCTGGCACGCTTTGCCGGTGAGTGGATCGAATGGCAACAGCGGGTCATGCCACTGCCCAGCTCCATGACCCAGGTCAGCGGATTGCCCGAATCGATCACCAACCTCTCCGGTCCATGGCTGTTCCTCGTCCTTGCCGTCAGTCCGGGAATTTGCGAGGAGCTGTTCTTCCGGGGCGCAGTCCTCTCGGGACTCAAGCGCGACCTCTCTGCCTGGAAGACCGTGCTGTGGCAGGCAGTGCTCTTCGGCGCCGTGCACGCCTCGATCTATCGCTTCGCTCCCACGGCCTTGCTGGGCGGACTGCTGGCCGCCATCACGCTTCGCAGCCGCAGCTTGTTCCCCGCGATCTTCCTGCACGTGGCCTACAACGGCACCCTGGTTCTCTCGGGCCTGGACGAGAGCGGCGAGGGCCCGCTCGCATGGACCTCTCAGGCCTGGGTGCCCTGGCTCATCGTCCCCGCCGCCCTGCTGTTCCTCGTGCCTGCCCGGCGTTCGAACTGAACAAGCGAGCGAGACGGGTCAATGGACACGAAAGTGGGGAGCTCAAGCCTGGGCTCATGCTCCCCTGAAACTTGCGCGGAGGGCCTACCTCGAACCGGCCGAAGGGCGGTCGACGAGGGGCCGTCTGGACCTAGCGGCCCTGCTTCTTGTTGCCCTTCGCCTTGAGCTGAGCAACGGCCTTGCCGGAGCCCATGCCCATCTTGCGAACACGGAGTCGGCCACGGGTCGGACCGCCTGCTTTGAACTGGGACTTGGCCATGGTAGCTGGAATCTGAATCTGGGGACTTCTGGAGGAAGCGGTGCTCGTCATGGAACAAGGCTGTGCAAGCACAACCCCGGCCAGCCGGAGGAACTCAAGCGAAGGGTTGTATCGGAATTGGGGGCCCACGGCAAGCCACTCATGGCTCCTCCTGGGCCAAAATATTGCCCCCCGGGCGCCCTGTTGGGGCCCGAGGCTGTGCCTGGGACAGCCAGAGCGGTAACTTCTCCTGGCACGGCTTGTTTCCTGTCACCTGAAGTACGTACAGACCCGAATGGAACTTCCCGACTCCGAAGAGCCCCTACCGCCCGAATCCCTGGGCAGTGCCTGGATTGGCCCTGGCCTTCTACTGGCGGGCATCCTGGCTCTGGGACGGGTCAAGATCCTGGAGAAGCTGGCCTCTGGAACCGGTGATGGCCCTTCCGAATGGTTTCGCTGGGCACTCCTCGCCGATTGGCCGGCCGAGATGGTCAAGGGCCTGATGATGGGGAGCGCGGCGGCTGCGGTCATCTGGAGTGCTCGCGGAGGACGACGCCCCTTTGGGATCCTCCTGGGGGGGCTCATCTTGCTCTCCGCTCTGACGGGCTGGCCCATCGCAGCGACCGAGGAGATTCCACGCGGCACGACTCCAGGCGTACCTGGACCGCTGGAGCTGGGCCTCGTCTGCCTTGCCCTGGCCAGCTCCCTGAGTCTCCTGGCCTGGACCAGCTCCCGTACCCCGGTCCTGGCCCGGTTGCTCTCCAGTCCGATCACCCTGGGGCTCCTCGGCTCTCTGGGGCTGGGCTTACCCGGTTGGCTTCTCTGGAGTCAGGCCAACCAGGCTCCGCCCATGCCCGTTCGCGAGATCCTCGCCGAGCTCGATACCGAATCCGCCAGCTGGAGCGTGGTCCGCGAGGATCCCCTGCACCCGGCGCGGGCGGCGATCCTCAGCCCCTTCACCGACATGCGCTTCACGCGTGCGGTCCACGACACAGGGGACAAGGTCTCCCTGGTCATGTCCCCTCCTTGTGAGGTGAGCTTCACGATTCCCGAGGGAAGTGAGGGCGCACAGCTACTGCTCGCCGCTCAAATCGATGGGCGATATACCGACCGGGGTATTGATGACCCCGAACTGCCCTACCTACGAAAGGACTCCATCCTCGATGGTCGTGGGCTCGATAGCCTTTCAGTCAGCTTCGAGGTCGAGCGGGATGGAGAGTCCATCTACTCCAGCACGATCACTCATCGTCATGACGAGACTGGAGCTGAACGCGAGTGGCAGCACCTGGGAAGTGAAGGGGCAATCGAGGTCGCACCCGGACAGGTAGTGACCCTCCGCACGAATTTCGGTGATCCGGCCACAGCCCTGGCCTTCGCCGAAGAGGGACTGGATTGCGGCTTCGGTGGCCTTGTTCTCGAGCGCTGGGAAGAGCGCCCTCGCCAGCGCTCGAATCCGAGCACGCCCAACATCCTTTTCATCACCGTGGACACCCTGCGTGCTGACCGGATGTCTTGCTACGGCTACGAGAAGTACACCACTCCCCACATGGATCGACTGGCCGAGCGCGGGATCCTCTTCCGTCAAGCCTTCTCCACATCCAGCTGGACCTGGCCATCAACCGCCTCACTCCTGACCGGCCTCTTGCCGTACGAGCACGGAGTTCTCTCCAACAAGGCCTGCAACCTCAACTACAACTACGAGACGCTGGCCGAGGCTCTCCAGCAGCGCGGGTACACCACATCGGCGATCTCCTGCAATCCACTGATCGACCAGACCCGACAGTTTGATCAGGGTTTCGAGCGCTTTGATGCCGGCCCCCGCATGCGCATGACGGACGAGGTCATCGATCTCATCGAGGCGGAGATTCGTGCGCTGGCCAGCACACGCTTCTTCCTCTACCTGCAGCTCGCCGACCCCCACACTCCTCACCGACCGCTGCCCTCCGAACTCGATCGTCTGGGTGGCGAAGAGCCGGAGGATTTCCCCGACAGGATCCAGGCCGGGATCGAGGTTGACGGCATGGACCACTATGCCGGGAGATTGATGGCCGACGAGGCCTGTGACGAGTTCGGAGTCCAGCACCCTGAACGTGTGGTCCCACCCGAGCATGCCCAGTGGATCTCAGACAGGTACGATGCAAGTGTTGGCACGGGAGATCACTACATCGGGCGGATCCTGGAGCTTCTCGACTCTCTGGAGCTGACCGAGAAGACGATCGTCGTCATCACCAGCGACCATGGTGAGGAGATCTTCGACCACGGGATGCTGGCTCACGGCCACGCACTCTGGAGCGAACTGGTGCACGTCCCCCTGATCATCGCAGGCCCCGGCCTCGCGAATGGGCAGGTGATTCATGAGGAGGTCTCCAATCGGCATCTGGCTCCGACCCTGGCCATTGTTGGCGGAGGAGAGCTCGCCGGTGTTACCGATGCGCTCAATCTCCTGGCACAGGAGTTCAGCTCCCCCACGGTCTTCTACCAGACCTCCAAGGGTTACTGGAACGGGCACAAGGGACTGGAGGTCCAGGGCCTACGCCAGGACGAGTACTCCACCCACTTCGCGGAACATGGCGGCCGCTGGAAGAGAGAGCCCGAAGAACGAGGTGAGGCTCGGATTTTTGCTACCGGCGCCGACTTCAAGGAGTCCACTGATCTGTTCATCGACTCGAAGTTCCGGGCCATTGCTGCCAGGAGTGCAGCGGCGATTCAGGCCAGCGTGCGCGAGCAAAGAGAGCGTCGACAGGGAAGCGACATCGGCATCGGCGGATCCGGACTCAAGGCACTCAAGGACCTGGGTTATGTTGGCGGTGACGAGAGCCTGGAGGATGCTCGTGGCGACGGGGCCGACCCCGAGAAGGAAGAGCAACCTCGATGAGCGGACGCCGCATCTTCATCGGTGATATCCAGGGCTGCCTGGTCGAGCTCGAAGAGCTGCTGGACGCCGTCCAGTTTCAGGCCGGGATAGACGAGCTGCACCCCGTCGGGGATCTGGTCAATCGAGGTCCTCTTTCGCTTGGTGTCCTGAGGCTCCTGCGGGAACTGGACGCCGGCGGAGTGCTCGGCAATCATGACCTGCATGCGCTCATGCGAGCACGCGGTGAGCGCGAGGCCGGCGGTCGCGACACCCTCGAAGGGCTGTTCTCCGCCCCCGAGCGCGACGAGCTGCTCGAGTGGCTCAGCGAACGCCCCCTGATTCGAGCCTGGCCCGACCTGCTACTCGTGCATGCCGGGGTCTCCCCCACCTGGAAGGATCCGGTGAGCACCCTGGGAGACCTGGATAGCTGCAGCGCACAGCCTGAGCTGGAGTTCGCCCTTGGAGTGCGCTACTGCGACGCGGATGGCCTGCGTCCCGAGAGCGATTGGCCACCGCCATCGGCCCCCTTCGTCCCCTGGTACGAGCACTGGCAGGCACGCAAGGACGAGGATCGTACGGTGGTCTTCGGACACTGGGCACGCAACGGACTGGTCTGCGAGCCCAGGGTACGAGGACTCGACACGGGCTGCGTCTGGGGCAAGCAGCTGACCGCCTGGATTGCGGAGGAGGATCGGGTGGTCCAGGTCAATGCCCGTGAGGCCTACTCCCCGACCTCACTTCCCGGGTAATCGAGCCCAGGAGTCAGGGCTCCGTACACGGCCTTCCTGAAGGCCACCATGTAGGAGTAGTCATCCATCACCTGGATCATCAGGACCCCGATCAGATCGAGCTCGGGGTCCACGAAGAAGCTGCTTCCCGCGAATCCCGACCAGTGGAAGGAGCCGACCGTCCCATTCAAGGGGCCCGCGCTCTCCTCCGTGAGCACCCCCACGCCCAGGCCAAAGCCTCGGTCCGCCATGAAGCGAGCCCGGCTGAGGCCCTCGATGCTGTCTGCTGTCAGCAACGCCAGGCTCTCGGGCGAGATCAGCTGGACTCCGTCCCACTCTCCCCCGTGCAGCAGGAACTCACAGAAACGTGAGTAGTCCGTCACGGTCGAGAAGAGACCACTGCCCCCTCTGCAAAAGGAAGGGGTGCTCACGGGCACAGGCGCCGGAGCAGCTCTCAACCGCCCCTCCTCGTCGCGCCCGAAGAGAGCTGCCAGACGCGAGCGCTTTGCCAGTGGGACGTGAAAGGCCGTGTCGGTCATTCCCAGGGGTTCGAAGATCTCCCCGTAGAAGACCTCCTCCAATGGGGCCCGAGCAGCCACCTCGAGGACAGCACCAAGCACATCCGTCGATAGTCCGTACAACCAGGCCGATCCAGGATCGAAGGCCAGCGGAAGACCGGCCAGACGCTCACAGAATTGAAGGGAGCTCTCTCCGGGACGAACAAGATCCGCGGCGTTGTAGAGCTCGCCGAGCTGAGTCTCGTCACGGAGCCCGTAAGTGAATCCTGCGGTGTGATTCATCAGCTCCGAGACCCGCACCTCCCGCTCGGCTGGACGAGTCCCCACGAGCCGGCCACTGGCATCGACTAGCGCCACCTCTGGCCTGGCAAGGACAGGGAGGTACCTGGAGATTGGATCGTCCAGCCTCAGCCTGCCCTGCTCCACAAGCCTCAACGCAGCAACACAGGTGAAGACCTTCGTCATGGAGTAGATTCGAAAGATCGAATCCGTGGCCAGCGGAGCACCATCCTGGAGCCCCCCCTCACCAAAGGCACCCAGGAGGCGCAGCTCTCCAGCTTGCTCGACCAGAGCTACCGAGCCAGGCAAGTCGCCATCCAGGCTGAAGCTCGCCAGGGTTCTCCGCAGCTCCGCGAGCCCTGCTTCCGAAAGGACTGCCGAAGGCGCGCCCACGACACCGCTCGGTGCCGACCGGCAGCTCGACCCAGCATGGATCAGAATGGCCAGTACGAGCAGCAGCAGAGGTGATCTGAAAGACGTTCTCATCTGGCTCCACCCCAGGTAGTTGATTGGTTTCTGCTTGCTCGAGTCGTGAACTCGGCGACTGCCCTCAGCAGCCAGGCTGGAACCACCGAGCTCACGCCCCTCGCTTCTCCTCCGTTTCAGAGCAGATGCGCCTCCACACATCCGATTGCAGGAGGCCGTCGGGGTCACATTCGCGCTTCAGATCACAGAAGGACTCAAACCGGCCCTCCGGATAGAAGCGCTCCCGATCCCTTGCCCGCAGCACGAGGTCCTTGGCGAAGTAGAACTTGCCACCGCCTTCGAGCACGATCTCAGTCATCTCGTGGCAGTGCTTCCAGAGCGCCTCCCTGTTTGCAGGAGTGACCTTGAAGTCCAGCGCGAGGCTCCACCCGTCCAGGGCGTGCGTCAGCCAGAACGGATCCGGCTTGTGCCGCTTGAGCACGCCAAGGTAGGAGACAAAGCCCTTCCTCTGGCAGTGCTTCAGGAGCTCACTGTAGACGTCGTGCGCTGTCTCATCGGGAACGAAGGGTTGATACTGGATCAGACCGCGCCTCTCGCGGCGTCCGTAGGCCCACTTCCAGTTGGGCACGTAGTCGAGAAGGAAGTTGAAGCCCGCGTGTGACTGTCGGTAAGGCCCCCCCATCTGCTCGACGCGGCCCGCGTGAAACTTGGCCAGATTGACGGCTCTCATGCCAAGGTCATGATTGAACAGAGAGAGGGCGCGCCAGACCTGGTCCTTGGGCAGCACCCCCATGATGTTCGCCGGCAGCTCCTGATAGCCAACCTTGAGCGACGCCTTGGGGTCGGGATCAACACCCTCGGGAAGGTAGTGAGCCTCGTGGATCAATCCTCGGCCGAGCTGGTCACCGCCGCCGAAGCAGTCGATCCACCCCACCAGGTAGTCCGCATGACTCTTGTGCTCCTCGAAGTACTCCATCATTGCCCGCAGGGTCCGCGTCGAAATCCCACGCACCTCGATCTCTCCGGAGTAGATCCGCTTGGTCTTCATCCTCGCGCGGCTGAAGGTGCCCAGCATGCCCAGTCCACCAATGGCTGCATGGAATAGGTCGGCATTCTGCTCGCGACTGCAGGTGCGCAGCTCGCCGGAAGGCAAGACCAGATCAACCTCCAGGGTGTTGTCACCCCAGGTACCCACCTGGAAGTTGTTCTTCCCATGGATGTTCATGCCCAGCGCACCTCCGGTGGTGGGAAACATGGTCCCCGAACAAACCTTCGGCCAGTGCCCGCGCGGTAGCAGGAACTTCCACAACTGCTCGAGGGTCACCCCCGCCTCGACCTCGATCTCCCCGCTCTGCTCGTCGAAGTCGAGAATCCGGTTCATGCCGGTCAGGTCGAGCACATGCCCCTCGGCGTTGCAGCTCGGATCACCGTAGCTGCAACCAGTTCCACGCAATGCTATCGGAACACCGCTGCGCCGGGCGTTCTCGTAGGAAACGAGAATCTCCTCAACAGACCTGGGTCGAAGCACCCGATTGTAGTGGCCCACCGCCATCCCCCAGCCCTCGACGTACTCGTAGTCAGAGCGAAGGGAGCCCGACCTCGCGAGAGGAAGTCCGTGAGTCTCTGCCGACATGCCGCTAGACGTTCAGCTTTCGGAAGAGGAAGGAAGGAATGCTCTTGATCACCGTCAGGAGCATCCACCACTGGCGAGGCACGTAGCGAACCTGAGCCCCTGAGCGAGCAGCGCGCAAGATCTGCTCCGCCGCCTCTTCCGCTGTGATCAACCAGAAGAGCCCATCCATCCCCTCGGTCATCTGGGTGGCGACGAAACCGGGCTTGATCGTGAGGACGTGAACTCCGCTCTCGGTGAGACGATTCCTCAACGACTCCAGGTAGGTATTCATCCCGGCCTTTGTCGTGCCATAGACAGGTGCCCCGCGCCGACCACGGTCACCCGCGACCGATGAGATCCCGACCAGGGTTCCCGACCTCTGCTTGCGGAAGTAGTTGGCAGCTGAGTTACACCAGGCTATGCAGCCACCGAGGTTCACTGCCAGCATGGACAGGTCCTTCTCGGTATTGAATTCGTCAGCCTCGACCTCGGGCATGATGCCCGCAGCGAAGACCACAAGATCAAGACCGCCCAGCTCGCGAACGACCTCCTCGAAGAGGGCGGCGACCTCGCTGGTGGCGGCGACATCGTGTGCGTGGGTGAAGATGGCACCGCCGGTCTCCTCACATCCTGGACGACAATGCTCTGCCAGCGACTGGAGCTTGTCTTCACTCCTCGCAAGAGCCGCCACCCGATAGCCCTCGCGGACCAGCTGTTTCACCAGGGCTGCTCCCATACCGGAACTGGCTCCGATCACCAGGGCATGGCGGCGATCCACAGGAACACCGGCGACGTGGGGGGGTTGGGGCCTCGCGGATTCGGGCGCCGCAGCTTGGCTCGCACTCATCGAAACTTGGATCCTAATCGGGAATCCTGACGGACAGGGGACTGGTCAATGATCGCGGAGGAGATCCGCGCTGAGGATTATCGGCAAGCAGACCAGGATTCCTATGCTGCGGGCCCCACAGAATCACTTCTGTGGGGCCCGCCCTGTGCCTGAGGCTATCTGGCAGCCCTACCAGCCCCCTCTCTGCCGCCCTGCCTTCTTCTTCTTGCCCTTGGAGCGCCCGCTCCCGGCCCGCCCCTTGCTCTGCTTGCCACGGCCCCTTGCGCTCGCCCCTGCCTTGCCCTTCCCGGCTCCCCGCTTGGGCCTGGCCTGCTTGCTGGGCTTCTTCGACCTGGCCTTTGCTTTTGACCTCGCCTTGGCCTTTGCCTGTGCGATTCTCTTCGACTTACCGGTCGACTTGCCCGTCCCCTTCAGCGCCCTTCGTCTGGCAGCCTGCGCCCGAAGATCCCCGGCTTTCTTCTTCTTGAGGGCTTCGCGCAGGATCTCCTGGCGCTGCCTGGCTGTCGTATTCCTGGTGATGGCCAGACTCTCCAGGTAGGCATCGAGCAGCGCGCGGCGCCTGGCACCCTCCCGGTTGGTGGCGGGTGAGCTTGCGCTCTGCGGCCGGGCCCTTTCTCCTTGCCGGCCACTGGCCATCCGATCCCGACGTCCAAAAGCACTGGACCCTGTCCGCTCTGGGGCCCCCCTCGAGTCCTGGACCTCGACCACCTCGCTGGTGGCCACCGCAGAGGGCTCCCCTGCCGCCTGCTGGCCGAGGACCAGGAGAACGAAGCCTAGATAGATCGGGAGACGCTTAGTGGACTGTTTCATGGCACTTGAGGAAGGCTGGGTCCTTATCTTGCACGCTGGCGCAGGATTCAACAGGGCTCCTTCAACAGTTTTGAGCGATCTGGTTCCTTCAGTCCCAGGAAAAGAGTGCCCTCGCCCCCTCTAATCCTCCAGCAAGGGGAGAAAGGCGGCGCCAATGTCCTTGGCGAGCAGCTCATTGCCCTCTTTCTTGAAGTGACAGCTATCGTAATAGAGCGTCTCCTCGACCTCGGAGAAGAGCATTGAAGCATCCCTGAATCCAATTCCTTCCTCAGCCAGGACGAGGCCGCCCTCCCGAAGCATCGGATAGCCGATCAGTACACCCTCCTTCCAGTGTGGATTGATCTTCCCCTTCTCTTGCTCTTGCTTGGTGATCGGCTTTGCGCCCGGGTCGTGAAGCGTCGGCTGGAGTACATGCAAGTAGTCCATCCCGTAGTGATCACAGAGAACCTGAATCTGGCGTGAAGACTCCATCCACAGCTGGACACACTCGCTGACTGCGGTCTCGGCATCACCCTCGAATTCCGGGCCAAGCACACCGGGAGCAGCTTCTCCCTTCTTCAGCATGACCATGTAGGCGTCCCGCTCAGACTCGTATTCATGTCGTTTGGATGCGACATGACGGCGAGTCAGCACTCCCCAGAGTGCACAGGAGAACATGTCCTGCTCAAGCGCTGAGTCCAGCGAGTCAATGAGCTGCAAGCGAGCGAGTTCAGCCCGAAGAGATTGCTCGTGCTGCCGCTCGCTCTCACCGAGCGCCCGGGCAAACCTCATCCAATGGTTGTAGGAGGGATAGGCCGGATCCATCTTCTGGGTGCGGTTCTTGTTGCCGATCGCCACCTCATTGAATCCGTCGAGGTTGAGAACCGCATCAGCCCGGATGCCCAGGACCATCAGCTGCATGAGCCTGAACAGCTGCTGAGGCTGCTTGTGCCCCCCTCGTGCGTAGCCCATGAACTCCACACGCCTTCCCTTGAGGGCTGGCGATGCTTCAAGCACCTCCCGGAGACGCGGCACGCCATACATCCCAAAGAGCCCGGCCACGGACCCCCCGAGAATGATGACTCGATAGGTCTCCGGATTCAGCTCGGCGTTCCTGAGCTTGTCTCTCTTCAACTGGTCGTGACTGCTCAGGTCATCGAAGGCCAGGAAGGGATGAATGATCTTCGTACGAGCCTTTTCCTTGGCCTCGACCTGGTGCCTGTCGCCGGGCTTGGGCAGTGATTCGAGGACACGACTCCTGAGCTGGACCAGTCCCTCTCGAGTCGCTTCCGCGTCATAAGAATGACCGCGGGCAACGAGGACCATCCGCAATGAGAGCTCGCCGCAAATCAGGCCGGTCGGGAGGCCAACGAACAGCAAGATCAGGAGCTTCCTCCAGACCCGAGGCTGCCGTTCAGGAAGTATCTTCGTATCAATCACCCCGACAAGACTAACTCAAGAGAATCCTCAAGACGCGATGGCTTCCGGATTGCCCTGGGCGACCACATTTCTTCGATACCACCAGTACACGTAGGCTGGATGCCAGAGGCTCCACATCATCGAAATACTCAGTCCCCAGGCCACACCAACCGTGGGAAAGGCCCAGGCCAGAGCGGCAATCAACGGCAGGTTGATCAGGGCCCCCAGGATCGAGAGCAGGATCCCCACACGGAGAGTCTTGGTGACCAGATAAAAGGTATCGTTGGCGATCGAAAAGGAGATCACCACGTAGCCAGGTGCGAGAATCAGGCAGATGGTCCAGATGGGTGCCTGGAAGTCCGATGGGAAGGCTCGCTCGAGTAGCAATGGCAGGAGTGGCAATCCTGCCAGGATGGCCCCTCCGATCAGCAGGCCGCTGTACAGGCTGGTGCGGAAGTAGGCCCGACAGAGCCCGCGCATTTCCTTCGCTCCAGCTAGCTCGGAGAGCGCAGGTAGTGCTGTGCGGCTGATGGCCCTGACTGCCATCAGCGGGACTGCCATGATGCGCTGAGCAATACGCAGGTACGCCACCCAGGCGGGCGAGCCCACGGCTTGCAACAAGAGGGCCGGGAGGATCTGGGTTCCCATGGCATTCAGGTTCTGCACAGCCCCCATTCTCAGCCCAACTGCCAGCCCCTTGCGGAGCGGAACATCGCGTACGTGGCGCAGGATCTCCCCAACACCGGGCAGAAGATCTGGAATGGCTCGGTGCTCCCGGCGATAGAGGTCGAGTGCCAGGACCGAGCCGACCAGAGACGCTGCAAGCGATCCAATCGCCGGTCCGCGCAGGTCGCCGGTCAGGAGAGCTCCCAGCAGCACCAGGAAGACCCGCACGAGCTCGAATCCATTGTCGGACTGAGCCAGGGGAAGCATTCGTCGGGCCCCCTGGAAGCCCGCACCCGCAACCACTCGAGGCAGATCAATCAGGGGCGTGAAGGCCAAGAGGCCTGCGTAGTATCCCACTTCAGACCGAGCATCCAGCAGGTGCACGGCTGCCCAGGGCAGGACGAAGACCCCTGCGACTCCAACAACGCCACCCAGGACCGCATAGGCCTTCAGCAGGTAAGCCAGCCAGGAGGTCGCCTCGCGACGATCCTTGGTCGCCAGAGCTGCGGACACATGGCTGACGGTGACCGAGACCAAGCCCAGGTTCACCAAGAACCAGAGGAAAGAGTAGAGGGAGATCGATACGTAGAACTCCCCCTGTCGTGTTGAGCCAAGCAAGAATGCCAATCCAACGGCACTGAGAAAATTCCCGCCCGCCACCAGGAATGCGCCCACCTGCAGGGTACCCGTGTCGCGCAAGAACTTGTTACGGACGAGCTCCCGCAGCTTGGAGTTGGCGCCCACGCTCAACCAGGGAGGAGCAGGTAGTCGTCGACCTTGCCCATGCGAGTCAGGTCTAGCTCCTGATAACCCAGGCCATAGAGCTGCTCGATAACGGCCTTCTGGTCTTCCCAGAACGGATGGTACTCCTCACTCATGAACTCCGAGAGGATCACGGGCCTGGGGTTACAGGCCTCGATGAATCCGAGCATGCCTTGCAGGACACGATGGTCGAACCCCTCGCAGTCGGTCTTGATGAAGTGCACAGCATCCAATCGCTCCTTGGTCGCGAACTCGTCGAAGACCTCCATGCGGATCGATTCCTCGCGATGCCCCGGATTCTCTGTCACCTCGGAGACCTCTCGGGTGTCGTACATCAACTCGTGCACCAGGGAGTTCCCGCCCGGGTTGTAGCGCGCCTTGTAAATGGTGGCCTCCCCAACCTCATCCGAGAGGGCGAAGTTCTGGATTCTCACACGGTCGTCACCCTCGAACCTCGTCCGGCAGCGCTCGTACATCTCGGACACCGGCTCAAAGAGCCAGCCTTGAGCGCTGGGGCGACCGCCAAGTAGAGCCTCCGAGAACAAGCCAATGTTCGCGCCCACATCGACGAAGCGCAGCTCATCCGGCAGATGTGGCCAGACTCTCTCGAGATCCTTCTGGATCGTGAGCCGATGCTTGGCCTCCCAGGCGGCCAGGTCAACCTGGCCGGTGTGTCTGGCCCTCCCAAGTCGCCTCAGGAGATTGTCGATCAGGGGAATTCGCATGTCTTGTTGGCCAGAGAGGCCGCCGCCCCAGGGGCTTCCAGGTCCTGCTGGGGTCAGGTCGGTAGTGGAGTCTATCCGCTGCAGGGCCTCTGCGAGAGGGATTTGCAGCCAGGATAATCCTCAGTTCGGCAGGACTTGGAACTCGAGCAGGACGACCTGCCGAGAGGGAAGACTCAGCTCACGCCCAATCCCTGCTTCTACCCGGAAGGGCTTGCGCCCGGTACTGGTCACTCGCTCCCCCATGACCTTTCCCTCGAGGCGCAGTCCGTAGGACCGGTAGCGCTCCAGATCAAAGGAAACGACCGCTCCGACCTCCTCGGCATCCAGATTCACGAACAGCAGTCCCAGGCGGTCAGCGAACTTCCAGGCCGAATGGAGCACTCGCGGGCTGCGGTACTTTCCAGTCTCTTCGGAGAAGACAAGCGAGTTCGGGCGCCCACCCCAGTCGATGTTGTTGTAGTAAGCGAAGCCCAGCTCCACCTCTCCGGCTTCCACCTCCAGCGGAGGGAGCATCTGCCCATAGGCCAGGAAATCCTGAGCAAAGTCTGTTCTGGCAGCGACGAGCTCACGGACAAACGCACCCTTGAGTGGATCGTAGGGGCTGTTGGCCGCAGCATCGGACCCCACCCACTCGAAGGGCCTGTCCTTGCGGTAGTGCACGATTCCCACCTCCTTCATGCCGGGAAAGCGCTCCGTGGGTGAGAACTCGTTGTTGAGCTCGAAGATCCCGCCCGCCAGGGCCACCCGGGCACTCATCCAGTAGAAGATGTCGCCGATTCGCTCTGAGACCTTGCCGCACCCATCCAGGGCAACTGGCGCATAGTCGTGATAGATGTAGGCGAATACCGGCACGGTTTCGGCCTTTCCTCGCAGCTGAAGGCCGCGGTAGAAGCCACCCTCGAGGCCCCCCATGAAGCCGGCACCATTACGAGCCTGGTAGTAGTCGAAGCTGTCGATGAGCCCCTCATGCATCAGCTCAACCCCAATCGGAGTGTAGTCCCCACAGATCTCCGAGACCGCAGCCTGTGAGTTCTGGTATTGCTCGCGGTACCTCTCGTTCATCCATCGTCCGCGTCCGGGCGGATGACCGTGCTCCAGGCTCTCACAGAGCAAGCTGCGATTGGGCGCTGATGCGTCGTGATAGAAGGAATCAGCGCCGGTGAGCTCCAGCGCGCGCGCTGCCCTGCTGGCATGCAGCTGGCGCCAGAGATCGCTGCCTGGGCAGGCCTCGGGAGTCGCTCGTGCCACTACGGAAATCGTTGTGCGCCCCACCTCGCGCGCCATCTCCACAGGCAAGAAGGTGGTCTTGAGGTCCGCCAGAAAAATCGCGAAGCGATCTCCGTTGCGGTCGAAAGCGGCTCTATTGGACGGATGCACTCGGAACTCGATGTCGAACGGATCGCCGCCGCGCCCCTGCTCGCCAAGGGACTCGACCCCGGTGACATGAAAGACGGTCGCCCCTGCCAGGTCGTGGTAGGCCTGATACCAGGCTGACTGGTCAACGCTTGCAGCCGTTCCGAAGGTCGCCAGGCCAATGTCCTCAAAGAGCCACGGCGCACGCCCATCCTCTCGCCGTTGTGAGTTGGGTCCAGCCCGCCGCACCCAGTCCGTGGTGAGAGCCCACTCTCGATAGTGATCCGCAGCGCGGTACCAATCTCCTGTGGTGTTGACTCCAAAGACGAAGGCAAAGTCGAAGTCGAGGCTGGCACCAGCTCGCTGGTCCCAGCCATGAAAACGCCACTCCATTCCCATTCCACCATCAGCCAGGGGTAACTCGATCGTCTTCTCGGTGGAGTGCGGATCGAAGCAGGCGAAGAAGAAGCCCCCGATCCCCTCCGAGTAGTAGTCGATCAACTGGTGGGTCAGGCCGTTGTAGGCCTGGGGATAGCGCGCAGACAGCATCGGGTTGTGGGGAATGTCGAGCGACCGCGCTGGATCGCGAACCTTCGTCCCACGCACGAACGCGCTCACCAGGATGTCGTCTTCCGCACTCTCCCCGAGCGTCGCCAATCTCGGGAGCCTGGGAAAGTGCAGCGCGTTCAGCTTGCGACTGCCCGCATTCTCGACCCTCGGCCACAGGTAACAGAGCTCTGACTCGCCCGCCAGTTCTGCACGCATCACCAGGCTGACGTCATCTGCATAGTCCCAGGAGAGCTCGAGAATCTTCTGCTGGTCCTCATCCTCCACGACCACGTACCCGAACTCCTGCACCTCCGGAGGGCGTGCACCAAAGAAGGTCACCTCTGGAAGGCCGGCCGGTTCACCGCCCTCCGGCAAGAGGCTCAAGCCCTGGACCAGGTTATCGACGGCCAGCAGTCGCCCATCACCACGATCGAAAGCCAGGCGAATTCTCTCGTTCTCCAGCACCAGCAGGTCTCCCCGCACGATGTCTGCGGCCAAGGTGGTTCCGGAGAAGAGCAGCAGACTCACGAGAGTTGAGGAGAGAAGCCGGGCCATGATGGTCCTTAGCACACAGCGAAGCGCTCGACTCTTCAAGCCCCGGACCTCACCTCAGCTCGAGCCGTGTAGGCAACGGCACTGAAAACCACCAGTCCACCGATGGCCTGGAGCAGACCCAGGCCTCGATTCAGCAGCAACCAGACGAACAAGCAGGCAAAGACTGGCTCGAGGGCGAATATCACGGCGGCCATCTCCGGTCGCACACGGGCCTGGCCCCAGGTCATCCCTCCCAGCGCCAGGGTAGTACAAAAGAAGCCCGTGATGACCACGGCCTCCATCAACCCTGGCCACTCTTCCGGCAGCTGAAGATCCACGAAGCAGAGCGCCACACCCGCGACCAGGGCCACCCCGACGATCTGCCCGATCACCACGATCAGGGTCGGGGCGATCCGCGTGACGTAGCCCAGGGCCACGATCTCCAGGGCGAAGATGAAGGCACTGGCCAGCGTCAGCCAGTCCCCGAAGTTCGGTGCCAGCTCTCCTCCCGGTGCCAGGACCAGACCTATTCCCAGGGTCGCCACCAATGAAGCCATCAGGTGCAGACGACTGGGCGCGCGACGATTAACGACGGCCGCGATGAATGGAACCATGGGCACGCTCAGCACGGTGACAAAGGCGCTTCGGCTGGCGTCTGTGTGGGTCAGCCCCCAGCTCTGCAGGTAGAAGCCCACGAAGAACATCAGACCGATAGCGAGAGAATAGATCCAGGGCCGGGCTCCCTGCCCCTTCGCACTCTTTCGTACAGCTCCAGCCAGCGGAACAAAGAGCAGGGAGGCCAATCCAAAGCGCAGGAAGAGGAAGTAGAGAATCTGCTCCTGGCTGCGGCCTGCAACAGCCGTCTCGATCAGCGGGAAGGAGACCCCCCAGAGTGCAGTGACTGACACCAGCACCAGGACGCCCGCGACGCGGTCCCCCTTGTTCTTCAAGCGAATCGGGCTCTTCATTGGGCGCTGAGCATATCGTCAGACCAGGGGCCAAGAACCGTGCCCGTGAGAATGCCCGGATCTCGGTTCACGAGCTCGCGCTTCATCAGCCCTCATCTCCTAGCAATCCCCTAGCCCCTCAAAAGCGCTCACCGAGGCACGGAATGCCTCGCTCATGCTCACCTTGCAACGCCCCGCGCTGTCCCATGCCACGAGCAAGACCTCGGCCTCCACCAGGACCACGCGGGAGTCCTTCTGAAGGATACGAGCCTGCTGGCGAAATGAGCTCGATCCGAGCTCCACCGTGCGCAGCTCGATGATCATCGCATCTCCTCCCCGGGAGGGGGCCAGGTGCCGGATGTTCGTCTGCATCAGCACGAAGGGGAACTCGTTACCGTTCACCAGCCCCAGGCCGGAGAAATAGTCGAAGCGAGCCTCCTCCAGCAGGGTCACGTAGACCGCGTTGTTGACCACCCCCTGGGTGTCCTCGTCGCTCCAGCGGGTGCAGCGCTCGGTCCGGAATCGAAAGGTATCCGACGGGGGAATTGCGGGAACTTCCATGGCGTGCAAACTAGCACCTCCCAGAGGGCAGGTGAAAGATCCAAACCCCAGACCACACTGTCCCTGCTTATCCCATGCACGACGATCCCCCGACCGACCCGCACGAGCCACGGGTGAATTCCAGCCCCGATGACCTTCAACCCTGGGAGCGAACCGGCAGTGCGCCTGGTGAGCCGATGATGCTGTTTCGGCCCAGGATCGATACGGTCATCAACCCCCGAAGTGGGAAGAGTCTGCGTCGGCTGGTGCTCGAGACCCCCGACTGGGTCAACGTGATCGCCAGGACCCCCGCTGGAGAGTATGTCTTCGTCAAGCAGTTTCGCTTCGGTACCTCAGCCATGACCTTGGAGATCCCGGGGGGCATGGTCGACCCGGGAGAGGACCACGGCGTGGCCGCCCGGCGCGAATTGCGCGAGGAGACGGGGCACAGTGCAGACTCATGGACCTACCTGGGTTTCGTCGAGCCCAATCCGGCTTTTCACGACAATCGCTGCCACCACTACCTGGCGGAGGGAGTACGCCGCACCGACTCACAGGATCTGGACGTCGGGGAGGACATCGCCATCGTGCTGCTTGACGAACAGGAGGTCATCGCTCGCATCCGTGATGGTCAGATCGCCCACTCGCTGGTCCTGACCGCACTCTCGCGCGTGCTCGATCTCCGTCATCGGGGACCTGAATAACGGTGACCACGAGTCGCCAGGGACCTAGTTCAGACATGCTCATGGAAGTCCTCGATCACTGCCGCCGCCGGGCAATGCTGATCCTGGCCCTGGGGCTCTGCAGCCTGCCCCTGTCAGCTCAGGGAACTGTCACCTACGTGGCCACCGAGTCCACCGAAGACCCCGAGCTGCTCAGGGAACTCTCGGAGCTGGGCGGCAAGCAGGCCAAGCGCTTCGTGCTGGCCCTCAGCGAGCAGCCCACCCTGGCCGGCGTGGATCTCTGCCTGGCACCTGAAGCCAGGGTTCCCGACGGCCCCGGGTTCCTACGAGAACTCGATGCGGCAGAGGTCCTGGTGCTTCGCGGCGGGAGCCTCCTGTCCTGGTACAAGACGGTCTATCCCAGGGGCCCACGCACCTACCTGGCCAGGGCCTTGAACGAGTTCCTTCAGAGCGACAAGGATGTACTCGCCATTGGTGGAGCCTGCCAGTTCCTCTCAGGCGGCGTTCCAGTGTTGCGAGCTGAGCTCGCCGAGCCCTCCCGAAACCCACGGGACGACTCACCTCACCAGGCCCTCATCGGCCGCGGTGCGGGGCTGGGTGCACTCTTCGACGCAGACGAGTGGCAACCAGGTGCACCCCTACGCCTGCTGAGATCGCTCCGGAGGACTCACGTGGACATGGGCGTCCTGTTCCTCGGCTCGGTGGCCCTCCAGCATGACCGACGGAACAACCAGCTCAGAGTGCTCGGCTCAGGTGAACTCCTGATCTTCGACCTGGATCGCGCCCTCCGTGCCCGAACTCGGGTGGACCACGTTCGACTTCATCGACTCGAGGCAGGTGACGGGTGGAACCTCAACTACAAGCGCCCCGCGCTGGGCCCGGCCTGGTCAGGCAACGGGCACAAGGAGCAACCGCAGCCCGGCACGGCCAGGCCAACCTCTTCATCCGGAGATCCACTCGGCACCCGGGAGCTCCTCGACTGGGCAGCCGAGCTGACAGCCGCCCCAGTCCCCACCTGGACCAGGAAGATCGGAGACCAGGTATGGACCCTGGGCTGGGATGCTGGGAGCTCCAGGCCCCGGGACGAGGGGCGCTCGAGCTTCATCGGCCTGCCGCTGTCCTGCAGCTGGCAGCCCCGCTGACAGCGCAGCTTTCCCGGCTCGCCCCTGATAAGCTGCACCCGAGGCCATGGGCCCGGAGACCAAGTTGGAGCCACGAAACACGCAGCGTCAGGTCGTCATTGTCGGCGGAGGCATAGCGGGCATTGCCACGGCCTGGGGCCTGGCCGAGGGAGGAGACTGCGCGGTCACCCTGCTCGAGCGAGAGGCGCAGCTGGCATCCCACTCGACCGCCAAGAACGCCAGCATCCTGCGTACTCTCACTGGAGAGACGGCCTCAACGACCCTGGCCCTCGAGACGGCGGAGTTCCTGACCAACCCACCAGGGGGATTCACAGATCTTGCGCTGCTCGACCCAGTCGGGCTGATCCTGCTCCCCGCCAGACCCGACGCCCCCGCCCTTGAAGAGTGGTCCAGGCGCAAGCCAGCAGGTGCCGTGCAAGCCCTGAACGAGCCGCAACTACGCGAACTCTGCCCACACTTTCGTGGCCGCGCAGAGGGCGCCCTGCTGGTGAGAGACGAGGGCCACATCGATAATGCCGCTCTCATCGATGGAATGCTCCGTCAGGCACGCCGCGCCGGTGTCCGTATCCGTACTGGAGCCGAGGTCACCGAGCTCCTCCAGGATGACAGCGGGATCACGGGTGTTCAGCTCGCCGGCGGAGATCGATTGAAAGCCGATGTGGTCGCCCTCGCCACCGGCGGATGGGCTGGACTCCTTGCCAGTCGAGCGGGCTCTGAAATGACCTTTGAAGCACGACGCCGCCATCTCCTGGTCACGGCGCCACAGCACCACGCCAATCCCAGGTGGCCGATCCTCTGGTCGGAGCGAGAGAACTTCTACGTCCGTCCCGAGTCAGGCGGATTGATGGTCTGCGCCTGTGATCAGGACCTGGTCGATCCCGATCACTGCAATGCTCGAGAGGAAGTCAAGGAGCTGATCGCAGAGCGTAGTGCCCAGTGCCTGCGTGGCTTCGATGATGCACCGGTCGCTCACTTCTGGGCAGGCATGCGTACCTTTGCCCGCGATGAAGAGTTCGCCATTGGCTACGACCCGGATGTCTCGGGCTTGTTCTGGGCAGCGGCTCTCGGCGGCCATGGCATGAGCACGTCCGTCGGCATCGGAAGACTGGCGGCGCGACTCATCAGGAGAGAGCCGACCTCCAGACAGGAGCACGCGGCCTTTGACCCTGCTCGATTCGCGAGAGCCTCGCGGACCTGACCCTCGTCGATCACCCTGCCAGCTCGCGCGCCAGCTCCTTCAGTCCCCGTAGATCAGTCTTCCCGGTCCCAAGTCGAGGGATGGCCCCCACCTCGAAGTATTGATCAGGCCGCGGCTGAAACAGCGCCGGGAGGTCTGAGCGCCCCAGAGCCTGGACAAGCTCTTCGACGGGCACGGGAAGAGCCGTGTGCATGACGACCAGCCGTTCGCCCTTGCGCTCGTCAGGCACCGCACTCACCGCAAGACTCGGCACCTCATCCCTGGCGACTCCGGCCATCTCACAGAGGCGCAGCAGTTGCTCTGCCAGTGCCTCCTCCACGCGTCCCAGGGGAACCATCTCTCCTCCGATCTTGGAGAACCGGGAGCGTCGCCCCGTCAGGGTCAGGAATCCGTCACGGTCAATCACCCCCACGTCACCCGTGTCGTACCAACCATCCCTCAGGACCTCGGCAGTCCGCTTGGGGTCTTCCAGATAGCCTTGCATGACATTCGGGCCGGAGACAAGGACTCCACCTTCGGTCTCCGGGGGCAGCTCGTTCCCGGTCTCGGGGTCGACGATTCGAATCGCCACGCCAATCAACGGGCGCCCCACAGTCCCCTGACGAAAGGCTCGATCGCGGTCCTCACTCTGCTCGTAGCCCGGCAGATTGACACTGACAACGGGAGAGAGCTCAGTGCAGCCATAGCCCTCCAGTAGCTCCATTCCATACTTCTCCGCGAAGACCTGGGCGAAGGCTGGGCTCAGCCTCTCGGCTCCAACGACGGCAAGACGTAGTGATGAAAAGGCCTCCGCAGGAATGCGACGCATCCACGACTGATAGAAGGTTGGGGTGGCCAGGCTGATACTCACCCCCTCGGATTGAGCCAGGGCTCCAACCCTGGCGGCATCCAGGGGATTGGAGTGATAGACAGCCTTCGCCCCGGCAAGCAGAGGAGTCCACAGGGTGACGGTGTTGCCAAAGCTGTGGAAGAATGGCAGCACACCCAGAACACAGTCCTCTTCAGTTATGCCCATGGTCTGGCTGACGGCGACCACGTTCGAGAGGACGTTTCCGTGGCTCAGCACCACACCCTTCGGTGGTCCGGTACTGCCACTGGAGAACAGGATCGAGGCGATCTCCTCTGGCCCGGGGACCGGCCTCACCAGGCGCGCCAGCAACCATGCAGGCAGATAGGAGAGCGCCACAGCACGCAGCTTGTCTGCCGTGGTGATCTGCCCGGAAAGATCTTCGAGCATGACAGTCCCATCGCCCGCCAGAGGCGCCTGGTGCCCAAGAGCCTTCAAGAACCTTGGCGAGGTCAGCACATGCTCGAGTTCAGCCCGCTGAATGAGACCTGCAAGCTCCGCCGGCCCGAGGGAGTAGTTCAGATTGATCGGTACCCTGCCCGAGAGAGCCACGGCCAGATTGGCCAGAACCCCTCCCACTCCAGGAGGAAGAAGGACTCCCACACGACCCTCCCTGGCGTAGCTGCGCTCGATGAAGAAGGCAAGCGCCAGTGAGCGCTGCAGCAGCTCACGGTACCTCAGGCGTTCTCCTGAACTGTCCACCAGCGCTACTCGACGTGCGTGTTTCTTGGCTGAACACAAGAAGCGCTGTGTCAGTGTATCCCTGGGACCTTGCAGCTGAGACCGTGATCGGGTCAGCAAGCTCTGGACCGCGCTCCGCACCTGCCAGGCCTTGCTGCCACAGGGCAAGGGCTCGCCAATCCAGGCAACCACTGGGCTCAGCAGGTTCCTGGGACGCTTCCAAAAATACCGCCCCCCCTCGTAGCTGAAGATGCTGCCCCAGACTCCATCAAGGGCAACGGGTAAGATGGGCGTTCCTGCCATCTTGGAGATGCGCTGAAGGCCCTTTCTGAAGCCCAGCAAGCTGCCGCTACGGGAGATAGAACCCTCGGCAAAGATACACACCAGCTCACCGCGCCGCAGTAGCTCGGCCGCTCGCTCGATGGAAGCCCGCTTGGCTTCCATGCTGTCATCTGGTGAGACCGGAATCGTGCCAACCCAGCGGGCGAAGTGTCCAATCACGGGCAGCTCAAAGAAGGCCGTGAACATCATGAAACGAACTGGACGGCCAAGGGCACCCGAGACAAGGAATGCATCCACCAGTGAGAGGTGATTGCAGACCAACAAGGCACCCCCGCGGCGAGGTACGTTCTCGATTCCGACTGTCCGTATGCGATAGACAGTCCGGAAGATCAAGACCAACCAGAAGCGCAGGGCAAACTCGGCCGTGTAGAACATCGACCCTGCTGCGAAGAGCAGGGTGACCCCTCCGAGCGCCGCAAGGATCTGGGGAGGATCGAGCCCGAGACCGATATGCAGGCCCGCAAAGAGTCCCGAGGCAAGGAAGATACCCACGAAGTCGAGCATCTCGGAGAGTCCAAGCACCGCGCCACGATTCTCCGGACTGGGGAGGTCCTGGATCAGAGAGCGGATGGGAATCGAGAAGAGACCAGCACTGAACCCAGCAACGAACAGGCAACTGCGTAACCAAGGTGCAGACTCTGGCGACAGCGCCACAAGCGAGACAGCCAGCGCCAGCCCCACCAGGCCGGCTGGAATCAGGCCACTCTCAATGCGATCCCCAGAGAGCCTGGCCGCTGCAAGCGACCCCAGAGCGATGCCCAACGAGAGGACTGTCAGCAACAGGGCAATGGAACCGGCAGAGAGCTCCAACCACATCCCGTACTGGTTCACCCCAAGCATCAAGGCTGCACCAATCAGCCAGAAGAAAGCGCTGGCAAGCAACGAGAGAACAAGGGCTCGATCGCCGCGTACGAGCTTCCACTGGCGAGCAACCTCTCGCACTGGGTTCCAGGCCACTGCACGACTGGGATCAGCCGCGGGCGTCCGTTCGAGCCTCAGGCTGGAGAGGAACCCAGCCGCCGAAATCACGACGAAGATCACCACGGCGAAGAGCAGCCGCTGCTCGAAGACCTCGAAGAGCTTCCCTCCCACAGCGGTCCCCAGAACGATGGCCACGGAGGTCGTCATCTGGATCCACCCATTGGCCCTGGAGAGATCCCTGCGCTCGGTCATCTCCGGGATCGAGCCATACTTGCTCGGACCAAAGAGCGCGCTCTGCAAGCCCATGAAGAAGAGCACCGCCAGGATCAGCTCGAACCGCTGGAGGTAGAGCGCAAGCCCTCCAGCCGACATGACCAGAACTTCGGCCGCATTGGCCGCGATCATCACCGATCTCTTGCTGCAACGATCAGCCAGCGATCCGGTCAGAACTCCGAAGAGCACGAAGGGGAGGGCGAAGAGCCCCAAGCCCAGCGATTGCCCCCAATCATGCACCCACCCGGCCTCGGCGATCCAAGGCAGCGCGGTGGACAGCGAGAGCAGGAGGACAAGCTGCTTGAAAGCATTGTCATTGAAGGCCCCCAGAAACTGGGTGACCGTCAGCGCCACAAAGGATCGGTTTCTCAGGAGGTTGAACATGGTCGTGCAGCGTCAGTGGATCGGCCCCCCCTACAATCGGTAAGCAAGGGCCCCTCCGGTCCACAGTCTGCGATCACCTTCCGATAAGCCGGACTTATTCAGCTGTCCTGACCCCGGCCCTGCTGCGCTGATTCAATTCTGGACCCAGTACAGGCACGGCCATCGAGGCAGCCAGCAGCCTCCCCCCAGGCCCGGCCACCATCAATCCTGGCGGTCAGCCCGCAATGCGGTCATCGGCGGCCTCTCCTTCCTGCTCTCCCTCCTCCTCGGTCTCCACGCGACTCACCGTGACCCCATCAGTGGTCAATCGAAGGGGACACCCCTCCGCCTGAGTGAGGAGATGACAAGGGCGTTTCCAGATCATGGAGACCTGCTTGAGAGTCTCGCCGGCTTGATCCAGCTGAAGCTCACGGCCATCGAACTGATGCTTCAAGAGGAGCTCGCCACGACCGTCGTGGTTTGCATCCACCAGCTCGATTTGAGGGATGCCGCCACCTGTAAGGGACGTCAGCAGCTGAGCCTTGATCGGCCGCCAATCGCGATCGGCGATCTCCATGCGGCCCGTCCGTGAGTTTCGATGATAGAGGAACAGGTTCGAACGGCGCGCAAACTCCTCATCCACCACCGCATCAATGAA
Source organism: Planctomycetota bacterium (assembly GCA_014237855.1). GTDB lineage: Bacteria > Planctomycetota > UBA1135 > UBA1135 > JABACD01. The sequence continues at coordinate 8,383 of JABACD010000004.1, read as the reverse complement.
CGACACATCGTTGTGAATTGCGCGTAGCCGGAAGAGGTCCATTCCCTTCTCCTCAGCGTAGCGAAAGAGCTCGATCCCAAGCTTGTAGGGATTGAGCTGCCCTGGCTGATTGGCCGTGGCACCAGAGTGGCAGTCAGCAAAGTCAACGACATCCGAGGCCCCCAGCAGTGAGCGCGTCATGATCCGACTGTGCCAGAATGAGGCCCAGCCCTCGTTGATGATCTTCGTCATCCGCTGCGGGGCAAAGTAGTAAGCCTCTGAACGAACGATTTGAAGGATGTCACGCTGCCACTCGGCCAAATCAGCTTCCTTCGCCAGGAAGCCGAGCAGGTCGGTGGCTACAATCTCGCCCCCTTCATCCTCCGTGGAGGCCTCCTCTACCTGTGAGACGCCGATGGTCGCGTCCAGAGAGATCCGGGCCCGCTCCAGCGGGGTGACGGGCTTTCTGCGGGGTCCCTTGCTCTTCCTGAATTCCTTCAAGGGCATGTAGGGATCGATCAGATCATCCAGAGCGAGCGCCATGTCGAGGAACTTCTCGACCTCCTCCTGGCCGTAGGTATCGATGTAGCGCCGCACACGGGTTCCATTCGCCGCCATCGCACTGACCATCTGACGCTCGGTGGGCTGAAACCAGATGTTGTTCTTGAAGAAGTCTGCGTGCCCGTAGACATGGGCCATCACCAGCTTCTGCTCCATTGGCGAATTGGAGCGAACGAGGTAGGCGTAGGTTGGATCATTGTTGATGACCAGCTCGTAGATCTTTGAGAGACCCCAGGAGTAGCCCTTATCCAGGCGCTCGAATTCCATGCCGAAGCGCCAGGAGGGATATCGAACCGGAAAGCCCGTGTACGCCGCCAGGGCGTTCACGTCGCGTGCATCGAGCAGTTCGAATATGACCTGAAAGAAATCCAGACCCGCAGAGCGTGCGATCTCCTCGATCTCCAGGTTCTGCTGGCGCAGATAGGGCGGCAAGGGTTCGGTTCTGACCATCAGGCCCCTCCACCAAGGAAGGCTCGAATTGCATCGGGCACGCCCTCTCGATCGTCCACAGCGGCTGTGATCAAGCACTCCATGCTCCCGAGTGCCCCATCGAGGTCCTTCTTGAACTGGCCTGAGCCATAGGCGCTCTTCACCTGGCCGTAGCAGAACTGATTGACGCGAGGGAGAATCTCGTCGCGCAACAAGCCAACACAGCGCTCGGTATCCCGGGCAGACCAATTGTCGCCATCAGAGTAGTGGAAGGGATAGATGTTCCATTCCTCGGCCCGATACTTCTCGAGGATTTGGTCGAGAAATAGTTCATAGGCCGAGGAGATCTTGGTGCCACCTGATTCTCGCAAGTGGAAGAAGGTCTCCTGGTCAACAATGCGCGCCACCGCATCGTGAACGATGTAGACCACCTCCAGATTGTCGTACTGACTGCGCAGCCAGGTATCGATCCAGAAGGCCTTGATCCGGACCACATCCTTCTGCTCGCGCCCCATCGAGCCAGAAACATCCATGATGTGAAAGATGACTGCTGACGATTCGGGCTTGCTGACTGACTTCCGATTCCTGATCCGCTCGTCATCATGGATCGGAATGACCTGGGGATTTCTTGGGTCCCACTCTCCCGAAGCGATCACACGTCGGAGCGCGCGATCGTAGGTACGGCGGAAGTGCCGCAGGGACTTCGGCCCCGTCTGACGGATACCGGTGTACTTGCCACCCTCTGTCGAGAGCTGGCGATCGCCGCGGGGCTCGATATTCGGGAGCTGAAGCTCCTCGCCAAGCATCTCGGCAAGCTCCTTGAGGTCCACATCGACTTCAAGGATGTGATTTCCAGCCTGGTCACCGGCGCTGCCAGCGCCCTCGCCTTCCTGAGCATCTCCCTCGACGGCCTCGCCCTCTTCACCGGGCCCTTGCCCCACCCCCTGCTTCGAGTTGTCGCCAAAGCGAAATCGCGGAAGCTCGATCTGAGGAATGGGAATCGAGACCGCCTTGTCTCCCCGTCTCCCGAGAAGCTCGGTACTCGACAGGTACTTGCGCAGGTCCTTGCGCAGGCGTCCACGAACGATCTCCCTGAAGCGGGTCCGATCTCTTTCGATCCGGTGCATTCCAGGCCCTCCTAGGCAGCGACTTCCGGTTCCTCTTCTGCGTCCTTGGCATCACCTCGCGCGAAGAGCCCGGCAACGTGCTGCAAGACCTCATCCGCTGACAGTTCGTCGTATCCGAACTCTCGACAGAGCCTGTCCCGGATGACCGAGATCTTCTCCTGAGTATCCGGATCAACCACTGTAGACACGAGAGAGGTCAGCTGGATCGTGTCGCGACGATCCTCGAACATCTTGAGTTCAAGCGCACGGCAGAGGCGATCATTCTGACGGTAGTCAAAGGTCTCACCCTCGAGGTGGACAGCTGCGATGTAGTTCATCAGCTCGTGACGGAAGTCGTCCTTTCTTCCATCGGGGATGTTGATCTTCTCCTCGATCGATCGCATCAGACGCTCGTCAGGGTCACGCTCCCGCCCCGCCGGATCAACAAGCATCTCTGAGGTCACGTAAGCCTTGACGTTGTCGATGTACTTGCTGCAGAGACGATCAATCGCCTCCTGATCCGCAGAGATGGCGATCTGCACCTCTCGCTTGATGATCTCCTCGTACGCCTCTCTTGCCAGATGAATCAGCTGGCAGTAACGGTTACGAGTCTCCTCATTCGAGATCAGACTGTGATTCTTCAGCCCACTCTCCAGCGAGTCGAGTACATCGAGTCCACTGATCACAGGGCGATCCGAGACCAGGCAGTTGGCAATCGAGTCCTGCACATAGCGAGGACTGATGCCGACCATTCCCTCGCGAGCAGCGGCCAGCTTCATCTCCCTGACATTCTCCTTGGTAAACCCGGAGACGGCATCGCCCGAGTAGAGCTTGACCTTTTGAAGCAGGGTCAGATTCGGATGTGAAGGGTCCTCGAGTCTGCTGAGTACAGCCCACATCGCCGCGATCTCAAGAGTGTGAGGGGCCGCCTTGCGAGCGGTGCTCTTCGCACTTCGGAACTGGCGACGGTAGATCCGTACCTCATCGTTGAGCGAGAGGTTGTAAGGAATGTCGATCTTGATCGTCCGGTCACGGAAGGCCTCCATCAAGTCATTCGACTGCAGCTTCTTGTACTCGGGCTCGTTGGTGTGCCCGATGATCACCTCATCGATCGAGGTCTGCGCGAACTTACGCGGCTTGATGGAGTGCTCCTGAGTGGCTCCGAGAAGGTCATAGAGGAAGGCGACATCCAGCTTCAACACCTCCACGAACTCGAGGAGCCCGCGATTGGCGATATTGAATTCGCCATCAAAGTTGAAGGCGCGTGGATCGGAGTCAGAGCCATACTCGGCGATCTTGCGGTAGTTCAGGTCGCCGGTTAGCTCGGTGGAATCCTGGTTTTTTTCGTCCTTCGGTTGGAAGGTACCGATTCCAACCCTGTCGGATTCCGACAGGACCAGGCGCCTTACTCGGACATGACTGACAACCTTCTTCCAGTCGCCGTCATAGCGCTCCATCAACATCTGGTAGTAGAAGCGGCTGACCGGATCCAGCTCGCCCTCCAGGCCCAGTTCGTACTCCGCACGTTCCGTGTTATTGAGGCGCTCGTAGATCTCGGCCCTGGAATCCTCCGGGACCAGCAGCAGGGGCTCCTGATGCATCGGAGAGGGAACAACCTCGTCGTCGACGTGCCAGCTGAATGAGTAGAGTGCGCCCTCGTCAGTTGCCGAGTAGACCTCAAGGGCCTTCTTCAGGAGCCGTGCAACGGTGCTCTTGGCGCTACCGACGGGGCCATGCAGCAGGATCACTCTGCGCTCAGGGCCAAACCCACAGGCCCCCGCACGAATCGTCTGAACCAGCTTGTTCAGGGGTTCATCAAGACCAAAGATCGCATCCTGGCCATCGCCCAGGGGATCCTTGAACAGGCCCCAGGATCGTGGGCCGTTGGGAGTGCTCGGCTCTTCAAAGCCGTGGGAGCGAATCATGTCATAGAGACGCTGCCACGAGTTCCTGGCCACAAGCGGGTTCTTTTCCACCAGCGCGAGGTACTCCTCGAAGGAGCCCTCCCAGGTCAGGTTCTTGAATCGTTCGGCCTCTGCGTCAGCCTGGATCAAGTCGTAGAAATTTCCGCTGTGATCTGTCATTCGTCTGGTTGTCCGTAGTCAATGCCCCTGGGGTAATCCCAGGGGAAAAGAGCCAAATTCGCACGAGAGGGGAACGCGTCTTCTTCTTCGTGGATCTGATACAAAACTCTGAAGGATTACGCGTTCGGCAGGCCCAGAGATGGGTCTGGCCCCATCTCAAGTGGCCGTTATGATCACCCCATGCCCCATTCCACCCATCTCTCGCAACTGGTCGGCACGCTGCTCCTTGGCCTCACTGGATGCCAAGGAGGTACCGCCTCCCCCCCCGAGACCCCGGCCGCCGCACTTCCTTTTGATGGAGATCGTGCCTGGAAGCTCCTCGTCGAGCAGGTTGAACTCGGGCCACGCCCGTCCGGCAGCCAGGCCAACGCGCTCCTACGAGACTGGATCGTTGAGGACCTCAAGGCCAGTGGCCTCACGCCGGTACGGGAGCCCTTCACCGCCGAGGAGGCCCCAGGGGGTGCAATCGCCATGGAGAACATCTACTCCGACCTGGAGGCCCCCGCGGGTCCAAAGGGTGCCCCGGCACCCATGATCGTCCTGGGTGCCCACTTCGACACCAAGAAGATGCCATTCCGGTTTGTTGGTGCCAATGACGGGGCTTCGGAGGTCGCCGTACTACTCGAGCTTGCTCGTACGATCGCGAAGGGCCCAGCCCGCGATGTCAGCTACCGCTTCCTTTTCCTGGATGGAGAAGAGGCCGTACGTGAGTACTGGGAAGACCCAGACAACCGTTACGGATCGCGCTACCACGTCCGGCAGCTGACAAGGACCAAGGGAGCCCTGAAACGAACCAAGGCCTTCATCCTTCTGGACCTCGTCGGCGATGCGGACCTTCAACTCGAACGGGACTCGAATTCCAATCGAGAGCTACTCCAGATCTTTGTGGACACCTCCAAGGATATTGGCATGCCCAACCTCTTTGCGCGATTCCCAATGCCAATCAAGGACGACCACCAGTCCTTTGCCGAGTTCGGGATACCTTCAGTTGACTTGATCGATTTGCGCTACGGCAAGATAGCTAACGAGTACTGGCACACAGAGGAAGACACAGTAGACAAGTGCTCCCAGGCCAGCCTGGAAAAGGTCGGCAACCTCATACTCGCAGCACTGCCGAGAGTGGAATCAAGGTACGGCAAGCACTGATCCTAGCAAGTCCAGTCGCAGATCTTCTCTCAGGCCATGGCCATCATTCACGCCGAAAAACTCAGCCGAACATTCACGGTCCACGAGAAGCAACCTGGATTCCTCGCGTCTGTCCGCTCGCTCATCTATCGCAAGAAGATCATCAAGCAAGCAGTCATCGAAGCCAGCTTCGACATAGACGAGGGGGAAATCGTGGGACTCGTGGGGGCCAACGGTGCAGGCAAGACCACCCTGGTGAAGATGCTCGCCGGTATCGTCCACCCCACCGCAGGAACCGCGGAGGTTCTAGGACATCAGCCCTGGAAGCGCTCCAATGAACTCCGCCGAAGAATAGCCCTGATCATGGGGCAGAAGGCATCTCTCTGGTGGGACCTACCTGCGGCAGACTGCTTTCTCCTCCTCAAGGAGATCTACCAGATCGAGGATAGCGATTACTCCCAGCGCCTCGACTACCTGTGCCAGGCCCTTGGAATCGGAGACGAACTGCATGTGCAAATTCGCCGACTCTCTCTTGGCGAACGAATGAAGATGGAGCTGATCTCCACCCTGCTTCACGCTCCGAAGGTGGTCTTCTTGGATGAGCCAACGATTGGACTCGACCTGACCGCACAACGAGCCATCCGCGAGTTCCTTCTTCAGTACAGGGAAGATCATAAGCCCGCGATGATCCTGACCAGCCACTACATGGATGACATCGAGGAGCTGTGTGAACGCATTCTCTTGATGCAAAAAGGCAGGATCGTATTTGATGGTGCACTCGAGCAGGTCATGGAGACCTACTCGCCAAACAAGATCCTGACTGCCCACTTTCAATCTGGCGTGGATCCTGAGCGCCTTCCCACTGCCGAGACACTTCCCGGACAGGTACTGGCACTGGACGCCGACCATGTGAGGCTGCAGGTACCTCGCGATGGCGTCACGAGCAGCGCCCAGCAGCTCCTGGTTTCCTTCCCCATCGCGGATATCACCATCGAAGAGGTCGAGATTGGGAGTGTGATCGAGCAGATATTCAGGGACGGCCACGTCAAGGATGCCGATAGATGAAGGTTCAGCTCTTTCGCCACGTGCTCTCCATCGAGGCGCGCAAGCTGATGAGCTACCGCATCGACTTCTGGATCAACTCGGTCCTCGGATCCCTCGCACAGTTCCTGCTCGTGTACAGCCTCTGGGCTGCAATCATCGTGGAGCCAGGCGAGCTCAAGGGCGGCTACAGCTTCGATGGCATCGTGCTGTACTACGTTCTGGTCATCTTACTGGGGAGGCTCGTTGGCAATTCCTTCAGCCAGAATGATGTCTCGCAGGACATCTATGACGGGACGCTCTCTCGCTACCTCCTCTTTCCGAGCTCCTACTTTGTCTTCAAGTACGCCCAGCGGCTGGGCGCAACGACGCCGACCCTGGTACAGATTGCCGTTCTAGGCCTGATCTACCTCCTGGTCTTGCCCTTCCCCAAGGAAGTCCAGGTCACCCTGACGAGCTTCACCATGGGAGTCATGGCTCTCTTCGTCGCCAGCCTGCTCTTTTACTCAATTTCCTGGCTGCTGCAGCTCGTGGCCTTCTGGGCGGACAATGTATGGAGCCTGGTGGTCATGATGATCTTCGTGGCACGCCTCCTGGGAGGAGCCATGATCCCTCTCGCCATGTTTCCGGACTGGAGCCAAACCTGGCTGACAGTGCTGCCGTTCAGGTACTTCTACGGCTTCCCCGTGGACACCATCATGGGACGTGTCTCCCCTGCAGAATGGAGCCAGGGAATGGCCATAAGCATCCTCTGGTTCTTCCTGACAATGGCGATCTCCCGGATCGTCTGGAGGCGTGGCATGCTCAGCTACTCGGGGGTTGGAATCTAGTGGGACGCTATCTTCGGCTCTACCTGAAGTTCGTGCGCTTCTCGTTCAGCAAGGCCATGGAGTTCCGGCTCGATTTCTTCTTCCGAGTCGTCATGGACTTCTTCTTCTATGGCACTCAGCTGGCCTTCTTTGCCGTGCTCTATGGTCAAACCCAGGAGCTTGGTGGCTGGGATCGCTCACAAGCATTCGTCTTCATTGCTGGCTTCTTCCTGGTGGATGCCATTCACATGACCCTGTTTGCAAACAACATGTGGATGCTTCCTATTCTTGTCAACAAGGGCGACCTCGACTACTACTTGATGCGTCCGGTGTCATCTCTCTTCTTTCTCAGCTTGCGCGAATTCGCGGCAAACTCCTTCCTGAACCTCGTACTGGCCGTCGGGATATTTGCCTGGTCACTGACACAGCTGTCCTCGCCCATTGACCTCGGAGGAGTCACGCTGTACTTGGCGCTGATCTTGAATGGAGCCCTGCTCTATTTTGTGCTTCACATCTGTTTCCTGATTCCGGTCTTCTGGTTGCAGAGCGCACGAGGACTGGGCGAGATCTTCTTCTCTGCTGCCAAGTACTCCGAGCGTCCCGAGCGGATCTTCAGTGGCTATCTGCGCCGTGCCCTCGTGTCGGTACTTCCCTTCTCGCTGGTCGCGTCCCGCCCAGCTCAGATACTCTTCGAGGGAGCCGACAGCAGCGCTCTGGTGAACATTGCGATCGTCACGCCCCTCGCCTTTGGCTTCCTGCTCTGGTTCTGGAACCGTGCCCTGCGCTCCTACAGCTCTGCCTCCTCCTGAGGACTGTCCACCACCGCCGACATCCCCAGCGGGCCTGACCTGCCAACCTGGCAGGTCAGGCCCGACTCGCTTGAGAGCCCGACCTCTCGAGCCCTTCAAGGGCACCAGGTGGGCAGCTCAACAAGGCCCTCACTCCATTGAGAGGCCAGAATCCGGATCCCTTTACGTGATGGAACTGTAAGTGGATGGCCCAGGTGAGTATTCACGCGGCCAGCCGTCTCCTGTGGCCAGGTGGGGTATTCTGAGCCCCGACGCCGTCTCGCCCACATCTTCCCCTTGTGAGAACTGGCTACTACAGCAAAAATAAGAGGGTCTTCCCCACCCCCTCGCTACTGAAGATTCATTCGCGAAGTTCCCATGAGATTCCACAGCATCCTGGCGCTCACCTCGAGTGCGCTTTTCCTCGCCTCGGCAACCTCCTCGGCCCAGGTCACCGCCCT